>NZ_JAUCZF010000004.1 GCF_030373245.1 Hydrogenophaga sp.
CAAGTTCAGCGCGGTATCTGGATCACGGCCAAAACCGAGTTTTTCAACGGAATAGCTGCAAAACGGTCCTTGAAGAGTGCATTTCGTACGCCCTCACAGAGTCAAATTCAGGCGGCAGTCAACTCCAGAAACCGGCCAGCAGAAAGCACTTCGGAAGGGATGCCCGCTGACCACACTGCGTTCAGCGCTTGCCCATGCCTTCATGGTGTGCATGCCCACTCCGTGCATCCGGACCGTGGTCGGCCAGCTGGGCGTCGAACCACTGGTGCAGGGCGGCGACCAGATGGGCTTGGTCGCTGGTGTAGCTCAGTTCGGCGCCAGCTGGGATGTCGCGGTAGTCAATCGCGAGCTGGCCAGGCCGCGCGGCTTTGAGTTGGCCCAGACCGGGCATGTCGGCGCCATGGATGTGGCTGGGGCCGGAGAAGTCGCCTTTCAAGAACTGCTCGCGAATCTCGCGCAGGTGCTGGCGCACCAGGGTGATCTGTTCGGCATCGGCCGGGTTGCGGGCCACCACTTGCTGCATGCCGCCGCCGGCGGTTTTGGCGAACACATGCTGGGTAGCGGTCAGGCTGAAGGGCATCACGTGGCCGCCGCGTGAGGATACGTCGGCTTGCCGGTCGGCGCTGGCCTGCTGGTGGGTGGCGTGGCGCATGCCCGCGTGATGGCCCATGGGGCTTTGCGCGCAACCTGCGAAAAAGGTGGTGGCGAGGGCCAAAGCAGTGAGCGTTTTCATGGTGTCTTCCGAATGGTGAACGACACCCATGCTAGTCCCAGACATGGTCTGGGCCGTTGACCCAGTTCGGCAGACCTCAGGCCTTGATGTCGAGGAGCGCGCCCAGCATGTCGTCTTGCGTTTGCACGGTCTTGAGGCTGGCGGCAAAGCTGTAGAGGCTCACGCGCTGACCCACCAGGTCTTCGGCCAGCTGGGTACCAAATTCAGAGCCGCCCGCCGGCTCTCGGCGAACCGATGCGATGACGCCGCCTGCGCCAGGCTGCGCGGTCTGCACCACGGTCTGCCGCTGGAAACCGGGGGTGGCCACGTTGGCGATGTTGTGTGCGTGTGTGTCCAGCCGCTGCTGGGCGGCGCGCATGCCGCTCAGACCAATGGCGCTGGCGCTGGAGACTGCAGAGATGGGCATGGCGGGCGGTGGACGAACGGGAAAAAGTCGGGCTGTCTGGGAGTTATCGGCCAGTTCGCGGTGAACTGAAGCTGGTTGATTCGGCCATCCACGCTGAGCCCTGGCCAGGGCTTCAAATTGCTCAGCCCTTCCTGGGTGCTGGGGAGTGAGGGGCGCGCGATCAGCTTTGCAGCAAGGGCCCGCTGTCAGACGACAAAGCCTCGTTGCAGTGGTGCGGCAGCTCGAAGCCGCGCGCCGCGTCTTCCACCGCCCAGGTACGGATGACGGGGGCCTGCGTCTGCACATTGCCGAAGATGGTGGCGAAGGCCACGTCGGCGGCGTCGCGCCCGGTGCCGAAGCGCACAAAGGCCATGGGGATGGCGGTGCCCGATGGATCGAAGATGTACCAGCGGCCACCCAGGTAGGCCTCGACGTAGGCGTGGTAGTCGGGTGGGCCGAGCGCGGGGTCGGCGCCGTAATCGGTGCCGGTGGCGAAGCGCGCCGGGATGTTGCAGGCGCGGCACAGCGCGATCATCAAATGGGCAAAGTCGCGGCACACGCCGACCCGCTCGATCAGCGTGTCCACCGCCGAGGTGTTGCCGTTGGTGGTGTTGGAGGTGAAGGCGACCTGGCGCGTGACCCAGTCGCGGATCGCGAGCACGCGGTAGTAGCCCTGGGGCAGGTTGCCGAATTCGTTGTAAGCCAGGCGCAGCAGGCGGTCACTCTGGCAGTAACGGCTGGGGTAGATGTAGCCCACAGTCTCTGGCGGCAAGCGGTGCACCGGTACTTCGCCGATGGTGGCTGGGTCGGCGCGGTGGTGGTGGATGTCCACCGTGGCTGAGTAGCGCAGCTGAAGCGGGCCGCCGAGCGCATGCAGTCGCAGGTAGCGGTTACCGCTGGCCGCATCGGTGTGCACCCTGGCGTCAACGGGCTGGCTGATGAACAGCCGTTCCTCGGAGACGCGCTGCTGAGCGGTGTGAGCGGCGTGGATATTGAACATGAAGTCGGCCCCCTGGGGGTCGACCACATAGTCCAGCTCGATGTTCATTTCAATTCTGATCATCGGCCATTGGAACCTCTTTTCGCGAGGCGTGCCGAGCAAGCTCAGTCGAAGGCGCGCAAGACCTCTTCTGCCGTGCCCGGTGCATTCATGCCCTCCGGCTTCCCGCCCGCCTGTGCAACCGCATCGCGCAGCGCTTCAAACACGCTGATGGCCAACATGAAAGGCGGCTCGCCCACGGCCTTGCTGCCGTGCACGTTATCTTCCCGGTTGGCTTCGGGCCAGAGATCGACTTTGAAATGCGCCGGTATGTCGCCGGTGGCGGGGATCTTGTAGGTGCTGGGCGCGTGGGTAGACAGCACGCCCTTGCCGTTCCACACGAGCTGCTCCGTGGTGAGCCAGCCCATGCCTTGCACAAAGCCACCCTCGATCTGGCCGATATCCAGGGCCGGGTTGATGCTGTGGCCCACGTCGTGCAGGATGTCCACCTTGAGCACGCGGCTCTCGCCGGTGAGCGTATCGATGCCGACCTCGCTGACCGCCGCACCATAGGCGAAGTAATAGAATGGACGACCGGTGAGGGTGGTCTTGTCGTAGTGGATCTTGGGGGTGCGGTAGAAGCCGTCGCTCCAGAGCTGGATGCGGTTGGCGTAGGCGGCGGCCACCACTTCGTCGAAGCTGCGGCTGCGCTTTTCCGTGATCACCTGTCCGCCTTCAAAACGAACAGCGCCGGCGCCCACGCCATCGAGCCCCGCCACGAATGCGGCGAGGTTGTCGCGCACGTTGCGCGCCGCGAACTGGGCTGCCCGGCCGTTGAGGTCGGTGCCGGCGGAGGCGGCGGTGGCGCTGGCGTTTGGCACCTTGCTGGTGTCGGCCGCGGTGGACAGCACACGATCAAACGGAACGCCCAGCTCGTCGGCCACGATCTGTGCGACCTTGGTGTTCAGGCCCTGGCCCATTTCGGTGCCGCCGTGGTTCACCTGCACGCTGCCATCGGTGTACACGTGCACCAGCGCACCGGCCTGGTTGAACAGTGTGGCGGTGAAGCTGATGCCGAACTTCACCGGTGTGAGTGCAAGGCCTTTTTTGATCACGGGGCTGTTCGCGTTCCAGGCCGCGATCTGCTCGCGGCGTTCGCGGTAGCCGCTGGTGAGCGCCAGCTGGCTGATCAGGGGCTCCAGGATGTTGTCTTCCACCTTCATCTGATAGTGGGTGACGTTTCTCTCCTGAATGCCATACAGGTTGCGCAACCGCACATCGAGCGGGTCCAACCCGAGCGCGCGTGCGATGTCGCTCAGGATGCGCTCGATCACGATCACGCCCTGCGGGCCGCCGAAGCCGCGAAAGGCGGTGTGACTCTGGGTGTTGGTGCGGCAGCGGTAGGAGCTGATGGCCACGTCTTCCAGGAAGTAGGCGTTGTCGGCGTGGAAGATGGCGCGGTCGGCCACCGGGCCCGACAGGTCGGCGCTGAAACCGCAGTTGGCCAGCATCTCCAGATCGAGTCCGCACAACAGGCCGGTGTCGTCAAAGCCGACGCGATAGTGGTATGCGAAGGGGTGACGCTTGCCGGTGATCATGAAGTCGTCATCGCGGTCCAGCCGCAGCTTGACCGGGCATCGCAGCTTGTTGGCGGCCACGGCGGCCCAGACCGCGAGGTGACCGGCCTGGGTTTCCTTGCCGCCAAAGCCGCCGCCCATGCGGCGGCATTCGACCGTGACCGCGTGGTTCGACAGCCCCAAGGCGTGCGACACCCAGTGCTGCACCTCGCCAGGATGCTGTGTGCTGGTGTAGACCCACCACTGGTTTTGCTCCAGCGGCAGCACGTAAGCAATCTGGCCTTCGAGATAGAAGTGCTCCTGTCCTCCGACTTCAAAGCGGCCTTCGAGCTGGTGAGGGGCGCGTCGCAGCGCGGCCTGGGCATCGCCTCGCTTCACATGCACCGCTGGCAATACGTAGTGCTCCAGCGCGTGGGCCTCGTGCACGCTGAGCACGGCGTCGAGCGGCTCGATGTCGAGCAAAACCTGCCGCGCGGCGCGGCGCGCGGTCATCGCGTCGTCGGCCACCACCAGGGCAATCACCTGGCCCACGAACTGCACCGTGTCCAGGGCGAACACGGGCTCGTCGTGGGCGAACGCGGCCAGCATGGGGTCGCCCGGGATGTCGCCGGCATCGATCACGGCGCGCACGCCAGGCATGGCCAGCGTGGCGGACACGTCTACGCCGCGCAAGATGCCGTGGGCCACTGGCGAGCAGACCGGCGCGGCGTGCAGCGTGCCGCGCACCTCGGGGATGTCGTCGATGTAGGTGGCAGCACCTTCCACCTGGGCGCGGGCGCTTTCGTGAGGCTGGGACTGGCCGGCGGCGCGCAAGGCTGGACGCCCACGCTGCGCCGTTGCAGCGCTCGGGACCTGGATTTTTTGGGGTGAGTTCATGCCAGGGCCTCCAGGGTGGCCGGGCTTTCCAGGTTGATGGCGGTGAGGCCCTGGCTTTCCAGCCAGAAGCGCTGCAGCAGGTTGCCCAGCACAGTCTGGCGGTAGTGGGCACTGGCGCGCATGTCGGAAATGGGCTGGAACTCGGCACGCAGGGTGGCCATGGCGGCCATCACGGTGTCGGCTGTCCAGGGTTGCCCGAGCAGTGCCGCTTCGGTCTGCCTCGCCCGCACCGGCGTGGCCGCGACGCCACCGGCGCCGATGGACGCGGCCTTCACGTCGCCGTCCTTCACCGTCATCTGGATGGCCAGACACACGGCCGAGATGTCGTCGTCGAACCGTTTGCTGATCTTGTAGACCTTCATGAACCGTCCGGCCCCCACGCTCTCCACTGTGTTGGGTTCGCTGCCCCTCAAGGGGGCGCTCGCTGGCTTGGGGCGGCCCGGCGCGGCGCTCGGCGGATGTCCGGTGGGTCGCGGCACCTTGATCCAGGCCAGCAGTTCGTCTGCCTTCATCACGTTGGTTCGGTAGCCGGTGTACAGGTCTTCCAGCCGCAGCTCGCGGTGGGCGACCTGTTGTCGCCTCGCATCCCAGCGCATGAGCACCACGCTGGCGCCCAGGGCGATCAGCAAGGGCATGGAATCGCCAATGGGTGAGCCGTTGGCCACGTTGCCGCCCAGCGTGCCCGAGTTGCGCACCGGCAGGCCGGCAAATCGCTGGGCGAATGTTTGCAGCTGCGGACGCTCTTTCACCAGGGCGGCGAAGGCCTGCTGCAGGCTCACGGCCGCGCCGATGGCGATGTGGTGCGGGTAGGTCTCCACGCGCCTCAGCTCGCGGGCTGCGGTCACGTCCAGCACGCGGCTGAACTGGCGGTGCTGCTTGGTCACCCAGAGCCCCACATCGGTGCAACCGGCGACCACCTGGGCCTGGGGGTGGCGGGCTCTGGCCTGCAGCAATGCTTCCAGGGTTCGGGGGCGAAGGTAGGCCGCATCGTCTGTCTGACGCGTGGCGATGGACTTGAGCGCGGCCAGGGTGGCCCTCTCGTCCACCGTGCAGCCGGCGGGCAGGGGCAGGTTGCCCATGGCGACGGCGGCGTCGAGGATGGGCCGGTAGCCGGTGCAGCGGCACAGGTTGCCGGAGAGATCGGCCTGGGCCTGGGCTCGGGTGATACCCCGGCCGCCATCCGTGTTCTGGTACATCGCAAACAGGCTCATCACGAAGCCCGGCGTGCAAAAGCCGCACTGGCTGCCGTGGCACTGCACCATGGCTTCCTGGGCGGGATGCAGGCCAGAGGCGAGATCAGCCCCCGCGGGGGGCAGCGACCCGCGCAAGCGGTGCGGCGTGGGGGCTTCTCCAATGTCCTCTGCCGTCCACACCGCCATGCCTTCCACCGAATGCGCCAGCCGGATGCAGCTGTTGATGGCCTGGTAGCTCAGCTGGCCGCCGGTGGGCTCGCCGATCACCACGGTGCAGGCGCCGCAATCGCCTTCGCCGCAGCCCTCCTTGGCGGCTGTCAGGTGGAGGTCTTCGCGCAGCACCTGGAGCAAGGTGCGGTCGGCCGGCACGTTGTGCACCGTGACCGGCTCGCCACGGCGCACGAATCTCAGGGTTTGTACGGACATCTTGGGGTTCATGCGCGCCAGCATAGCGCGCAGCCGCTGGCACAACATATGCTCAGGCATATGGCCAAAATGTCTGGCGCCCTCCCAACCAATAATGTCGACCGGTATGAAATACGTGTCCATGTTCGACAAGATTGACCTGCACCTGATACGCGTGCTGCACACGGTGCTCACCGAGCGCAGCGTGTCGCGCGCGGCGCTGCGGCTGGGCATGTACCAGCCGGCAGTGAGCGCCTCGCTCAAGCGGCTGCGCGAGCTGGCGGGCGATCCGCTGCTGGTGCGCTCGGGCGCGGGCATGGTGCCCACGGTGGCAGGCCTGCGCATGATCGAGCCGGCGGCGCACATCTTGCGCTCGGCCGAGATGCTGTTTTCCGATGCGCGCAGCTTTGACCCGGCCACTGCCAGCCAGACCTTCAGCCTGGCCGCCAGCGATTACATGGACCCGCAGTTTCTGCCCCAGCTGGTGTGCCAGCTGAAGGCGCACGCGCCCAGCTGCCCGATCGATATCCACCCCTTGTCGGCCGACGCCGACTACCGCCACCAGCTCGCGCAGGGCCAGGTGGACGTGGTGATCGGCAACTGGCCCAAGCCTCCAGACGATTTGCACCTGGGCCGCCTGTTCGGCGACGAGGTGGTGTGCCTGGTGTCCAGCCAGCATCCGGCGGTCAAGCGCGGCTGGGATGCAGAGGCCTGGCTGGCGGCCGACCACATCGCGCCCATGCCCACCCACCCCGGTGCGCGCGGCGTGATCGACGACCACCTGGCCAGCCTGGGGCTGCTGCGCAAGATTGCCGCGCGCTGCCCGCACTTCGGTCTGATCCCGGCCATGGTGGCGGGCAGCCTGCTGGTGCTCACCACCGGGCGCCAGTATTGCGAACGCTTTGTGGACACGCTGCCAGTGCAGATCTTGCCGAGTCCCATCGTTTTCCCCCGCATGATGTACTACCAGCTCTGGCACGAGCGCACCCACGCCTCGGTGGCCGGGCGCTGGCTGCGCGACCAGATCAAAACCGCAGCCAGCTCGCTGCGCCGCATCGAGCACGATGTGCCCAACGCTGTCTGAGCCCTTTCGTCCCCGCCCTCCACCCCAGAAAGCCCACGTGACCACCGCCCGATTGCAGCTCACCGGCATCACCAAACGCTACCCCGGTGTGGTGGCCAACCAGGACGTTTCGCTCAAGGTCTTGCCGGGTGAGGTCCACGCCGTGCTGGGCGAAAACGGCGCCGGCAAGTCCACGCTGATGAAGATCATCTACGGCTCGGTCAAGCCCGACGAGGGCGCAGTGATGTTCAACGGTCACCCGGTGCACGTGCGCAACCCGCAAGAGGCGCGCACGCTGGGCATCAGCATGGTGTTCCAGCATTTCAGCCTGTTCGAGACGCTGACCGTGGCGGAAAACGTGTGGCTGGGGCTGGACAAGTCGCTCACGCTGCCTGAGGTCAGCGCCAGCATCACCGCCAAGGCAGCCGAGTACGGGCTGGACATCGACCCGGCGCGACCAGTGCACACCCTGTCGGTCGGCGAGATGCAGCGGGTGGAGATCATCCGCGCGCTGCTGACCAGTCCGCAGTTGCTGATCCTGGATGAGCCCACTTCAGTGCTCACGCCGCAGGCGGTCGAAAAGCTGTTTGTGGTCCTCAAGAAACTGGCGTCCGAGGGCTGCAGCATCCTCTACATCAGCCACAAGCTCAACGAGATCCGCGAGCTGTGCACCGCCTGTACCGTGCTGCGTGGCGGCAAGGTAACTGGCGTGTGTGACCCGCGCGAGGAGAGCAACGCCTCGCTCTCGCGCCTCATGATCGGCGCCGAACCGCCCGCGCTCACGGTGCGCGAGCAACACCTGGGCGACACTGTGCTCAGCGTGACCGGACTGACGCTTGCCAGCGCCGAGCCCTTTGGCACCGATCTGGCCGACATCGCGCTGCAGGTGCGCGCGGGTGAGGTGGTGGGGATCGCCGGGGTCTCTGGCAATGGCCAGGGCGAGCTGCTTCAGTCGCTGTCGGGCGAGGACATGCGCGCACCGCCAGGCAGCATCCAGGTGAGCGGGCGTGACGCTTCTCGGCTTTCGCCCGGGCAGCGGCGCGCCATGGGCCAGCACTTCGTGCCCGAGGAACGGCTGGGTCGAGGTGCCGTGCCCACGCTCTCGCTGGCGCACAACCTGCTGCTTTCGCGCCGCGACTCGCTGGGCGCTGGCGGCTGGATCCGGGTGGGCGCGCTCAAGGCGCAGGCGGCCGACATCATCCGCCGCTACAACGTCAAGGCCAACGGGCCGACTGCCGCGGCCAAGTCGCTCTCGGGCGGCAATCTGCAGAAGTTCATCGTCGGGCGCGAGATCGAAGCCAAGCCGAAGCTGCTGATCGTGAGCCAGCCGACCTGGGGCGTGGACGTGGGCGCATCGGCCCAGATCCGCGGCGAAATCCTGGCCCTGCGCGACGCCGGATGCGCGGTGTTGGTGGTGAGCGAAGAACTGGATGAGCTGTTTGAAATCTGCGACCGGCTGCATGTGATCGCCCGCGGCCGGCTTTCGCCGAGTGTGGACCGCGCCGCGGCCAGCATCGAGCAGGTGGGTGAATGGATGTCGGGCCTGTGGGATCAGCAGGCCAGCGCGCAGGAGGACCACCATGCTGAGGCTTGAAGCCCGACCCCAGCCTTCGGCGGGCTGGAGCTATGCCTCCCCGCTGCTGGCGCTGGCGATCACGGTGGTGATTGGCGTCCTGTTGTTCGTGTTGCTCGGCAAGGACCCGGTGCGCGGCCTGCAGATTTTTTTCTGGGAACCGATCAAGAGCCCGTACGCCTTGTCCGAGCTCATGGTCAAGGCCACGCCGTTGCTCATCATCGCACTCGGGCTGGCGGTGTGTTTCCGCTCCAACGTGTGGAACATCGGCGCTGAAGGCCAGTACCTGATCGGCGCCATCTTTGCCTCGGGCGTGGCGCTCAGCGCGGGTCCGTCCACCAGCGGCTGGATCGTGGTACCGGTGTTGCTGGCCGGCGTGCTCGGCGGCATGCTGTGGGGCGGCATCACCGCGCTGCTGCGCGACCGCTTCAACGCCAACGAAATACTGGTCAGTCTGATGCTGGTGTACGTGGCCATCCAGGTGCTCAATTACCTGGTCTACGGCCCCTGGAAAGACCCGCAGGGCTTCAACTTCCCGCAGACCAAGACCTTCGAGTCGGCGGCGCAGATCCCGCGGCTGATGGAAGGCTCCCGGGTCAATATTGGGCTGTTGCTGGCTTTGGTGGGCGTGGGCCTGGTCTGGGTGTTTCTGTTTCGCACCTACTCGGGCTTTGCCCAGCAGGTGGGTGGCCTGGCTCCAGCGGCGGCGCGGTACGCCGGCTTTTCTTCGCGCAAGGCGCTTTGGGTGGCGCTGCTGACGTCGGGCGGTGCCGCCGGCCTGGCGGGCGCTCTGGAGGTGGCCGGGCCGATTGGCCAGCTCACGCCGCATGTGCCGGTGGGTTACGGCTTTGCCGCGATCATCGTGGCGTTTGTGGGCCGCCTGCACCCGGTGGGCATCGTGTTCTCGGCCATTCTGATGAGCATGTTTTACATCGGCGGCGAGTTGGCGCAGTCGCGCTTGGGCCTGCCCCGGTCGATCACAGGTGTGTTTCAGGGTCTACTGCTGTTTGCGCTGCTGGCTTGCGATACCTTGATCGCCTACCGCATTGTTTGGAAGAGGAGTTAGGACATGGAACCGATTGCCCTGCTCATCGCTGCCTCGCTCAACGCCGGCACCGTGCTGGCCATCGCCGCGCTCGGTTTGCTGATCAACGAAAAAGCCGGCATCGTCAACCTGGGGGCCGAGGGCATGATGCTGTGCTCGGCGCTGGCTGGGTTCGCGGCGGTGGTGCACACCGGCAGCGGACTGGCTGGTTTTGTCGCTGGCATGGCGGCTGGCGCCATCCTTGCGGCGGTGTTCGGTGTGCTGGTGATATGGCTCAACACCAACCAGTACGCTACCGGGCTGGCGCTCTCCTTGTTCGGAGGTGGGCTGTCCGCCTTTGCTGGTGCGAGCTACGTCAAGGCTTCGTTGCCCGAGCAGCCCAGCTTTGCGATTCCGCTGCTGTCGGACATTCCGTTCCTGGGCTCAGCCTTCTTCCGTCACCACCCCATGGTCTACGTGTGCATCTTTTTGGTGCTCGGCCTGATCTGGTTTTTGTATCGCACGCGCGCCGGATTGGTGCTGCGCAGCGTGGGCGAGAGCCCGGAGTCGGCGCATGCCCTGGGCTATCCGGTGCGCCGGATTCGCCTGCTGGCCGTGGTGGCTGGCGGCGCGCTGTGTGGCCTGTCGGGCGCTTACGTGTCCACGGTCTACACGCCGCTGTGGGTAGAGGGCATGATCGCCGGCAAAGGCTGGATCGCGCTCGCTCTCACCACCTTCGCTACCTGGCGACCGGCACGGGTCTTGCTGGGAGCCTACCTGTTCGGTGGCGTGACCATGTTGCAGTTTCACTTGCAGGCGATCGGCGTCAACGTGGCCAGCCAGTTTCTGACCATGATGCCGTACCTGGCGACCATCGTCGTGCTGGTCCTGATCTCGCGCAACCCGACTTGGATTCGCGTCAACATGCCCAGCTCGATCGGGAAGCCGTTTTATCCGGGTTCCTAGTGGCAGGGCTACGCTGCACAATTTCAATGCCTCACAAGCGCCAACATGGTGCGTTTTGCCGCCGATAATGCTGTCCTGATTTCTTCTGGTTTTTTTCACCCAACCCCGAGGTTCCCATGACCGACCTGAGAAAACGTTCCCTGATCAAAGCCGCCGCCGCCAGCGCGCTGGCCGGCAGCCTGCTGATGGCCTGCGGCAAGAAAGAAGAAGCCGCACCGGCCCCTGCGCCGGCCCCCGCAGCCGCCGAAGCGCCCAAGCCCGAGCCGATCAAGGCGGCCTGGGTCTATGTCGGCCCGGTCGGCAATGCCGGCTGGTCGTTCGCCCACGACCTCGGCCGCAAGGCGGTTGAGGAGAAGTTTGGTGCCGAGGTGGTGACCACGTTCGTGGAAAGCGTGCCTGAAGGAGCCGACGCCGAGCGCGTGATCCGCGATCTGGCCCAGCAAGGCAACCAGATCATCTTCGCCACCTCGTTCGGCTTCATGGAGCCCATGCTCAAAGTGGCCGCCGACTTCCCGAACGTGAAGTTCGAGCACGCCACCGGCTACAAGACCGCACCCAACATGCGCATCTACGACGCCAGCTTTTACCAGGACACCTACCTGGCTGGCGTGATCGCGGGCACCATGACCAAGAGCAACACGCTGGGCTATGTGGGCTCGTTCCCGATCCCCGAAGTGCTGCGCAACCTGAACGCCTACACGCTGGGTGCGCAGAGCGTGAATCCGAAGATCACGGTCAAGACGGTGTGGGTCAACACCTGGTTCGATCCACCGAAGGAAACCGAAGCCGCCCAGAGCCTGATTAACCAGGGTGCTGACGTGCTGCTGCAGAACACTGACTCCACCGCGGTGCTGGAAACCGCCGAGCGCAACGGCAAGTTTGCCTTCGGCTGGGACAGCGACATGAGCGCCTTCGCGCCGAACGCACACCTGGCCTCGGCCGTCGTCTACTGGGGTCCGTACTACATCCAGGCGATCGAAGAGCTCAAGGCCGGCACCTGGGCGTCCAAGCGCACCGTCTGGGGTGTCAAGGAAGGGCTGAACGACCTGATCAAGGTGTCTGACAAGGTACCTGCCGAGACGGTGGCCAAGCTGGACGAGATCAAGGCCGGCATGAAGGCGGGCACTTTTGAGGTGTTCAACGGCCCGATCATGGACAACACCGGCAAAGAGGTGCTGGCTGCTGGCGCCGTGGGCGACCAGGACTGGCGCGACAAGGTGAACTTCTTTGTCAAGGGCATCGAAGGCAAGGTGCCCGCCGGCAACTGAGGCCAATTGCACCCGCCCGGTCCTCCGGGCTTTGGGCTCACAGGGCCGCATCCGCCAGCCGGATGTCGGCACGGCCACCCCGCTGGCGCGATGCGCTGGCCGGGTGGCTTTTTTCATAGGAGATACGCATGACAGACAAGCCCCTCGCAACCGAACAAGGCTGGTGGTGGCCCGTGGCGCTGGATACCGATCTGGGCGCCGAGCCCCTGGCAGTGCAGCTGATGGGCCAGGCGCTGGTGCTGTGGCGCGATGGCCAGGGTGCCCCGGTGCTGATGACCGACCGCTGCCCGCACCGGGGCGCCCAGCTCTCGCTCGGACAGGTGCACGACGGCGTGTTGCAGTGCCCTTACCACGGCTGGCGTTTCAACGCCGAAGGTCGCTGCGTCGGGATTCCCGCGCAGCCCAGCTTCGTGCCACCCGCGACTCACACCGCTTGCCGCCACGGCGCGCGCAGCAAGCACGGCCTGATCTGGGCCAGCCTGGGCGACGCGGTGCACGAGCCGCCAGCGCTCAGGGGCCTGCCTTCGCGCCGACTGATCTACGGCCCCTTTGACGTTCACACCAGCGCTCCGCGCGCGGTAGAGAACTTCCTCGACACAGCGCACTTCGCCTACGTGCACCGCGGCTGGCTGGGCGAGGCGTCCCACCCAGAGGTACCCCCCTACGACGTCACGACCACCGCCGACGGCCGGCCGGTGATCGAACAGTACAAAGCCTGGCAGCCGCGCGCCAGTGCCAGCTCGCCTGGCGGCGACTGGGTGGACTATCGCTACGAGGTGCTCAGCCCTTACAGTGCGCTGCTGACCAAGCGTGCCGAGGGCGGTGGACCTCAGGACAGCTACGTGGCCTGGGCCTGCCCCACCACCGAGGAGAGCTGTCGGCTCTGGTTTGCGCAGTACACCAGCGACGACCAGTCATCCGACGATGAGCTGCGCGATTTTCAGGTCACGATTTTTTCCCAGGATCAGCCCATTCTGGAATCGCAGCAGCCTCGGCGCCTGCCGATCAGTGGGGGAGAGCTCATGGGCTCGGCCGACCGACTGAGCGTGGCCTACCGGCGTTACCTGCAGCGTTGTGGCATTGCCTACGGCGTCTGCTGAAAGGAGTCCACATGACCCAGCCTCTGTCGCCTGCCGAGCTCGCCCGCCGCATTCCCAAGGCCGAGCTGCACCTGCACATCGAAGGCTCGCTGGAGCCCGAGCTGATCTTCTCGCTGGCCCAGCGCAATGGCGTGAGCCTGCCGTACGCCAGCGTGGAGGCGCTGCGTGCGGCCTATGCCTTCACCGACCTGCAGAGCTTTCTGGACATCTACTACGCTGGCGCCAGCGTGCTGCTGAGGGAGGCCGACTTTTACGACATGGCCTGGGCGTACTTCGAGCGTGCCCATGCGGATCGGGTCATCCACGCCGAGCTGTTCTTCGACCCGCAGACACACACCGAGCGCGGCGTGTCGATGGCGGCCGTGATCGGCGGCCTGTCGCGCGCCTGTGCCGATGCGCAGCAGAAGCTGGGCATCAGCGCTGCGCTGATCCTGTGCTTTCTGCGTCACCTGAGCGAAGACGACGCCTTCGCCACGCTGGAGGCCGCGCTGCCGCACCGCGCGCATTTCATCGGTGTGGGCCTGGATTCCAGCGAGCTCGGGCATCCGCCGAGCAAGTTTGAGCGCGTGTTTGCGCGCTGCCGCGAGCTCGGCCTGCACGTGGTGGCCCACGCCGGCGAAGAAGGACCGCCCGAGTACATGTGGCAGGCCATTGACCTGCTCAAGGTTGAGCGCATCGACCACGGAGTGGCCTGCCTGCAAGACCCGCTGCTGGTCGCCGAGCTGGCGCACACCCGGCTGCCGCTCACCGTGTGCCCGCTCTCCAACCTCAAGCTCAGCGTGGTGAACGACTTGAGTGCACACCCGCTCAAGCGGATGCTGGATGCGGGTCTGTGCGTGACCATCAATTCCGACGACCCGGCTTATTTTGGTGGCTACATGAACGCCAACTTTGTGCAGACCGTCGAGGCGCTGGGACTCACGCGCGACGAGGTGATCACGCTGGCCAGAAACAGTTTCGAGGCGAGTTTTGTGGATGCGGACCGGCGCAGTGCCTGCCTGCAGCAAGTGAGTTCGTTGGCAAGGGTGCAGGCCTGAGTGCGAAGGCCTCAGAGCACCGTCGATGGGGCCTGCAAGGCAATCGTGACCAGCGCACAGGCATCCGTGATGGCCAGCACACTGTGCATTGCATCGCCGGTCAGGTAGAGCAATTGCCCTGGCGCCAGTTGTGCACTTTCGCCATCCAGTCCGATCTCGATCTGTCCTGATACGCATTGAACCGTGATTTCTCCCGGCACCCGGTGCGGCGGCAAGCCTTTGCCGGCTGGGATCAGCAGGCGGATCACCTCCAGATCGCGCGATTTGAACAAGGCGGTCGCACTGAGCGCCCCGGCCGCAACGGCTGCAGCGATGTCGACCGGCTGCCCAGGATGGGTGTGTGGGATGGCCATGGGATGACCATACGCTGTCTGCAGTGCGTTGTCACCCCGGACGACACTACAATCCTCGACAGCGAACCGGTGCTTCCCCGGTTCGTTTTTTTGTTTGCGGAAGCCATGTCGAGGAACACCATGTACAAAAACCTCGTGGCCCGGCGCGCCTGCGCCCTGGCGGTCACCTGTTTGCCTTTTTTCTTCTCCCCTGTGGTCTCAGCCCAAACGGCCCCGGCCGTGGCGCCGCCATTGAAGGTGGCGTTTGTCTACGTGGCGCCGCTGACCGAGGCCGGCTGGGTACGCCAGCACGAGCAGGGCCGCCTGGCGGTCGAGGCCGCGCTCGGCAACCAGGTGCAGACCCGCTACGTGGAAAACGTGGCCGAGGGCGCGGATGCCGAGCGGGTGATCCGCGACCTGGCGCGCCAGGGGCAACAGCTCATCTTCACCCCCAGCTTTGGCTACATGGAGCCCACGCTCAAGGTGGCGCGCGAGTTTCCGGATGTGAAGTTCGAGTCGATCACCGGCTACAAGACCGCGCCCAACGTGGCCACGGCCAACGCGCGCTACTACCAGGGACGTTACCTGGCGGGTATCGCGGCCGGACGTCTTGCCACGCAAGCTGGCTACGTGGCGGGCTTCCCGATCCCCGAGGTGGTGCAGGGCATCAACGCCTTCGCGTTGGGCATGCGCTCGGTCAACCCGACAGCCACGGTGCGGGTGGTGTTCCTGGGTGAGTGGTTCAACCCGCCGCGCGAGCGCGACGCGGCGATGACGCTGATGAACCAGGGCGCCGAAGTGCTCGCTTTCCACACCGGCTCCACCGCGGTGATGACGGCCGCGCAAGAGCGTGGGCGTCTCGCGGTGGCCTATCACTCCGACATGAGCCGCTTTGCGCCCGATGCGCAGATCGCTGCAGTGACCCACCGCTGGGGGGATTACTACACGCAGCGGGTGAAGGCGGTGCTGGAGGGCCGCTGGGCCAGCGGCACGGTGTGGGGTGGCGTCAAGGAGGGGATGATTGCGATCGAAGGCTTTGGTCCCAAGACGCCGGCTGCGGTGCGCAGCGAGGTGCTGGCTCGGCAAACCGATCTGGCGGCGGGTCGCCTCAAGGTCTTTGCGGGCGGCCAGGCTGGCGTGAAGGACAACGCCGGTCGCCAGGTCATCGCGCCAGGGCAGAGTCTCTCGGACGCCGATATCCAGGCCATGGACTGGGCGGTCGAGGGCGTGGTGGGCTCGTTCAGACCCTGAGGCAAGTGCCGGGGTGCGCTGCGTGCCATGTGCGGTTTCTCACGTGGCGTATCGACGCCATGCCCGGGGCGGTATGAACGGGTGCAGCGCCTTGGGTACAGTGTGCGGATGATGCAAGCCTACCGCGCCGCCCTGCTGCGCTTTGACGACCAGCACCGGCCGGTGTACGACACCGACGGACTGTTGGTGACTGCGCCCGATCGGCGGGGTGTGCACACCGTGCGCGCGGCGGGGTCCCACAGCGCCTTGATCGGGCAGTTCGCGGACCTGGAGGTGCATGACTGGCGCGACCACCTGATCGCGCCGGGCTTTGTCGACATGCATGTGCATTACCCGCAGACCGACGTGATCGGCTCGCCGGCCGATGGTCTGCTGCCCTGGCTGGAGCACTACACCTTTCCGCACGAAGCGCGCTTTGCGGATCCGGACTATGCACGCGGCGTGGCAGAGTTCTTTTTTGACGAACTGCAGCGCCACGGCGTCACCACCGCACTGACCTTTGCCACCTCGCACCCGGCCTCAGTGACGGCTGCGTTCGAGGCTGCGCAAGCGCGTGGCCTGCGATTCATCACCGGCAAGGTGCTGCAGGATCGCCACAGCCCGGACGGCGTGCGCGACGAAACCGAACAGAGCCTGATCGACAGCGAAAACCTGTTGCAGAGCTGGCACGGCGTGGACCGGCTGGGCTATGCGATCACGCCGCGCTTTGCGCCGTCCTGCACGCCCGCGCAACTTCGAGGCGCAGGCGAACTCGCGGCGCGCCACCCCGATGTCTGGATCCAGTCGCATGTGGCGGAAAACCACGACGAGGTGCGCTGGGCGCACGAGCTGTTTCCTGAGGCGGGCAGCTACCTGGGCGTTTATGGCGACTTTGGTTTGTTGCGCGAGCGAGCCGTTTACGCGCACTGCATTCATTTGAGTCAGGGCGATCGCGCGCTCATGCAGCGCTCGGGCGCCGTGGCCGCGGTTTGCCCCACCAGCAACCTGTTTCTGGGCAGCGGTTTCTTCGACTACCTTGCGGCGGACTCTGCGGGCATGGCGTATGGTCTGGCCAGCGATGTCGGCGGCGGCACCAGCTTCTCGCCTTTCAAGACCATGCTCGCGGCCTACTTCGTGGGGCGCGAAGGCCAGAGCAAGCCAGGCCTGAGCCTGAAGCCCTCGCAGCTCTGGTGGCAGCACACGGCGGGCGCGGCGCAGGCACTGGGGCTGAAGGAGGTGGTCGGCAATCTGCAACCGGGCCACGAAGCCGACTTCGTCGTGCTCAACCCGCAGGCCTCGCCGCTGCTGGCGCGCCGCACGCAGCAGGCCAGTGACCTGGAAGAGCTGCTGTTTGCGCTGATCGTGCTGGGCGACGAGCGCGTGGTCACGCGCACCGTCATCGCCAGTCGCTGAGCGTCAGCCGTATTTCAGCTCGGTCGCCTTGCCCCAGAACACCCGGTACATGAACACCGTGTAGCCGATGATCACGGGCAACGTGATCGCCACTCCCACAAAAATGACATTCAACGAGGCGGTGCTGATCGCGGCCTCCCACACGGTCATGCGGCCGATCACGATGTCAGGAAAGATGCTGTAGGCCAGACCGAAGAAGGCCAGCACAAAGATCAGCACCGTGTTGGCAAATACCAGCCAGCCGTAGCCAGCCACCACCAGGGCTGGCCGGGTCACGACCCAGCGCATGGCAAAGAACGCCAGCGCGCACATCAGCGGTACCGGCAGCAACGCAAAGACCTGGGGCACGCCAAACCACTTGTCCAGCACACCGGTCTTCACCAGCGGGGTGGCGGCTGAAATCGCAAGCAGAGCCAACGCCATGGGCCAAATCGCGCGCCGTGCCCAGCGCACCGCGCGAAGCTGCAGCTCACCTTCGGTCTTCATGATCAACCAGCCCGCCCCGAGAAGCACGTAGGCCGCTGGCAGCGTGAGCGCAATCCCCAGGCTGAAGGCCCAACCCAGTGCGCCCGGTGCAAAGCCCGTGATGTAGCTGCCCAGCATCCAGCCCTGTGCTGCGCTGGCCATGAGCGAGCCAGCAAAAAACGCGCGGTTCCAGAACGGCTTGTAGCGCGTGGGCGCCTTGACGCGAAAGTCAAACGCCACGCCGCGCAGGATGAGCCCGATCAGCATCACCGTCACCGGCAAGTAAAGCACTTGCAACACCACGCCGTGCGCAAAGGGAAAGGCGATCAGCAGCACGCCCACACCCAGCACCAGCCAGGTTTCATTGGCGTCCCAGAACGGACCGATGCTGGCGACCAGGGTGTCCTTGTCGGCGTCGCTGGCCAGCGGCAGCAGCAGGCCTACCCCCAGGTCGTAGCCGTCCAGGATCACATACGCCAGCAGCGACAGGCCCATCACCGCCAGGAAAAACAGTGGCAGGAATTCAGCCCAGCTCATACCCCGGCCTTTCCAAGCAGCGCACCCGTCGGCGCTTCTGGCGCGTGTTGCTTCGGATGCTCGGCCATGTACTTGAGCACCCCCACATACGTCACGAGCAGCAAGCCGTAGACGACGAGGTAGGCGGTGAGCGTGAGGGCGATGTAGGGCGGTGGCACGGTGGTGGCGGCTTCGGCGGTGCGCATCAGCCCGTACACCAGGTAGGGCTGACGCCCGATCTCGGTCACGTACCAGCCCGCCAGCGTGGCGACCCAGCCGGAAAACGCCATGCCCGAGAGCACCCACAGCAGGGGTCGCGGCAAAGTCACCTCGGCTTCGCGACGCTGCTTCCACAGGCGCCAGGCCGTGAAGCTGGCGATCAGCAGCATCAGCGTGCCCACGCCCACCATCACGCGGAAAGCGTAGAACACCGGGGCCACCGGCGGGTGCGAGCCTTCGAACTCGTTCAAGCCCTGAATTTCGCCGTCCAGCTCATGCGTCAGGATCAGGCTGGCGAGCTTGGGAATTTCAATCGCGAAGTGCGTGGTGCGTTCTTGTTCGTCGGGGATGCCGAACAGCGTGAGCGGCGCGCCGCGTTGCGTGTCCCAGATGCCTTCCATGGCAGCCACCTTGGCGGGCTGGTGTTCCAGCGTGTTCAGTCCGTGCAGGTCGCCGGCCACAAATTGCAGCGGCATCACGGCAGCGGCGGTGAAAACGGCGGCGCGCAAGGCCTTGTGGGTGCCGCGTGTGGCACTGCCCTTGAGCAACTGCCAAGCGCAGAGACCTGCGATCAGAAAGGACGCGGTCAGCGCTGAGGCCAGCAGCTTGTGGGCTAGGCGGTAGGGGAACGAGGGATTGAAGATCACCGCCAGCCAGTCGGTGGGAATGAACCGCCCGTTGATGATTTCATACCCCGCTGGCGTATGCATCCAGGAATTCAGGCTCAGGATCCAGAAGGCCGACATGGTGGTACCGACGGCCACCAGGAACGTGGCGATCAGGTGCACCCGCTCGCTCACCCGGCCACGACCGAACAGCATGATGCCGAGGAAGCTGGCTTCCAGGAAAAACGCCGTCAGAACCTCGTAGCCCAGCAGCGGGCCAGAGATGTTGCCGGTGCGCTCCATGAAGCCGGGCCAGTTGGTGCCGAACTGAAAGCTCATCACGATGCCCGAGACCACGCCCAGCGCAAAGGTGAGGGCGAACACCTTGGTCCAGAAGTAATAGGCCTCTTCCCAGGCCCCGTCGCGCGTCTGCACGAATCGAAGTCGAAAGAACAGCAGGAACCAGCACAGCGCGATCGTGATCGTCGGGAACAGGATGTGGAAACTGATGTTCGCGGCGAACTGGATGCGCGAAAGGATGAGGGCGTCGAATTCCATGGTGGTGTGTTGGTGGTGTCAGGCGGCGTCGCTGGATGGCGACTTGCTGCTGCGTCCGGTGATGCGGTCCTTGATGCCCAGCACCTTGGTCACGGTGCTGCCCATGCCCATGAGTTGCAGGGCGGTCTCCGGCGCGAGCTTCTGCACGTCGTCAAACCAGCTCATCAGGCGGTCGATCAGGTCGTGCATTTCGCGCATGCGCGCCTGGGCGTGTCTTTCGGCGTCACTGCGCGGGGTTTCCAGCAGCGCTGTACGCAGCATCGAGAGCGTTGGCTCGATCTCGCGCCGGCGGCGTTCTTCGGCCAGCACGCGGAAGATCTCCCACACGTCGTCTGGCGCTTCGAAGTACTCGCGCCGATCACCCGGCTGATGGCGCAGCCGTACCAGGCGCCAGGCCTGCAACTCTTTCAGGCCCATGCTCACGTTGGAGCGGGAAAACGCGAGCGTGTCGGCGATCTCGTCGGCGTTGAGCGCCTGTGGCGAGATGTAGAGCAGGGCGTAAATCTGCCCCACGGTGCGGTTGATGCCCCATTTGCTGCCCATTTCGCCAAAGTGCGCAACGAACTCGCGGTTGAGATGAGGGAGCTGGTCTTGCAGTGTCATGGCCAGGAGCTTATCCAGAACCTTCTGAATTTTCAGAGATTACTGAAATAACAGGATTTTGAGCAAGGCCTTCCCGGTTTTCCTGAGGACGGCGATCGGGCTGCTCCGGCGCTGGACATCCCTACAATGGCGCTCCATGAGCATCAAGAGCGACAAATGGATCCGGCGCATGGCCGAGCAGCACGGCATGATCGAGCCCTTCGAGCCTGGGCAGGTGCGGCAAAACGCGGCGGGCGAGCGGATCGTGAGCTACGGCACCAGCAGCTACGGCTACGACATCCGCTGCGCACCCGAGTTCAAGGTCTTCACCAACATCCACAGCACGGTGGTCGACCCCAAGAACTTCGACGAAAACAGCTTTGTCGACATCAACAAGGACGTCTGCGTTATCCCGCCCAACAGCTTTGCGTTGGCGCGCACGCTGGAATATTTCCGCATCCCCCGCAACGTGCTCACCATCTGCCTGGGCAAGAGCACCTACGCGCGCTGCGGGATCATCGTCAACGTGACCCCGTTTGAGCCCGAGTGGGAGGGCTATGTGACGCTGGAGTTTTCCAACACCACGCCGCTGCCCGCCAAGATCTACGCGGGTGAGGGCTGCGCGCAGGTGCTGTTCTTCGAGAGCGACAAGGACGACGTCTGCGAGACCAGCTACAAGGACCGCGGCGGCAAGTACCAGGGTCAGGTTGGCGTCACCTTGCCCAAGACCTGAGAGCTTGGGCCCCGAGCCTCACTGCTTGGGCAGTTCGAACCGAAGCCGGCGCACTTGGCCGTTGGCACCCGGAAAATCCTGGAACACGCCCTGCATGAGGTAGGGCATGACCTCGGCCAAGTCATCGTTGGGGCTCTCCTGCATCGCTGTGGCCTCGAACACGGTGCGCAATTCGCCACCTGTGCCCCGTTCACGGATGAGCAGGCGAAGCTCGCTGGCCTGCAGCGTGCGCGTCACCTCGCGGTCGCCTACATAGCGGCTGCCGAATCGCTCTTGCACCCAGTAGCCTCCGTAGTACCGCGTGGGGTCGCGCCAGGCAGGCACGTAAACCCAGTCATCCACATAGACCGGCACCTGCTGGGTGCGTTGCCGCTCGGCCTGGCTGGCCTGCACTTCGACCACAAATCGGCCAGCACGGCCCTCGGGTGCCGGCACCAGGCCTCGCGCCTGGAGCTCGCGAGCCGCGAGAGCCTGGTAAGCACGCAGCTCCAGCTCACGTCCGGCCGCGGGAGTGGTGAAGCTGAAAGTCTGGCCGGCGGCATCGGCGGGCCACTGGTTGAAGCGCGTCACCTTGGCGTCGATGGTGCTGGCGCAGCCGGCCAGGGCCAGCACCAGCACCGCAAAAACCACAGCGACGGTGATGCGGCACGCTGCGACCGCTCCCCAACGGCGCTTGGAGGTGTTCAGGCAGACAGGTGAGGGCAGGGTTTGCATAATGGCGGCTTGTCAGTCATTGGCGCTACACACCTTGGGACTGCATGGTGCAGAACCGAGTTCCCCGCCGATCAGGAGAGCGTCAGATGAAATGGGAAAACAACCGCCAGTCGGATCAGGTCGAAGATCGACGTTCGTCGCCCGGCGCAGGCGGGATGTTGGGCGGCGGACGGCGCACCGGCGGGCGCAGCCTTGGCCTGGGCACCATTGTCATCGCACTGGTGGCGGGCTGGATCTTTGGCATCAACCCGATGACGATTCTGGGCGTGCTGGGCGGCGCGGGCGACATCGCGCCGAGCGCCCAGGTGCAGACGGTGCCCGCCTCCGGCGAAAAGCCGACCGATGAAATGGGCCAGTTCACCGCCGCAGTGCTGGGCGGGACCGAAGACGTGTGGAGCCAGCTGTTCCAGCAGGGTGGCGCCCAGTACCAGAAGCCCCGACTGGTTCTGTTTCGCGGCGCCACGCCCACGGCCTGCGGTACCGGTCAGTCGGCCATGGGCCCGTTTTACTGCCCGGGTGATCAAAAGGTCTATATCGATCTGAGCTTTTACGACACCTTGCGCCGCCAGCTCGGCGCGCCAGGTGACTTCGCCCAGGCCTATGTGATCGCGCACGAAGTCGGTCACCATGTGCAGAACCTGCTCGGCATCACGACCAAGAT
The DNA here is from genome assembly GCF_030373245.1 of Hydrogenophaga sp. Lineage (GTDB taxonomy): Bacteria > Pseudomonadota > Gammaproteobacteria > Burkholderiales > Burkholderiaceae_C > Hydrogenophaga. The sequence continues at coordinate 22,208 of NZ_JAUCZF010000004.1, forward strand.
GGAGCAGGCCCGCGGGCGGGTCAGTGAGCGCGAGTACAACGCACTGTCGGTGCGACTGGAGCTGCAGGCCGACTGTTTTGCTGGCATCTGGGCTCATCACAACGACAAAAGCAAAGGCATCATCGAGCCGGGTGATGTGGAAGAGGCGATGAACGCGGCCGCCGCCATCGGTGACGATGCGCTTCAGCGCAAGAGCCAGGGCATGGTGGTTCCCGACAGCTTCACCCACGGCAGCAGTGAGCAGCGCCAGCGCTGGTTCAATACCGGCCTCAGGACCGGCCAGGTGCAGGCCTGCGATACCTTCAACGCACGCACCCTTTGAGGTGGATCAGGCCCCGAAAGAGGGTCAAAATGGGCAAAAAAAGCCTGAAGTGCGACAATAGGAGGCTAACGCCCAGCCAGGGCACCGCCTTTCGCGCCACGCATTTCTAATGACCCAATCCTTCTCCCAGCTCGCCCTCTCGCCCTCTCTTGCCCGCGCCGTGGCCGAAATGGGCTACGAAAACATGACGCCGATCCAGGCCCAGGCCATTCCTGTGGTGCTGGAGGGCAGGGACGTGATGGGCGCCGCGCAGACGGGTACCGGCAAGACCGCGGCGTTTTCCCTGCCGTTGCTGCAGCGCATGCTGAAGCATGAGAATGCATCCACCTCACCAGCGCGCCATCCGGTGCGAGCCCTGGTGTTGCTGCCCACGCGCGAGCTGGCCGATCAGGTCGCCGAGCAGATCGCTCTGTATGCCAAATACACCCAGCTGCGCAGCACGGTGGTGTTTGGCGGCATGGACATGAAGCCGCAGACCGCCGAGCTGAAGAAAGGCGTGGAGGTGCTGGTGGCCACGCCGGGGCGTCTGCTGGATCACATCGAGGCCAAGAACTGCGTGCTGAACCAGGTTGAGTACGTGGTGCTCGACGAGGCCGACCGCATGCTCGACATCGGCTTTCTGCCCGACCTGCAGCGCATCCTGAGCTACCTGCCCAAGCAGCGCACCACGCTGCTGTTTTCGGCCACTTTCTCACCCGAGATCAAGCGACTGGCCAACAGCTACCTGCAGGACCCGGTGACGATCGAGGTGGCGCGTTCCAACGCCACCGCCTCCACCGTGGAGCAGCATTTTTACCGCGTTGACGACGACGACAAACGCGCTACTTTGCGCAAAATCTTGCTCGATCGCGAATTGAAGCAGGCGTTTGTGTTCGTCAACAGCAAGCTCGGCTGCGCTCGGCTGGCGCGCTCTCTGGAGCGCGAAGGCCTCAACACCACCGCATTGCACGGCGACAAGAGCCAGGACGAGCGGCTCAAGGCGCTCGAAGCGTTCAAAAGCGGCGCCGTGGACTTGCTGATCTGCACCGATGTGGCCGCTCGCGGCCTGGACATCAAAGATGTGCCGGCCGTGTTCAATTTCGACATCCCGTTCAACGCCGAAGACTACGTGCACCGCATCGGCCGCACCGGTCGGGCGGGCGCCTCCGGGCTGGCGGTGTCGTTCGTGAGTGCGCGCGACACGCGCCTGATGGGCGATCTCGAAAAGCTGCTGGGCAAGAAGCTGGAGCTCGAAGCCCTGGAGCTCGCCAGCGACCGGCAGCCGGCGGGTCACTTCAACGACGGCCAGCGCGCCTGGCAGCGCGAAGAATCGCAACCTGCGCGCGAGCGCCGCAGCCGTGACGAAGCCCCCGTCGGGCGCGCGCCGTCTCGTCCGCCGCGTGCACCGGCAGATCCCCTGTTCGACAAACCCTACGAACCCAGCCTGCCGGACACCCAGAAACCGGCATGGGAGGCCGAGAAGCGCGCCACCGCGCGCTCGGTTTCGCCCAACATCAAGACGCGCAAGAAAGTGCCGATGCTGTTCAAACCTGTCGAGGCAGCGGCAGAGGCACCTGCGGAAGCTCCCGCCCAGGAAAGCTGATCCGCAGCGCTCGCGCTCAGCTTCTCTTGCCCGGGCGCTGAGCCTGCGCGCAGCGCACGTCGATGCGCTCCACGCCCCCCCGATCGTCGAGCAGGCGCGCAGCCGTGAGGCAGCCCCCCCAGACGCAGCCCGTGTCCAGCGGCAGCACATCAGCCCGTTGCACCCGACCCAAGGTCGACCAGTGGCCAAACGCGACTGGTGTGCCGGCGGTGTGCCGACCGGGCGCCTCGAACCACGGCATGAATCCCGGTGGCGCGGCGCTGGCGCTGTCTTTGGTTTCGAACTCCATCACGCCGTCGGCGGTGCAAAAGCGCAGCCGCGTCAATGCGTTGACGATCACGCGCAGCCGGTCGAAGCCGGCGAGATCGTCGCGCCAGCGGTCAGGCTGGTTGCCGTACAGGTGGTGCATGAAGTGCAGCCAGTCCGGGCCGCGCAACACTGCCTGCAGTTCGCCCGCCAGGGTCAGCGTCTGCGCCACGTCCCAGGCGGGCAGTACGCCGGCATGCACCATCAACCAGCCCTGCGCCTGCAAGGCCATGGGTCGGTGGCGAAGCCAGGTCAGCAGCGCATCGCGGTCGGGTGCATCCAGGATGTCGTCCACCGTGTCGTTGCGGTGTGGCTTGCGCACGCCGCTGGCGGTCGCGAGCAAATGCAGGTCGTGGTTGCCGAGCAGGGCCTGTGCGGCACCATCCAGCGCAATCACGCGCCGCAACACCCCCAGCGAATCGGGGCCGCGATTGACCAGGTCACCGAGCAGAAAAACGGTGTCTCGGCTGGGTGAAAACGCCAGCTTGTCGAGCAACTGCCCCAAGGCAGCATTGCAGCCTTGTACATCCCCAATCAGGTAAAGTGCCATACACAAATTATGGACATACTGCTGATTGCCTTTCTCACCTTGCTCAACGGTGCGTTCGCCATGTCCGAGCTGGCTCTGGCCTCCAGCCGCAAGGCGCGGCTGTCGGCCCTGAGCGAATCGGGCGACAAAGGCGCCAAGACGGCGCTAAAACTGCTCGAGAATCCGACCCAGTTCCTGTCCTCGGTGCAGGTGGGCATCACCTCCATCGGCATGCTCAACGGCATCGTGGGGGAAGCCGCCTTCAGCGACGACCTGGCGCTCGTGCTGCAATCCTGGGGGCTGGAGGACACCACCGCCAGTGTGAGTGCCACCGCGGTCGTGGTGGTGGTCATCACCTTCATCACCATCGTATTCGGGGAGCTGGTCCCCAAGCGCATCGGTCAGCTCTACCCCGAGACCGTCTCGCGCTGGGTTTCTCGGCCCATGACCTTCGTGGCCCAGGCGGCCAAGCCGTTTGTCTGGCTGCTCTCGCACACCACGCACTGGATGTTGCGCCTGCTGCGCGTGGACGCCAATGCGGTGCAGCACGTGACCGAAGAAGAGATCAACGCCAGCCTGGAGGAGGGCGTGGACGCGGGCCTGATCGAGGAACACGAACACCAGATGGTGCGCAACGTTTTCCTGCTTGACGACAGGCAGCTCACGTCCATCATGGTGCCTCGCAGCGACATCGAGTGGCTGGACGCACAGGACCCCCTGGACGAAGCGATCCAGAAAGCCTGGACCACCGGGCACTCGTGGTATCCGGTGTGCCGTGGCAACCTTGATGATGTGGTGGGCGTGATCCACCTGCCGCACATGCTCTCGCTGCAGTCGCAGCGCGTGACGGATGCCATTGGCCAGCATGTGAAGCCTGCGGTCTTCGTGCCCGAGACCCTGACGGGCATGGAGCTGCTGGAGCAGTTCCGCATCCGCTCCACGCGCATGGTGTTCGTGGTCGACGAGTACGGCGTGGTTCAAGGTTTGCTCACGCCGCTGGACATGCTGGAGGCCATCACCGGCGAGCTCTCACCCGAGCAACCGGTGGACGCGTGGGCGATTCCCAAAGAGAACGGTGCCTGGCTGATCGATGGCGCGATGCCGGTGGCCGAACTCAAGTCGCGCTTCGACATCGACGAACTACCCGACGAGGACAAAGGCCGCTACAACACCGTCGCTGGCCTCATGCAGGCGGAGGCTGGGCAACTCATGGTCTTGTCGCAGTCGGTCGAGTGCGCAGGCTGGCGTTTCGAGGTGCTCGCGCTCGAAGGTCGGCGGATAGACCAGGTGCTGATCACGCCACTGGCGCCGCCTCCGGCGCCCGAGCCCGATCAGGACTGAAGCGCCGAGCGCCGCACCGGGCCGACCGGGCGGTGTTCGAACAGCCAGTCCTTGAAGGCGCGTGTGGCGGCCGACAGCCGCTTGCCGCGCGGGTAGACTACGTGCCAGCGACGGATCAAGGGGAACCCCTGTACGTCGAGCTGCACCAGCTCCCCCAACGCCAGCTCGGCGACCACGGTGGTGGCCGACAGCACAGCCAGGCCAAGACCGCCAGCCACCGTCTGCTTGATGGCCTCGTTGCTGCCCACTTCCAGGCGGTTCTTCAGGGCAATGCCGCGGTCGGTAAAGAACTTTTCAGCGGTCAGGCGGGTGCCCGATCCGGGTTCGCGCAGGATGAACGGCTCCTGCGCCAGGCGCTTGGGTGCGATGCGCCTGCGTCCCACCAGCGGGTGGTCGGGCGGGGCCACCACCACCAGCGGGTTGTCGGCGAAACCCTCGCAAACCACATCCATGTTCTCGGGCGGCTGACCCATGATGTAGAGATCGTCCTGGTTGTTGGCCAGGCGCTGCAGCAGCATCTCGCGGTTGCCCACCAGCATGGCGACCTCAATGCCTGGGTGAGCGGCGCAAAAACCCCCGAGCAGCTTGGGCACGGTGTACTTCACCGTGGTGAGGATGGCGAGCTTCAGGCTGCCGCGCTCCACGCCCTGCAGCGCAGCGAGGTCCTGCGACAGGCGCTCCATTCGCGTCTCGATGTCGGTGCAGGCCTCGGCCAGGGTTTCGCCAGCGGCCGTGAGGAAAATTTTCTTGCCCACCTGCTCGAACAGTGGCTGCCCCACCGTCTCCGACAGCTGCTTGACCTGCAGCGAGAGCGTCGGTGGCGAAAGGTGCAGCGCCTCTGCGGCACGTGCAAAGCTGTTGTGCTGAGCCACGGCGTGGAAGATGCGCAGCTGGTGCAGGGTGGCATGGCGCAGGTTCATTCTTGGGTTCCTAATAAATAGATAAAAATCTACCGTTATGGTCTAAACAATTTACTTTTACTAATTCTATAAGCGATCAACAATTTGTTCCAGTTCAGCGCAACTGCGTCTCGCCAAGGGCTCACCACCGATGCCCTGGGCCTCGACGGAGACCACCGACCACCACGAACAGGAGCAAGACCGAATGGCCACCAAAACCTACAACGCCGGCGTCAAGGAGTACCGCAGCACCTACTGGGAGCCGCACTACACCGTGAAAGACACCGACATCCTCGCCTGCTTCAAGATCACGCCGCAGCCCGGTGTGGACCGAGAAGAAGTGGCCGCTGCTGTTGCCGCCGAGTCGTCCACCGGCACCTGGACCACGGTCTGGACCGACTTGCTGACCGATCTCGACTTCTACAAAGGCCGCGCCTACAAGATCGAAGACGTGCCCGGTGACGACACCTGCTTCTACGCCTTCGTGGCTTACCCGATCGACCTGTTCGAAGAAGGCTCCATCGTCAACGTGCTGACCTCGCTGGTGGGCAACGTGTTCGGCTTCAAGGCCTTGCGCGCCCTGCGTCTTGAGGATGTTCGTTTCCCCATTGCTTATGTGAAGACCTGCGGCGGTCCGCCGGCTGGTATCCAGGTCGAGCGCGACCGTTTCAACAAATACGGCCGCCCGCTGCTGGGCTGCACCATCAAGCCCAAGCTGGGGCTGTCGGCCAAGAACTACGGTCGCGCGGTCTATGAGTGCCTGCGCGGTGGACTGGACCTGACCAAGGACGACGAGAACGTCAACAGCCAGCCGTTCATGCGCTGGCGTGACCGGTTCGAATTCGTGGTGGAAGGCTGCCAGAAGGCAGAACGCGAGACCGGCGAGCGCAAGGGCCACTACCTGAACGTGACCGCACCCACGGTGGAAGAAATGTTCAAGCGGGCCGAGTTCGCCAAGGAACTGGGCGCTCCAATCATCATGCACGACTTCCTCACCGGCGGCTTCACCGCCAACACCAGCCTGGCTAACTGGTGCCGTAACAACGGCATGCTGCTGCACATCCACCGCGCCATGCACGCCGTGCTCGACCGCAACCCGCACCACGGCATCCATTTCCGCGTGCTGACCAAATGCCTGCGCCTCTCGGGTGGCGATCATCTGCACTCGGGCACGGTAGTGGGCAAGCTCGAAGGCGACCGCGAAGCCACCCTGGGCTGGATCGACCTGATGCGCGAACGCTTCATCAAGGAAGACCGCTCGCGCGGCATCTTCTTCGACCAGGACTTCGGCTCCATGCCGGGCGTCTTCCCCGTCGCTTCGGGCGGCATCCACGTGTGGCACATGCCGGCACTGGTCAACATTTTCGGCGATGACTCCTGCCTGCAGTTCGGCGGCGGCACGCTCGGCCACCCCTGGGGCAACGCGGCCGGCGCATGCGCCAACCGCGTGGCGGTGGAAGCCTGCGTGAAGGCGCGCAATGAAGGCGTGGCGGTCGAGAAAGAAGGCAAGACCGTGCTGATGGATGCAGCCAAGCATTCGCCCGAGCTCCAGATCGCCATGGAGACCTGGAAGGAAATCAAATTCGAATTTGACACGGTGGACAAGCTCGACGTAGCGCACAAGTGAACCGGCCGATTTCGATCTATGACTTTGTCGCAAAGCCTTGCCGTGCCTTCAGCACCGTCTGCGGCTTTGCTTCGCGTCCTGAATCGAACTTGACCGGTTCGGACGCAGCGTCACTTTTTTAAGGAACCCATCATGAGCATGCAAGACTACACATCCCGTCTCTCCGACCCTGCCAGCCGCAAGTTCGAAACCTTTTCCTACCTGCCGCCCATGACCGATGCGGAGATCCGAAAGCAGGTTGAGTACCTGGTGAACAAGGGCTGGAACCCCGCCATCGAGCACACCGAACCGCGCTACCTGGGTGACTCGTACTGGTACATGTGGAAGCTGCCCATGTTTGGCGAAACCGATGTGGACCGCGTGCTGGCCGAAGCGGCGGCATGCCGCAAGGCCAACCCTGACAACCATGTTCGCCTGATTGGCTACAACAACTTCAACCAGTCGCAGGGTACTTCGATGGTCATCTATCGCGGGAAAACTGTTTAACCCCCCGCGCCGCCTGCGGCGTCACCCTCCAGGGGGGCGATGCCTGTGGCCCGGCGAAGCCGGTTCCACGGCATCTCTGGTCACCTTAAGCGCGCCGGACGTACCGAGGGTTTTCTACTTGGTGTGCTCGTGAGCGTGGTGCGGAGTGGCCGACGCAGTGAGGTCAAGGGGGAGCCGGCCGTAGGCCGGCGGAAGACACGAATGGAGTTGGCCGCGTCGCACCGCGCGGTGCAGGCCAACGCCGATGGACAACGAGTGCAAGGGCAGTGGAGACGAAAACATGAGTGAGCAACTCGACGCCTACCGCGTCGCCGCACAACCCTACTACCGCCCCGTCACTGACGAGGTCGAGCTGTACGAGGCCGCGTACTCGGTGCGCATGCCGATGATGCTCAAGGGGCCCACCGGCTGCGGCAAGACGCGCTTTGTCGAGTACATGGCGTGGAAGCTGAACAAGCCGCTGATCACCGTGGCCTGCAACGAAGACATGACAGCGTCCGATCTGGTGGGGCGATTCCTGCTCGATGCGCAGGGCACTCGGTGGCAGGACGGCCCGCTGGCCATGGCTGCGCGGCACGGCGCCATCTGCTACCTCGACGAAGTGGTCGAGGCGCGGCAGGACACCACTGTGGTCATCCACCCGCTGACCGACAACCGCCGCGTGTTGCCGCTGGAGAAGAAAGGCGAACTCCTGAACGCGCACCCGGACTTCCAGATCGTCATTTCCTACAACCCGGGCTACCAGAGCCTGATGAAGGACTTGAAGCAGTCGACCAAGCAGCGCTTCGGCGCGCTGGATTTCAATTACCCCGAACACGCCATCGAAACCGAGATCGTGGCGCACGAAACCGGCGTGAGTCCGGACGTGGCGGGCAAGCTGGTCGGCATCGCCGAGCGCGCGCGCAACCTCAAGGGCCACGGCCTTGACGAAGGCATCTCCACCCGCATGCTGATCTACGCGGGCAGCCTGATCGCCAAAGGCGTGTCCGCACAGGCCGCCTGCCGCGTGGCGCTCGTGCGCCCGATCACGGACGACCCGGACATGCGCGACGCTTTGGACGCCGCAGTTTTGACATTCTTCTGATCTCGCCATGAGCGTCCACCTCCACGACCACGCCGAGTGGACCGAGCAACTGGATGCGGCCTCGCGCGAACTGCTGGCGCACCGCTGGCCTGACGCGACCAAGGTGTTTTCCGCGCGCGGGCTGGACAACTACGTCAAGGGCGCCGCCGCGCTGCGTGGCCTCGGCCGGGGTCACGAACTGGTCAACGCCTGGATCGATGGCGCGCCGCAGGTGGCGCAGGAAATCGGCGAAGACGTGGTCGGCGAACTGGCGACCACTGCGCTCACGCTCGCGTCCAAGACCTCGGGCGCGGTAGTCGAGCTGGTGCTGGCCACGGCGCCCACCGCCGCGCGCCGCCTCGCCGACGGCGCGCTGTTCCTGCAGTACCTGCAGTTCCTCAATACGCTGGTGGCGCAGGCGCCGCGCGGCCTGCGTCCCATGCTGGGCCAGCTCGACGCGCTCCTCAGTCAGCTCACGCTGGGTGGCCTGCGGCGCTGGGCCACCTGGGGCGCGCAGGCGCACCGCACGAACTACGAAGAGCAGATCGCCTACTTCGGCCTGCAGTCCAAAGAGTCCCTGGCCATGCTGCAGAAGGAGCGCAAGGGTACGCTGCTGGTGGACGTGCAGCGGCGCATCAACATGTATTTGCGAGCGCTCTGGGGCCGCGACTTTTTCATGCGCCCCACGGCCGGTGACTATGAATCGCGCGAGGGCTACCGCCCCTTCATCGAGGACTACTTCATCCACCTGCCCGACGCCTACGACGCGGTCGACGGCAACGCCGGTGCGGTGGACGCCACGCAGCTCTACCGCGCCGCCGCTGCGCACGCCGCGGCGCACGTGGTGTACACCCGCCAGCCGATCTCGACCGAGTCGCTGAACCCCTGGCAGATGGCGCTGATCGGCTTGATGGAAGACGCGCGGGTCGAAGCCCTCACGCTGGCGCGCTTTCCGGGCCTGCGACCGCTCTGGGCACAGTTGCACACCGTGCAGGTCACGCAACAAGCGACGGCCGGTGACTGGCTCAATCGTCTCGCGCGTGCGTTGCTCGATCCCGCGTACGAGGACAACCACCCCTGGATCGCCCAGGGCCGCGCGCTGCTGGTCGAGGCGCTGCCGCGCATGCAGGCCGATCCGCACGACAACACCGTGTCGTGGGAACTGGGCGTGCAGCTGGCGCACAGCTACCGCGAGCTCACAAAGGGGCCAGCCTTCCAGCCGCGCACGGACCTGCAGACGGTCGCCTACCGCGACGACAACCGCTACTTCTGGGCCTTCGACGGTTTCGACTTCGAGCGCAGCATCGCCGCCGGGTACGAGCCGCCGCAGCAAGTGCGCAAGCAGGCCAACCTGATGGAGTTCGTCAACGAGCTCGAGGTGGAGGGCGCGGGCGACGACGCGCAGGAAATCTGGGTGCTGGGCACCGAGCTGTTTCCCTACGAAGACCTGGGCGTGTCGTTCAATGAAAGCGAAGGCCGCGAGCCGGTGCTGCCGCCGGCACACTACGGCGAGTGGGACCACATGATCCAGCTCGAACGCCCGGCCTGGGCCACGGTGCAGGAGAGACGCCCCAAGGCCGGGGACGCGGCGGTGATCGACGGCATCCTGGCCGAGCACCGTCGCCTGATCGGCCGCATGAAATACATCCTGGACGCGATGCAGCCGCAGGGCGTGCAGCGCATCCGCAAGCTCGAAGACGGCGACGAGATCGACTTGAATGCCGCGCTTTCGTCGTTGATCGAGATGCGCATGGGCCGCCAGCCCGACCCGCGCATCATGATGCGCAGCGTGCGCAAGTTGCGCGACATCTCGGTCCTCGTCCTGCTGGATCTCTCGCAGTCAACAAATGACAAGGTGGCGGGTCAGGAACACACCGTGCTCGAACTCACGCGCTCTGCCTGCACGCTGCTGGCCGACGCAATCCACAAGGTGGGCGATCCGTTCGCCATTCACGGCTTCTGCTCCGATGGCCGGCACGATGTGAACTACTGGCGCTTCAAGGACTTTGACCAGCCCTACGACGACACCGCCAAGGCGCGCCTGGCCGGCATGGAAGGGCAGCTCTCCACCCGCATGGGCGCGGCCATCCGCCACGCCACCACCGCCCTCAAGGCGCAGCGCAGCAGCAAGAAGCTGTTGTTCGTCATCACCGACGGCGAGCCGGCCGATGTGGATGTGCGCGACCCGCAGTATCTGCGCCACGACGCCAAGAAGGCGGTGGAAGAAGCCGGGCGCAACGGTGTGATCACCTACTGCATGAGCCTGGACCCGCGCGCCGACCAGTACGTGAGCCGCATCTTCGGCGCGCGCAACTACCTGGTGGTCGACCAGGTGGAGCGCTTGCCTGAGAAACTGCCATTGCTGTACGCTGGGCTGACCCGCTAGGCCCATTCCGAAGCACTCAGCTCACACCATGATCCAAACCCGCACCCAAACCTACGCTGGCGTCGACCAGGAAGACAACCACGGAATGACCCTCACCGGGCGCATCATCCGCGACGCCTGGGTGTTCGACATCGTGCCCGAGGGCAACACCTTTGCCGGTAAGACGGCGGGTGATCTGCAGAACCTGTTTGAACAAGTTCACCAGGCCTGGGAGCCTTACGGCCAGCTGCCCAGCCGCCTGCCACCCGAGCTGGCAGAGCGCCACGCGCGCATCCATGCGCAGGCGGTTGCGTTGGCCAAGGCCGCAGGCTGGAGCGCAGAACTCGGAGACGATGACTGAGCCTTCAGCCGGCGGCGGGCGTTCATCACGCGGCCTAGTTCAGTGTCCCCGGCGGTGTTGTTGCCCGTGCCGGCGCAAGCAGCGAGGCAAACAGGTAAGCGGGATTGTCGAACCGCGGGATCGACTTGATGCGCTCGCTCAGGCCGAGGCCCTCGCGGCGTCCCGCGCGACCCTCTTGCCCTGAGTGCCGGCATCAGCGGCGGCTGACCCGACCGTCGCTGTCGTCTGGTGCATCGTTCGTGTCATCTGCGCCTCGCCCGCGGCGCCCCACGCGGCCATCGCTGTCGTCTGGTGCGTCCACGCCGCTGTCTTCCACGCCACGCGGGCGATTGCGACCACTGACATGGCCATCGGCGTGGTGGTTGGCTCCGTCATCGGCACCTCGACCACGGCGGCCCACCCGACCGTCGCTGTCGTCCGGTGCGTCCACACCACTGTCTTCCACGCCACGCGGGCGATTGCGGCCGCTGACGTGACCGTCGGCGTGGTGGTTCGGGCCGTCATCTGCCCCGCGGCCACGGCGCCCACCGTCCGAGCTGCTGCTGGAAGAAGACGATGACGATGACGAAGAAGAACTGCTGCTGGAACCACCGTCATCGCCACCGCGGCCGCGACCACGGCCACCGCTGTCACCGCCGGACGAAGACGAGGAGCCAGCGCCGTCGCCGCCTCGGCCGCGACCACGGCCTTGGCCGCCGCTGCCGCCGCCGCTGGACGAAGAGGAAGAGCCCGCGCTGTCGCCGCCGCGGCCCTTGCCGGAACTGCCGTCCTTGGCCAGGGCTGCGCCCGATGCCAGTGCCAGCGTGAGAGCTGCCACCAGGGCGGCTATGCGGGTTGTGTTGTGTGTGACCATGGTTTTCTCCTGAAAGGTTGGGGTTCTGGGTTTGTGCGTGGGAAAAAATCCCACGCACAGCCGCAGTATGTGTGGGTAAATTTCCCACGTCAAGTGATTTGTGTGAAAATATCCCACGAATTGGTTAAACTTTGTTCGCACACTTCTCCCGCTTCGCCATGCCCCGCCCAGACAACACCCCCCAGCCCACCACCGACGGCAGCCAGCCTGGCGGGCCGTCGCCCGCGCTGGTGCGCGCCCTGCGTCAGTTGTTGCGTCCGCTCGTGCGGCTGATGCTGGCCCAGGGCATCACGTACCCGTACCTGGCGGACCTGCTCAAGGGCTTGTTTGTGGAAGTGGCCGAGAAGGAATTTCGACTCGATGCCCGACCGCCCACCGACAGCCGGGTCAGCCTGGTCAGCGGCGTGCACCGCAAGGACGTGAGCCGCCTGCGCCAGCTGCTGCAGACACCCGAGGCGCTGGAGCCATCGGTGGTGCCGCGCGGCGCGCAACTGGTCGCGCACTGGATGGGCGATGCCCGCTACGTTCAGGAGGATGGCAAGCCCCGACCGCTGGCCCGCCTGGCCAGCGAAGGCGGCGAGCAATCGTTCGAGGCGCTGGTGAGCGGCGTCAACAGCGACATCCGTTCGCGCGTCGTGCTCGACGAATGGCTGCGCCTGGGCGTGGTCCATCTCGACGACGAAGGCCGCGTGTGTCTCAACACCGGCGCCTTCGTGCCGACCCGTGGCGCCGACGAAAAAGCCTTCTACCTGGGCCACAACCTGCACGACCATGCCGCCGCCGCGGTGCACAACGTGCTGGGCGGCCAGCCGCCTTTCATGGAGCGCAGCGTGCACTACAACGCGCTGGCGCCAGCTTCGGTGGATCGCCTGGCCAAGCTGACTGAGCAGGTGGGCATGAAAGCCCTGCTGGCGGTGAACAAGGCGGCCATGGAGGCCGAAGCGAAGGACAGCGCGGAGCGCCAGCCTGGCGAAAGCCCCCAGCGCATCACCATGGGCGTTTACTTCTACGCCGAACCTGCAGAGCTCGCCGAACCCGCGGGGCAAGGTGAAGGGATGTCGTCGTGAGCGCCGCGCCACGCAGTTCCCGGGCCAGTCTTCGCCAGCATGTACCAAGCAGGGCTGCGCCTGTGGGGTGGTGGGCACTGAGGCGTCCGGTGCGCTGGGCTTTTCCCCTGCTGGCAGTCCTTGTCCTCAGCGCCTGCAGCAGCATGGCCAGTCTGGCGGACCGCGTCGTGCTGCAACCGCTGGGCCAGGTGGTGCGCGCCGTGGGCGTGGGATCCGGCCATGCCGGCGATGCCTGCACCCGCATGGCTTCGCAGGTGAACCCCGCCCCATTGGCTCCGGGGCTGGGGGGCACCGGCGCGCCAGCGTCCTCGGTGGCGGCCAACCCGGGCGGCCTCGGCGGCACCGGGCAGGTCGCGCAGCGTCCGGGGCTGGGTGGTACCGGGCAGGTGGCCGAGGGTGGCCTGGGTGGCACCGGCATCGTGGGCGTGGTGACCGGGTTCGGCAGCATCTGTGTCAACGGCGTGAAGGTGGATTTCGATGGCGATACGCCGGTGCAGCGCGATGGTCGACCGTCGTCTCTCAACGAACTCGCCGTGGGCCAGGTGGTGGCGCTGCGCGCTCAGGGTGAGGGCGAACGGTTCCAGGCTGAGCGCATCGCGGTGCTCGATGCTGTGGTGGGACCGCTGGGCATGCTTGACCGCAGCACCGGTCAGTTGGAGGTCATGGGGCAACGCGTGACCGCGCTCGAACTGCAGGATCTGGCGGGTATTGCTGTGGGCGACTGGGTGCGGGTGAGTGGGCAGCGGCGCGCCGACGGCGAGATCCGCGCCACCCGTGTGCAGGCGGTACCGCCGGGCGAGGCCTTGCTGGTCGGGTCCGCGTCGCGCGATCCCGCTGGCTGGCGCATCGGCGATGCGCGCCTTGAGCTGGGCAGCTATCTGTCAACCGTCAGCTGGCGTGAGGGCGGTGAGCTGCGCGTGAAGGGTCGGTGGACGGGCGAGCGCCTGCAGGTGCGAGACGCCCAGACTGACCCCACCCGAAAAGCCATTGGTCCGGTCAGCGAGGTGGTCCTGCAAGGCTACGTGCACGAACTGCGTGGGCGTGAACTCAGCCTGGGCTTCGAGTCCCTGTCGCTGGCCAATGTGCTGAAAGTGCTGGGCGGCCAGGTGGAGGCGCTGCGTGCGGGGCAGCCGGTGTGGGTGCGCGGGCGCGTGGACGCCGAGCAGCGGGTGGTGGTCGACCGACTGGAATTTCGCAACGAAGGACGCCGTGGCGGGGGCCGCAGCGGGCGGAGCTCCAGCGACGATCGCGACTCGGACGACAGCTCCAACAGCGGTTCTGGTAGCAGTGGCTCGGGCGGCGGAGATTCGGGCGGGCAGGGTCGCGGTCGAGGGCGCGGCCGCGGTGGCGACTGAGCAAGGCTGCCGCGGGGAGTGACGTCGACCCGGCTAGGGGCCGCGACCTTGAAACCATGCCCCCGGCAGCTGCGCGCGGACCTCGGCGCGTGCGTAGCGGTCGTCGAGCAGCCAGACCGTGCCTCGGTCTGATTCGCTGCGGATCACGCGACCCGCGGCCTGCACCACTTTTTGCAGACCGGGAAACAGGTAGGCGTAGTCGTATCCCTGGCCAAACCGCGCCTGCAGCCGTGCGCGCATCTGCTCATTCACCGGGTTGATCTGGGGCAGCCCCAGCGTGGCGATGAAGGCGCCGATCAGGCGCTGGCCAGGCAGGTCGATGCCTTCGCCAAACGCGCCGCCCAGCACCGCAAAGCCGATACCCTCGCTGGTGTCGGTGAAGCGGTCGATGAAGGCTTCGCGCTCGGGCTCGCTCATGCCGCGCGACTGTGCCCAGGTGGGCACGCTGCCGTGCCTTTCCTTCAGCCGGTCCAGCGCCTGCAGCAGGTAGTCGAAGCTGCTGAAGAAGGCGAGGTAGTTGCCTGGTTGGCGCTTGAACTGCTGCGCCATCACGTCGGCCATGGGCGTGAGCGAGGCCAGACGATCACGCCAACGGGTGGAGATGTGGGGCGCCAGCTGCACCTGCAGCTGCTCGGGCGCGAATGGCGACGAGACTTCCAGGCGCGTGCTCTCCTCGGGCAGGCCGAGCATGTTGGCCACGTAGTCCATGGGCGCGAGCGTGGCGGAAAACAGCGTGGCGCTGTGGGCGCTGGTCCAGCGGTCCTTCAGCAGCGGTGCGGGGACGAGATTGCGCAGGCTCACCGCTGGGTGCTCGGGCTTGCCCGAAGCCCGACCATTGGCCCGACCATCACGCGCCAGGTCGCACAGGCTGTGGTCGCCAAAGCTCTCTGCCACGCGCAGAAAGTGCAGGGCGTCGAACCACCACTGCTGCAGCGCGCCGGTGGCGTGCGCCGGGTGCTGGGCGAAGTGTTCGCCGATGGCGTGGCAGGCCTCCTGCAGCGACTGCACCCAGTCGGTCGGCGGCTCGGCCAGTGCGGTGTAGGGCGCGTCGTGCTCACGCGCCAGCTTTCCCCAGCGGCGGTTCAGCGCATCCAGCGGTTTTTTCAGCGCCGGTGGCGCGCTCTGGCGCAACGCCTGGAAGGCACTGGGCGCCAGGCTTGCGCTGTGCATGAGGCGCGCGCGTTCGATCAGGTTGTGGGCCTCGTCCACCAGCAGGCTCACGCGCCAGCCGTTGGCTTCGGTGAGTGAGTGCCAGGCGGCACCGTGGTCGAAGTAGTGGTTGAAATCGCCCACCAGCACATCGCTCCAGCGCACCATTTCCTGCCCCAGGTAGTAGGGACACACGGTGTGGGCCAGCGCGGTCTCGCGCAACGTGGCCTTGTCCATCCACTGCACGGTGGCGGCCGCCGAGCGGGCCTCGGGCAGCCGGTCGTAAAAGCCTTGTGCCAGCGGGCAGGATGCACCGTGACAGGCCTTGTCGGGGTGTTCACAGGCCTTGTCGCGCGCCACGCGTTCGAGCACGCGCAGCTGCCCTGCGGTGTTCAGGCGCTGCAAGGCATCGAGTGCGAGCTGGCGCCCAGGCGTCTTGGCGGTCAGGTACAGGATCTTGTCCAGACCCTGCGCGGGCGCCGCCTTGAGCGCGCCAAACAGCGTGGCCATGGTCTTGCCGATGCCGGTCGGAGCTTGCGCCATCAGCACGCGCTCGTCGGCTTTCTCGCGCCCCTGGGCGCGGTACACGTTTTGGCTCAGCTGGCGCTGGCCCGGCCGGAAGTCGGCAAAGGGAAAGGCCAGTGCGCGCAAGGCGGTGTCGCGCGCGCTTCGGTGCATGGCCTGCGCACGCGCCCAGCCGAGGTAGCGCCGGCAGAGGGCGTTGAACTGCGTTTGCAGATCGCTGGCGCTCTGCGTTTCGGTGAGCTGTGTTTCTTCGCCGGTGTCGATGTTGAAGTAAACGAGGGCCACCTCGATGCGCTCCAGGCCCAGCTGCTGGCACAGCATCCAGCCGTACACCCGCGCCTGCGCCCAGTGCAGCGCGCGCTGGTTGGGCGGGATCAGCGCCGCGTCGCCGCGGTGGGTCTTGATCTCTTCCACCCGAAGCGCTTGCGGGTCGAAGCCATCGGCGCGGCCGCTCACCGTCAGGGCCTCGAAACGCGCGCTCAGGCTCAGCTCGCGCTGGTAGCCCGTTGCGCGGCGCGCGGTCACGGTGCCGTGACCGGCCACGCCTTCGCTGCCGCTGGGCGACGGGGTGAAGCGCAGGTCCAGATCACCCGCCCGCGCCGCGAAATCACACAGCGCGCGCACCGCCACCGCGAGCTCACCGGTCAGCGCATCGTCTGCCGAGATCAGCGAAGGCTTGGCGGTGGCAGAGTCGATGCGGGAAGCGGCGGCGTTCACGAGAGCGGGGCAGAGATTGAAAAGGCATGGTACTGGATATACAGTCAGTCCATGCCTTTGCCCGACACCGCTGACCCGCCTGCGTTGCCCGCCATCACGCGCCGCCACCATCAGCGCCTGCGCGAGGTGTACCGCTCGGCCGGCTGGCCCTGCGCCGACATGCTGGAGGTGGAACTGCTGGCGGCGGGTCTGCTGGAGCGGCGCTGCTCGCCCGAAGGCTTCGAGACCTTGCGGCTCACCGGCGCTGGCATCCAGGCACTGGCCAAGGCCCATGCCGGCAACCGGGCATCGCGCTCGCCGCACGAAGCGCTGGTGGCGCAGGTCGCCGAAGAACTGGGCCGCGCTGGCCGGCTGGCCTGGCGCGGGCTGAGCTTGCGCGTGGCGCTGCCGCGCGACCTGCTGGAGGGCGAGCCGGCGATTGACGCTGCACCAGTCGCCAGCGAGCCGCACCCGCTATGGCCGGTCGAGCCGACAGTTGAAGCAGCCGGCCGCGCACCCGATCGCGCCTGGTGCATGGCCATGCCCGACGTGTTTTCCATCCGCCGCAGCTCGGTCGAGGCCTACCTGGAGCCGGTGGTGCACGAGATCAAGGTCAGCCGCGCCGATTTGCTGGGTGACCTCAAGCGCCCAGCCAAACGCGCCGCCTACCTCGCCATGGCCGGCGCCTGCTGGTACGTGCTCGGGCGTGACGCCAAAGGCCGTCCAATCGCCGAGGCCGACGAGGTGCCAGCCGAATGCGGCGTGATGATCGCCACCGGCAGCCAGCTGGAAGTGGCGCGGCCCGCACCGCGCCGCGCGGTCGAGCGTCTGCCGCTGCAGGTCTGGATGTCGCTGGCGCAAGCCGCGCCGGCGGCGCGGCCAGAGGAAGATGCCCAAGGCTGGCTCTGAGGGCTTGCTGGGTTGCGTCCCTCGGGCGAGGGGTGCACGCGAGCGTGTTCTGGTTTACGCTGCACCGCAGCAAAACCACCCCGGAGGTTCGCCATGTTTCCCTGGTTCTGGACTTGGGCGCCCCAGTTGCACCTGCCGCTCAGCGGCGATGTGGCCCAGCGCATCGACCCGAGTGCCTGGTTCGCGGCCATCCCGCCGGAGGCGGGCAATGGCCACATTGAGCAGCAGGCCTGTGCGGTGGCGTCATACGGCAAACAGCTCGGCCTGATCACCGAGCTGCTGC
The DNA here is from genome assembly GCF_030373245.1 of Hydrogenophaga sp. Lineage (GTDB taxonomy): Bacteria > Pseudomonadota > Gammaproteobacteria > Burkholderiales > Burkholderiaceae_C > Hydrogenophaga. The sequence goes on from NZ_JAUCZF010000004.1 coordinate 39,926, forward strand.
TCGATGTGGCGCAACAGACGGCGCCACGGTCTGCTCAGGGGCAACAAGCGTTGCGCCAGTTGCAGGCCATTCGTGACGAGATCGAAGGGTTGAAACTCAGCAGCTACGCCCAGCAGGCCGACGCGCTGGTGCGCCAAGCCCAGGCGCTGCAGGCGCGCCGGCCCGAGCTCGCGCAGCGCATGGTCGCTGGCCTGCAAGGCGATGCGGCGCCGGTACCGCGCCGCCGCCCTCGCGCTCAGTAGTGCGGCGGCAGCTCGTCGCGCGGGCTGCGCGGCGAGCTCATGCCAGCCTCGTCGCCCCCTTGCTGCCGCAAGCGGCTCACCTCGCGCAGCAGCAGGTCGATCTGTTCCTGTTGTTGCGCCACCTGCGCATTGAGCGCATCGAGCAGGTCTTCGGCGTAGCTGGCCTTGATCTCCAGCTCGGTCAGGCGCTGGTCGGTATCGGGTGACTGGGGGTTGTGGGTGCTCATGCCCGTATTGGACACGAACGGTGCCTGTCGCTGGGCAGTGCGGCGTGCCTGTAGTGGTCGGGCGAGACCCGGTGCGGGAGCTCGCCGGGTGCGGCCGCCTGCAACCGTGTCGTCAGCCCAGCATGGCCTTCCACATGCCGTTGCCCCAGCTGACCGCGCCGGCACCCGAGCGTTCGTTGTGCTGAGGGTCGACGGTGAATTTGAGCTTGGGCGCCTGCCCGGGTACCACGCTCGCGCTCACGTTGATGTTGATCGCTTCCTTGTGGGTCACGTTGGCCCAGCAGATACCCAGCGGCAGATCCACCGCGCCGCTGGCAGGTGCCGGCAGCTTGCCGGCCACTCGCTCCAGAATCGACTCGGCCACCTGCTGGCCGCTGCCAAAGGCCACATGCCCGCTCTTGGGCAGCGGTGTGCCCTGCGAATCGCCCACGACGTAGATGCTGTCGTCGACCTGGCTCTGAAAGCTCGGCAGCTTCACCGCGGCCCATCGCTCGCCCAGGCCCGCCTGGCGGATGAGGGCGGGCGCGCGCATCGGCAGCACCAAATTGGCGTGCGCGAAGGGTACATCGCCCGACGAGGTCGCCAGCTGGCGCTTGCCCATGTCCACCCCGGTGATGGCTGTGTCAGGCAGGTACTCGATCTGACTTGCATACAGGCTCTTCATGCCGTTCAGGATCGGCTGCGCAATGGGCGGCGGCATCGGGTTCGGGTTGGCGTCGATCAGGATGATCTTGCCCTTGGTGCCACGCTGCTTCATCTGCTCGGCGATCAGGAAGGCGCGCTCGTAGGGCGCCGGCGGACAACGGTAGGGCGGCTTGGGCGCACTGATCACGAAGTTGCCGCCCTTGACGAGGAACTCGTCCACCTGCTGGCGCACCGCCAATTGCTCAAACGCGCGAAAACCCACTGGCAACTGCGCGCGCGCCGCCGCATAACCCTGGATGCCTTCCTCCATGTAGTCCACACCCAGTGAGAGCACCAGAAAGTCGTAGGGCAGTCGCTGTGTGGCCGTCACCACTTCGCGCTTGACCCGGTCGATCTCGGTCACGCGTTCGCGCACGCGCCGCGCACCGAGCTGGTCGATGCGGGCATAGCTGCGCTGGAAGTCGCTGGCTGGCTGGTGACCGGCGATGTAGTGCGCGCTCAGCGGGCAAGACATGAAGGCTTCGTTCGGCTCAATCAGCGTCACGTCCACGCCACCGCCCGCCAGCAGGCCACGCACGGCGCCGAGCCCGCCCCAGCCGCCACCAACCACCACCGCGCGTGGTCGGGCGCCGGTGGACACCGCACACCCCGTGACCAGCAGCGTTGCACTGGCCGCGACCGCCTTCAGAAGGTGGCGCCGGCGGTTGGTGGAAAGGTCTTCTGGTTGCACGGCAGTCTCCTCCAAAGTTGGGAATGCAAAATACCCTACTGGGTACAGGGTCATAGTAGGGTCGTCTGAGCGTTTCGAGTCCGAGGGAAAACCCCAGCGTGCAGCGCATCGCCGGGCCCTTCCAGCTCTTTACAGCATCGCGCCATCGCGCTGCCGTACTGCGGTGCTAACCTGCGGTGCCATCTGCTGCCGCTGCCATGCACCACCGGTTTTCTGTGCGTTCACTGTTCCTTGGGTTCCGCTGTGCCTGCGTCGCATCGCTGTGCTGCGCTGCCTGGTGGGTAAGCGCCCAGGTACCCGCCATGAGCACAGCGCCGGCAACGGTCGCCGCGCCAGCGCCCGAGCGTGTCACTTCCCTGCGCTGGATCGGCAGTTTTGAAATCTCCACCGGCACCCTGTTTGAAGGCGTGGAGTTTGGCGGCATCTCGGGCCTGGACCGCGCGCCGGATGGCACCTATTGGGCCATTTCGGACGACCGGGGCGGCGAACGCGGCCCGCCGCGGTTTTATGCGCTGCGCCTCGATGTGGATCAGACCGGCTTTCACGGCGTCGCCATCAAGCGCATGGTGTTGCTGCAAGGGCCAGACGGGCAGCCGCTGCCCACCAGCGGGCCCAGCTTGGACCCCGAGGCCTTGCGCGTGGCGCCCAATGGCAACCTCTACATCGCCAGCGAAGGCCACTGGAGCCGCAACGCCAGCGCGCGGCACCAGCCCTTTGTGCGCGAGTTCCAGACCGATGGCCGCTGGGTGCGCTCGTTCGAGCCGCCCCAAGCCTTTGACTACCTGGACAACGTCACCGCTGGCGCGCGCAGCAACAAGGTGTGGGAGTCGCTCGCCATCGCACCCAGCGGCGCGGTGTTCGTGGCCAATGAAGAAGCACTGATCGACGACGGCCCGGTGGCCACGCCGTCCCACGGCAGCTGGCTGCGTGTGCTCAAGCTCGACTCAGCGAGCGGCCAACCAGGCGCGCAGTACGCCTATGCGCTGCCGCCCATTCCATTGCGCCGCCCATCCAGCGAGGGTGCACCGGCGGTCAGCCGGGCTGACAACGGCCTCACCGATCTGCTGGCGGTGGACGAGACCAGTTTCATCGCCGTGGAGCGCGCCTATGTGCCGGGCCAGGGCGTCACCGTGCGGCTGGTGTTGATCCGCATCGAACCGAATACGACCGATGTGAGCGCGTTCAAAAGCCTCGTGGGTGCGGCGTTTCAGCCGCTGTCGCGTGAGGTGTTGCTGGAACTGCCCATTCCGCTTCAAGGCCTGCTGCTCGACAACATCGAAGCCATCGCCTGGGGCCCGGTGCTGGCCAACGGCAACCGCAGCCTGATCCTGGCGTCGGACAACAACTTTTCGCGATTGCAGACAACGCAGTTTCTGGCGTTGGAGGTGGTGTCGAGGTGAGTGACCTGCATGAGACGGCGTTGGTGGGGGTCTTCGCGCCTCTCTGCCTGTCGGCTCAGCGACCGAGTGATATCAGTAAACGCTTGCAAATGATTGCATTTACCGATAGCATTCCGCCATGAAAACGAAGCACAGCAAGACCCTGCGCGCGATTTTTGCCAGGCCCACGCTGCCGTCCATCGTTTTCGCGGACATCGAAGCCCCGATCGTGGCGTTGGGTGGCGAAGTGCATGAGCGCGAAGGCTCACGCGTCAAGCTGGAGTTGCGTGGTGAGCAGTGGCGCTGCCATCGCCCGCACCCAGGCAAAGAAGCCAAGCGCTACCAGGTGGAAGAGGTCAGAGAACTGCTAGAACGAATCGGAGCGCAACCATGAACACCATGCAATACCAAGGCTACACCGCACGCATCGAGTTTGACGAGCGCGACAGCATTTTTGTGGGCCGCGTGCTTGGCCTGCGCAGCATCATCAGTTTCCACGGCGACACCGTGGCACAGCTGCGCAGCGAGTTTGAAGCGGCTGTGGACGACTTCCTGCAAGACTGCAAGGCGCAAGGCATCAAACCCGAGAAGCCCGCGTCCGGCAAGCTGATGCTGCGCGTGCCGCCCGAGGTGCACGGCGCTGCCATCGTGGCCGCCCAGGCGTCGGGCAAGAGCCTGAATCAATGGGCGACTGAGGTGTTGCAGGATGCGGCGCAGGTCTGAACCTCTGATCTTGCAGGGTCAAATTGGAATCTGACCCCAATTTCTCCCTAGTATGGATAGGAAGCTGAGCACCGAGTTTGGTACGTGGCTCAAGAGCAACCCTAATGCACAAAATAACTACCTTACAGTCAATCAAGTCACCTCTGCCCTAAATCATTTCGCCAACACAGCACCAGGATTCACTGAGACATATGGGTCTACTCAGCAAATCCTAAATAATGTCAAAAGCCGAAGATTGGATGTGACAAAATAGCAATCTATGGCCAAACCCCTGCCCCCAATGAACCCTCTGAAAGCAGCCATAGTCCGGACAGGGATAATTGTATTAATTTTTTTAATGTTATTATTAGGACCCCAAACCGATATGTCAGTTTCGGGCCGTGAACTGGTATTCTTTTCTGGGTTCAGTCTGATTGTGGTTTTGGTAATAATGCTTATCTATGAGGGCATATCAGCAGCTATCTCTTCGCTAAAAACTCTTGCAGCTTCAATTATCTTGTTTATGCTTTCGTTAGCACTGACGGCTGTAGCTTACATCGGATTCTATTTTCTTCTATCGAAAGTTCCTGACGTATTTCTTCGAGGAACCTCCATTCCCTCAGTAGTAATCACCCAATTTGCTGCTACTCTACAGCTTTGTTTGACTTTTTTTTCTATTTCGAGATATGCGCCGCAAGAGGCCTAAGAGCTAGATGCCGTTTTGAAGAGGGCTTCAGCTGCTTCACGGGGAAATTGGGGTCGGATTCCAATTTGGTAATTTCACTATCAACACCTCAGTAAGATCATTTTTTGCCCATCCCTCGAACCGCTGACTCACGCCTCTCGGTCACCTCACCGCCAACTTCATGCCCCGCCCACCCTTCACGCATTGGCGCCCCGCCGCACACGCCAGCCTCGCGTTAGCTGCATGCCTTGTCGCTGGTTGGCTGGCCCAAACAGCAATGAGCCATCAACGCCAAGGCGAGCGACAACTGCAACAGGCGCTTTCCCAGTCGCTGCAGCCGCGCGGCGAAATCAGGAAATTGAGGAAATTGGGGTCAGATTCCAATTCGGCGAATGGGGTCAGACTCCGATCAATCGCTCAAGCCGCTTCCGCGTGCAACCTCACCCCCAGCGCCTTCGCCACCTTGAGCACCGTGGCCAGGCTGGGGTTGCCGTTTTCGCTCAGCGCTTTGTAGAGGCTTTCGCGGCTCAGGCCGCTGTCCCGGGCGACCTGGGTCATGCCTTTGGCTCGGGCAATGTCGCCCAGTGCGCGGGCGATGCCGGCGGCGTCGTCGGGTGCGTCGCTGAGCCAGGCGTCGAGGTAGGCGGCCATTTCTTCCGGTGTGCGCAGCTGTTCGGCGACATCGTAGGCCATGGTCTGGGTCTTCTGGGCAGGGTTCTGGGTCATGGCTGGCTCCTGTGTTTCCTAAAGGTGGCGGGCGAGTTCAAGCGCCGCCTCGATGTCTTGGCGCTGGCTGGACTTGTCGCCGCCAGCCAGCAGAATGATCAGCTCCCCGTTGCGTTCTGTGTAGTAAACACGATAGCCAGGACCCACATCGATCTTGAGTTCAGAGACGCCCTCGGTCAGGCGCCGGACTTGCCCTGGGTTGCCGTGCACCAGCCTGTCAACGCGTACCTGAATCCGCGCACGCGTGGTTCGGTCTCGCAATGCGTTGATCCAGTCCCGATAGGTTTCAGTCAGCTGCACACGCATGGGTGAAGTGTATCCTATGGGATACGATAGTTCAAGCGAATGAATGGCCTTCGATGGGTCATTGAAGGCGCTGCTTCACCGCACCCCCACCACCTTCACCAACTGCCCCACCCGGGGCTCAGAACCCCCGTCGTACAGGCCGTTGAGCAGCCGCAGCTGCCGCTCGGTGGACACACCCGGCGTCTGCAGCGCCGCAAACCCGCCGCGCGGGAAGGGCACGAGGTTCACTGCCCAAGGGCGGGCGTTGCGGGCGTCGGCGGCGCTCAGGGGGCGGAAGGTCTTTTCGGTGGCGTTCATGGCGGCCATGGCGCGGTTCCTGGCGGCGTCGTTGGCAGCCAGGTAGAGCAGGGCGTAGTTCGCGTTGTTGGGGCCGGTGACGATGGTGGCTTCCAGTGGCTGGGTCTGGCCGTTGTTCACCAGACGCGTGCCCGCGAAGTGGGTGGCCGCCAAGCCGTTGATGGTGCCGCGCGTGACTCGGCCCTGGTTGGCCTTGAGGCCGTCTTTCAGGATGGCGTCGTGCGTGGTGCCGGTCTTGGGTGGCACGGCCAGCATGCGCAGCGCGGCGTCGCCCTGTGGGCTGACGAAGCTGAGGGCGCTGGGGCTGTTCTGGATTCGCCAGCCGGGCTGGGCGGTGAGCCCAATGCCGAGCTCGGGGTGGTAGAAGTTCTGGCCGCGCACCAGGCCTTGCTCGGGGCTGTCGCCAAAGGTCATGCCGCGGATGGCCTGCAGGAATCGCTCGCGCCCGTCATCGCCGTACTGCCCCTTGTGGGCGGCGGCGTTCTGGCGGATGGACTGCAGGCGCTGCACGTTGCTGGGGTGCGAGGCCAGCCAGTCGTCGCCCTCGCGCACCGGGCGGCCTTCGGCACGCGCCTGGTCGGCGGCGTAGACCTCTTGCGATTTCAGCACCTGGATCACGTCGACCATGTTGCTGGGGTTGTAGCGGTTGCGCGCCAGGTACTCGGCGCCCAGGGTGTCGGCCTGCAGTTCCTGCTCGCGGCTGTACTTGGCGATGTAGCCGGCGGCCACGCCCTGCGCCACCTGGCTGCTGAGGTCGGCCGCGCCGCTCACGCCCTGGCTCTCCAGCACCGCGCCGAGCACGCTGGCCGCGAGCACGCCCAGCCCGGCGTTCTGCTGGCGGGTGGCGCGCTGGGCGCCGTGGCGCGCAGTCACGTGGCCGATCTCGTGGCCGATCACACCGGCCATGTCGGCCTCGCTTTCCATGTAGGCCAGGATGCCGCGCGTGACGTACACATAGCCGCCGGGCAGCGCAAACGCGTTGATCTCCGGGCTGTCGAGCACGGTGAAGGTCCAGGGCAGGGCGGGGCGGTGTGACTGCGCGGCCAGGCGCTGGCCGACCTGGTTCACATAGGCCTGCAGCCGCGCGTCTTTCACCACGCCATATTCGGCCAGGATCAGCTCATGCCCCTTCTTGCCTTCGGCGATCTCGGTGCGCTCATCCATGGCCGAGAGCTCGGTCTTGCCGGTGACCGGGTTGACCACCTGGGTGCCGCAGCCGGCGAGCAGCGCAGCGGTGAGGGCGATGGCAAGGGAGAGGCGGCGGTTCGGTTGCATATGGTGTCTCCTGAGCGCGGTGGAGGTGGCGCCGATCAGCATGAAAAGTCAGTCAAAAGCATGATACGGAGCCTGGGTGGTCGTGGGGATGCCATCTGCGGCGAAAGCGACAAAGTTCACGCACCGGCATCGCGGTGTGGCCGCAGGATCAAGGTGGTGCTCAGCTCAGCGTGGGGCTCACCGGCGGGCTCGGTGTACCGGCGGGGGCGAGCTGGGCGAACTGGCCGAACTTGGCGGCCAGGTGGGCTTCGCCGCGCTCCAGCATGTAGTAGCGAAAGGCCTCGGCTGGCGGCGAAAGCAGTTTGGACAGCGTGTGCACCACATTCCAGGCGCGCACGATGGGTGTGCCTTCCACATCCAGCACCGCGATGAGCCGGTTCTCCAGTTCCAGACCGATGGTGTGCAGCGAGAGAAAGCTGATGCCCATGCCCGCCATGACCGCCTGCTTGATGGTCTCGTTGCTGTTCATCTCCATCACCACGCGCGGCTCCAGCTGCGTTCGCTCAAAGAACTTTTCCATGGCGGCGCGGGTGCCCGACCCCCGCTCGCGCAGGATGAAGCCATAGGGCTGCAGCGCTTCGGCGGTGGGGTGGCCGATCTTGAGCAGTGGGTGATCGACCGGGGCCACGAACACATGCGGATGGGCGGCGAAGGGCTCGGCGCGCGTGGCCAGCTCAGTGGGCGGGCGACCCATGACCGCAATGTCCACGTCATTTCCGTGGAGCATCTTGACCAGTTGTTCGCGGTTGCCCACCGCCAGCCGAATCTCGATGCCCGCGTGTTCGCGCTGGAACTCCGCCAGCAATCGCGGTAGAAAGTACTTGGCGGTGCTGACCATGCCGATGGTGAGCGTGCCCACCTCCAGGCGCTGCAGGCGGGCGGCGGCGTCTTCGGCGTCTTTCAGCGTGGCGAGCATCTTGCGCGCGTAGACCAGCATGTACTCGCCAGCCGTGGTGAGCGCGACCTGGCGGCCTTTGCGGTCAAACAGCGGCAGGCCGACATGGCCTTCCAGCTCCTTGACCTGCATGGTCACGGCAGGCGGCGTAAGGTGCAGGACTTCGGCGGCGCGGGCAAAACTCAGGTGCCGCGCCACCTCCGTGAAAACCCTGAGCTGGCGGAAGGTGGTGTTTTTCATTAAGTAATTGCTTAACTTAAATGTGATCTATCGTGAATTTACCTTATTTAAGTGACTGCCTATAGTTAACCCACGACCCCGCTGACCACGGGGTCTCTTGAACAGGTGACCCCTATGCTGAAAGCCCTTATCTTCGACGTCGACGGCACGCTGGCCGACACGGAAGCCGTGCACCTGGAGGCCTTCAACCACGCGTTTGACCAGGTTGGCCTGGACTGGCACTGGACCCGCGAGGATTACACCCGCCTGCTGGAAATTTCCGGGGGCAAAGAGCGCCTGCGCCACCACTGGAACGTGGTGAATCCCGGCATGACCTCGCTGGAAGGTGGTGCGCTCACCGACACCATCAACCGGCTGCACGAGTTCAAGACCGCGTACTACGAGAACGCGGTCAACGAGGGCGCGGTGCAGCTGCGCCCCGGGGTGCTGGCGCTGATGAACGAAGCCCATGCCCAGGGCCTGAAGCTGGCCATCGCCACCACCACTTCACCAGTCAACATCGCCGCGCTGCTGCGCAAGGCCGTGGGCCCAGACTGGCGCCAGATGTTCCTCGCGGTGGGCGATGGCTCTTCTTCGCCGGTCAAGAAGCCGCATCCGCAGGTGTACCTGCAGGTGCTGGGCGACATGGCCATGCAGCCCGCGGACTGCCTGGCCTTTGAGGATTCGGCCAACGGGCTGCGCGCAGCCATGGCAGCCGGGTTGCAAACCGTGATCACGCCCAGCGACTTCACCGCCCACCAGGACTTCACCGGCGCGCTGCGCGTCTTGCCTGATCTCTCGGGCGTGTCGGTGGCGCAGCTGCGCGAATGGCTGGCCGCGGCACCGCATTTGCCTGCCGCCACCCACTGAGCACCCGACCCGGAATGACCAACGACATGATTCGCCTCGCCCCCTCCATCCTGTCCGCCGATTTCGCCCGTCTGGGCGAAGAGGTTCGCGCCATCGAAGCTGCCGGGGCCGATCTGGTGCACTTCGACGTGATGGACAACCACTACGTGCCCAACCTCACCATCGGGCCACTGGTGTGTGAAGCGATCCGGCCGCACGTGAAGATTGGAATTGACGTGCACCTGATGGTCGAGCCGGTGGATGCGCTGATCCCGCTGTTCGCGAAGGCCGGCGCCAACCTCATCACGTTTCATCCCGAAGCCAGCCGCCATGTGGACCGCACGCTGCAGCTGATCCGCGACCACGGCTGCAAGGCCGGCCTGGTGTTCAACCCGGCCACGGCGCTGGCGCTCATGGACCATGTGATGGACCGCCTCGACATCGTGCTGCTCATGAGCGTGAATCCCGGTTTTGGCGGACAGAAGTTCATCCCGTCCACGCTGGACAAGCTGCGTGCCGCGCGCCAACGCATCACCGCCCACACCGAGGCCGGTGGACAGCCGATCTGGCTGGAAGTGGACGGTGGCGTGAAGGTGGACAACATCGCGCAGATCGTGGCCGCAGGGGCCGACACACTGGTGGCCGGCAGCGCGGTGTTCGGCGCGCCCGATGAAGGCGGTGGCTACCGCACCGTGATGCAGCAACTCAGAACCAACGCTGTCCAGCGCTGACTCGATCGCGCACCGAATCATCCCTTCGAAAAAAGAGTTCACCATGCCCACCCGCCGCCGCTTCACGCTCACGCAGTACCTCATCGAACAGCGCCGCCGCTTTCCCACCGCCAGCGGCGACTTCAACGCGCTGGTGCTCGACGTGGCACTGGCCTGCAAGGCCATCGCGCGCACCGTGGCCTTTGGCGACCTGGGCGGCATGATCGGCAGCCCCGAGGCGGTGACCACCACGGTGAACGTGCAGGGCGAAGAGCAGAAGCGGCTGGACGTGATCAGCAACGACTACTTCATGCAGATGACGGAGTGGGGCGGTCACCTGGCGGGCATGGCCTCGGAAGAGATGGACCACCCGTACCAGATCCCGGCCACCATCCCGCGCGGCAAGTACCTGCTGGTGTTTGATCCGCTGGACGGCTCGAGCAACATCGATGTGAACGTGACGGTCGGCAGCATCTTCAGCATCCTGCGCGCGCCACAGGACGTGATCGACAGCGGGCGCGATGTGGTCGAAGCCGACTTCTTGCAGCCCGGTACGCAGCAGATGGCTGCCGGCTACGCGCTCTACGGCCCGACCACCATGCTGGTGCTCACCGTGGGGCAGGGCGTGGCCGGCTTCACGCTCGACCCCAATCTGGGCCAGTTCATGCTCACGCACCCCAACCTCAGGGTGCCCGAAGACACGCAGGAATTTGCCATCAACGCGTCCAACAGCCGTTTCTGGGAAGCGCCCATCAAGCGCTACGTGGACGAGTGCCTGGCCGGCAAGACCGGCCCGCGCGGCAAGGACTTCAACATGCGCTGGATCGCCAGCATGGTGGCCGAGGCGCACCGCATTCTCATGCGCGGCGGCGTCTTCATGTACCCGCGCGACACCAAGGACCTGAGCAAGAACGGCCGTCTGCGCCTGCTGTACGAAGCCAACCCGGTCGGCATGATCCTGGAGCAGGCCGGTGGCCGCGCCAGCACCGGTCGCGATCCCATGCTGAACGTCAAACCGACATCGCTGCACCAGCGTATCGGCCTGGTGTTTGGCTCCAAGAACGAGGTCGAGCGCATCGAGCGCTACCACCGAGAACCCAGCGCCTACAAGGACGACGCCAACCCGCTGTTTGTAGAACGCTCACTTTTCCGAGACTGAACTTTCAACACCATTCGATCAACCGCAGACACCCATCCGCATCGCCTGCCGGGCTTTGTTCAAAACACCGCCGGGCCGGCTTTGCCGGACGGCTGGTGTTGCCCCCTTGAGGGGGTGACGCCGCAGGCGGCGCGGGGGTGATAGGAGCACACATGTCAGAACGCCACCCCATCATCGCCATCACCGGTTCCAGCGGTGCGGGCACGTCCACCGTCACGCGCACCTTCCAGAACATCTTCCGGCGAGAGGATGTCACGGCAGCCATCATCGAGGGCGACAGCTACCACCGCTACGACCGCAAGTCGATGAAGCTGCAGGCCGCCGAGCAAGAGAAGGCAGGCAATGTCAACTTCAGCCACTTCGGTGCCGAGGCCAACCTGTTCGGTGAAATCGAAACGCTGTTCAAGACCTACAGCGAGACCGGCACCGGCAAGAGCCGCAAGTACCTGCACAACGCCGAAGAGGCCGCACCCTACCAGCAGGAGCCGGGCACCTTCACGCCCTGGGAGCCGCTGCCCGATGGCACCAACATGCTGTTCTACGAAGGCCTGCATGGCGCGGTGGTCACGCCCGAGCACAACGTGGCGCAGTACCCGGACCTGCTGGTGGGCGTGGTGCCGGTGATCAACCTGGAGTGGATCCAGAAGCTCTACCGCGACAAGAACATGCGCGGCTACAGCGCCGACGCGGTGACCGACACCATCCTGCGCCGCATGCCCGACTACGTGAACTACATCACTCCGCAGTTCCAGTACACGCACGTGAACTTCCAGCGCGTGCCCATCGTGGACACGTCCAACCCTTTTGTCGCGCGCGACGTGCCCACGGCCGACGAGAGCATGGTGGTGATCCGTTTCGCCAAGCCCAAGGGCATCGATTTCCCCTACCTGCTGAGCATGATCAACGGCTCGATGATGAGCCGCGCCAACACCATCGTGGTCCCCGGCGGCAAGATGGAGCTCGCCATGCAGCTGATCTTCACGCCCTTCATCTGGCGGATGGTGGAGCGACGTAAACGCGCTCTGGCTTGACCCACCCCCGCGCCGCCTGCGGCGTCGCCCCCTCCAGGGGGCAACACCTGCGGCCCGGCATAGCCGGTTCCGCGGTGTTCTGGAACCCATCCCCTCGCTCCCTGTTGGCCCGCTTACGGTCGCCATCATTTCCAGGAAATGACATGAACAACCCCTCTCCCGAACTCGCGAAGCAGATGGCCAATGCCATTCGCATGCTGTCCGTCGATGCGGTGGAAAAGGCCAAGAGCGGCCACCCGGGTGCACCCATGGGCATGGCGGACATCGCCGAGGTGCTGTGGAACCGGCACCTGAAGCACAACCCGGCCAACCCACACTGGCCAGACCGCGACCGCTTCGTGCTCTCCAACGGCCACGGCTCGATGCTGATCTATGCGCTGCTGCATCTCACCGGCTATGACCTGCCCATCGATGAGCTGAAAAACTTCCGCCAGCTGCACAGCAAGACTGCCGGCCACCCCGAGGTCGGTATCACGCCCGGTGTGGAGACCACCACCGGGCCGTTGGGCCAGGGCTTCACGAATGCGGTGGGCATGGCGCTGGCCGAAAAGCTGCTGGCGGCCGAGTTCAACCGCGAGGACGAAACGGTGAGCCACCACATCGTCGATCACTTCACCCATGTGTTTCTGGGCGATGGCTGCCTCATGGAAGGCATCAGCCACGAAGCCGGCTCACTGGCGGGCACGCTTCGCCTGTCCAAACTGATTGCCTTCTACGACGACAACGGTATTTCCATCGACGGCCATGTGGAAGGCTGGTTCACCGACGACACGCCCAAGCGCTTTGAAGCCTATGGCTGGCACGTGATCCCGGGTGTGGATGGGCACGACCCGGTCGCGGTCGAGGCCGCTCTGGTGGCGGCGAAAAAACAGGCCATGCAACCGCACGGCAAGCCCACGCTGATCTGCTGCAAGACCGTGATCGGCATGGGTTCACCCAACAAGGCCGGCACGCACGATGTGCATGGCGCTGCGCTCGGTGCCGCTGAGGTGCAGGCCACGCGCGACGCGCTGGGCTGGACGGCCGCGCCCTTCGAGGTGCCTGCCGAAATCGGCCTGGCCTGGAACGCCGTGGAGCGTGGCGAGACGGCCGAGCGCGCGTGGCGCCAGCGTTTCGAGGCTTATCGCGTGCAATACCCGCTGGAAGCCGCCGAGTTCGAGCGCCGCATGGCGGGCGACCTGTTGCCCGCGTTCGAAAAACAGCTGCCGGAGCTGTTCGCGGCTGTCGCGGCCAAGGCCGACGCCATCGCCACCCGCAAGGCGAGCCAGAATGCGCTGGATCTGCTGGCGCCGCTGGTCCCCGAGTTCTTCGGTGGCAGTGCCGACCTCACCGGCTCCAACCTCACCAACTTCAAGGGCTGCGTGAAGGCCGGCCGCGATGCCTGGGGCAACCACCTGAGCTACGGCGTGCGCGAATTCGGCATGGCCGCCATCATGAACGGCATCGCGCTGCACGGCGGCTACCTCCCGTACGGTGGAACCTTTCTGACCTTCAGCGACTACAGCCGCAACGCCATCCGCATGGCCGCGCTGATGAAGCAGCGCGTGATCCACGTGTTCACCCACGACTCCATCGGCCTGGGCGAAGACGGCCCGACCCACCAGTCGGTCGAGCATGTGCCCAGCCTGCGCATCATCCCGGGGCTGGACGTGTGGCGCCCGGCGGATGGCCTGGAGACGGCGGTGGCCTGGGTCTGTTCTGTCGAGCGCCGCGATGGGCCGAGCGCCTTGTGTCTGTCGCGCCAGAATCTGCCGCGCGTGTCCGAGCACATCACGGCGGGTCAGATCCGCAGCGGCGGTTACTCACTGTCGGACATGGAGCGTCCGCAAGCGGTGATCGTGGCCACCGGATCGGAGGTCGAGATGGCGCTGGCTGCCCAGAAGGCCCTCGCTGGCGAGGGCATTGCCACCCGCGTCGTGTCCATGCCCTGCAGCAATGTGTTCGACCGCCAGCCGCGCACCTACCAGGACCAGGTGCTGCCAATCGACTTGCCCGCGGTGGCGGTGGAAGCCGCGCACCCGGACTTCTGGCGCAAGTACGTCGGGCGCACCGGTGCCGTGGTCGGCATCGCGACCTTTGGCGAATCCGCGCCAGCCAAGGACTTGTACGCGCACTTCGGCATCACCTCAGCCAAGGTCGTCGAGGCGGTGAAGGGGCTGCTGCCATGAGCCATGCCTACGACCTCATCCTGTTCGATCTCGACGGCACGCTGATCGAGACGGCGCCTGAAATCGCCGATGCGGTGAACGACACGCTCGACGAGTTCGAATTGCCGCTGGTGACCCAGCAGCAGGTGAACGACTGGATCGGCCACGGTACGCGCGAGCTGCTGATCCAGGCGCTGGCGTTTGTGGGCCACGAATCGGCCGATGTGGTGCGCAGCTCAGCACGCTTTCAGACCATCGAGGCCGCCTTCAGTGGCCACTACCAGCGCCGCTGCGGCACGCGCAGCCATCTTTATCCCCAGGTGAGAGAGACGCTGCATACCTTGCGAGAAGCACGCGTGAAGCTGGTGGTGATGACGAACAAGGAAGGCCGATACACGCAGACCGTGCTCGATGCGCATCAGCTGGCTCCGCTGTTCGATCATGTGATTTCTGGCGACACGCTGCCAGTGAAGAAGCCCAACCCGGCAGGTGTAGAACACTGCATGGCCCGTTTCGGCGTGGCGCGCGCGCGCACCCTGTTCGTGGGCGACTCATCCATCGACGTCGCGACCGCGCGCAATGCCGGCATCACCGTCTGGGCGCTGCCTTATGGCTACAACATGGGCGAGCCCATCGAAGCCTGCCAGCCCGATCGTGTGATCGCTGATCTGTCGGCGCTGCGCGAGCCCCAGGGTACGGCGCGCTGACACTGCGCCACTTCCGCGCGCTCGCATTCCACCCCATCGATTTTTTCAAGGACACCGCACCATGGCACTCATCACCCTGCGCCAACTGCTGGATCACGCGGCCGAACATGGCTACGGCCTGCCGGCTTTCAACGTCAACAACATGGAGCAGGTGCAGGCCATCATGCAGGCAGCTGATGCAGTCAACAGCCCGGTCATCCTGCAAGGTTCGGCCGGTGCGCGCTCCTACGCGGGTGAGCCCTTTTTGCGTCACCTGATCGCCGCCGCCATCGAGATGTACCCCCACATCCCCGTCTGCATGCACCAGGACCACGGCGCTGCACCGGCCATCTGTGCGCGCTCCATCCAGTCGGGGTTCAGCTCGGTGATGATGGACGGCAGCCTGCTGGCCGACGGCAAGACGCCCGCGAGCTACGACTACAACGTGGCCACCACCCGCGAGGTGGTGGATCTGGCGCACGCCTGCGGTGTCTCGGTGGAAGGTGAACTCGGTTGCCTGGGTTCACTGGAAACCGGTAAGGCCGGCGAAGAAGATGGCCACGGCGCCGAAGGCGAGCTCGATCACTCCATGCTGCTGACCGACCCGGACGAAGCGGCCGACTTCGTGAGCAAGACGCAAGTGGATGCGCTGGCCATCGCCATCGGCACCAGCCACGGCGCCTACAAATTCAGCAGCAAGCCCAGCGGCAAGGTGCTGCGCATCGACCGCGTGAAGGAGATCCATCAGCGCATCCCCAGCGTGCACCTGGTCATGCACGGCAGCTCCAGCGTGCCGGAAGACTGGCTGGCCATCATCAACCAGTACGGCGGCGACATGGGCCAGACCTACGGCGTGCCGGTGGAAGAAATTGTTGAAGGCATCAAGAACGGCGTGCGCAAGGTCAACATCGACACCGACCTGCGCATGGCCAGCACTGGAGCGATCCGCAAGCACCTGGCCGAAGACCGCAAGAACTTCGACCCGCGCAAGTTCTACAAGGAAGCCACCAAGGCGATGCAGGCGATCTGCGCCGCGCGCTACGAGGCGTTTGGTGCGGCCGGCATGGCATCGAAGATCACGAAGGTGCACAGCCTGGAGGCGATGCAGAAGCGCTACGACAAGGGGGAGTTGGCGGCGAAAGTGGCGTGACCACTTGCGGGGAGGGGAGTATCAAGCCCCTCTGCCATCGAGGGGAAGCCAGCCCAGCACACGCCGAAGATCCGGCTTCGCCGGTCCGAGGGCGTGGTCCCCCTGGGGAAGCCGCGCGGCGGCGCAGGGGGGAGCTCTACTTGCTGCTCACGTACTCGGCGACAGCGGCCATTTCCAGTTCGGTCATTTTCTCGGCCACCACGTGCATCACCGCGTTGTCGTTGGTGCGTTCGCGCTTGTTGAACGATTTGAGCTGGGTGTGGATGTAGCCCGAGAACTGGGTGGCCAGGCGGGGTAGGCTGGCCGTGCCTTCGGCCGCTGTGCCGTGGCAGCTCGCACAAGAGGGCACGCCGCTGAACTTGTTGCCGTTGTGGTAGACGTAGCGACCCATGGCGGCAAGCTGCGGGTCTTTGGCCTCTTCGCGGGGCAGACTCATTTTCTCGTAGTACTTGCCCAGGGCCAGCATTTCGTCGGGCGTGAGCTTGGCCACCATTTCGGCCATGGCGGTGCTCTTGCGCTGCCCGTTCTTGAAGGCTGCGAGCTGCTTGGCCACGTATTCGGCGTGTTGTCCGGCCAGGCGGGGAAAGATTTCACTGGTGGACTCGCCTTGTGCGCCATGGCACAGAAAGCAGGAGCCTCCAGCAATTTTCTTGGCGCGAGCTTCATCGGCCTGCGCCCAGGCAACCGAGCTGCCGAGCAGTGCCACGACGAGGCCAGCGAGTGCGGTGAATCGGACGGGTGTCATTGCATCACTTTTGACTGATATTTGAGAACGAAAAAAAAGCGCTCCGGTGAGACACCGGGGCGATTCTGAAGTTCGTCAGGCCAGGGTATCGGCCCAGATGTTGCGAGCCCAGCCCATGGCGTATTTGCCTTCGAGCTCGCTGGCGGCGGTGGACACACCGCCGGAGCCAGGTACCGTGAGCATGGTCTTTTTCTCTGCGTCGTACCGGTGCACGCTGGCCACGTGTACCGCCTCCTCGGCGGTGACGAAGCTGTAGCAGGTGTTGGCGTAGATCGGCAGTGCCTGCAGCTCCTGGCCGGCCAGCAGGGCGACCACGGCAGCCGCACAGTTCTTGCCGTGCTGGTTCGCCATGTGGCCCGACTTGGGCATGCCAGGCGCGGTCTGGATCGCGTCGCCGAGCACGTGCACATTCTTGACGGCTTTGGACTCGAAAGTCAGAAAGTCGACCTCGCACCAGCGCTTGTTGGCCGTGTCCAGCCCAGTCTTGCGGGCGATCTCGCCAGCGCGCATGTTGGGCACCACGTTGAGCACGGCGGCCTTGAAATCTTCGTTGAAGTCGAACTTCAAGGTGTTGGTGGCGGCGTCCACGTCGACCACGCGGTGCTTGGGCCGGTAGTCGATCATGCCGTCGTAGTGGTCTTTCCAGGCTTTCAGGAACAGGCCCTTCTTGGACTGGATGTCGTCGTTGGCGTCGAACACCACGACCTTGCTCTTGGGCTTGGCGGTCTTGAAGTAGCTCGCCACCATGCAGGCGCGCTCGTAGGGGCCGGGCGGGCAGCGGTAAGGAGCCAGCGGAATGGTGAGCGCGTAAACGCCGCCATCGGGCATGGCTTCGAGCTGCTTGCGCAGTGCCACCGTCTGCGGGCCGGCCTTCCAGGCGTGCAGCACCTTGTCTTGCGCGCCGGGCTTGGCCATGCCAGGCAGGCTTTCCCACATGAAGTCGATGCCGGGGGAGACGATCAGGCGGTCGTAAGGCAGTTCGCCGCCGCTGGCCAGCTTGACCATGCGCTTGTCCGGATCGATGCTGGCCACCATGTCGCGCACAAGTTTGATGCCGTGGCGTTTCTCCAGGTTGGAGTAGGGCGTGGTGATGTCGGCCATGGTCTTGTGGCCACCCAGCACCAGATTGGAGATGGGGCAGGAGATGAAGTCGGCGTTGGGCTCGATCAGGGTGACCTGGATGCGGTTGTCCGAGAACATGCGCAGGTACTTTGCAGCGGTGGCGCCGGCGTAACCGCCACCGACCACCACCACCTTGGCGCCGCTGCCACCACCCGAGGTGGCGCAGCCGCTCATGAGGCCCAGACCGGCGACGGCAGAACCGGCGCCCAGCGTTTGTACAAATTGACGGCGTTGCATGGTATGGCTCCTCACTTCTTCTGGGCGGCGAAATAGGCGGAGATCTGCTGGAGCTGTTCGTCGCTGTAGCCCTTGGAGATCTGGTGCATGATGGTCGCGGGCTTGCGACCCGACTTGAAGTCCATCAGCTTCTGGTACATGTCGTCCTTGTCCTTGCCTGCCAGGGATTCATTGCCTTCGAGCGCGCGGCCCTCGGTGCCGTGGCAGTTGGCGCAGGCTGTAGCCCAGATGCGCACTTGGCTGACCTGGGCTTGCGCGCCCACGGTCGCGGCGCACAGCACGCTTGCTGCCAGCCATTTCATGCTTGTCTTCATTGTTGTCTCCGCTTGAAGGGTTGAACCGGGGAATCCAGATCTGAAGAAGCTTGGCCAACGTGCGCCAGAGGCGCCTTCTATTGGTGCTTCCGCATATTTAGATGGTTGATGCTAGCACTGGCATCTTGGCAGAACGAGCCGGTTAAACCCTAGCGCAAATGGAGTGCCTGAGCAAGGATTTGTCAGGCTGTCGTCAGAGGGTTCACTGCCGCGCGAAGCGAGTGCAGGCAGGCGCAGCTTGTCAGCCTCTGTTGGAATTGGGGTTTACACTAATCTGTATATAGGCATTCAATCATATAGTGAATACATCGGCGCCCTCGACCGCGCCACCACCCCGACGGAGACAGTCTCTTGGATGACATGCACGAGGTATTCGAGTCTGTGGCGCGCTACTTCAGCGTGCTCGGCGAACCGACGCGCCTGCGCATCCTGCACGCGCTGTGCCAGGAAGAGCGCTGCGTGAACGACATCATCAGGGCCACCGGCCTGGCGCAGGCCAATGGGTCGCGCCACCTGGGTCTCATGTACCAGGCCGGCCTGCTGTCGCGCCGCCGCGAGGGCACGCAGGTCTTCTACAAGGTGGCCGATCCCATGTATGTCGAGCTGTGTCGCAGCGTCACCTCACAGATCCAGAGCCGCGCCGAAGGCGCGGTTCGCCCGGTCAGCGCGGGCGCCAGCTCTGCCGCCAAAACCCTTTTCGCGCGCCAGGAAGCCCGTGGCTCGACGCGCCGTGTTCCCTCTGCCAACCACAAGGAAGAAGCCAGTGTCTAAAGATCTGAGCGACGTGATCGGGCGCGTGCTGCCCGCACCTGAGAATTTTCTGAGTCCCGAACAAATTGAAGACGCTCGCAAGGCGCGCCGCCGCTTCATGGGCAAGGCCCTGGCCATGGGCGCCGGTGTGGCCGCCTCGGTCGGTGCTGCCTCGCGCGCGGTGGCTGCCGAGGGCGAAGACGCCATCCTCAAGTTGCCTGAGCACACCACGGGCCTGGGCATGCCGGTGGTCACCGACGGGTACGGCAAGCCCAGCAAGTGGGAGGCCAACCTGCAGCGCCGCCAGAGTCCGGGCCTGACGCGGGTCAACCAGGCCTCGGTGAGCTTCACGCCGTTGCAGGGTCTGTTTGGCATCATCACGCCCAGCGGCCTGCATTTTGAGCGCCACCATCAGGGCTGGTGGGACATCGATCCGTCCAAGCACCGCCTGATGGTCAACGGCCTGGTCAAGCGCCAGCGCGTGTTCACCATGGACGACCTGATGCGCTTGCCCAGCGTCTCGCGCATCCATTTCATCGAGTGCGGTGCGAATGGCGCCACCGAGTGGGGCAATGTGGCGGTGCCGACGGTGCAGTACACCCACGGCATGGTGAGCTGCTCAGAGTTCACTGGCGTGCTGCTTTCCACCCTGCTGGAAATGTGCGGTGTGGACAAGAAGAACGGCAAGTACGTGCTGGCTGAAGGTGCGGACGGTTCGTCGATGACCCGCACCATCGCCATCGATCAGGCGATGGACGACTGCATCGTCGCCTGGGCCATGAATGGCGAAATGCTGCGCCCGGAAAACGGCTACCCGCTGCGCCTGGTGGTGCCGGGTGTGCAGGGCGTGAGCTGGGTCAAGTACCTGCGCCGCATCGAGGTTGGCGATCAGAAGTACGCCACCAAAGACGAGGCGGTGCACTACATCGATCTGATGCCCGATGGCATGCACCGCCAGTACACCGGTATCCAGGAGTGCAAGTCCGTCATCACCACGCCATCGGCGGGCCAGACGCTGCTCGACAAGGGTTACTACAACGTGACCGGTCTGGCCTGGTCAGGGCGCGGTTCAATCAAGCGCGTGGATGTGAGCACAGACGGTGGGCGCAACTGGCGCACCGCCCGTCTGGAAGGACCGATCCTGAACAAGGCCTTGACCCGCTTCAACATCGACTGGGTCTGGGACGGCAAGCCTGCCATCCTGCAGGCACGCGCCATCGACAGCACAGGCTATGTGCAGCCCAAGATCAACCAGCTGCGTGCCGTGCGCGGTTCGCGCTCTGTGTACCACCAGAACGCCATCCAGAGCTGGCTGGTGTCCGAAAACGGTGAAGTCTCCAACGTGCAGGTGTACTGACATGAACATCCTCGACAAGAACCTGATCAGCCCCGTCCGGGGTCTCGTTGCACTTGCCCTGGCTTGCGCTTCCTGGGGCGCTATCGCGCAAGACAAGCCCTGGCAAAACATGGGTCGCGATGCCACCCCCGCCGAAGTCAAGGCGTGGGACATCGATGTGCGTCCCGACTTCAAGGGTCTGCCCAAGGGCGCGGGCTCGGTTGACCTCGGCACCAAGGTGTGGGAAGACAAGTGCGCTTCCTGCCATGGCATTTTTGGTGAGTCCAACGAGGTGTTCACCCCCATCGTCGGCGGCACCACCCAGGAAGACATCAAGAACGGCCGGGTGGCTGCTCTGGTCGAAGGCGCCGCGGTCACCGTGCCGCAGCGCACGACCATGATGAAAGTCGCGACGCTCTCGACGCTGTGGGATTACATCAACCGGGCCATGCCCTGGAACAACCCCAAGACCCTCACACCCGATGAGGTGTTCGGCGTCACGGCCTACATCCTGAACCTGGCCAACGTCGTTCCGGCCGACTTCATCCTCTCGGACAAGAACATCGCCGAGGTGCAGCAGCGCATGCCCAACCGCAACGGCATGTTGTTCCATGAGCCGCTGTGGAAGGTGACTGGCAAGGGCGATGTGAAGAACGTGGCCTGCATGAAGAACTGCGAGGTCGATCCCAAGGTGCGCTCGTTCCTGCCCGACTTTGCGCGCGACGCCCACGGCAACATCGCCGAGCAGAACCGCGTGGTGGGTCCGGTGCGCGGTGCTGACACCACCCAGCCTGCGCCCAAGGGTCCGGTCGGCTCAGTGCCACCGCCCAAGGCGGTGGTGGTGGCCGCAGCCAGCGGCGGCGCAGCCGATGTGAAAGCGCTGCTGGGTGCCAACGCCTGCCTGGCGTGTCACGGCATCAACAGCAAGATCGTCGGACCCGGCTTCAACGAAGTGGTGGCCAAGCACAAGGGCCGTGCTGACTTGGAGGCCTACCTCACTGGCAAGGTCAAGAACGGCGGCGTGGGCGTATTCGGCTCGATCCCGATGCCGGCCCAGCCCCAGCTGAGTGATGCCGACGCCAAGGCCATCGCCCAGTGGATCGCCGCGGGCGCGAAGTGAGTGTCTGATCGCCCAACCAGTACCGAGCTTAAATATTCGGATTTACTCGTTAACCCCAACCGGCTTTTTCCAAGGAGACCGTAAGCTATGAAAATGTTGTTGAAATCGATCGCGTTGGCCACGTCGGCGCTGCTGATGTCGGTCAGTGCGCACGCGTTGGATGCCGCGGCTGCCAAGGCCCTGGCCACCAAGAGCGCCTGTCTGGCTTGCCATGCGGTTGACAAGAAGCTGGTGGGACCGTCTTACAAAGACGTGGTCGCCAAGCACAAAGGTCAGGCCGATGCGCTGGAGAAAGTGGCCGCGCGCATCAAGTCCGGCGGCTCTGGCATCTACGGCCCCGTGCCGATGCCGGCGCAGCCGAATCTGAAAGACGACGAGTTGAAACTGCTCGCTGCCTGGGTGCTCGCCGGCGCCCCCGACAAGTAAACTGTATCCATCCCATTCAAAGGAGTTCGACATGAACAATTCCCGCCGCACCGCCATCAAGACCACGGGTGCTTTCGCCACCCTCGTCTCCCTCGGCATCGTGACCCAAAGCCAGGCCCAGGCCGCTGTTGACCGCGCCAGCTTCGCCGTCAAGACCCTGGACGATGCCCTCAAGGCGATCGGTGGCACCCCAGCCACCAGCGACCAGGTGACCGTGGTGTCGCCCGATATCGCCGAAAACGGCGCCGTGGTGCCCGTGGGCGTGGTGTCCAAGCTGCCCAACACCACCGACCTGTATCTCATCATCGAGAAAAACCCGACGCCATTGGCCGCTGCTTTCATGATCGCGGCCGGGACCGCTGCCGATGTGCAGACGCGCGTCAAGATGGGTCAGAGCACCAACGTGGTGGCCGTGGTCAAGGCCGATGGCAAGCTGTTCTCGGCCACCAAAGAAACCAAGGTCACCCTCGGCGGATGCGGCGGCTGATTGCCCCGTCTTCACCCGACTTACCCCATTCCATTCATTCATTTCGATTCAGGAGTCCATCATGGCTGATCCGATGCGCATCCGTGCCGCCCTCGCAGGCGACGAAACCACTGTCCGTGTGCTGATGTCCCACGTCATGGAGCCCGGCACCCGCAAAGACGCGTCCGGCGCTCTCATCCCCGCCCATTTCATTCAGGATGTCGAGGCCACTCACAACGGCAAGTCGGTGCTCAAGGCCATGTGGTCCGGCGCCGTGTCGCAAAACCCTTTCCTGTCGTTCAAGTTCAAGGGCGCTGCCAAGGGCGACAAGGTCACCGTCAAATGGTCCGACAACAAGGGCGAATCCCGTTCCGACGAAGCGACCATCGCCTGACCTGGGCGGTGATCGATACGGCCAGCCACACACGTTGCTGGCCGTTTGTTTTTTAGGTGAAAAAAGAGGAGACTTCCAGATGAAAAAACCAATGTCCTACCGCCCGCTCCTGCTGGCTATTGCGATGTCCGCCGGACTGAGCGCTGCGCATGCACAGAGCTCTGCTGCCGATGGCATCGCCAAGTACCGTGAGATGCTTCAGGATGGAAACCCGGCCGAGCTTTTCGAAGCCAAGGGAGAAGACCTCTGGAAGCAAAAACGGGGTCCCAAGAACGCGTCGCTGGAGCAATGCGATCTGGGCAAGGGCCCTGGAGTGCTCAAGGGCGCATTCACAGAGCTGCCACGGTATTTCAAGGACACCGGCAAAGTCATGGATCTGGAAACCCGACTGATCCATTGCATGGTGACGCTGCAGGGCTTCACCGAAGCCGATTTGTACAAAGCAGCTCCCACCATTGGAAGAGGCGAGGGCGCCAATCTGGTCGCGATCACAACCTTCGTGGCCACGCAGTCCAAGGGCATGCGCTTCAATCTCTCTCAATCCCATGAGAAGGAAAAAGTCATGTACGAAGTGGGCAAGCGCGCATTCTTCGCGCG
The DNA here is from genome assembly GCF_030373245.1 of Hydrogenophaga sp. Taxonomy (GTDB): domain Bacteria; phylum Pseudomonadota; class Gammaproteobacteria; order Burkholderiales; family Burkholderiaceae_C; genus Hydrogenophaga. The sequence goes on from NZ_JAUCZF010000004.1 coordinate 63,493, forward strand.
CGGCGGCTCACACGATTTTTCATGCTCCTCCTGCCACGGTGTGGACGGTGGCCGTATCCGCCTGCAGGATCTGCCCAACCTGACCAAGAACCCGGGAGACGGCGTGGGCTTTGCCGCCTGGCCGGCTTACCGCGTGTCCAACGCACAGATGTGGACCATGCAGAAACGCCTCAACGACTGCTACCGCCAGCAGCGCTTTCCCGAACCCAAATTCGGCAGCGACGTCACGATTGCACTGGGTGTGTACATGGGCGTGAACGCTCAGGGTGCCGAATCCATCGTGCCCGCCATCAAGCGCTGATCAGGAGACCCCAAGATGAACAAGACCATGAAGATTGCGCTGATTCCCGCTGCTGCATTGTTGCTGGCCGCCTGCTCTTCGTCGCCCTCGGGGGCCGACTACGACAAGATTGCCCTGCAGGTGAAACAGAACTCGTTCCAGGCCAAAGGCATTGCCACCATGGACCGTCTGCAACCGGACGAAGCCAACAGCCTGTGCAGCGCTGCCGATGTGGCCGGCAAGCCGCTGGACGAAAAGACCGCCAAGGCCATCGAGGCCGCGGAGCTCAAGACAGTCAAGATGCCCAGCGACGGCAAGTTCCTCGGTGACTGGAAAGAGGGCGAGAAGATCGCACAGAGCGGTCGAGGCCTGACCTGGAGTGACAAAGCAGACGCTGCCAACGGTGGCAACTGCTACAACTGCCACCAGATGGACAAGAAGGAGATTTCCTTTGGCAACCTCGGCCCCAGTCTGTACAACTACGGCAAGCTGCGCGGCGTGACCGACCCGAATGCCGCCGCGTCCAAGGCGATCGTCGAGTACACCTGGGGCAAGCTCTGGAACGCCAGGGCCTACAACGCCTGCTCGCAAATGCCACGCGCGGGCCACAAAGGCATCCTGACCGAAAAGCAGCTGCAGCACGTCATGGCTTTGCTGCTGGACCCCAAGTCGCCGGTCAATCAGTGAGTCCCCTGGCCCGTGTCGGCAAGAGCCGACGCGGGCCTTGGTGAAAAAAATTTGCCGCAAATATCAGCGATCAATTGATAAGGAATGTTTATGAGCTTCAGCCGTCGTGAATTCATGCAGGTCCTGGCTGTGGCCAGCGCCGGTGGCATGGTCTTGAATCACAAGGATGTGCTGGCCGGCAAGCCCGGTGCGGGGCAGGCGATGTACGACCTGCCCGCGTTTGGCAATGTCAGTTTCCTGCACTTCACCGACTGCCACGCGCAGTTGATGCCGATCTATTTCCGCGAGCCCAACCTCAACCTTGGCGTAGCTGAGGCGCTGGGCAAGCCACCACACATTGTGGGTGAAGCGCTGCTCAAGCATTTCAAGATCCGCCCGGGTACGGCAGAAGCGCATGCATTCACTTACCTGAACTTCGAACAGGCCGCCAAGACCTACGGCAAGGTCGGTGGCTTTGCACACTTGGCCACGCTGGTGAAGATGATGCGTGCCAGTCGGCCGCACGCCATGCTGCTCGACGGCGGCGACACCTGGCAAGGCAGCGCCACGGCCCTGTGGACCAACGGCCAGGACATGGTCGACGCGTGCAAGCTGCTCGGCGTCAACGCCATGAGCCCACACTGGGAGTTCACCCTGGGCGAGAAGCGCGTGCAGGAAATCATCGAGAAGGACTTCGCTGGCAACCTGGACTTCCTGGCGCAGAACGTCAAGACCAACGACTTCGGTGACCCGGTGTTCAAGCCCTACGTCATCAAACAGATGAACGGCGTGCCGGTGGCGGTGATCGGCCAGGCTTTCCCTTACACCCCCATCGCCAACCCGAGCTACATGGTGCCCAACTGGACCTTCGGCATCCAGGACGACAACATGCAGAAGATGGTCGACGAGGTGCGTGCCAAGGGTGCACAGGCGGTGGTGGTGATCTCGCACAACGGCATGGATGTCGACATCAAGATGGCTTCGCGCGTCACCGGCATCGACGCCATCCTGGGCGGCCACACCCATGACGGCATGCCCGCACCCACCATCGTCAAGAACGCCAGCGGCCAGACCCTGGTGACCAATGCCGGTTCCAACAGCAAGTTTCTCGGCGTTCTGGATTTCGACGTGCGCGGTGGCAAGGTGCAGGACTTCCGCTACAAGCTGTTGCCCGTGTTCGCCAACCTGTTGCCGGCAGACAAAGACATGCAGGCCTACATCGACAAGGTGCGTGCGCCTTTCAAGGACAAGCTCGACGAAAAGCTCGCGGTCACCGAAGGCCTTCTGTTCCGCCGTGGCAACTTCAACGGTTCGTGGGACCAGCTCATCGTCGACGCGCTGATGGAAGTCAAGGGCGCCGACATGGCGTTCTCGCCGGGTTTCCGCTGGGGCACGACCATCCTGCCAGGGCAGTCCATCACGCGCGAACTGATGATGGACCAGGTGGCCATCACCTATCCCACCAGCACGCTGACCGAAATGAGCGGCGAAATGATCAAGACCGTGCTCGAAGACGTGTGCGACAACCTCTTCAACCCCGACCCTTACTACCAGCAGGGCGGCGACATGGTGCGCGTGGGTGGCCTGGCCTACACCTGCGACCCGAACGCCGGTGCCGGCGCGCGGATCAGCAACATGATGCTCAAGGGCAAGCCCATCGAAGCTGGCAAAAACTACAAGGTGGCCGGCTGGGCGCCGGTGGCCGAAGGCGCCAAGGGCGAGCCGATCTGGGACGTGATGGAGGCCTTCTTCAAGAACCACAAGACCATCACGCCGCGCAAGCTCAACACCCCCAAGCTGGTAGGCATGAAGGGCAACCCGGGAATGTCAGCCTGAGACAGTTTTCCTGCCTGCAGGCCTTGGTCCTGCAAGCAGGATTGGACATAAAAAAACCCCGCTTCGATCAATCGAAGCGGGGTTTTCTGTTTGGTGCCGGAGAGATGAATCGAACACCCGACCTTCTCATTACGAATGATGGGCGTACTGTATTTGCATGTGTTGAGTGTTGTAGATATACTATATATAAATCAACAGCTTACACGATAGATAAGCAGATGAACTGTTGATTTGTACATGGCAGTATTCGACGAATCTGCCTACAGATTGCCTACAGATTCGGAGCACACGATGCCCAAGCAACAGAACCGCGTGAGGCTTACAGCCGGGAGGGTTGACGCGTTTGCCTGCCCAGTGGGCAAATCTCAGGCTTTCCTATGGGACACCGACGCACCTAGCCTGGCGCTGCGCGTGTCACCCACGGGCCGCAAGACCTACGTTTTTGAGTCGCGCCTGAACGGGCAAAGCCTGCGCGTCAACATTGGGACTGCGACAGATTGGCCCATTGAAAAGGCCCGCACCAGAGCCCAGGAACTGAAAAGACTTGTGGATGCTGGCACAGACCCCCGCGAAATCGAGCGCCAGCAACAGGCCGACAAAGCCGCATTGAAGGTCGCAGCAAGTGCCGAGGCCTTGACGGTGGGCGACGTTTGGCCGACTTATTTGAAGCAAGGCAAGCCCAAGCGCCGCGATGCGTGGAAGCCCGGTTATCGGGCCGACCTTGAGGCAATGGCCGCGCCGGGTGGTGTCGAGAAAAAGCGAGGGAAGGGCCTGACGCGACCGGGGCCGCTGTATCCCTTGCTGGCGCTGCCGCTTGCCGGTGTGAACGAGGACAGTCTGAAAAGCTGGTTTGACAGCGAAGCCTTGAAGGGCAAACACCAAGCCGCCCGCGCATTGATGATGTTCCGGGGCTTCCTGCGCTGGTGCAGTGCTCGGCCGGAATACCGCAAGCTGACCGACCGGGACGCTGGCCGCGCCGCCGCCATTGTGGAGAGCCTGCCAAGCAGTACGCGCCGCACCGACGCCCTTGAAGCTGCCCAGGTGCCCGGCTGGTGGATGGGTGTCGAGCAACTGAGCAACCGCACCGCATCGGTTTACCTGCGCGCCTTGCTACTGACTGGTGCCCGCCGTGAAGAGATGGCCGCGATGAAGTGGGCGGACGTTGATTTTCAATGGCGCAAGCTGACCATTGCCGACAAAGTGGAGGCGACCCGCACCATCCCCCTGACGCCATACCTGGCTCAACTGCTGGCGGCCCTGCCGCGCGTCAATGAATTTGTGTTCGCCAGTACGGGAAAAGCCGGGCGCATTGCCGACACCCGCGCCAGTCACGCGAACGCCCTGCAAAGCGCCGCAATCGAGGCCCTGACCATTCACGGGTTGCGCCGCTCGTTCTCGCTGCTGGGTGAGGCTGCTGGGGCTCCCGCTGGGGCTATCGCGCAAGTCATGGGCCACAAACCCAGCGCAACAGCCGAGGGCTACAGGCCGCGAAGTGTTGATGCCCTGCGCCCTTTTCTTGCGCAGATAGAGGCGCACATCTTGAAGCTGGCCGGTGTGCAATTCGATGCCGAGGCGGAACCCGGCAAGCTGGCGCTTGTGCAAGCTGCGTAATATGGATTGCCCCAGCTAGGTTTAGCGGCTGAAAAGCGGGACACCTTCACCCGTCTGCTGGGGCATCCCTTGAAGGGCACTTGAAGGAGTGCAGATGAACGTGATTTGCCTAGATGGCCGTTTGCGAATCAGTCTTGAAGAAGCCAGATTGAGCATAGCTGCAGCGTTACCAGTTGAAGGCGGGGTGGATATGTATGGGGCGCTGCTGCCGGACGGAACGCCTGACTGGGAGGGACCTCTGGAAGTGGTACACAACCCACATGCACGAAGAGGGGAGGCGTACCTTGAAGCTGATTTCCCCGCATTGCTGGCAGAGCTTGAAATCGTTCCTAGGATGATTCGACGACCGACATGGAAAGACTTCGGACCGGGGAAGCCACTTGCCGAATACAGCATCACTCGGGTCGAGTTCAGCAAGCTTGCGGAGTGCTACGGACTTTCCGTCATAGTGGAAGCGCCAGAGCAAGCCTCGCCTGCACAGAGCGCCGCAGAGCCTGCGCCATTGGCACCCAGCGCCAGCGATGCGCCCGTGGTGGCTGAAACAGTAGCGCAACGCCGCGCCCGGTGGCTTGATATGTTTGAAGCTGAGGAAAAGCGAGCGAAGCGAGGGGCATTGACGCGACTCGCAAAAAGCGAAGGGGTTGACCGCGCCAACATGAGGAAAGATATCAACAGGGCACAGACCGCACGCGACACAGAAAAGCGAGCCGGTCCGTGGGCTTCGCAACTGGTGCAAGGCGGCAAGCGCCCGCGCTGATTTACCCGGAACATACCCGGACTGATACCCAGTTCACCTATGGAGAGCGCTCCGGGTAACTTACCCGGTTTGACGGGGTTACACACCCCAAAAATGAAATTGAGTCACTTCAACAGGCATCAAGCCGAAAGGATAGTGACTCATGACAACAGCAACCATTCAACAGTTCCCGCCGCTGGAATCTGTTAGCCGCCCGGCAGTGGACACCGCCGCCGCTGCCTATTACCTGAACCGCCGCCCGCAGACATTGCGCTGCTGGGCGATGAACTCAGGAACTGGCCCCGTTTCTTGCATCCGCATCAATGGCCGTCTTGCTTGGAAAGTCTCCGACCTGCGCCGCGTGCTGGGGCTGGCGTCATGATGGCCCGCATCAAACGCCTGGCGCTGGCACTGTGGTGCGCCGCCCCTTCCCGCTGGTTTCGCAAGGGGGGACGCGAATGAAAACGCCCGAGCTTCCTTTCGAAAACCCGAGCGCCCTAGATAGCCTCGATTCTAAACAGCCTCTTCGTTTTACGCCACGTCAGGCCCGCGTGCTGAGTGCCCTTGAAAGCACTGAAGGGTGGGTGTGGCGAGAAGACGTTGACCGCATCGCGGGCGCGTCAAACGGCCCGCAAATCATCTTGGAGTTGCGCCGGAAGGTGACAGGCCATGACGGCATCGACCTTGAGCGCGTTGACCGCATCGACCGGGACGGTCGGCCATGCCATCCGGGCCGCTACCGCCTGAACGAGATTGGCCGTAAGCGTCTGGCCCGTAATGCAGGAGAGAGCTATGGCCAACGGGCGCAATAAATCAGCCAAAGGCGACTCAGGACGCGATTCTGGCGGGTTTGTGGCGTTGCCTTGGACCGTGCTTGATTGCGCCGCCTACGCCCGTTTAAGCCATCCTGCGCGCTCTTTGCTGATGGAGTTCGCCCGCCAGTTCGTTCGCGACAACAATGGCAGGCTGTTGGCCTCCAGCGCCTACATGAAGAAGCGCGGGTGGAACTCACACGATGTGGTTCAGCGTGCAACGCGGGAGCTGGCCGCCGCCGGGTTCATTCACCAGACCGTGATGGGCCACCGACCGAACAAGGCGAGCTGGTTTGCCGTGACCTGGCGGAGACTCGACAAGCTGCCGGGCTATGACGCTGGAGTCGCTGAGACATTCCGGCGCGGGGCGTATCAAAACGCATCGCTTATCCCGTCTCGCGGGACAGGGAGGTCGTCTATAGCCCCGTCTGGCGGTGTAGGGCGGCCGCGCTCTGTCCCGTCTGGCGGGTCTATAGAGCCTGTTTGTGGCCCTCGCTCTATCCCGTCTCACGGGAACCATCTAGAGATGCCATCTCCTGTTCCCTTTCCTGCATCACTTCAGGAACTGCTCAGCGCTTCAGGACAAGGGCGCTATGTGCGATTCAAGTTCAGCCCGGCAAAGCTTTTCACCAGCCTGCTGGGCGCAAACCAACCCGAACCAATTCCAGCATGAACACCAACCTGAAACATCGCGAGGTCTCCGCCGAATGGGTGACAACACAAAATTCCAAGACCCGCAGTCCTGAAGCTAAGCGACCGCAAAAACTCTCGAAGAAGCCTGCCGACACGTCCGCAAGCAAAACCCACGTGCTGGAGATTGAGGGAGACCCCAAAGACATTGAGAAACTTTACGCCGAGAGTGCGGTGGGTGGAATGGTCTCCAACATGATGCTGATGCAAACCTTCGGCAAGCGGTTGAACGGGGAGGTGGGCATCACACAGGCAGTCAAAGCCCTGCGCAGCACACTGAAGGAGGTGCACGCGGGCAGCCTGCAGAGTTCGGAGACTCTGCTCTACAGCCAGGCCGTGGCCCTGAATGCAATGTTTGCAGAGCTTGCCTGTCGAGCCGGTCTCAACATGGGAAGCTACCCTCAGGCTGCTGAGAGCTATATGCGTCTTGCGCTGAAAGCCCAGAGCCAGTGCCGCAACACGTTGGAGACGCTCGCCAACATCAAAAACCCGCCTGTAGTGTTCGCTCGGCAAGCCAACATCTCAAACGGCCCTCAGCAGGTGAATAACGGGGTGCCGACGAATTTTGAGACCAGTACGCGCGCACATGCGCCCGCGCAGGCGTGCGGAGAAACTGAAAACCAGCCAAGCAAACTTTTAGAAGGACTGAGCAATGGCAGCACGACTTTGGACGCCGGAACAGCGAGAGCGGCAGCGCGAAGCCATCAAGAGCTGGAAACCGTGGGAGCAGTCCACAGGGCCAAAGAGCGAAGCCGGTAAGGCGCGCGTGGGCCGCAACGCTTGGAAGGGCGGGACACGTCAAACGTTGCGCGTAGTTGCGCGAGCCCTGCGAGATGTTCAGCCTCGGGTGAGGCAGGTGACTTGAACGATGTAGTTGCACTCTCTACTTCATCGCAAGAGGGGCTGCAGCCCAATTATTCACACGATGGCTTGGGTTGGGCTTCCCCCTCGTGGTTCGACTTAGATTGTGGGCAGTAAACTCTCGGTCGTTTAGGGCAAGGTCGAGCGTGAGCGAGGTGTGACTTGGAACCGCAAGAATATTTAGATAAGTTCTGGAGGCATGCGGCCATCGCTGGGGCACTTATTGGCGCTGTCATTGGGTTTTCTTACGCTGGCGTGGGTGGCTCGATACTCGGCGTCTTTTTGGGTCTCATAGTCGGCTTTTTCGCTCTGAGCTTTGTTGGCGTTCTGCTCGGCGAAATTCTCCCTCTCTTCATTCTCTTGTTAGTCATAGTCGTTCCGCTCGTCGGGATTGGCTATCTCGTCATTAAGTTTTGGGGAGTCGGGGGTGGTTAGCATCCGAATGGTGACGTGGGAGCATTGAGCAATGTCCGGTGCTCAATCGGCGGAGTCCGCTCTTATCGTCATCAAGAGGCTCGGCAAGTGGGCTGCGTGGTGCTTTGCTGGGCTTGTATTGCTCGCCTGTCTCTTCGTTGCTGGCGTCTGGGTTAATCAGTACATCGAAAATAGGCCGTATCAAGCTAACCGCTACGCAGACCTTGACCTTGGGGACGAAAAGCAAGAGGTGCTCTACGCCTCCGGCCCGCCAACTCACTATGCGTTGCCCCCTCCGCCCACCCTGCCAACTGCAGCGCCTCCAGCCCCTTGGGAGGAAGACCAAATCGTCTGGGAGGTTGGCAAGAGTGGCATTCCTTCGGACACATACGAACAGTCAAGCCTTTGGTTCTACGTGCTTGGTGACAGGCGCATAGATGTGTACTTCGATAAACCTGGCGGACGGGTAAGCGCTATCGGGTGTTTCTCAAAGAGTTCCTTCCTATGCCCCACCATTTTTGGTATTCGGGATGGTTCGAAGGAGGAGGATGTGCTTTCTCATCTTGGTCCCCCTGCGTCGGAGCAGCTTCACGACATGACCAAGAGCCTGCGTTACCCGCAGTACAACCTCACCCTATTGCTTGAAAAGCGCCGGGTCTACCTGCTAAAGGTGAGTGCCGGGGCTGCAACGACCGCACAAAAGGAGTCCCAGTGAAAGCAGTGCTAGCGCTTGCCCTGTTGTTGCCTGTGATGGCCTCAGCGGCCACCTCCTACCTCTGTGTCGCTGACAAAGCTACTGGTATGGGGTTCGACAAAGCGAGTGGGGTTTGGGAGGTAAGAACGTTCAGAGCTGATTCCAAGTATTTGGTGTCCGAAGCGACGGAAAGGGAGGAAGCAATCTACGCCGCAAAGTGGCTTGTAAAAAAGATGGGGAGTTCGTCTCCGACTCTCCTCTGCCCGGAAGGGTTCTCAGAGATTGGCTTCCTCTTTTGCGAAAACCTAGGGGAGTTCAAGTTCAACAGAAAAAGCGGCCGTTACCTACGAAGCTACACCATGGGCTACTTCAACGATATGCCGGGGAAGGCTGGCCCGCTCCGTGCGGAGGGAGACGACACACCGGCTATTGAGATAGGAAAGTGCTCTCCAATCAATTGAGATGACACCCCGTGAAGAGCCCCACGCTGAGCCTGCTTCTGTGCTTCTCGTTCCTTTGTCATGCCGAAACCATTTCGGGCCGGGTCGTGGGCGTTGCAGACGGGGACACTGTGACTATCGTTGATGCCGACCGAGTTCAGCACAAAGTGCGCCTGGCTGGAATCGACGCACCCGAGAGAGCCCAGGCTTTCGGCAACCGGTCTAAGGAAAGCCTGTCAGAGCTGGTGTTTTCCAAGACCGTGACGGTAGAGACTGACAAGCAGGACCGCTATGGGCGCTCGGTTGGCAAGGTGCTGATTGATGGCAAGGACGCGAACCTCGTTCAGGTCGAACGGGGCTTCGCCTGGCACTACAAAGCCTATGAGTCCGAACAGTCACCCAGCGACCGGATGCTGTACGACCTAGCCGAACGCGAGGCGCGCACCGCAAGGCGTGGACTGTGGCGAGATGCGGACCCTGTGGCCCCGTGGGACTTCCGCAAGGCAAAGCGCAGCCAGTGAGCCTGAGTCGTCGGTGCGTTTTGCGGTCTAGCCCACGTTGTATCTGGGCAAGCTGGTGAAGGGGCCAAGGAACAGAGCTACACGAAGCCGGCGAACATTGGGAATCGTCTCAATCTGCCGCCGTACATAGTGAATAGATACTGCACATCCTCCGGAAAGGGCGCAACAAGATGACGCAACCCACTGTAAAGCTGCACCGCCTGAGCTTGTCAGCTACTAAGCTCCAGGCGCTCCCTCCAGACGAGTTGTATGTGTTTGCGCTGGCAGGGCATGTCTTCAACGAACTCATGCTGCTGCAGAAGATGGTCATAACGTCAACTCCGCCTCCTGGTGCACATCCATTTGTTCAGGACGCGGGTGTTGCCAGGGCTGTTTTCTCACTCCGTCTACTGGTCGGGAAAACCCATGAGGCGATAAAGGCGCTATCGAAACAATCGGTCGACGTTGTCCTGCGGGACCGGTTTCTCACGCGGGTAATCGGCCTAGACGCGAGGTGGCAGGCTGCGCGGGAGAAGCATGACACGATGCCCTGGCTGGTGAAGATAAGGAATCAGCGCGCCTTTCATTACATGAACAAGGAGCAGTGGTTGCCCCACATCACCCCTGAACTCATTGAGGGTGCGTACGTCATAGTTGGGACCACATATGGCAACACCCTTTTCCAGTGGCAAGAGTTCGCTGCTGGGCTACCCATGTTGAAGCTGGTCGACGAGGATGACCCACTTGAAGGGGGCTTGGGGGAAATGCTCGACACCATGGGGGGCCTGCTAAGTGACCTTGGCTCCTGCCTTGCCGAGGCACTGCAGGTGTACATGCACGAAGTGCTAACCGATGAAGGCGCATTGGCGGATGCCGAGCACGTACCGGCTGACTCAATATCGGCCGTGACGGCGCCGTACTTTCACCTCGCGGATTGAAGTCGAGCCACACGCCAAGACCGCGTCCGTCTCTTATACGGCCATACAAGTGCGCTGCAGTAACTGCTACCCAGCGACTGATGCGGCTAAAAATGGCATGACAGACCTGCTGAGTGCGGATTTTCTTCAGCCTTTCGCTGGAGCTGAGTTTAGGAAAGTTGCCTACAGATTGCCTACAAGCAACCGAAAATAAGAAAGCCCACTATCTTTTGGATAGCGGGCTTTCTAGTCTTTACGTGGTGCCGGAGAGATGAATCGAACACCCGACCTTCTCATTACGAATGAGCTGCTCTACCGACTGAGCTACACCGGCTAAGCCTCAAATTATAGCGGGGCGTGGTAGCTGGTCACCCGGTCGACTTCGTTTTTCGAGCCGAGGATCACGCTCACCCGTTCGTGCAGGCTGCCGGGCTTGATGTCCAGGATGCGCTGGCGGCCGTTGGTCGCCGCGCCACCGGCCTGCTCGATCAGCCAGCTCATGGGATTGGCCTCGTACATCAGGCGCAGCTTGCCGGCTTTCTTGGGTTCGCGGGCATCCCAGGGGTACATGAAGACGCCGCCGCGCGTGAGGATGCGGTGCACGTCGGCCACCATGCTGGCGATCCATCGCATGTTGAAGTCCTTGCCGCGCGGGCCATCCCTGCCGGCCAGGCATTCGTCGATGTAGCGTTTTACCGGTTCGTCCCAGTGGCGCATGTTGCTCATGTTGATGGCAAATTCCTGGGTGTCTTCCGGGATCCGGATGTTCTCCTGCGTGAGGACGAAAGAGCCTTGCTCGCGATCCAGGGTGAACATGGCCACGCCGTCGCCCACGGTGAGCACGAGCGTGGTCTGCGGACCGTAGACGCAGTAGCCCGCTGCCACTTGCTGGCGGCCCGGCTGCAAAAAGTCGCCCTCGTCCACGCCGCGATCGTCTTCGGGCATCTTGAGTACGCTGAAGATGGTGCCAATGCTCACGTTCACATCGATGTTCGAAGAGCCATCCAGCGGGTCGAACAGCAGCAGGTATTCGCCCTTGGGATAGCGATTCGGGACCACGTAGATGGCGTCCATTTCTTCCGAGGCCATGGCTGCGAGGTGACCGCCCCATTCGTTGGCCTCGATCAACACTTCATTGGCGATGATGTCGAGCTTCTTTTGAATTTCGCCTTGCACATTTTCACTGTGGGCCGTGCCCAGCACGCCGCCAAGCGCGCCTTTGTTGACCGCCTGGCTGATGCTTTTGCAGGCGCGCGCCACCACTTCAAGCAGCAAGCGAAGCTGGGAAGGAATATGGCCATCAACGCGTTGTTGTTCGACCAGGTAGCGGGTGAGGGAGATTTTTTTGCTCATGTGAAATCCGTCAAAGACAAGAACAGGTCGTCGCGCGGGACCGCCCCCGCCAGGGGGCAACCCGCGAAGCGGCGCAGCGTGGGGAGCTCATTCCGCGAGCGCTCGGGTCACCACCTCGCGCACATCGTTGCTCAGGCCAGGCTTGCCCGACACGCGCACGATGGCTTCGCGGGCCGCACTGCGGTAGGGCTCGGCCAGGTGCTTCCAGCGATCCAGCGCACGCGCCAGCCGCGCGGCTACCTGGGCGTTGAAGCCGTCGAGTTCCATCACCCGCTCGCTCCAGAAGACATAGCCCGACGCGTCGCGTCGGTGGAAAGCGCCCGGGTTGGCGTTGCAATAGCTGAAGATCACGCTGCGTGCCCGATTGGGATTGCGCAAGTTGAAGTCTGGATGATTCATCAGCTGGCGCACGGCAGGCAGGATCTGACCACCGCGATCGGGGGCACCCGCTTGCAGGGCAAACCATTTGTCCAGCACCAGCGCTTCGTGGCGGAACATGGTGTGAAAGCGCGAGAGTGCCTCCTGTGCCAGGGGCAGGCCGCTCACGACCAGCGCAGACAGGGCATTGAACCGGTCGGTCATGTTGGACGCATCCTTGAAACATTGCAGCGCCTTGCCCGGCCAGAGCGGATCAGCGTTCTCGCGAGCGGCCAGGCACAGCATGGTGAGTGCCATGCCGCTGAGCGCGCGGCGCCCGATGCTCAAGGGATCGGGGCGGTAGGCGCCGTTGTCCCGATGCGCCTCGAATGCTTGCGCCCAGTCGTCGTGCAGATCGTGGGCGAGTTGTTCGCGCATGGCCTCTCGCACCGCGTGCACGCGCTGTGGATCCACTTCGTCGAGCTGCTCAGCAATATAGGTTTCACTGGGCAGTGTGAGGGTGAGCTCCTTGAAGGCGGCATCGAGCTGCGGGTGGCGCAACACCGTGCGCATGGCTTCCACATAAGCTGAGTCCAGGGGTTGCTTCGGCACCGCGCCTTCCGCACGGATGGCCGACAAGGCTCGCTGCAGCGCCAGGCGCTGACCAGCTTCCCAGCGGTTGAAGGGATCGGTGTCGTGCGCTAGCAGGGTGAGCCAATGGGCATCGGACTGCTCCAGCTCCAGCACCACCGGCGCAGAAAAGCCGCGCAGCAGCGAGGGCACGGGCTCGGCGTCGAGGTTGACGAACTCGACTGTGGTGCTGGCTTCGCTGAGCACCAGCAGCCGGGTGCCGGGTTGCGGGCTGGATTCATGTGCCAGCTGGGTCGGCAATTCGCGGCCTGTGGTGTCCAGAAGACCCAGTGCCACCGGGATCACCGCGGGTGCCTTGTCTGGCTGGCCTGGTGTTGGCGCGCAGCGCTGGCTCAGCGTGAGGCGGTAGCTGCGTGAAGCCGCGTCGTACACGCCGTGGGCCTGCAGCCGCGGTGTGCCGGCCTGGCTGTACCAGCGCTTGAACTGGGGCAGCAGGCGGTTCAGCTCGCTGTCGGGGTTGGCATCGGCCATGGCCTGGGCGAAGTCGTCACAGGTGACAGCCTGGCCGTCGTGGCGTGCGAAGTACTCCTTCATGCCAGCGGCGAAGCCAGCGCGCCCCACCAGGGTCTGCATCATGCGCACGACCTCAGCGCCTTTTTCGTACACCGTGACGGTGTAGAAGTTGTTGATCTCGACATAGCTGTCGGGCCGCACCGGGTGCGACATCGGGCCTGCGTCTTCCGGGAACTGCGCTGTGCGCAGCACGCGGACATCTTCGATACGCTTGACTGCGCGCGCCGAAGGTTCGGCGCACAGGTCCATGCTGAACTCCTGATCGCGGAACACGGTCAGGCCTTCTTTCAGGCTGAGCTGGAACCAGTCGCGGCAGGTGACGCGGTTGCCGGTCCAGTTGTGAAAGTACTCATGGCCCACGACCGACTCGATGTTGGCAAAGTCGGTGTCGGTGCCAGTGGCGCTGTTGGCCAGCACGTACTTGGTGTTGAAGATGTTGAGGCCCTTGTTCTCCATTGCGCCCATGTTGAAGTCGGCGGTGGCCACGATCATGAAGCGCTCCAGGTCAAGCGGCAGTCCGAAGCGAGCCTCGTCCCACACCACGCTGGCGATCAGCGAGTTCACGGCGTGCTCGGTCTTGTCCATGTCGCCGGGGCGCACATACACCTGCAAGAGGTGGTGACTGCCGGATCGCGAGACGATGCGCTGCTCACGCGCCACCAGCAGCCCAGCCACCAGCGCGAACAGGTAGCAGGGTTTTTTGTGGGGGTCGACCCACTTGGCGAAGTGGCGACCGTCGGGAAGCGCACCTTCGTCCACCAGGTTGCCGTTGGACAGCAGCACCGGGTACTTCGCCTTGTCAGCGCGCAGCGTCACGCTGTAGCTGGCCATCACATCGGGTCGGTCCAGAAAGTAGGTGATGCGGCGGAAGCCTTCGGCCTCGCACTGGGTGAAGAAGGTGCCCTGGCTCACGTAAAGGCCCATGAGCTGGGTGTTCTTTTCGGGCGCGCAAGTGGTGAAGACTTCGAGGTCGAAGGGCTCGGTGCCCTCTGGCAAGCTCTCCAGCACCAGGGTGGAGCCGTCCATCTTGAATGAACAACCCGCACCGTTGACGAGCACACGGGCCAGGTTCAGTTCGTCGCCGTCGAGCCTAAGGGCCTGAGCGGCCACCTCGGGGTTGCGGCGCAGGCGCATGCGATTGAGCACACGGGTCTTGGCCGGATCGAGATCGAACGTGAGGTCCACGGAGTCGATCCAGTAGGCGGGGGCGGTGTAGTCTTCGCGGCGCACCACGGTGCTGGGGCCTTCACGCAGGGAACTCATGTCATGTCCTCATTAGCCTTGTGGCCGCCGGATTGTCCCCGGCGGCAGTGTGTTCAGACCCCTTGCTTGAGGGAGGCCTCGATGAACGGATCAAGATCACCGTCCAGCACCTTCTGGGTGGCAGAAATCTCGACGTTGGTGCGCAGGTCTTTGATGCGGCTGTTGTCCAGCACGTAGCTGCGGATCTGGTGGCCCCAGCCGACATCGGTCTTGGTGTCTTCCAGCTTCTGCTGCTCTTCCTGCTGTTTGCGCAGCTCATGGTCGTAGAGCTTGGAGCGCAACCGCTTCCAGGCCACGTCGCGGTTGCTGTGCTGGCTGCGGCCGTCCTGGCACTGCACGACGATGCCGGTGGGGATGTGTGTCAGGCGCACCGCCGAATCGGTCTTGTTGATGTGCTGACCACCCGCACCGCTGGCGCGGTAGGTATCGGTGCGCACATCGGCGGGGTTGATCTCGATCTCGATCGAGTCGTCGATCTCGGGATACACAAACACCGAGGCAAACGAGGTGTGTCGTCCGCCCGAGGAGTCGAAAGGGCTCTTGCGCACCAGGCGGTGCACACCCGTTTCGGTGCGCAGCAGGCCGAACGCGTAGTCGCCCTCGATCTTGATCGTGGCGCCTTTGATGCCTGCGGTGTCTCCGGCGGACTCGTCTTCGATCGTCGTCTTGAAGCCTTTGCGCTCGGCGTAGCGCAGGTACTGGCGCAGCAGCATGCTGGCCCAGTCGCAGGCTTCCGTGCCACCGGCGCCGGCCTGGATGTCCAGAAAGCAGTTGAGCGGATCTGCCGGGTTGTTGAACATGCGGCGGAACTCGAGCTTCTCGACCTCGGTCGCCAGCTTGCGCGCCTCGCCTTCGATGGTCGCCAGGCCAGCGTCATCGCCATCGGCCTCGGACATCTCGAACAGCTCGGTGTTGTCGCTCAGCTCGTTGGTCAGGCGGTCCAGCACGAGCACCACGTCTTCTAGCGATTTCTTCTCGCGCCCCAGCTCTTGCGCTCGCTTGGGGTTGTCCCACACCGTGGGCTCTTCCAGGGCGGCTTCAACTTCCTTCAGTTTCGATGCTTTGGCATCGTAGTCAAAGATACCTCCGGAGCTCGACCACCCGAGTGCTCAGGTCGTCGAGTTGGGTGCGGATGGTGTTGATGCGTTCTGCTTCCATGGGGTGCCTCTTTGGGAATCGGGAAAGGGAGCGGCGCGATGGCCTCGGTGAACAAGGCGGGCCGACGAAACCCTGCATTTTCTCACGACAGCCCTCAGGGCACATCGCGGCACCCGCACCCAGGTTGCCCGACGGCTCTCAGTATCGCCAGGTGGCCCCAAACATCAAGGCAGCGGTGCCAAGCACTTGCACCTCAAGCGCCAAGCGCGGATTCAGGCGGTAGCCCATCGCGGGAATGACCACCGGCGAGAAGCCACCCACGTTCAGCGGCACCTTGTTCTTGAAGCGACCCACGTAGCCGTACATGATGCCGGCGCTGACGGATGCGTAGACCTTGGGCATCGACTCGATCGGCCTTGGCCAGTACCAGCCGGTGTAGGCGTAGGCCGAGGGTTGCCCAAACGAATTGCTGAACAGGCTGAATCCACAAAAGCGCTCTTTGGGCAGGATGCGGCTCACGCTGACCGCGATCACCTGTCTGTGGTCCTCCGACGGCGTCCAGTGGTGCGTGTGGGGCGAGAAAAAGACCTCGTACGGGTGCTGTTCAATCGATTCGCCTGCGGGCTGGTCCCAGCCTGGGCACACGGTCCAGTCAATGGCCCAGGCAGTGGGCGCAAGGCCCCACAGCAATGCGCCCAGCGCCAGGCCGGTAAATGGCTTTTTCAACAATCCCATGACAATGCTGCTTCGAAGCAGGTAAGAAGACGGTGGCCAGGATTGTGGCATTGATACAAAAGCAAACGTTTATCTCCCTCGTCCGTCAGGTGACAACTGCTCACTTGGCTCGACTGTGGCTCCTCTTTCGCCTGGCCAGTCGAACAGGGCTGGTCCTGTGCCTGTCGATGGCACTCGGCGCCTGCGCTTCTCTTGATGCCTGGCAGCGCGAAAAGCTGTACCGGCCGTCGCGATTCGCCGACCCCTCGCAATGGCAGCAATTGCTGGCCCAGCGGCCTGAGCTGGAAGCGATCATGCTGCCGGCAGGCGATCCAGGCGAGCAGGTGCAGGTGCTGGTCTGGCCAGCCGTTGCTGGGCAGACCAGCCCGGTGCGGGTGCTGTATCTGCACGGCACGTACCGGCATGCCTGGCAGAACCTGGCCAAGGCGGCGCCGATGCAGCAAGCGGGCATGGATGTCTACCTGCTGGACTACCGGGGCTGGGGTGCTTCATCGCCCCGCTTGCCGGATGAGGCCAGCATTCATGCGGATGCCTGGACTGCTTGGCAGGCTTTGCAGCCAGCCCCCGGCACGCCGGCGGTGCGCTGGGTGGTGTATGGCCATTCCATGGGCTCGGGTGTTGCGGTGAAGCTGGCCGAACGCCTCGCGGGCTCTCGCGCCACCTGCGCGCTGGTCCTGGAGAGCGCGTTGACCAGTTTCCCCGATGTGGCGCAGGCCGCGGCGGGCTGGTTGGGGCAGCTGCTGGCCCGCACGGGCAAGGACCGTATGGCCTCCATCGACCGCATCGCTGCGGTGGACCCGCCGGTTTGGTTTTTCCACGGCAGCCAGGACGACACGGTGCCAATGGCGCTGGGGCGACGCTTGTACGAACAAGCGCCTGAGCCCAAACACTGGTTTGACTGGCCGCTGGGCCACAGCAATCTGCAGACCGATCCCACGGGGACCTATGCCAAGGTGTGGCGCGACATCGAGGCCTTGTGCCGGCAAAGCCTGCCGCGCTGACAACCTCGGCAATCTCCGGTCTTGCAGGCGCTGACGCTCAGTCTGGCTGACTCAGAAATGCGTCAATCAGGCGCGCGAGTTCATCGGGCTGGTCGTGGTGCATCATGTGGCCAGCGTCCTGCACCACGGCTTGCTGGATGCGAGGCACGGAGAGCAGTCGTTCCTGGTATTGCGCCAGGTTGTACTGCCCTTTCCACCATTGGCCGAGGCTGTCGTCGCTGGCAGTGACGCTGAGCACCGGTGCGCTGATGCGCTGGTAAGTGGCCAGCGCTTCGTCCAGGTGGTAGAGGTGGGCGCTGATGATCTTGTGGGCGGGCTCGCCCAGAATGACCCAGCGATTCTGCGCGTCGGGCGCTGCCCAGTGCTGAGCCAGCCAGTGCGCCTTGTCGGCTTGCAGCCTGGGGTTGGTTTTCATGAGTCGGCGCGCCACGCCCTCGGCGCTGTCGTAGGTCTTGAGGTCGACTTCGCCGCGCTGCAAGGCTTTGATCTGGTCAATCCATTTCGCATAGCGCTCGGGGGCTTGCGAAGGCCGGGTGGCTGGCAGGCCAAAGCCTTCCAGATTCACGAGGCGGCGAATGCGCTCTGGACGCACGCCGCCGTACATCATGGCCACATTGCCACCCATGCTGTGCCCGACGAGGTCGACCGACTGGTCGCCGGCCACCTGGTCCAGCAGGCAGTCCAGATCGGCCAGGTAGTCGGGAAACCAGTAGCTGTCGGGCGCGGGGGCGGCATGGCGCGTCAGGCCAAAGCCGCGCCAGTCGGGCGCGATGATGTGGCGCGAATCGCCCAGCGCATCCACCATGAACTGCCAGGACGCGGACACGTCCATCCAGCCGTGCACCAGCACCAGCGGTGGTTGACCGGCCACGCGTTCGCCCCACTCGCGCACGTGGTAGTCGAGCTGGCGTATCGGGAGAAACGTGCTGCGAGAGGAACGCCTGGCTTGGTACATTCGATTCATCATAAGGAATGAAACGGAGACCGGGCATGCGTCAGAGTCAAGGCAGCGACAGTGCGGCGTCACGCCGTTCCCCTGGGCGGCAAGTGCGCCGCTCACCACCGGATGCCCACGCCGCTTTGCACCAGCAGTTCCGCTGGAGCGTGCCAGAGCATTTCAACATGGCGCAGGTCTGCGCGCAGCGCTGGGCGCACGACCCCGCTACCGCCAGCAACCCTGCGGTGATCGCATGTGCGCCCGGTGAGGAGGACCGCGTTCACAGCTACGCGGAGCTTCAGGAGCATGCCAACCGGCTGTCCAACGCCTTGCAGGCACTCGGAGTGCAGCGTGGCGACCGGGTGGCGATTGTCATGCCCCAGCGCTTTGAAACCGCGGTGGCCTACATGGCCGTGCTGCAGATCGGCGCCGTCGGTATGCCGCTGTCGCAGCTGTTTGGGCCGGAGGCGCTCGAATACCGGCTGCACGACAGCGAGGCGGTGGTGGCCTTGTGCGATGGCAGCACGCTGGACGCGGTGCAGGCCATCAGCGCGACCTGCCCGCTGCTGCACACGGTGATTGGCATCGGTGCAAAGGCGCGCGAAGCGAGTGCACTGGACTGGGCCGCAGTGCTGGCGCAGGAGCCGAAAGATTTTCAGCCCGTCAACACCTTGGCCGAAGAGCCTGCGGTGCTGATCTACACCAGCGGCACCACCGGCAACCCCAAGGGTGCGCTCATTCCCCATCGCGCCCTGATCGGCAACCTGAGCGGATTCGTGTGCAGCCAGAACTGGTTTGGATTTGACCCCGACGATGCGAGCGCGGCCTCACAGGCTGTGTTCTGGTCGCCTGCCGACTGGGCCTGGACCGGCGGCTTGATGGACGCGCTTCTGCCCACCTTGTATTTCGGCCGGCCCATCGTGGCCTACAACGGCCGCTTCAGCCCCCAGGCAGCACTGGAGCTCATGCAGCGCCATCGGGTGACCCACACCTTTCTTTTTCCCACCGCGCTCAAGGCGATGATGAAGGCTTATCCCGAGCCGCGCGCCGAGTTCGATCTGTGCCTGCAGGCGATCATGAGCGCGGGCGAGGCGGTGGGCGACGCGGTGTTCGCGTACGGTGAGAAGCAGCTTGGCGTGACGGTGAACGAGATGTTTGGTCAGACCGAGATCAACTACATCGTGGGCAACTGCACGCGCCTGTACCCCGCCAGACCCGGCAGCATGGGCAAGGCCTATCCGGGCCACCGGGTCGCGGTGATCGATGACGTCGGCCACGAGTGTCCCGTGGGCGTGCCCGGGGATGTGGCTGTGCACCGGCTGGACGTGCATGGAGAACCAGATCCGATTTTCTTTCTGGGGTATTGGAAAAACGAGGCCTCGACGAGGGCGAAGTTCACCGGCGAGCCGCGCGACAGCTGGTGCCGCACCGGCGATTTGGCGGTGCGCGATGCCGACGGCTACCTTTGGTACCAGGGGCGTTCCGACGATGTCTTCAAGGCAGCGGGCTACCGCATTGGACCCAGCGAGATCGAGAACTGCCTGGTCAAACACCCCGCTGTTGCCAACGCGGCCGTGGTGCCCAAGCCCGATGCCGAGCGAGGCGCTGTGGTCAAGGCCTATGTGGTGGTGGCGCAAGAGTACCTGGCGGCGCGACCCGAGCAGTCGCTGCTGGACACCGCGTTTGCGCAGGCCCTGGTGGCCGAACTGCAGGCCCACGTCAAGGGGAAGCTTGCGCCTTACGAATACCCGAAGGCCATTGAGTTCGTCGACGCCCTGCCCATGACCACCACGGGCAAGGTACAGCGTCGCGTGTTGAGGTTGCAGGAACTGGATCGTTTCCAGAAAGCTGAACAGGGACGGGCTTGAGCTTGCGTCCCATGGCAGCGGATGAGGAGGCGAGGCGCGCCGTCTCTGCAGCCTTTCGGGCAACACGGTACAAGCCCTTTGCGGCGCCAGCGCACCGGTCTATGACGGCCTGCGGCGCTGGAAAGATTCGTCGGGCCATCCGGCCCGACTGCCTTTTGCACCTTGCAGTCCATCGCGACATCGGGCGCCCGCATCTGCAGGGACTTTCCAAGCGTCGCCTCAGCGCTGTGCGGTTGTCGCAGGTTCGGCGACGAAGATCTCGACCCGGCGGTTCATGGCGCGCCCCTCCGCAGTGCTGTTGTCGGCCACCGGCTCGCGCGAGCCTCGGCCTTCCGTGGTGAAGCGGGTCACCCCCACACCGCGGGCGATCAGGTAATCGCGTGCGCTGTTGGCGCGATCCACCGACAGCGGGTTGTTGATGGCGTCGCTGCCGCTGCTGTCCGTGTGGCCAATGATGGTGATCTGGGTACCCGGGTTGCTATTGAGCGTGGTGGCGAATTGATTGAGCACGCCTGCAAAATTGGACTTGACGGCCGAGCGACCCACGTCAAACGAGATGTCGCTCGGGATGTCGAGCTTGAGCCGGTTGTCGGCGGTCTGGGTCACTCCCACGCCAGTGCCTGCGGTGGCCCGCTCCATGGCGGCCTTCTGCTCCTGCATCTTCTGCGACCAGATATAGCCTCCCAAGGCGCCGGCGCCGGCGCCCAGCACCGCGCCGGTACCTGCGCGCTTGGAGCCACCGGTGGCCACGCCGAGCAAAGCGCCCACACCAGCGCCGATGGCAGCGCCTTTGGCGGTGTCTTGCTGAGTTTCGGTCATGTTAGCGCAGCCCGTCAGCGTGAGGGCTGCGGCCATGGCGGAGACGGTCAGGGTGGTGGTGAATCGGGTTTTCATAGGAGACTCCTCTAAGAGATGTTGTGAGGGAAACATGCAGCGCCTGGCGCTTTGCACACCCTATTGGGACACGAACGCGACGCCAGGGTTCCTCATTGAAGCCTAAACTTGTCTTATCGCGCGCACCTGTCCCGATCCATCCCCCGCTTTTACAAAGACTTGCATGAAAACCATTGCTCTTGGCGCCTCGGCGCTTCGTGTCACCCCGATTTGCCTGGGCACCATGACGTTCGGTGAACAGGTGGATGAATCCCTGGCGCACCAGATCCTCGACCACTCGCTGGCACGGGGCGTGAACTTCCTCGATACCGCCGAGATGTACGCCGTGCCAGCGCGCGCCGAGACCTGCGGCGCCACCGAAACCATCCTCGGCAACTGGTTCAAGAAGCATCCGGGGGTGCGCGAGAAGCTTGTGCTGGCGACCAAGGTCGCGGGCCCATCGCGCGGCATGCCATGGATCCGCGGAGAAAACTCTGGACTCACCGAGGCCGAGATCGTCAACGCCTGCGAGGCCAGTCTGCGGCGGCTGCAAACCGACGTGATCGATCTCTATCAGATTCACTGGCCAGCGCGCAACGTGCCGGCCTTTGGCCAGCTCAGTTTTGACCCGAGCAAAGACAAGCCTTGCGCCTCGGTGCACGAGCAGCTTGAAGCCATGCAGAAGCTGGTGAAGGCGGGCAAAGTTCGCGCCGTCGGCCTGTCCAACGAATCTTCCTATGGCGTGCACGAGTTCGTGCGGCTGGCCGAGCAGCATGGCTTGCCGCGGGTGGACACGATCCAGAATCCGTATTGCCTGATCAACCGCAGCTATGAAAACGGGCTTGATGAAACCTGCCACCGTTTGAACGTGGGGCTGCTGGCGTATTCGCCGCTCGGCTTTGGTCTGTTGACCGGCAAGTACGACAGCACCGGCCTGGTCGGCACGCACGGCCGCATGGCGCTGTTTGACAGCATGAAGGCGCAACGCTGGGGTCGGCCCGAGTCGTTGGCTGCGGCCAAGCGCTACAACGAGCTGGCACGCGCTCATGGGCTCACGCCGTCGCAGCTGGCACTGGCCTTCTGCTACCGCAACCCCAAGGTGGCCAGCACCATCATCGGTGTGACTTCGCTGGCGCAGCTGGACGAATGCCTGGACGCCTGGGATGTGCAGCTCTCGCCCGAGCTGTTGAAAGCGGTCGATGCGATCCGGTGGGAGATGCGCGACCCCGCCCAATGAAACAGGGTTATGCCTCAGGCACTGGGTCCGTCGAGCGACAGCGCGTGACTCGCTCCGCCAGCCACCCCCCAGCGCTGAAAGTGCGCCAGAGCTTGGAGAAGCCTTGAAACGGCGGCGGGAGGAGTCCCATGTATCGGAGACGCCGGCCACTGCCTGGCTCAAGGCGCAGGGAGTCGTGTTCACTGAGCACCCCTACGACTACCTGGAACGCGGTGGCGCGCAGCACAGCGCGCAGGTCCTTGGGCTGGACCCGTATGCGGTGATCAAGACATTGGTGATGCAGGACGAGTCAGCAAGACCGCTGGTGGTCCTGATGCATGGCAACCGCAGCGTGTCGACCAAGAACCTGGCGCGCCAGACGGCTGCCAAATCCATCGAACCCTGCAAGCCCGAGGTGGCGAACCGGCACAGCGGCTACCTGGTCGGTGGCACTTCGCCATTTGGTCTCAGGCGAGAAATGCCGATCTGGGTGGAATCGTCGGTGCTGGCGTTGCCGCGCATCTGGATCAACGGCGGGCGCCGCGGCTTTCTGGTGGGGCTTGATCCGGCCTTGCTGAGTGGTGCCCTGGGTGCGCGGCCAGTGCAGTGCGCGCTGGCAGAATAGGGCGGTGCGTCGCGCGAGCCGCGTCGCCACACCATCACAACAAGAGGAGTCTGCGTTGGAATTGCTTGCCCCGCTGGTGGCTACCCTGGCCGCCTACCTGATCGGATCGCTGTCTTTCGCGGTACTGGTGAGCCGAGTCATGGGTCTGAACGACCCGCGCACCTATGGCAGCAAGAACCCCGGCGCCACCAACGTGCTGCGCTCAGGCAGCAAGCCCGCCGCCATCATTACGCTGCTGCTCGATGCGTTCAAGGGCTGGCTGCCTGTGGTGGCGGTGAAGTGGTGGGGCGAGGCCTGGGGTCTGGGGGACGGCACGGTGGCGCTGGTCGGGCTGGCGGCGTTCCTGGGCCATCTTTATCCGGTGTTTTTCCGCTTTCAAGGCGGCAAGGGCGTGGCCACTGCAGCCGGCGTCATTGTCGGTTTCGAGCCCTGGCTCGGGCTGGCCGCGCTGGCCACCTGGGTCATCATCGCGTTTTTCTTTCGCTACTCGTCGCTGGCCTCGATCGTCACCGCGCTGTTTGCGCCAGCGTTTTACCTGTTTGGCCACCGCGTTGCGTGGGACGCGCCCAGTGCCATGGTGGTGAGCCTGGCGGCCATGGGCGTGCTGCTGGTCTGGCGCCACGCCGACAACATCAACCGGCTGCTGGCTGGCAAGGAAAGCCGCCTGGGAGCGAAAAAATCATGACGGCAGACATCAGGCGCCACGGCATGGCCACCCGTTACAGCGAAGCCGCGGTGTTCAACGGCATGGTGTTACTCGCGGGCATGGTGCCCGAGCGGGGCGACACCGACATCCGGGGGCAGACACAGGACGTGCTGGCACAGGTGGCGCAGCGCCTGCAGGAAGCAGGCAGCGACAAGTCGCGCATCTTGCGGGCCGAAATCTACCTGACCGACATCCGCGACATCGCGGCGATGAACGAAGTCTGGGACGCCTGGGTGGTGCCAGGATCAGCGCCTCCGCGCGCCACCGTGCAGGCGGCTCTGGCCGATCCGGCGTGGCGGATCGAGATCGTCGTGACTGCTGCGGTGGTCTGAGCGGATCGCCTCGCGCCGCTTCGCATCACCCGCAGAGGGCAGCGCTGGCGGGCCGGCAGCGCCGGCCCCGCGGCGCCCTGAGATGAGGCGCCTTGGACTGGCCAGCGCACGACACCACGCTAGCGTTTTTCGAGGGTCAGCTGGTCGTTGACGCGCTGCATCTGGAAGCGCGTCAGAAAACTGTTGCCCAGCAGCACAAATGGCATGGCCTGGGGCAACACGATGGCCGCCACGTCGTAGGCCAGTACATCCCCCACCTTCACGCTGGACAGCCGCACGCTGTAGCCGGTGGCATTGCCATTGGCCGTGCTCACGCGCACTGGCTGGCCTTGTTCGAAGCTGAGGTTGATGCGCCGCGCGTCCGACTCGCTCAGGATGACCTGCGAGGCCCCGGTGTCGACCATGAACTGCACCGCACGACCGTTGATCTGGCCAGGCGGCATGAAGTGTCCCTGGCCATCGGCGGTGAGCACCACACGCTGGGCACCACCACTCGGCGGCAACACGCGCCCCACGCTCACCGGCGCATCGCCCACCCGCAAGGTCTGCTTCTGACCGTTGACCTCCACCGTGGCCGACTCACCCTGCGTGGCCAGCAGCTTGACGCCTTGGTGCGACTGCCCAGGACTCAGAAAACGCGGCGCTGACGCATCGACGGTCAACAAAGCCTTTCCACCGGCGACGCCCGACAGCGCGACCGATTGGGCGTGTGCACCAAAGGGAACGAGTGCAGACAGCAGCAAGAGCAAAAGAAGCCTGGGCATGAGGTGTCTCGATTCAGGGCGCCGCGGGTCCGGCTGCGCCGGCCCGCCAGCGCCGCGCCCTGGGGGTGACGCCGAAGGCGGCGCAGGGGGCGTATCTAATCCCTGAAGTTGTCAAACGACAGTGGCAAGTCCTTGAGTTCGCTGCGGATCAACGCCATCGCCGCCTGCAGATCGTCGCGCTTGGCGCCGGTGACGCGCACCGCATCACCCTGGATGGCGCCCTGCACCTTGAGTTTGCTGGCCTTGAGCGCTTGCTGGATCTTCTTCCCGTCTTCGGTGCTGATGCCGTTCTTGACCTTCACCACCTGTTTGACCTTGTCGCCGCCGATCTTCTCGACCTTGCCCACGTCGAGGAACCGCGCGTCCACGCCGCGTTTGGTCAACTTGTTGCGCAGCACCTCTTCCACCTGCTGGAGCTGGAAATCGGCGTCACCGAACAGCGTGATTTCCTTGTCCTTGAGCTCGATGCCGGCGCTCGTGCCCTTGAAATCGAAGCGGGTGCCGACCTCGCGGGTCACCTGGTCAACCGCGTTTTTCACTTCGACGAAATCGGCTTCAAGAACGGTGTCAAAAGAAGGCATGGTCAAGGTTCCAGAGGGACTGAATGAGACAATCTAGCCATGTTAGTCGAGAACCAGGTGGCGCTGCAGCCGCACAACAGCTTTGGCATTGCCGCGCGTGCCAAAAGGCTCGCGCGCATTCGCCACGTGAGCGATCTGCACGCGCTCATGGCCAGCGAGGAATGGGCGAGTGCGTGCGCCGAGGCGCCGCCGTTTGTGCTCGGTGGTGGCAGCAACCTGGTGATCACCGGCGACGTCAAGACCCTGGTGCTCAAGGTTGAGATCGCGGGCCGACGCCTGGTGGCAGAAACCGACAAGGCCTGGGTGGTGGAGGGCGGCGCTGGCGAAAACTGGCACGACTTCGTCACCTGGTCGCTGGACCAGGGCTGGCCCGGGCTGGAAAACCTGGCCCTGATTCCCGGCTCGGTGGGCGCCTCGCCAGTGCAGAACATCGGCGCCTACGGCGTCGAGCTGCAAGACCGCTTTCACTCGCTGGATGCGGTCGACCTGTTGACCGGCCAGCTCTTCACGCTGGACGCCGCGCAGTGCGGCTTTGGCTACCGCGATTCGGTGTTCAAGCACGTGCCCAGCGACGCTCGCAGCTTCGGTCTCGCAGGCCGGGCGTTGATCACCGCTGTGCGTTTTCTGCTGCCCAAGCCGTGGAAGCCAGTGCTGGGTTACGCGGACCTGGATCGCAAGATGGTCGAGACCGGTATCGGCGAGCCCAGTGCCCGGCAGATTTACGACTGGGTGGTGGCTATTCGCCGCGCCAAGCTGCCGGATCCAGCCGTGATCGGCAACGCTGGCAGCTTCTTCAAGAACCCGACCGTGTCACCCGAGCAGTGCGCCGACATCATCGCGCGCGACCCGAAGGTGGTGCATTACCCCATGGCCGACGGCAGCATCAAGCTCGCCGCCGGCTGGCTGATCGACGCCTGCGGCTGGAAGGGCAAAAGCGTGGGCAACGCCGCGGTCTACGAAAAGCAGGCGCTGGTGCTGGTCAACCGCGGCGGGCGCGAGCAACCTTGCACCGGCGGTGAAGTGATGACGCTGGCCAAGGCGATTCAGACCAGTGTGTACGAGCGCTTCGGCATCTTGCTCGAGCCGGAGCCTGTCGTGATTTGATCCATGGCGAGTATGGCTTTACGGAGCTGGTCGCCATACCGATGGGGTGATCGTCATAGGGTGGGGCGGTTTGCGTCGAGAAATTGTTCTGGTTTGAGCTCGATCATAGGAAGGTGGAAGCGATGTTCCTACGCTATGCAGCTTTGGCTTTGACTCTGTCAATTGTGTTGGGGTGTGCCTCCGAACATCCACCCGAATACTTCAAACCTCCTCCGCCTGTTGCGCTGCAGGATCCACCGCCTGGTATGTCTGTGGTCTACCTCATTCGGACGCCGCATGACTCTCAGACTGTTGAAGTGCAAGTTCAAGGAATGAAGCCCTTTGCATTGCCGCCAGAAGCACACACTGTCTTGCTTCTCAAACCCGGTACGTACGTCATTCAGGGAACCGCTACCGGCCTCTTCTCGGCTGGCAAACGATCATTCGCTCCTGTGCAACTCCAGACCGTGGCCGATCAGCGAATCTTTCTGTATCTGTCTGGAATCACAGGGCGAAGTGTTCAGGTATCTGGATTCGTACCCCTCATGGGTGGTGGCGTTATGCCGCTGTTGACCAACTTAATGGATACAGACGCACAAACCCGCTCATGGAAAAACTCCTCGGAGCAAGACGCGCAGGGATTTCTCTCAATTACCCGCTACATCCGACCCGACTGAAGGTAAAAAAAGGCGTAGCGCCGCCGTGTGTGCTAGGAGAGTGAACACGTTGGAAAGCACCGAATTGGTACGCGGGTACGCGCAAAAAAAACGGCCCACGGGAGGGCCGTTTTTGTTTGAGAGATCCGAAGTGCTTACTTGCCGCCTTCGAGCTTGAAGATCTCCGAGGTGCCGACGCCCATGGACAGCAAGCCGGTGTGGGCATAGATGCCCAGCTTGGCGCGCGTGTCGGTGATGTCGAGGTTGCGCATGGTGAGCTGGCCGATGCGGTCGGCGGGGGTGAAGGGAGCGTCTTCCACCTTTTCCATGCTCAGACGCTCGGGTGCGTAGGTGAGGTTGGCGCTCTCGGTGTTCATGATCGAGTAGTCGTTGCCGCGACGCAGCTCGATGGTGACTTCACCGGTGATGGCGCGCGCCACCCAGCGTTGGGCGGTCTCGCGCAGCATGATGGCCTGCGGGTCGAACCAGCGGCCCTGGTAGAGCAGGCGGCCCAGGCGCAGGCCGTTGATGCGGTACTGCTCGATGGTGTCTTCGTTGTGGATGCCAGTGACCAGGCGCTCGTAGGCGATGAAGAGCAGCGCCAGGCCGGGCGCTTCGTAGATGCCACGGCTCTTGGCTTCGATGATGCGGTTTTCGATCTGGTCGCTCATGCCCAGACCGTGGCGGCCGCCGATGCGGTTGGCTTCCAGGATCAGGTCGACGGGAGAATCAAACGTCTGGCCGTTGAGCGCGACCGGCTGGCCTTCCTCAAATCGCACGGTGACGGTTTCGCGCGGGATAGCGACCTCGTCTTTCCAGAACGCCACGCCCATGATGGGATTGACGATGTTGATGCCGCTGTGGAGGAACTCCAGGTCCTTGGCTTCGTGCGTGGCGCCGAGCATGTTGCTGTCGGTGCTGTAAGCCTTTTCGGCGCTCATCTTGTAGCCGAAGCCGTTGGCCGTCATGAAGGCCGACATTTCAGCTCGGCCGCCGAGCTCGTCGATGAAGAGCTGATCCAGCCAGGGCTTGTAGATCTTCAGGCTGGGGTTGGTGAGCAGACCGTAGCGGTAGAAGCGCTCGATGTCGTTGCCCTTGTAGGTGCTGCCATCGCCCCAGATGTTGACGTCGTCTTCTTTCATGGCAGCCACCAGCATGGTGCCAGTCACGGCGCGGCCCAGTGGGGTGGTGTTGAAGTAGGTGACCCCTGCGGTGGTGATGTGGAAGGCACCGCACTGCAATGCCGCGATGCCCTCGTGCGCCAGCTGGGTGCGGCAGTCGATCAGGCGCGCTTTTTCGGCGCCGTACTGCAGGGCCTTGCGCGGGATTTCATCGTAGTCCGGCTCGTCGGGCTGGCCCAGGTTGGCGGTGTAGGCGTAAGGGATCGCGCCTTTCTGTTTCATCCAGAGCAGGGCGGCGCTGGTGTCCAGACCGCCAGAAAAGGCGATACCGACTTTTTGATTCAGAGGCAGGTTTTGAAGGATGGTGGCCATAAAAGTGCAGGGATGCAACCGCGGCAGCGGCTGTGGTTCAGCCGTAGTGGCAGATGTAGTGAAAGGCGTCGCTCACGCGGATGTCGAAGCTGGATTGGCCAGGTACGCTGAAGCGGTCGCCTGGGCCGACGCTGTGCCAGGTGTCGCTGCCAGCCAGCTTGTATTCGCAGCCACCCGCCACGCACTCCATGATTTCTGGCGCGGCGGTGCCAAAGGTCAGGGTGGCGGGCAACACCACGCCGACCGATTTCTTGGTGCCGTCAGGGTAGGTGATGCCGTGGCTGACGCACTTGCCATCGAAGTACACGCTGGCCTGGGTGGCGACGGTCACGCCGCTGATGTGGGTGGTGCTCATGGGGGGGGAGGAGTGTGAAGTGAAGGCAAGAGGTCAAGGCGAATGCGAAGGCGCGATTTTAGGCTGCGGCGCGGCGCCCGGCCCGGCACTTGCGCGCGCACGGCGCACCCGGTGGCGGGTTCAGATGCGCTGCTGCCAGTCGGCAGCGTCGAAGCCGACCGTGATGTCCCCGTTTGACCAGTTCACCACGGGGCGCTTGATCACGCTGGCATGCGCGAGCAACAGCGCGTGAGCGCTGCGGTTGTCCACCACCG
Organism: Hydrogenophaga sp.; assembly: GCF_030373245.1. Classification (GTDB taxonomy): domain Bacteria; phylum Pseudomonadota; class Gammaproteobacteria; order Burkholderiales; family Burkholderiaceae_C; genus Hydrogenophaga. The sequence goes on from NZ_JAUCZF010000004.1 coordinate 92,664, forward strand.
CGCTGCGCGTCGACTCATCGAGCCCGCGCCAGGTTGTGCCTTTGCGGTTGACCAGCTTCTCCCAGCCGGCCACGGCCAGCCAGCGGGTGAGATCGGTGGCTGGAACCCCCTGCTTCTTGAAATCGTGAAAGTGGTGCTCGACACCGTTTTCCGTCAGCCAGGCACGGGCCTTCTTCACGGTGTCGCAGTTGGGAATGCCGTAGAGCGTGGTCATGCGTCCATTCTGGCACGACAGGACACGGCAATCCGCCGGCCAATGCGGCCGCGCGGGCTCGTCGATCAACGCCAAGGCCCGGCCGATCGGGACGACCGACCGGCCGTGCCCTGCTGTCTCAGCTTTCGAAGCTGATGCGGGTGGCGTTGACGCGAGTGCCACCCGAAGTCAGAGATCCTTTGACTTCGACACGGCGGCCGTTCGTGAGGCTGGCGGCCGCACCATCGCGGAATTCGATGCCATTGAGCCAGTCCACCGCCACCACCACGCCGCCGCTGGAGGTGAGCGTGAAGCTGCCGCCGCTGCCGGAGGTGGTGGCGCCAGACACGGTGCCGTGCAGTTCGAATTCGGTGCCACCGCCGACCGCTCCTGCGCCGTCGTCGTCGGGCTTCACGCTGGTGGCCACGAACACGCCATTGACCAGCCTGCCTTCAACTTCCACAAACGCGCCCGCCGCAATGCCGATGGTGCCTTCGCGGAAGAGCGCCTGGCTGGCGTCCACAGGCACGTCGTTGACGACGAAGCTGCTCAGGCTGGTGAAGCTGGTGATGGTGCCTTTGAATTCCACTTCACCACTGAAGCCACTGTAGTCGTCTTCGGGCCTGCGGATGCGTGTCACGGTCCAGATGGCGGTGCTGGCCGGTCCAGATTGCAGGCGCACCCGGATCAGCGCCCCCACGGCAGGCGTGACACGGATGCGGTCGGCGGGCGTGGTGCTGTAGTCCATGTTCAGCGAACCGATGCTGAACGTGCGGCTGGTGGCGTTGTGGGCGGTGACCACGCCCTGCAGTTTGTATTCCGAGCTCGAGGATTTGCGCTCGATGTAGGTGGCACGGATGCGGTTGGCGGTCGATCCGGCCACACCGTGCACCTCGACGACCGTGTTGATCGTGATCGACCCCAGGCCACTGCTGAACGAGGGGTCGAAGGCGGTGCTGCTGTCCACCTCAACCGTTTGCCCGAGCACCTCGAAGCTGCTGGTGCCAACGCTGGCCACCGGCCCCACCAGTTCGCTGGTCAGCACGATGCGCGAGGCGGTTGAACGCCCGTTGACCACTGGCGAGCCTTGCACCGCCACAACCATGCCGAGCCGGAAGTCTTCGCGGCGGAATGGGCTGTCGTCGTTACCGATGCTGGCGCTGGAGTCGTCGTAGCGGATGCCGTTGACGATGATGGAGCCAATGCCGGTGATCGGGCCGACCGAAAAGGCGCCGGTGCCGCCGAGTCCGACGCCAGCGGTGTCGTCACCGCCGCCACCGCAACCGGCCAGGGCTGCAGCGGCCCCGAGCATGGCCAGCAGGCTTTCGCGGCGCGTGAAGCCTGTGGGAAGTTGGTCAAGCTTGTTCATGGGGAGCTCCTTGTTGAGATGAAACGGGTGATGGCATGGGTTCGGTCCAGGAAAAGAACCCGATGCGGATTTGTTGATTCATGGCGCGGCTGGCCTGGCGGTCCTGCTCAATCAATGCTTCGATCTGGGGCACCAGCGTGTCGAGCAGCTGCTTCCATTCGCGGCTGACCATGTGGTGCAGCGAACCGATGGACTGCGCTGACAACTCGTCGGCGTGAATGGCCTGTTCGAAGTGCTGCTGACCATCGCCCAGCACGTTGGTGGTGGCGGCGCGCAGGTGGTCGCCCACGTTCTGCCCAAGAAAGTTCACCATGCGCGCCCAGTCGCCACGAGGCACAAAAGATTCGGCGTTCAGCAGGACCTGGTCGGTGGCCGGGTCGACCCGCACCAGATTCAGGCGGCACAGTTCCTCCAGCAGCGTCCTGGGACGCACGTCGCGCGTGACCGATTGGGCCAAAGCTTCAAAGCTGGGGGCGCTGCCCTGTCGCGGCAGGGCCAGGGGACGCTGTTGCTGGTCGCGCAGCGCGGGGTCGGTCAGCCAGCGGGTGAACACTTGCGAAGAGGGTGACGGGCGCCGAGGGTGCTGGGTGGCCTGGGCTTCCAGCAACCGGGTGATCTCGCGCCGGGTGAGCCCCGTGGCGGCGCTCAGGCGACTGGTGTTGGGCGCAGCGCCCGAGGTTTCGTGAGCCTGCAGGGCGGCGCGCACGAAGGTCTGACGGATCTGTTCTTCCACCGCTTGGATGGGCAGGCCTCTGGCAACGCACAGCTGTGCCAGCGGTTCCAGCACGGCGCCGACGGCCGCCATCAGGGCGTCCTGTTCGGTTTGAAGGGCTGTGTTCGCGGTGAGCATGACGGTGGGCTGTTGGACTTGTTGATGTGTGTAAAGTGCACACTTGCTGGAAGCTCTCGCACGTCCTGTGCCAGGGTCGGACAAGGCTGTATTTCATTGAAAATCAACGATCTGTAGGTCTTTGGGCGAATAGTTGGGTGGGGCATATGGCCCAATCGTGGGTCATATGCCCCACCCAAAAGCTCCGTTCGCCGACCGTCGAGCGCAGGCTCGGGCCTTGGCGAGGTCGCGCATGGGCGGCGCGGGCGCAGCCGGATAATCACCGGATGAACACGCTTGAAGACTGGCTCGCACATTGCGAGCGCCTGCACCCCCAAGGCAGCCGAGGCATCGAACTGGGGCTGGACCGGGTGCGGGTGGTGGCCCAGCGAATGGGTCTGGCCATGGACTGCCCGGTGATCACGGTGGCGGGCACCAATGGCAAGGGCTCCACCTGCGCCATGCTGGAGGCGGTGTATGGCCAGGCGGGCTTTCGAACCGGGGTCTACACCTCGCCTCACCTGGTGCACTTCGAGGAGCGCTGCCGCGTGGGGGGCGAGGCGGTCGCCGCCAGCGATCTGCTGCCGGCATTCGCTGAAGTGGAGGCGGCGCGGTTGGGAGGCCCCGAGGGTTCCACGGTGAGTCTGACCTATTTCGAATTCACCACCCTGGCCATTCTGCGCACCCTCTCGCGCTGTGGGTTGGATGTGGCGATCCTGGAGGTGGGCTTGGGCGGGCGGTTGGATGCGGTGAACATCATCGACAACGATTGCGCCATCATCACCAGCATCGCGCTGGACCACATGGAGTACCTGGGGCCCGACCGGGAAGCCATTGGATACGAGAAGGCAGGCATCATGCGCACCGGCCGGACCGTGGTGGTGAGCGACCCGGTGCCGCCCCAGAGCGTGCTCGACCGCGCGATGGAGGTGGGTGCCGAGCTTTGGCGTCTGGGGCAGGATTTTCATTTTGCGGGCGACCAGCAGCAATGGGGCTGGGCCATGCACCCTTCCCACGGCGCGAGGCGTTACAGCGGGCTGGCCTATCCTGCGCTGCGTGGTGCCAACCAGCTGGTCAACGCAGCCGGTGCGCTGGCCGCAATCGAGGCCCTTCGCAGCCGTCTGCCCGTGACGGCCCAGGCGGTGCGCAATGGGTTGGCCATGGTGGAGTTGCCGGGCCGCTTTCAGATCGTGCCGGGCACGCCGACCCTGGTGCTGGACGTGGCACACAACCCGCACTCGGTGGCCGCGCTGGCGGAAAACCTGGATGCCATGGGTTTTTATCCGACCACCCACGCGGTGTTCGGTGCCATGGCCGACAAGGACTTGCCGGCCATGTTGGAGCGCATCAGCCCGCTGATCGACCGCTGGCACCTCACCGATCTGCCGCCGACGCGGGCCGCCAAAGCCGCGGCGCTGGCGCCGATCGTCGAGGCCAGTCCGGCACCCGGACTGGCGCGCGTCAGCACCGTGGTCGGCTTGCACGCCACCCCTCTGGATGCCCTGCAGGCGGCGGTCTCCAGCGCCGACCCCGCTGATAGAATCGTGGTCTTTGGATCGTTCCTCACGGTGGGGGGTGTTTTGCAGGACGGCGTGCCCCGGCTACAGGCCAAGCACCTGTCTTCCTGACCTCCTTTTCGCCCCAGTGCTGCCGGCCACGACCCGTTCGCCCGGCCACACCCTCAGCCCATGTTTGCTCCCCGCTCCAGCGCCACCGGCAAAGCCGCCCAGCCACAGCCCCAGAGCATCGAGGCGGTCCGGCGGCGTGCTCGACACCGTCTGATCGGTGCCGCGGTCCTCGTCTTGATCGGCGTGGTCGGCTTTCCCCTTCTGTTTGACACCGAGCCGCGGCCGATTTCGGTCGATATTCCGATCGAGATCCCCGCCAAGAACGCGACACCTGCGCTGGCCGCCAGCAAGAAAGCCGTCGAGGCGCCGCCGGCGGCGCCCAGTCTGAGTGCTGTTGAGAGCCTGGGCGCGCGTGAAGAGGTGGTGGAGCCGGTCCGGCCAGAGCCCCAGCCAGCCGCCAAGGTCGAGCCCAGGGTTGAGGCGAAGAAGGCAGACGCGCCGCCACCCAAGGCCGAGGCGCCCGCGGCGCCCAAGCCTGCGGCCAAGCCCGCGCCGAGCGCCGATGCCGATCGGGCCAGGGCCCTGCTCGAAGGCAAGACGCCCGACAAGCCGGCAGCCACCGGCGAGCGCCTGGTGGTGCAGGTGGGCGCGTTTGCCGAAGCATCTGGTGCTCGAGAAGTCCGCCAGAAGCTGGAGCGCGCCGGACTCAAGACTTACACCCATGTCGCCAACACGGCTGAGGGCCAGCGCATCCGGGTGCGCGTGGGGCCGTTTGCCAGCCGCGCCGAGGCCGAAAAGGTGGCCGCCCGCGTCAAGGCGCTGGGGCTCCCTGCCGCCATCCTCACGCTGTGATGGGCGCAGCACATGCCCGAAAGTGTGTCGCATGAGCTGGATCGACTGGGCCTTGCTCACGGTACTGTTGGTCTCAGCCCTGGTTGGGCTGTGGCGCGGCCTGGTGTACGAAGTGCTGTCGGTGGCTGGATGGGTGCTGGCTTTTGTGCTGGCGCAGGCCTGGGCCGAACCAGCCGGGATGCTGCTGCCCATGGATGGCGCAGCTGCGCCGCTGCGTCTGGCCGCGGGCTTCGCCGTGGTGTTCATCGCGGTGGCGTTTGCGGCTGGCCTTTTGTCGTGGCTGATCAAGAAAATGGTCGAGTCGGTTGGCTTGCGGCCGGTCGACCGGGTGCTGGGTGGGGTGTTCGGTGTGGTGCGCGGGCTGGTGATCCTGCTCGGTCTCACGCTGGTGATGAGCATGCTGCCGCCCACTGCCCAAGCGGGTTGGCGCGCCTCGCCTGTGGCCCAAACCCTGAACGCTTCGCTGCACACTTTGAAGCCCTTGTTGCCCGATGCGGTATCGCGTCATCTGCCTTGAGCTCTGGCTTTTCTCTTTGAGGATCTGAACATGTGTGGAATCGTGGGCGTGGTGAGCCAGACGCCGGTCAATCAGCTGATTTACGACGCGCTGCTGCTCTTGCAGCACCGCGGTCAGGACGCGGCGGGCATCGTGACCGAACTGGACCGCAAGTTTTTCATGCACAAGGCCAAGGGCATGGTGCGCGACGTGTTCCGCACCCGCAACATGCGCGGCCTGCCGGGAGCCAGCGGCCTTGGCCAGGTGCGTTACCCCACAGCAGGCAACGCCTACAGCGAAGAAGAAGCGCAGCCGTTTTACGTGAACGCGCCGTTCGGCATTGTGCTGGTGCACAACGGCAACCTCACCAACGCCCACGCGCTGAAACAGGAGCTGTTCCAGGCCGATCACCGCCACATCAACACCGACAGCGACTCCGAGGTGCTGCTCAACGTCCTTGCGCACGAGTTGGAGAAGGTTTCGCGTGGGATGGTGCTCAAACCAGCCGAGGTGTTTGCCGCGGTGCGCAACGTGCACCAGCGCGTGCGGGGCTCTTACGCCGTGATCGCGCTCATCGCCGGCCATGGGCTGCTCGCGTTCCGTGACCCGTTCGGCATTCGGCCACTCTGTGTTGGCCGGGGCGACGCTGGCGTGATGGTGGCCAGCGAGTCGGTGGCGCTGGAGGGCACAGGGTTTGATCTGCTGCGCGACGTGTTGCCGGGTGAGGCAGTGTTCGTGGGCAACGACGGCCAGATGCAATTCCAGCAATGCGCCGACAAAGTCAGCCACAACCCCTGCATCTTTGAGTATGTGTACCTGGCACGACCCGACTCGGTGCTCGACGGCATTTCGGTCTATCAGGCGCGCCTGAACCTGGGGAAGACGCTGGCCAAGCGCGTCGTCTCCACGGTGCCGCCCAACGAGATCGACGTCGTCATTCCCATTCCCGAGTCTTCGCGCCCCAGCGCCATGGAGCTGGCCAAGTTGCTGGGCCTGCCGTACCGCGAAGGATTTGTGAAGAACCGTTATGTGGGCCGCACCTTCATCATGCCGGGGCAGGGTGTGCGCAAGAAGTCGGTTCGGCAAAAGCTCAACGTGATCGGGGCTGAGTTCAAGGGCCGCAACGTGTTGCTGGTGGACGACTCCATCGTGCGCGGCACCACCAGCCGAGAGATCGTGCAGATGGCGCGCGATGCGGGTGCGCGCAAGGTATTTCTCGCCAGCGCAGCGCCACCCGTGCGCTTTCCCAATGTGTATGGCATCGATATGCCGACGCCCAACGAGCTGGTGGCGCACGATCGCACGGTGGACGAGGTGCGCCTGGCCATCGGTTGTGACGCTCTGATCTACCAGGATGTGGCTGGCATGAAGCAGGCCATTGGCTCGCTGAACCCCGCGCTGTCTGGTTTTGATGCCTCGTGCTTCGATGGTGTCTACGTCACCGGCGACATCACGCCTGAACACATCGCCAGCCTGAACCAAGGCCGAGATCAGGCCGAGGAAGGTGAAGATGACCACTCGCGCCTGGCTTTGCCAAACGCCACGTCGGCCTGATCGAGAGCGGTAGCCGACATGAGTGACCAGCCCAGCGGGCGCAGCCCATCTTCCTCGTTCCACCGCGACACCCTGGCGGTGCGCGAAGCCTCAGAGCGCAGCCAGTACGGTGAAAACTCAGAGGCACTGTTCCTCACCAGCGGCTTTGTGCAGCCGTCGGCCGAAGCGGCCGCGCGCCGCTTTGCCGGCGATGAAGAAGGCTACACCTATGGCCGCTATGGCAATCCCACCGTGGCCAGCTTCGAGCAGCGTCTGGCCGCGCTGGAAGGCAGCGAGGCCTGCATCTCCAGTGCATCCGGCATGTCGGCCATCCTGATGATGTGCATGGGGCTGCTCAAGGCGGGAGACCACGTAATCTGTTCCCAGTCCATGTTCGGCTCCACCATCAAGCTGATCGGCACCGACCTGGCGAAGTTTGGTGTGTTGTCCAGCTTCGTGTCACAGACCGACGTGAACGCCTGGCGCGCCGCGATTCAGCCCAGCACGCGGCTGCTGTTTGCCGAGACGCCTACCAACCCGCTCACCGATGTGTGCGATATCCGAGCCCTGGCGGATATCGCGCACAACGCTGGCGCGCTGCTGTGCGTGGACAACTGTTTTGCCACGCCGGCCCTGCAACGGCCCATGGACTTCGGCGCCGACCTTGTGATGCACTCTGGCACCAAGTACCTCGACGGCCAGGGCCGCGTGATGGCCGGCGCCCTTTGCGCCAGCCAAGACCTGGTCACCAAGACCTTTCTGCCGGTGCTCAAGAGCGCGGGCATGACGCTTTCCCCGTTCAACGCCTGGGTGGTACTGAAGGGCCTGGAGACGCTGGACATTCGCATGCGGGCTCAGTCTGCCCGCGCGCTTGGCCTGGCGAACTGGTTGGAGGCGCATCCGGCAGTGGCGCGTATCTTTTATCCGGGTCTCGCCAGCCATCCGCAGCATGCGCTGGCCATGGCGCAACAATCTGGCTGTGGTGGCGCGGTGCTGTCGTTCGAGGTCAAGGCGAATGATTCCCAACAGGCTCGCGCCCGGGCATTTCAGGTGCTTGACGCGATGCAGCTGTTGTCGCTTTCCACCAACCTCGGCGACACCAAGACGCTGGTCGCACATCCGGCCAGCACCTCGCACGGGCGACTCACCGAAGCGCAGCGCCAGGCCGCGGGCGTCAGCCAGGGACTGATCCGCGTGGCGGTTGGCCTGGAACACCTGGACGACATTACGACCGATCTCGATCGCGGTCTCTCACTGCCTGGAACATGAACACCGTCCGCACCCGCTTCGCTCCGTCTCCAACCGGCTTCATTCACCTGGGCAACATCCGATCGGCGCTCTACCCATGGGCGTTTGCCCGTGCCAATGGCGGTGTGTTCATCCTGAGGATCGAAGATACCGACCTGGAGCGTTCGTCACAGGCGGCGGTGGACGTCATCATTGAGGGCATGCGCTGGCTGGGGCTGGACCACGACGAGGGGCCGTTCTACCAGATGCAACGCATGGACCGGTACAAGGCTGTGCTGGCAGAGATGGTCGTGGCAGGGCATGTCTACCCTTGCTACATGAGCATGGCCGAGCTCGATGCGCTGCGAGAGCGCCAGATGGCAGCCAAGGAAAAGCCGCGCTACGACGGCACCTGGCGGCCCGAGCCGGGCAAGGTCTTGCCGCCGGTGCCCGAAGGCGTGAAGCCGGTGTTGCGGTTCAAGAACCCGCAGGGTGGCGTGGTGAGCTGGCAGGACAAGGTCAAGGGCCAGATCGAGATCCGCAACGACGAGCTGGATGACCTGGTGATCGCGAGGCCCGACGGTACGCCGACCTACAACTTCTGCGTGGTGGTCGACGACATTGACATGGCCATCACCCACGTGATCCGCGGCGACGATCACGTGAACAACACGCCGCGCCAGATCAACATCTTCCGCGCCCTGGGCAAAGAGCCGCCAGTCTATGCGCATCTGCCCACCGTGCTCAACGAGCAGGGCGACAAGATGAGCAAGCGCAGTGGTGCCAAGCCGGTCACGCAGTACCGCGACGAAGGCTACCTGCCCGATGCGATGGTGAACTACCTGGCGCGCCTGGGCTGGAGCCATGGCGACGATGAAATTTTCAGTCGCGCGCAGTTCCTCGAGTGGTTCAACCTCGACCACCTGGGCCGCAGCGCGGCACAGTTCGACGAAGCCAAGCTGCGCTGGGTCAACGCCCAGCACATGAAGGCCATGGAGGATGGTGCGCTCAGTGCCCTGGTGGCCGAGCAGCTGGCAACAAGAGGCATTACCGCCGATGAGCGCCTGCCGGCCATCTGCGGCCTGTTCAAGGACCGTTGCGACACCACGGTGGCGCTCGCGCAGTGGGCGCGGGTTTTTTACGCACCCGTGACACCCGACGCAGACGAGCTGACTCAACACGTGACCGATGCCGTCAAGCCGGCGATCCAGGCGCTGGCGACTCTGCTTGGCGACTGCGCCTGGGACAAGACCAGCCTGTCTGCCGCCATCAAGACCACCATCGCGGCACATGGGCTCAAGATGCCTCAACTGGCCATGCCGGTGCGCGTGTTGCTCATGGGTACCGCGCAGACGCCGTCGCTAGACGCCGTGCTCGCGCTGCATGATCGTGAAACTGTTTTGCAACGGCTGCGGATCGCCTGAAAAAATGTCCTATAATTTGAGGCTTGCTGAAATGCGGCGGATTGGTGACGATCTGGCGTCGATCGGCAAGCCCTGTGGGGGTATAGCTCAGCTGGGAGAGCGCTTGCATGGCATGCAAGAGGTCAGCGGTTCGATCCCGCTTACCTCCACCACAATTTGACAGCCGGGCCAAGGAGCAACTGCATAACGCACTGCTACAATGCCCGACTCGGAAGTTCCAAGGTTTTGACCCTATCGTCTAGAGGCCTAGGACATCACCCTTTCACGGTGAGTACCGGGGTTCGAATCCCCGTAGGGTCGCCAAGTTTGTGGCACTTGGTCTGGCGCCGAAAGGCATCAGGCGAAAGCCTCACCACTGCGGAGTGGTAGTTCAGTTGGTTAGAATACCGGCCTGTCACGCCGGGGGTCGCGGGTTCGAGCCCCGTCCACTCCGCCAAGCATGCAGAAGCCGCCCCGTCGCAAGATTGGGCGGTTTTTTGTTGCGCGTTCGCGCCTGGACCGTTGGCTGGAGTTTTGGCGCGAGGCCCCTGTGTCAGCGAGCGTGCGTCAGGGAACGGATGTTCACCAGTCCGGTCGACAACGCCGTGCCGACAATGATCACTGCCCCGCAGATCAGGGTCCAGCTGGTGATGGTTTCATCCAGAAACCACACGCCGTAGATCAGCGCAAAAACTGGTACCAGAAACGTCACCGTCAAGGCTTTGGCTGGGCCGGCCTGTTCGATGATGTGAAAGAACAGGATGTAGGCCACTGCCGTGCAGAACAGTGCCACCGCCGCCACGGCCAGCCAGGCTGTTTGGGTCACGCCTTGGGTTGGCCACAGCCACAGTGTGGGCAGGGCCAGTCCGAGCGTGGCCCCGATCTGGCTGCCCGCGGCGGTGGCCAGCGGGTGGGCGCCGGCCAGGTGGCGCTTGGTGAAGCTCGCCGCCAGGCCGTAGCACAGCGTGGCGAGCAGGCAAGCCCCCATGGCCAGCAGGCTGATGGCGGTGTTGCCTGCAGCCAGGGAGCCAACCGGTGCCACGCCCGACTTGCCCAGTACCAGCAGCGTCACGCCAATAAACCCGATCGCCAGACCCAGTGCGCGCGATCCGCCCGGGCGGTCCTTCAGCCACAACCAGGCCACCACGGCACCCGATAGCGGCACGGTGGCGTTGAGGATGGCGGTCAGGCCGGTGTTGATGTGCAGCACCGCAAACGAAAAAAGGGCAAACGGCAACGCCGAATTGAGCAGGCCGACCAGCAGGATGGGCCGGACCCTGCGACGGAAGTCGGCCCACACGCCGCGCACCAGGAACACCGGCAGCAGGAACAGCGCCGCGAGCCCCACACGCAGACCCGCTGTGGGCAGCGCGCCGAACTCTGCAGCCCCCAGTCGCATGAACATGAAGGAGGCGCCCCACAAGGCGGCGAGCAAACAGAATTCAGCGATCAGGGTGGGGGACATGCAAAGAGTATGCGGGTTCGCAGGCTTGCCAGCGACGACGCACTGATGCTACTGAGCCAGCTCATTGATGCTCACGCCCTCCAGCCGGAGCAAGGCTGATTTGCGCGGCAGTCCACCCGCATAGCCGGTGAGCGCGCCACCAGCGCCCAAAACGCGGTGGCAGGGCACCACAATGCCGACCGGGTTGCGTCCGATGGCAGCACCCACCGCTCGCATCGCGCTGGCGCGGCCGCAGGCCTGAGCGATCTGACCGTAGCTGGCGGTGTGGCCGGAAGGAATGGTCAACAGCGCGCGCCACACGGCTTGCTGAAAAGCGGTGCCGGCCGATAGGTCCAGCGGCAGGTCGAAGGGGCTGGCCTCACCGCTGAAATAGGCATGAAGCTGGCGCGCTGCGCGGCGCAATACGGGATGGTCTGGATCGATGGTCCAGCTGGCGACAGCGTAGGTATCGGGATGGTGTTGCTGATCGTCAAACCACAAACCTGCCAGGCCTTGTTCGCTGGCGGCCAGCAGCAGCGGGCCGAGTGGTGAGGCCACGGTGGTACAGACCAGGGTACGAGCCAGTTTCATGACAGATCGCTTTCGGATGAGGCGGAATGGGCAGATCGGTGGCAACCCGCCCAGGCGCGGACGACGGCGTATCCCCGCCATGGCTGCCAGGCATCGGCTTGAAGCGCGGCGCTCTGCTCGGCCAGGCGCCCGCGCAGCGGCGACAGGCCCAGCGCGGCGTGCACCGCGACATCGCCCGGGGGCCATGCATCGGGCCAGCGCAGGGCGCGCAGGGCGATGTACTGTGCGGTCCAGGGGCCGATGCCGGGTAGCTGCTGCAAGGCTCGCAACGTGGCTGGTGTGTCGGCCTGATCGCTGAGGTCGAGCCGGCCTTCGAAAGCGGCGCATGCCAGCGCCCGGATGGCCGCCTGACGTTGGCGCACGATGCCGAGCGCGCCCAGTTCGGCGGGATCGGTTTGCGCCAGGGCCTGGGGAGTCGGGAAGAGGCGATTCAATTGCGGATCGGGCGTGCTCAGCGCTTGGCCAAAGCGCTCGATCAGGCGGGCCGCGAGCGTGCGCGCAGCTGCGACCGTGATCTGTTGGCCGAGCACGCCGCGCACCGCGAGCTCGAAGCCGTCCATGCAGCCGGGCACGCGCAGGCCATCACCGCCTGGAAAGTCGTGCCGCAACGTGTTGTTGATGGCCTGAGGGTCGGCGTCGAGATCGAACAAGGCGCGCACGCGCCACAGCACATGGGGCATCACGGCCTGCAAGCCGGTACTGAGTTTCAGTTCCACCGCGTTGGCGTCAGGCTTGAAGTGCGCTTGCAGCCAGCCGGTGTGCAAGGTCCCGTCGACTCTGAGCGAGAGTGTGCGAGCGTACAGGCACGCAGCGCTGTCGACCCGCTCCACGCCGGGTAGTTGCCGCGTCGCCAGAAAGGTCAGCATGGCGCCCACATCGTAGGGAGGGCGCCATCCGAGACGGGCGGTGCAGGTGGTGCGGTGAGCCGGTGTTGATGCCTTGTTGCGCAGGGCTGGCCGCATTTGGGTGGGACTCATCCCGTAACGGGCCTGGAACGCGGCATTGAAGCGGCGCACGCTGCCGAAGCCACTCATCAACGCGACCTGTTGCACCGGCAGGCGGGTGTCAGTCAGCAACTGCTTGGCGGCCAACAGACGGCGCGTCTGCAGGTATTGCAGCGGCGACACGCCCAGGTCTTGCTCGAAGACGCGGCGCAGATGCCGGTCGCTGACGCCCAGGCGCTGAGCCAGCGCCGGCAAGGGTGATCCGCTCTCGGGGAAGGCCCAGCTGGCGGGTGCGTCCAGCAGCTTCATCGCTTCGCGCACCAGGATACTGCAAGCGTCCTGGTTGGACCAATGGCGGTCCAGCGGGGCCAGTTCGGGCCGGCAGCGCAAACAAGGACGAAATCCGGCGCCTTCGGCCTGCGCGGCGTGGTCAAAGAAGCGGCAGTTCTCACGCCGCGGCAGGCGCACCCGGCAGACCGGTCGGCAGTAGATCCCGGTGGAGGTGACACCCACAAAAAACCGGCCATCAAAACGCGCGTCATGCGCCGCCAGCGCCCGGTAGCGGGCATCGTCGGCGTGTCGTGCGGCGTGATCCATGGCGTTCATGGTACGCGGCAGTCGGCGATCTGACTGGCCATTTCCGGACTTTTGCCTCACTCGCTGAGCGCAGGGTCATCCCTACAATGTTCGTCATTCACGTTGTTCAGGGAAATCATTTCATGCAAGTTGCCGCTTCGATCTTCAAGGCCTATGACATCCGGGGTGTTGTCCCCAGCACCGTGAACGAGGGCGTGGCCGAAGCGCTGGGCCTGGCGTTTGGCACCGAGGCCCGGCGCCTGGGTGAGCAGGCCGTGGCGGTCGGCCGCGATGGTCGGCTCAGCGGACCAGCTTTGTCGGCGGCCCTGATCCGCGGGTTGGTGGCCGCGGGCATCGATGTGATCGATATCGGCATGGCGACCACACCCATGCTGTACTTCGCCGCGAACACCCTCTGCCAGAGCGGTATCCAGGTCACCGGCAGCCACAACCCCAAGGACTACAACGGCTTCAAGATGGTGCTGGCCGGTCGTGCCATTTATGGTGAAGACATCCAGGCACTGCGCCGCACGATGGAGACCGAATCGCATCAGCGTGCCGAGGGCGGCCAGGTCCGGCACGTGGATGTGTCAGACGCCTACCGCGACCGCATCACGGGTGACGTCAAGCTGAGCCGGCCCATGAAAATCGTGATGGACTGCGGCAACGGCGTGGCAGGCGCGTCTGCGCCTGCGCTGTTCCGGGCCCTGGGTTGTGAAGTGATCGAGCTCTTCAGCGAGGTCGACGGCGAGTTCCCGAACCACCATCCGGACCCGAGCAAGCCCGAGAACCTGCAAGACCTCATCCGCACGCTGCGCGAGACCGACGCCGAGCTGGGTCTGGCCTTTGATGGCGACGGCGACCGGCTGGGCATCGTCACGCGCGACGGTCAGAACATCTACCCCGACCGGCAGATGATTCTGTTTGCGCAAGACGTGCTGTCGCGCGTGCCCGGCGGCAACATCCTCTTCGACGTGAAGTGTTCGCAACGCCTGGCGCCGGCGATCGAGGCAGCGGGCGGTGTCGCCCATGTGTACAAGACCGGCCACTCGCTGATCAAGGCGCGCATGAAGGAACTGGACAGCCCACTCGGCGGTGAGATGAGTGGCCACATCTTTTTCAAGGAGCGCTGGTACGGCTTTGACGATGGCAGCTACGCCGGTGCGCGTCTGCTGGAAATCCTGAGCCGCAGTCCCGACGCCAATGCCGTGCTCAACGCGTTGCCCACCAGCTACAGCACGCCCGAGCTCAATGTGTCCTGTGCCGAGGGTGAACCGCACGCGGTGGTTGAGCAGCTGGTCGCGCTGTCGGCCACGCACCCAGCATTCGCCCCGCCGGCCAAGGTGTCCACCATCGACGGCGTGCGGGTGGACTGGCCGGATGGTTTTGGCCTGATCCGCGCGTCCAACACCACGCCGGTGCTGGTCTTGCGCTTCGAGGGGCACACGCAAGAGGCGCTGCACCGCATCGAGGCGGTGATGCTGGCGCTGCTGCTGAAGGCCAAGCCGGATGCGGTGGTGGGCTCTGCACAACATTAGGACCACCCCCGCCCCGCCTGCGGCGTCACCCCCTCCAGGGGACAACGCTGGCCGACCGGCGGAGCCGGATCGGCGGCGTCCTGGCCTCGGTCGCGGCGTGACGGCGGGCGGGTGTCAAAGGTGTGCTTGCAGGCGCTGAAGCAAGCGGTCGGCCTGTGGCTCAGGAGGGCGCCTGTCCTCACGTGGCCCGGGAGATGACCAAACGGCCTGGACAGCGGAAGCCAGTTCGCTGGGGTCGTTGATCGGCCGACTTAAGCCCTGCGCATCCAGCCTGGCGTAGCTCTCGCTGAAATTCCAGACCTTGGGGCCGTGCAGCACGGTGCAGCCCAGTGCCAGCGGCTCGAGCGGGTTGTGACCGCCGACCTGGGCCAGCGACCCACCGACCAGGGCCACCGGGGCCAGCCGATACCACAGGCCGAGCTCGCCGATGGTGTCTGCCAGGTAGACCGGCGCCGTGGTCGGCAGGCTCTGGCCCTGGCTGCGTTGAGGCGTGCCGGGTGGACAAAGGGCGGCCACCTCGGCGCCGCGGGTCGGCACGCGCGGTGCGATGATGAGCAGAGCGTCGGGCTTGTGTTGCCGCAAAGCTTCGTGGGCTTGAAGCGCCAGCGTTTCTTCCCCGGGGTGGCTGGACGCGAGCAGCCAGATCGGCCGAGTACCCAGTGACCCTCGCCATCGAGCGAACTCGCCTGCATCGTGACTCAGGGGTGGCGACAGGGTCTTGATGGTGCCGCTCACGGTGATGCGCTCGGCGCGGGCACCGAGTGACGTCAGCCCTCGCGCGGATTCGGCGTTCTGCGCAAACACATCCGCAAAGCCGGGCAGCAAGGCCTGGTAGATCCAGCGACCCCAGCGGCGCTTGCGCAGCGATTGTTCGGACAGGCGCGCATTGACCAGCACCCGGGGAACGCCCTGGTTGTCTGCCGCCGTGATCAGCGCGGGCCACAGGTCCATCTCGCACCAGAGCGCCAGGGTCGGTTGCCAGTGCCCCATGAAGCGGGCCGTGGCTTCGGGTGTGTCCACCGGCGCGAACTGATGCTGGCATCGCAGGGGCAGGCCTTGCCGCTGCAGTGCATCGCCCGAGGTGCGCGCGGTCGTGGTGATGAGGAAGTGCAGATCGGGCCGCGATTCGCCGAGGCGGTGGAACAAGCCAGCCAGCGCCATCGACTCACCCACGCCCACGGCGTGTCCCCACACCAGCGGACCGACGGGTCGTGGTGGCATCTGCAGCGACAGCTTTTGCTGGATGCTGGCCACCGTTTCTTTGCCCCGGGTCAGTCGGTGCTGCAGGCCCCAGCGCCAGACCGGTGCCAGCGCACTCGCCAGGCTCAGGTAGGCGCGCAGGGCCAGCGGCCGCTGGCTCACTGGGCATGCTCCTGCAGCCAGGGCAGCAGGGCGGCCAGGTGCTTGTCGGTGGCGCCGCCGTGTTCAGCGAAGAAGGCATCTGCACCTGCCATTGCCTCGGTGTAGGCCTCGGGCGAGGCCAGCAGGCGCAGCAGCGCGTGCGCCAGGCTGGGCGCATCGCTGTGCTGCTGCAGCACGCCCGCGGCCAGTGCCTCCACGCCGGGGTATTCAATGCCCCAGATACTGGGGCCGACCATCACCGGCTTGCGCAACGCCAGCGGCTCAATCACGTTGTGTGCGCCAGTGTCCACGAACGAGCCCCCGACCACCACCACCTGCGACAGCGCGAGGTAGAAATACATCTCGCCCAGCGAGTCGCCGAGCAACACGTCCAGCGCGCCCACGTTCAAGCGGGCGCTTGGTGTCAGCACAGCGTCGAGACACTGGCTGCGCCGCGCCACGCGCAAGCCCTCCTGCGTCAGCAACTGTTCGCTCTCGTCGAAGCGCTGCGGGCTGCGCGGCACACAGACGAACAGCGGGCGCGGCGCAGCCGCTTCGTCGAAGGTCTGCCAGAGGATCTGCATGGTTTTCACAAACGTCGCGTCCTCGCCCACGACCACACTGGCAAAACACACCACCGGTCGACCCCCTGGTCTGCGGGTGGCGAGCCCCCAATCCAGTGCGAGCCGGTCGGCCGCAGCCAGCTGCTGCGAAGACACTGGCAGATCGAAGCGCGTCTCACCCGCCACCACCACGCGCTCGACACCCAGCGCTCGGAAACGCTGCGCGTGCGTTTCCGACTTGCACAGCACCAGCGCGTAGGCCTGGAACAGCGCGGCCCGAAAGCCCCACCATTTTTTGCGGTCACGGGCAAAGCTGTCTTTGGGGTACTGCGCGTTCGCCATGGCCAGCGGCACGCCCTCGGCCCGCGCGGTGGTGAGCAGCACCGGCCAGGTGTCGATCTCGGTCATGAGCGCCGCTCGCGGCCTCACCTGCCGGATGAAGCGTCTCACTGCCCACCCCAGCTCCAAGGGCAGATAGGCCACTTGCAGGCGGCCTTGTGCCATCGCCTCGGCGAACAGCTGGCCAGCGGCGGTGCGGCCCGCGGGCGTGAGCGTGGTGACCAGGATCGGCAGGCCGTGCTGCAAGAGCTTATGCACCAGCGGCGCCGCGCCGCGCAGCTCACCCATGGAGGCGGAATGCACCCACAACGGGCGTTTCAGCTCGGTGGTGGTGTTGCCGAGGCGTTCGCCCCAGAAGCGTCGGTACAGCGGCTCCTTGCGCCCCCGTTGCCACAAGAAGAGCAGCGCCAGCGGCAGCAGCAGGTGCCACAGTGCCCGGTAGATCACCAGAAGCGCCGAGACAGGGCCGCTGAAAGGAATGCGACCAGGGCTTGGGCGGTGAGCGGGCGGGGTGTCGGTCATGCGGGCGGGAGGGCTCGGGCCAGTATAGTAACGACCTGGGCGTTGCCGCAGTGCTGGCCTGTACCGCACGTCTTCGAAACATCTCCCTCATCCCCGCATGAACATTCTGGTTGTCGGCACCGGCTCCATTGGCAAGCGGCACATCGCCAACCTGCTGGCCCTTGGGGTGGATGTCCGGGCCTTCAGCTACCGTGCGGCGGCGGGGGTTCCGAGCAGTCAGCCGGTGCTGCTCGATCCTCGTGTGCGGCTGGTTGGCGACCTGGCGCAGGCCCTGGCGTCCGATGTGCACGCGGTGGTGGTCGCCAACCGCACCGACCAGCATCTGGCCGTTGCGCTTCAGGCGGTGCGCCTGGGCAAACACGTGTTCATTGAAAAGCCCCTCGCCGCTTCGCTCGCGCAAGTCAAGGAGCTGGTGGGCGCTGTGTGTGACCAGGGCCTGGTGGTCGAAGCCGGCTTCATGCTGCGTCATCACCCCAATCTGCGCTGGATGCAGTCCTACCTGGGCAGCGGCGCGCTTGGCGAGCTCATGCACCTGCGTGCCTCTGTAGGCCAGTGGCTGCCCGACTGGCGGCCTGGCACCGACCACCGCCAGGGCTACGGCGCATTCCGCGCGCAGGGCGGAGGTGTGATTTTCGATCTGATCCACGAGCTCGACCTGGTGCACTGGCTGGTGGGCCCGGTGGTGGATGTAAGTGCCATGACGCGCGTGGTGCCGGCGCTGGAAATCGAGACCGAAGGCGTCGCGCAGATCGGCCTGCGCATGGCCTCTGGCGTGTTGGCCCAGGTGCATCTCGACTACGTGCGCCCCGGCTACGGGCGCGAGATGGAGCTGGTGGGTCGCCATGGCGTGCTGTCCTGGGACTACACGAAAGGCACCGTGTCGCTTGCCCGATCGGGCGCCGCGCCCGAGGTGGTGCACCGCGTACCCGACGGCTTCGAGCGCAACACCTTGTTTCGCGACCACATGGCGCATTTTCTGCAGCGCATTGAAAAGCCGAGCCTGCCTGCGTCGTCCTCGTTGGCCGACGCGGTGTCGGTGCTGCGCATCGCGCTGGCGGCGCACCAGTCTGACAGGGATCGACGCTTCGTTCGCCCCGATGATGTGACCCCTTGAAAGATTGACTCACATGAACATCACCTGCGTTATCGGCGCGCGCGGCGGCTCCAAAGGCGTGGCGGGCAAGAACTTCCGCCCGCTGCTCGGCAAGCCCCTGATCGCCTGGAGCATCGAGCAGGCGCTCGCCTGCCCGGAGATCGGACGCGTGGTGGTCTCCACCGACAGCGAAGCGATTGCCGAGGTGTCTCGTGCAGCGGGGGCGCACGTGCCTTTTATGCGCCCTGCTGAGCTGGCCAACGACACCGCTGGCAAGTGGGAGGTGTGGCAACACGCCCTGGCCGCGACCGATGCGCACTTCGCCGGCGACCCGATCGACCTGTTTGTGGACCTCGACTGCACATCGCCGCTGCGCGACGTGGCCGATATTTCGCGCGCCATCGCCCAGTTCCAGGAGGCCAGCGTGGATGCTGTGTTCAGCGTCTGCGAGGCGCGCAAGAATCCCTACTTCAACATGCTGGAGGCCGACGAGAACGGCACCCTGCGCATCTGCAAACAGTTGCCCAAGCCCATCGTGCGTCGGCAGGACGCGCCCAAGGTGTACGAGCATGTGGCGTCGATCTACGTGCTGTCGCCTGATTACCTGCGGCGTGGTACCGGCCTGTTGTCCGGCCGCACCCAAGGCTACGACATCGGTTCGGCCAAGAGCCTGGACATCGACAGCGAGTTCGACTTTGAACTGGTGGAGTACCTGATGCGCAAGCGCCTCGGCCTGCCCACCTGATCTCCAACACAGGACCCAACATGACTCAACGATTTGATCTCACCGGCAAGGTGGTGGTGGTGACCGGCGGCACGGGCCTCTTGGGCTCTGCCTACTGCCAGGGCCTGGCCGAGCATGGCGCCCAGGTGGTGATGGCCGACCTGGCTGCGGCCGATCCGGTCGCCAAGGCCGCGGCCATCCAGACTCCCAAAGGCCCAGGCGCCTGGGGCATGGCCTGCGATGTGGGCGTGGAGGCCGATGTGGTCGGCCTTTTCCATGAGGTGATGAAAAAGTTTGGCCGTGTTGACGCGGTGCTCAACAACGCCGCCGCTACCGGCGAGCACCTGATTCGCCAGGGTGCTGTGTTCACGTCGTTTGAGGATTCGACGCTCGCGGTGTGGGAGCAAGCCATTCGCGTCAACCTCACCGGCGTGTACCTGGTGGCCAGAGAAGGCGGCAAGGCCATGCTCAAGAGCGGTGGCGGCAGCATGGTCAACGTGTCGAGCACCTATGGCGTGGTCGGCCCCGATCACCGCATCTACGAAGGCATGAAGTTCAATTCGCTGCCGAGCTACGCCGCGGCCAAGGCGGGCGTGCACGGTCTCACGCGCTGGCTGGCCACCTACTGGGGCGAGAAGGGTATCCGCGTCAACACGCTGGTGCCTGGGGGCGTGGAAAACAACCACGACCCCGAGTTCGTGCGCCGCTACACCGCGCGCGTGCCGCTGGGGCGCATGGCCAAGCGCGAAGACATGGTGGGCATGATGATTTACCTCGTGTCAGACGCGTCGGCGTATTCCACCGGCCAGCAGTTTTTTGTCGACGGCGGCTGGACCGCGGTCTGACCTTCAGGAGCACACTCCCATGAAAATCGCCCACCGAGAGATCGGCCCCCAGCAACCGCCCCTGGTGATCGCCGAGATCGGCATCAACCACGGCGGCAGCCTCGACGTGGCCAAGGGTATGGTCAGCGCGGCGCACAGCGCTGGCTGCGAGATGGTCAAACACCAGACGCATTTCGTCGACGACGAAATGACCGATGAGGCCAAGCAGATCTTTCCACCCAATGCGGACGTGTCCATCTGGGAGGTGATGGAGCGCTGCGCCCTGTCTAAGGACGACGAGATCGCGCTCAAGAAGCATGCCGAGTCGCTCGGCATGATCTATATTTCCACGCCCTTCTCACGCGCAGCAGCGGATTTTCTGAACGACATCGGCGTGGCTGGCTACAAGATCGGCTCGGGCGAGTGCAACCACTTGCCACTGATCCGCCACATCGCGGGGTTTGGCAAGCCGATCATCATGAGCACCGGCATGCAGACGGTGGAGACCATGCGGCCTTCGGTACAGGCGCTCGACCAAGCGGGCGTTGAGTATGCGCTGCTGGAGTGCACCAACCTGTACCCGTCGCCGCCCGAGATCGTGAGCCTGCAAGGTATCAACGCCTTGCGCGCCGCCTTCCCGCGCGCCGTCATCGGTTTCTCTGACCACAGCATCGGCCCCTCCATGGCGCTGGCCTCGGTGGCCCTGGGCGCCTGCATTCTGGAGCGCCATTTCACCGACACGCGCTACCGCAAGGGTCCGGACATCTTATGTTCCATGGACCCGGCCGAGCTCAAGTTCCTGATCGACCGCTCGCGTGAGATCCACACGGCCTTGCACAACCCCAAGCAGCGCACCGGCCCCGAGGAAGACGTGTACCGCTTTGCGCGCGGATCCATCGTGGCAGACAAAGATTTGCCCGCCGGGCATGCGATCACCGCCGCAGACATCTGGGCACGCCGCCCCGGCTCGGGCGAAATCTCCGTGCAGCACTTCGACCGCCTGATCGGCTCCCGGCTCACCCGCGCCGTGAAACGCAATCAGCAGTTGCTCTGGACCGATCTGGACGGCGTGACCCCGCTGGCGAACGCCTGATGAGCGACGCGCCCGTTACCGGCAAGCGCCTGCTGTTCGTCACCGGCACCCGCGCTGACTACGGCAAGCTCGAGCCATTGGCCGTGGCTGCGCAGCAGGCGGGCTTTGTCATCAGCTTCTTCATCACCGGCATGCACATGATGCGTCGCTACGGTGAAACGCGGCTGGAGGTGAAGCGCTTTCCGAAGGCCGAGTTCTTCGAGTTCGTGAATCAGCGCGAAGGCGATGCACAGGAGTTCATCCTGTCCAAGACTCTCCTGGGGTTTTCCGACTTTGTGCACGAGCACCGGCCCGATCTGGTGGTGATCCATGGCGACCGGGTGGAAGCGCTGGCTGCTTCGATTGTCTGCGCCATGAAGTACATCCCCTCTGCACACATCGAGGGTGGCGAGGTATCCGGCACCATCGACGAGAGCATCCGCCACTGCAACACCAAGCTTTGTGCCACGCACTTTGTGAGCTCCGAAGCAGCCAGAGCCCGCGTGCTAGCGTTGGGTGAAGCACCCGATAGCGTGTACAACATCGGCTCGCCCGAACTCGACACCCACGCCCGACCTTCTGGCGTCACGATTGACGAGGTGAAGCGCCGCTACGACATACCGTTTGACGACTACGGCATCGTCATCTTTCACCCGGTCACCTCCGAGGCGGACAGCATGGGCGCGCAGGCGCGCGCCTTGTTCGATCGACTGCTGGCGAGTGGGAAATACTTTGTGGTGATCCTGCCGAACAACGACCCAGGCACCGAAAGCATTTTCGCGGTGCTGGAAACGCTGCCAAAAGACCGTTTCCGGCTGATCCCGTCGATGCGTTTCAACTACTTTTCCGAGCTCATGAAACACGCCGCCGTGCTGGTAGGGAACAGCAGCGCGGGCGTTCGCGAGGCTCCTTTTCTGGGATTGCCCAGCCTCGATGTGGGGACACGCCAGAACAACCGCGCCTCGGCACCCTCCATCGCCGCTGCGTCGGCTTTTGATGTGGACGCCATTGACCGCTTTCTGGCGGAGCAATGGGGCTGTTCCCACACTTCTGACCAATCGTTTGGCGGCGGCGATACTGCACAGCGCTTTGTTGAAATCCTGCGCGAGCACAGTTATTGGCAGCGGCCCGCGCAAAAGGTGTTTGCCTCATGACGGCTGAGCATCAATTGCCTGGCCTCATGGTGTTGCTTATCAATTTGCCTCGTTCGGTGGAGCGCCGTGCCCGTATGGAAGAACGTTTGACCGAACTGGGGCTGGCCTATGAGCTGCTGCCCGCGGTGGACGGGCGAGCGCAGTGGGACGAGCTGCTGAGCTCGGTGAACGTGGACGCTTTTCAGCGCCACGTGGGGCGCGACGTGCTGCCCGGCGAGGTAGGCTGCTACCACTCACACCTGCAGGCCTGGCGCCGCTTTCTGGCGTCTGAGGCGCAGGCGCTGCTCGTGCTGGAAGACGACATGGTTTTTCATGCCGATTTTCTGGACGCCTTGCGCACGGCCTTGCGTGGCCAGGCGCACTGGGACATGCTCAAGCTCGCCAAGATCCGCGCCAAACAACCCGTGTGCCAGGGGCATTTGGGTGCTTACCGGCTCAACGCTTACCTGGGTGCGGCCACCGGTTTCGGTGCCTACCTCGTGCAGCGAGAAACGGCGAAGCGCCTGCTCCCCGCACTACTGCCCATCCGGGCACCGATCGACCGGGAGCTTGAGCGGGTGCAGGCGTACGACCTCCGGCATTTCGGTCTGGAGCCCTTTCCGAGCCACCCTCAGGACGAGGGGCAAAGCACCATCACCGGTCAGCATTTCAGCGCAGTCAAGCGCTATCCTTTGAGCCGCCGCTGGACCAAGTATGCCGAGCAAAGCCGCAACCTGCTGTTGCGGTTGTTCTACCTGGGCCGCCGGGGCAGACTCTGGCCGCGCGCATTGACCTTGCCTCTGAGAGAAACCCTATGAAATCACCGCGCGTGGTGCTCTGCATGAAGTGGGGTACGCTGTACCCGCCCGAGTACGTGAACGTGCTCTACAGCGCATGCCGGAAGTACATCACCGGCGATTTTCGTTTTGTCTGCCTGACCAACGAGCCTGAGGGCATCGTTTCGGGCGTGGAGGTGTTTCCGATCCCGGACATCGGTCTGGACGAATGGCACTACTACAACGGCGCCTGGCCCAAACTCGGCGTGTTCAAGGCCGACCTGTACGAGCTGAAGGGCAGGGCCTTGTTCATTGACCTGGACACGGTGCTGTTGGACAACATTGACGCGCTGTTTGAGCAACCTGGACCGCTGGTGGCGATTGATAACGACCCCTGGAAAGAGAGGACAGGGCATCCTTGCACCATGTCTTCGGTGTTTGCCTTTGAACTCGGTTCGCTGGAGCATGTGGTTGCCCAGTTGCGCGAAGACCGCGACGGCTTGGTCAAGCGGCACATCATTGAGCAGGAATACCTGCACCACGCGGTGGAGGGCATTCGATACTGGCCACAGGAGTGGCTCGTGAGTTTCAAGTACCACCTGCGGCGGCCGCTGCTGGTCGATCGGTTTTTGGCACCTTCTGCGCCGCCGAAGGGTGCTCGCCTCCTGATTTTTCACGGCAAGCCACGACCGGTTGATTTAGCCCGCCCACCGAGAGGTAACTGGGATCGATTTCCCCACTACGGCGCAGGCGCAGTCGGGTGGATGCGCGACTACTGGCGTCTGCACGGAGGACGAGTTAATTGACCTCGCCGAACGCGCAAGGCAGGCCGACGGTGGATTGGCGTCTGGTGTTGGTTCTTTGGGGCGATAAATACGCTGCGAGCCACGTCAACGTGTTGGCGGTCAATGCCTACACTCAGTCGCCCACCTGTGGTGGGGTCATTCTCATGACGGATCGTCTTCGCGAGGGAATAGATGACCGTGTTCAGCAGGTCTTGATTTCAGACCGATTCAATCGTGATGAGTTCAAGAAAAATTACACGATCAAGCTCTCGCTGTTTGACTGTGGCCCCCGAGAGAATGGTTTGCCACTGGTCTATTTGGATCTTGATACGGTCGTGATCGGCGACTTGGGGAAGATCGCCAGTCTCGTGAACGAAAAGAATGATATTTACATGTTGCCCCCGGGCGGAGCGTTGGGGTTTGGGCTCATCAGGCGCCTGATATTTCGTGGCACGCATGGTCGGAGAATGGCTGTAGGCAACTCATCTGTCTTGGCATTTCGATCAGACATGAAGCCCAACCTTGCCGATGAGTTCCATCGTCTGAGAGAATCTCGACCCACCGATACCAAGGTACTTATGAACGACGACCTGTTTATCTCGTGGTTCGGACAAATGAGACTGAAACCCGTTCCAAACGCGCTTGGTGTGATGTTCAGACGTGAGTTTCTGTCCAGAGCTCGGTGGTTTGGTTGGCTAAAAAGCAGGCTGCCCTGGGTTCGTCGCCGCAGAGAGGGTGTTGTGGCCGTGACCTTCAACGGAATAGAGCACAAACTGGAGACCCTGCTGCAGCTCCCCGATGGATCGCTACACCATGACGCCAAGGGTCGATTTGGATACTGGAGTCGACAAGAGATGGGTTCGATCAAGGACAAGATTGTCAGACGGGCTGGCCTGCTAGAGCGGGCAAACCCATGATGTGCCTTGACTTTCAGCAGTCAGAGAAGTTTAGGCTTGACAAGGCGGCCATCCTGCTCAGTGGTGAAGACAAGATCCGCACCAAGGGCAACTCGAACGAAGTGAAGGCGGCAGCTTTGCGCAAGCTCGTGCACGAAGGCTACGGCCGCACGGAGGCCAATCAGGCCTGTGCGGACTACTTTCGGGACACCTACCGCATCTGGGGTGGTTGATGTGCAGTTGCACCATCGTCATCCCGACGCACAACCGTGAGGACTTACTCCTAAGGGCTGTGAAGTCGGCGCTGGCAGCATGTCCCGCCGATGGTGAAGTGTTTGTGGTGGACGACAAGTCCATTGTGGCGGCCTCACAGGTCTTGGCACACCTGCAAGACGCTCGGCTGACAGTCCTTGCCAACACGGGCCCCAGTGGTGCAGCCAACGCCAGAAACTGGGGTGTTTCGCAGGCCGCTGGTGATGTTGTGTTCTTTCTGGATGACGACGACGAGATGGTGAAGGACTACTGCCAACGGATCTTGTCACCGAACGGTCCGGCGTCGCTGGCCGATTGGGGATTCTCTAGCACGATCGAGCGGCGTGGGATCTGGGAAGCGGCCGACCGCCTGCGGGTTCGGCGACGTCTTCGCAACGGCCTTCCCCGCGCCGGCTCATCGCCCCGTGACTTGGTGGCGGCATTGAGCGATGGCTTGTGGATCAAGCGACTGTTGATCCAACAGATGGGCGGGCTGGACCCCGAGCAGGCGGTTGACGAAGACACCGATCTCTGTGTGCGATTGCTGGCAGCTTCCCGTTGTCCCTGGTACGAGGTCGATCCTGGGACCATCGTCTATCGGGGATACATGCCGTCGCGTGCCGAGGGCACTCCACTGACAGTGGCCACACCTGAGCTTCGCGCACTGGCATGCTATCAGCGCACCCATCAAAAGAACGCCCACCGGTTTGGCCGTTTCAGCCGCATGCGGTGGTTTTTGGTCACGAGATTTGTTCGCAAGGCGGTCAAGGCGGGTGAAATCGGGATGGCCACGGACCTGATCGGCTCACTTCGCCCAACCTTGTTTCGCCTTTGCGCGTGGGGATTCTTTTGTCTCAAGCGGATGGCACACCGAGGCCGCCCGGCTCGAACGTAGATTTGTTTTCAATCCCTTCGATGTTGGTCTTTGAGGACTTTTTTTGATGCACTTCCGTTTCAGCAGCCTGAGGAATCTCATCGAGAGTGGGGCGTTGGCCCTTCTGGCTGTGTTGATTGCACTGACACCGGTTTCCTCCAAAGCGATCAATCTGGCCTGGATTCTCGTGGTGGTCATGGTGATTTGGCTGCTCGCGCGCTCGTCGAAGGCCAAAGACTTGCCCCACGATTTACACGATTTGCGAACTTCGCTTGCGCTGCTCTCAGCCTTCTTCGTTGGTGGTCTGCTACTGAAAATCGGCATGCAGTTGTTTTGGGGTGAGCCGGTTCGAGGTGTCGCTTTCGAAATGACCGCCGCGGCGGCGGCGGGTGCTTCATGGGCCATGGTTGCTCAATGGCGAACCAAGCCGATCCATTTGAGTCTTCTCGCGGGTGCCTTGTTGGTTGCCTCTGGCTTGGCCATTCTGCAGGCCTACGGATACACCTATGCCGGTCACGCAGGCCCCACAAATGCCGTCAACTGGGGGGCAGGCCTCGCGCTTTTCATGTGCATTGCGTTGGCTATCAGCGTACATGGGCAAGCCAACCGCCGAGATAGATGGATGCTTGTGCTGAGCCTTTTGGGCCTATCGCTGGCGCTCATTGTGGCAGGAAGAAGAGGCGCCTTTTTCGCGATCCTTTGGGCGGTGGCCTGGGGTGTGTACTTCTGGATTCGAGGTGCTCGGAACAGGGGTTCGATGTCGATTCGCGTCTGGTCACCTTTCTTGGTGGTGATACCCATCTTGACCATCGCCCTGACTTCCACAAAACCCCTTCCCGCTCCGGTACAACGTATCGTGGCGACCGTTGAAGAGGTTTCCTTGAGGTTGGGTGGAGGTTATGGATCGGGTGATGTCTCCTCGGGTACTTTGGGTCCGCGTTTTTACCAATACGAGCAGGGTTTGAAGGCCGGTGCTGCATCGCCTGTATGGGGCTTGGGCGCTGAAGGGCGTTCACGATTGATCAAGATTGCAGAGGCAGACTTGGCAGGCGCTCTTTTTCACATGCACAACGAATACCTTCAGGCGTGGGTAGCCTATGGCATCCCTGGTCTTGTCGGGGCGCTTTGCTTTCCTGTCGGTCTTGTCGTTGTCGGATGGAGGCTTAGGGGGAGCGCGCATCCACTTTCGTTGGCGTTGACCGGCATGGGTGCTGTGCATTTCGTCAGCGGGCTCACCAACGTCAACACGTTTCACAACTACTACACTTCTGTGTTTGCTGTGGCCGTGGTCGTTCCGTTCTTGCTTTTGCGATCGGTTCCTCTGGATTCGAACGCACCTTCGAACTGACTTGTTCTAGCGCGGTGGGATACTTGCGCCGCTTGCGTAGCCAAGCGCCTAAACCGCTCACCGCACCATCAACGCGTTGACCCCCTGCAGGTCCTCAGCCTTCAGTTGCCCGCTCGCCTGCTTCAGGCGCAGGCCTCCGATCAGAACGTTGTAACGTGCCACCGCCAGGTCGCGCTTGGTCTGGAACAGCTGGCTTTGGGCGTTGAGCACGTCGATGTTGATTCGAACGCCGACCTGGTAACCCAGTTGGTTGGCCTCCAGCGCGCTCTGGCTGGAGGATTCCGCTGCCTCCAGGGCCTTGACCTGGCTCTGGCCGGAGAGCACGCCGAAATAGGCGCTGCGGGTGGCCTGGGCCACGGCGCGCTTGGCGGCTTCGAGATCGGTGCGGGCTTTCTCCTCCAGTGACAGGGTTTCTTTGACGCGATTCTGGATGGCGTAGCCAGCGAACAGTGGCATGTTGAACTGCACCCCCACCGTCGCGTTGTTGTTGCGGACGGTGCCAGGGATCGTGCTGATGCCAGAAGGTCCGCGGGCGATCTGGTACTGGCCCACGAGGTCCAGCGTGGGCAGGTGACCAGCCTCGGCCTTCTGGGTTTCAAGCTGCGCAATCTCCAGGCCTTTTTGCGCCTGCAACACATTGGGGCTGAGGGTTTCCGATTGGCTCACCCAGGCCTGCGGATCGGCGGGAGTCAGCGGTGGCAGCACCACTGGCGCGACCAGCGGCTTGGGAGCGGTACCGCTCTTGCCCACCAGCTGGTCCAGCGCAAGCTTCTTCACGCGCAGATCGTTTTCGGCGGCAATTTCTTGAGCCGTCACCAGGTCGAAGCGAGCCTGTGCCTCGCGCGAGTCGGTGATGGTGCTGGTACCGACTTCAAAATTGCGTTTGGCGGCCGCCAGCTGTTCGGACACCGCGGCTTTTTGGGCCTTCACGAAGGTGAGCGTGTCTTCGGCTGCGAGCACGTCAAAGTAGGCCTGTGTGGTGCGCACGATCAGGTCTTGCTCGGCCGCCTGCAGCTGCGCCTTGGCCACTTCTACCGAGCGCTGTCCCTGGTCGTTGGTGATCCGGTTGGCCGGGCGGTAAAGCGGTTGGCTGGCCGAGAGGGTCACGTTCTGGCTGTTGCTGGTGCCGTCGAGCGCCGCCACCGAGCTGTTGCGGTTGGTCCAGTTGGCGCCTGCGCCCAAGCCCACCTGTGGCAGCAGGCCAGCGCGCGCCTGCTCGGCCCGAGCCACGCTGGCATCAAACTGCGAACGGGCAGAGAGGTAGGTGGCGTCAAAGCCGCGCGCTGCTTCGTACAGCTCCACCAGGCTTTGGGCCTGGACCGTGCCGAACCCCAGCGCCAGGCAGATGCCCGCCGTCAGCCGGCTCAGGGCAGGGCGCGAGAAGCGCGGTCGGGCGAGGGATGTGTGGAGCTGGTTCACGGGCTTTCCTTGGAGCGTCTGGGCGACTTCAGTACAGGGGCACACCCGGGTCGCGTTCGTGCGACCAGGCGTTGATGCCGCCGTGGATGTTGATCACCTGGTCAAATCCCTGGTTGGTCAAAAAATGCACCACCTGGGCGCTGCGCGCGCCATGGTGGCACAGGCAGGCGATCGGCCGGTGGCGGTCGAGTTCAGCGAAGCGTGCGGGCACGCTTCGCATGGGCATGGCCATGAGTTCAAAGCCGTCGGGCTTGACGGAAGCCGTTTGAAGTTCCCAGGGCTCGCGCACGTCGAGTACCAAGGGCGTCTGGCCGGGGGCGGCCTCTCGGGCCTGCGCTAGCCACTGGTCGATCTGGGCTGGGTGGATGGACTGCATGGTTGTGCTGCGCTCGGCGCAGGATCAGAACTGGAAACGCGAGGGTTCGGGGAAGTGGCGCAGGCGCGGGGCCATCGTGTCCCAGGGTTGCGCGGTGGTGAACGAGGCTTCGCCGGTGCGGGTGACGATGGTGGCACGCATCACCGGCTCGTATCCCACGATCGCCGCGAGCCTTCCACCGGGTGCCAGCAGCGCCAGCAGGGCAGGGGGAATCTCGGCCACCGAGCCGCTGAGCAAGATCACGTTCCAGGGCGCTTCGCTGGCGCAGGCGGCAAAGTTCTGCGCTGTGGCGTCGGCCAGGCGCACATCGGCGTTGGTGATGCCGGCGCGCTGCAGGTTGGCCCGGGCAGTGCGCGCAAGGCCATCATCGATTTCCAGCGATACCACGCGCTGCGCCAGGCTGGCCAGCAGCGCCGCCATGTGCCCGCTGCCCGCGCCCACTTCCAGTACCTTGTCGGTGGGCTGGATGTCTAGGTCCTGCAGAAGCCGGGCTTCAACGCGCGGCGGCAGCATCACCTGACCGTCCACTGCCGGATGGGTCAGCGGAAGCTCCATGTCGGCAAATGCCAGGGCGCGGTGCGCGGAGGGCACAAAGTCTTCCCGGCGGATTTCTCCCAGCAGTCGCAGCACGCGAGCGTCCAGCACCTCCCAGGGGCGGATCTGCTGCTCGATCATGTTGAAGCGAGCTTGCTCAAACGATTCGGTCGTTGTCGGGTTCGGGGATGTCATTTCATGTACTCCGGGGGGTATCTTAAACCAGGTTGGACCATTTTAGCGAGCGCCATCTGTGGAACCGCTGACAGCCGGGGTGGTTTCGGCCGGGCGTGCGCCGAACACCCGACGCAACCAACGGGCCAGATCGTCCATGTAGCAGTACACCACGGGCACCACCACCAGCGTGAGCACGGAGGAGGTGATCACCCCACCGATCACCGCCTGGCCCATGGGGGCGCGCTGCTCCGAGCCCTCGGTGAGTGCAAAGGCCAGTGGCACCATACCGAACACCATGGCCAGCGTGGTCATGAGGATCGGACGCAATCGAACACGGGCCGCCAGAAGCAGTGCGCTTTCTCGGTCCAGCGGCGGCGCACCGTCCAGGCCGTTGCGGGCGCGGATGGCGAAATCCACCAGAAGGATGGCGTTCTTGGTCACAAGGCCCATGAGCAGCACGATGCCGATCACCGAGAACATGCTCATGGTCGAGCCGAACATCAGCAGCGCGAGCGCCACGCCGATCAGGGTCAGAGGTAGCGAGGTCATCAGCGCCAGCGGCTGCAGGAAACTCTGGAACTGGCTGGCCAGGATCATGTAGATGAAGATCACCGCCAGCGCGAGCGCTGAGACCGCATAGCCAAACGACTCCTGCATGTTCTTGGTAGAACCGCCGAACTCATAGCGGTAGCCGGGTGGGAAGCTCATGCTGTCGAGCGCCTTCCGAATTTCGCCCGAGACCTCGCCCGCCGAGCGTCCATACACGTTGGCATTGATCGCCACCTCGCGGTTGAGGTTGCGCCGGTTGATCTGGTTCGGTCCCGTCCCTTCGATCACTTCGGCTACCTGCGCCAGCCGCACCACGCGCGCTGTGCCATCGGCCGCTGCGCCCACGACCAGCGGCAGTTGCGCGAGGTCGCTGGTGCGCTCGCGCTGATCTGGCGCCAGGCGCACGGTCACGTCGTAGCTCTCGCCATCGGCCGCACGCCAGTTGCCCACCGTCTGCCCGGCGACCAGTGTGCGCAGGCTGCTCGCCACCGCGCCAGGGTTAAGGCCGACGTCTGACGCCAGATCGCGATTGAGCCGTACATCCACGGTGGGCTTGTCGGGTTTGACGCTGGCGTCCAGGTCGACCAGACCCACGATCGGGCGGATGCGCTCCATCACCTGCTGGGTGAGCCGCTCCAGTTCGGCTAGGTCATCGCCCTGCAGCGAAAATTCCACCTGCTTGTTGCCACCCACCGCGTCGAGCAGGCCGACGTGGGTCACGGTGATGCCCGAGATGGTTCGCAGCCGTTCGCGCAGTCGGGCCGACATGGCGTCCACGCTGAGCGTGCGGTCCTTGCGATCCACCAGGCGCACATAGATGTTGGCGTAGATTGTTCCCTGAGCGTTGCCAGTGTTGATGGTCGACAGCGTGTAGCGCACCTCGGGAAACTCGCGCAGCACGCTTTCCACCTGCCGCGCCTTGGCCTCGGTGGCCTGCAGCGAGGAGCCCACCGGCGTGTGAAAGCTCACCGAGGTTTCAGAAAAGTCGGCCTTGGGCACGAACTCTGTGCCCAGCAGCGGTACCAGGAACAGGCTGCCCACAAAGGTGGAGAGCGCCATCAGCAGCGTCACCAGCTTGTGCTTGAGCGACCAGCGCAGCGCGCCCTGGTAGGTCTCGGTCAAGTCGTCCTGCACCCGATCAAACCAGCTGGTCACCCTGCCAATGGTCTTGTCGTAGAAGCTGACGGGCGCGGCGTACTTGCCGTGCTTATCAATCTCCGGGTCGTGCCAGATGCTGGAGAGCATGGGGTCGAGCGTGAAGCTCACGAACATCGAGATCAGCACGGCGGCCACCATGGTGATGCCGAACTCGTGGAAAAACTTCCCGATGATGCCGCCCATGAAGCCGATCGGCAGGAAGACCGCCACGATGGACAGCGTGGTCGCCAACACCGCCAGGCCGATCTCCTGCGTGCCGTCCATGGCGGCCTGGTAAGGCGTCTTGCCCATTTGCACGTGGCGCACGATGTTTTCGCGCACGACGATGGCGTCATCGATCAGAAGACCCACCGACAGCGTGAGCGCCATCAGCGTGATCATGTTGATGGTGAAACCGAACAGGTTCATGAAGAAGAACGTGCCGACCAGCGCGATCGGCAGCGTGAGGCCGGTGATGACGGTGGAGCGCCACGAGTTCAGGAACAGGAAAACGATCAGCACGGTGAGCGCCGCACCCTCGATCAACGTCTGACGCACGTTGTTCACCGAGACCCGGATGGGTCGTGAGCCGTCGGCTACCGGCTCCAGCGTCACACCGGGAGGCAGCTCGGCCTGCAGCTGGTTTACCGCCGCATTCAGGCCGTCGACCACCGCAATCGTGTTCTCGTCCTGCGCTTTCTGCACCTGCAGCAGCAACGTACGCTGGCCGTTGTAGAGCGCCAGGCTCTCCACCTCCTCGGTGCCGTCGCTCACCTGGGCCACTTGATCCAGCCGCACCGGACTGCCGCCGCGGCGCGCGACGATGATGGAGCCAAAGTCCTGCGGGTTTTGCAGGCGCGAGAGCATCTGCACCACGCGCTCGCGCTCTGCGGTTTTGAGCGTGCCCACCGGCAGGTCCTGGTTCTCGGTGCGCACCGCCGCGGCGATCTGGTCGGCGGTCACGCCCAGTGCCTCCATGGCCTTGGAATCGAGATCGATGTTGACTGTGCGTCGGGTGCCACCCACCAGTGTTACCGAACCGACGCCGCGCACGTTCTCCAGCCGTTTCTTGAGCGTCTGCTCGGCCCAGGTCGTGAGCTCCACCGCGGAGGGCGATCGACCACCCACTTCGGTTGGCAGCAGAGCAACTGACCACACCGAGCGGCTCGCCGGGTCGAACCGCAAGACCCGCGGCTCATTCACCTCGTCGCGAAACCCCGGGCGCAGGATGGCGATTTTTTCGCGCACATCCTCGGCCGCCTTGCGTCCGTCCACATGCAGCTGGAATTCGATGATGACCACCGACTGCCCCTCGAAGCTCCGCGAAGACAGCGCGTTCACGCCAGCAATTGCGTTGACCGCTTCCTCGACTTTCTTCGTCACCTCCGACTCGATGATCTCGGGCGAGGCGCCAGGGTATTCGGTGGTGACCACGACCACCGGGAAGTCGATGTTGGGGAACTGGTCGATCTGCAGTCGCTGGTAAGAGAAAACACCCAGCACCATCAGGGCGAGCATGACCATGGTCGCAAAGACCGGGTTGCGCAAGGAGACCTGGGTGAACCACATGGCAGGCGGCGCTCAGTTGGCAGGCTTCACGTCCGTCGCGCTTGCGTCGGGCAATGTGACGGCTGTGCTCTCGCGGATCAGGCCGGCCTGCGCCCGCAACACGGTCGCGCCCACTGGCGCGGCGCTCACCCCCTCGATCACCACCATGGGCTCGCCTCCATGCTGAGCCTGGCGCGTCAGGGGCACCGGCACGTGGGCGATGGCGCCGTCGCGCACCACCTGGATGTAAGGCTGGGGCTTGTCGTTGCGCACCGAGGACAGCGGCACCGCCGGCGCATTGAGTGTCGCGGTCACGATCGAACCCTGCACAAACAGACCCTGGCGCATGCCTGCTGCGGCAGGCACGCCCAGGTAGATCAGCACGCTTCGGCTGCCCGCCTGCACGCTGGGGTTGATGCGCGCCACGGTGGCCTTCACCGGCGAACTGAGACCTTCCACCTGCAAGCGCGCCAACTGTCCGATCTGCACCTGGGCGGCATTGGCCGGCGACAGCGCGGCTTCGATCTCGAAGCCCGAGAGGTCCACCACCTCAAGCACCCGCGTGTCCACACCCACGCGCTCGCCGTTTTGCACCATGCGTGCGGCCACCTGGCCGGCGAGTGGCGACCTCAACACCGTGTCGCCCAGCGATTTGCGGGCGATGTCCAGCGCTGCCAGCGCCGCCTGGTGGTTGGCCTGCGTTGTGGCGAGGTTGCCGCTGGTGGTCTCCAGCGCGGTGGCCGAGATGAATCCCTGCTGCACGAGCGCCCGGTTGTTGTCAAAAGCGCGCTGCGCGATCGCCACCTGAGCCCGGGCCGCGGCGGCCTGCTGCTCGGCCTGCCGCACCCTGGCCTGCGCCTCGGTGCTGTCGATGCGCGCCACCACCTCGCCAGCGCGCACCGTGTCGCCCTCGCGTTTGCTCAGGCCCTGCAGCTCACCGGCCACGCGCGCTTTGATGAGCGCCGTTTGCACCGCACGCAGCGAGCCCGAGACGGCCACGGACTGGTCCAGCGCCAGCGTTTGCACCGTGGTCACGTCCTGCGGTCGCAGCTGAAACACCGGGTCGGTCTGTAATGCCTGCGCGGCTGCGCTGGCGGCTGCCGTTTGTGTCGCGCGCTTTTGCAAGGCCCGGGCGACACCCAGCGCGACACCGAGCACGAGCAGGGCGAGCAACAACCATTTGATCCAGGCGGTTCGGCGTGTCGGGGCGTTCATGGTGTCTGGATCCGGGGTTTCGACTTGGGCGGGGTTTTCTTAGACGTTTTGACCGCGGAGGAGGGCGTCAATGCCGGCGCGAGCATGCCGCCGAGCAGCAGATCAAGCTGGCTGTCGATGAAGCCTACCGGCTCGATCTGCTGGTTGGCCGGACAGCAGGGTGCAAGTGAGTGTTGCCACATCAGCAGGAAGATCATCGGGGCGATCAGGCTGTAAACCGCGTACTCCATGGCCATGGGCCTGAACTCGCCACTGTCCACACCGCGCTGCAGCACCCGCTTGAGCAGGTCGTGGCCCGGGCCGATCACCTCTTGCTGGTAGAACGCTGCGATCTCCGGAAACGTGCCGGCCTCGCTCATCACCAGCTTGCTGATGCCTGCGGCCTTGGTCATGCCAATGCGCTCCCACCAGGAGTGCATGCAGTAGCGCACCAGTTCGGCGCTGCTGCCATTGAAATGCTTGAGTTCCTCGTTCCACTCGGTGAATCGTCCTGAGATGGTCTGGCGCACCAGCGCCTTGAACAGCTCTTCCTTGCTGGGAAAGTAAAGGAACAGCGTGCCCTTGGACACGCCAGCGCGGGCTGCCACTTCTTCCACTCGTGTGGCGGCAAAACCCTTTTCCACGAACAAGGAAAGCGCGGCCTCCAGCAACTCGCCCGGGCGCGCCTCTTTGCGGCGCTCATGCCGTGGCTGCGCCTTAGCTGCGGGAGGGGCAGGCGCGCGCGGGGCAGGCGCGGGGCGGTGGACGGGCATGGAGAGGTGGTTAATGACCGATGGGTTATTAATGTACCGCAAGCGCTCTCCTCGCCCTTGCGAAAAGTCAACCCGGCCGGGTGCGGGGGCGGGTCACTCCAGCTTGATGCCCACCTGCCGGATCCGCCCACCGGCCATGCTGCGAACGCTGAGTTCGGCGTGGCCCAGGTGCGCACTGTCTCCTGCCACCGGCGGGCGATGCAGCGTGAGCGCCAGCCAGTCGCCCACGGATTGCTCCGGCTTGGGCGGGGTGGGCAGGCCGTAAAACGCGCACAGCTGACCCACCGGTACCGACGCGTCGAGCACGAAATCGCCGAACACCTCGCGGGTCTTCGCCTCGTCTTCCGGATCGGGCAGCACCACGCCCAGGCGGCGAGCGCTCCAGGCGATGGTGGAGCCCTGCAGCAGCAAAGAAGCCAGCACCACCACAAAGGCCACGTTGAAGAATATCTGTGCCCCCGGCACGCCCGCCATCACCGGGAACACCGCCAGCACAATCGGCACCGCGCCGCGCAGCCCCACCCAGGAGATGAAAGCGATCTCGCGCCGCTCGAAGTGCAGCGGCGCCAGGCAAAGCCACACCGACAGTGGCCGCGCCACCAGCATCAGCACCAGCGACACACCCAGTGCAGGCCAGAGGGTGCGCAGCAACTCGGTCGGCGTCACCAGCAAGCCTAGCAGCAAGAACATGCTCGCTTGCATGAGCCAGGCGTAACCGTCCATGGCCGAGAGCGAGGAGCGCACCAGTCGGCGTGCTCGGTTGCCGGTGATCACGCCCATGGCATACACCGCCAGAAAGCCCGACCCACCGAGCCAGGTGGTACCTGCAAACACGGTGAGCCCGGCCGACACCACGAGCAGCGCGCGAATGCCGCCCCCGCCATCTTCGCCGCGGCCCAGGCGCTTGAGCAGCTCGGCCAGTGCAAAGCCGCTGGCCACACCCAGCGCAGCGCCCCAGCCGAACTGCAGCAGCAGCGAGCGCAGCACCTGCATCGCGTCCAGCCCGGCGCCAGCCACTGGCGCCGTGGTGGCCACGAGTGCCACGCCGATGAAGGTCAGCGTGAGGTAAACCGCCATCGGGTCGTTCATGCCCGACTCGATCTCCAGCGTGGCCGCCACCCGCTCGTTGAGCTTCACGCCCGAGGATTTGAGCAGTGAAAACACCGCCGCGGCGTCGGTCGAGCCCACGATGGCACCCAGCAGCAGGGCCAGTGGCCAGCTCAGGTCCAGCAACCACCAGGCCGCCGCCCCCGTGACGCCCGCGCTGACCAGGACACCCAGCGTGGCCAGCAGCAGCGAAGGCTTGAGTCCGGTTCGAAAGGTGGTGAAGTCGGTGCGCAGCCCACCGTCCAGCAGGATCACCGCCAGCGCCACGTTGCCCACCACAAAGCTCAGCCGGAAGTCGTCAAACACGAGTCCGCCCGGTCCGTCCACCCCGGCCAGCGTGCCCGCGACCAGAAACACCAGCAGAAATGAAAACCCGGCCCGAGCGGAAAAGACCCCAGCCAGCACGCTCACGAACACCAGCCCCGCCGCAATCAGCAGCGGCAGGGTGAGGAAGTCAAGCGAGAGGGCCATGGGTCGACGCTATCAGATAAGCGCGGCCTGGAAAGAAGGCGTCCTTCGGTGCATGGCGTTCCGGCCTTTGCGCTTGGAGGCGCGCACTGTTGCAGTGCGAGTTGCCAACAATTTTCGGGCATGAAAGCTGCATGTTGTTGGGGTTTTCCCGTTGGTAACTATGCAGAAAACGAAAAATATAAACCGATAAATCGATTAGACAAGGGGGATTGACTGGAACATCATCTTTCCAATTGCTTGAATATTGAAAGTTGTCGATGGACCTGTCCCTTTTCCCACGTATCCAGCTCGGGCACTTTCCAACGCCGCTGGAGGCCATGGGCAATCTCACCGCTTTGCTGGGTGGACCGCGACTGTGGGTCAAGCGGGACGACTGCACCGGGCTTTCCAGCGGTGGCAACAAGACACGCAAGCTTGAGTACCTGATGGCCGAAGCAGTTGCCGCCCGCGCCGACGTGGTGCTCACCCAGGGGGCAACGCAGTCAAATCACGCGCGCCAGACCGCGGCCGCGGCGGCCAAGCTGGGCATGAAGTGCCACATCCTGTTGGAAGACCGCACCGGCAGCTCCGATCCGGACTACACCGACAACGGAAATGTGCTGCTCAATGGCCTGCACGGCGCCACGGTGGAGCGGCACCCGGGTGGCACCAACATGCAGCAGCAGATGGAACAGGTGGCAGAGCGCATGAAGGCCGACGGCGCGCGACCCTACGTGGTTCCGGGTGGCGGCTCAACTCCGGTGGGCGCGCTGGGCTATGTCAACGCGGCCATGGAGCTGGTGAGTCAGGCGGCGGCGCGGGGCTTGAAGATCGACTACCTGGTGCATGCCACCGGCAGCGCGGGCACCCAGGCAGGGCTGGTGGCTGGGCTGCACGCGGTCAACAGCGACATCAAGCTGCTGGGCATTGGCACGCGCGCACCCCGGGAAAAGCAGGAGTCCATGGTGCACGACCTGGCCTGCCGCACGGCAGACCACATGCGCATGCGCGGCGGTGTCCCCCGGGAGCTGGTGGTCGCCAATTGTGATTACGTCGGCCCTGGTTACGGCAAGCCCACGCCAGGCATGGTGGAGGCGGTGGAGTTGCTGGCTCGTACCGAAGGCCTGTTGCTCGACCCGGTGTATTCGGGCAAGGGCATGGCCGGACTGATCGACCTGGTTCGCAAAGGGCATTTCAAGTCAACCGACAACGTGGTCTTTCTGCACACCGGTGGATCGGTCGCTTTGTTTGGGTACAGGCAGGTGTTTGATCTGACCAGCCCGCAGGGTTGATCTGCCGCACCGAAGGCGGGCGCGGCAGAGTGGATTTTTTTTGGTTCATACAACAGGAGTAATCACGATGCAAAAGACGACCTCTCCCCTGCTGCTGCGCGCTACGGTGCTGGCGTGTGCTGCCACGGCCGTGACGACTGCGGCGCACGCACAATCCACCACGTTGCGCCTTTCCACCTATGTGAACGAGGTCGACATTCGTTACCAGGGCTTCAAGAAGTTTGCGGAACTGGTCAGCGCCAAGACCAGCGGTCGCGTGAAAGTGGAAGTCTTCCCTTCCTCCACCCTGCACGGCTGGAGCGAGGGTGTGGACGCCATGCTGGGCGGAGTGTCCGACATCAGCTGGGTCTCTGCCGACAAGCGCCTTCCCTGCTACCGGGTCACTTCCCTGTACCCGGTGGCCATCGACATGAAAAAGCAGATCGAACTCGATGCTGCCTATGCCGCCCTGATTGCCCCTGAAGCCGCCAAGGCAGGACTGGTGCCTCTCATCAACTCCAACTACTCCTACGACCAGGAGTGGTGGTTCAAGAACGCCAACACCGATCTGGCCAAGCTCGACGGCAAGCTGGTGCGCTCCATCGGGCCGATGGTTTCGATGATGATCGAAACCTGGGGCGGCAAGCCGGTGTTCATTGCTCCCAAGGAAGTATTCCAGTCCGCAGAGCGCGGCGTGGTGGATGGCATCAACATGGGTGTGGCCACCTACAGCGCCTGGAAGCTGTGGGGTGTGATGCCGCACATGGTCCAGTCCAACTTGTTCTACGGCAACATCCAGTACATGATCAGCAAGCGCAAGTTCGACGCGCTCTCGCCGGCCGATCAGAAGGCCCTGCAGGCAGCGGCCGCAGAATCGGAAGTCTGGCTCAAGCCGCAGTACGAGCGCTGGGTGGACGAGAGCATGGCTGACGCGGTAAAGCAAGGCGGCACCGTGACCAAGATCGCTGCCGACAAGCGCAAGGCCTTGCTCAACAGTGTGGTGGGCAAGTGGACCGGCGAGGTGGATGCCGGCTGCGGCCCCGAGCTGGCCGGAAAAGTGCGCGCGCTGTTCAGCAAGAACGCGCTCTGAACCCACATGCTTGCCGATATCCAACGCGGTATGGAAAGGCTGGCTGTCGGGCTGGCCGCTCTGGGTGCGGCGATCATTGTGGTGCAGACGCTGTGGATCTCCTACGGTGTATTCGTGCGCTATGTACTGGGCAAACCGGACGGTACGGTCACGGAAGCCACCGCCATGCTGCTGTTCCCGGCGGCCTTTCTGGGCCTGGCGTTTGCACTGAAGGAGAACGCCTATCCCAAGGTGTCGTTCCTGATGGATGCGCTGGGGCCACGGGCACGCCGCGCGCTGGAGGCTTTCAACCTGCTGCTTATGCTGGTGGTGGGTGTGTTCTTCTCCATAGCCGCAGCCAACGCCACCTACCGCGCCTTCGATTCGGGCTCCGCCTCTGAAATTCTGCTTTGGCCTCGGTACCTGTTCTGGTTACCCGGCACGCTGGCTCTGTTCCTTTTCACGTTGTACGCAGGTGTGCGATTCCTGGCGGTGGTTTTCAGCACCAGCGCGTCCCATTCAAGGCACTGAGCCGGAGTTCACTATGGAGTGGTATCACGTCGGGCTCGGTCTGTTGGGGCTTCTTGTGCTGTTCATCGGCATCGGGCTCCCCATCCCATTTGCCCTGGCTCTGGCTTCCCTGCCCTTTCTGCTGCACATCCAGGGATGGTCTACCGCGCTGGTGAGCACGCAGCTCAAGCTGTGGGGCGTGTGGATCGACTACATCCTGCTGGCGGTGCCCCTGTTCGTATTTCTCGGGGAGTTGATAGGCAGGTCGAATATCGGGCCCAACCTGTACCAGTTCATGCACAAGGGCGTGCGGGTGCGAGGCTCTGCCGCGTACGGCAGCATTGCCGCCTGCGCCGGATTCGGCGCGGTGTGCGGCTCGTCCATGGTGGGCTCGCTCACCATCGGTGGCGTGGCCCTGCCGCAGATGATGAAGTTGGGCTACAACCCGCGACTGTCCAGCGGCGTGCTGGCCGCAGGCGGCACGCTCAGCGTACTCATTCCGCCCAGCCTCATTCTGCTGTTCTACGGCATCGTGACCGACCAGTCGATTGGTGACCTGTTCATTGCCGGCGTCATTCCAGGGCTGGTGCTGGTAAGTCTGTTTGCGCTGGTGGTCTACATCTGGGGACGGATGTACCCCAGCCACATTCCCAATGCTGAAGAATCCCCGCGTGCCAGCGTGCGCGACCTGCTGCTCGCTGTGGGTCCCATCTTTATCATCGGCCTGGTGATCACGGTATCCATCTACACCGGTATCGCCACCCCCACCGAAGCGGCAGCCGTAGCGGCCCTCGTCACCACGGTGCTGGCTTTCTGGGTGGGTGGGCTCAGCTTCAAGGGGTTCAACGAGTCGCTGCTGGCCACCATGCGGACCATGGGCTACCTGGGCTTGCTGCTGTCTGCTGGCGTGCTGTTTGGCTTCGTCCTCACCTATTACCGGGTGCCCCAGCAGTTCACCGAACTGTTCATGTCCTACGAACTGAGCCCTTACGCCGTGCTGGCCATCGTGATCGCTTTCTACGTGATTCTGGGCATGTTTCTGGAGCCGGTGTCGATGACCTTCATCACCCTGCCCACTATCTACCCGCTCATGCACGCGGCCGGCTTCGACCTCATCTGGTTCGGCATCGTGTTCACCATCACCATGGAAATCGCGGTGCTCACGCCGCCTGTGGGGCTCAACCTCTATGTGATACAGGGCATCAGTCGAGGAAAGATACCGATCAGCGACGTGATCATCGGCTGCCTGCCGTTCCTGGCGTGTATGGTGGTCTTGATCGCCCTGGTCATCGCCTTGCCCGACGTGGCCCTGTGGTTGCCCTCGGTCATGAAATGATGACGGCTTCCACCGCGCCTGAAACCCTTCACGTTGAGCGCGCCGGCAGCGGTGAAACGCTGGTCCTGGTGCATGGTTACCTGGGTGGATCCAGCCAGTGGGCCGCCGAGGTCCAGGCCATGAGCCCGAGCCTGGATGTGGTCGCCATGGACTTGCCTGGTTTTGGCAAGAGCCGTCACCTGACATCGCCCGATCAGATCACGGGCTATGCGCAAGCGGTACTGGCCTGTCTGGATGGGTTGGGCGTGCAGCGCTTCCATCTGCTGGGTCATTCGATGGGCGGCATGATCGTGCAAGAGGTCGTTCGCCTTGCGCCGGAGCGCGTCAATCGCCTGGTGCTGTATGGCACCGGGCCCCTGGGCTTGTTGCCTGGGCGTTTTGAAACCATGGCGCGCTCACGCGAGCGGCTTGCGCAAGACGGGGTTGATGCCACGGCGCGGCGCATCAGCGCCACCTGGTTGCTGCATCGCGAGGCCTCGCCCATGGCCCAAGCGCTGGGAGATCTGGCGGCACAAGCCAGTGCGCAAGCGGCTGAAGCCGGACTTTGGGCGATGGAGCGCTGGGATGGCCGAGGTCACCTGTCTCAGATCACCCAGCCCACACTCATCGTCTGGGGGGACCAGGACCGCAGCTACCAGTGGGCCCAGGTCGAGACCCTGTGGCGCCAGATTCAAGGGGCCTCGTTGGCCGTGCTACCTCATTGCTCTCATGCGCTTCACCTTGAATACCCGAAGCTCTTTCACGCCCTGGTGCTGGATTTCTTACTGGGTCCCAGCAACCAGCCGACGTCGCGAGGTGCAACGGCCTGAGACGTCAGTCTTCTTCGGCGACGCGTCTCTCAAGGCACAAAGATTGCTTGATGATGGTTCGAAAATCTGTTCAACAGGCGACCGATGAAATTCGAGTGCCATTTGGTCCGACTGAGCGAAGTCCGCATGTCGACATATCTTGCGAGCGAACCAGTCTTGCCGCCGTATCTGGTGCGCGCTCCCCATGACGAAAAACACCTGGGGGGTTTCTTTCCACTGGATCGTTCCGGTTGCCGCAATGGTTGGTTTCACGGAACTGGGATAGGCGCTGTATGTTGGGGCATTCCAGAAGTTTTCGCCGCAGAAAATCAGGCGGCATTCACCGGGTAGAAAGGGTTTGAACCCGATCGCCTTCACACCATGACTAGGAGCATTTCGATGACCAAGCGTATTTCAATCAAGCAGGTGCTGCGGACCTCAGCCCTGGCAGGCGCGATGGCTCTGGCTTTCGGCGCGACGCCCAGCTTCGCGCAAGACACGGGCACGCTGGCCAAGATCAAGAGCAGCGGCAGCATCACCGTTGGCCACCGGGATGCTTCCATCCCGTTTTCCTACCTGGATGACAAGCAGCAGCCCATGGGCTACTCTCTGGATTTGTGCGCCAAGGTCATCGACGCCATCAAGGCCGAACTCAAGATGTCCAGCCTGAAGGTGCTCATGCAGCCTGTCACGGGCGCCACCCGCATTCCGCTGTTGGCCAACGGCACGATCGATATCGAGTGCGGCTCCACCACCAACAACGCTGCACGCCAGCAGCAGGTTGCCTACACGATGACGAGCTTCGTGACGGCCAACCGCTTCATCTCCAAGAAGGCCGATAACCTGAAGACCCTGTCCGATCTCAAAGGCAAGACCGTGGTCTCGACCTCAGGTACGACCAACATCAAGCAGATCACCGAATTGAACGCGGCGCAGAATCTGGGCTTGAATATTCTGGCTGCCAAAGACCACGCTGAATCGTTCTTGATGGTGGGCACCGGTCGAGCCGCAGCCTTCATCATGGATGACATCTTGCTTGCTGGCCTGGCCGCCAACCACCCCACCCCTGATCAATGGCAGATCTCCGCCGATGCCCTTTCCGTTGAGCCCTACGGCATCATGTTGCGCAAGGATGATCCTGCCTTCAAGAAGGTGGTCGATGGCGCCATGACTGCGATGATGAAGAGTGGCGAGATCAACAAGATCTACGCCAAGTGGTTCCAGCAGCCGATTCCACCCAAGGGCATCAACCTCAACATCCCGATGGGCGACGCGCTCAAGCGGGTGATCGCCAACCCGACCGATTCCCCTGATCCGGCTGTCTACAAGTAAGCCCCTGACCCCGGATCGGTCGCGTTCCGGGGTCCTGTTGTGATGGCGAGCACATGAACTACAACTGGAACTGGGGCATTTTCTGGGAGCTTTCCCCAGATGCCAGCGGTACTTACCTGCACACCCTGTGGCTTGGTCTCAACTGGACACTGGCCACTGCGCTGACGGCCTGGGTTTTCGCGCTTTTGCTGGGTACGGTCGTAGGCACGCTGCGCACCCTTTCGGGTGGCTGGCTGCCGCGACTGGCCAACGCGTATGTGGAGGTGTTTCGCAACCTGCCGCTGCTGGTGCAGATGTTTCTTTGGTTCTTCGTGGTGCCCGAGCTCCTGCCCAAAGACATCGGCACCTGGGTCAAGCAACTGCCCAACGCCAGCTTCTGGACGGCCGTCGTGGCGCTGGCATTTTTCACCTCGGCCAGAGTGGCCGAGCAGGTCCGGGCCGGCATTCAGTCCTTGCCGCACGGCCAGACCCTCGCTGGCACGGCGCTGGGGCTCACGCTTTCGCAGACATACCGCTATGTCTTGCTGCCCATGGCGTTTCGCATCATCTTGCCGCCGATGACCAGCGAGTTCATGAACATCATCAAGAACAGCGCGGTGGCGTTGACCATTGGTCTGATGGAGCTCACAGCGCGGGCTCGTTCCATGCAGGAGTTCAGCTTCCAGGTGTTTGAGGCCTTCACAGCTGCCACCCTGATTTACCTCGCGGTCAACGGCGTCGTGGTGCTGGCCATGCGCATGCTGGAGAAACGGGTGGCCGTACCCGGCTACATGGGTGGCAAGCCATGACGTCGCCCGGACTGCTGCACTCGACCTTGAACGATCGGACAAGGCTGAGCCACCATGTTTGAAAATTTCGACTTCGACATCATCGCTCGCAGCTGGCAGGTGTTGATCTTTCAGGGTCTGGCGTTCACGGCGCAGGTCACGGTGCTGGCCATGGTGGGTGGCATCATCCTGGGCACCTTGCTTGCGATGATGCGCTTGTCATCGATCAAGGCGCTCTCATGGACTGCCACGGTCTATGTGAACGGGTTGCGTTCGATTCCGCTGGTGCTGGTGATC
Source organism: Hydrogenophaga sp. (assembly GCF_030373245.1). Taxonomy (GTDB): domain Bacteria; phylum Pseudomonadota; class Gammaproteobacteria; order Burkholderiales; family Burkholderiaceae_C; genus Hydrogenophaga. The sequence goes on from NZ_JAUCZF010000004.1 coordinate 136,403, forward strand.
TTCTGGTTCTATTTTCTGGTGCCTTACATCGGCGCCTGGATCATCGGATCACCGACACCGATCAAGGTGGGTGCTTTCACGTCTGCGCTGGTCACCTTCATCCTGTTTGAGGCCTGCTACTACTGCGAGATCATGCGCGCAGGCATTCAGAGCATTCCCAAGGGGCAGGCCTCCGCTGGCTATGCGCTGGGTCTGAACTACTGGCAGGTGATGTCTCAGGTGGTCCTGCCGCAGGCCTTTCGCAACATGACTCCGGTGCTGCTCACGCAGACCATTGTGCTGTTCCAGGACGTTTCGCTGGTCTACATCATCTCGTTGCCGGACTTCGTCACCATTGCCAGCAAGATCGCCCAGCGCGACGGCCGCCTGATTGAGATGTACCTGTTTGTGGCGATGGTCTACCTGGCCATCTGCCTGCTGTTGTCCTATGGTGTCAAACGCCTGCAAGCGCGCACCGCTATCGCACGCTGACCGCAGTCAGATCCAAAATGAAAGTACCCACATGCCCATGATCGAGATGGACCACGTCAGCAAGTGGTACGGCAGCTTCCAGGTGCTCAAGGATTGCACCACCCAGGTCGACAAAGGTGAGGTCGTGGTGGTGTGTGGCCCGTCGGGCTCGGGCAAGTCCACCCTGATCAAGACCGTCAATGCGCTGGAGCCTTTTCAAAAGGGCCGCATCACCGTCGACGGGATCGACGTGGGCGCCAAGGGCACCGATCTGCCGCGGCTGCGCTCACGCATTGGCATGGTGTTTCAAAACTTCGAGCTGTTTCCGCACCTGTCGATCACCCGCAATCTGGCGCTGGCACAGGTCAAGGTCCTCGGCCGCAGCGAAGATGAGGCCATGGAGCGTGGTCTGAGGTTGCTCGATCGCGTCGGCCTGATCGCTCAGAAGGAGAAGTTTCCCGGCCAGCTCTCGGGCGGGCAGCAGCAGCGCGTAGCGATTGCCCGGGCCTTGTCCATGGACCCGATTGCGATGCTGTTCGACGAGCCCACGTCGGCGCTCGATCCGGAGATGATCAACGAAGTGCTCGACGTGATGGTGCAGCTGGCGCTGGAGGGCATGACCATGATGGTCGTTACACACGAAATGGGCTTTGCGCAGCGGGTTGCCAAGCGCGTGATCTTCATGGACCAGGGCGAGATCGTCGAGGATGCGACCAAGGAAGAATTTTTTGGTGCACCATGCAGCGAACGGGCGCAATCGTTTCTGTCGAAAATCTTGCAGCACTGAAGCCCCGTTCCTTTCGAACTGAATCCGGATATCGAGCACAGGATCCGAAGCGTTCTTTCTGCCGCCTTCCGGCGTTGAGGTGTAGGAGCATGGGTGCATAGTGCGCGGCGGACCCGATGCCCTTTCATCAGCAGATTGCGGCACCTCCGGTTCACTGGAGCACCGAATAGACTGAGGGTATCGCATTACTCACCGGAGCGCCCATGGAACTCAAGTGGCTGGACGACTACCTGGCCTTGATTGAAACCGACAGCTTTTCTGCCGCCGCACAAAAGCGCCACATTTCGCAGCCCGCCTTTTCTCGCCGCATTCAGTTGCTGGAGGCGTGGCTGGGGGTGGATCTCATCGATCGTTCGCGCAAACCGCTGCGCTTCACGCCGCTGGCCCTGCAACACGAGGCAGCCTTTCGAAGCCTGGCGACGGGTGTGTACGAGTTTCGCGCCTCACTCCGATCTGAGGCAGCCCACAGTCCTGGCCTCGTCATGGTGGCGCAACACAGCCTCGCCGCTTCCTATTTGCCCACCTTGCTGGAGCAATGGCGGGCGCAGATACCCCAGCAGCGCTTTCGAATCCGTTCAGAAAACCGCGATGAGTGCCTCGCCCTGCTGGCGCGCGGGCATGCCGATATCTTGGTGAGCTACGAGAGCCCGCAATCGGGTAGTGGTGTTCCGCCGCAAATGGCCACTCCTTGCGCCCTGGGCGAAGATGCGTTAGTCCTGGTTGCCAGCGCCAAGCTGTGCGAGGCGGCCGATTTCCTGGAGCCTAGTCAGCCACTGCCCTTGTTGTGCTTTCCGCCAGAGAGCTTTTTTGGACAGGCCGTGCGTGCTCACGCAATGCCCGAACTCATGCGTGACCGCCTGGTGGCTGTGCAGTACGTCAGCGAGTTCAGTCTGGGTTTGCGCGAAATGGCGCTGATCCATCAGGGGGCTGCCTGGCTTCCGCGGACCTTGATCGCTCAGGATTTGAAGGCGGGCACCTTGTGCGAGCTCAGTGCCGTGGGTCGGCCCGTGCCGCTGATCATCATGGCCTATTTCGCCAGCCGCGGCGGCCAAGCCCTGCAAGATTTGTTGACCCAGTTCATGGTCGCGCGAATGACAGACTCGGGGATTCCTGGCTCCTCGATCGCTTGATTCTTCCCATTCGGTATGGCTACCTTACCCTTGCGGATCGCGACGATGAAATTCCCTCCCATGAGGGTCCCTGAGCCAATGCTGCACCGCTCGGTGCATTCTGTGTTCCGTGCTCTCGCCCAAGCAGACTGCACAGCGCCCAGCAACCGAGCGTGCTCTGAGAGCTGGCGATCCATGGCTTCTGCGCTGGCCACCAAATGCCGCGGGGCACAATGCCTCACTCGCCGTTGATGGAGATCATTCCCATGAAGACGAAAAGTTTCATCCTTCTGCTGGCATCCCATGGCATTGTCGGCGCACTCGGTTTTGCGGGTGGCATCTACACGCTGCCGATCCTCATTGCGCCAGACGCGCCCACCGAGGCCCAGGTGTCAGCGGTGGCGGCCGCGGCCACCTACACCGGAGAGTTTCGGCGCGATCTCCAGGACAGCGATGCCTTGCATTGGGGTGAAGGACCCGTATCAGTGAGCCCGACTTCGATTTCTCACCGGGGGAAGCTGGCTCCCGGACCAGACTACAAGCTTTATCTGTCGCCTGAGTTCATTGAGACAGAGCGCGACTTCAATCGCTTGAAATCTCGCATGACACTGGTGGGTGACGTCAAGACTTTCAACAACTTCTTGGTACCCGTGCCGCCCGGCGTGGATCCCTCGCAGTACACGACCGTCATCGTGTGGTGCGAGACTTTCGGTGAGTTCATTACCTCAGCTCGGTACAAGTAGCTGATGTCTTGTGCCGCACATCTGCTCTGGGCTTTGCGTGCATGAGGCCCCGCCGACAGGCGTTCAGGCTACAGCCACTCGACGCTGCAGCACCCGGCGAAGTGCCAGAGTAGCGGGCCTGCTGACCCTTAAGGCCAACCGGCCTTGCGCCTGCCGGTAGGATGCAGCGTCGGCCCAGCCCGGGCCATGCTTGTGACGATGATGGAACCTCTGATGATTGCGCTGGCCTTTGCTGCTGGCTTTGCTGTGCAACTGGTCAAGCTGCCGCCGTTGATCGGCTTTCTGGCCGCAGGCTTTGCGCTCAACGCCCTGGGCTACGAGCGCACCGCCGCGCTGGACACCATTGCCAACCTGGGCGTGACGCTGCTGCTTTTCACCATTGGGTTGAAGCTGGACATCAAGACGCTGCTGAAGACTGAGGTCTGGGCATCGGCCAGTTTGCACATCGTTGGCTCGACGCTCTTGCTGGCCAGTGTGTTGTTCGTTCTCAAGCTGTTGGGCTTGGCGATGGCCACCGAACTGGGCTGGACAGCGATGGTGTTGCTGGGCTTTGCACTGAGCTTTTCCAGCACGGTGTTTGCCGTGAAGGTGCTGGAAGACCGAAGCGAACTCGGCTCACTTTACGGTCGCATCGCTATCGGCATCCTGGTGATGCAAGACGTATTTGCCGTCATCTTTCTGAGCGCCTCGTCCGGCCAGTTGCCCAGTCCATGGGCGCTCTGCCTCGTGTTGTTGTGGCCCGCGGCCAAGCTCATGAAGGTGGCGCTTGACCGCGTAGGCCATGGCGACTTGCAGGTGCTGTATGGCGCTTTCCTGTCGCTGGTGGTCGGCTACAGCCTGTTTGAAGCGGTGGGCGTGAAGGGCGATCTGGGCGCGCTCATCGTCGGCATGTTGCTGGCATCGCACCCCGCCACGGCCGGACTGGCGAAGTCGCTTTTTCACCTCAAAGAGCTGTTCCTGGTGGGCTTCTTCCTGAGCGTCGGGCTGGGTGCGCTGCCCGACCTGACCATGGTGGTCATGGCGGGCCTTCTTTTGATGGTGTTGCCGCTGAAAAGCGCGTTGTACTACCTGGTGCTGATGCGTTTTGGACTTCGCACGCGAACCGGTGTGTTGTCCACGCTGGCACTCACCAACTACTCCGAGTTCGGTCTCATCGTGGCGGCCATCGCAGCCGCAGCAGGCTGGTTATCGCCGGAATGGCTGGTGGTGATCTCGCTCGCGCTGGCCGCCAGCTTTGTGCTGGCCGCTCCGCTGAATGCCGCCAGCGAAGCGCTCTATGCGCGCTACAAGATGCCCTTGTCCAGGATGGAAGGTCAGACCCTGCTGGCCGCGGACCAGCCGATTCGACTTGGCGAGGTCGATGCCGTCGTGCTGGGCATGGGGCAAATTGGCAGCGGCGCCTACCACCGGCTGATCGAAACCCACGGTCTGCGCGTGCTGGGCGTGGACAACGATCCCGACAAGCTGAGCGCACACCAGGCCGCCGGACGCCGGGTGATCGAAGGGGATGCGGTTGACTCCGACTTCTGGGACAAGCTGGTCGTGAGCGGGCATTTGAAGCTGGTGCTGCTGGCCATGCCGTCGCATGCTGGCAACCTATACGCTTTGCAGCAACTCAAGCACCGGGCATTTGCAGGAAGGATCGCTGCCATCGTGAAATACAGCGACGAGCAGGAGCCGTTGCGCGCCCTCGGTGCCGATGCGGTGTTTCATGTGGCCGACGAAGCTGGGACAGCATTTGCCGATGACGCTGTGGCTGGGGTGGACGATTCGAGGACAGTGCAGGGAGCGTGAGCGAGAAGGGCTCGCAGATTCTTGACATCTCCGCCATTGCAAGTTCAGTTTGACCGCAAATTCTGCGCTCTGGTTGCCTCCACCCTTGACGCGTTCAAATCAAGTAAAGAGGGCTGCCTTGGGCAGCCCTCTTTACTTGCCGTCGGACGCCTGGTCAGTTCGAAAACGCCGCAATCCCCGTGATCGCACGACCCAGGATCAGCGCATGCACATCGTGCGTGCCTTCGTAGGTGTTCACCACCTCCAGGTTCACCAGGTGGCGGGCCACGCCGAACTCGTCGCTGATGCCGTTGCCACCCATCATGTCGCGCGCCATGCGGGCGATATCCAGCGCTTTGCCACAGCTGTTGCGCTTGAGAATGCTGGTGATCTCCACCGAGGCCGTGCCCTCGTCCTTCATGTGGCCCAGGCGCAGGCACCCCTGCAGGCCGAGGCTGATCTCGGTCAGCATGTCGGCCAGTTTTTTCTGGATCAGCTGGTTGGCCGCGAGCGGGCGGCCGAACTGCTGGCGGTCCATCACGTACTGGCGGGCGCGGAAGTAGCAGTCTTCGGCCGCGCCGAGGGCGCCCCAGGCGATGCCGTAGCGCGCGCTGTTGAGGCAGGTGAATGGGCCCTTGAGACCGCGCACCTCAGGAAAGGCGTCTTCCTCGGGGCAGAACACGCCGTCCATCACGATCTCGCCGGTGATGCTGGCGCGCAGGCCCACCTTGCTGTGGATGGCCGGTGCGCTCAGCCCCTTGGCGCCCTTGTTCAAGATGAAGCCGCGGATGGCGCCTTCGTCGTCCTTGGCCCAGACCACAAACACATCGGCGATCGGGCTGTTGGTGATCCACATCTTGCTGCCGCTCAGGCTGTAGCCGCCGGCCACCTTCTTGGCACGGGTGACCATGCTGGCCGGGTCGGACCCGTGGTTGGGCTCTGTCAGGCCGAAGCATCCAATCCATTCGCCGGTGGCGAGCTTGGGCAGGTATTTTTGCTTCTGTGCTTCGGTGCCGAACTCGTTGATCGGCACCATCACCAGCGAGCTCTGCACGCTCATCATGCTGCGGTAGCCCGAGTCCACCCGCTCCACTTCGCGCGCTACCAGGCCGTAGCAGACGTAGTTCAGGCCGGCGCCGCCGTACTGCTCGGGAATGGTGGCACCGAGCAGGCCGAGCTCGCCCATTTCGCGAAAGATGGCGGCGTCGGTCTTCTCGTGGCGGAAAGCCTCGGTCACGCGAGGCAGCAACTTCGCCTGACAGTAGGCGTGGGCGGCGTCCATTACCTGGCGCTCGTCGTCGGTGAGCTGGGTGGCGAGCTGGAAGGGATCGTCCCAGCTGAAGCGGGCTTTGGCTGGAGCCTTGACGGGGGAAAGCATGGTGAGGGTCTCCGGTTGGGTTTTTCTGTGGGCACGATTGTCGCCCTCAGTTGCATAGTTGTCTAATATCGAAGCTGTATTCAGCCATACAGAAAGCGTATTCATGGAATTCCGGCATCTGCGGTGTTTCCTGGTGCTCGCCGAAGAGCTGCACTTCGGCCGCGCCGCCTCTCGCCTGGGGCTCACCCAGCCGCCGCTGTCGCTCAACATCCAGCAGCTGGAAGCCTCGGTGGGTGCGCAGCTGTTCGATCGCAACAGCCGAGGCGTGGCGCTGACCGCAGCAGGTCAGGCCTTTTGGCCGCAGGCGCGTGCGCTGGTGGAGCAGGCGGCGCAGGCCGCGCGCGAGGCGCGCGATGTGGCGGAGGGCGTGAGCGGCAGCCTGCAGGTGGGGTTTGCGGGCACCGTGCTCTACCGCGGCCTGCCGCAGATGCTGCAGGCCTTTGCCGGCGCCCACCCGCGGCTGCGCCTGGTGTTGCGCGAGATGAGCTCAAGCGACCAGCTTATCGACCTGCTGCACGACCGACTGGACCTGGGCTTTGTGCACACCACGCGCGTGCCTCCGGGGTTTGGCCAGATCCTGGTGTCGAGCCAGCCGTTTGTGGCCTGCCTGCCGGCAGCCCACCCTCTGGCGCGCAAGCGGCGGCTGTCGCTCAAGGCCTTGTCAGGTGAACCGTTTGCCATGGTGGCGCGCGCGGTATCGCCCGACTACCACGACCGCATCCTCGGTCTGTGTGCCGGAGCCGGCTATGCGCCCGAGCTGCGCTACGAACTTCGGCACTGGCTCAGCGTGGTCTCGGTGGTGTCGCATGGGCTGTGCGTGGGCCTGGTGCCGGCTGCGCTGCAGGCCGCGGGTGTACCGGGCGCGGTGTTTGTACCGCTGGACACCGCCACTCCACCGTACGAGACCCACTGCCTTTGGCGCACCACCCGCAGCGAGCGCGCGCAGCAGACGCCGGCGCTGGGGGCATTTCTTCAGGTGGTGCGTGCCGCCTCGCAACCGGCATAAAGTTGAATCATTTACCAAGAAGGATTTCATGATGACGAACACCCCAGAAACGACCCAGACCCTCGTGCTCGGTGGCGGCTGCTTCTGGTGCACCGAAGCGGTGTACAAGGAAGTGAGCGGTATCACCGATGTGGAGTCGGGCTACAGCAACGGCCAGGAAACTGCGCCCAGTTACGAGCAGGTCTGTACCGGGCGCACCGGCTGCAACGAGGTGGTCAAAGTCACCTACGACCCGGCGCGGATCAGCACGCGCGAAGTACTGGAAATCTTCTTCGTCATCCACGACCCAACCACACTCAATCGCCAGGGCAACGACGTGGGCACGCAGTACCGCAGCGGCATCTACTTCACCACGCCCGAGCAGCAGCAGGCCGCGCAGGCGCTGATCGATGAACTCAACACAGAGAAGCTGTTTGGAAGACCTGTGGTCACCGAACTGCAGCCGCTGGCGCACTATTTCCCGGCCGAGGACTACCACCAGGACTTTTTCGAACGCAATCCGCACCAGGGCTACTGCATGGCCGTGGCCGCGCCCAAGGTGGCGAAGTTTCGCAAGACGTTTGCGCGGCTGGCGAAGTAAGCCGCGCGGGTGACTCGCGATCGATTCCGTTCAACGCCGACACGTCATGCCGTCGCTGATCTTCGTCTATGGCACCCTGAAAGAAGGCTTCCCCAATTTCGCCTACAACCCGGGCAAACGCGTGCCAGGCACCTACCGGACGCGGCATCCGTTTCCGTTTTATGTGGTGCAGCTGCCCGTGGAAGACCGTGCGCCCTGGCTCATGAACAACCCAGGGCAGGGCGTACCCGTGTTGGGACAGGTGTTCGAGGTGGACGACGCCACGTTGCAGGCCATGGATGCCTTCGAAGAGGTGGGTCTGCCGACCGGGTACGCGCGGGTTGAGCTGGAGCTGGAGCCGGCGGGGCATGAGGGCGAGGTGCTGCTCGCCCATGCTTACATGAAGCACGAACACCAGCTGGTGGAGTGTCTGCTCATCGAAGGCCCGTTTGCCGACTACACCGCCGAGCTCGCGGCGGGCTATCGGCTGGAGCTTCCTTAACCCTTTGCGACGGGTTTGACGCCATCCGGCTGGGTGAGTCTGGGCCACGACACAATCACCGCGAGCCCGGCAAGCACCAGCGCTGCCGCCTGCAGCTTCCAGGGTTGCAGCGCTTCGCCCAGCGCCAGGGCGGAGGCGCTCATGCCAAACACCGGCACCAGCAACGCCATGGGTGTGACCTGCGCTGCACTGTGACGAGACAGCAGCCAGTTCCATACGCCGTAGCCAAACAGCGTGTTGCCCACCGCTTGCCAGACCACCGTGGCCCAGACCAGTGGGCTGGTTTGCTGGATCGTGTTCAGCATCACCTCCGGTGCGCCCTCCAGCCACCACGACAGTGCGAACAGCGGTGGCACCGCGAAAGCGCTGCTCCAGACCACGAAGTGCAGCATGTTGACGCGGCCCACCGATTTGGCCACCAGGTTGGCGCAGGCCCAGGCCAAAGCGGCCGCCAGGACGATGAGCACACCGATGCCGGTGACGGCCGCATCGAGGTGGCTGGCGATCACGCCCAGCCCGCCCACGGCCAGCAGCAGGCCAGCCACCTGGTACATACGCAACGATTCCCGCCATATCAGCAGCGCCAGGCCAATGGTGAAGAACACCTGCATCTGGATCACGAGCGAGGCCATGCCAGGTGAGATGCTGCTGCGCATGGCCAGGAACAGCAGCGCGAACTGGCCTACTCCCAGCAGGATGCCAAAGGCGATGAGCCGGCTCCAGGGTACGGCGGGTCGCGGCATGAACAGCATCCACGGCAGGGCCGACAGCGAAAAGCGCAGGGTGGCGAGCAAAAACGGCGGCAACTCGTCCAGGCCCCAGCGGATCACCACGAAGTTGGTGCCCCAGACCAATACCACCGCCAACGCCAGCAGCACATGGGTGAACGGCAACAGGGACTCCAGCAGTGAATGGGCGCCCAGTGTAGGCGCCCTGGCGCCTAACCTACGGCGAGGGAGCTTCTGCCCCTACCCAGAAGGCCTGACAGCACGATCACAGCAAGCAGGCTTTTTGGGGGTGGTGAATCAATCCCATGGATTTTTCCTCACTGCCCCGCGATGGCCTTGGTGAGTGCGAGGGAGTTGGCTCGCATCATGGACACGTAGCTGGCCGCCGGCCCTTTGCTGTCGGTCAGCGCATCGGAGAACAGCTCGCCCGCGGGCTTGACCCCGGTTTCCCGGCCGATCTGCGCGATCAGGCGGGGGTCGGAGATGTTCTCGACGAACAGCGCCTTGATCTGCACTTTCTTGATCTGCCGCACCAGCTGCGCAACGCCTCTGGCCGAGGCCTCGCTCTCGGTGCTCACGCCTTGCGGCGCCAGGAAGGTCACGCCGTATTCCTTGGCGTAGTAGCCAAAAGCATCGTGCGAGGTGATGACCTTGCGCTGCGCCGCGGGAATGACGGCCCACAAGGCCCGGATGTCGGTGTCCAGCGCCTTCAACTCAGCGGCGTAGATGGCTGCATTGCGCTGGTAGCTGTCGCAACCGGCGGCGTCCACAGCGCACAGCCCCTTGGCGATGTTCCCCACATAGGCCATGGCGTTGGGCACGCTTTGCCAGGCGTGCGGGTCGATCTCGCCGTGGTCGTGTCCATGGCCTTTCTTGCTTTGGCTTTTGGAGTCATGTCCGTGCGCCTCCTCGGCTTCGATGGGCTTGATGCCTTCGCTGACCACCACATGGCGGCCCTTGTAGCTGGCGGTGTTGAGCAGGCGGGTCATCCAGCCCTCGAAGCCGAGACCATTGGAGAACACGATCTGCGCTTGGCCGATCAGCCTGGCCTGCGAGGGCTTGGGCTGGAACACATGGGCGTCGCCACCCGGGCCCACCAGAACGTCCACCACCACCCGGTCCCCGCCGACCTTTTGCACCATGTCCCCCAGGATGCTGAAGCTGGCCACGGCCTTGATGGGTGCCTGGCTCTGTGCCTGCAGCCCGGGGCTGAGGGCGGCGAGGGCGAGACCGATGGCAGAAAGAAGGCTGGCGCGGCGGGTGTTCATGGACATGGTGTTTCCTTAGGGTTTCAGGCTTGGAGGTGGGAGGAGGCGGGGCGCTGGTGGCGCAGGGCGCCATGTGGCGCGAGCAGCAGAGAGAGCAGGTAGGCCGCGCCCAGGCTAAGCACGATCATTGGGCTGGTGGGCAGGTCGGCGTGGTACGAGACCAGCAGGCCGATGAGGCAGGCGGCCAGGGCCAGCGCGGTGGCCAGCAGCAGCAGGGGGCCGAGGCGGCGCACCCAGAAGCGCGCGGTGGCGGCGGGCAGCACCATGATGCCCACCGCCATGAGCGTGCCCAGCGCGTGAAACCCGGCCACCAGGTTGATGACCAGCAGACCGAGAAATCCGTAGTGCGCCACGGGGCTCCAGCGGCTGACCTGGCGCAGGAACCCCGGGTCCAGGCACTCCATCACCAGCGGGCGGTAGAGCAGGGCGAGCGAGACCAGCGTGACCGCGCTGATGCCGCCGAGCAGCAGCAGCGCCGCGGCGTCCAGCGCCAGCACGGTGCCGAACAGCACATGCAGCAGGTCCACGCTGTTGCCGCGCACCGAGACGATGAGCACGCCCAGCGCCAGCGACAGCAGGTAGAAGGCGGCGAGGCTGGTGTCTTCGCGCAACACTGTGTTGCGCGAGACCAGCCCGGAACCCACCGCCACCGCCAGACCTGCGAACACGCCGCCGATGGTCATGGCGGTGAGCGACAAGCCCGCCACCAGGTAGCCGATGGCCGCGCCGGGCAGGATGGCATGGGCCATGGCGTCGCCGGTCAGGCTCATGCGGCGCAGCATCAGGAAGACGCCCACGGGAGCTGCGCTCAGCGACAGCGCCACGCAGCCCAGCAGTGCACTGCGCATGAAGCCGAACTCGACCAGCGGGCCGAGCAGCGGGTTGGTCATGAGCCAGGCCAGGAACGGGGACACTGCGGGGTCGCTCACGGCAGCGCCTCTTCCTGGTGAGCGTGGCGGCCGTGCGTGTGCGCATGCGAATGGACGTGAGAATGCGTTTGTGCATCGTCCTGCGGATGCAAGGTCGCCGCGCAAAGCGGGGCGTCGTCGTCAAAAGGCTCTCGCATTTGCTGGGCACGTGCCCAGTTGGCCTCGGTCAGGACCTCGGCGGTCGGACCAAACGCCACCAGCTTGCGCGCCAGCAATAGGGTGTGCGGGAAGTGCGCGCGGACTTGGGCCAGGTCGTGCAGCACCACGATCACGGTCTTGCCCTGCGCCTGCCACTGGTGCAGCAAACCCAGCAGATCTGCGCTGGTGCGGTTGTCCACGGCAGCGAATGGCTCGTCCAGCAATACGACGGGCGCGTCCTGCAGGATCAGACGGGCAAACAGGGCGCGCTGCAGCTGGCCGCCCGAGAGCGTGTCCAGCGGGCGAGCCTCGAATCCGGTGAGGCCCACGGCGGCGAGTGCGGCATCGCAAAGTGCGCGTTGCCGGGGTCCGACGCGGCCCAGTGCACCCAGCTGGTGCCACAAGCCCAGGGTGACCATGCCGCGCACATCGATCGGAAAGCTCGGGTCCAGCCCGCTGTGTTGCGGCAGCCAGGCGATGCGCTGATCAGCGGGTCGCAGCAGCTCGCCACCGATGGGACGCAAGGTGCCTGCCAGTGCCTTGATGAGTGTGGATTTGCCGGCTCCGTTGGGGCCGACCAGTGCCACCAGTGAGCTCGGCAGCAGCGTCACGCTGAGGTGGTGCACGGCGGGGTGACGCTCGTAGCCCAGCGTCAGATCGCGCAGTTCGATCGCTGTGGAGTTGACCTTGGCCTGAGGCGCGGGGGCGTTTTGCATGAACCGACTTGGTTTAAACTGTTGCAACTGAATTGCATTAACAGCGATATTAACGCAACTTGGTTGCGACAAAAGAAGGATGCCCATGTCCACGCGATTGCCCAGGGAACCGGCGGCGGTGCCTGCCGAGCTGCAGGCCCGACTGGAGCGAGCCGGGCTGCGCCGCACGCTGGCCACCCGGGCGGTGCTCGGTCTTTTCCTGAACAACCCGCAAGGCATGCTCAGCCACGCGCAAGCGATGGCTGCCTTGCAGCTCCGAGGCCTGGAGATCAACCGCGTGACGCTGTACCGGCTGCTCGATCGCCTGGCCGCTTGCGGGGTGTTGCAGCGCCAGGCAGACGACGATGTGCGGACCTGGCGCTATAGCCTGGCCGATCTGGAACAAGGGCTGGCGCCGCGCTTCGAATGCGACGCTTGTCACCGCCAGTTCCGCGTGGCTGAAGGCAGTGCTCCGACCCGGGTGGCAGCCACCGACTTGCTGCGCACGCTGGCCCGACTGGGGCATCAGGGGCTGCGCGTCGATGTTGCGATTCACGGCACCTGCGCCGGCTGCCTGCCAGCGCCGGGCGTGTCGAAACACAAGAGGCCGCTGAGGTGATCGAGACGAGCGGTCTCTGCTATCGCTACGGGTCGGCAACCACCTTGCGCTTTGCCGACGTGTCCGTACCTCAGGGCGGCACGTTGCTGCTGCGCGGCGCTTCGGGCAGCGGCAAGTCGACCTGGCTGGCGCTGGCCGCTGGTCTGCTCACGCCCGGTGCAGGCGAGCTGCTTGTGGCGGGTCAGGCGGTGGCGGTGCTCCAGGGCGGGCAGCGCGATCGCTGGCGTGCGCGCTGCATCGGTTTCCTGCCGCAGAAGCTGCTGCTGAGCGAAGCGCTCAGCGTGGCCGATAACCTGGGGCTGGTGTTTTTTGCTGCTGGCCAGCCGGTGGACCGCCTGGCCACCTTGGCGGTGCTGGAGGCGCTGGGTGTCGCTGCGCTGGCCGATCGCAAGCCAGCGCAGCTATCGGTGGGTCAGGCGCAGCGGGTGGCGCTGGCGCGAGCCTTGCTGAACCAGCCTCGGGTGCTGCTCGTCGACGAGCCCACGGCCAGCCTGGACGATGTGGCTTGCGACGCCGCACTGGCCTTGTTGCAGCAAGGTGTGGCCAAGACGGGCGCGACCCTGGTGATTGCAACCCACGATAGCCGCGTCTTGCAAGCCTTGCCTGGGGCACAGACCTTGGCGCTGGGTCAGCCGCAGGCGGAGCCAGTCGCATGAGTGTGCTGGGCCTTTCGTGGCGCTACCTGTGGTCGCGCCCGCTCACCACGCTGCTCAACCTGTTGCTGCTCAGCCTGGGACTGGCTTCGATGGCGTTTGTGCTGATCGCGAAAGACCAGATTGACCGCGCGTTCGAGCGTGACCTGCAGGGCATTGACGCGGTGGTGGGCGCCAAGGGCAGCCCGTTGCAGCTGATCCTGGCCGGTGTGCTGCACATCGATGTGCCGCCGGGCAACATCCCGCTGGTCGAGGTGGACCGGTTGCGGAATCACCCGCAGTTGGCGCAGGTGATTCCGCTGAGCCTGGGCGACAACCTGCAAGGCTTTCGCATCGTCGGAACCACACCGGACTACATCGCCCATTACGGCGCCGGTCTGGCGCAGGGCGCGCTCTGGAGCGCACCGATGCAGGCGGTGCTGGGTGCGCAGGTGGCGCGCAGCCTGAGCTTGGCAACCGGGCAGTCGTTCGAAGGTGCACACGGCTTGGGCATGGGTGGCACGGTGCACGACGAAGCGCTCTACACCGTGAGCGGCGTGCTCGCGCCTTGCGGCTGCGTGCTGGACCGTCTGGTGCTCACCGCCACCGAGTCGGTCTGGCAGGTGCACGACGAAATGCACGGCAGCGCCGACATGGACGATGCCGACCGCGCTGCCCTGACCGCCGAGCGCGAGATCACGATGGCGCTGGTGCGCTACAACACGCCGATGGCGGCGCTGAGTTTTCCCCGTTTCGTGAACGACGGCACCGCGCTGCAGGCCGCAGCGCCCGCGCTGGAGATCACCCGCCTGCTGAGCATGGTGGGAGTGGGTACTCGGGTGCTGAACGGGCTGGGCGCGGTGTTGCTGGGCGTGGCGGCGCTCTCGGTGTTCATTGCGCTGTGGAGCGCGGTGCGAGAGCGACGGACCGATCTGGCCATGCTCCGCATGCTGGGCACGCCGCCCCTGAAGGTGGGTGCGCTGCTGATGGCGGAATCGCTCTGGCTCGCCGCCATGGGCTGTGTGCTGGGCTTGCTGGCTGCGCACGGGCTGGCGGCCGCCATGGGTGCGATGCTGATGGCCGAGCAGTCGCTGGCCATTTCGGGCTGGCAGTGGGTTCCCGCTGAAGCGTGGGTGCCGCTGCTGGCTCTGGGGGTGGCGGTGGTGGCGGCGCTGGTGCCGGCCATCAGTGCTTATCGGGTCGATGTGACCCAGTTGTTGAACTCGAGGTGAATCGAATGAAAAAGTCTTTGATGAGGTTCATGGCCGTTGCCTGTCTGTCAACGGCGGCGCTGGCCCAGCATGCCGAGAAGGAGATCCGGGAAGACATCACCCGCCATCGCGCCATGGCCGCTGCTCACGAGGCCGCAGCGAAGTGTCTGGAGGCGGGCAAGGGCGAAAAAGTGTGTGTGGCGGAACTTCAGGCCGCTTGCAAGGGTCTGGCAATCGGAAAATACTGTGGCATGAAACACCAGCATTGAACGGGTGCGGTGTCGGGCTCCCACCTGGTGGCGCAAGCCACCCATTGAACATGAAGCTGTTTCGTTCATCATCCCTGTTGCTGTCAGCCGCGCTGGCGCTTCCGGCTGCGTCTCAGGTGCTGAGTTCGCCGCTCGGTTCAGCACCTGCGGCCGCACCCGCTCCCACACCAACGCCTGGTGCGTTGCCAGGCAGCGTGCCCAATGGACAGGGCGCGGGCGTGCACAGCCCGCTCAGTCCGTTTGCGCCGCTGCCCAAAAGAAACGACGTGGTGCCCTGGTCGGTGCTGACCGATGTCGAGACGCGCATTGAAAACCGGCTCATCGTGCCGGTGTATTCGCCTGCGGTGCGCAAGCTCAACCAGAAGCAGGTGCGCCTGCAGGGCTTCATGATGCCGCTGGGCCCTGGCGAGATGCAGCGGCATTTTCTGCTCGCTTCGGTGCCGCTGACCTGCTCGTTTTGCACGCCCGGCGGGCCGGAAAGCATGGTTGAGGTGCGCACTCGAGAGCCAGTGAAATACAGCCTGGGTGCGGTGGTCGTACAAGGCAAGCTGCAGGTGCTGCAGAGCGATCCGCAGGGGCTGTATTACCGCATCACCGAGGCTGTGGGTGTGAAGTAGCGGCGCGACCCGGCTGCGCGTGCATAGAATCGCGCCATGTCTTACGTCGCCCAGCCCGCCGCCTTCTGATGGCTCTGTACCACCAAGTCAAGCGCGAGCTGATCGCCGATATCCAGTCGGGCAAGTTCCAGCCCGGCAAGGCTTTGCCCAATGAGACCGAGCTTGCTCAACGCTTCGGCGTGTCCATCGGCACCCTGCGGCGCGCGGTGGACGAGCTGGTGGCCGACCACGTGTTGCTGCGTCAGCAGGGGCGAGGGACCTTTGTTGGCCAGCAGGACAACGACCGCTTCATGTACCAGTTCTTCAAGATCGAGCGGCGGGACGGTACGCGCGAATTTCCCCAGATCTGCTTGCTCGCTTTCGACACCGCTCGTGCCAGCGCCGACGAAGCCCAGGCGCTCGGTCTGCGAGGTTCGGCGCGCGTGCTTCGGATCGAGAACCTGCTGTCGCTGCAGGGTCGCCCGGTGGTGCACGACCGCATCACGCTCGACGGCGCGCTGTTCTCCCGGCTGACCCGCGAGCAGTTTGAGCAGCGCCCAGGCACCATCTACGAGCTCTACCAGAGAGCCTTTGGTGTCACGGTGGTGGGCGCCGACGAGCGCGCACGTGCCGAAGGGGCTGATCCGGCCAGTGCTGCATTGCTGCAGTTGCCGGTGGGTTCACCGGTGTTGCGCGTGGCGCGTGTCGCGCGTACCTTTGACCGGAAGCCGGCCGAGCTGCGCATTTCCATCATCGACACCCGTACCCACGAATTCGTGAGCTCGGCCAGCGCACCACCATGAGGGAATCTCTGCTCGAACTGCGTCGGTTTGCCGAAACGCTGGCGCAGGAAGCCGCCGAGCGCGTGCGCCAGGCGCGGCGTGGTGCAGAGGTGCAGGAGAAGGCAGCGGGCGACTGGTTCAGTGCACTCGACGGCGAGATCGAGCAACACATCCGCCAGCGCATCACGCAGGCCTATCCCGATCACGGCTTCCTGGGCGAAGAGGGCGGCGCGGTGGGCGCGCAAGGACCGAATGATTGCATCTGGGTGGTCGACCCCATCGATGGCAGCATGAACTTCTTGCGCGACTTTCCGCACTACGCGGTGTCGATCGCGCTCGTGCAGAGTGGAGGGCCGCTGGTGGGGTGTGTGGTGGACCCGGTCCGCGGCGAGCTGTTCAGCGCTGCGCGAGGATGGGGGGCGCACTTGAATGGCGAGCCAATGCGGGTGGGTTCGCCGCAGCGCTTGCTTGATGCGGTGGTCGCGACGGTGTTTCCCAAGCCTCATGCGGGTTTCCTGCCCGACTACGTCGACCAGTTGGGCCGCGTGCTCGGCGCGGTGGCGGGCGCACGCCGAAGCGGCAGCATGGCGCTGGACCTGGCCTACCTGGCCGCCGGGCGCGTCGATCTGTTCTGGGAGCGCGGCATGGGTGCCTGGGATGCGGCGGCCGGTGTGCTGCTGATCCGGGAGGCGGGCGGCGAGGTCTTTACGCTGGACGGGCTGCCGTGGATGCAGTCGGCGCAGATTGCTGCCGCCACGCCATCCCTGAGCGGCCCATGGCGCGACCTGCTCGCGCGCTGATTCACACGCTTGCGTTACTTCGGCGCTGCGCCTGTGCTGCCGCGCACCACCAGTTCAAACGGCAGCAGGGACTGTGCTGCGATCGCCTCGCCTGCGATGGCGGAGAGCACGGCGTTGGCGGTGATGTGACCGAGGTCTTGCGTGGGCAGGTGGATGGTGGTCAGGCCAGGATTGATCGCGGCAGACAGCTCGTGGTTGTCGATACCGCAGATGGACAGCTGACGCGGCACCTTGATCCCCATGCGTTGGGCTTCGAGAAGCGCGCCGGTGGCGAGCAGGTCGTTGCCGCAGAAGATGGCGGTGGGCGGCTGGCGTACGGCCATCAGCGCGCGCAGCCCGCTGCGTCCACCGTCAAGGTTGAACACCTGCTCGGTCAAAAGGTTGGGGGACAGCTTGAGACCGGCTTTCTTCAGTGCCTGTCGAACACCCTCGATGCGGCTGCGTGCGCGGTCGTTGTGTGAGGTGAGGCCTGAGATGACACCGATGCGGCGGTGGCCCAGCCCGAGCAGATGCTCGGTGGCCAGCCGCGCAGCAGCTTCGTTGTCAAAACCGATGGATGGCAGGCGCGCGTCGCACGACCAGGTGAGCAGGCTGGGTTTTTCCCAGGCTTGCAGCGCTTTCCAAAGGCCGGGTGCGTGATCGGTGCCCACCAGCACCAGCGCATCCACCCCGCGCTGCTGCAGCACCCGCACGACCTCGAACTCGATCGCTGGATCATAGTCATGGCTGGCTACGAGCAACTGGTAGCCAGCCCGCGCCAGCGTGGTCTGCATGGCTTGCGTGCTGCGCGCGAAGATGGCGTGGTCCAGCGTGGGAATGACGCAGCCCACGGTGTGGGTGCGCCCTGAGGCCAGTGCGCGCGCAGCGGCGTCGGGCTGGTAGTCGAGCTGGCGCACCGCCGACATCACCTGCTCGCGCGTACTGGCGCGCACCACCTCTGGCTTGCTGAGCACGCGCGACACCGTGGCGGTGGACACACTGGCTACCCGAGCCACATCCTCGATGGTGATGCGCTGATTCATGGCGGGCAGCATGCCACAACAGCCTGGAGTTGTGATCCGGAATGCAAGCGCTTGCGGTTTTGGGATTAGGTGTTTTCCCTTGGTTTCATCCTGGCCGGGGTTATCGCGATTGACAAGCCAGGGCGGTGAATGCAAAGTCACTGCAAGCGCTTACATTTGTTGATGAGCGCAATCAAAACGTCTGCCGGCACCCGGACGGGCGAAAGAGACAAAGGAAGCGATGTGGCTTTGAACCAGCGAAACAGCTCCCGCCGAACTGTGGTCGGCCTGACCACGGTGGTGGTGGCGCTGGCGCTGTGGTACCTCGCGACCTCCGTCACCGGATTCATCAACCCGTCGCGCTTCCCCCGCCCAGAAGAGGTGTGGGGTGCTTTCAGCTTCATCCAGGCAGAAGGCTATGGCAACGGCAAGTTGCACCAGCATGTATTCCACAGCCTGCAGCTGGTTGCCATGGGTTTTGCGGTGGCGGTGGGTATTGGTGTTCCGCTGGGTTTGCTGATGGGCTACTCGCGCCGCGCCGAGGCGCTGATCAATCCGGCGTTTCTTTTGCTGCGCCCGATCCCGCCTCTGGCCTGGATCCCGCTGGCCATCGTATGGCTGGGTCTGGATGATGCCTCCAAGATCCTCGTGATCTTCGTGGCCGCCTTTGTGCCTTCGGTGATCAACAGCTACACCGGCGTGCGCAACATCGATACCCCCGTGATGGAAGCGGCGCGAATGCTTGGCGTCAAGGGCTGGCGCATGGTGGCCGAGGTGCTGGTGCCGGGTAGCCTGCCCATGATTTTCACGGGCTTGCGGCTGTCTCTGCAGGCGAGTTGGACCACGCTGGTCGCCGCCGAACTGATCGGCGCTGTCTACGGCCTGGGCAGCATCCTCAACCAGGCGTCGCAAGACATCTATCCCGCCATGATCCTGGTGGCCATGGTGTTTGTGGGCATTTGCGGCGCGGCCACCACCTGGCTGTTGGGTCAACTGGAAAACAGGGCCATGCCCTGGCGCAAAGGACGGGTGGCGGCATGAACGACAAGCTCTCAACCGGAGAATTCTGGCGCCTGACAGCCATCGGCACGGTGGCCTTCTTTGCCTTCTGGTACCTCGCACGTGCGCTGCACTTCGCCCCGCCGCAGTTCCTGCCTATGCCGCACGAGGTGCTGGCCAAGTTGATCGATCTCACCCACAACCCCTTCGCTGGTCATGTGCTGCACGATCACATGCTCGCCAGCTTGCAGCGCTTCGGCATGGGCTTCGGGCTGGCCGCGCTCATCGGTGTGCCGCTGGGCCTAGCCATGGGCTGGTTCCGCCTGCTGGACGACATCGTGACCCCGCTGTTTGACGCCTTGCGCTTCATTGCGCCGGTGGCCTGGGTGCCGTTTGCCGCCCTGTGGTTTGGCACCGGTATCGGCGGCCCCACGCTCATCATCTTCGCCGGTGCCTTCCCGCCCTGCCTGATCAACGCCTACCGCGGCGCGCGCAACGTCGATGTGAGATTTCTGGAGGCTGCCAGCATGCTCGGCGTGGGCAGCTTCAAGACCATCACCGAGGTCCTGTTCCCGGCCGCCGTGCCCTCCATCATTGCCGGGCTTCGCATCGGAGCGGGCCTGGGCTGGATGTCGCTGGTGGGCGCCGAGCTCATTGTGGCCAGCAGCGGCATGGGCAACCTGATCGTGCGCGCGCAAAGCGCGATTGCCACCGACACCGTGATGGCCGGGATGGTCGCCATCGGCATGGTGGGCGTGGTCATCGACGTGTTGCTGCGGCGCGTGGAGCGCCTGCTGCTCAAACACCGCAACGCCTGAGGCGTCTCTTTTCTTTACCGACAACAACTGCCCATGGCCACGATTCAGTTCACCGACGTCACGCGCGTGTTTCAGCGCGACGGCAAGGACTTCCTCACCCTCGACGGCATCAACCTCACGGTGCAGGACGAAGAGTTCGTGGCCATCGTGGGCCCCTCGGGTTGCGGCAAGACCACGTGCATGCGCATGGCTGCGGGCCTGGAGTTTCCGAGCACCGGCACAGTGAAGGTCAACGATGTGGTGGTCACCGAGCCCGGTCCTGACCGGGCGGTGGTATTCCAGGCGTTTGCGCTGTTTCCCTGGAAGTCGGTGCACGAAAACATCGACTTCGGCCTGCGCAGCAAAGGCCTGGGCAAAGATGAGCGTGAAAAGCTCATTGCTCACTACATCGACCTGATGAACCTCAAGGGGTACGAGAGCGCTTACCCGCACCAGCTTTCCGGTGGCATGCAGCAGCGGGTGGCTATCGCGCGAGCCTATGCGCTCAATCCCCAAGTGCTGCTGATGGACGAGCCGTTCGGCGCTCTCGATGCGCAGACCCGCGTGGTGATGCAGGAAGAGCTGGTCAAGCTTGCGCGCAAGAACCCGCGCACCGTGCTCTTCATCACCCACGCTGTGGAAGAGGCGGTCTACCTGGCCGATCGGGTGGTGGTGATGACCAGCCGCCCCGGCAAGATCAAGGAAATTCTTGATGTGAAGTCCGTCCGTGAAGCCGAAGACTGGGACAGCCACAGCAAGATCGAAGACGTGATGGACCTGGAAAGTTTTGTCCATCTGCGTACCCGCATCTGGAAGTCGCTGCGTGAAGAGCACGCCGGCACAGATCATTGAACCCCAACCCGAAGGAGACAGCGATATGAAGAAAAGCACCATGGCCGCCGCCATTGGCCTGAGCCTGTTGTTTGGTTCGGTCGGCGTGGCCCAGGCCCAGGCCCTGACACCGATCAAGATCAGTTACCAGCCGTCGTTGTACTGGGCGCTGCCCTTCCACATCGCCACCGAAAAGGGCTGGTGGAAAGATGTGGGCCTGGCGCCCGAGTTCTCCACCTTCCCGGCCGGTGTGCCGCAAATCGCCGCTTCGGCCGCAGGCTCGTGGGACGTGGGTGGTACCGGCTCGGTGCCTGCCGTGCTCGGCCATGTGCGCTTTGGCATCAAGACCATCGGTGTAACCAACGACGAGTCGGCTGCCAATGGCCTGGTCGGCAGTGCCAAGGCCGCAGCCGATTTCGCCAAAGACCCGGCGGCTGCGCTGCGGGGCAAGACCATCACGCTGACGCAGAACTCCACCGCCGACTTCGCGGTGCAGGCTTGCCTGAAAAAATACGGCCTGAAGAAGGCTGATGTGGTGATGAAGAACATGGGCCAGGCCGAAATCATCTCGGCGCTGTCGTCCAACAATTCCGACTTGGCTGGCATGTGGGCACCCAATACCTACACGGTGGAAGAAAAGGCAGGTGCCAAGATGCTGTGCAGCGGCAAGGACAGCGGCGCCATCGTGCCCGGCGCTCTGATCGCACGCGGTGACTACGCCAAGCAAAACCCGCAGAACGTGGCCAAGTTCCTGGCCGTCTACCTGCGCGCTTGGAGCTGGATGAGCGTGAACCGCCCAGAGGCGATCCGCATGATGAAAGACTTCTACGCCAAGGGCGGCGTGAGCATCAGCGAAGCCGCGATGAACAAGGAGTTCGAGACACGCCCGACGTTCACCTTGGCGCAACAGCTCAAGAACATGGAGCGCACCGGTGGCGCCGCCAACTCCATGATGGACGGCTGGTTCACCGAACTCTCGGGCTTCATGCGCGAGACCGGTGCGGTGCAGCAGGTGCCCAACGTGGCCGACTTCGTGACCGACGAGTACATGAAGCTGGTGCAGGCAGATCCCAAGCTGCGTGAGATGGCCAACTCGACCAAGTAAGCGCCCGGGCCAGACCACTGAGCCGGTCTCTGGGGTCTGGCCCCCCAACCCTCTTTCTGAGCGCCTTGTGCACGCTGCGCCGTGCACGGGGACTCGTTTCGCCTTGATTCGCGCAGCGCCCCCACCCCACCCAGGAGATCGACGTGGCCATCACGTATCTGAAGAAAGCCGACAAGACCCCCGAGACCGAGACGGCCACCGCACAGGCTGTCGTGAACACCATGCTGGCCGAAATCCAGGCGAACGGCGAGGCTGCGGTGCGCAAGTACGCGGCCGACCTCGACAAGTGGAGCGGCGAGATCATTGTTACCCCCGAGCAGATCGCAGCCAATGCGCTCGAAGTACCTGAGCAGGTCAAGGCCGACATTGACTTCGCGATCAAGCAGGTGTTCGACTTCGCACAGGCCCAGCGCCGCTCGCTGTCGGAGTTCCAGGTCGAACTTCACCCAGGAGTCACCGCTGGGCAGCGTGTGCTGCCGGTCAATGTGGCCGGCTGCTACGCCCCGGCAGGTCGCTACGCCCACATCGCCAGCGCCTACATGGGCGTGGCCACCGCCAAGGCGGCCGGTGTGAAAACCATCATTGCCTGCTCCGGCCCGTTTCGTGGCGGGCCCATGCACCCCTATTTGCTCTACGCCTTCAACAAGGCCGGCGCCGATGTGATCATGACGCTGGGCGGCGTGCAGGCCATCGCGACCATGGCCTATGGCTTGTTCACTGGCAAGCCGGCCGACGTGATCGTGGGTCCAGGCAACAAGTTCGTGGCCGAAGCCAAGCGCACCCTGTTTGGCAAGGTCGGCATCGATGTGTTCGCTGGCCCGTCCGAGGTCGGCATCATTGCCGACGAAACGGCGGACCCGGCCATGGTGGCCAGCGATCTGGTGGGCCAGGCAGAACATGGTCACGAGTCGCCAGCCTGGCTGTTCACCACCAGCAAGACGCTGGCCGACGAAGTGATGCGCCAGGTGCCGCTGCTGATCGAGGCGTTGCCACCCACCGCGCGCGACGCCGCCGGTTCAGCCTGGCGAGACTACGGCGAAGTGATGTTGTGCGACACGCGAGAAGAGGTGGTGGAGATCTCCGACCGCTACGCCAGCGAACACCTGGAGGTGCATGCCGCCGATCTCGACTGGTGGCTCAAGACGCTGACCTGCTACGGTTCGTTGTTTCTCGGCGAAGAGACCACCGTGGCCTACGGAGACAAGGCCAGCGGCCCCAACCACGTCTTGCCCACCAAGGGCGCAGCGCGCTACTCGGGTGGCTTGTCGGTGCACAAGTTCCTCAAAACCTTCACCTGGCAGAAGATGACGCGCGAGGCGGCGCGCGACATCGGCCTGGTCACTGCTCGCATCTCGCGCCTGGAGGGTATGGAAGCCCACGCGCGCACTGCAGACGACCGACTCGCAAAGTACTTCCCGGAGCAGTCGTTCGATCTCGGTAAGCCCGTATCGGTATGAGGCCATATAAGGGACCGAGTGAATCGACTGGCCTTCCCAACAACAGATTTGGAAAATTGATCATGACCACACGCAGTACCTTCAGAGGTTTTCTCGCCTTGTGCCTGGCGCTCCCACTCTCTTGGGCGGCGGCGGAAACCTACCCATCCAAGCCGGTCACGATCGTGGTGCCCTTCCCTGCCGGAGGGGCGCTCGACACGGTTGCTCGTGTCATTGCGGACCAGATGCGGACCGACCTTGGCCAGGCGGTGATTGTGGACAACCGCGCAGGTGCAGGCGGAACGGTCGGGAGTTCGTTGGTGGCCAGGGCGGAACCGGATGGTTACACCATCTTGCTCGGGTCTGTTGCGACACACGCCATTGCTGCGGGCCTGTACCAGAAGCTTTCCTACGATCCGATCAACGACTTTGTACCGATCACCCAACTCACCAGCAGTCCGTTGGTCTTGACGGTATCCCCCCAACTGAAGGCCACCAGTGTGGCTGAGCTGATTGCGGCGGCAAAGGCAGCACCGGGGACGATCAACTACGCATCCACTGGCAACGGTACAGCCTTGCACATTGCAGGAGAGGTCTTTCGCGGTGCGACAAAAATTGATGTGGTGCACGTGCCGTACCGAGGTGGTGCTCAGGCTGGGACTGCCATGCTCGCGGGAGAAGTCGGCTACATCATCGCCAATCCGCAGCTGGTCGTGGGGTTCATCAAGGCTGAAAAGTTGCGAGCCCTGGCCGTAACCGGAGCGAATCGCCTCGATGCATTGCCCAATGTGCCAACGCTTAAGGAGGCTGGCGTAGCAGGCGTTGACATCACGACCTGGTTTGGCCTGTGGGCACCGAAGGGCACGCCGGTTGCTGTTGTGGAGCGCCTGAACGCGTCTGCACGCAAGGCGCTCGCTGTTCCCGAGGTCAAGCAAAAGCTCGCGGCGCAGGGTGATATGGCCGTTGGCAGTGCGTCGGCCGACTTCTCAGCTTTTGTGCGCTCTGAACACAAATACTGGGTGTCCTTCGTTCAATCGGCGGGGATCAAGATCGACTGAGCGACTCAGCCCAGCGGTTACAGGAGTACCAATTGTCCCGCCCCAACATTCTCGTGATCCAGGCCGATCAACTGACCGCCAAGGTGCTTCCCATGTACGGCGGCCCAGCTCTGATCACACCACACATGAACAGACTGGCTGAGCAGGGTGTGACGTTCCTGAATGCTTACAGCAACAACCCGGTTTGTGCGCCTTCGCGGGCTGCCATGCTGACGGGACGACTTTCCTCAGAGGTGGGGTGTTACGACAACGCGGCGGATATGCCTTCGTCAACACTGACGCTGGCGCACTACCTGCGTCGCCAGGGCTACCGCACCTGCCTGTCGGGGAAGATGCACTTCGTCGGGGCTGAACAGTTGCACGGTTTCGAGGAGCGGGTGACCACCGACATTTACCCTTCGGACTTCGGTTGGACGGCGGACTGGACCCAGGTCAAGCAACCTTACTCGCCGTCCAGGATGAGTCTTCGTTCCATCGTTGAAGCAGGCTTGTGTGAGCGGAATCTGCAGATCGACTATGACGAGGAAGTGGCGTATCGAGCCGAGCAATGGCTCTTTGACCAGGCCCGCAGCGATGACAAAAGGCCTTTTTTGTTGTGGGCCTCGTTCACCCATCCCCACAACCCCTTCATCACAACCAAGAAGTTCTGGGACCTCTACGATCACGACAAGATCGAGATGCCCACCGTGCCATTCATCCCTATTGCCGATCGGGACCCTTGGTCCAAGCGATATGCTTACACGATCAGGGCCGATGAGCACGATGTCTCGGAAGAGCAAATTCGGGTTGCGCGGCACGCCTACTACGCGATGACTTCCTATTTCGACGCGCAGGTCGGCCGCCTTCTGGAGGTGTTGGATCGCACAGGTTCGGCCGACAACACCTTCGTCTTCGTGGTCTCCGACCATGGTGAAATGCTTGGCGAGCGCGGATCCTGGTTCAAGTTCCAGCCTTTTGAGTGGTCGGTTCGTGTGCCCATGATTGCGGCGGGACCCGGTCTGAAGAGGGGTCTCGTTGAGGAGCGGGGCGTGTCGCTGATGGACCTGTTGCCAACCTTCAACGATCTGGTGTCCGAAGGCAATCCGGTCGCACCGGTTGACCGCCTGAGCGGTACCAGCCTGGCTGGAATGCTTCACGGCACCGACGCATCGCGGGGTGACGACGTGATGATGGAGTTTCTCGGCGAAGGTGTCTATGCGCCCGCATGCATTCTTCGCAAGGACGGGTACAAGTATGTGTACTGTCGCCACGACCCCGCCATGTTGTTTGACCTCAAGGCAGACCCGGATGAGCGCACCAACCTCGCTGGCCAGCCTGTGCATGCGGACGTCGAGTCCCGCATGCACAGCGAAGTGCTCAAGCGCTGGGATTACTCCGGGCTCGAGAAGACCATTCTGGATTCTCAGCAGCGTCGGCTTTTTGCCCAGGAGTCGTTGTTGCAGGGGAGCTGGACTTCTTGGGACTACCAGCCGCCGGCGGATGCCGCACGCAAGTACGTGCGTGGTGCCGTGGATCCCAACACCACGGCCACCAAGGCCAAGAAGCGGTTCCCCTTTGTGGTGGCGTATCCACCCGATCACCCGCGCGACCCCGCGGCGAGTCTCCAGCTGGAGCCGAATGCTGACGGCGGGAAGATGTCACGGTCATGAAGCTCGATACGCTGTTTGGCCTGCACGGCAAGCGGGCGCTGGTCACCGGTGGCAGTTCAGGCCTCGGTGAGGCGATGGCGCGCGCCCTGGGTCTGGCTGGAGCGAGTGTCGTTTTGGTGTCGCGCCGCTCCGCAGAGCTCGAGGCTGCAACTCGACGTCTGGCGGACGAAGGCATCGCTGCGCAATGGATTGCTGCTGACCTTGCCACTCCTGAAGGTGCACAGCAGGGAGCCGCTGATGTTCTCGCGCTCGGTGAAGTGGACATCCTGGTCAACGCCGCTGGAGTGAACCTGCGCGAACCGTTTGCCGAGATCACGCCCGCCAGCTGGATGACCCAGATCCACCTGCACCTGAGCGCCCCGTTCTTTCTCACCCAGGCTCTTGCACCCGGCATGAAGCAGCGCGGCTGGGGCCGCATCATCAACATCGCCAGCCTGCAGAGTTTCCGAGCCTTTCCCAACAGCGCACCGTACGGCGCGGGCAAGGGCGGCATCGTGCAGCTCACGCGCGCCATCGCGGTCGAGTGGGGCCCGCACGGCATCACCTGCAATGCAATCGGACCGGGCTTTTTCCCCACCGCACTCACCGCCCCCGTGTTCGACAACAGCGAGCTGGCTTCCCGGCATGCTGCGCAAACCTGCCTGGGGCGCAATGGTGCTTTGCAGGATGTGAATGGCCTGACCGTCTTCCTGGCCAGCGAGGCATCTGCCTACGTGAGCGGCCAGACCATCATGCTGGACGGCGGCTACACAGCGAAATGAGTCACGCCATGGCTGTGCCCGGTCTCGCTGCCTTCGGGATGCCGCCCACCGCCGCGCTGGTGTCAGCGCGGCGATGATGGCGTCGATCCGACACGCTGGACTGCGCTTCAAGTTTCCGGGTTGGCACCCGAGTGCGTTTGCCGGGGCTGAGTGCATCGCCGATCCGCTTGCCGACACGGACCTGGCGTGTCTGGTCAACGGCAGGCTTGGAAGCCTGCGGTACCGGGACAAAGACTTCGCTCGCTCAACCCTCTGTCTTGAACACATCCAATGGCACACCGTGATCAAACCCAGTTGAACCCAGCCGACACCCATCCGGTGATGCTCGGATCATTGGTTCCCCCCAGCGGTGTGAAGCCGCTGAACTTCAGCCCTGGGCCCACATCGCTTGCAGCCGAGGTCGAGGCCGCCATCAAGGCCTTGTTCGACGCGGAACGCATGTGCTCCATGTACCTCTCGCATCGGTCCCCTGAATTTCTGGACATTCTCGCCAGCGTGGTGCAACGCTGCCGTGCGGCGATGGAGATTCCTGATCAGTACGAGATTCTTTTCATGCACGGCGGTGGGCACGGGCAGTTTGCTGCGGTTCCGCTCAACCTGTGCCCCAACGGCGATGAAAAAGCGACCTACCTCGTCAATGGCACCTGGTCCAAGCGTGCACTCTCCGAGGCATCGAAATACTGCCGCCCCATCGTCGTGTCCTCCGAAAACCCGGATGGCACGTTCACCCACAACCCATCGTTTGCCCAATTGGATCCCGAGTCCAGGTACGTGTATCTGTGCTCCAACGAAACCGTCAACGGAATTGAGATGCACCAGCTTCCCAAGCTGGGCATCAAGGCACCCTTGGTGGTTGACGCGTCGTCGGACTTTTCCACCAAACCCATCGACTGGGTGGGGTGCAACGTCGGCGTTCTGTATGCCTGCGCGTCCAAAAACCTCGGACATCCCGGGGTCACCCTGTGCGTGATTCGCAAGGACTTGTTGGGCACACCCAGCCAACACTGCCCGGGGGTGCTTTGCTACACCACCAATGTCCGTGAGGGCAACTTGTGGAACACCATCGCCACATTCAATGTGGAGGTGATCAACATCTACCTGCAATGGTTGATCGCGCAAGGCGGTGTGCATGAAATGGAGCGCCGGTCGATTGCAAAGTCGGCAATGGTCTACAACCTGATCGGCAGCTCAGAGGGGTTCTATGGCACCCCTATTTCAGATCCATCGATCCGCAGCCGCATGAACGTCCCCTTTGATGTTGCCGGTGGCGACGAGGAAACCACCCGGGACTTCCTGATTCAGGGCTGGGAACGAGGAATCGTCGGCCTCAGAACGCTGACGCCGTTCGGGGTGGGCAAGTACCTGAGGGCCAGTCTGTACAACGGTGTCAGCGTGCATCAGGTGGAGGTACTGGTCTCATTCATGGCAGGGTTCATGAAAGCTGCTCGCGCCAAACAAGTCTGTCGGTAGGAGTGGAGACTGCTCTCAGGTCTCAACCGATGGTGCAAGAGGCGGCGCTGCATCTGCCCATCTTTGCTGGTCGGTGTGATCTTGCTCCGGGAAATTCGCGACGCTATCCTGCAGGGTCCGCCACATCTTACTGAGCCGATGCACGGCTGCACCTGCTCGGGTCATGCCGTGTCTTGTGCAGCCGGGCTGCGGATGCGCGAGATGCTGCAGCAGGACGATCTGATTGCCGGCGCCGGGCTGCTTGCATTGCCGTTTGAAGACGCGATGCACCAGCTTGCGACCTTGCCCGGGTGTTCAGTGTTCGCGATCAATGCCTGGCTGGCTGCATCGAGCTGGCGGTGATCGACGGACAGCCTGGCCGGCATGGTGCTCCTGTGCTGGCTGGCGCGTTCGACCACGGGCTGCACATGCGCGCGCCAGGTGGCGCCCGGTTGCTCGTGCCGCGATCGCCGGATGACATTCGAAACACCGTTGATCGGCTTGCCAGCGCGATCCAGGTCTGCGCTTGTTCACCGGAGTCGGAAGCCTGAAAGCCGGGCCCTCGCGCAATCGTCGGGCCTGTGCCGAGCAGCTTGCCAGGTGATGCACCCAGCGCCATGACTTGAACTCCGCTGATGCGCTCGTGGGCAGCAGGAGCCATCACTGTAGGGGTCTTTCGCCGGTAACCACTGGTTCATTTTTGCTCGCAGACGAGCTGGCTGCGCACTCCCAGTAAATCAGGGAAACCCTGTACAAACATATGAATCATCTAGTTGACTTCCGGTGGGCCTGAGTGTCTAATAAATCATCCCGGCAACTTATGAGGAAGCAAAGATGATTCATTACGTGGTGCATGAAGATGGCGACTCGGTCGGCACGATCGTTGTCGAGGGCGTCAAGAGCGGCGAGACGCTGACCGGTTGGGTGATGGAGCAGGACAAGATGGTGTCGCTGCCGACCATCAGCGAGATACCGATTGGTCACAAGATCGCGCTGCGGGATCTCAACAAGGACGACACCGTGATCAAGTACGGCGTCGATATCGGTCGCGTCGTCGCGCCGATCAAGGCAGGCGAGCACCTGCACGTGCACAACGTCAAAACCAAGCGTTGGTAAATGCCCGCCCAGCGCCGAATCCCTCTCGAACACATTTAGGAATGCAGATGATCAGCAAAGACTCCACCTTCCTCGGCTACCGCCGAGAAAACGGCCGTGTTGGCGTGCGCAACCACGTCATCATTCTCCCGGTTGACGACATTTCCAACGCCGCCTGCGAATCGGTTGCCAACAACATCAAAGGGACCATGGCGATCCCTCACCCGTATGGCCGCCTGCAGTTTGGTGCCGACCTTGAGCTGCACTTCCGCACCCTGATCGGAACCGGCGCCAACCCCAACGTGGCTGCCGTGGTCGTGATCGGCATCGAACCCGCCTGGACCAAGCTCGTGGCCGACGGCATTGCCAAGACCGGCAAGCCTGTCCAGAGCTTCTCGATTTCGCAGAATGGTGACCACGCCACCATCATGAAAGCGTCGAAAGCCGCCCGCGAACTGCTTCAGGATGCTTCGGAAAAACAGCGCGAGGTTTGCCCGATCAGCGATCTGTGGGTGTCTACCAAATGCGGCGAGTCCGACACCACCTCGGGCTGCGGCGCGAACCCCACCGTGGGCAATGCCTTTGACAAGATGTACGACCTGGGCACGACGCTGTGCTTCGGCGAGACCAGTGAGCTGACAGGTGGTGAGCACCTGGTGGCCGCGCGGTGCAGAACGCCGGAAGTCAAAGCCCAGTTCATGGACATGTTTGATCGCTATCAGGCCATGATCGATCGCCACAAGACGTCGGACCTTTCCGACTCGCAGCCGACCAAGGGCAACATCGCCGGCGGCCTGACGACGATCGAAGAGAAGGCGCTGGGCAACATCCAGAAGATCGGAAAGAAGTGCATGGTCGATGGTGTGCTCGACTACGCCGAGACGCCCTCTGGCCCGGGTCTGTGGTTCATGCAGTCAAGCTCGGCCGCAGCCGAAATGGTCACGCTGTGCGCAGCTGCTGGCTACGTGGTGCACTTCTTCCCGACCGGGCAGGGCAATATCGTCGGCAATCCGATCGTGCCTGTGATCAAGCTGTGCGCGAACCCGCGCACGGTGCGCACGATGGGTGAGCACGTTGACGTCGACACCTCGGGCCTGCTGCAGCGAGAAATCAACATGGACGGAGCCGGTGACCTGCTGCTCGACATGATGCTGCGAACGGCCAACGGACGCCTCACGGCGGCCGAAGCCCTGGGCCACCGCGAGTTTGTGTTGACGCGCCTCTACGAGAGCGCTTGATGCCCCATGCCGGACCGATGGGCAGTCCTGGATGACCTGAGTCTGGATAGCTTCGCTTCTTCGGTGCCCTGGCGATCGCGCCAGGGCGTCCGTTGAAGCGAGCGGCCAGGCGAGTGGCCTTGCGAGGTTTCAAGGCCGCAGGGCGTTTCGCACCAGGGCTGTCGCTGCTCACCGTTCATCGGCCAATTCACCACGATGAATCGCGGCCACACTGCCCAGCAAGTCCATTGCGCCAACCGGAGATCAGCCCGTGAAAGCCCTCGTCTACACCCAGCCCCTGGAAGTGCAATTGCTCGATCGGCCGGAACCCGAGCTGTGCGATGGCGAAGTGGTCTTGCGCATCGATGCGGTGGGCATCTGCGGCTCTGATATGCACGCGTTCCATGGCCACGATCCGCGCCGAAAGCCAGGCCTGGTGCTGGGCCATGAGTTTTGCGGCACGGTGGTCAAGAGCGCGGCGCCCGCCTACCAGGAGGGCCTGCGTGTCACAGGCAACCCCCTCATCACCTGCGGTACCTGCGACTACTGTGTGCAAGGCCGCAACAACCTCTGCAGCCGCCGCACCATGGTGGGCATGACGCGGCCCGGTGCGTTTGCCGAATACATGTCGATCCCGGCGGCCTCGCTGATCGACATACCGCAGGACATGCCCGCCCTGCATGCCGCGCTCACCGAACCGGCCGCTACTGCGCTGCACGCGATCAACATGAGCCTCAAAGCCATGGCACGGCCGCTGCCAGAGAACCGCACCCTCATCATCGGCGGGGGTGCCATCGGCATGCTGGCAGCGCTGTTGCTCAAGACCTACGGCTGTCGGGATACGGTGCTGGCCGAGGTGAACCCGCTGCGCCGCCGATCGGCCGAGAAGCACGCTGGCGTAGCGACCTACGATCCGCGCGAAACCCAGCCGCAGGAGAACGGCTTCGACTACGTGATCGACGCGGTGGGCAGCAAGCTGACCCGGGTCGCTGCGCTGACAGCCGTCAAGCCCGGAGGCGTTGTGATGCATGTGGGTCTGCAGGACTGGGCCAGTGAAATCGACATGCGCAAGCTGACCCTGGCCGAGATCACGCTCATGGGCACCTACACCTACACCACAGCCGATTTGCGCGCGACGGTGAAGCTGCTGCATGAAGGTGCATTTGGGGACTTGTCCTGGGTGCAGAGCGTCTCGCTTGACGAAGGTGCGCAGGCGTTTGCCGATCTGGACAGTGGCCGTCTGGCCACCAGCAAGGTGGTTCTGATACCTTAGGGCTGGCGAGTCGGCTCCGTTGGATTGGGCTTGCTGCCTCGGCTTCCTTGTCATTGCGAGGATTTCGAGGCCTTTTGAAACGAGAGAAATTAGGAGACAAATCATGACCCAGCGCATTTCCCTGCACAAAACACTGACCGCCGCTGCCCTGGTGGCTGCCACGACGATGGCCGGCGCCGCCGGTTTCCCGGACAAAACTGTCAACTACATCATCCCCTTTGGCCCAGGCGGTGAGTCCGACGTGTCTGCCCGACTGCAAGAGCCCGTGTTCAAGCAGCTCACCGGGCAGAGCATGGCGATCCAGTACCGGCCAGGCGCCGGTGGTGCGGCAGGCTGGTCGCAGCTCAACGGCATGGCTGCAGACGGCTACACCGTCATGGGCACCAACTTGCCGCACATCGTGTTGCAGCCGCTGCAAAAGGACGTCGGCTACAAGACCGACGAAATCACCACGCTCTACTGGTTCCACTACACGCCCGACGCGCTGATCGTGCCGGCCGACAGCCCATTCAAGACGCTGAAAGACTTTGTTGCCGGGGCCAAGGCGGCACCAGGCGCCACCACCTTGTCGGGTTCGGGCACCAACTCGGCCAACCACCTTGCGCAGCAGCAGTTCGACAAGCTCGCTGGCATCAAGACCACCTACGTGCCGTTCGGTGGTACCGGGCCGTCCAACGCAGCGCTGCTGGGCAAGCAAGTGGCCGGCAGCTGGGCCTACACCACGGTGCAGATTCAGCTGGGTGACCAGGTGCGTTGCCTTGCCGTGGCGATGGAGAAGCGTCACCCCAAGTTGCCCAACTGCCCGACCTTCAAGGAGCAGGGCTTTGATCTGGTGGGCGGCGCTTACCGGGGCGTTGCCGTGCCCAAGAGCACACCGCCTGACGTGCAGGCCAAGATGGCTGACATCCTGGCCAAGATCAATGCCGACCCGGGTTTCATCCAGAAGATGGAAGAGGGCGGGTTTGCCATGTTGAACGTCGGTCCCGACAAGATGGCTGCTTTCATGTCTGGCATCCAGACTCGCTACGAGGCCTTGGCGAAGGACATGGGTATCGTCAAGAAGTAAGCCCGCAGAGCCTTTCACCGCGCACCGTCACACCCCATGGGCAGCTTCGAATACCTGCTGGAGGCGATGACCCCGCTGAACCTCATGTTTGCTTTGGCAGGCGTGATCGCGGGCACGGTGATCGGCTCGCTGCCCGGCCTCACCGCCACCATGGCGGTGGCGGTGCTGGTGCCCTTCACCTTTTCGATGCCGCCGTCCACCGCGCTCATCGCGCTGGGCGCCATTTACACCGGTGCCATTTACGGCGGCGCTTACGCCGCCATCTTGCTCAACACGCCGGGCACACCGTCTTCGATCGCCACCACCTTCGACGGTTATCCGATGGCGCGTGCCGGAAAGGGAGACTTGGCACTCACGCTGGCTTGCCTGTCTTCTGTGGTGGGTGGACTGGTGGGCGCCGGTTTCTTGCTGTTACTGGCGCCGCCCATGGCCACGGTGGCGTTGAAGTTCGGACCAGTCGAGTACTTCTGGCTGGCCGTCTTTGGTCTCACGCTGATCGCCTCCCTGGGTGAAGGCAGCCTCGTCAAGGGGTTGATGGGAGGTTGTCTGGGGCTGCTGCTGTCGATGGTGGGCGTTGCGGAAGTGGGTGGCGATGTGCGCTACGTGGGCGAGTTCAAGTCGCTGCTGGGCGGTATCGACGTGGTGTCGGCTCTCATCGGCCTTTATTGTGTGCCGGTGCTGATCGAGCTGGCGGCCACGCCTGTGCGCCACCTGCAGGCGACGCAGCAGGTGGCGGGCTTTCGGTTGCGCGAAGCCATCGCTGCATTGCGGGCGTCCAAATTCAACCTGGCGCGCAGCTCGGTGATCGGCACCGTGATCGGCATCCTGCCTGGCGCCGGTGGCTCGATTGCTGCGCTGGTGTCCTACTCCGAGGCCAAGCGCACTTCGCCCCGGCGGGCGAACTTCGGCAAGGGCGAACCCGATGGCATCGTGGCCACCGAGTCGGCCAACAACGCCACTGTGGGTGGTGGTTTCATTCCGACGCTGGTGCTCGGCATTCCCGGCACGCCCCCCGACGCCATCATCCTGGGCGCCTTGCTGGTGCAGGGCATCCGCACGGGTCCCACGCTGTTCACCCAGCAAGGGCCCATCGTCTACACCTTCATCTGGGGTCTGATTCTGGCCACCATCATCATGTTGCCGGTGGGCTTGCTGATTGGACGCTTTGCCTTCCGCTCCATCCTCGCCATTCCCAAGGCGGTGCTGGTGCCCGCGGTGGCGCTCCTCACCATCCTGGGCAGCTTCGCCGTGCACAACAATGTGCACGAAGTGCAGCAGATGGTGGTGCTGGGTGTGCTGGCCTGGGGCCTGGCCCAGTGGGGCTTCAGTGCCTCGCCGATCGTGCTCGGTCTCATCCTGGGTGCCATTGCCGAACGTGGCTTTGTGCAAGGCCATCTGATCGGCGGCGCCAGGGGCAGTGTGCTCGACGAATTTTTTGGCCGACCGATTTCGCTGGCCATCATCGCCTTCATTGTGCTCGGGCTGCTCTGGCCCCTGTGGATCAAGCGCCGCAACCGGCTGGCCCAGGCAAGACATGGCTGATTCATCGGCACGTCCCGACCTGCTTGGCGCCATCGGCAGCGTGCTGCTGATCGTGGTGGGCGCAGCCGCGCTGTTTTACTCGGGTGAGTTTTCCGACCTGGGCGCGGTGTTCCCGCGGGCCATTGGCGGACTGCTCGTGGGTCTGGGCGTTCTGTACATCGTGCTGGTGGCGCTGGGCAAAACCCGCGCCAGTGGTTCCCTTGAAGGCTCTCATGGGCGGCGACTGGGTGTGGCGGCCGTCATGCTCGGCTGGGCCTTTGCGCTGCCAACCCTGGGCTTTCTGGCGAGCAGTGCAATCGCCTTTGCACTGTTGCTTGTGCTTGCGCAACACGACCGTTGGACACCACGCACCGCGATGCTGTACAGCTCCGCCGGAGCGGTGGTGCTGGTGGGGCTCTACGTGCTTTTCAAAATGGTGCTGCAGGTTCCGCTGCCTTGACCTTTCGATTCCACCCGCCGCACGCTGATGCCGACGCGTCAAGCACGACAGCACTCGCTGGCCAGTGCGTTGTCCCCGGGTCATCATACTTCTTGAACTTGAAAGTTTTTCCCCATGCACATCCTGATCTGTGAGTTCATGGACGAGCAGGCCGTCGACCGCCTGCGCGCATCGCACACGGTGGTCTACGAACCCGGCCTGGTCGACGATGCGCCTGGCCTGCTGCAAAAAGCTGCTTTGGCCGATGCCCTGGTGGTGCGCAACCGCACCCAGGTGCGGGGTGCGCTGCTGGATGCCTTGGGGCGCTGCCGCATCGTGGCGCGCCTCGGTGTGGGACTGGACAACATCGACGTCGCCGCCTGCGAGGCGCGAGGCCTCGTGGTCATTCCGGCCACCGGTGCCAATGCCTTGAGCGTGGCCGAGTACGTCATTGCCACTGCCATGTTGCTGCTGCGCGGTGGATACGCCAGCACCGCTTCGGTGGCGGCCGGGCATTGGCCGCGTGCGGCTCTGTCTCAGGGGCGCGAGTTGGCGGGCAAGACGCTGGGGCTGGTGGGCATTGGCCACATTGGCCAGCTCACGGCGCGGCTTGCCAAAGCCATGGGCATGCAGGTGATTGCCCACGATGCGTTCATGGCGGCGGACGCGCCCGTTTATGGACAGTCTGGTGTGCGTTGTGTCGACCTGGATGAGCTGGTGGTGCTTGCCGATGTGGTCAGCCTGCATGTGCCTCTGGTGGACAGCACGCGGGGACTGTTCGATGCCTCCCGATTGGGCCGGATGAAGTCGGGCGCGGTGCTGATCAACACCGCTAGAGGCGGAGTGGTGGACGAGCTGGCGCTGGCCGCTGCGCTCAAGGGGGGCGCGCTCGGAGGCGCTGCGATCGATGTCTTCGAGACCGAGCCTTTGCCCGCATCGCCGCATTGGCAAGGCTGTCCGAACCTGGTGCTCACGCCCCATATCGCTGGTGTGACCTCGGAGTCCAACGAACGGGTGAGTCACCTCATCGCCGACCAATTGCTCAAGGCACTCGCATGAACCTCTCTCTTGAAGACGCCCGCGCCTTGGTGACCTCTGCCCTGGAAGCCGCTGGCGCCAGTTCCCTGATGGCGGCGAGTACCGCGCGTGCGCTGGTGCTGGCCGAGTCCCAGGGGCAGGGCGGTCATGGTCTCTCGCGGGTGACGCAGTACGCCACGCATCTGCGCAACGGGCGCGTCAATGGCTCAGCCCAGGCCACGGTGGTCCGGCGCAAGGGCGGCGCGCTGCTGGTGGATGCGCAGGAAGGTCTGGCGTTTCCCGCTTGCGACCTCGCCGTGAACGAAGCGGTGGCACTGGCACGCACTCAGGGCGTCGCGCTGGTAGGCATTATGAACAGCCACCATTGCGGTGTGGTGGTCGACCACCTTCGCGCGGTGGCCGATGCCGGCATGGTTGGCCTGGGCCTGAGCAATTCGCCCGCTGCGATGCCGGCGGCGGGTGGCAGGCATGCGATTTTCGGTACCAACCCCATCGCTGCCGTGTTTCCGCGCCGCGACGCAGACCCACTGCTGATTGACCTGAGCCTGTCCGAGGTGGCGCGCGGCAAGGTGATGTTGGCGGCCAAGAAGGGTGAGTCGATACCCGTCGGCTGGGCGCTTGATGCCCAGGGTCAGCCCACCACCGATCCCCAGGCCGCACTCGCGGGCTCCATGCTGCCGCTGGGTGCTGCCTCCAGCCCCAAGGGCGCGATGCTGGCACTGACGGTCGAGCTGCTGGTGACTGCCCTCATTGGCGCCAACTTTGGTTTCGAGGCAGACAGTTTTTTTGTCGATGAGGGCAACCGCCCGCACCTGGGCCAGCTCTTCATCGTGATCGACCCGGGCGCGCTGGCGGGTCAGAACGGCTACTTCGACCGCATCGAAGTGCTGCTGGGCGACATGCTGAGTGACGAGGGCGTGCGCCTGCCGGGGGCGCGGCGCGAGGTGGCGCGTCGGCGTGCCCAGGCGCAGGGGCTGGAGGTGGCGGACGCCGTGGTGGCATTGCTCAGGGCGCTGGCCCATGGCTGACACCAGCGACAAGGGCGCGGCAGCTTCAGCAACCAAGCGATCGGCCTGGCACCCGCTGCACTGGGTGGCGCGCTCGCGCGTGCTGGCACCCGGGGTGCTGGTGTGCGGCGTCATTGCACTGGCCTCCACCTTCCTTTCCGAGCACTACGGCGGCCCGCAGCTGCTCTATGCCCTGCTGATCGGCCTGGCGTTTCACTTCATTCATGGCAACCCGCAGGCCAAACCCGGCATCGAGTTTTGTGGCCGCACGGTGCTGCGCGTGGGCGTGGCTTTGCTGGGGGTACGCATCACGCTCAACCAGGTGTCGCAACTGGGCGTGGAGGTGGCGGTGGTGATCCTGTTGGCGCTGGTGCTCACGATCTTCATGGGTGTCTGGTGGGCCAGGCTGCTGGGACGCACCCGCGAGGAGGGCATCCTCTCAGGCGGCTCGGTGGCCATTTGCGGCGCTTCGGCGGCACTTGCCATCTCAGCCGTGCTGCCGCAGACCAAGGCCAATGAGCGCTTCACCCTGCTGGCGGTGGTGGCGGTGACCGTGCTCTCCACGGTGGCCATGGTGCTCTATCCGCTGCTGATTCAGGTCCTCGGCATGGCGGCCGGGCCGGCGGGCGTGTTTCTGGGCGGGACCATCCACGACGTGGCGCAGGTGGTGGCCGCGGGCATGATGCTCGGCCCTGAAGCGGGCGACACCGCCACCGTGGTCAAGCTGTTTCGCGTGATGCTGCTGATGCCGGTGGTGATGGTGATTTCGCTGCTCTATCGGCGCCAGCAGCCGGCTGAGGGCAAGGACCTCAACATGCCCCTGATCCCAGGCTTTTTGCTGGCCTTTGTGGTGATGATGCTGCTCGCTTCATCCGGACTGGTCCCAGCGGTGGTGGTGCAGGGTGCCACCGACGCTTCGCGCGTGTGCCTGGTGCTGGCGATCGCGGCGGCTGGCATCAAGACCAGCATCGAAGAGCTGCTGCAGCTGGGCTGGAAACCGTTGATGCTGTTCGTCAGCGAGACGCTGTTCATCGGCCTGTTTGTGTTGCTGGCGGTGCTGGGTCTCGGTCTGGCTGGGGCCCGCTGACCCAGCCAGGGTCACTGGCTGATCTTGCGTGCCTCTTCAATCTGGTATTGGAAATAATGCTGCACACCAAAGGCCAGACTGCCCATGAAGGCGATCGTGCCGAGCAGCAGGGCGAAAACCAGCGCAGCGATGGTCAGCCAGTTGGTGGCAGCGGCCTGCACTGAAGGGCGGCGGTTGGCGTTGAACCAGTCCGCCCATTTTTCTGGGTCGCTCAGGGCATAGACGATGGCGGCCAGGCAGCCCGCTGCGATGGAGCTGCCCAGAAACGGAATCAGCACCCAGGACAGCTTGTCGTCCTGGCCGTAGAGTCGCACCCGCTCCACGCCCCACCAACCCAGGCCTGCGGCAATGGCATGCAGCCACCCGATCCAGTCGTCCAGACCGCGCAGGTAGAAACGGTGCAGTCCGAGGCTGCCGAACAGCGCAGCCAGCCACGCGGCCAGGGTCTTGTTGCGGGCCGCGCCACTCATGGCAGAGCCTCCGGCGCCGTGCTGTCGCCAACCCCCAGGCTGCGCTGCATCAGCACAATGTCGAGCCAGCGATCAAACTTCCAACCGCAAGACGGAATGGTGCCGGCGACTTCAAAGCCCAGCGCTTTGTGCACGCCGATCGACCCCGCATTGGCTGAATCGCCAATGACGGCCATCACGCGTCTCACGCCGGCACGCTCCAGCGCGGCCATCAGCTCGGCGAGCAGGGCGCGGCCCAGCCCTTTGCCGGCTGCTTCGGGCGCCATGTAGATCGAGTCCTCGACCGAAAACCGGTAGGCGGGGCGGGGCTTGAACCAGTTGCCGTAAGCGAAGCCCACCACTGCCCCGTTGTCCTCGACCACCAGCCACGGCAGGCCTTTGGCCAGCACGTCAGCGCGCCGGGTGGTCATGTCGGCCTCGCTGGGCGGCGTGGTTTCGAAGGTGCCGGTGCCCTTAAGCACATGGTGGCCGTAGATACGGGTGATGGCGGCGAGGTCTTGCTCGTGGCTGGGGCGAATCAGAGGCATGAGGACGGTGGTGTGATGTGGGCGGTGCAGTTGCTCTCGCCCAGGAGCGCTTCACTGGAGCTGGAGCGCTGGCGCAGGGCTATAATCGCGGGTTTTGTGGCGTTTCGCTGACCGGGTGGTCAGTCGTGTGTCTCAAGCGTTGCAATGAAACGGGTTGCGGTGGCCTAGGCCTCTACAACCCGGTGGGGTACCGATCTTGGTGCCTCTCCACCCGAAGGATAAATCATGGTCGTCATCCGACTCTCTCGCGGCGGTGCAAAAGCCCGTCCGTTCTACAACATTGTGGTGGCCGACAAGCGCAACCGCCGTGACGGTCGCTTTATCGAGCGCATCGGTTTCTACAACCCGCTGGCCCGCGGTGGTGAAGAGCCGCTGCGCATCGCACTGGACCGCCTGACCTACTGGACCGGCGTCGGTGCCGAGCCGTCGTCCACCGTGGCGCGTCTGGTCAAGCAACACGCCGCCAAGGCCGTGGCCTGAGGTGGTTCCAGGCAGGTTGCGCCCGATCGGGATGCCCTGCCTGACCTGATCCTAAGACCTGCGTCCTTTCAGGCATGTCGCTCAGCCCGTTCGAGCCGGCCCCGCTGCCGGACGATGCGATCGAGCTGGGGCGCATCCAGGACGCCTGGGGCATCAAGGGCTGGGTCCGCATCCAGCCGCACAGCGCCGACACCGAGGCGCTGATTGCTTCCTCCACCTGGTTTTTGCAGCCGCCCGAAGCCCGCTTCGCGCGCGGCTTTGACGCGTTTGCCGGCAGCGTTCGGGTGCAGGTGGCCGAGATCAAGCCGCACGCCGATGGGGCAGTGGCCCGCTTCGAGTCGGTCGACGACCGCAATACCGCCGAAGCCCTAAAAGGCGTGCGGATCTATCTGCCACGCAGTGCCTTTCCCAAGGCGCCCGAAGGTGAGTACTACTGGGTCGATCTGATCGGACTGGCGGTGTTCAACCGCGAGGGCAAACCGATGGGCGTGGTGCGCGACCTCATGCCCACCGGCCCCCATTCCGTGCTGGTGCTGGAGTTCAGCGACACCGTGGACGGCAAACCGCAACTGGCCGAACGCATGATTCCTTTTGTGGATGCGTATGTCGACTCGGTGGATCTGCAGGCGCGCCGCATCACTGTCGACTGGCAAAGTGATTACTGACCGCCCACGCACGCGCTGCGCGGACCACCTCCGAACGGGTGAAGCTGGCCATCCGGCAATGCCGGATCGACGGCGCCCGGGTCTCGAGCGATCTGCCGGCCGCTTCACGCTCAACCTGGGCGCGCGCTAGGGGCCAGTCCATGCGGTTCGACGTCATTTCCTTGTTCCCCGAACTGTTTGAGCCGTTTTTCACCCACGGCATCAATCGCCGCGCCTTTGAGTCTGGTCAGGTGGCGGTGAAGTTGTGGAACCCGCGCGATTTCGCTGAGGGAAACTACCGCCGGGTGGACGATCGGCCTTTTGGCGGCGGGCCGGGCATGGTGATGATGGCCGAGCCGCTGTGGCGCTGCCTGCAGGC
Source organism: Hydrogenophaga sp. (assembly GCF_030373245.1). Taxonomy (GTDB): domain Bacteria; phylum Pseudomonadota; class Gammaproteobacteria; order Burkholderiales; family Burkholderiaceae_C; genus Hydrogenophaga. The sequence goes on from NZ_JAUCZF010000004.1 coordinate 176,706, forward strand.
GGTGCGCGCCGAACGCGCCGAGCCTTTGGAAGATCAGGCGCCGCTGGTGCTCTTTTCTCCTGTCGGTCCCCGCCTCGACCATGCCGGTGTGGTGGGCTGGTCGAACAGCACCGGGGCAGTGCTGCTCTGCGGTCGCTACGAGGGGGTGGACCAGCGCTTCATCGATGCCTGCGTGGACCAGCAGATCAGTCTGGGCGACTTCGTTCTATCAGGCGGTGAGATCGCTGCGATGGCCTTGCTGGATGCCGTGGCCCGACTCATGCCTGGTGTGCTAGGCGACGAGGGCAGCCACCAGCAGGACAGTTTCAACACGGCGCTGGATGGTCTGCTCGACAGCCCGCACCACACCCGTCCCGAAGTCTGGGAAGGGCCACACGGGCCGGTGCCCGTTCCCGAGGTGCTGCTGGGTGGTCATCACGAGCGCATCGCGCGCCACCGCCGCGAACAAAGCCTGGCCATCACCGCGCAATTCCGCCCAGACCTGCTGGACCATGCCCGCGCCCAAGGTCGGCTCACGCCCACCGATGAGGCTTTTCTGGCGCTTGGGAAAAAGCTATAATGCAAAGCTTTTCGATCCTCTGACCGGCCGCCATGACCGGGCCAGCCCGCAACCGGATGCCTCAGGCAGATGGCTGGACAGGGTTTTTGCCGGATTTGTGGCCTTTAGTGCAGCGCGGGCATGATCGTGAATCAGGAAACCATGAACCTCATCCAGACCCTTGAGCAAGAAGAAATTGCTCGCCTCAACAAAGACATTCCGGTGTTTGCACCCGGTGACACCGTGATCGTGAGCGTGAACGTGGTCGAAGGCACGCGCAAGCGGATGCAGGCTTACGAAGGTGTTGTGATTGCCCGCCGCAACCGCGGCCTGAACTCCAGCTTCATCGTGCGCAAGATCTCCAACGGCGAGGGTGTTGAGCGCACCTTCCCGCTGTACAGCCCGCGCATCGCCAAGATCGAGGTGAAGCGCCGTGGCGACGTGCGCCGCGCCAAGCTGTACTTCCTGCGCGAGCGCAGCGGCAAGTCGGCACGCATCAAGGAAAAGCTGGGCGCTTGATCGCTCAGCCGATCCAGCGAAGAGGCCGCTCCCCTGAGCGGCTTTTTTTCGTCCCGGCTATGCTTGCACCCCCATGAGTGCTTCGCCTCCCCCGCTGTTTGACCCGCGCCAGGTGCCCGTCTTGCCACCACGCAGCGACGAGCTTCGTGCGCGGGTGGATCCGCGCCGATTCACGCCAGCTGGGCTGCGCGAGCTGTTTACCGCACCGCCCGTCTGGGTGCCCGAGCTGTCTGAGGAGCGGCGTTTCGGCGAGCGCGCGCCGGCACAGGCTGCTGTTCTGCTGCCTCTCGTGATGCGCGAGCGGCCTACGTTGCTGTTGACGCAGCGCACGGCGCATTTGTCGACCCACTCGGGCCAGATCGCTTTGCCCGGTGGCAAGGTCGATGCAACCGATGCCGATGCCACGGCTGCCGCCCTGCGCGAAACGTTTGAAGAGACGGGCCTGGCGCCCGATCGCATCGAGGTTCTGGGCTCTCTGCCCGTTTACGTCACTGGAACGGCTTTCCTCGTCACGCCGGTGGTGGCGCTGGTGCAGCCCGGGTTTGTGCTGCAGCCAAACCCGCACGAAGTGGATGACGTATTCGAGGTACCCCTGGATTTCCTGATGGACCCGAGCAACCATCGGCGCCACGCGGTCGAGTGGGCGGGTGCCGTGCGGGAGTGGTATTCCATGCCGTACAGCGACCCCTTTCCGGACGGTGGGCGCGAGCGCTTCATCTGGGGCGCCACTGCCGGCATGTTGCGCAACTTCTACCGCCTGCTGATTGCCTGACCGCGCCTCGGCGCCCGGTGGCTCACCGCTATCATCGGTTCATGGGCTTCTTCGCCATTCTCATCGCGCTCTTGCTGGAGCAGGCGCGCCCGCTGGCCTACGACAACGCAGCCCACTCGGCGCTGCGAGCCTGGGCGCGCGCAGTGCGGCGCAATCTTGATGCGGGGCACAGCTCGCATAGCTGGATCGCATGGGGACTGGCGGTCGGTGTGCCGACGCTGATCGCTGGCGGGGTGTACTGGGCGCTCTGGTCTTTCAGCACCATCCTGGCCTTTGTGTGGCTGGTCGGCGTGCTGTATGTGACGCTGGGTTTTCGCCAGTTCAGTCACCATTTCAGCCAGATCAGGGGAGCCCTGGATGTCGGCAATGAGGCCGCCGCACGCGAGAAACTGGCCACCTGGCTGCGGGTGGAGGTCTCCAGCCTGCCACGTGCGGAGCTGCTGCGACAGGTGATTCAACACTCGGTGCTGTCGGCCCATCGACACGTGTTTGGTGTGCTGGTGAGTTTTGTTGTGTTCTGGCTGCTGGGCCTGGGACCTGCGGGGGCCATCTTCTACCGCATGGTGGAGTACCTCTCGCGCAACTGGCAGGCGCGTAGCGACAGCTCTCGCAGTCCGGCCCTGCAAAATGCGGCGGCCAAGGCCTGGGCGTGGGTAGACCACGTGCCGTCTCGCGCGACTGCGCTGGGGTTTGCGGTGGTGGGGAATTTCGAGGAATCGGTCGCCAGCTGGCGTAGCGACGCCGCCCTGTATGCGCCAGGCGGCGATGGCGTGGTGCTGGCCGCCACCTCGGGCGCGCTGAACGTGCGGCTCGCACCACGCCCGCTGGGCTACGAGCTCGCCGACGCAGAAGACGGCGGGCGACCCGAGCCGCAGCTGGCCCACCTTGGCGGCGTTGTGGGGCTGGTGTGGCGGGCGGTGGTGCTGTGGATGCTGCTGCTGGCCTTGCTCAGTCTCGCGCGTTTGCCGATCTGATCGGGCGTACCCGTACGCGCCACGTCGATTCCCTTTCCTCAGTAGCTCCGCTTGTTGGACAGCTCGTCGAACAGCTCACCGTAAATGCGGTAGCGGTTGGCGTCGATGGAGTGTGCGTCGTCGGCAGGCGCCTCGCCGATGTCTTGCACCTGCGCTCGCACCCCGCAGCCAGGCTCATGCAGGTGGGTGCAGTTGTAGAAGCGGCAATGGCCGAGCGCTGCGCGCAGGTCGGGCATGCAGTGCGCGAGCTGCATGGGTTCGATGTGGTTGAGGCCAAACTCCTGAAAACCGGGCGAATCGATCAGCGCGGTTTGACGGCTGTCATCGGTCCAGTACCAGGTGGTGCTGGTCGTGGTGTGTTTGCCGGAGTTGAGTGCCCGCGAAATCTCACCGGTCAGCGCGCTGGCGTGTGGCACCAGGCGGTTCACCAAGGTGCTTTTGCCGACGCCTGATGGACCCAGCACCAGGGTGATCTGACCCATGAGCTGTCGCTGCAAGGCGTCAAGTCCGTGTTCTCCCTGAGCCTGCAGGCTCAGGGGCATGACGGTCACGCCCATTCGCCGGTAAGGCGCCAGGCGGGCCCAGGCGCGATCGAAAGCCGGTTGAAGATCCTGTTTGTTCAGCACCACCAGCACCGAAATGCCCTCGGCTTCGGCAGCGATCAGGGCGCGGGCGAGCTGGCGCTCTGAAAACTCGGGATCGGCCGCGAGCAGCACCAGCACCTGGTCCAGATTGGCGGCAAACGACTTGGTCCGCAGCTCGTCCTGGCGGTAGAACAGGTTGCGCCGGGGCTCCACCTGCTCGATGCTGCCCTCGTCGCCGCTGGCCTGCCACAGCACCTGGTCACCAACCACCACCGGGTTCTTCTTGCCACGCGGATGGCAGATGCCGCGCTGGCCGTCCGGGCTCTCCACCAGGCAATGCCGACCGTGGGCGGCGACGACGCGCCCGGGTTTCAAGGCTTCTCGAGCAGCTTGCGGAGCTTGGCGGACGGGGGCGCTCAAGGCGCGACCTTCAACAGGGCGGGCATTCAGGGCTCGAGCAGATCGTCCACCGCTGCCGCGCAGTGGAAGTCGCTGGCGGAAATGCCGCCGACGTCATGCGTGTTGAAGCGCACCGTGCAGTGGCCGTAGGAGACGGCCAGCTCCGGGTGATGGTCTTCGCGGTGTGCCACCCAGGCCAGCGCGTTCACGAACGCCATGGTCTCGTGGTAGTTGGCGAAGGGAAAGGTTTTTTCCAGCGCGCCCTCGATCAGCTTCCAGCCCTGGGCGGCGTCACCATTGAGCTGGGTCAGCTGGGAGACGATTTCGGTGGCGGAGAGGGCGCGGCGGTTCTGGTGGATGGGGTTCATGGCTCAGGCGTTGGTGGCCGTGCGCAGGCGAGCAATGCGCTCGCTGGCGGGCGGGTGGGAATAGTAGAAGCGCGCGTAAAGCGGGTCGGGCGTCAGGGTGCTGGCATTGTCCTTGAACAGCTTGAGCAGCGCGCTGGCCAGGTCGGCGCCGCTTGTCTGTTGCTGGGCGTAGGCATCGGCCTGGAACTCGTGGCGGCGCGACAGCTGAGCCATGAGCGGCGAAAGAAAATAGGTGAAGAGTGGCACCACCAGCAGGAACAGCAGGAGCGCCATCGCATCGTTGGGTGCGTCCAGTGAGGGCGTCACGCCCAGTCCGCTGTAAAACCAGGCCTGTCCCGATACCCAGCCCAAGACCGCAAAGCCCAGCAGGCTGAAGGCAAACATCATCACGATGCGCTGGATGATGTGGCGGTGTTTGTAGTGGCCCAGTTCGTGCGCCAGTACCGCGTCGACTTCGGGTGGCGTGAGCTGCTGCAGCAAAGTGTCGAAAAACACCACGCGCTTGGCTGCGCCGAATCCGGTGAAGTACGCGTTGGCGTGCGCACTGCGCTTGCTGCCGTCCATCACGAACAAGCCTTTGGCGGCGAAGCCGCAGCGCTGCATCAGCGCCTGCACACGGGTTCTCAGGCTTTCGTCCTGCAAGGGTTCGAACTTGTTGAACAGCGGCGCGATCACGGTCGGGTACAGGACCAGCAGCAGCAGGTTGAAGCCCATCCAAACGCCCCAGGCCCAGAGCCACCAGACCGGACCCGCAACGCTCATGAGCCACAGGACCAGGGCGGCGATCGGCAGACCCACCAGCACACCCACAGCGGTGCCTTTGACCAGGTCACCCAGCCACAGAGAGAGCGTCATCTTGTTGAAACCGAAGCGCTCCTCGATCCGGAAGGTCGACCACCAGCTCAGTGGCAGGGAAATCAACCCGCCAATCAAAGCAAACGAGCCAATCAGGGCCAGCTGCTGCAGCAGGCCTCCACCCAGCGCGTCGAGCAGCAGGCCGTTGAGCCAGTCCAGCCCGCCCAGCAAGGTCCAGCCCAGCAGCAGCGCCGCTTCCAGACTGGTCTCCAGCAGGCCGAAGCGCGACTTGGTGATGGTGTAGTCGGCGGCTTTCTGGTGGGCGGCGAGCGTGATGGTGTCGGCAAAGGACGGCGGCACCTCGTTGCGGTGGCGTGCCACAAAGCGCATCTGACGGCTGGCCAGCGCGGTGCGCGTGAGCAGGCCAGTCACCAGCAGGGCACAGAAGAGGGCGGTCATGATCCAGGCGGCGTTGTCCATGGGTGGGGAGTCTATCGAAGCACCGTTGCCTGCGCTGGCGGCGGGGCAGTCGGCAGGATCGGCGAAAATCCTGGCATGACATTGCCCACTGCCCCCCTCCCCACAGCCCTGGCGCTCCCGACACTGGTCAAGAGTGACCAGAACCTGGTCTGGATCGATTGCGAAATGAGCGGCCTCGACCCGGAAAATGAACGTTTGCTGGAGATCGCGGTGGTGATCACCGGTCCCCAGCTCACGCCGCGCGTGGAGGGGCCGGTGGTGGTGGTCCACCAAAGCGACGAGGTGCTTGACGCCATGGATGCCTGGAACAAAGGCACCCACGGCAAAAGCGGCCTGATCGACAAGGTGCGCGCCAGCACGGTGGACGAAGAGCAGGCGCAGGCTACGCTGCTGGCTTTCATTGCCCAGTACGTGCCCAAGAGCGGATCACCCATGTGTGGCAACACCATCAGCCAGGACCGGCGCTTTCTGGTGAAGTACATGCCCCAGCTGGAGGCCTACTTCCACTACCGCTGCCTGGATGTGAGCACGCTCAAGGAACTCGCCAAGCGCTGGCGTCCCGAGGTTTACGCCAGCTTCAAGAAGCACCAGAAACACACCGCGCTGGCAGACGTGCACGAGTCGATTGACGAGCTGGAGCACTACCGAACCCACTTCCTGCGCTGAAGCTCGGGTGCGGAATCAGCCGCCTCTGGCACGTTGACTACATGTCAAAATCGTGCGATTCACATGAAAAAATCATGACAAAAAAATCTCGTATCCGCTGGGTGACGAAGTACCAGGACGTGCTCCAGCTTGGCGCCGCGCTGGCGTTTTTGCTGGCGGTGGGGCTGTATGCCTCGGTTCGCGGGGTGGACGTGGCAGGGCTCAGTGGCCCCGCGGTGTGGCTGCTCATCATCTCCGCGGTGGTTGGTGGCTACATGGCCATGAACATCGGGGCCAACGACGTGGCCAACAACCTGGGGCCAGCAGTGGGGTCGGGTGCCATCACCATGGGGTGGGCGATCCTGATCGCGGCGGTGTTCGAGGCCATGGGCGCCATCGTCGCCGGCGGCGAAGTGGTGGGCACCATCAAGGGCGGCATCATCGACAGCAAACAGATCGCCAATGCCAGTCTGTTCGCTTGGATGATGTTCTCAGCGCTTTTGGCGGGAGCCCTGTGGCTCAACTTGGCCACTGCGATCGGCGCACCGGTATCCACCACCCACTCCATCATCGGCGCGGTGATGGGCGCGGGCATCGCCGCTGGCGGTTGGGGTCTGGTGAACTGGGACACCATCGGCAACATCGTGCTGAGCTGGCTGGTGTCACCGCTGACGGGTGGCGCGATCGCCGCGGCGTTTCTGTATGTCATCAAGCGCAGCATCACCTACCGCAGCGAAATGACTGAGGCCGCCGCGCGCGTCGTGCCGTGGCTGATTGCGGTCATGGCCTGGGCCTTCGGTACGTACATGATGCTCAAAGGTCTGGGGCAGTTGGTGAAGGTGAGTTTCCCGGTGGCGCTGGCCGCAGGCGCTGGCATGGCCGTGCTGGCCTGGGTGGTGGTTCACAAACCGGTGGCCCGCCTGGCGCAGCAGCAGGAGAACAGCAAGCAGGGCGTGAATCGCCTGTTCACCTGGCCGCTGGTGTGCTCGGCCGCGCTGCTGAGTTTTGCCCACGGCGCCAACGATGTGGCCAATGCGGTGGGCCCGCTGGCGGCGATCTACGAGGCAGTCAAGTCGGGCGCCATCGCCACCAAGGCCGCCACGCCGCTGTGGGTGATGGTGCTGGGGGCACTGGGTTTGTCGGTGGGACTGGCGCTCTATGGCGCGCGCCTGATCAAGACGGTGGGCAAGGAAATTACCGAGCTGGACAACATGCGCGCGTTCTCCATCGCCATGGCCGCCACCATCACCGTGATCGTGGCCTCGCAGCTGGGCATGCCGGTGTCCACCACCCACGTGACCATCGGCGCGGTGTTCGGCGTGGGCTTTCTGCGCGAGCTGCTCAAGGTGAACTACGCCAAGATGGAGTCGGTGGTGTTCGCAGGTCACCAGGGCGAGGACCGCGAAGAGGTACAGGCCTACCTGCAGCGCTTCGAGGCTGCCGAAGTGAAAGAAAAGAAGCGCATGCTGGCTGATATGAAGCGGCGCACCAAATTGCGCGAGCAGACCGAGGGTGCGGTGTTTGCCAAGAACGAGCGGCGAGCGTTCAAGAAGGCGTACCGCAAGGAAATCGTCAAGCGATCGGCGGTGCTGCGCATCGTCGCTGCCTGGATTATCACCGTGCCCGCCACTGCGGTGCTGGCAGCGATTCTGTTCCACATCGTTTCCGCCGTTCTGGGCTGACTGCAAAACAACGCTAGGGTTTTCCCGAAAACTCTGCGATAATGTGAGGCTTCGCAGGCAACTGCGATGATTTGTGCATCTGCCTCACACACAGGCCTCCCGAACACAGCTGACACAACCCCTTGCGGGACGTCAGCCGCCCTGGTTCTCCCAGCGGCGATGCGGATGAGGTCAATCGCTCCCGGCGTCACCCGAAGTCTTGTGACCCATGGCGCGTTGCCCGTTTGATGGTTGATGTTTTGTAACCACGAACGGATTCAGCGCCCGGGAGCGCTCGCCTACTGTTGGCGGCGTCTTATTTCCTGAGCTTTGATTCGATCAATTGCGCCCAAGCGCAAGGACGAACATGAGCGACTCTTTTGAAGAACGCGGCGATTTCACGCCCGAACAAACAACCGATTTCACGCCCGGCGCCACGGAGGACATCCTGTCGCCCGAAGTCGATACCGACAACCCTGCAGAAGCGGCGCCCGCGGAACCCAACGGTTTTGAACTGCTGGGTCTGGCGCCCGAACTGGTGCAGGCCTGCGCCGACCTGGGATACGTGCAGCCCACGCAGGTGCAGAACAACGTCATACCCAAGGCTATGCTGGCCGAAGGTGAGCAGCGTTACGCCGACCTGATGGTGTCCAGCCAGACCGGCAGCGGCAAGACCGCGGCCTTCCTGTTGCCCGTGTTGCATACCCTGCTGAAGCAGCAAGCCGCCGCCGAAGCCAAGGAGCGCGCTGATTTCGAACGCGCTACAGCGGATGCTTTGGCCAAAGGCGAGGCCGCACCCAAGCGCCCCAAGCGCAAGGACCCGACCAGCCCGCGCAACTTCAAGGCCGCCACCCCTGGCGCCCTGATCGTCTGCCCAACGCGCGAACTTGCCCAGCAAGTTGCCCATGATGCGATCGATCTGGTGCGCCATTGCCGTGGCCTGCGCGTGGCCAACGTGGTGGGTGGCATGCCTTACCAGCTGCAAATCGCCAAACTGCAAAACGCCGACCTCGTGGTGGCCACGCCAGGCCGCCTGCTGGACCTGCAGCGCTCGCAGCAGCTCAAGCTCGACCAGGTGCAGTTTCTGGTGGTGGACGAGGCCGATCGCATGCTCGACCTCGGCTTCTCCGATGACCTGGCCGACATCAACGACCTGACCAGCCAGCGCGGTCAGACCATGATGTTCTCCGCCACGTTTGCGCCTCGCATTCAGCAACTCGCCATGCGCGTGATGCACGAAGGCGGCAAGCATGTGCAAAAGGTGCAGATCGACACACCGCAGGAGCAGCACGCAAACATTGAGCAGAAGCTGTTCTGGGCCGACAACGCCGACCACAAGCGCAAACTTCTTGACCACTGGTTGCGCGACACCAGCATCAACCAGGCGATCGTTTTCTGCAGCACGCAGATTGAATGCGATGGCCTGGCCACCGACTTGCAGCAGGTCGGCTTTGCCGCCGTCGCACTGCATGGCGCGCTCAGTCAGGGCGTGCGCAACCGCCGCTTGATGGCGCTGCGCAATGGCCAGGTGCAGATCCTGGTGGCGACCGATGTGGCCGCCCGCGGCATCGACGTGCCCACCATCACCCACGTGTTCAACTTCGGTCTTCCGATGAAGGCGGAGGACTACACCCACCGCATCGGCCGCACCGGTCGTGCCGGCCGCGATGGCCTGGCCGTGACCTTCGCCGAAATGCGCGATCGCCGCAAGATTTTCGACATCGAGGCCTTCACGCGACAGCGCATCACCGTGGACACCGTGACCGGCATGGAGCCACGCCAGCGTGCGCCGATGAATGAGCCCATGGGCCGCGGTGCGCCAGGCCGCAACTACGCCAACGCACGAGGCAATGACCGCTTTGGTGGTGATCGCCGCGGTGCACCGGCGCGTGGTCCGCGTTTCGAAGGCCGGGGCGATGCGCCGCGCTTTGAAGGCAACCGCAACGATGCACCTCGCGCTGACAACCGCTTCGACCCGCGCAGCGCGCCGCGCGCTGACAACCGCTTCGATCGAGGCGGCGACAGCCGCCCAGCGCCGCGGGGCTTTGGCGATCGAGGTGCTCCTGGCATGGGTGCTCGCCCTTCGGGCTTTTCCAACGCGCCGCGCAACGATCGCGGTGGTGATCGTTTCGCCGATCGCGGCACAGGCGAGCGCGCAGTGATGCGCGGTGAATTTGCACCGCGTCGCCCGGCTGGTGCGCCTTCGCGCCCGGTGGCGCGCCGCAATCCTCGCTGAGCACTTTGCAGCAACAACAAAAAAGCCGGACGTTTCGTCCGGCTTTTTTTTCGTTTGGTGGAGACGAGGAGGATCGAACTCCCGACCTTCGCATTGCGAACGCGACGCTCTCCCAGCTGAGCTACGTCCCCGTGCGAAAACTTTAGCAGAGACCAGTTCGATCGGTGGCAGCTATTGGGTCCTCAGCGCATGCCGTTGCGCTGCGCGAGTTCGACGAACAGAGCGGAATGGTCGAGATCACCCAGGCCGTGCTCTACCGCCTGCGAAAACAGCTGCTCGAAGAGGGTGGTGATCGGCGCCTCGAAGCCCACGGCCTGTGCGGTGGTGAGGGCATTGCGCATGTCCTTGAGCTGCACCGTGATGGCGGCGCGCTTGGTGAAGTCGCGCTGCACCATGCGCTCGCCGTGCACCTGCAGGATGCGGCTGTCGGCAAAGCCTCCGGTGATCGCCTGGCGCACCTGGCCCATGTCGGCGCCACCTTTTTCGCACATCAGCAAGGCCTCGGCGACCGCACCAATGGTGATGCCGACGATCATCTGGTTGGCCAGTTTGGCAAGCTGACCCGCGCCATGAGGGCCCACATGAGTGAGCCTGCCCAGAGCTTCGAGCACAGGCCGGGCGCGTTCTACACCGGCAGCCTCGCCGCCGGCCATGATGGCCAGTGTGCCTTGCTCGGCGCCCACTGTGCCACCGGAAACCGGCGCGTCCATGTGCTGTGCACCGTGCGAGGCCAGGCGTTGGGCCTGATCACGTGCCTGCGCCGGCAAGATGGACGACATGTCGATCACGAGCGTGCCGGGGCGTATGGCCGCGAGGGTATCGGGATGCATGAGCACCGACTCCACCACCTCACCGTTTTCCAGCAGTGTGATCACCAGGTCGGCCTGTGCCACTGCCTCGGCAGCCGAATCGGCCACCCTGGCGCCGAACGGCAGCAGGCGCTCGGCTTTGCTGCGCGATCGATTCCAGGCGCGCACCGGTATGTTGGCCTCGCACAGGCGCCGTGCCATGGGAAAACCCATGAGGCCGATGCCGAGCACGGCCACAGTCGGTGAGGAAGGTGTTGCGGCTGGTGCGGTGTGGTTCATGTCATGCTCAATCGGACGATCCCAAAATTGTAGGCGCCATGTGCGCAATGGTTCCAAGAGCTGCGTGACACAATGGCGCGACCATGAATCTCAAATCCGTTTCCTCCAACCGTTCCGATCCGGCCTGGCTGGATCTTCAGTACAACAACCGTGCTCTGGTACCCGAGCATGCGGCGCATTTTGAGCGCTGGGCGGCGGCCTCCGCTCAGGCGCGCCAGGGCTTGCCATGCCTGCTCGATGTGGCCTATGGCCACGGTCCGGGCGAGACGCTTGACGTCTTTCCCGCGCCGCGCAAACACGGGCGCCCGCCTGCGCCGGTCTTGGTGTTCATTCATGGCGGCTACTGGCGCAGCCTGGACAAGTCCGATCACTCCTTCATCGCGCCGGCTTTTGTCAAACAGGGCGCTTGCGTGGTGATTCCCAACTACGCACTGTGTCCGGCGGTCACCATCCCCCAGATTGCGCTGCAGATGACGCAGGCGCTGGCCTGGGTGTACCGGTATATCGGTACACATGGCGGTGACCCTCAGCGCATCACCTTGGTGGGCCATTCGGCCGGAGGCCACCTGGCCGCCATGATGCTGGCCTGCCAGTGGTCACTGGTAGGGCAAGACCTGCCGGACGCACTGGTGCAAAGCGCGATGTCGATCTCGGGCGTATTTGACCTCGAGCCGCTGCGCCACACTCCGTTTCTGAAGGACTCGCTGCGCCTGACGCCCAGACAGGTGAGCCAGGCCAGCCCCGCAGGTTTTGCGGCGCCGCCACTGCAGGACGGCCGTGGTGAGCTGATTGCGGTGGCAGGCGCGGACGAAAGCGATGAGTTCGTGCGCCAGAACCAGCTCATTCAATCCGCTTGGGGCAAAGAGATCGTGCCCGTGTGCGAAACCTTGCCGGGGCTGAACCATTTCAGCGTGCTGGAAGCCCTGGTCGACCCCCGGCACCGCCTGCACAAGCTGGCGAAGCAGTTGCTCAAAGACTGAGTTGAGTCAAAGGCCCCTCGCCATCGAGGTGCGTTGATTCAGGGATGCCGCGGAACTGGCTTCGCCAGGCCGCAGGTATCGCCCCCTGGGGGTCATGCCGCAAGCGACTCGGGGGTGGGTTTACATGAACAGATGCTCGCCCGCATTGTCCCCACCCAGAATGACGTAGTTCACCTTGCGCACGTCCATCAACCTGGTGCCGCCGGCATAGCTGATCGAGCTTTGCACGTCCTGCTCCATTTCGGTGAGCGTTTGCGCCAGCGTGCCCTTCACGGGCTCCAGGATGCGCTTGCCTTCCACGTGCTTGTACTCGCCTTTGTTGAAGTCGCTCGCCGAGCCGTAGTACTCCTTGTAGAGCACGCCATCGACCTCGACTGTCTGCCCGGGCGACTCTTGGTGGCCCGCAAACAGCGAGCCGATCATGACCATGGACGCGCCAAACCGGATACTCTTGGCGATGTCCCCATGGCTGCGGATACCGCCGTCGGCAATGATGGGTTTGGTGGCCACGCGCGCGCACCACTTGAGCGCGCTCAGCTGCCAGCCACCGGTGCCGAAACCGGTCTTGAGCTTGGTGATGCAGACCTTGCCCGGGCCCACTCCCACCTTGGTCGCATCTGCGCCCCAGGTCTCCAGGTCAATCACCGCTTCGGGCGTGGCCACGTTGCCAGCGATCACGAAGGACATCGGCAGCTTTTCTTTCAAATAACCGATCATGGCCTTCACCGTGTCGGCATGGCCATGGGCGATGTCGATGGTGATGTATTCGGGCGCCAGTCCTTCGGCCGCGAAGCGATCCACCGTGGCGTAGTCCGCCGCCTTGACGCCGAGCGAGATCGACGCGTAAACGCCTTGATCGCGCATCTGCTGTACAAACTTCACGTTGTCCAGGTCGAAGCGGTGCATCACATAGAAGTAGCCGTTTTGCGCCAACCACAGGCTGATCTTCTCGTCGATCACCGTCTTCATGTTGGCCGGCACCACCGGCAGACGGAAGCTGCGCCCGCCCAGTTCAACGCTGGTATCGCACTCGGATCGGCTTTCCACGCGGCACTTGCGCGGCAGCAGCAGGATGTTGTCGTAGTCGAAGATTTCCATAAGGACTTTCAATCACCCCCGCGGCGCCTTCGGCACCATGCCCTCAAGGGGGCGCCACTGGCGGCCTGGCAAAGCCAGTTCCGCGGTGGCCTGGGGCTTCGCGCGATTCGGGATGGGTCTGGCAAGGCGAAAAAAAACCGGGCGCAACTGCTTGGGCCCGGTGGCTGATTGTAGGCGGATAGGGCGCTATGTGCGGTACTCGCAGAATTGCGCGGCGTATGAGGCTCATATGGAGCGGCATATGGCAGTCGCAGCGCTGAGGGCTTCCTACAATCCCCGTCATGCTGTTTGAAGATTCCACCGCTCCCTCGCCGCTCCTCGCAGGCCTCAACCCCGAGCAGGCGGCCGCCGTGACCTTGCCGCCAGAGCATGCGCTCATCCTGGCGGGGGCGGGCTCGGGGAAGACCCGGGTGCTGACGACCCGCATCGCCTGGTTGCTGCAGACCGGGCAGGTCGGTCCTGGCGGCATCCTGGCCGTGACCTTCACCAACAAGGCTGCCAAGGAGATGATGACGCGCCTGTCCAGCATGTTGCCGGTCAACGTGCGCGGCATGTGGATCGGCACTTTTCACGGCCTGTGCAACCGCTTCCTGCGGGCGCACCACAAGCTCGCCGGCTTGCCGCAAAGCTTTCAAATCCTCGACACACAGGACCAGCTCTCGGCGATCAAGCGCCTTTGTAAACAGTTCAACGTCGACGATGAGCGCTTTCCGCCCAAGCAGGTGCAGTACTTCATCAGCGGTTGCAAGGAAGATGGGCAACGCCCTGGCGACGTCAAGGTGCGCGACGAAGAAACGCGCAAGAAGGTAGAGCTTTACCAGCTCTACGAAGAGCAATGCCAGCGCGAAGGCGTGGTGGATTTTGGCGAGCTCATGCTGCGCAGCTACGAGGTCTTGCGCGACAACGACCCGGTGCGCGAACACTACCAGCGGCGCTTCAAGCACATCCTGATCGACGAGTTCCAGGATACCAACCGTCTGCAGTACGCGTGGATCAAGATGTTCAGCACGCCACCGATCGAGGGGCTCACGCCGGCTGGCAATGCGGTGTTCGCGGTGGGTGATGATGACCAGAGTATTTACGCCTTTCGTGGGGCACGCGTGGGCAACATGGCCGACTTTGTGCGCGAATTTCGCGTGGCGCACCAGATCAAGCTGGAGCAGAACTACCGCAGCGCCAGCAACATCCTCGATTCGGCCAACCAGCTGATCGCCAACAACAGCCGACGCCTCGGCAAAAACCTGCGCACCGACGCCGGCGCTGGCGAGCCGGTTCGCGTGTTCGAGGCCACCAGCGATTTTGCCGAGGCGCAATGGATGGTGGACGAGATGAAGCAGCTCGCGCGCGAGGATGTGCCCAAGCGCGAGATGGCGATTCTCTACCGCAGCAACGCACAAAGTCGCGTGGTCGAGACGGCGCTGTTCAACGCTGGCATGCCGTACCGCGTGTACGGAGGTCTGAGGTTTTTTGAACGCGCCGAGATCAAGCACGCGCTGGCCTATCTGCGCCTGCTGGAGAACCCACACGACGACACCAGCTTCTTGCGCGTGGTGAATTTCCCGGCGCGTGGCATTGGTGCGCGGAGCATCGAGCAGCTGCAGGACGTGGCGCGCGGCGCCGGTTGTTCGCTGCACGATGCGGTGAGTGCGGTCACTGGCCGCGCTGGCGTGGCCATCGGTACTTTTGTGGCGAAGCTGGACGTGATGCGCGAGCAGACCGAGGGCCGTACGCTGCGAGAGATCATCGAGCTGGTGCTCGCGCACAGCGGCCTGATCGAGCACTACCGCACCGAGCGCGAAGGCCAGGACCGGGTGGAGAACCTGGAGGAACTGGTCAACGCGGCCGAAAGCTTTGTGAGCATCGAAGGTTTTGGCCGCGACGCGGTCGCGCTGCCGGTGGATGAACTGGGCCAGGCCCTGACGCAAAGCCCGGTGAGCCAGGGACTGGATCCGGCAACGCCGCTGCTCGACGAGCCGCTGGCGCCGGATGCTGAAACGGGCGAGACGCTCAGCCCGCTGGCGGCCTTCCTGACCCACGCGGCCTTGGAGTCGGGCGACAACCAGGCCCAGGCCGGGCAGGACGCGGTGCAGCTCATGACGGTGCACGCGGCCAAGGGCCTCGAATTCGACTGCGTATTCATCACCGGTATGGAGGAGGGCCTGTTCCCGCACGAAAACGCCATGAGCGATCACGATGGGCTGGAAGAAGAACGACGCCTGATGTATGTGGCCATCACGCGCGCGCGCAAGCGCCTCTATCTCAGCCATTCGCAGACGCGCATGCTGCATGGCCAGACCCGCTACAACCTCAAGAGCCGCTTCTTTGACGAGCTGCCCGAAGCCTGTCTGAAATGGCTCACGCCGCAGCAGCCGGCCTGGGGTGGGACAGCCGCAGCGTCTGGCAGCTGGTCTGGTGGGCGCGGTGGCGCCGCGGCGCTGCAGCCAGCCTGGTCACCGGGCTGGGCGTCGGGCAGCGACCCCAAAGGTCTGGGTGGAAAGAGCAACCCCGAACCCGATCGCGGCACCGACATCAAGGCCGGTCAAAAGGTGTTTCACAACAAGTTTGGCGAAGGCAAGGTACTGGCGCTCGAAGGCGTTGGGCCTGATACGCGCGCCCAAGTCAACTTCACGCGGCACGGCGTGAAGTGGCTGGCACTCAGCGTGGCCAAGCTGACGCCGGTCGACGACTGAAACGGCTCAGGCAGACTTGCTCTCGGCTTGGCTGTCCTTGTGCTTGCCGGCCTTGGAGGATGGTGTGTCTTCCACCTGCACTGAAACGTCGATCAAACGAACCTTGCTGGCGTAGTACCGGTCCAGCCGCCATTCGATCATCACCTCAAACGCCAGCCCGAAGTCGTCGTAGTCAAGCTGGTACAACTCGCCTAGAACAAACGGCTTGTTCGTTTCGAGTGCGACCACCAGGGAAGACAGGGTTTTGGCAGCAACAGAGTCAGGTTGTTTCTCGATCAGTTTTCTGGCTTTTTTGAGTGCGAGCATGGGGCTTATCCGGTGTGCGAAAAAGTGCGTGGACGCGAGATCCTGAAGAGGAACAAAGCATTCACGATTTAAGGATACCGGGCTGTGCGCTGATTTTCGTGACAAAGAGATGACAAGCTTAAGGGCCTGTCGGGCTCTTGGTCCGTCACGGGCTTGTCACGCCGCCAGCAGACCATTCGGGCTTCTTTCAACCCCGCATGGAGCCTCTGCATGTCCGACCCGACCGACGAAATCTGCAACCATTCTTCCAACGAACACTTTGCCCAGGTGTTGGCGCGCAGCCAGCAAGCCGGCCTCTCTCGCCGCCAGCTGATCCGCGGTGGCGTGGGTTTGGCGGCATTGGGTTCGCTGCCGCTGCTGGCGGCTTGCGGCGGCGGTGACGACCCTGCGCCGACCGCGCCAACTGCGCCTACGGCCACGCAGTTGGGCTTCAGTGCAGTGGACAAGGCGCTGCTGGACGATGTGATCCTGCCCGCTGGTTACACCTACTCCGTGCTTCACGCCACCGGCGACACCATCGACCCGCTCACCCCCGCTTACAGCAACCAGGGCACCGAAGCCGATGACTGGGCGAACCGCATCGGCGATCACCACGACGGCATGGACATTTTCTTCATCAACGCTGCTGGCAACTACACCACGCAAGACACTGGCCGTGCGGTCCTGGCGGTGAACCACGAGAGTTCGGCCGACGCGCACTTCTTCCATGCTCGCGGTCAGACCACCAACAGCGTGAACGGCAAGAAGTTCAGCCAGTTCGGTGGCTGGGATCTGGGCACACGGCTGGAGTCCGAGGTGCTCAAGGAGATCAACCACCACGGCGTCTCGATGGTGGAGATCAACCGCAGCAGCACGGGAGCCTGGAGCTACCGGACGGACTCGGCCTTCAACCGCCGCGTCAACGGGCAGACGGTGATGCGCATCGCCGGCCCGGCTGCGCACCTTAACGATATCCGCGCGTTCATGGCGACCCAGTACGACCCAAGCGGTGCCACCTCACGCGGCACCCTCAACAACTGCGGACATGGCAAGACGCCCTGGGGCACCTACCTGGGTTGTGAGGAGAACTGGGCGGTGTACTTCTTCATGCCCAATGGATCGACGCCGGTTGACGCCAAAACCCTGGCGTCTCGTGCACGTTATGGTGTGGCCCGGGTGCCTCTTTCGGGTACCGCCACGGCAGCCGGATCGCAAGGCTGGTCGGCTGTGGCCTCGGCCGCGACCGACGACCGCTTTGGCCGCTGGAACGTGTCAGCCTCTGGCGCCACGGCCGCAGACGACTTCCGCAACGAGCCCAACACCTTTGGCTACAACGTCGAGATCGATCCGCTGCGCCCGAACGCGCAACCCGCCAAGCGTGTGGCCATGGGCCGCTTCGCGCACGAGGCCGCCGTCTGCAGCATCCCGGTGGAGGGCCAGCCGCTGGCCTTCTACATGGGCTGTGACTCGCGCAACGAGTACATCTACAAGTTCGTGTCCACTGCGGTGTGGGACCCGGCCGACGTGGGCCGTGGCATGGTCGCTGGCGACAAGTACCTGAACGAAGGCAAGCTGTATGTGGCGAGATTCAACGACGATGGCAGCGGCGCCTGGATCGAACTCACCAAAGCGGCGGTGGATGCGTTGACCACCCCCTACACCGCCTATACCTTCGACAACCAGGCCGATGTACTGGTCAACACCCGTCACGCCGCCAGTGCGCTGGGTGCCACCAAGATGGACCGTCCGGAGTGGGGGGCCATCAACCCGAAAAACGGCGAGGTGTACTTCTGCCTGACCAACACCAACCTGAGCAGCCGCAGCGTGATGCAAACCGATGCCGCGAACCCGCGCGCCTACAGCGACAGCGACGGCAACGCGGGCTCTGGCAACCCCAACGGCCACATCATCCGTTTCAAGGAAGCCGCGGGCGCGTCGACGGCGGTGGCCTTCACCTGGGACATCTTCCTGTTTGGCGCCGAGGAAGACGCGGGTGCGGGTATCAACCTGTCGGGCCTTACGGCCAGCAACGACTTTTCGTCACCCGACGGCCTGTGGTTCAGCCAGGCCACCGGCATCTGCTGGATCCAGACCGATGATGGCGCTTATGGCGATGTCACCAACAACATGCTGCTCGCCGCCATCCCCGGTGAGGTGGGCGATGGCTCGGCCATCACGGTCAACAACAGCATCGGTAGTGACAGCAAGGCTACGCCTACCTTCCTGGGCGCGGCCCTGGGCCAAACCCGCTTGCGCCGCTTTTTGACCGGGCCGGTGGGTTGTGAGATCACCGGGCTGACCGAGTCGCCCGACGGCAAGACGATCTTCGTGAATATCCAGCACCCTGGCGAAGACACGGTAGCCCTTGGCGCCGCAACCGACTTCACCCACACCAGTCAGTGGCCTTCCAACGCCGGCTACGGGCCAGGTTCGCGCCCACGCTCGGCGACCATCGTGATCCGCCGCACCGACGGCGGCGTGATCGGCGTCTGACCGGCGCGGCGTGCGCGCCCTCAAGCCCGAGGCTTCGTCAGGAGCTTCGGGCTTTTTTCTGCACGGTCCAACCTGACCGCGCGGAATGCGGGGCGATCCATCCCGTTCCGAAACGCCTGGAGCAGCCATCAACTTCACCCTCCCGGGCCTGTTGTTCGCAGCCGTCCTGGCCGCTCCCGTGGCTTTTGCAGCCGAATTTCACCCATTTCGGTCCGACGGTCTCCAGGCGCCTCAAGCTGGCGCGCAGAGCCATTGCGGCCAAGGATTGGGTGCATGCGCTGAGTGAACTCAACACCGCGGCGCGCGAAGAGTCCCGCAACGCCGAGGTGCACAACCTGCTGGGTTACAGCCAACTCAAGCAGCCTGCCGAAGCCGAGAAGCACCTGGCCGTGCTGGAGCAGCTGAATGGCAACAAGACCTGCGAGGAAAACGTCGATCTGGCCCAGGCCCTGAGCGACTACCGGGCGAAGAACCCCGGCTGAGCGGTCTGTATCTCTGAAAGGCCGCCCGTCACTGCCCAGTCGCCGTGACGGTGCAGGTGAGTGTGAAGCTCATCAGACCGCCGGCATTGAGTGCCGGGATGATCACCCCGCCCGCTGCCTGCAAGTTGGCCACCGAGAGCTGGCCGGGTGAGGTGCCCACCGTGGGGCAGGTGCCACCGGTCGGAGACGGCGTCACGCTGCAAGCGGGCGCCGGCGCTGCGGAGCAATCGAGCCCGGTGGTAGAGGGGTCTCGCAGCACCGCGTTGGCCACGTTGAAGCCCTCGAGGTTACTCACGGTGATGGTGTAGATGGTGGTCTGCCCGGCGACGACGCCGTTCACGGTATTGGTCTTGGTGATGGCCAGGTTGGCTGATCGGCTGGCGCTGGCGGTGGCCGTGCCGCTGTTGTTTGAAGTCACCGGGTCGGGCAGGGCCACCACGGTGGTGGTGCCCGAGCGGTTGCTGCCGCTGACGGTGGCCACGTTGGCGTAGGAACTGGTGCCGGTGCCGGTGCTGTTCACCGAGGCCACCAGGGTCAGCGTTTCAGTGAAGAAGGCGGGCAGGCTGGGCAGCGTCCAGACGCCAGAGGCGTAGCTGCCACTGCTGGGGGAGGTGCTGGTCAGGGTGAGGCCTGGGGGCAGTGGGTCGGCGATGGTCACCGACTGCGCCGGGCTGGGGCCCAGGTTGCCCACCGAGACGGTGAAGGTCACGGTCTGGCCGAATGTCACGGGCGTGGTCGGGCTGACCGTCTTGCGGACGTTGATGTCCGCTTCTTCTACCGTTGCGATAGCGCATTGGGCGCCGTCGGTCGTGCCAGCAGCGCCAACAAACGCCGCCGGGATCGCTGTGATGGCCACCGCAGCCGGTGTGCCGCTGGCGAAGTTGTCGATGCGAAAAAACTCGTTGGTGCCGTTGTTGAACACAAAGAACGAGTTGGACGGTCGGTCAAAAAAGGCCGAACCAATACCACCCACGCTGGGCGCCACGGCCAGCGTGGTGAGGTTGGCCGTGGCGGCTGCGTCGTTGAGCTGGATGCGGTAGTGGGTGGTGCCCGTGGTTCCGTACAGGATGCCGTTGACGCCATCGCTCGCCGTGGAAAATGCCATGTCGCCGAAGTTGTTGGCAGCACCGCTGAGTGCGTAGGAACGCGCCACCGTGAGAGCGGCAGAGGTGCCCGCAGGCGGAATGTTGTCGATGCGAAAGACCGTGAGGGGGCTGATACCACCACCGCCTTGGCCCACCAGGTAGTAGCGGCCGCCCTCGTCAAACGCCGCGCCTGTGGGGTTGCCGAAGCCCGTCAGGCCACCAATTGAGCCCACAAGCTCTGCACCCGCCTGCCCCAAGCGGTACAGGTTGCCGGAGTTGCCTGTCGACAGCGCGTACAGGTAGCCGTCGCGCGAATTGAATCCGAGGGCATTGAGTTGCAGCGGCAACCGGCCGTTGGGCAGGCTGGCATAGGCGTTGGTAGGCGCCGTGGTCAGCGTCGGGTAGCGCACCAGATACGTGGCGTTGCTCGAAGTCTCAATGCGGATTTGGTAGAACTGCGCGTCACACGGAAACGGCGCTCCAGCCTGTGCCCATGCGGTCGAACTTGTGCCGGCGACCAGCGCTGCACCGAGCAGAACGCGCAGTGCACGGGTGAAAGACCTGGCGGCGTCAAACATGGTGGCTGTTGCTCCGGCGGGTGCCGGCTGGGGGCGGTGGCGCGGATTGTAAGAGCAAAGTATGCGTGTTGATGCCCGGCCACTGCGTTGCTGCGCAGCCGCTTGCGTTCAGCGCGCCGGCGGCATCATGGCAGGGTGCATCTGGCCAGGCTTGTCTTCCATGTAGCCCTTGCCGTCCTTCACACCTTTCTTGCCCGCGATCTGCCAGGCGGTGCGCTGGTTGATCAGGCGGGCGAGAAACTCCAACTCTTCGTCGGTGTGGTTGATGGCGTCGGCAGGCGTGATCACGCGTCCCCCTTTGGGGTCGACCTCGCCCCAGAAGGACTGGTGGTAGCTGGACTCCGACAGCGTCCGCTCTCCCCGGGTCGCCACGTCCACAATGCCGTAGCAATTGCAGAAATACGTTCGCTGGTCGGGCATGACTTCGGTGTACACGCCGGTGCCGCGAATGCCGGCGGTGAGTGTGGGCGTGGCGATGGTGCGGCTGCTGCCGCGGCCGAACACGCTGACCACCGCGCCCGTCAGCATGCGAAGCAGGCTCACCGTGTTGATCGTGGTGCCCCGGCCCACCGACAGACGTGAGTTTTGCCGCACGTGGAACGCCGCGTTGCCGATCACGAACACCAGGCGAGATGCCGGTCCAGTCTGCAGATCGTCACCCGTCTGCACCGTCTGCTGCGGGCGCATGCGCTGACCGTTGAGCAGCACGTCGCCCACAAATTCCACCACGTTGCTGCGCTGCTGGGCCATGGCGGCAGGAAGGCCACCCAGTGCCGTCCAGGCCGCAGCGGCCTGCAGCGTCTGGCGGCGCTGGAACCAAAGGACTTCTTCTTCGCTGCGGCCTTGCAGGCTGTGCTGGCTCATGGGGCGTCTCCTACGTGGGAAGTGGGCGTGCGGACGGAGTCTCCGGTGGAAAAACTGTCGCGAAAGCTGAAGAAAATCGAGGTGTGGAACATCGCGGCCATGAGCAGAACCGCTGGGTAAAGAATGAGCTGCATGGCCTGCGCGCCACCGAGCAGCGCGCCGAGCAGGCTGAGCGCCATACCGCCCAGCAGAAACACGCCGACCCAGCCGATGCCGTAAAAGAACATCGCGCCTCGGTTGCCCCAGCAGGCCGCCAGACTGAAAAACAGGCTCTTGGCCGGGCTCACGCCGTGCCAGTGCACCAGCGCGGGTGCGTGCCAGAAGGCCATCAGCACTGGGACGTAAAACAGCATGGCGACCCAAAGCCCCGGACTGAACAGCGCGGCGCTCATCATCTCGGGGGTGACCTCCTTGTTGGCGAGGTCCACAGGCATTGCTCGCGGGTCACTGAACAGCGAGCCCAGCGCCAGCACCATCAGCAGCGAGAAGGCGTACAGCCCGCCCAGGATCAGCATTGGCCGCGCACGCTCAGCACCGGAGCGGAACGCGGTGATCAGCATCACGGGCATGGGGAAGCGACCCTCGGTGGCCTCGCGGGTGGCGGCCATCAGACCCAGGGTGGCGGCCGGCACCAGCACCAGCGACACCGCGCTGCCGATCAGCGGCACGACCGACAGCACCGACACCGCCGCCATGAACATGAAGAACAGACCGGCCATGGCCAGGGGCTGACGCAGAAAGGTCTTCATACCCAGCTTGACCCAGGTGAAGCCGGTGCGGGCGGGAACGAGTTGCAGTTTCATGCGGTGATCAGGTCGGGCTCAGGCGGTCAACAGGCAGGTGTCGAGCAGGGCGGGTACGGCGGTGGGCACCGTCGCCACCCGGTGGCGCAGCACGCGCTCGAAGTGGGCCGGGTCGTGTGCCTGGAGCATGGAAGCTTCGCGCGGCAGGTGCAGGTCCCACAGGCGCGAAAGCCAGAAGCGCAAGGCGCCAGCGCGCAGCATCGCGCCCAGCAACTGGCGCTCGGCGGCGGAAAGCGGCCGCACCGCCTGGTAGGCCCCCATCAAGGCAACCGCCCGCGCTTCATCGTGGACGCCGTCGAAATCGCCGCCGTGGTGCACGCACCAGTCGTTCAGGGTCACCGCGATGTCGAAGACAAAACTGTCGTGGCCTGCAAAGTAAAAATCGAAGAAACCGCTGATCGTGTCGCCAACAAACAGCACGTTGTCGCGGAACAGGTCGGCATGGATCGGGCCTCGCGGCAGAGCCGCATTCGCCGCGCTCGCCGCCACATGGTTCTGGTAGGCCAGCTCGGCGCGCATCAACTGCGCCTGCTCGGGCGTGAGAAACGGCAGCACCACAGGCACGGTCTCATTCCACCACGTCAGGCCGCGCAGGTTGGGCTGCAGTCGGTCGAAGTCGCGGCCCGCCAGGTGCATGCGCGCCAGGGTTTCGCCCACCGCCTCGCAGTGCGCCAGGCTGGGCTGCAGGTCGCTGCCACCTGCCAGCAGGTTCACCACCGCGGCCGGCTTGCCCTGCAGGCTGTGCAGGATCTCGCCCTGCGCATCGGGCACCGGATCGGGTACTGGCACGCCGTGGCGGGCCAGATGCTTCATGAGGTGCAGGTAGTAAGGCAGTTGTTCAAAGCTCAGGCGCTCAAACACGGTGAGCACGTGTTGCAGCGTGGCGCCACCGCGCTCGCTGGTCACGAAATAGTTGGTGTTTTCGATGCCGCCCTGGATACCCTGCAAATCCGTGAGGTCACCCAGGTCGAGCGTGTGCAGGAGCGCGGCGGCTTCCGCGAAGGGAACGTTGGTGTAGACGGCCATGGCGTCAGAAGTCCAGCAGGCGCCAGCTGCTCTTGCCGCTGTTGCCGGTGCGCTCGCTGGCGCCCTGACCGGGCAGCTCGCTTCGCAATGGGGCGATGTCGTAAGCAGGCGAGCCGTTCTTGGGCTGGACTTCGATGCGCCGGGTCTGGCCACCCACACGCAGCTCGTCGATGCGGGTCAGCTGGTCTTCGTGGGTGATGCTCTGCACCCGCTGGCCGGGCGGCAAGGGTGCGCTTTCCGGCGGATTCGCCACGGGCGCCTGGGCACCAGCCGAGAGGCAGAAGCCCAGCGCGAGTGCAGGCAGGAAAGAGCGAATCAGTGACAGCATGCCCCATTGTAGGCAAGGGGCGCCGGGGCGTCGGTCTGCGGGCTGGACCACCTGGCGATTTCCCCGACAATGACCGCATGTCTGACACCTCTGCGCCCTCCGATTCCCCTGTTTTGCTGCTGGTGGACGGCTCCAGCTACCTCTACCGCGCATTTTTTGCCGGCGGCGAAAGCATGAGCACCACCTTGGCCGATGGCACGGTGCAAAAAACCGGCGCCATTCGCATCCTGATCAACATGATGCAAAAGCTGATCAAGGACTACCCGAGCGCCTATGCCGCCTGCGTGTTCGATGCCAAGGGCCCGACGTTCCGCGACGCGATCTACCCGGCCTACAAGGAGCAGCGCAGTCCCATGCCTGACGATCTGCGCTCGCAGATCGCGCCGATCCACGAGGTGGTCAGGCTAATGGGCTGGCCCGTGCTTGATGTGCCCGGGGTCGAGGCCGATGACGTGATTGGCACGCTGGCGGTGGCCGCGGCGAAGCAAGGCATGAAGGTGGTGATCTCCAGCGGCGACAAGGATCTGGCGCAACTGGTCAACGAGCAGATCACCATCGTCGACACCATGAGCGGCAAGCGGCGCGATCTGGCCGGTGTGCAGGAAGAGTTTGGAGTGCCCGCCAGCCTGATGGTGGACTACCAGATTCTGGTGGGTGACTCCGTGGACAACGTGCCCGGTGTGAACAAGGTCGGCCCAAAAACCGCGGTTAAGTGGCTGAACGAATACGGTTCGCTGCAGGGCATCGTGGACCATGCGGCGAACATCACGGGCGCGGTGGGCGAAAACCTGCGCCAGGCGCTCGACTGGTTGCCCACCGCGCGCCAGCTGCTGACCGTCAAGACAGATTGCGATTTGAATGGCTGGGTGCCCGACCTGCCCTCGCTGGAGGCGATCCGCATTCGCGAGCCCATGACCGAGCCGCTGCGCGTCTTTTACGAGACCTATGGATTCAAGGGGCTGGCCAAGTCTGTGGCTGGTGCCGAGCCGAAGGCCGCACCGGTGCCTTCAGCAGCGAAACCGGGCGCAGCCGCCGCACCGGGCCTGTTTGACGAGGCGGCGCCAGACGGCCCCAGCGCGGCGTCGACCATGGCCTACGACACTGTGCTGACCTGGGACGTGTTCGACGCCTGGCTGCAGCGCGTCATGGCGGCGGAGCTGGTGGCCGTGGACACCGAAACCACGTCGCTGGATGAGATGGTGGCGCAGATCGTGGGCATCAGCTTCAGCGTGAAGCCCGGCGAAGCGGCCTACATCCCGCTGGCCCATGCCGGGCCTGACGCGCCGGCTCAGCTGCCCATGGACGAGGTGCTGGCGAGGCTCAAACCCTGGCTGGAAAACCCGGCCCATCTGAAACTCGGGCAGCACGTCAAGTACGACCGCCACGTGTTCGCCAACCACGGCATCGAGGTGCGGGGCTATGCACACGACACCATGCTGCAAAGTTATGTGCTCGAGGTGCACAAGCCCCATGGCCTGGCCAGCCTGGCCGAGCGCCACCTGGGCCGCAGCGGCATCGCTTACGAGGACCTGTGTGGCAAAGGCGCGCACCAGATCCCGTTTGCGCAGGTCGATGTGGCCAAGGCCGCTGAGTATTCGTGTGAAGACAGCGACCAGACGCTGGACGTGCACCGCGTTCTTTGGCCGCAATTGCAGGCAGACGACAAGTTGCGTTTCATCTACGAACTGGAGATCGCCAGCAGCGAGGCGCTGTACCGCGTCGAGCGCAACGGTGTGCTGATCGACGCGCCCACGCTGGCCAAACAAAGCCACGAGCTGGGCCGGCGCATCCACGCGCTGGAGCAGGAGGCATACGACATTGCTGGCCAGCCGTTCAACCTGGCCAGTCCCAAGCAGCTGGGCGAGATCTTCTTCGACAAGCTCGGCATGCCGGTGATCAAGAAGACCGCGACCGGCGCGCGCAGCACCGACGAAGAGGTGCTGGAGAAACTGGCCGAAGACTATCCGCTGCCGGCCAAGCTGCTGGAGCACCGCGGTCTGTCCAAACTCAAAGGCACCTACACCGACAAGCTGGCCCAGCTCGCTTTGCCGCGCACCGGACGCGTGCACACCCACTACGCACAAGCCGTGGCGGTGACCGGTCGGCTCTCCAGCAACGACCCCAACCTGCAGAACATCCCCATTCGCACGCCGGAAGGCCGTCGCGTGCGCGAAGCGTTTGTGGCGCCGGCGGGCAGCGTGATCGTCAGTGCCGACTATTCTCAAATCGAGCTGCGCATCATGGCCCACCTCAGCAGCGACGCTGCGTTGTTGCGTGCGTTCCAGGCGGGAGAAGATGTGCACCGGGCCACGGCAGCCGAGGTGTTCGGTGTGGACGTGACGGAGGTGAGCCACGAGCAGCGTCGCTACGCCAAGGTCATCAACTTCGGCCTCATTTACGGCATGGGCACATTCGGTTTGGCCAAGTCCCTGGGCATCGACAACACCGCAGCCAAGAACTACATCACTCGCTATTTCGAACGCTTCTCCGGCGTCAAGCAGTACATGGATGACACCCGTGCCTTGGCCAAGGCGCAGGGCTATGTGGAGACGGTGTTCGGCCGCAAGCTGGTGCTGCCTGATATCCAGAATGCCAAAGGCGCCAAACTCGCCGCGCTCGAACGCCAGGCCATCAACGCCCCCATGCAAGGCACCGCGGCTGATCTCATCAAGCTCGCCATGGTCGAGGTGCAAAAGGCGCTGGATCAGCAGGGGAAGGCCTCGAAGATGATCATGCAGGTGCACGACGAGCTGGTGTTTGAGGTGCCCGAGACCGAAATCGACTGGCTGAAAGCCGAGGTGCCCAGGCTGATGGCCGGCGTGGCCGAGCTCCAGGTGCCGCTGCTGGCCGAGGTGGGCGTGGGACCCAACTGGGATCAGGCGCACTGAAGCGCCTGCTCACCCCGCAGCGCTCACCTCAAACGCTGGCTTTGCGCTGGCGCGGTCTCATCCAGCCCATGACCGCATAGGTGATGATGACGGTGGCCACCAGGCCAACCCCATACACCAGCGCAATCAAAAACCAGTCGGCCGGCCCGCCAGCGTCGGTGAAGCCTGAGGACGACACCTTGGCCATGATCACCAGCGCCACGCCGCCGCCGAGCAGACCCAGCAGTTCGGCGTACACCAGTCGCCGCGAGACGATGCCGCGTTCGCGCAGCACCAGGGTCACAAGGGCCACCACCGCCACCACGGCCGCCAGCAGCATCACCCACAGCATGGGGCCCAGCATCTCCTGGAACACCGCCAGGAACACCATCGGATCGAGTTCTTGCATCTGGGTTCTCCTTGGTCGTTACAGGGCTCAGGCGCGGCCGCGCAGCATGCTGAGGTAGGTGGGCTTGAGCGCCATGGTCTTCATGACCCAGCTGATCCAGAGCTCCTCCAGCGGCGCGATCACGCCAGGGAACGACATGACCAGGTTGTTGTTGTAGTCGAACTCGATCAGCATGGCCTGACCCAGGCGGGTGATGAGCGGGCAGCTGGTGTAACCGTTGTAGACCGCCTTCGAGGGCTGGCCTGTGATGTCGCCGATCAGGTGTGCAACAGCCACCGGCACCTGCCATTTCACGCTGGCTGCCGTCTTGCCTTTGGGTACACCTGCCACGTCGCCCACACCGAACACGTTGGGGTAGCGTTTGTGACGCAGCGTCTCGCGGTCCACCTCCATCCAGCCATCAGCCGCAAACGGGCCTTCGGTCCAGGGCAGCGGGCTGTTGCGCACCACTTCGGGCGCGCGCATCGGCGGGATCACGTTGATGAAGTCGTAAGGCTGATCGTGTGTGCCGGCCGGTGTGCTGAAGGTAGCGATGCGCTTGTCCAGATCAATCGCCTGCATCACATGGTCCTGGTGCACCTTGACGCCGCGATCGTCAAACAGCATGCGCACCTTCTCGGACACGATGGGTACGCCAAACAGCGACTTCGCATGCGCCATGTAGTGGATCTCGGCTTTGCCTCGGTTGCCGCGGCGGCGCAGGTGGTCGTCGGTGATGAAGGTGTATTTGAGCGGCGCGCCTGCGCACTTCATCTCGCCGGCCGGGCGGCCAAACACGCCGATGCCACCCTGGTCGGCGAATTGCGACATCGCAGCATAGGTGGCCGATGCGGCCTGGGGCCCGAAGTAGATGCTGCCCATGCCGTTCTGACCAATGCGCGCGGTGTTCATGCCCTGAATGCCGGCGTAGTTCAGCTCCAGGCCCAGCGCCACGATGAGGTAGTCATAGGGAATCACCTGACCGCTTTCGGTCACCACCTTCTGGCCTTCCGGATCGATCTCGGCCACTTTCTCCGCCACCAGTTCCGCGCCCTTGGGCAGGTAGTCGGCGGTGGTCGAGACGGTGTAGTTCTGGGGCTTGATACCGGCGGCCACCAGGGTGAAGCCGGGCTGGTACCAGTGTTCCTTTTTCGGGTCGATGACGGTGATCCTGGCGCCGTCCAGCGCCGAGGCCAGACGGTTGGCAGCGGTCAGGCCTGCAGCACCACCACCGGCGATCACGATGCGCGCCTGTGTCTTGTGCGTGTCGGCCTGAGCTGGCCTGGGGGTCTGTGCCACCGCCACGGCCAGCGGCAGGACACCCAGACTGGCCAGGAAGCGGCGACGTTCTTTTTCGATTGGCGAGGCCGGGGTATCGGGGCGGCGGGGTTCGACCATGTTTGTCTCCTTTGGCAGCGGGTTTTGTATACCCCTGGGAGTGTCAAACTATAGGCTTGGAGCAGGGCGAATCGGTTGACAATTGTCAAAGTTCGATGTCGATCGCTGTAGCATCTGCCTTCCCCGCCTTCAGTGCGCATTTCTGGCGGTCCCGTTTAGGTGGCTTCATGCAGCGCGGTCTGTCGCCTTGGGCACCCGCTGAACCTTTTTGCTTCCACGCCATCCATCCGGCTGCGCACTGCGCCTTTCACCGCCTCAATCAACACCCTTCAGGAGACGCCCATGCTCAACGACAACCTGACCCAAGACCTCGATGCCCTCCTGCCCGGGCAGTCGAACGCCCAAGGCACCACCCGCCGCACCGCCCTGAAAGCCGCGCTCGGCGTGGGGTATGCGGCATCGGCGCTGCCCATCATGGCGCAGACGGCGATCAAGACCCCTTCCACCGGGCTCACCACGGGCGAGGTGATGATCGATGTCAACGGTTTCAAGATGCCCGCCTACCGAGCATCACCCGAAGGCAAGACCGGTTTGCCGGTGGTGCTGGTGTTGTCGGAAATTTTTGGTGTGCACGAGTACATCGCCGACACCGCTCGCCGATTTGCCCAGGCGGGCTACCTGGCAATTGCACCCGAGCTGTTTGTGCGCCAGGGCGACGCGCAGAGCTACGGCGAGATGGCCAAGCTGATCGCCGAGGTGATTTCCAAGGTGCCCGACGCCCAGGTGATGCAAGACCTGGACGCCACGGTCCAGTGGGCAGCGGCCAACGGCGGTGACACCAGCAAGCTGGGCGTGACCGGCTTTTGCTGGGGCGGGCGACAGACCTGGCTGTACGCTGCGCACAACCCCAAGGTCAAGGCCGGTGTGGCCTGGTACGGGCGACTGGTCGGCCAGGTCTCGGACCTCACACCCCGTCACCCTGTGGATGTGGGCGCCAAGCTGAACGGCCCTGTGCTCGGGCTCTACGGCGCAGCCGACACCGGAATCCCGCTTGACACGGTTGATAAGATGAAGGCCGTGCTCAGCGGCGGGAATGCGGCCTCCAAGGCTTCGACTTTCGTCGTTTATCCCGATGCGCCGCACGCCTTCCACGCCGACTACCGGCCCAGCTTCCGCAAGGAAGCGGCCGAGGACGGCTGGAAGCGTGCCGTCGAATGGTTCAAGCAGCACGGCGTGGCCTGACCAGGCCTCGCTGGCTGCCACGAGGGCCGCAGATGCGGCCCTTTTTTGTGTCTGACTTCTTGCTCACAACGGTTTTTTTGCCATGACCCTGATTGCGATCCTCCTCGGCACGGTGGCCGCTGGCGTGGGCAGTGTCTGGCTGGCTGCCTTCCTGAGCTTTGCCATGCTGGCGCGCTTCACCACGCACATGCTGAGCCTGGCCGCGGGCGCGCTCATGGCCACCGCGTTCATGCACCTGCTGCCCGAGGCGTTCGAGAGCCAGGCGGGTGCGCATGAGCTGTTTGCCTGGCTGCTCGGCGGGCTGGTGTTTTTCTTCCTGCTCGACAAGGCCGAGCTGTGGCACCACGGCCATGAGCACCATCACGGCATTCCCGACCCGGCAGCGCCCGCCCAGGTCAAGCACGCAGAGGCTGGCGGCCATGCCGGGCACCATCACGGCCATCACCATGCCCACGGCAGTGAACAACGTGCCGGCGGCTGGACGGTGCTGGCTGGCGACAGCGTGCATGCGTTTGGTGACGGCATCCTGATTGCGTCGGCTTTCCTGGCCGACATGCGTCTGGGCGTGGTCGCGGCGCTGGCGGTGCTGGCCCATGAGGTGCCGCACCACATGGGCGATCTGGTGGTCTTGCGCCAGACCTCGGGCACCGAGCGTGCGGCGCTGGTCAAGGTATCGCTGGCCGGCACGGTGACCGCCATCGGGGGTTTGACCGGCTACTTCCTGTTGTCGCGTTTCGAGAACTTCCTGCCGTACTTCCTGGTGCTGGCCTCCAGCAGCTTTGTCTACGTGGCCCTGGCCGATCTGATCCCGCAACTGCAGAAGCGCCTGAGCCTGCGCGAGACCGCAGGGCAGGTGGCGTGGCTGGGGGCCGGCATCGCGCTGGTGACGCTGGTCAGCCGCCTGGCCCATCACGCGCATTGAACGGGTGATTCAAGCTCGGCGATGGGGGTCGTCACGGCCGCCATGCCCGTTTGGTGCTGACTCACTGCAAGCGCTGCGCTTCACTGCACCATCAGACGGGCCGTCCAGGCTTGCCTTGGTTTCCGCGCCTCTCCCCTCATCCCACAGGCACCCAGCCGAGCACGGCGCGAGTTTTGAGCACAGTCCCTAGGTGGCGTGCCCGAACAGGAACTGGAACACGGCGCCGCGACCCACCGCACCTTCCCCCGCGATGTGACCGCCATGCCGCTCAAGGATGCGGCGCACGGTGGCCAGGCCAATGCCGGAACCCTGGAACTCGCTGGGCTGGTGCAGCCGGGTGAAAGGCTTGAACAAGCGATCAGAACGGCTCATGTCAAATCCCGCCCCGTTGTCGCGCACGAAAAATACTGGCATTTCGCCCGGCTGAGTGGGCATGCTGCCGAACTCGATGCGAGGCTGGGGGGTCTTGCGCGAGTACTTCCAGGCATTGCCCAGCAGGTTTTCGAGAACGATTTGCGCCAGGCGCGCATCGCAGTGGGCGATCAGCCCGGGCTGGATGCTCACGTCCACGGCGTGCTCCGGGTCACGGTGCCGTTCCTGCCGGATCACATCCTCGGCGATCTCGCTCAGGTTCACATCGGTGCGCTGCAGCTGGGTCTGGCTGACCCGCGCCAGTGCCAGCAGGTCGTTGATCAGCCCGTGCATGCGCTGCGCCGACGCCATGACGCGAGAAATCAGCATCTGGTCGTCGGTTGTGAAACGCGGCGCGGCCTGCTCCTGCAGCAGGTGCATGAAGCCGTCGATGGAGCGAAGCGGCGATTTCAGGTCGTGCGACACCGAGTAGGCGAAGGTGTCGAGCTCGCGGTTGAGCAACTCCAGCTCAGCCGTGCGGTCGGCCACCCGCTGTTCCAGCGTGGTCTGCAGTTTGTGCAGGTCGCGGTCGCGGTGCAGGCGCAACAGCTCGGCATTGCAGCGGCTGGCGAAGATGGTGATCAGGGCCTGCGTGTCGGCGGTGGGCTCGGTGTTCTCCAGCCAGAACACACCGAGCAGACCGACCGCGGTGCCATCGTCATCGCGCATGGCCACGCCCGCGAACGAGCGCAGCGGGTAGGCATCTGGATCGGGACACAGGGTCCGCACCTCGTCCGGACTCAGCTGGGTAAACCACAGTCCGGGCGAGCTCAGGGTGCGGGTTAAGGGCGAGCCATTGAGGTTGAGCGTGGCGTCCAGGTCCGATGTCCCCTGACAGGCCAGGGCCAGCGAAGTGAGTCCGCCCTCGGGTCGGGTCTCCGCCACCACCGCGCCGTGCGCCCCGACGGCTTGCGCGAGCTGCTGCACCAGCGACTGGAAAAATGCCTCGCCAGTCTGCGCCGACACGCCCTTGGCCACCCGCATGAGCAGCGCGGCCTTGCGCTTTTCTTCGCTGACATTCAGGGTGAACGCCAGGTTGCACGGCTCGTTCTCCAGCTCGATGAGTTCAGACCAGATCTTCACGTCCACCGCCTCGCCTTGTTTGTTTCGCATGCGGGTTTCGTAGCCCAGCAGCCGCCCTTGGCGACTCAGCGCATCGATGTAGGCGTTGCGATCGGTCTCGCTCAGCCAGACCCCGGCTGCCATCGAGGTGCGCGCCATGAAGTCTTCGCGGGAATAGCCCAGCACGCGCTCATTGGCCGGGTTGACCTCGAGAAACAGGCCGTCGGATGTGCGGGTGATGGTCATGCCCAGTGGACTGAAGTTGAAGGCCTTGGAGAAGCGCTCTTCCGATCTCTTCAAGGCCTGGCGCGCGGCCACTTCGGCGCTGACATCCAGCAGCATGGTGATCACCAGCGGATCATTGCCCGCCTGCACAAATTCGGCGAACACCACGCAGTCGAATGCTTCGCCGTTGGCGCGCAGGCCGCGCGCGGCCAGGTTGTGCACCCGACCCTGGGTGGTCAACTGCTGGCGAAACGCGGCTTGCTGAGCTTCGTCCGCCCACATGCTGGGCGGCGCCTGGCCAATCAGGCGCTCGCGTGAGTAGCCCATCATCTGAACAAAGGCCTCGTTCACCTCCAGCACGGCCCGGGTATCCACGCGCTGCACCAGCGTGGCCGCCGGGTTGTTGCGGAACATGCCCATGAAGCGCGCTTCACTCTCCTGCAACGCCAGTGCCACCCGCTCCCAGTGCTGCAGAGTCCGCTGCTGCGCTTCGAAAGCCGCCTCCAGGCGGGTTCGCCCGTAGTACACGATCACCAGCAGGCAGCCCATCACGGCGGTCTGGGTCAGCCACAGGGCCCAGTCACCGGGCAGACGAGACGGGTGCATCCAGTTTTCCTGCTGGGCGAAGTTGAGCAAACCCAGCGAGGTCACCGCAACCAGCGCACTCCCTATCATGGCGCGCTGGTTCAAGTAGGTGCCGGCGCCGATCACGGCGGCCATGATGACCAGCACCCCCGCACTGCGCACCGATCCGTCGGCGATCACACCGGCGATACCCGCGGTCAGCACCACGACGATCATGAGCAGGGGAACTCGGTGCGACAGGCGGGTGTGCGACAGCCACAGCATGAGCACCGACGACAGCCAGAGTCCGGCGGCCACCAGGGCGATGCCCGTGGCCCCGCCACGCCACCAGAGTGCCAGCACGATGGCGGGAACGATGACGCTCAGCGTGAGCAGCAACACCCGCAGCGACCGCAGGCGCTGGGTGTCCAGGCTCTCCGCCGTGTCGATCTGACCGGGCGTCTGAAACAGGCTGGCTGAATAGTTCTCGCTCATGTCATCTCGCAGTCGGACTCGTTTGGACCGACCGGATCTGGACCCCGCTTTGCTGCGACTGCCTTCTGGCATCGCTCCGGCCATGGTGAAGCGGCCTCTTGCCAGTGAATGGCACAAGGACACCTCGTGGGTGACCGGCTTGCATCAGCGCGCTGCATCAACCCACCTTCCCATCGATCAAGCTGGCGTCTGACCCGCTGCCTTCGATGCGAGGGCTGAGCAGAGAAGGGCTTGCCGAGAGCGGCGATGACGTTCCCAGTCGAGAAGCTTCGCTCAACGTAAAGCGAAACGTCGCTCCGGCACCCGGCTCGGCCTCTCCACGGATGCTGCCGCCGTGCCGCTCCACGATGCGGTGCACCGTGGCCAGGCCGATGCCTGTGCCCTCGAATTCGCTGGGCATGTGCAGGCGCTGAAAGGGCTTGAAGAGCTTGTCCACCTGGGCCATATCGAAGCCCACGCCGTTGTCCCTAACGAAGAGTTCGCCGGGCCCGCCTGTCTCGCCGCCCAGCTGGCCCAGTTCAATCAGCGGATCGGTCCGTTTGCTGGTGTATTTCACCGAGTTGCCGAGCAGATTCTCCAGGGCAATGCGAACCAGTCGTTCGTCGCAATGTAAGGTCAGGCCGGGCGCAATCTGCCAGCGCAGAGCACGTTCGGGGTACTTCTCTTGTTCGCTCATCATGATCTGGTTCGCGAGAGCGCTCAAGTCCACCGGTGACAGCTCGAGCCGACCCTGACTGACCCGCGCCAGCGCCAGCAGATCGGCGATCAGGGCGCTCATTCGGCGGGTCGCACCGAGCACGCGCTCGAACAGCATCTGCTCCTCAGGCTGCAGGCGCCCGCCCAGCTGCTCGCCCAGCAACCGGGTGAAGCCGTCGATTGTGCGCAACGGCGACTTGAGATCGTGTGACACCGAGTAGGCGAAGGAGTCCAGCTCGGCGTTGAGCTTCTGCAACTCGGTCGTGCGGTCGTGCACCCGCCGCTCCAGCCCGGCATTGAGGCGCTGGATCTCGCGGTCGCGATGCAGGCGGACCAGCTCGGCGTTGGCCCGGCTGGCGAAAATCGCAATCAGGGCGCGGGCCTCGCTACCCAGTTGCACGGGCTGGCGCCAGTACGCGTTGAGCAGACCGATCGGCGTGCCGTCTTCATCGCGAAGCGACTGGCCGATGTAGGCCTGAAAACCCTCGCTGGTGATGATCGGGTGCTGTGCGAATTGCTGCGCAACTCCGCTTTCAAAGACACACAGATCGGGCTGGTCCAGCGCTGCGGCGCAAGGAGAGCCCGCGAGCGGGACGGTGAGGTTGTTGCCAGGGATGCCATCCCTCCAGACGGCGAGGGTACGCAGGTGCTCGTTGCTATCCAGTTCACCCACGCTGACCATGTCGGCGCCAATCGCCTGCGCCATGTGCAGCGTGAGTGCGCTGAACAAGGCGTCGCCAATCGGGCCAGCCATGCCGCTGCTGAGCGCCATCAGCTGGGCTTCGCGGCGCTTTTCTTCGGTGGTGTTGACAAAGCAGGAAAGGATGCAATCTTCGCCGTCGATCTCGATCCGCTCGGCCCACATCTTGGCGTCGATCAGCTGGCCATCGGCGTGCCGCATGCGGGTTTCATAGCCGCTCACATGACCTTCTCGCAGGATGCGCGCAATGAACGCCTGGCGCTCCTGCGGGCTCAGCCAGCCACCGGTGTCGAGGGTGGATTTGCCCAGAAGCTCTTGGCGCTGCAGACCCTGCACGGGATCGCGTGCCTGATTCACCTCCACGAAGGTGCCATCGCTCAGCCGGGTGATGGTCATCTTCAGCGGACTGAAGTTGAACGCCTTTGCAAACCGCTCTTCGGAGCGCTTCAGCTTTTCCAGTGCCAGCGTCTGCGCGCTGACATCGGTGACCGTGGTGATGATCAGCTTGTCCTCGGGGTCGTTGCCCATTTCGCTGCAGAGCAGCGCGTCGAAGGTGGTGCCGTCCGTGCGCAGGCCTTTGCACTGGAAATCGAGCACGTGGCGATGCTCCAACAGACGTTGCACGTAGGCGTCGCGTTGCCTGGCATCGGCCCAGAGAGCTGTGTCGTCACGGCCCTCGATCTGATCACGCGCAATGCCATAGCAGCGCTCGAACGCCGGATTGACATCCAGGATCAGACCATTGCGCGCCGACTGCGCCAGCATGGGCGTCGGGCTCGTGCGGAAGATGTGCGCAAAGCGCTCCAGGCTGCGGTCGCGCTCGCGCTCGGCACTTTGGCGCGCTTCAAGTGCTTTCAGCAATTGCTCTTGGGCTCGCCAGGTTCTTTCGCGGGCGTAGTAGACCACGAGGGCGATCACGGTGAAGATCGTCAGATAAGAGATCAAGGTTCTGAGGTCAACCTTCATCGATGGCGCCGTCATCAATCCCTGTTGCTCGACCCACAGGAGAATCGGCAGGGCGAGGAAGGTGAATAGCATTGAACCAATGAGGTCCGCGCGACCAAGGAAGATGCCGGCCGTGACCACAGCGGCTGCGAACATCATGACCCCCGGCGAGCGCAGGGAGCCAAACACGATGACCGATGCCACCGCCGCCAACAGCACCCCGGTCACCATCAGCCGCGCGACCAGACGGACATGCCCGCGACGAAGCAGAACGACGGCGATACCACCCAGCACGCAAATCATCGCGGGCGAAATGAAGTTTCGCGGCGTGACTGAAAAGAAATACATGTAGATCGCCAGCAGGCCGCCGCTGGAGGCCATCAACATGGCAACCAGTTTCAGCGTGGGCAGGGCGGCTGCGTCCAGCGCTGCAGTGGCGGTGGACGCACGAGTTTCAGGTTTCAAAGCAGTTGGACAGATTTAATTGAAACTTCCTGGTTTCCCGATGCACGGGGCGGCGGACTGCTTTCTTATTGACATCGACTCAGCGCCAAGC
Organism: Hydrogenophaga sp.; assembly: GCF_030373245.1. Taxonomy (GTDB): domain Bacteria; phylum Pseudomonadota; class Gammaproteobacteria; order Burkholderiales; family Burkholderiaceae_C; genus Hydrogenophaga. Next base: position 212,888 of record NZ_JAUCZF010000004.1, read on the forward strand.
AACTTAAGTCCGGGCGCAGGGAAGCCCCGGTGTGTTGCACCACTCACTCCAGCTGCCGGGAAACAGGGCTGTCCTTCCCAGCCCGGCCAACTCCATGGCCAGCAGATTGGGGATGGCGCTCACGCCGCTGCCGCAGTGATGCACCACCGTCATCGGGTCGCGGCCAGCCAGCAGGCGCTCGAACTCGGCGCGCAGCTGGGCAGTTGGCTTGAACCGGCCATCAGGCCCAATGTTGTCGGCAAAAGGCCGGTTGAGCGCCCCGGGAATGTGGCCCGCCACCGGATCGAGCGGCTCGACCTCACCGCGAAAGCGGGCGCTGGCACGGGCGTCGACCAGGGTCTGTGCGGGATCGCCCAGGCGCTTCGTCAGGTCCGCGGTGTGCAGGACCTTCACCAGCGGTTCACCCAGTACGAAATTGCCTTCCGCGCAGGGATCGGCAGAGCCAGTCACCACCGCACCGCCCGCTGCTTGCCAGGCGGCGAGACCGCCGTCGAGAACCGCCACCGGCTCGTGGCCGCACCATTTGAGCATCCACCAAAGCCTGCCACAGTAGTTCGCACCCTGGCGGTCATAGACTACTGCCTGCATGCCGACGTTGAGGCCCTGGCGGCGAAGCCAGGTGGCGAAATGGGAGCGATCAGGCAGGGGATGGCGGCCACCACTGGCGTTGTGCGCGGGATCGTGGCCACTGAGGTCGTGGTTCAGGTCGGCGAACACCGCCCCCGGCAAGTGGGCAGACTGGAATTGCTCGGCGCCGGCGGCTGGATCGGTCAGGTTGGAGCTGCAATCGAAGATCCGGACGGACGCGGGATCCAGGGCCTGCAACTCCTCTGGGGAAATCAGGGTGGCATACATACGCATGATTGTGCGCCGCTCGCCGACACCTCGGTATTCCACCAAAGTGTTAGTGGCGCGGTGTCCGCGTGCAGGCTGTCACGCGCTCAGTGACCTTCGGCCGGCGCGTTTGGAATGGCCCGTGCCCTCAGCACGGTGGCGGTGATGCCGCTGAAGATGATCAGCCCCATCCCCAGCCAGCCGATCCAGGGCAATTCGTCACCGAACAGCGTCAGGCTGTAAAAGCCTGCGAAGACAATGCCCGAGTACTGCAGGTTGGCCACCACCATGGTGGCGCCACGCGAGTAGGCGCGGGTCATGCAGAGCTGGCCAAACACCGCCAGCAAGCCGATGGGCAGCAGCCACAGGGCACTGGGCCAATGCCAGGCGTTGACGCCCGCAAACGCCATTCCGAAGGCGCCGGCCACCACCGCCGCAATCGAGAAGTAGAAGACGGTGCGGCTTTCCGGTTCGCCAGCGCGCGCCAGGGCTGCCACCTGCAGGTAGGCAAACGCCGAGAAGATGCCGGAAAACAGGCCGACCAGCGCGCCGGTCATTTGCTCCGGGTTGAAGGTGGGGCGCAGCATGAGGGCCACGCCGGCAAACCCGATCAGCACCGTGATGAACAGCGGGCTCTGGTGGCGCAGCGGCATCTGGTTTTTCTGCATCAGCACCGCACCACCGAGCAAAAATGCCGCGATCCAGATGCTGCTCATGTAGTTCAGCGTCACCGCAGTGGCCAGCGGCAGGGCGGCGATGGCATAGAACCAAGAGGTGAGCGCGATCACGCCCACCAGGCTGCGCCAGAAATGCATCATGGGCAGGCGGGTGCGCAGCGAAACGCCTCTCGCGCGCGTAAGCAGGATCAAGAAAATCATGCCCACCAGGCCGCGGTAGAAGACGATCTCGAAGCTGTTGAAGTGGTCGGACGCGTACTTGATGCACACGCCCATGGTCGCAAAAAAGAAGGACGCGAGCAGCATCCAGAGGGCTTGAATTTTCTATCCCCCCTGCGCCGCCTGCGGCGTCACCCCCCCAGGGGGGCGCCACTGGCAGCCCGGCAAAGCCGGTTCTGCGGTGGCCTGAAAAAATCGTCGAGGCATGGTGGGCATTCAGCCTAGTGGCGCAGCGGAACCGGCTCAGCCGGGCCGCATTGCGCCGCCCCTCTGGGGGGGTGACGCCGAAGGCGGCGCGGGGGGGAGCTTTTTGGAATACCACTCGTGAAAGTGCTGCATGCCGTCTTCCATCGGACTCTGGTACGGCCCCACCTCGTTGTCGCCTCGCGCCAGCAAGGCCTGGCGCCCGGCATCCATGCGCTCGGCGATCTCGTCGTCTTCGATGCAGGTTTCCATGTAGGCCGCGCGCTGCGCCTCCACAAACTCGCGCTCGAAGGCCGCGATTTCCTCCGGGTAGTAGAACTCGACCATGTTCAGCGTCTCGGTCGGGCTCACCGGGTGCAGGGTCGAGACCGTGAGCACATGGGGGTACCACTCGATCATGATGTGCGGGTAGTAGGTGAGCCAGATGGCGCCATGGTCTGGTGGCTGACCGCTGCGGTATTGCATCAGCTGTTCGTGCCATCGCTGGTAGGTCGGACTGCCGGCTTTGCCGAGCAGGTTTTGCGCACCCACCGTCTGCACCGAATACTCGGGTTTGAGTTCCCAGCGCAAATCCTCGCAGGTGACGAACTGGCCCAGACCGGGGTGAAACGGCCCCACGTGGTAATCCTCCAGGTAGACCTCGATGAAGGTCTTCCAGTTGTAGTGGCAGGTGTGCATCTCCACGTGATCAAGCACCATGCCGTCGAAGCTGAGCGCGGCGCGTGGCCCCATGCCCGCCAGATCGGTGGCAATGTCGCGCCCGTTGTCCTCAAACAGCAGGCCGTTCCACTCGCGCAGGCCATAGCGATTCAGGTCCAGGCAGGGATCTTGGGAAAAATGGGGCGCGCCGAGCAGATTGCCCAACGATGAGGAGCTTTGGCCACCGCTGTAGGTCCAGCGGTGCAGCGGGCAGACGATGTTGCCGCCCGCGCTCCCTGGCTGCGTGTTGCCGAGGTTGCCACGGCCTTTGAGCATGATGGCCTGGCGGTGGCGGCACACATTGGAGACAAGCTCCACGCCCCGTTCTGTGCGCACCAGGGCCCTGCCGCCTTTTTCCTGTGGCAGGGCGTGGTAGTCCCCCGGGTTGGGCACCGACAGCTGGTGCCCCACGTACCGGGGACCGCGCTGGAAGAGGGTTTCCATTTCGCGCTGGAACAGCGCTGGGTCGAAATAGCTGGAAACCGGGAGTTGGCTTCTGGCCTGCTGAAGTTGAAGACTTAAATCAGACATAAGGTCCTGACCTAGAGACTCCCCCTATGAAGGGGCAGGGTGAGCGCTGCTCGAAAAGACGAATTCGCGCGGGATGGGTGAAGTGGTGCGTCCCTCCGGGCAGCCAGGGCCCGTCAGTAGAAAAAAATGAGGGGGGAGTGTACCCCAGGGGGTGAAAGAGTGCGCCCGCGACGGGCAAAGGGGCACAGGCTGGGCGCTCAGGGGCCGGAGGGCTAAAATCGAAACCGCGATCCAACCGGTCCGATGCTGTGCATAACAGACGCCCGACCGGGATCAACCACGACCATTGCATGACGCCCCCATCTTCCCGCGCCACCAAGACCGCCGCTCCCGCCACGGAGTCGGTGGCGATAGCGTCCAGCTACGAGGACGCGCTCACCGAGTTGGAGCAGCTCGTGTCCCAGCTCGATGCCGGGCAACTGCCGCTGGACCAGTTGCTGTCGCGCTATCAGCGGGGCGCCCAGCTGCTGGCCTTCTGCCGCGAGCGGCTCGACGCGGTCGAAGACCAGATCAAAGTGCTCGAAGGTGGTGAGCTCAAGACCTGGACCGCGGATTGAACCACCCAAGCGACACCCAGGCACAGGTCGAGCTCTGGCGCAGCGAGCGCCAGACCGCCGTGGAGCGCGCCTTGTCGACCTGGGTTGTGAGCGATGCGCCCGGCGGTCTCGGCGAGGCCATGCGCTACGCGGTGCTTGATGGTGGCAAGCGGCTGCGCCCCCTTCTGGTGCTGGGCACCAGCGAGGCGGTGGGCGGCGCGACCGAGGCAGCGATGCGCGCGGCCTGCGCGGTGGAGCTGATCCACGCCTACTCCCTGGTGCACGACGACATGCCGTGCATGGACAACGATGTGCTGCGTCGGGGCAAACCCACGGTGCACGTGCAATTCGGTGAGGCCCAGGCCTTGCTGGTGGGCGATGCGCTGCAGGCGCTGGCCTTCGAGCTTCTGGTGCCCGAGTCCAGCGTCGAGCCTCGGCTGGCGAGCGACTTGTGTCGCCTGTTGGCGCGTGCGGCTGGCGCCCAGGGCATGGCGGGTGGGCAGGCGGTGGACCTGGCCAGCATCGGTCTGGCGCTGGACCAGACTGCGCTGGAGCGCATGCACCGCCTCAAGACCGGGGCCCTGCTGCAGGCCAGCGTCCTGATGGGCGCGGCCTGCGGCCATGTCAACGCAACGACCACCGAGCAACTGCGGCGCTTCGGCGCTGCATTGGGCCTTGCCTTTCAGGTCGTCGACGATGTGCTCGACGTCACCGCCGACGCCGCCACCCTTGGCAAGACCGCAGGCAAAGACGCCGCAGCCGACAAGCCCACTTTTGTCGCGCTGATGGGTCTGCAGGCGGCCCAGGCCTATGCCGATCGGCTGCTGTCTCAGGCCCACGAGGCCCTGCAAGCTACCGGGCTCGCCCGCGTCGAGCCCCTGCACGCGCTGACCGACTGGGTCGGCCGTCGTACCCATTGAACACTGGACACCGCCACATGAGTGCACTGCTTTCCACCATCGAGTCGCCCGCCGACCTGCGCAAGCTGGCACGCCATCAGTTGCCGCCATTGGCTGACGAACTGCGCGACTTTCTGCTGCACAGCGTCGCGCGCACCGGCGGTCACCTCAGCTCCAACCTGGGCACGGTGGAGCTGACGGTTGCATTGCACTACGTGTTCAACACGCCCGAAGACCGGCTGGTGTGGGACGTGGGTCACCAGACCTACCCGCACAAGATCCTGACCGGGCGGCGCGACCGCATGGACACCTTGCGCCAGCTCGACGGCATCAGCGGTTTTCCGCGCCGCGATGAAAGCGAGTACGACACCTTTGGCACTGCGCATTCGTCGACCAGCATCTCGGCCGCCCTGGGCATGGCGCTGGCCGCCAAGATCAAAGGCGAAAACCGCAATGCCGTGGCCATCATCGGTGACGGTGCCATGTCGGCCGGCATGGCGTTTGAAGCCTTGAACAACGCCGGCGTGGCCGATGGCCGCCTGCTGGTGGTGCTCAACGACAACGACATGTCGATCTCTCCGCCGGTGGGAGCCCTCAACCGCTACCTGGCGCAGCTCATGAGCGGCCAGTTCTATGCGGCGGCCAAAAGCGTGGGCAAGCAAGTGCTGCGCAACGCGCCGCCGCTGTTCGAACTGGCCAAGCGGCTGGAGGAGCAGGCCAAGGGCATGGTGGTGCCGGCCACGCTGTTCGAGAAGTTCGGCTTCAACTACATCGGGCCCATCGATGGCCATGACCTCGACTCGCTGATCCCCACGCTGGAAAACATCCGCCACTTGCTGGAGCACGACAGCGGCCCACAGTTCCTGCACGTCGTGACCAAAAAAGGGCAGGGTTACAAGCTGGCTGAGGCCGATCCCGTGGCCTACCATGGTCCGGGCAAGTTCGATCCGGCGGTGGGTCTCACCAAACCCGCCACCGCGCCCAAGACCACCTTCACCCAGGTTTTTGGTCAATGGCTGTGCGACATGGCGGCGGCCGACCCGCGCCTGGTCGGCATCACGCCCGCCATGCGCGAGGGTTCGGGCATGGTCGAGTTCGAGCGGCGATTCCCCGCGCGCTATTTCGATGTGGGCATCGCCGAACAGCACGCGGTGACGTTTGCCGCCGGTCTCGCTTGCGAAGGCCTCAAGCCCGTGGTTGCGATCTACTCCACTTTTCTCCAGCGCGGCTACGACCAGTTCATCCACGACGTGGCGCTGCAAAACCTGCCGGTGGTGTTTGCGCTTGATCGCGCGGGCATCGTCGGTGCCGACGGCGCTACCCACGCCGGCGCTTACGACATCGCCTACCTGCGCTGCATCCCCAACATGGCGGTGGCCTGTCCGTCTGACGAGGCCGAATGCCGCCAGCTGCTGAGCACGGCGTTTGCGCGCGAACATCCGGTGGCGGTGCGCTACCCGCGAGGAGCCGGCATCGGTGCATCTCAGCCTGCTGGTCTGGAGCCGTTGCCCTATGGGCGGGGCGAGTGGACGCGCAAAGGGCGCGGCGTGGCGATCCTGGCTTTTGGTACCCTGCTGCACCCCGCGCTGGCCGCAGCCGACCGACTGGGCGCCAGCGTGGCCAACATGCGCTGGGCCAAGCCGCTGGACCTGGAGCTGCTGCGCGAACTCGCGCACACCCACGAGGCACTGGTGACGCTGGAAGAGGGTTGTATCCAGGGTGGTGCAGGTTCGGCGGTACTTGAAGCGCTGCAGGCCGATGGGTTGAACCTGCCGGTGTTGCAGCTTGGTTTGCCCGATGAGTTTGTCGAACATGGCGACCCGGCCAAGTTGCTGTCCATGCTGGGGCTGGATGCCGGGGGCATCGAGCGCTCGGTGCGGAACCGGTTTGCATCCTTCCTGGACGCCGCACCCGGTCTCAAGGCAGTGGGCTGAGCGCCACCACCGCGCACAAGGGCGGTGCCCGCCGCTCTGGGTCCAGATGTGCGCGTGAGCAAATTTCAGGGGTAGGTTGAAGCAATTTGCAGCCCTCGGGAAAAGCGCCAAAATACCTTGTGGCTCAAGGGATTTCTGGTCCCTTCCCAAGGGAAAACCCGTGCGGTTCGGGAGGGTGCGATCCTTACAATGCACGGGCCTAAGCGCCTTGCCCTGCTCACCTTATCCGGTGAGTGTGTCGAGTTAAACCCTCAAAATGGAGTAGCAACACCATGGATCGTCGTTCCATCATCAAGCATGCCGGTATTGCCGGTGTGCTGGCCGCAGGAGCAGCTCCCGCTGTTCATGCACAGGCCGCCATTCGCTGGCGCCTGGCTTCCAGTTTCCCCAAGGCCCTTGACACCATTTACGGCGCGGCCGAAGTGTTTGCGCAAAAAGTCAACGACATGTCGGGCGGCAAGTTCTCCATTTCGGTGCACCCGGGTGGCGAGTTGATGCCAGCCTTCGGCGTGGTCGACGGCGTGCAGCAAGGCACGGTTGAAGCAGCTCACACGGCACCGTATTACTTCCACGGCAAGAACGAAGCCTTCGCCATGGGTACGGCGATCCCGTTTGGCCTCAACAGCCGTCAGCTCACCGCCTGGTACTACGACGGCAACGGCATGAAGCTGTTCCGCGAGTTCTACGACCAGTTCAACATCGTGAACTTCCCTGGCGGCAACACCGGCGCCCAGATGGGTGGCTGGTACCGCAAGGAAATCAAGTCGGCGGCTGACATCAATGGTCTGAAGATGCGCATCGGCGGTTTCGCCGGTCGCGTGCTGACCCGCATGGGCGGTGTGCCCCAGAACATCCCTGGTGGCGAGATCTACCAGGCGCTGGAAAAGGGCACCATCGACGCCACCGAGTGGGTCGGCCCTTACGACGACGAGAAGCTGGGCTTCCAGAAGGTTGCCAAGAACTACTACTACCCAGGCTGGTGGGAAGGCGGCGCCCAACTTGACTTCTACATCAACAAGGCCGCGTTCAACGCCCTGTCGAAGGAGAACCAGGCGATCGTGGAAGCCGCTGCTTCCTACGCGCACACCGAGATGCAGGCCCGCTACGATGCCCGCAATCCCGGCGCGCTCAAGCGCCTGGTCGCTGGTGGCGCCAAGCTGTTGCCGTTCCCGAAGACGGTGATGGACCTGGCCTACAAGGAGTCGATGGCTCTGTACACCGAGTTGAACGACACCAAACCGGAGTGGAAAAAAATCTACGCCGACTACTCGACGTTCCGCAAGGACCAGAACCTGTGGTTCCGCTTCACCGAAGCAACCTTCGACCGCTACATGCAGTCGGCCAAGCTGTAATCGGCTGCGATTGCAGTCGCAAAAAACCCCGCGCGTGCGGGGTTTTTTGCGCGAATTTTCCAGCTTTCCAGTTGCTTACCGCGGCTCTTGTCTATCCTTTCTAGAAGCCATGAGGCCTAAAGCCTCATCGTCGGGCGTCCGCACAAGGGCGCTGTGTTTGCTTCCCTCACGACTCCCAACCGGGGACTCTTCATGTCGCTCCTGCTTCGCCTGTCCCGTCTGATCGACGGCTTCAGCATCCTTGTCGGTAAATTGGCCATGTGGCTGGTTCTGGCCACCACGCTGATCAGCGCCGCCAACGCCATCATCCGCAAAACCGTAGGCACCAGCTCCAATGCGTGGCTTGAAATCCAGTGGTACCTGTTCGCTGCGGTGTTCCTGCTGGGCGCGGGTTACGCGTTCCTGAAAAATGCCCATGTGCGCATTGACTTCATCTCGAGCAAGTTCAGCGCTCGCACGCGCAACTGGATCGACATCGGCGGCATCCTCATTTTCCTGTTCCCGTTGTGCTACATGATGGCCACCCTGGCCTGGCCGGTGCTGGCGCAGGCCTATGTTTCTGGCGAGGTGTCGACCAATGCCGGCGGCCTGATCCGCTGGCCGGTTTATGCGCTGATCCCGCTGGGGTTTGCGCTGCTCATGTTGCAGGGCTTCTCCGAGCTGATCAAGCGCGCTGCCTTCCTCACGGGCGACGGACCCGACGTGCTCAGCCACACCGGTCCGAGTGAAACCGAATTGCTGGCCGAAGAAATCGCGGCGCAGGAAAAGGCCCGCAAAGCCGGAGCAACGTCATGATCGAACTGCTGACCAACAATTTCGTGCCGGTGATGTTTGCCGGCCTGCTGATCTTCCTGCTAGCCGGTTTTCCGGTCGCTTTCTCGCTGTCGGCGACCGGGCTGTTCTTTGGTTTCATCGGCATGGAACTGGGTCTTTTCCCGTCCAATCTGTTCCAGGCGCTGCCGCTGCGGGTGATCGGCATCATGCAGAACGACACGCTGCTGGCGATCCCGTTCTTCACGCTGATGGGCATCATTCTGGAGCGCAGCCGCATGGCCGAGGACCTGCTGGAAACGGTGGGTCAGGTGTTTGGTCCGCTGCGCGGCGGCGTCGGCATCGCGGTGGTGCTGGTGGGGGCGCTGCTCGCCGCCACCACCGGTGTGGTCGCAGCCTCGGTGATCTCCATGGGTCTGATCGCCATGCCCATCATGCTGCGTTATGGCTACAACCGCACCATTGCCACCGGCACCATCACTGCGTCGGGCACGCTGGCTCAGGCCTTGCCACCTTCGCTGGTGCTGATCGTGCTGGCCGACCAGCTGGGCCGCTCGGTCGGTGACATGTATGCAGGCGCCTTGTTGCCCGGTTTGATGCTCGTGGGCCTCTACCTCTTGTTCATCGTCGTGGTGGCGTTCGTCAAGCCCAAGTGGGTGCCGGCGCTGCCGCCCGAGGCGCGCATCTACTCGGAGCCCAATGGCGCGAGCGGTCACCGTTCGCTGCTGGTCCTGCTGGTGCTGTGCGCGGGTGTGGCGTTTGCCTGGTCGCGTGTGCACGAATCGGTGATGAACCCGATGCTCGGACGCGAGATGCCCGCTGCGCGGGACGAAATCTTCATCCTCTCGACCACCATCGGTTCATTCCTGGCGCTGGGCCTGGCACTGGCCAACAAGCTGTTTGGCCTGGGCCTGCTCTCGCGCCTGACTGAACGCGTGACCTTCGTGCTGATTCCGCCGCTGGTGCTGATCTTCCTGGTGCTCGGCACGATTTTCCTCGGCATCGCCACGCCCACCGAGGGTGGCGCCATGGGTGCGCTCGGCGCCTTGCTGATGGCCGCCGGCCGGCGCACGCTGTCGTTCAATCTGCTCAAGCAGGCGCTGGAAAACAGCACCAAGCTGTCCATCTTCGTGATGTTCATCCTGATCGGCTCCACCGTCTTCAGCTTCACCTTCAACGCGGCCGATGGTCACATCTGGGTCGAGCACCTGTTCGACAAGCTGCCCGGCGGCCAGCTCGGCTTCCTGCTGTTTGTGAACCTGCTGGTGTTCATCCTGGGCATGTTCATCGACTTCTTCGAGATCGCATTCATCGTCGTGCCGCTGCTGGCGCCTGTAGCCGAGAAGCTGGATATCAACCTGATCTGGTTCGGCATCATCCTGGCGATGAACCTGCAGACTTCCTTCCTCACGCCGCCGTTCGGTTTCGCACTGTTTTACTTGCGCAGCGTGGCCGCGCGCAGCGACTACGACGACGTGGTGACCGGGCAGCGGATCAAGGCGGTGACCACAGGGCAAATCTACAAAGGGTCGATTGCTTTCATCTTTCTGCAGATCATCATGGTGACCGTGATCGTGCTCAACCCGGGCATCGTGACCGGCAACCTCGACAAGCCGGTGGTGGTGGACGAGAACGCGATCGACAACATGCTCGAGAACATGCCAGGGCAGGACTTCACCATGCCTGAAGTCGGCAACATTCCGCCGCCGCGTGTGCCCCTGGGTGAAACGCCCGGTGTCGACCCGGCCATTCCGCAGCCGGACACCGGGGAAGACAAGGAAGCGCAGGACGCGCTCAAGGCTCTGGAGGAAGCGGTCAAGCCCGCGAACTGAGCACCATGGCCTCGATGCAGATTGATGTGAAGGTGCTGGATCCGCGGCTGGCGGACCAGCTTCCGGCCTATGCCACGCCGGGGAGCGCCGGGCTGGATTTGCGGGCCTGTCTGGATGCGCCGTTGACTCTGGCGGCCAATGCCTGGCAGCTGGTGCCCACTGGACTGGCCATGCATCTGGCCGACCCGGGCTATGCGGCACTGATCCTGCCGCGATCTGGTCTGGGCCACAAACACGGCATCGTGCTGGGCAACCTGGTCGGTCTGATCGACAGCGACTACCAGGGCCAGCTCATGGTGAGCGCCTGGAATCGCAGCGACGTGCCATTCACCATCGAGCCCATGGAGCGCCTGGCACAGCTGGTCATCGTGCCGGTGGTGCAGGCCGAGTTTCGCGTGGTTGCCGATTTCGAGGTGGCCAGCGAGCGCGGCGCGGGCGGTTATGGGTCTACTGGCCGCGGCTGAGCCGTCAGCGCACCTGCTCAGGCCGCTTTTTGCGGCCTTTTTTTCTGGTGCCGGAACGCTCAGTGAAGGGTCGGCTGACCGTCGGTGTCGCCTGGCGAACTGGTGATCTCGGTACGAAAAAAGCCGGTGCCCAGCGTGCCGCGGCCGATTTCATCCAGCGTGGCGTCGCGCACCGCGTGCACCTTCAGGCTGATGCGCAGGGCGATGCCCGCCAGCGGGTGGTTGCCATCCATCACGACGTGATCCGGGTAGATATCGCTCACAAAGTAAAGACGGTCTTTGGGCGCCGCAGCGTTGCAGCCAGCGGGCAGACCTTCGAAGCCCATGCCGGCTTCCAGCTCGTCTGGAAACAGGTGGCGTGGTTCCAGAAACAACAGCGCATCGTCGTAGTCGCCAAACGCCTGCTCGGGTTCCAGCTGCAACTGAACCGCTTCGCCCGCGCGGCGTCCGATGAGTGCTTGCTCCAGGCTATCCAGCAAATCGCTGCCACCGACGAGAAACTCCACCGGTTCTTCCAGCACATCGAGCGTCTCGCCCAGGGTGTCTTTGAGTGTCCAGCTCAGGGACACCACACATTGTTCGCTGATTTTCATCCGACAATTGTCCCATGACCTCTGCTGCATCTTCACCCACTGTGCTGCCCACCACCCTGCTGGGCGGTCTGTCGCCCGATCAGTTCATGCTCCGCCACTGGCAGAAAAAGCCGCTGCTGATCCGCCGGGCTCTGGGCGATCAGGCGTTACCCCCGGTAGAGCGCGCCCAGCTGTTTGCCATGGCCGGGGACGCCGCAGTGGAGTCGCGCCTGATCGTGAAGCAGGGCGATGCATGGAGCCTGCGTCACGGGCCTTTCAAGCGCAGTGTCCTGCCGCCGCTCAAACAGGCCGGCTGGACGCTGCTGGTCCAGGGGCTGGACTTGCATCTGCCTGCGGCAAACGATCTGCTGCGCCGTTTCCGCTTCGTGCCCGACGCCCGGCTTGACGACGTCATGGTGTCCTGGGCCAGCGATGGTGGCGGTGTGGGTCCGCATGTCGACAGCTACGACGTGTTCCTGCTGCAAATCAGCGGGCAGCGCCGCTGGCGCATCGGGCACCAGCGCGACCTGTCCCTGGTGCCCGACATGCCGCTGAAGATCCTGAGCCACTTTGAGCCACAGGAAGAGCACTTGCTAGGGGCCGGCGACATGCTGTACCTGCCGCCGCGCTGGGCGCACGACGGCGTCGCGGTTGGCGGCGACTGCATGACGGTGTCGGTGGGCTTTCGGTCGCCGCAACGCGGGGCTCTGGCGGCCGAGCTGCTGCAGCGCATGGCCGAAGCCAGCGAAGACGAGACGCTGTACCGTGACCCTTCCCAGGCCGCAACCGCCACGCCCGGCGCCATGCCAGCCGGTTTGCAGGCCTTTGCGCAGGATGCGCTGCAACGTCTGGTCGCTGACAGCCACTCGCTGGCCTGCGCGCTGGGCGAGGTGATGACCGAGCCCAAACCCCGGGTCTGGTTTGATGAACCCCAGGTGGCCTGGCGGCCGGGCCGTGTGACACTCGATCGTCGCACGCGCATGATGTACGACAAGCGCCATGTGTTCATCAACGGGGAAAGCTTTCGGGCCGGCGGCGCCGATGCCCGGCTGATGCACCATCTGGCCGATCGGCGTGAACTGACCGAGCAGCAGATTCGGCGTGCCTCGGCAGACGCGCAGGCACTTTTGAAGGACTGGTTCGAAGCCGGCTGGCTGCAGCTGGCACACGACTGACCGCCGCGTCGCCAAGGAGCCACCATGACCGACACCCCAAGCGCAAACCCCTCGCCTCTGCCCGTCGGCCGGTTCGAAGGTCGAAACGCCTTCACCGAGCTTGTGCGTCGGGCGCTGGACACAGCGGCTCAAGAGGGCTGGCCAAGCCTGGTTCTCAGCGATCCTGATTTTCTGGACTGGCCGCTGGGGGAGCGTGCTGTGATCGATGCGCTGGGCCGCTGGGCAGGCAACGGGCGGGAGATCCGCCTGCTGGCGCGCGACTTCGGTCCCTTGAGGCTGGCCCATCCGCGGATGGTGCAGTGGCGCACCACCTGGGGCCACCGGGTGCAGGCCCATGCCTGCCCGGGCGCATCCGGCAGCGAGCTCCCGAGCGCGATCTGGTCACCTGGCTGGACGCTGGAGCGGCTGGACCCGGTGCGCTCCACTGGCGTCAGCAGTCATGACGCTCCCAGGCGCACAAACTTGCTGGAGCGGCTGGAGGCCTGCTGGCACAAGGGCGCACCGTCCTTTGCAGCGACCACCTTGGGATTGTGATCTTTTGTATTAAAAGTTGCGAGAATGCGACGCAAAAACGTGTCCAAAAGAAAAAGATGATCAGGGTAAATACGGATGCACATTTCTCGATATGATTTCGGTTCAGTCAGTGGGCCATGTTCAAAAACGGCCACCCGACTGGGTCAACCAAGCTCGGATCCTGGATCCGGGTTTTTTTTTGGTTGGCGCCTGAGAAAAAAGCCTGTTTGTTCATCCTCATCCATTGGAACTGTCATCATGAAAAAATCCATTCTGCTCGCCAGCTTGCTTGCCGCCATCGCCCTGACCGCTTGCGGTAAAAAAGAAGAAATGCCCGTAGCGCCTGCCGCTCCGGCCGCGATGGATGCCGCCAAAGAAGGTGCCGCTGCCACCATGGACGCTGCCAAAGAAGGCGCTGCTGCCACCATGGACGCCGCCAAAGAAGGCGCTGCCGCCACCATGGACGCCGCCAAGGACAGCGCCGCCGCCACCATGGATGCCGCCAAGGACAGCGCCGCGGCCACCATGGACGCCGCCAAGGAAGCCGCCGACAAGGCCGCTGAAGCCGCCAAGATGGCTGCCGACCAGGCTGCTGAAGCTGCCAAAGCCGCTGCAGATGCCGCCAAAGGCGCCGTGAAGCCTGCGCAGTAAATCGCTGGCTGGCGTGCCTCGCGCGCCACAAGCAAAAAAGCCGCCCTCGGGCGGCTTTTTTGTTGCGGTGTCGGTCGTGAATGTCGACCGCTTACTTCAGGTCGTCCACCAACAACTGGGCGATGCGCGCCGCATTGCCTGAGGTGTCGGGCTGGCCTTGGCCATCCAAGACGCTGACCTTGCTGCGGTTGTCTTCGCTGCGCACCACCACCCGGTAACGCGCCGGAGAGGCGTCGGACTTGGAGCCGCTGAAGATGCGGCCGAAGAACCCTGGCTTTTCTGCATCGGCGCCGCTGGGTGCCACGAAACGCACGAAGTAGATGCCCTGGCTGCGGTCTCGGTCTTCCACGGTGAAGCCGCTGCGGTCCAGCGACAGGCCGACACGCCTCCAGGCGCGGTCAAAACCCTCGTCGATCTGGATCACCGGTTGGTTGTCAACCGTCGCCAGACGGGCCGCGGCCTGTACCGGCGCGCTCGCCGCGGCGGCCTGGGCCTGGGATTCGCTGACCCCCAGCTTGACCATGAGGCGGGTCAGGAACTCGGCTTCGAGCTCAGGATCGGCCGCGCGTGGCTGCCAGATCGTCTGGTCTTTCTGGGCACTGGCGTAGACCTCAACCATGCCGCGGTGGCTGACAAAAATTTCGGTGCGACCCTCGCCACTGCGCTCCAGTCGGGTACGGAACTTGTCGCGTTCGCCGGTCGAATAGAGGCTTTCGAATACGCGGCCGATGGTGCGGCGAAAGATGTCCTGCGGAATCTTGGCCCGGTTTTCGGCCCAGTCGGTCTCCATGATGCCGAGCTTTTCCTGGTCCAACTCCAGCACAAAACCGTTCTCTTGCCAGAAGTCGCGAATCGGTCCCCACAGCTTGTCGGCCGGGCGGTCCACCACCAGCCAGCGCTGGCCACCAGCGCGCTCGATGCGCACGTCGGCCACGGCGTTGACCGCGGTTGCTTGCCCGGCGGTGGCGGTCGGCGTGCCGCTCTGATAACCACTGGCTGTGACCACTGTGCCAGGCACCTGGTAGCGCGCATCGCGGCTGAGCTGCGTGAGGTCGGGCGGTACATCCAGCGAGCTGCCTTTCTTGGCGCTCTGGTAGTCGATCTTGTCTTCCTGCAGCACGCTGCAACCCGCAGCCAGGAAGGCGGCCAGGGCAATCGCGCCTAAGCGCGAGGCGGAAGACAAGGGGCGCAGGAAATGTGTGTGCATGAGCAGTTCGAAGAAGAGATAAGAGGTAGCGCTGGCCGAGCGCTTGTTCAGTCGATCAACCCACTGTCTTTGAGGGCGGCTTCCACCAAGGGTTCCAGCGCTTCACTCAATGGCGTGAGCGGCAGGCGTGCGGTCTGACCGCACAGGCCCATGCGCGACATCGCCCACTTGACCGGGATCGGATTGGCTTCGATGAACAGGTGTTTGTGCACCGGCATCAGACGGAACTGGATGTCCATGGCGCGTTTGGCGTCGCCGGCGATGGCGGCCACACACAGCTCGTGCATCAGGCGCGGCGCCACGTTGGCCGTCACGCTCACGTTGCCGTGCCCGCCGCACAGCATCAGTGCCACTGCGGTGGGGTCGTCCCCGGAGTAGATGGCAAAGCCCTCTGGCGCCTCACGGATCAGCCACTGAGCGCGCTCGATGTTGCCGGTGGCCTCCTTGGTGCCGACGATGCCAGGCAGCTGCGCCAGGCGCAGCGCGGTCTCGATCGACATGTCGGCCACCGTGCGACCGGGCACGTTGTACATCACGATGGGCAGGTCGCCGGTGGCCTCGGCAATGGCCTTGAAGTGCTGGTACTGGCCTTCCTGGGTCGGCTTGTTGTAGTAGGGCACGACCTGCAGCTGGCAGTCGGCTCCCACCTTTTGCGCGTACTTCGCCAGGTTGATGGCTTCAGCGGTGGAGTTGGAGCCGCAGCCGGCCATGATGGGCACGCGCTTGGCTGCCTGCTCAACCGCCACGCGGATGATTTCGCAGTGTTCGTCGGTGGTGACGGTGGGTGACTCGCCCGAGGTGCCCACGACGCCGATGCAGTCCGTGCCTTCGGCGATGTGCCAGTCGATCAGTTTGCGCAGCGCAGGGTAGTCCACGCGGCCATCGGCCTGCATGGGGGTGATCAGGGCGACGATGCTGCCAGTGATGGTTTTCATGACAAGGGTCTCACGGGGCGGACGGTGTCCGCGAGGGTATCTGGAGGCAGGAGCCTGAGGCGGCGCGCCAACCTGCCATTCTACTCAGCGGCCTTCAGGGCAAACCGCTCGGGCGCGGTGGATGGCGAGGACCGTTTTCGCGTTGCCACGATGCGCTGCACAAAGCGATCGGGCGCGGTGCAGAAGCCATCCTCAAACGCCACTGTGCGCAGTCCTTCGGTGAGGGTCAGCAGTTCGCCTTCGCGCAGCAGGAAGTCGGGTCTCGACGGCTTGCCCACCGTTTCGTTGCCGAGGGCAAAGGTCTCGTAAATCAGAACGCCGCCCGGTGCGACGCTCTCCACCACGCGCGGCAGCAGTGCCCGCCAGAGGTAGTTGGTGACCACCACCGCGTCGAAGGTCTCACCGGTCAGCGGCCAGGGGCCGTTTTCGATGTCGGCCAGGGTGGCTCTGCCGAGATCGGCCACGGCGGCAATGGCCTCGGGGGAACGGTCGATGCCGGTGACGGTGTGGCCACGCGACGCGAACCAGCGCATGTGCCGGCCATGGCCACAGGCCACGTCCAGCACCGACCCGCCCGCTGGCACCAGATGGCTCCAACGTTGCACCCATTCGGATGGCGGCTCAAGACCGTGCTTGTGCATGCTCAGAAACAGCTCCAGAGCTGGTCGGCAAGACTCACGAGGAAATCGGGCCGTTGATAGAGCGTGAGCGTGCCCAGCAGAGCCATGGCCACAGCCGACCACAGCAAGGCCTTGAGCGCCAGCGGCTTCACGCCATTGCTCCCGCGCGCTGTGGTCCGCGCTCGATCGGGGTCTCGCGCACCGGCAGGTTGATCAGGGCGGCGAACACGCCCAGAGCGATCGCGATGTACCAGACAATGTCGTAGCTTCCAGTGCGGTCGTAGAGCACACCTCCGAGCCACACGCCCATGAAGCTGCCAATCTGGTGGCTGAAGAAGACGAAGCCGCCTAGCATGGAAAAGTGGGCCACACCAAAGATCTGTGCCACCGTGGCATTGGTGGGCGGGATGGTGGAAAGCCACAGCAGGCCCATCACCGAAGAAAACACGTAAACGCTCATTGGCGTGAGCGGCACCGCGAGGAAAATGGCGATCACAACGGCGCGCGCCAGGTAGATGAAAGCCAGGATATGGCGCTTGGGCACGCGCTGGCCGAGTGCGCCAGCGGCGTAGGTGCCGATCACATTGAACAGGCCGATCAGCGCCAGCGCATAGCTCGCCACCTCGGGAGACAGGCCGTTGTCCTTCAGGTAGCTCGGCATGTGCACGCCGATGAACACCACCTGGAACCCACACACGAAGTAGCCTGCCATCAGCAGCTGGAAGCTGCGGTAGCGCATGGCTTCGCTCAGCGCCTGCCAGATGGTCTGCTCGCGCGGCGGCGCCATGCCGCCCACAAACCCAGATTCGCGCAGGCCAAGCGCCAGCGGCAGGATCAGCAGCACCGAGCCAGCCAGGATCAGCAACGCCGCCTGCCAGCCGAAGCCGCTGATCAGCCACCCTTCCACCGGCACCATGAGGAACTGGCCGAACGAGCCTGCGGCCGCTGCCACGCCCATGGCCCAAGATCGTTTTTCGGGCGGAATCTGGCGCCCGATCACGCCGTAAATCACCGCGTAGGTGGTGCCCGCCTGCGCTGCGCCAATGAGCACGCCAGTGGTCAGCGCAAAGCCCAGCGTCGTGGTGGTCAGCGCCATGCCCATCAGGCCCAGCGCATAAAGCACGGCGCCGATCATGAGCACCCGCATGGCGCCAAAGCGGTCGGCCGCCATGCCGGCAAAGATGCCGAACACGCCCCAGGACAGGTTTTGCACCGCGATCGCGAGAGAGAAGCTCTCGCGCGTCCAGCCCTGGGCCTGGGTGATGGGCTGCAACCACAGGCCAAAGCCATGGCGGATGCCCATGGACAGGGTGACGATGGCGGCGCCGCAGATCAGCACCTGGGCAGCGGTGAGGCGCGGGGCGCCCTGGGAAAAGGTGGACATCGGGCGACTGTAGCGAAATCGCCGCCAACGTGCGCGCACCCAGGCGTCAGGCGCTGCGTGAAACGGCTGCATCGACCGCCTGCAAATGGCTCATGACCGGCGGACTGGGGGGTGAAATCTGTATGTAATCACAGTTGTTTCCCGGGTTGACCCGTACAATCCTCCCCTATGGCGACTCAAAGCAACTCCGACTATTCCGAAGGTTCAATCCGCGTCCTCAAAGGGCTGGAGCCGGTCAAACAGCGCCCGGGTATGTACACCCGGACCGACAACCCGCTGCACATCATCCAGGAGGTGCTGGACAACGCGGCTGATGAGGCGCTCGCCGGCCATGGCAAGAAGATCAAGGTCACGCTGCACGCCGACGGCTCGGTCAGCGTGGAGGACGACGGCCGCGGCATCCCGTTTGGCCTGCACCCGGAAGAGCAGGCCCCGGTGGTCGAGCTGGTGTTCACTCGGCTGCATGCCGGCGGCAAGTTCGACAAAGGCAAGGGCGGCGCCTACAGCTTTTCCGGCGGTCTGCACGGCGTCGGCGTGAGCGTGACCAACGCGCTCTCGACCCGGCTTGAAGTGACCAGTTTTCGCGAGGGCCAGGTCGCCCGACTCGCTTTTTCGGCCGGCGACGTGGTCGAGCCGCTGGTGTTGAGACCCAGAGGCGAAGGCGACCGAAAGCAGGGCACGACGGTGCGCGCCTGGCCCGATGCCAAGTATTTTGAATCGGCCACCCTGCCCATGGCAGAGCTCATCCATCTGCTGCGCAGCAAGGCGGTGCTGATGCCTGGCGTGAGCGTAACGCTGGTGAACGAAAAATCCCAGGACACGCAGGCCTGGCAATACAAGGGCGGATTGCGCGACTACCTGCAGCAGACGCTCAACGGCGAACCGGTGATTCCGCTGTTCGAGGGCGAAGGCTTTGCCGACAGCGGACACGACAGCTTCGCCGAAGGCGAGGGCGCCTCCTGGTGCGTGGCATTCACCGAAGACGGTCAGCCGGTGCGTGAGAGCTACGTGAACCTCATCCCGACCAGTGCCGGTGGCACGCACGAAAGCGGTCTGCGGGACGGCCTGTTCCAGGCCGTCAAGAGCTTCATCGAGTTGCACGCTCTGCTGCCTAAGGGCGTGAAGCTGCTGCCTGAAGATGTGTTTGCCCGCGCCTCCTACGTGCTGAGCGCCAAGGTGCTGGATCCGCAATTTCAGGGCCAGATCAAGGAGCGGCTGAACTCGCGCGACGCGGTGCGCCTGGTGGGCAGTTACGTGCGCCCGGCACTGGAACTCTGGCTCAACCAGCACGTGGACTACGGGAAGAAGCTGGCCGAACTCGCCATCAAGGCGGCGCAGACGCGGCAGAAGGCCGGGCAGAAGGTGGAGAAGCGCAAGGGCTCCGGCGTGGCTGTGTTGCCGGGCAAGCTGACCGACTGCGAAAGCCGCGACCTGGCGCACAACGAGGTGTTTCTGGTCGAGGGCGACTCGGCCGGTGGCAGCGCCAAGATGGGCCGCGACAAGGAGAGCCAGGCCATCCTGCCGTTGCGCGGCAAGGTGCTCAATACCTGGGAGGTGGAGCGCGACCGCCTGTTTGCCAACAACGAAATCCACGACATCGCCGTGGCCATCGGCGTCGATCCGCACGGACCGCTGGACACGCCTGACCTGAGCGGCCTGCGCTACGGCAAGGTCTGCATCCTGTCGGACGCGGACGTGGACGGCTCGCACATCCAGGTGCTGTTGCTCACGCTGTTCTTCCGCCACTTTCCCAAGCTGATCGAGGCCGGTCATGTCTACGTGGCGCGCCCACCGCTGTACCGGGTGGACGTGCCGGCCCGTGGCAAGAAGCCCGCCGTCAAGCAGTACGCGCTGGACGACGGCGAGCTGCACGCCATCCTCGACAAGGCGGAGAAAGACGGCCTGGCGCGCGAGAAGTGCCAGATCAGCCGCTTCAAAGGCCTGGGCGAGATGAACGCTGAGCAGCTGTGGGACACCACGCTCAACCCCGACACTCGCCGCCTCATGCCCGTCACCCTGGGCTCGCTTGACTTTGCCGGCACCGAAGCGCTCATCACCAAGCTCATGGGCAAAGGCGAGGCCGCGTCGCGCCGCGAACTGATGGAATTGCACGGCGACTCTATTGAAGTGGATGTTTGACCCCCCGCGCCGCGAGCTGGACTCCCCCCGCGCCGCCTTTGGCGTCACCCCCCTTCCAGGGGGCAACATCTGCGGCCCGGCGAAGCCGGCTCCGCGATGTTCTGTGATGAACGTCTCGCGCTCGCTGCGATCCTCTGAATGGTTGAATCTGTATGAACGACACCCCTGAACTTGATTTGCGGCCGGCCGATGTGCCGGGTGAGGACAACCTTGCCAACTACGCGCAGCGCGCCTACCTGGAGTACGCGCTCTCTGTGGTCAAGGGCCGTGCGCTGCCCGACGTGTGCGACGGGCAGAAGCCGGTGCAGCGGCGCATCCTTTTTGCCATGGAGCGCATGGGCCTGGGCTTTGGCGGGCCGAACCGCAACACGGCGGCCAAGCCGGTCAAGAGTGCGCGCGTGGTGGGCGACGTGCTGGGCAAGTACCACCCGCACGGCGACTCGGCCGCCTACGACGCGCTGGTGCGCATGGCGCAGGACTTTTCGCAGCGCTACCCGCTGATCGACGGCCAAGGCAACTTCGGTTCGCGCGATGGCGACGGCGCCGCCGCCATGCGTTACACCGAGGCGCGGCTGGCGCGCATCACCGGGCTGCTGCTCGACGAGATCGACGAAGGCACGGTCGATTTTATTCCCACCTACGACGGCTCGTTTGAAGAACCCAAGCAATTGCCGGCGCGCCTGCCGTTCAATTTGCTCAACGGCGCTTCTGGCATTGCGGTCGGTCTGGCGACCGAGATCCCGAGCCACAACCTGCGCGAGGTGGCCGATGCCTGCGTGTCGCTGATCAAAAATCCCAAGCTCAGCGACGAAGACCTGCTGACCATCCTGCCCGGGCCCGACTACCCCGGCGGCGGCCAGATCATCAGCCCACCGAGCGACATCGCCGACGCCTACCGCACCGGCCGCGGTAGCCTCAAGGTGCGCGCGCGCTGGAAGATCGAAGACCTGGCGCGTGGCCAGTGGAATCTGGTGGTCACTGAGCTGCCGCCGGGTGTGAGCACGCAAAAGGTCCTGGAAGAGATCGAAGAGATCACCAACCCGAAAGTGAAGACCGGCAAGAAGGCGCTGAGCCAGGACCAGACGCAGCTCAAGGCCAGCATGCTCATGGTGCTGGACGGCGTGCGCGACGAATCGAGCAAGGACGCGCCGGTGCGCCTGGTGTTCGAACCCAAGAGCAGCCGCATCGAGCAACAGGAACTCGTCACCGCGTTGCTGGCCCACACCAGCCTGGAAAGCTCGTCGCCGATCAACCTGACCATGATCGGCATCGACGGACGGCCCACACAGAAATCGCTGCGGCTCATGTTGACCGAGTGGATCGAGTTTCGCCAGGCCACCATCGTCCGCCGCTCGCAGCACCGGCTGAACAAGGTGCTGGACCGCATTCACATCCTCGAAGGTCGGCAACTGGTGTTGCTCAACATCGACGAAGTGATTGCCATCATTCGCCAGAGCGACGAGCCCAAAGCTGCGCTGATCGCGCGCTTCAAACTGAGCGACCGGCAGGCCGAAGACATTCTGGAAATCCGGCTGCGCCAGCTCGCTCGGCTGGAGGCGATCAAGATCGAGCAGGAGCTCAGCAACCTGCGCGAAGAGCAGGGCAAGCTCGAAGACATCCTGGGTAACCCAGGCAGTTTGAAGCGCCTGATGGTGAAAGAGATCGAGGCCGACGCCAAGACCTTCGCCGATGCCCGCCGCACACTGATTCAGGCCGAGAAAAAGGCCGTGGCCGAGATCAAGGTGGTGGACGAGCCGGTGACCGTGGTCATTTCGCGCAAAGGCTGGGTGCGGGCTCGACAGAACCACGGCTTTGAGGCCACCAGCTTCGCTTTCAAAGAGGGCGATGGCCTGTACGGCACCTTCGAGTGCCGCACCGTGGACACGCTGATCGTCTTCGGCAGCAACGGCCGCGTCTACTCGGTGCCAGTGGCCAGCCTGCCCGGCGCGCGCGGCGACGGCCAGCCCATCACCACGCTGATCGAGCTGGAAAGCGGTACCCAGCCGGTGCACTACTTCGCCGGCCCGGCCAACGCCCAGTTGCTGCTGGCCAGCACCGGTGGTTACGGCTTTCTGGCCTCGGTCGACAACCTGGTGTCGCGCCAGCGGGCGGGCAAGACCTTCATCACCGTGGGCGAGGGCGAAACCGTGTGCGCGCCGTCCCATGCGGCCAACAGCTCGGGCAGCCAGCCGCTGGCCAGGGCCACCCATGTGGCCTGCGCCTCCACCGGGGGCCGCATCCTGACCTTCGAGATTGGCGAGCTCAAGGTCATGGAGAAGGGCGGCCGCGGCCTGATGCTGCTCGACCTGGAGCCCAAAGACACCCTGGCCGGCGCGGCCGCCTACACGCGCAGCGTGAAGATCGAAGGCATTGGCCGGGGTGGAAAAGAGCGCGAGGAAACGCTGGAAATTCGCAGCCTGAACAACGCCCGCGCCGCCCGAGCGCGCAAAGGCAAGGCAGCCGATCTGGGTTTCAAGCCCAACCGCATCACGCGGGTGGAGTGACGGCGTGAGCGTGAGTGTGGCACGCCCGCTCACGCTCGACGAGCTGCGTCGCTACGCCATCGCGCGCAGCCTGTTCAAACCCACCACGCTGCCGGTCGCCATCAGGCGGCTGGGATTTGTGCAGGCCGATCCCATGCGCGCACCGGCGCGCGCGCAAGACCTGATCCTGAGCCACCGAGTCAAAGGCTACCGGGCGGGCGACCTGGAGCGTCGCTATCCCAAGCTGGATGTGGATGAAGACTGCTTCGTCAACTACGGATTTCTGCCGCGCGAGACGCTGGCGCTGCTGCACCCGCGCGTGCCGCGCCAGGCCTGGGATGCCAGCACCCGGGCACGCGCCGCCGAATTGCTGGCCTTTGTGCGCGAGCGAGGTGCGGTGCACCCCGCCACAGTGCAACAGGCTTTTGCTCATCACGGCCGCGCCACCAGCGCCTGGGGCAGCAGCCTGCAAGCCACCACGCACCTGCTGGACGACATGCACTACCGGGGCTTGCTGCGCGTGCAGCGGCGCGAGGCTGGCACGCGGGTGTTCGAGGCGGTGGAGCATCCGGCGCAGGACGACCGCGCGGCGGCGAAGCGCGAGCGGGCGCAAGGCCTGCTGGATCGTGTGGTGGCGCTCTATGCGCCATTGCCTGCGGCAAGCCTGGCGTACTTGGCGCGCCTGCTGGCCTATGGCGCGCCCCACCTGAAAACCCAGGTGCGCGAAGCGCTCAAGCTCGCTACCAGCCGCTATGGCCACGCCCAGGTGCAAGGCCAAAGCTGGTTCTGGCCCGCCGATGAAAATCCGCGTTCGCGCCGCCACTCGCCTGACGATCAGCTGCGCTTCCTGGCCCCGTTCGACCCTGTGGTCTGGGACCGTCACCGGTTTGAATTGCTCTGGGGTTGGGCCTACAAGTTCGAAGCCTATGTGCCCGCTGCGAAGCGCACCATGGGTCACTATGCCTTGCCGGTTCTGTGGGGCGAGAAAATGCTGGGTTGGGGGAATCTGCGCGCAGACGGTGGCCGCTTGCGTCATGAGCTGGGCTTTGTGGGCAGCCAGCCCAGGGGGCCCGCTTTCAAAGCGGCGCTGGAGCAAAGCGTGGGTGAGTGTGAGGTTTTTCTGGGGCTTGGCGGCACAGTCTGAAAGGACTTCCGTTCACGAGCGGCTTCGCGCACGCGCGAGCTACCGACAGGCTTTGGCTTGTTGCAGGCCGCCCAGCTTAGCCATCCATTCCATCGTCAGGCAAGCCCCCATCGACAACTGCGAATTGCTCACTTGCCCCTTCTTTTGCCGTAGGTCGCGCCAGATCAAGCCAGACCTGCCCTCGACGTGGCGAGGCAGGTTGCCCACACGATGGGGCGAAGCTGCGCCGCGAGCCCAGCGTTGATGGTTTCAAAGCCGCCGAACTCCAACGGCACTGCGTTGGGCATTTCGTCGGGGTGGCGGTGGTACATCACAGACATCATCGTGGCCATCTGTACCCATCTGCCAATTCGGTCGGGGTGCACGTCGTCAGAAAAAAGATTGCCCATCGTGATGCCGGTGATCTGTCCAGCCTGAATGGCGTCATGGACGGCCATGTAGACCTGCAACCATGGGACAAGGCGCATCGGGCTTGTGCCGCCCGCCCGGTTTGCGTTCACGTAGTCAATGATGCCGTCCCACAGCGGAGCCTCAAGATCGCAAGATGCCCGCCATGAAGCGCCAAAAATGCGCGGGGGATCGTTGCGCCAGAAGTTGCTGTAAAAAGTCTGGGCGCCGGTCGATGCGGCAAGGTTGTGCCACAGCACGGCCCAAGGTCCGATGTCAGGATTCTCTGCAATGCCGCCCACCGATTGCCTGCCGTCGTAGTCGCCACCGAACGCCTCAGTGCCCAGGAACAGGTCGAACGATGCGCCGGGCGCTTCCATGACATCACGAACGATGTCTGGTGCAGGCCACGGGTTTTCCCAGCGGAAACGTGCGCCTGCGAATGGGCCGGTCGTCGACACGATGTTAGGCGCGGCACCAGCTGCCCTGATCACGCCGGCCCATGGGTATTTGATGACGGCGTCAGGGATGGAGTGGCCGGTCACGGCAAGGCGCGCGCCCAGTGAAACCGGGACGCGAGGACCGTTGGGGGGCGGCGAAGCTGCGGGAGGCGACGGCGTCGCAGGCGTCCCGGGCGGCGTGGGTGCTGGAGCTGGGCTGGAACTTTGTGAAGGTGCAGCGCTTGAGCCCCCGCCACAGGCAACCACCCCGACAAAAGTGGACAGCAGTGCGAGTGATTGCAGCAAGGTTCTGCGTGATGGGCTGGGTTGCGGCGGGTCAGATCGGGATATCAATGTTCTCTCCTGTGCTTCTTGTCCTGAGGGAGGGCTGCTTGACAATGGAATGCGCCTAGGCCCTGCCTAGTTTCGCCGAGATTCGACGGTAACTGCTGTCGGCCATTCGTCAAAGCCCTTCGGTCAGCCCAGCTCGGCAATCAGCTCAATCTCCACACAAGCGCCAAACGGCAACTGCGCCACGCCAAAGGCGCTGCGAGCGTGTGCGCCGACTTGCGGACCGAACACCTGGCCGAGCAGTTCACTGCAGCCGTTGGTGACCAGGTGTTGCTCGGTGTAGGTGGCGGTGCTGTTGACCAGGCTCAGCACCTTGACGATGCGCTTCACATCGTCCAGCGTTTTGCCCCCGGCCAGGCAGGCGGCGGCCAGTGTGCCCATGAGGTCGATCGCGACGGCGCGCGCGGCCACCTTGGCTTCGTCGGTGGTCATGGTGAGACCCACCTGACCGACCCACGGCTTGCCGTCTTGCCTGGCGATGTGACCGCTGAGGAAGATGAGATTGCCGGTCTGAACAAAGGGCACGTAGGCTGCTGCTGGGACGGACACCGGGGGCAGCTCGATCTTGAGTTCGGCCAGTTTGTCGTAGATGCTCATCGGTAGGTCTCCTGAATGCGGTGGGGGATGGTCGGGTTCACTGGATTTTAGAGCTGTGTCTGGACTGGCCCGTGCGGATGGTCTGGGGCCTGTTCACACGACTTTTTTTGCGACGCGTTGTCAGCCAGGCGTGCTGGATTGCGACTGCGACTGCGTCGCTTCTGAGGCAGGAGCCCGCGGAGCGAGCTGGGCCCATTCTTCGGGTGGGGCCACGGTGACCGCCACATCCAGCTCATGACCGGCCCCACCCTGGATCACGCCGCGCATGGGCGAGACGTCAGAAAAGTCCCGACCCACGGCCAGCGTCACGTAATCTTCCCCCGGGCTGCCCCAGCCGCATCGGTTGTTGGTGGGGTCGAAATCAAACCATGCGCCTGGGCCGCTGGTGGGCGCACCGTCGGGCGCGATGAATCCGACGGGCAGCGGCACGTACAGCGCTACCCAGGCGTGAGAGGCGTCGGCGCCGATCAGTCTCGGCTTGCCGGGTGGTGGCTGCGTCAGCAGGTAGCCGCTGACGTAGCGCGCGGGCAGGCCCAGGCTGCGCAGGCAGCCGAGCATGATGTGCGCAAAGTCCTGGCACACGCCTTTGCCCTGTTCCAGCGCTTGCAGCGCCGGTGTGTTGACCTCGGTGCTGGCTGTCTCGTAAGTGAGGTCGGTGTGGATGCGCTCCGTCAGCGCGCGCACTGCCTCCAGCACCGGCAAGCCCGTGGCGAACACCGGCCGGGCAAAGGCGGCAAAGGCATCGTCGCGCGGCACGTAGGGTGAAGCGAACAGGAACTCGCTCGCCGGATCGTAGGGCGCCTGAACACGATAGCGGAAATGTTCTCGCAGCCATTCCCAGCTCTGCACGGTCCAGGCCGGGTTGTCGGGCAGTGGCCAGGGCTTGGAGGTCTCCACCTCACTCTGTGCATCCACCCGGAGGGTTTCGTGGGGAGCCTGCAGAGAGAAAAAGGTGCGCAGGTTGCCGAACACGTCGATGGTCTCGCTGCGGGTCGCCGGCTCGGGTGTGATCTTGATCTCGTGGTGCAGCACTTGCTGACCCGCGCCCGCGCGCGGCGTGAGGTGCACCATGTGCTGGGCCAGTGCCACCGTGCCCAGGTAGTCGTAGAGCGTCTCGTGGTGGATGCGCAGCCTCATGACAGCGACCCGCACAAGGGCTGGAGATGGGCATGGATCCGCCGTGGCATGGTCAGGCTCCCAGCGACTGGTTGCGCCGGTCTGCGTGGTTGAAGTGCAGGTGCGTGATCTCTTCCGACAGCGCGCTGGCGGCCACTGCGCAGCTTTCCAGCAGGTTGGTCAACTCGGTCCAGCTGCGTTGCCCTTCGGGTGTGCGTTGCCAGCTGCTCAGGTCGGCCAGCACCCAGGTATCGGGGTCGGGTAGGGCGAGGGCCAGGGCGGCGTCATGGGGCGCGGCGCTGATCGCGAGCTTGCCCAGGCGTGCGCGCAGGGTCTGCACCACCCAGGCGATCGAACGAGGGTTGTCGCGATCCATCACCAGGAGGTCGACCAGGGCCACCATGTCGCGGCGCTGCTGGTACTGGGCATGGAAGGTGATGGTGCTGTCGAACAGGGCCACCACCGCCTCGAAGCCGGCTGCATCGTGCACGCAGCCGTGTTCCATCGCCAGCACCAGAGCCCGCGAGAGGGTGATCATGCGTTCGATGTGGCGCCCCATGGACAGCAGGCGCCAGCCGTCGTCGCGCACCATGCGATCGGTCTGCGATCCGGTGATCGCCGCCAGCAGTTCGCTGGCGCTCTGCAATGCCGCGCGTGCCTCGGCGCTCACATAGTCGGTGCCGAGAGAAAGGGCGGCGCAGTCGCGCGTGAACGTGGCTTCGGTGCGCTCGACCAGCTTCCACTGCTCTTGTGACAGGCGTTCGCGCACTTGGGACGCCGCCCCCTTGAGCGCACGCAGGTTGTGGCCTACGCTGAACGACTGAGCGGCCAGCTTGGGATCGGTCGGCGCGAGGTTGGCCACCAGCGAGCGGGTGAACACGCGAATCGATTGTTCGGCCGACGGCACGTCCTCCAGGACCAGCGAATTCTCCTGTGCCATGGCGCTGAGCCATGCCAGCACGCTGGGCGAGTTGGCCTCTTCGCCACCCAGCTCATCGAGCGCGATCTGGGCGATGCGAATCGAGTTCTCAGCGCGTTCGGTGTAGCGCCCGAGCCAGAACAGGTTTTCAGCCGCGCGGCTGGTCACTGTGCGGCTCTGGCTGGCCAGCGCTAGCGTGCTGGGCGCCGAGTGCAGCAGGCTGGTGTGGTCCACCGCGCCCTCGGTCTGCACCCAGCAGTCGGCGCTGCTGCCGCCGCGCTGC
Organism: Hydrogenophaga sp.; assembly: GCF_030373245.1. GTDB lineage: Bacteria > Pseudomonadota > Gammaproteobacteria > Burkholderiales > Burkholderiaceae_C > Hydrogenophaga. The sequence goes on from NZ_JAUCZF010000004.1 coordinate 240,756, forward strand.
ATGGCGGCGATGAGCTGACCGCGTGGCGCCAGTCGCACCAGGCCGCCCGGCAGCACGCGCCAGGAGTTGGGGCCATCGGCCAGCGCAAAGACGCGCAGCATGCCCGAGCGCGGCATCAGCCGGTCGTTGGCCCAGGTCGGGGTCTGTGACAGCGGCAGCCAGGCCTGCACCGTGTGGTCTTCCGGGTGGCGCGCCATTCGGCCCGACCACTCGTCCAGCTCCCTTGGACTCAGGCTTTGGCCCATGGCGGTGTCCAGCTCTGAGCGTGGGTAAGTGGGTTTGATCACGCTGGTCTTGAGCAGCGGCAACACCTCGCGCAGCGCAGCGTCTTCGCCGCACCACCAGGTGGCCAGCGAGGGCAGCTGCAATTCTTCACCCAGCAGGTGCCGGCTGATGGCTGGCAGGAAGCCGAGCAGGGCGCTGGACTCCAGCGGCGCCGAGCCCGGTGCGTTCGCCAGCACCAGGTTGCCCGCGCGCAGCACCTGCAGCAAGCCTGGCACGCCCAGTGTCGAGTCGGCTCGCAGCTCCAGCGGGTCCAGCCATTCATCGTCCAGCCGCTTGATGAGGGCATGCACCGGCTCCAGGCCCTTGAGGGTCTTGAGGAAGAGGCGCTGGTCGCGCACCGTGAGGTCGTTGCCCTCCACCAGCGTCAGGCCGAGGTAGCGCGCCAGGTACGCGTGTTCGAAATAGGTTTCGTTGTAGGGCCCGGGCGTGAGCAGGGCGATGCGGGCGTTCTCTCCCTCAGGCGTGAGCTGTTTGATGCCCTCGACGAGCGCGCGGTAGCTGGCGGCCAGCCGCTGCACTTTCATGCCGGCGAAGGCCTTGGGAAACTGGCGAGCGATCGCGATGCGGTTTTCCAGCAGGTACCCCAGGCCAGATGGCGCCTGGGTGCGCTGACCCACCACCCACCAGCGGCCGTCGGGACCGTGTGCGAGGTCGAAACCCACAATGTGCAGCCAGGTGCCCCCGGGCGGCGTCACGCCCTGCATGGCGCGCAGGTATCCGGGATGGCCTTGCACCAGCGCGGCGGGCAGCATGGCTTTTTGCAGCAGCTCGCGCTGGCCGTACATGTCGGCCATGATGGCGTTGAGCAGGCGGGTGCGCTGCAGCACACCGGCTTCGATATGGGCCCAGTCGGCGGCGCCGACGATCATCGGGAACAGGTCCAGCGCCCAGGGACGGCGCAGGCCGCGGTCGGCGTCCGCGTAGACGTTGTAGGTCACGCCGTTGTCGCGAATCTGGCGCTGCAGGTTGGCGTGTCGGCGATTCAGGTCGGCAAAGCCGTCGGCGCCGATGTGTTCAAAAAAGCTGGCCCAGGTGGTGGCGAGTGCAGCCGGTGCGCCCTGGCCGTTGATGGCCACCCCGCGCAGCTCGTCGTGGTGGCCGCGGTCGGCGGGCATGGAAAGCGAAAGCGCCCAGTCGGCAGGCGTGCCGGGGCCGAGGTCGCCAAACAGGGAGTCGTTGGGTTCGGGTTTCACTGCGGCCAAGTATGCCCGGTGCGTCCGGCGCGCAGCCGCTCAGAACCGGCGCGCCGTTGCATGGTGCACAAAATCGGCCATTCGCATGTTCGCCAGGCGCAGTCGGACCATCGGATCAGTTCAGCGGCAGGGCATCGAAGGTGGCGTAGGTGTTGCGCAGCCAGGTCTTGACCCGCTGGCGCTCCAGCATGCCCAGGGCATCGGGGCCCGTGGTGGTGTGGATGGCCGACCAGAAGCTGGCGTTGCGGCGGTCGATCTTGCGCATGCTGGCTTCGTGCAGTTGGCCCAGTGTCACGACCCGACCACCCAGTGCGAGGGCTTTCTTCAGCGCCGGAGATTGCTCCAGTTGCGAAAAGTCGCTCCCCCGGCCTTCGTTCTTCACCACGAAGTAGTTGGGCCCCGGGCCAAAGGTATTGACCAGGCGATCCAGCAGGTCGACCGAGTCCTGGCCGGCATCGGCCATGTGCCAGAAATTCACCGTGATGCCCATGCTCGCCAGCAGCGCGAGCAGATCGGAATCGCGAATCCAGCGCGACAGCGGAGCAGCGGTCTGCGCTGCCAGATCGACGATCACGCTGGCACGCACGCCGCTGACCGGCATCTCCTCGAACACACTCGCGACCTTGTCCAGGCCCTCGTAGCTGTCGACCACGACCGGCGACGCGTAGTCGGCGTAAAAGCGGGCAAACGAGGTGTGGGACCTGTCGGTGTCGAAGCCTGTGAAAGGCTGGCCCTTGTCGATGAAGTACTGCGCCAGCACGCGGGCGGCAACCGATTTGCCGACACCGCCTTTTTCGCCGCCGATGAAATTGAGAGTGGCCATGGTTGGGTTGGAGTTGGGTTTGTTCAGGTGGCGTGGCGCAGGTCGAGCGTGAACGGAAACTCTCGGCTGCCGGGCACGTGGATGGTGGCCGGAGGAATCACCATCGGCCCAGGTGTGTGGCCCATGGCCTTGAAGCGAGACAGTCGGCGGCTTTCCGCTTCAAACGAGTTGACTGGCAGGTTTTCGTAGCTCAGACCGCCCGGGTGGGCCACGTGGTACTCGCAGCCGCCGATGGAGTGCTTGGACCAGGTGTCCACGATGTCAAAGGTCAGCGGTGCGTGCACGCCAATGGTGGGGTGCAGGCTGCTCGGCGGATTCCACGCCTTGTAGCGAACGCTGGCGACGTACTCGCCCACGGTGCCGGTGTTCTGCAGCGGCAGTGCGTGTCCGTTGCAGGTCACCACATAACGACTCTGGTTCATCCCGGTCATGCGCACCTCGATGCGCTCCAGCGACGAGTCCACATAGCGGGCGTTGCCACCCGCCGCGCTTTCTTCGCCCATCACGTGCCAGGGCTCCAGCGCGTTGCGCAGCGTCAGCTCCATGCCGGCTGAGTGGATCGAGCCGATCATGGGGAAACGGAACTCGTAGTGCGGCGCGAACCAGCTGGCGTCAAACGCGTAGCCAGCGCGATTCATGTCGGCGATCACATCGACAAAGTCCTGCTGGATGAAGGTCGGCAGCATGAAGCGGTCGTGCAGCTCGGTGCCCCAGCGGGTGGCCGGCGCCTGGTACGGACTCTTCCAGAATCGCGAGACCAGCGCGCGCAGCAGCAATTGTTGCGCGCTGCTCATGTGCGGATGCGGTGGCATTTCAAAAGCACGCAGCTCCAGCAGACCCAGGCGGCCTGTGGCCGAATCGGGCGAGTACAGCTTGTCGATCGAGAACTCACTGCGGTGCGTGTTGCCGGTGACATCGATCAGGATGTTGCGCAGCGTGCGGTCGACGATCCACGGCGGCATGGTCTGGCCATAGATCTCGCGGTTCTTGTAGATCTGCTCAATGGCAATTTCCAGCTCATACAGCTGGTCATTGCGCGCCTCGTCCACGCGGGGTGCCTGGCTGGTGGGGCCGACGAACATGCCGCTGAAGAGGTAGCTGAGCGACGGGTGGTTGTGCCAGTACAGCAGCAGGCTGGCCAGCAGCTCGGGTTTGCGCAGGAACGGGCTGTCCGCAGGCGTTGCCCCACCCATCACAAAGTGGTTGCCTCCGCCGGTGCCGGTGTGGCGGCCATCGGTCATGAACTTCTCAGCCGACAGGCGCGATTCAAACGCGGCGTTGTAGAGAAACTCGGTGTTCTTCACCAGTTCGCGCCAATGCGTGACCGGGTGGATGTTGACCTCGATCACGCCCGGGTCGGGGGTGACTTGCAGCAGCTTCATGCGCGGGTCGCGCGGTGGCGGATAGCCTTCGAGCACCAGCGGCATCTTGAGCTCCTCAGCCGTGGCTTCGATGGCGGCCAGCAGTTCGAGGTAGTGTTCGAGCTTCTCCAGCGGTGGCATGAAGACGTACAGCACGGCAGACGCCTTGCCCACCATTTCGGCTTTGGGGCCACTTGCCCGGCGCGGGTCGCGCACCTCCACGCACAGCGCCGTGCGGGTGATCCAGTGCGCCGATTCGTTCAGCGCTGGCGTTCGGTCGAAGTTGGCCGGTTCGGCCTGGCCATCGGCCCTGGCGGTCAGCGTCGGGATGCGCGAAGCCAGGCCGGTGGGTGTCTGCATTCTTCGTGGTGCCTCCGCCGCTCGGTCGGTGCCGGCGACGTAACGCGCGGCGATGGCGCTGTGCAGTGGCAAGGGTCCACGCGGAACCGACGGATCCAACTCCACCTGATAGGGGTAGTCGGCTTCATTGACCCAGGGCAGGGAATCCAGCGGCAGGCGCAGGCCCATGGGGGAGTCGCCCGGCATCAGGTACAGGCGTTCGTCGCGCAGAAACCAGGAGCCGGTGGTCCAGCGCGCTTGACCCGGACGTTGGGATGCCGAGGGTTTCAGCGGCAGCAGGTAGCCCACCACCGAGTCCAGTTTCTGGCTGAACACGCGGCGCAGCCGAACGCGCTCCATCTCGTCATCGAGTCGTGAGTTGAACGGGTCGACGTTCACCGGCAGTCGGCGTTCACGCCACAGGTAGTACCAGACGTCCTCGTAGGCGGGCTGCATGAACTGGTCGGTGATGCCAAGCCTGCGCGCCAGGGTTTGCGTGAAGCGCTGGGCATCTTCGCTGGTGCAGTGCGTGGGATGGCGTTCGTCCACAAACAGCGCCGGGTTGGACCAGATCGGGTCCCCATCGGCGCGCCAGTAAATGTTGAGGGCCCAGCGCGGCAACTGCTCGCCCGGGTACCACTTGCCCTGTCCGAAGTGCAGAAAGCCGCCTAGACCGTATTCGTCCCGCAGCTTGTGCACCAGCTCGGTGGCAAAGCCACGCTTGGTCGGGCCCAGGGCGTCGGTGTTCCATTCGGCGGCGTCGCGGTCACTGGCCGCCACGAAGGTGGGCTCGCCGCCCATGGTCAATCGAACATCGTTCGAAAACAGCTCGGCGTCCACGGTGTCGCCCAGCGCCATCACTGCGGCCCACTGCTCTTCTGTGTAGGGCTTGGTCACGCGAGGGGATTCGTAGATGCGGGTCACGCCCATGTGGTGCTCGAACGTGACCTCACTCTTGCTCACACCACCTTCGATGGGCGCTGCGCCCGAGGGCAGTGGCGTGCAGGCCAGCGGAATGTGACCCTCGCCCGCCAGCAGGCCCGAGGTGGCGTCCAGACCCACCCAGCCGGCGCCGGGCAGGTAGACCTCGCACCAGGCGTGCAGGTCGGTGAAGTCCACTTCGGTGCCGCTGGGGCCGTCGAGCGCTTTCACGTCCGACTTCAGCTGTATCAGGTAGCCCGAGACGAAGCGCGCGGCCAGACCGCAGTGGCGCAGCAGCTGCACCAGCAGCCAGCCCGAATCGCGGCACGAGCCGCTGGCGAGCTGCAGGGTTTCTTCCGGAGTCTGCACGCCGGGCTCCATGCGGATCAGGTACTTGATGTCCCGGCTGACCATCTGGTTCAGATCGACCAGAAAAATCACGGTACGCCGTTTTGTGCGGTCGATCTTGTCCAGGTAGGCCTTCACCAGCGGTGTGACCGGGTCGGGCTTGAGGTAGGGCGCCAGTTCTTCCTTGAGCTCCGCGGCGTAGGTGAAGGGAAATTCTTCGGCGTCGGGTTCGAGGAAAAAGTCGAACGGGTTGTAGACCGCCATCTCGAAGACCGCGTCCACCGTGACCTTGAACTCGCTGACCTTTTCCGGGAAGACCAGTCGGGCCTGGTAGTTGGCAAACGGGTCCTGCTGCCAGTTGACGAAATGCCCCGCTGGCTCCACCTTGAGCGAATAGGAAACGATCTTCGAGCGGCAGTGCGGCGCGGGGCGCAGACGCACGATCTGCGGACCCAGATCGACCAGGCGGTCGTACCGATAATGGGTGATGTGGCTCAGGGCAGCGTGAATGGCCATGCGGGGGGCTTTCAAAGGGTCAGGAAGCAACAGGGGGAGCAAAAAACCATGGTTTCTCAGGGATGCAGAAGCCGCTGGGGTCTATTCCCCATACTAGCAACTCTCACGCCAGGGTGCGGTGACTTCGCAGCCACGCGGGTGCGAAGAGCGGCCGGATCACCTGGCTTCGGGCGCGTGCCGTGAGCCTGAGCGGACCCTGGTTGCTGCTGCCCCTGGGCTGGGTGCTGGGCGTGGCCGGGCAGTTGCAGCAAACGGCGCTCTGGCCCTGGCCGGTGTATGCGCTGGGAATCCTGCTCGGCGCGCTGTTGCTGACGCTGGCCGCCTGGCGGCCAGGCTGGCGCGCAGGACCGGTCTGGCTGTTGGCCGGCATGTTGTGTGCCAGCGGTGTCACTGGCTCGCGCGCCGCTTTCCATGCTGCCCAGGCACTGCCGTCGGCGCTCGAGGGCCGCGACATCCGCGTCAATGGACGCATTGCCTCTTTGCCCCAGACCACCCCGTTGGGGCAGCGCTTTGAATTGCGGGTGGATTCGGCCATGCTCGATGGCCAGCCGGTGGTGCTGCCGCGCCGCCTGCAACTGAGCTGGTTCAGCGCGGCGCGCGGCGACGCATCTGCTTCCGCGCCGCTGCTGCGAGCGGGCGAAACCTGGCTGCTGACCGTGCGCCTGCGGCAACCCCATGGCAACCGCAATCCGCACGGCTGGGATCGCGAACGCTGGCTGTGGGAGAAGGGCATTGGCGCCACGGGTTACGTGCGCAGCGGCCCACGCGACCCGGAGCCCCAGCGTGTCGGGCAGGCGAGTGGCTTTTCTGTGCTGGCGGCGCGTCAATGGGTGGCCGAGCGCATCGAGGCGCGGGTCGACGAGCCGCGCAGCGCCGGTGTGCTCGCCGCCCTGGTGGTGGGTGATCAAAGCGCCATCGAGCGCGAAGACTGGGACCTGTTCCGCACCACCGGTGTGGCCCACCTGATGAGCATTTCCGGTTTGCACGTGACCATGTTCGCCTGGCTGGCCGTGGCTCTGGTCGGCTGGGGCTGGCGTCGGCTGGGGTTGCTTCGGCCCGGTCTGCTGCTGGCGGTGCCAGCGCCCTGGGCTGCTGGGGTCGGCGGTGTCGCACTGGCAGGAGCCTATGCGCTGTTCTCCGGCTGGGGTGTGCCTGCGCAGCGTACCGTGCTCATGTTGGGTGTGGTGGTGGCGCTGCGTCTGTCCGCGCGCCAATGGCCCTGGCCTCTGGTGTGGTTGCTGGCCATGTGTGCGGTGCTGCTGCTCGACCCCTGGGCTTTTTTGCAACCAGGCTTCTGGCTCAGTTTTGTGGCGGTGGGCATTTTGTTCGCCAGCGATGCAGGCCGGCGCGGTGCAGGCCTGCCGGCACCAGAAGATCCGTCTGCGGTGCGGCGAGCGATCCGACCCGCTCTGGGGCTGCTGCGCGAGCAGGCGGTGGTGACGGTGGCGCTGGCGCCTCTGGCGTTGCTGCTCTTTGGTCAGTTCTCGGTCGTGGGGCTGGCGGCCAACCTGATCGCCATTCCCTGGGTGACCTTGCTGATCACGCCGCTGGCCATGCTCGGCGTCCTGCTGCCACCGCTGTGGGATCTGGCTTCGCTGGCCTTGCAAGGTCTGGGACTTGTCCTGCAGTGGCTGGGGCAATGGCCGTGGGCGGCGATTCACCGGGCGATCCCGCCGCTGCCGCTGGCGCTGGCGGCGGTGCTCGGCGGGGTGCTGCTGGTGCTGCGCTGGCCGGTGGTGGTGCGGGCTGCGGGGCTTATGCTGATGGTGCCCGCGCTGTTCTGGAGCCCGCAACGGCCACCGCCCGGCGCATTCGAGGTGCTGGCGATCGACGTCGGGCAGGGCAGCGCGGTGCTGGTGCGCACCGCGGGACACAGCCTGCTGTTTGACGCTGGCCCCCGTTATTCGCCCGAGAGCGATGCGGGTCAGCGCGTGATCCTGCCACTGCTGCGCGCGCTCGGTGAGCAACCCGATGCCGTGATGATCAGCCACCGCGATAGCGATCATGCTGGCGGCGCCGATGCGGTGCGGGTCGCCTGGCCGCAGGCGCGCTGGCTGTCGTCTTACGACCCTGACCCGAATCAGCGCTGCCTGGCGGGGCAGCGCTGGCAGTGGGATGGGGTGGACTTCGAGGTGTTGCACCCCATGCCCGAGCACTATCGGTCCGATGGCAGCGGCCTGCTCAGCAGCAACGCCATGTCGTGCACGCTGCTGATCCGCGCCGGTGAACAGGCCGCCTGGCTCAGCGGCGACCTGGATGCCGAGCGCGAAACCCGGCTGGCGCTGGCGCGGCCCGACCTGCGTGCCTCGCTGATGCTGGCTCCTCACCATGGCAGCCGCAGCTCCAGCAGTCCGGTGCTGCTCAATACGCTCAAGCCACGCTGGGTGCTGGTGCAGTCGGGCTATCGCAACCGCTTTGGGCACCCGGCGCCCGAGGTGCTGGCGCGTTACCGGGAGCGCGACCTGAGCTGGGTCACTTCGCCCGACTGTGGCGCCGCCACCTGGCGCAGCCACCAGCCCGATCGGGTGCTGTGTGAACGCGAGCGGGGGCGGCGCTATTGGCACCACCTGTCGCCCAACCTCAGCGGTGGGGAGCCCCGCGAAGGACCCGCGCCAGACCCGGACTGAGCGCCGCGCCGGGCGCTGAGAGCCGCACCCTTGCGGCAATCAATGCAGTGGCCTGGCGCGGACCTTGCTATGCTGCCTGGAGGAGAAAATGCCCATGACCCGACCGATGTTCGACGAAATGTATGCCTCGCCTGACGAGGTCCGTGCCCATTACGAAGGTTACGCACGCTGGCTTGCCCAGCAACCGCCCGAGGTGATGGCAGACCGGCGTGAAGAGGCTGAAGTCATCTTCCGGCGGGTAGGTATCACCTTCGCGGTGTATGGCGACAAAGACGAAGACGCCGCGGGCATGGAGCGGCTGATTCCCTTTGACGTGATCCCGCGCATCATCCCGAACGACGAGTGGCGGAACATGAAGGCGGGCCTGGTGCAGCGCGTGACCGCACTCAACCGCTTCCTGCACGACATCTACCACGACCAGGAGATCATCCAGGCTGGACACATCCCGTCCGAGCAGATCCTGAACAACGCCCAGTACCGACCCGAGATGAAGGGGGTTGACCTGTTCAATGGTGTGTACGCGCACATCTCGGGGGTCGACATGGTGCGCGCGCCCAATGCTGATGGCGTGGGCGAGTATTTCGTGCTGGAAGACAACCTGCGCGTGCCCAGCGGCGTGAGCTACATGCTGGAAGACCGCAAGATGATGGTGCGGCTGTTCCCTGAGCTGTTCAGGCAGAACCGCGTGGCGCCGGTGGCGCATTACCCCGACCTGCTGCTGGAAACGCTGCGCGCCGTGGCGCCGCCCGCGGCTGCCGGCTCGCCAACGGTGGTCGTGCTCACGCCGGGCATGTACAACAGCGCCTACTTCGAACACGCCTTTCTGGCTCAGCAAATGGGCGTGGAGCTGGTGGAAGGGCAGGACCTCTTCGTCAAGGACAGCTTTGTCTTCATGCGCACTACCAAGGGCCCGCAGCGCGTGGATGTGATCTACCGCCGGGTCGATGACGACTTCCTGGACCCCAAGGTGTTTCGCCCCAGCTCCACGCTGGGTTGCGCGGGCCTCATGGAAGCCTACCGCGCCGGCAATGTGAACATCTGCAACGCGGTAGGCACTGGCGTGGCCGACGACAAGTCGATCTACCCCTACGTGCCCAAGATGATCGAGTTCTACCTGGGCGAAAAACCCATTCTGAACAACGTGCCCACCTTCATGGGCCGCAAACCCGACGAGTTGAAATACATCCTGGACAACCTGAAGGACCTGGTCGTCAAGGAAGTGCACGGCGCCGGCGGCTACGGCATGCTGGTGGGGCCCGCCTCGACCAAGGCCGAGATCGAAGATTTCCGCAAAGCCATCCTCGCCAAACCCGACGGCTACATCGGCCAGCCCACGTTGTCGTTGTCCACCTGCCCCACCTACGTCAAGGAAGGTATCGCGCCACGCCACATCGACCTGCGCCCCTTCGTGCTCTCGGGTACCGAGGTGCAGATGGTGCCCGGCGGCCTCACCCGGGTCGCTCTCAAGCAAGGCTCGCTGGTGGTCAACTCGTCGCAAGGCGGTGGAACCAAGGACACCTGGATCATGGAAGGTCGCTGAGCGCGACAGCCGCGCCGCCCATCGCCTTCCGCCCAATAGGAAACACCATGATGCTGTCAAGAACTGCCGATCATCTTTTCTGGATGTCCCGCTACACCGAGCGTGCGGAAAACACCGCGCGCCTGCTGGATGTGAACTACGACACCTCGCTCATGCCGCAGTCCAGCGAGGAAGCTCAGGCCGCCTGGGCTGGCCTGCTGCGCATCAGCGAGCTGACGCCCGCATACACCGAAAAATACGGTCCCGAAATTGTTGCTTCCAACGTGCTCGATTTCATGGTGCGCGACGAGCGCAACCCTTCCAGCATCGCCTCGTGCCTGCGCGGCGCCCGCGAAAACGCACGCGCTGTGCGCGGCACCCTCACCACCGAATTCTGGGAAACCCAGAACCAGACCTGGCTGGAGCTCTCGCGCATGCTCAAGGGCAATGCCTTCGAGCGCGACCCGAGCCAGTTTTTCGAGTGGGTCAAATTCCGATCCCACCTGTCGCGCGGCGTGGCCATCGGCACCATGCTGCGCGACGAGGCCTTCCACTTCTACCGCATGGGTACCTTCCTGGAGCGTGCCGACAACACCGCTCGCCTGCTCGACGTGAAGTACCACGCGGCGTACCAGGACCACACCAGCGACGCAGCGGCGATGGAAGAAGACTTCGACTTCTACCAGTGGAGTGCCATCCTGCGCAGCGTGAGCGCCTTCGAGGTCTACCGCAAGGTCTACCGCGATGTGATCACGCCGCTGAAGGTGGCCGAGTTGCTGGTGCTGAACCCGGCCATGCCGCGCAGCATGGCCACCTGCATCAACGAGGTGGTTGACCGCCTCGGCATCGTGGCCAATGACATGTCGGGTGAGACCCAGCGACGCGCGGGCAAGCTCAAGGCCGAACTGCAGTACGCGCGCATCGACGAAATCCTCGCCACCGGTCTGCACGCCTACCTCACCCAGTTCCTCGACCGCGTCAACGAGCTGGGTATGAGCATCAGCAAAGACTTCCTGGTGCCGACCAACTGATGTGAAGTGGCCCCGCCCGGCGCGCAGCCCGTGCAAGGGTCAAGCGCCCTGGGGTGGGAACAGGCCCTGATCGCCATCCCCACTGCGTCCGCCAGCTCTGATGCAACCCAGCAGCGCCGGGCCCCTGGCGCTCAGGAGTGGATGTAGCTCTCCAGCTGCTCGATGGTGGACTGCTGGTCGGCAATGATGGCGTCGAGGATGTCGCGGATGGACAGCATGCCGACCAGGCGATCGCCGTCCACCACCGGCAGGTGCCGAATCTTCCTTGAGCTCATCAGCGCCATGCATTCCCTGGCGCGTGAGGTGGGTTTCACCACCAAGACCTCGCGGGTCATGATGTCGGCCACCCGGGCCTCCCGCGAGTTCTTGCCTTCCAGTGCGATCTTGCGGGTGTAGTCACGCTCTGACACGACCCCGATCAACTTGTCGCCCTCTACCACCGGCAATGCACCCACGCCGTGTTTGGCCAGAATCTGCAAGGCTTCGAACACCGACGCATCGGGCGACACCGTGCACAGCGGTGAGTTTCGGGCGGCGAGCAGTTCGGCAACAGACTTCATGGCGGTGTCTCCTGGAGGTCGGGGTGGTTGGGTGGCGTTCGGCTGAGCGTCAGCTCAGCCCCATTGTGATGCGTTCGCTCATCACCTTCGAATGGTCGGGAATGGGATCAGATCACCAGCCATCGCCGCGTGCAGGGCGGGCAACGCTACATGCCGATGGCCCAAGCTGGGCGAGCATGAGCGCATGTGTACCAGGGCCTGCCTGGTGGCGTCGGGCGGCACCAACAAGGAATAAAAGGTATTCACCGCAGGTCTCCACTGCAACGGGTTTTGGAGTTCCTAAGCATACGCAGCAGCGCAGTTTTGTCGAGTCCCTTGGCCTACCGCCCCAGGCGGTCGTGCCGTCCGTGGATGCGCATCCAGGCTCTGCAGGTGGACGCAGCGTCCACACCCAGGGTTTTTCGCTGCTGGCCTTGGGTGGTGTGGAGTTCTTTCGACCCGACGTTCCACCGCTGCAGGAGACACGAGATGTACCACCCACTCGGAGCTGATGCGCCCGGCTCCCCGCATGAATCCCCAGAATAGGCCCTGGACGAACCGGCGCCAACACCCTCGACGGTCGTCGTCAGGAAGAATGCGCGCGTCAAACTGCGCAACGCCGACGACCGCTGCATCGCTGCTTCCGAAACGGCTGCGTGTCACTACTGCGCCAAGGTGGGCAACCAGGCGCTGACGCTTCTGCTCGATGGCGGCAACCGGCCGTTGACCCACGGCATTTCGCTCAGCATCAAGACCACGGAAGTCTGGAAAGGCAAGTGGAAGGCGCGCACCTTTCTGGGCGCGTTTGGCGATGTGCATCAACTCTATTACTGGGACGACTACGGCTCCAAAACCAACTGGATCGTTGAAAAACCCAAAGGCCGAACGGGCGAAGCCATTCACTGCGGCGACGAGGTGTGGATCCGCAACGAGGCCTACGCCGACCAGTACCTCCGCACCGACAAGGACAACTGCCTCAGCACCGACAAGACCCAGCGCCAAACCTGGACGTTCGAACCCGGGGGTTAGCGTTGGTGTCGCTCACAGCCAGCCGGTGCCAGCTCCCGGGCTGGTCTGGATGGTGAACTCCGGCGTGCCACCCAGCACAAAAGCCCCCAGCACCACGCTCAGGAGGGTGATGAACAGACTGGCCCAGAACGCGGTCCAGAACCCTTCGACCTTGAAGCCCTCCACCAGCTTGGCCACCAGCAACAGCATCAGCGCGTTGATCACCAGCAGGAACACGCCAAACGACAGCACCGTCAGCGGCAGCGTCAGCAGCACCAGCAAGGGCCGAACCACCGCGTTGGCCAGACCCAGCAGCAGGGCCGCGACCGCCAGCGCCCCCGAGCTGCTGAAACGGATGCCCTTGAACAGATGGCTGGCCACCCAGAGCGACAGGGCGGTGATGCCCCAGTGGAGCAGGAACGGGGTGAGATTGGCCAGCATGAAGGGACGCCTTGAAGGCAGGTGATGGGTCGGCGAGACGCGGCGCGCACGAGGCGCAGGCCCTGCGGTCTGATTCTGATCTTACGGGGCAAAGAGCATGGGTTCAGCCTCGGGCCGGCATCAGCGCGGCGTTGACCGCATCTGGGTCGAGGTGCGCGAAGACCGTGTTGTGCCGGTCGGTCAGCGGTCCGCCGCCGGGTTCGATCGCGCCATTGGTGTCAAAACCGACCGCCTTGAATTTCCACACCGCGCCCACCCGCTTGAGGTTGCCCACGAGCAGGCCGTCGGCCCGCAGCACCCGCACCACGGCTTCGTTGACCGCCACGAGCGTGAACGGGCCAGCGGCTGGGGGCGGTGAGGTTGACATGCCGTGAGTGTGGCAGAGGCCACTGCGTCGCGTCCCCAGCCGGCGTCGCTGTCCGATGCGGGACAGCTCTGGGGGTATTCGCCCTGCGGGTTTACACCAGCAGGGCTGGCGCTTTGCGCACCATCGGCCTATAAAACACCGTGCGATTGTTCACAACAAAGGGCCGCCCGGTCGGGACAGGCCTCACATCTGGAGACAAGCCATGAGCCGATTTTTTGTCCGAGGGCTGGCCGCAGCCCTGACCGCCGCCGTGCTGCCTGTGGCCGCGCTGGCCGACGGCGTCTCGGTGCGATTCGACGACCAGGCCAGCCCGTTCCCGAGCAACCGGCTCACCGTGCTGGACTTCTCCAACGCCACCTACCGCCGCGTCAACCTGCCCAAGCCCGACTGTGCGGTGCGCGTGAGCGACTGCGCAGACATCGACGTCATCAACACGCTCGACGGCTTTTCCACCCAGCCGCGCATCACCGTGCCGTTCACCGGTGACATCGACGTGTCCACCGTCAACAGCGACACCGTTTTCCTCGTCAACCTGGGCGACACGCAGACCCTGCGCGGCTTTGGCGAGAAAGTGGGCATCAACCAGATCCTCTGGGACCCGGCCAGCAAGACCCTGGTGTTTGAACCGGACGAGCTGCTCGCCGAGCGGTCGCGCTATGTGCTCGCGGTGACCAACGGCGTGCGCGATGCGCGCGGCAAACGCATCAAGACCAGCGACTACCTGCAAGACGATGTGCGCGACCGCTGGGACCGCCGCTTTGCCTTTGGTCACCACTTCCTTCGCCACCGCGACGACCAGGCCTACCAGCGCGAACTGCGCGACGGCCTGCGCCACATCCGCGGGCGCACCCAGGTGGTGGCCGGTGCGCTGTTCACCACGCAGACCAGCACCAGTGATCTGGTCAAGGTCATGCGCCAGATCAAGCACGCCCGGCCGGCTCCCGCCGATTTCATGATCGGCAGCTCAGACGCTGGCCCGGTGCGTGCCGTATTCCCGCTGACCGGTCTGGCCGCCATGCAGTTCACGCGCCAGATCTCCACCGCGCCCAGCTTCACCACCACCTTCCTGCCCACGCCCGCGCTGCAGATCGTGCCCGGTGCCATCGACCAGGTGGCCTACGGCCGCTACACCTCGCCCGACTACCAGACCTCGGCGCAGTTCATTCCCCCGGTGGGCTCGCTGCTGGGCTGGCCGCGTGCTCAGGGGCACAAAGAACTCGTGTTCCAGCTGTTCGTGCCAGCCGGGGAGAAGCCGGCTTCGGGCTGGCCAGTGGCGATCTTCGGCCACGGCTTCACCGACAGCATGTACGGCGCCCCCTGGACCGTCGCCTCGGTGATGGCCTCGCGCGGCATCGCGACGCTGTCCATCAACGTGGTCGGCCATGGCGGTGGCGCTGCCGGCTCGCTCCGGATCACGTCATTGGCCGGTGCGCCGGTGACCATCCCCGCGGGCGGTCGTGGCATCGACCAGGATGGCAACGGCGCCATCGACTCCACCGAAGGCGTGAACGCCGCGCCACCGCGCGAGTCCATCGGCAGCCGCGACGGCTTGCGCCAGACCGTGATCGACCTCATGCAGCTGGTGCGCCAGGTCGAGGTGGGCATGGATGTGGACGGTGACGGCGGTGCCGACCTTGACGCCGGCCGCATTTATTACGCAGGCCAGTCGTTCGGCGGCATCTACGGCACGATCCTGCTCGGCGTGGAGCCCAACATCCAGGCCGGCGTGCCCAACGTGGCGGGCGGCTCCATCACCGAAGTGGCCCGGCTCGGCGCATTCAGGTTCCTGACCGCGGCCGCGCTGGCCACGCGCCAGCCCCAGCTGCTCAACTTGCCGCCCACACCCGGCGTGCCGGTGCCGTTCAACCTGAACTTCAACGAAAACATGCCGCTGCGCGACCTGCCGCCGGTGGTCAATGCGGTGCCCGGCGCACTGGCCATTGCCGAGGTGCTGGATCGCTTCGAGTGGGTGCAGCAATCGGGCAACCCGGTGTCGTATGCGCCGCTGATCCGCAAGCAGCCGCTGCGGGGTCATGCGGCCAAGCCGGTGATCGTGCAATTCGCCAAGGGCGACAGCACCGTGCCCAACCCGAGCAGCAGCGCCCTGGTGCGCGCAGGCGCTCTGCAGGACCGCACGACCTACTTCCGAAACGACCTCGCCGTGGCCGCCAACGCCGCCGTGCCCAAGAACCCGCACACCTTCCTGACCAACATCGGCGGCGGCGCCACCGTGGGCTACGCGGTGCAGGGCCAGACTCAGATCGCCGAGTTCTTCCGCAGCAACGGCGCGCTGACCATCGACCCCGATGGCGCAGACCCGTTCTTCGAGGTGCCGATCAGCCTGCCGCTGCCCGAGGGGCTGAACTACCTGCCCTGAGTGCGCGTGCCCCAGCGGATCTGAGCAAAAGAGCGCGGCGTTTGCCGCGCTCTTTTTTTGGCGGTATCCAGATTCGTTCGCTGCCCGGGGCCGTGCTACAGGTCGAAGCTCGTGGTCCGCTCGGGCAACACGCTCAGGTCCAGCGGACGCACCGCGCCCATCCAGATCGCGCGATCGCGGTGGTCGATCAGGTCTTGCCCGGTGAGCGGGTGGATGAACACCACCAGGCCTTCGCGGTGCAGCGCCAGCCAGGGCACCACGTCGGGGAACAGCGCTGCCTTGAAGGCCAGCTGGCAGCTCCTGTCCGGGTGAGGGCCGACCGGTTTTTCGTGCATCCGCCCCAGCTTCAGCGGGAACCGCGCCGCCGCAGCCTCGCACAGCGCGCGGGCCTGGGGCAGGGTGTCGGCGTTGAAGTACACATGGGCGTGATAGCCGTGGATGACGGGGTCTGGGGTGGTCGCGTGGTTCATGGGTGCCATGGTGCCAGCCCGGTGCCGCCTAGGGCGTGCCGGTGGTCGGCTGCTGGTCGCCTCTTCAAGGGCATACAGTCCCTGCATGCCCTCAGCCGTCCACTGCCCCTCGCCATGCCGCCCGTTGTAATGCCCCACGCCGTCGCGCGACAGCGAGCCGAGCGACTGGCTGCGAGCTCCAAACCGTATGTGGCGCGCGGCTCGGGTGGCGGGCGTTGCCCCGGTTGCCGGCTGGTGGTCAGCCATTGCCTGTGTGCCCTGCGCCCCAGGGTCGAGACGCACGCCGGGGTGTGCCTGATCCTGGGCGACATCGAGGCCCTCAAACCCAGCAACACCGGCTGGCTGGTGGCCGACCTGGTGGCCGACACCTGGGCTTTCGGCTGGTCGCGCACCGCAGTCGACCCGGGCCTGCTGGCGCTGCTTTCCGATCCGCAATGGCAGCCCTGCCTGGTCTTTCCTGGCGAGTTCGCCGATCCGGCGCGTGTGATGCACGCGCTGCCAGTGGCTGATCCGCCGCTTTCCGGTGAAACAGCCAGCGCTCGCCGCCCGCTCTTCGTGCTGCTCGACGGCACCTGGTCCGAAGCGCGCAAGATGTTCCGCAAAAGTCCGTACCTGGATGCTCTGCCGGTGCTCAGCCTGCAGCCCGGTCAAAGCTCCAATTACCGCCTGCGTCGCTCCACCCGGGACGACCATTTCTGCACCGCCGAAGTGGCCGCGCTGTGCCTGGCGCTGGCGGGTGAAAGCCACGCTGCCGACACCCTGGCCGCCTGGCTCGACGTCTTCACCACCCACTACCTCAGCGCCAGGTGCAGCCTGCCGCTGGACCGCGACAGCCAGGCGCACCAGCGGCTGCTGGCCTTGCGCATGTCCAGCGTGCTCTGAGGCGTCTTCTGATCAGCCTGCCACCGGCGCCTCGACCAGCAGGGCGAGCAGCTGAAGGGTTTGCTGCCAGCCCAGGTAGCAGGCCTCGGTGGGAATCATGGCCGGAATGCCGGTCTGCTCGATGTGGATGTCGGTGCCCACCGACACCGCCTTGAGTGTGATGGTGGTTCTCATCTCGCCAGGCAGGTTGCTGTCTTCGAACACATCGCTGTTCAAGATGCGCTCGTTGGGCACCAGCTCCAGGTATTGCCCGCCGAAGGCGTGCGCCTGGCCGGTGGCCAGCTGGGTGAACTGCATGCGGTAGCGCCCACCCACGCGCGCATCGAGTTCAAACACGTGGCAGGTGAAACCGTGCGGTGGCATGAACTTGGCGCAGGCGTCTGCGTCGAGAAAAGCGCGGTAGATGCGCTCGGGTGGCGCCGCGAAAACGCGGTGCAGGGTGACGGTTCCGGTGGTCATGACAGCTGTCATTTCGGTGAGCCCGGTTGGATGGTTGCGCAGCGCTGCATCGGGCCGGGGCAGCGGCTGCGTTTCGTCAGGCAGGGGAAGGTGAGTCTTCGGGCAGCACCTTCGCGTCCACCTCGATCACGCCTTCAAATAAGTCGATCGCCGTGGCCGCTACCTGCGCCGTGTCGTAGTAAGCGTAAGCGCCGACACCGACCGCGCCTACGATGGGCAGCCAGCGCGCCACGCCTTTGCCCAGTGCGCGCTGCGCCAGCCTGGCGCCGATGCGGCGCGTGAGTGTGCGGATCAGCAGCGGTGATGCGCGGCGCACGATGGTGCGCTGGCCCACACGCACCACCAGGTCGCGCACCCCGGCCGCCGCCGTGTGCTGAAACAGGCAATACACCACCTGCTCGGGCGTGAGCTGGGCGTGTTTCCCATAAAGCGCGGCAATGTCGGCCACCAGCTGTTTCTGGATCTTCCAGACGCCCATCATCTCCGGCAGGATCGTCAGCCAGCCCAGTGGCCCCGGCGGCAAGGCCAGCGCGCCGGCGGCCATCGCAGCCCTGGCGGCCGCCGCGTTGGCCTTCTTGCGCGCGGCGTCCAACGGTACCTTGTGCTTGCGCTCTTTCGATGCCGGGATCTTGCCCACCAACGGCAGCAACGCCTGCTCAAACAGCGAAGGGCCATCGACCTGGGCGTCGCTGGCCTGGGAGTGAATCGTCTGGGCCTTTCTCGTGGGCATCGGGGCTCCTGGTTCGCAAACGGCAGCGTTCAAGGTTAGCGCGCATTCGGCGCATCCGGATCACCGCTGCTGAGGTAAATTGCGCCGATGTCCCCACGCCCGCGTTCAGCCATCACCCAGCCCGCCCGCAAGGTCTTGCTCACCGGGTTTGATGCCTTTGGAGGCGCGTCCATCAATCCCAGCGGGCTGGCCGTGAAGGCGCTGCACGGCCGACAGATTGCCGGCCACCGCGTGGTCGCCGCGCAGTTGCCCACCGTGTTTGGGGAATCGCTGCAGGCGTTGCGCGCCTTGCTGGCGCGGCACCAGCCTGCGCTGGTCATCTGCGTGGGGCAGGCCGGTGAGCGCGGCGCCCTGTCGCTGGAGCGCGTGGCGATCAATGTGAACGACGCGCCGCTGGCCGACAACGCCGACGCCCAGCCAGTGGACACCCCGGTGGTGCCCGGCGCACCCGTGGCCTATTTCAGCAGCTTGCCCATCAAGGCCATGCTGGCCACGCTGCAGCGCGAAGGCATCGCTGCCGAGGTCTCGCAGACCGCCGGCACTTTTGTCTGCAACCACGTGTTCTTCGGCCTGATGCACGAACTCAACCAGCGCCAAGCGCTGCGCCACACCCGCGGTGGCTTTGTGCATGTGCCGTGGCTGCCCAAGCAGGGCACGCCCAGCATGGCGCTTGATGAGGTGGTGCGCGGCCTCTCGCTGGCTGTGCGCTGCGCTTTGCAGGCGCAGCAGGATGCTTCGCTGGGCGCAGGCGCGTCGCACTGAGCGGGCTTGTCTGCGCCGCCAGCAAGCCTGGCGCGCAGCGCATACGATGAGGGGTCTGCCCAGCGCCTTGGCGCGGCGAGCCCCTTCCTCCAACCAACGCTCACCCATGACCGACAAGACCCCCTACACCCCGCCCACCGTCTGGACCTGGGACCAGGCCAGCGGCGGCAAGTTTGCCAACATCAACCGCCCCATCGCCGGTCCCACGAGCGACAAGGCGCTGCCGGTGGGCAAACACCCCTTGCAGCTCTATTCGCTGGCCACACCCAACGGCGTGAAGGTCACGATCATGCTGGAGGAACTGCTCGCCCTGGGCCACACCGGTGCCGAGTACGACGGCTGGCTCATCAAGATCAACGAAGGCGACCAGTTCACCAGCGGCTTTGTCGAGGTCAACCCCAACTCCAAGATCCCGGCCCTGCTTGACCGCAGCACCGAGCCGCCCACGCGCGTCTTCGAGTCCGGCTCCATCCTGGTCTACCTGGCCGAGAAGTTTGGCGCCTTTCTGCCCCAGCAAGGTGCGAAACGCACCGAAGTGATGAATTGGCTGTTCTGGCAAATGGGTTCTGCACCGTATCTGGGCGGTGGCTTCGGCCACTTCTATGCCTACGCACCCGAAAAGTTCGAATACCCGATCAACCGCTTCGCCATGGAGACCAAGCGACAGCTCGATGTGCTCAACCGCAACCTGGCCGAGCGCCCCTACATGGCCGGCGACGACTACACCATCGCCGACATCGCCATCTACCCCTGGTACGGTGCCCTGGTCGAAGGCAAGCTCTACAGCGCAGGCGAATTTCTTTCGGTGCACGAGTACACCCACGTGCAGCGCTGGGCCGCCGCCATCGCCGCGCGCCCCGCGGTGCAGCGTGGGCGCAGCATCAACCGCGTCTGGGGTGACGAAGCGGAGCAGGTGCCCGAGCGCCACTGAGCTGCAGATTTCGGCGAAATCCGACCTCTCGCCGCGAGTCCGTCTGGGTTGCCGGTCGCGCCGTTCGCGCGCTGGCTGAACCCGCAAACAGCAGCGTTTTCGTGGCGCTGTTGCACCGTTGGCGCCAGGGTCCAGGAGCCTATCCTGAGCGAATCCCTCCAACTCTGGCATGCCACATGACCAATCTGCAACAAGAAGCCGACCCGCGCACCCAGCTCACGGGCAACAACAAGTTCGAACTGATGCTGTTCCGGCTCGGAGAAGCGCAGGGGTCAGACCGCCGGGAGCTGTTCGGCATCAACGTCTTCAAGGTGCGCGAAATCCTGGTCATGCCCAAGATCACGGCCATGGCCAGCGCCCCGGCCCACGTGCTCGGTGTGGCCAACATCCGCGGCCAGATCATCCCGGTGATCGACCTGCCCGCGGTCGTTGGCTGCGTTCCCAAGCGCGGGCTCACCATCCTCATGGTCACCGAATTCGCCCGCACCACCCAGGCGTTTGCCGTGGAAGAGGTGGATGAAATCGTGCAGATGGAGTGGGGCGACGTGCTGGCCGCTGAAGGCCATGGCGGCAATCTGGTCACCAGCATCGCCAAGCTGGACGACGACAACGGCCAGTCGCGGCTGGTCCAGGTGCTTGATGTCGAGCAGATCCTGCGCAATGTCATGCCGGCACCCGAGGAGGCCATCTCACCGAAGTCGGTCGGCGCCACGGTGAGCCTGCCGGCGGGGTCCATCATCCTCGCGGCGGACGACTCCCCTGTGGCGCGCATGATGATCGAACAAGGCCTGACCGCCATGGGCACGCCCTACGTCATGACCAAGACCGGTCAGGAAGCCTGGGACTACCTGCACACCCTCGAAGCCGAGGCCCGAGCCGAGGGCAAGACCGTGCAGGACAAGGTGGCGCTGGTGCTGAGCGATCTGGAAATGCCGGTGATGGACGGCTTCACGCTCACGCGCAACATCAAGCAGGACGCGCGCTTCAATTTGATCCCGGTGGTGATCCATTCTTCGCTCACCGGCACGGCCAACGAAGCCCATGTGAGATCGGTCGGAGCCGATGGCTATGTGGCGAAGTTCGTGGCCGCGGAGCTGGCCGCGACCATTCGCGGCGTGCTCAGGCAGTGAACGCGAGCGCCCGCGCCGCCTCAGTGCGACGCGAGCGGGCCTCCCCGGGCGCTGAGCCATATGCGCATCCAACGCCGAGGCGTCCATGGCCTGCCACGCCGATGGCTCAGCGCGCCAACCCACTTTGACATTGAGCCAGCGCTGTGCTCAGGCCTGCCACACTCCGAAGCCCGCTGAACGCAGGTCGATGCCAACCTCGATTTCCTTGTCCACCGCCGCTTCGTAGCTCATGGGGTTGAAGCCCTCGTACAGATCCGGCAGCAGGCGCAGCCCGTACTTCTGCACATAGGCGTTGGCCTGGATGCCCGCCTTGTGCTTGTCGAAGCGCACATCCGGGTCCAGCCCGGTCATGCCCACGTACACGCAGGGCTTGCCGTCGATGTAGCCCGGGTTGTTCTTGCGGAAGCGGCCTTCGAGCAACACGTCCTGGCGCAGCTCGATCACATAGACGTTGTGGTGCAGTCGTGGGCGGCGGGTCATGCGGAATTCGTGGGAGTGTCTGCCCCCAATGGTACGGAGGCCAACGCCGATCTCCAGCCACGATCAGCCCAGCAGGTTGCTCCATTTGCCGATGTTGAACACCTGCTGATAGCCGTTTTTCTTCAGGACCATCTTGGCCATGCCGCTGCGCGTGCCGCTGGCGCAGCACAGCACCACTGGCGCCGTGGTGGGGATCTCGCTGAGGCGGGAGCCCAGCTCAGGCAGCGGAATGTTGACCGAGCCCGGCGCGCTGCCACCCGCAAACTCCGCCGCGGACCGCACATCGACCACCGTGGCGCCATTCTTCACCAGCTCTGGCAACAGGGCCTTGACCCTGCGGGCGTTCCACCACTTGTATCCAAACCAGAGTGCCAGGGCCATGAGCGGCCAGTACTGCTGAGCAAAACCTGCGATATCCATACCCATGAAACTCCTTGTGGTGGCGAACGCATCGCGCGGTGTCGAGGCCGGGTGAAGCTACACCCGGGAGTATCCACCAGACAGGGCCTTTGGGTGCAAGCCCCTCTGGTCCTGCGCCAGGCAAGTGTGGGCTTTGCATTTGCTGCCGCCAAAGCCCCGAATGTCCCGATTTGAAAAATTCGCCCCAATGGTCTATGGTCAAACCGTCTGGCGATCCATCTGCCTTCCCACGCGCCGGGCCCCAAGGCAGTTGCCAGGCTGTGTTTTCAACTTCATGCAAGGAGAACAACATGGGACTACTGGACAAGTTTCTCGGCAACAAAGTCGATTACCCTCCGCTGCCGGCGGGCAACGCGGCGATGGCCACCCTCGATGAAATCAAGGCACCGCTGGCGGAGCTGGCGCACAAGGTGTCGGACCACCTGGAAGTCGTGCCAGCCGAGCACGAGGCCTTTGTCTTCCTCGGCAAGCCACCCAAGAAATTCGGCATAGCCTGGATTCACGACGGCAAGGTCACCGGGCTCAAGGAGTTCGCCGAAGAACACCACCTGTCGCAACTCGAGATCGGCAAACTCATCGTGCGGCTCGGCGAGGCCTACCAGCACGCCAGCGAGACACCGCGCTACTCCGCTGAATTCGGTGGCAAGCAGATGGTGATCATTCCTTCGAAGGCGCTGGAGCAAGAGGTGCACCAGATCATGTCTGACACGCTGCACTGAGTGCGGCGACGATCTCGCCGATCGGGCATCTGACCGCCAACCGCGGTCTTCGCCTCCGCACAGGCTCAGACCCGAACAGACGGCATGAGTGGCGCTCAAAAGCGGTCAGCACGGCCCTGGCGAACGCTCGCCACCAGGCTGCGATTGACCAGCGGCCTGTTCTTGATGGTTTAGCCCAGCGCGTCGAGGTTCAGGTCCATGAATGCCGGCTGCTGCGTCTGCAAACCACCAGTGGTTCTCAGGCTCGGCCTGGTGTTCGTGGTCGTTTCGTCGGCACAGGCTGCAAGCCACTGCCGTGGCCACGGTGGTCTTCACGCCGGAGTCTCGGCCCCCAGTTTTAGCGAGGGTTCGCTGCAGGCCATCACCCCGAGCGAGCATGGCCGGGTAGCCTGGGTTTGCTCCGAAGCCAAGCGTGGGTGGGTTGTCCAGGGATTGGCCCCTGCGAGGGCTTGCGGTGGATGGATTGGCCGGGCTATTCCAGCAGGTTCATGTCGACGCGGATGAAGTCGCCACGGTAGGTCAGCTCGCCCAGGTAAATGACCGTGCCATCGGGAGTGCAGAACACGCGCCGCACTTCGGCCACAGGTGCCGAGACGGAAATGTTCAGCGCTGTTGCGGCCTCTGCGCCGGCGGTGCCGATCGTCAGCACCTGATGGGCCGATCCGATCTTCACACCCTTCAAGTCCATCAGCACCGGGATGATCAGCTCTTTGCGAAATCGCTGGGGAGCCAGCTTGAAGATTCGCTCGTCCAGATAGGCCGAAATGACGGAGGTGGTCTGTCGTTCGCTGGCGTGCACACGGCGCAGAAACCGGTAGCGGGGCGCCAGCAGCCCTTCGTCCGGTTCCAGGCGTGGCGTTGCAAAGCCCTCATCAATGGGCAGAACGCGTGGCGCCAGTTCGCGGTACAGATCGGCCAGCTTGCTCAACGAAGTCTCCACGCGCATCTTCGGATGTATCTGGGGCTTGTTGCGAACGAAGGTGCCGCGACCTTGCTCGGCCACCACCAGATGCTCGTCTCTGAGCAGCTTCACGGCCAGGCGCACGGTGACCAGGGCCACGCCAAACTCCTGCGCCAGTTCGGGAAGCGTCGGTATCTGGGCACCGATCGGCCAGACGTCTTTGACGATGCGCTCGCGCAGCGCATCGGCCACCTGGGCGTAGAGGGGACTCGAACTGTGTTTGAAATAGGAGGACATGCAACGCAATGTCGCGCCAGGGCATGCGCATCAGGGTCCGCCCTAGGTTGACCAGTCTGATTAACTATAGAACGATAGGACCTATGCCTCGATGATGGGCATCGAGACACACGAAGGAACGATCATGAGCCGAATTTTCCGCTGGACCTACATCCTGGCCCTGTGTCTTGGTCTGCCATTTGGAGCATTTGCACAAGATTACCCGAACAAGGTGGTCCGGATTCTGGTGCCTTACCCGCCCGGCGGCGTGGTCGACATCACCGCACGCGTGCTGGCCGAAGAGCTGGCGCGCACCCTGCCTGCCACGGTGATCGTTGAAAACAAGGCTGGCGCGGGCGGCACGATCGGCGCCGAGTATGTGGCGCGAGCACCGGCCGATGGCTACACCATCCTGCTCAGCGGTGCGGCGACCCACGCCTTCGCACCCTGGGTCTACAAGCAGCTGCGCTACGACCCCGTGAAGGACTTCGTGCCCGTCACCCAGGTCAGCGAAGGGCCGCTGGCGCTCTGTGTGAACGCCTCCTCGCCGGTCAACACGCTGGCCGAGTTCCTCGCGATGGTCAAGTCTGGTGGGGCCACACTCAACTTCTCCTCCAACGGCAATGGCACCTACCCCCACCTGGCGGTGGAGCTCATGAACCAGTCGCTCGGCGTCAAGCCGCTGCACGTGCCCTATGCCGGTGGCGCACAGGCCATCACGGCCTTGCTGGGAAATCAGGTGCAGTTCACGCTGAACCACATCCCGGTGGTGCAGGGGCACGTGAAGGCGGGTCGTCTCAAGGTGTTGGCGACCACGGGCAACGAGCGATCGGTGGCGTTTCCGAACGTACCCACGCTGAAGGAGTCTGGCCTGGATGTGGTGGCCAGCGCCTGGTTTGGCCTTTTCGTTCCCGCTGGCACACCTGCCGCCGTGGTGGAGCGCATCGCCAAGGCCAGCGCCGAGGCCGCCAAGTCGCCAGCCCTGCGCGAGAAACTGGCCGCTCAGGGCGATGAACTGAAGGTGCAAGGTCCGGCGCAGTTCCAGGCTTTCCAGGCCTCGGAACTCGCCAAATGGCAACGCGTCATCACCTCCACCGGACTGAAGCTGGACTGAATCCATGAGCCGACCCAACATCATTCTGATCATGACCGATCAGCAGCGCGCCGACACCATCGGTGCGCTGGGAGCACCCTGGATGCAGACGCCGCACCTCGACAGGCTGGCGACCGAGGGCGCCGCCTTCACCGAATGCTTCGTCACCTCGCCCGTGTGCGTGGGCGCGCGGGCCAGCCTCTTCACCGGCAAGTACCCGCATGGCTGCCAGGTCTTCAGCAACTTCCAGCCCTGGCAGCCCACCTGGGTGAGCTCGCTGGCCGACCATGGCTACCACTGCGTGAACATCGGCAAGATGCACATCAACCCTTATGACGCGCCGGGTGGCTTTCACCAGCGGCTCATCATGGAGAACAAAGACCGGCCGATGTTCCTGGAGGAGCGGGACCGCGCGATCTACGACGAATGGGACAAGGCATTGCACGCGCGCAAGCTCGTCAAGCCCTCCCGCTACAACCGGCATGCGGCCGACCCGGAAGGCTACAAACGGGCGCTCGGCGCCTTTGCCTGGGATCTCGATACCGACATGCACCCGGACAACTTCATTGGCGACACCGTCTGCTGGTGGCTCGAAGACCGCAAGAACGAAGACCCGCTGTTCCTGCAGATCGGTTTCCCCGGCCCGCATCCGCCGTACGACCCCACGCCCGACGCGCTGGCAGCCTACGCCGACGTCGACATCCCGATACCCACCATCACCGAGGCCGAGTTGAGCGCCCAGCCTGCTGCCCAGCACACGCTGCGCGACAACATGATCGATTTCAACTTCGACTCGATCGCCTGGCGCCGCGACCTGAGCCCTGCCGACCTGCTGCGCTTGCGTCGCCACTACGCGGCCAACGTGAGCATGATCGACCACCAGGTCGGCCGCATCATGGCCGCGCTGGATGCGCGCGGCTACCTCGACAACGCGCTGGTCATCTTCACGTCCGACCACGCCGACGCTCTCGGTGAACACGGTCACATCCAGAAATGGACCATGTACGACTCGGTGGTGCGCGTGCCGCTGCTGTTCTGGTCGAAAAACCTGCAGATCAAACCCGGCTCGCGCGACGAACTGGTGCAGATGTTTGACGTGGCGCCCACCATCCTGGAAGCTGCCGGTTTGCCCATACCGGCCGACTTCGAAGCCCGCACCCTGTGGGGTGCGCTTTCGGAGCGCGTCGACCACCAGCCCCGCGACGCGGTCTACGCCGAGCTGGCGCGAGACCACATCCAGACCGGCAGCGAGTTCATCCTGATGCGCCGGGACCGGCGCTGGAAGATCGTGATCTACCTAGATGACACCGCAGGCGAGCTGTACGACCTGCAGGCCGACCCGAGCGAGGTCCACAACCTGTGGCACGCGGAAGAACTTCGCACCCTGCGCGACGAACTCGCCGCCAGCTGTCACCAGTGGCTCGAGCGCGGCGCGCTATTTGCCAACCGCCGACCCAGCCGCTCGCCGCAACGGGCCATGAAGATCTAGGGCGGGCCCGCTAAGCCTCGCCCCCAGCCTTGCTCAACGTTGTGTGAGGTGGGCTGTGAGGCGAGGTGGGCGAGGTGCGGCACCGCCTGGGTTGGCTCTGGCGAGCAGACGCGAGCGGTTTGTTGGGGCAACGTCTCGCGCACCGCGCTGCTGACGGGGTCATTCGCGGCTGGCCTTTAATGTTCTCTATTGTTCTAAAGCGCTAGAGCGGGAAGTGCACCAGATCATGTCGGACACGCTGCACGGAGTGCGGCGGCGCGGTCCGCTGAGCCGGGACCAGGGTGAGAGCATCGACGCGTTGATGAGGATCAGGCCATCCTCATGGGCAACCGGCTCTTGCAGCGCGGGAAGTTCATGCAACCCCAGAATCCGGAGCCGTCCTTGCCTGACGTGCGCTCCGTCATCTTCACCCCGCATCGCGCGCAGGTGGGTTTCCAATACTCGCCTTCGTAGGCCACCTCCAGCAGGCGTGCTTGCTGCTCCGGCGTGCGCTGAGCAATCAGCTTGAGCAGACCGTTCCCGTCCTGCGCGTTGATACCGTGTGCTAGAGCGAAAGCGCGAGCGTCGGCTGTGTAGCGTGAGGTGGTCGCGTAGGTGCCGCGCTTGACGCCCTTGGACACCATCACGCCCAGAAACTCTCGCATCTCTTTCACTGTGACCGCCTTTCCCTGCCAGTGCTTGCACTGCACTACCGATATCGGGCCTTCGGCGTTTTTCGAGTGCAGCCAGATATCGACGCCACCATCGGCGCCGTGAGATTGCGAGCGCGTTTCGAAGCCCGCTTGCGCGAACAGCGTCTCTACCACCGCTTCGAAGCGTCGCCACTCGATAGCCGCGAAGACTTCGGAACTCCAGCGCGATGCCTGGTGAGGGATCGCATCTGCCAGCGTGCTCGGTTGTTTCTGCTCCGACCTCGTGCCTGCGTCGCGCAGGCCAGTAGAACGGGTCGTCGTGGAGCGGACTGGGACTATGCCCTTCCCTGACGGCTGTCTGTCCGTCGGCATGCGGCTGACGTTCACTTTCTGGGGAGCGGCATCGGTGGAGTCAGCGGCTACCCGTCTGGCGAGGAAGTGGACCGCCAGCAAACCGAGGCCGAGACACAGAGGCAGCCACAAAAGCGCCTGCAGGGTACGCGCCGCGGGGCCAAATACCGGACTTGCGCTCATGAACAGGCTCGCAAACAGAGCCATACCTGCAAAAGCCAGGGCTCGAATGCCCATATCCAGAAGTGGTTCAGAAGGGCGTTTGCGTGTGTTGCGTCTCGCGCGGTTGCGTTGGCTCATTGGTATGCTCCCTGCCGTGTTTGCTGCCGATGATGCCGCAGACGCAGAAAGGGAGGATTCCATGAAAACAAGATACCGCGAAACGGCGCACTTGATTGGACTGTGCGCGGGACTTTTGGGGTGCGTACCTTCGGTCGCCCAGGGCCAGCCTGTGTACCGATGCGAATCGGCGAAAGGCCAGGTGAGCTATTCCAACGAGCCTTGTCTTGGCGCCACCGTCGTCGACACCACCCCAACGCAAGGCCTGGACAAGTCCAGTGGTGTGAGCCGCAAGGGGCCAGACGTTCAACGGGAGCAAACCAGGAAAGCGCTGAACGATGCGATGCGCCCCTTGACTGGCATGTCACACGAGGAAAAGAAGATTTTTGAGCGCCGGTTCAAGCTACCTGCCAGTGTGAAGCTCGAATGCAAATGGCTGGATGCGCGGCTGCCATCCCAAGAAGCTGCGGTAAAGAATGGTGATGCCAAGAGCCTAGGGGAAGCTGAAACACGGTTGTTTCTGACTCGGAATCGATTCCGCACTCTGGGCTGTTGAACATGCAAACATCCGCCACCCGGTTCAACGGCACGCTCAAGAAATGGAACGCTGAGCGAGGCTTTGGCTTTGTGGTGGCCGAGCAGGGCGGTCAGGAGCTGTTTTTGCATGTGTCCGCCATGCCTCGTGATGGGTGGATACCCGTCATCGGCGAGCCGCTGTCGTTCGAGATCGAACTGGACAAGGAGGGGCGCAAGCGGGCGGTGATGGTCCGCCGGCCTGGCGTGCCACTCCTCGTCAAGGCGAACCGCAAGGAACAGGCGCGGCACCCAACCCGGCGACCCGATCAGCGCACCTCTTCAAGTTCTGTAGTCTTCGGCTTAGTGGTGTTGCTGCTGGCTGCCGGCGTGGGCTGGTACGTCTATGGTGAGTACACCAATCGGGCTGAAGCATCGCGTGCGGCGGCACCCCAGGGCCTGATGAGCGCGAAGTCTGCTGCAACAACGCAGCATATTCAGCAGCAGCCCGCCTTCCATTGCGATGGGCGCCGGTACTGCTCGCAAATGACGTCCTGCGGCGAAGCCAAGCTGTTCCTGAAGAACTGCCCCGGCATGGAGATGGATGGTGATGGGGACGGCGTGCCTTGCGAGCAGCAGTGGTGCGTTGGGGGCTGATTGGAATCAGACCCTGAATACGCCGAATACCCTGGGATTTCAGTTCACATGCCGCTGGTTTGTGGGCCTGCGACATAAGCGATTCTTTGGAGTCTTACTCCAAAGAATCTAAAGGCACTGGCTCAAGGGGCCCATGACCCCTGAAGTGCCCAAGGCGGCCCCAGGACGACTCTATTTGCTGGGCACCACCGGAGCGGGCTGCGTCGTCGGAGCTGGCGACGTGCCCCCTTCCCACCAACGCTGCACCGCCGCACGGTCGAAAGGCGGGAGAGGCGCGTTGTCAATGGTGGCCGAGGCGAGCGCGGGGAAGTGGGTGCGGTAAAGCGCCAGGTCCTTCTGCGAGAGGTTCTCCGTGGTCACATCCCATGTGCCGCCTGACAGGCCGGTCACCGACTGGTCAATCAGAGGAACCACCGGCCCGGCGCGAAACTCCTCTCCTTGCCTGGGCCGCAGCTTGGCCGTTACCCGCCCGATGTAGGTGATGGAGTTCGGCTTCACGTCAAGGTCCATCAACAAAGGCACAACGAAGGTCCCGACAAAAGGGAACGCATTGGCCAGGCCCGTCACATCGCCCAGCTTGTATTTGCCGGGTTTCAAAGCCATGCGCGTCAGGTAGACGATGCGATCCCCGTCTGCCACCGTGTCTTTGTCCGCATCGAGTTTGAAGTTTTGCCGCTCTTCCTTGCTTTGGGCATTCGGCAGCTCAAGCTTGACGGCAATAGGCTTCGGGACGTAGCGGCTGTCGTCGGATCGAGAGACCTCAACGGCCATCAGCACAACGGACTTTTCGCTGGTGTCGATGGACTTGGCACCCTTGTCAAATGCCATTGGGTTGACGGTTGCGCACCCTGCAAGGGCAACACAGATGGCCATGGCTCCCAGAAATCGATTCATTTTTTCTCCGATGGATGGATCAGGTTGTGACAGAAAAAGACGCTCAGGTTGTTCAGCAAGCCCGAGAGCCGCGACGTTATCACTTCAAAACAGCCCTTCCGCCGACACACCGTGCGCAGGCCAAGCGCAGCAGATCAGCGGTCGTCGCCGCCGCCGGACGGCTGGCCGACGATGGCGCGCAGGTCACGCAACGCCGCGCGCAGGCCATGCAGGTGTTGCGAAGCCGAACCGAAGAGCCGACTTTTGCCCGAAAACAAGTCTCCAAAGCGAGCCAAAACGACACGGTTGTTCGTGTGATTTCGCGACCGAATTGGAATCTGACCCCAAATAGCCCCAAATAGCCGTGTGACCCCAAATAGCCGGACCCCAAATAGCCGGTCGGTCAACGTCGCGCGAAGCGGTCACCGCCATCAGAGGGAAAACGGAATAACCGCCGCCGCGGTCCGTTGTCAAGGTTCCTTCCCCTTTTCAGGAGCCTTCATGTTCATTCTGAACACACCACCCCTCGAGCATTCCAAGTTGCGCGGCAGCCGACGGTCATCGGCCCTGTGCAGCGGCGCCGCTGTGCTGGCCATGCTCACGCTGGCGGGCTGCAGCCACCTCCCGCCTGCTTTCCAGGCGGGTCGCCAACTTCCCGCCACCGAAGTCCGACAGCTGTTTGCCGGGAAAACCGTGACCTCCAAGAACCTTTCCAACGGCGTGGTTTCAGTGTCCCGCTATGCGCCCAATGGGCAAGTGCGGCAACAGCGACAGGGCCAGCAACGCACAGGCACCTGGCGCGTCATGCCCGACGGACGCATGTGCCTGCGCATGGAAAACAACAACGAGTCGTGCCGCTGGATCCGGCAAGAGGCCGATGGCCGCTACCAAAAGTACAGCCAGACCCATGCCTTTGCTCGCCCGGTCATCACCTACGTCGGACTGACCGCACCCAGAGCGCGTACCAAACCTCTTTGACCTTGGTCATCGTTGCCCATCGGCTCGCCCCAAGCGTCGGGGCTGGGCTTCTGCCACTTCCGCAGGTTCGGAATCTTCCAGAACGACGCTGTTGAGCGAGGCGGCCGGGCGAAGGCATACAGATGTGCGTTCTCTCAGCCCCTGCCGGCCTGAATCACCGTGAGATCAATTGGAATCTGACCCCGAATTCCACCGACCCCGAATTCCACCGAATTCCAGACCCCGAATTCCACAATGTTGTCGATCGCCTCAGCGATGTGGCGCAGGTAGTCCGCGGTGCGCAGCGGCTTGCTGCGCATCACAGGCGCACCGCCTCGCGCAGCACCTGCTCGCGAAAGCTGGCTGGCAGGCCGTTGGGCGTCAACACATCCACCTCCATGCCCAACAGCGCCTTGAGTTCATGGCGAATGGCGCCAATGTCGAGCAGCGTGGTCGCTGGTGTGGGTTCCACCAGCAAGTCCAGGTCGCTGCCTTCCACGTCGTCCCCGTGGATCGCCGAGCCAAACACGCTCACGCCCGCCACGCGGTGACGCAGCGCGATCTCGCGAATCTGCGAGCGGTGTCGGGCAAGTGCGAGGGAGGGACGCATGAGGTCGAGTTTAGCCATTCGGTGGCATTTGCAGTGCGCGCAGCGACACGCGATTTGCAGGCTCGGGACATAGGCGATCAATTGGAATCCGACCCCGAAGTTTCCGAATTCGCGAATTCTGCGAATCCTGTGACCCCGAATCCCGTCACCGGCCGGTGTCGCTTCCGCTCTTCGCCGAACCATCTCCCAGCCCATCGGCCATCTCGCGCAAGGCGCGGGCGGTCGCTTCATCGCCTGGGAAGAATGTCTCCAGGGCCAGCTCTTGCAGGGTGATGTCCACCGGCGAACCGAACACCGTGGTGGTGCTGATCAGGTGCAGCATGCCGTCCGGTGTCTGGTACAGAAAGGGCATGAGCACGCCGGGGTGTTCGCCGTCCAGGCGCTGCGCGGTGTTGGCGGGTTGTGCCGGGTAGGCGATCAGCTCGGTCAGCAGGTCGGCCAGCGCTTCGTCGCCGGTCTGGTGGATCTGTTGCCGCAGGCGGGCAAACAGGTGTTCGCGCCACTGGTTGAGGTTGGCGATGCGCGGCGCCAGGCCGCCCGGGTGCAGGCTGATGCGCAGCAGGTTGACACGGCCCTGCAGCAGCTCGGGCGCCACGCCCACCAGCAGCGGCGCGACCATGCGGTTGGCCATCACCATGTTCCAGTGGCGGTCGAATGCAACCGCGGGCCAGGGGTGGTGGCTGTCCAGAATGTGCTGCACGGCGCGGCGCGCGGCCTGCATGCTGGGGTCGTCCATCGCGTGCTCCCGGTACATCGGCGCATAGCCCGCCGCCACCAGCCAGGCATTGCGCTCGCGCAGCGGCACCGCCAGCCGCTCGCACAGCCTGAGCACCAGCTCGCGGCTCGGGCTGGCCTTGCCGGTTTCCACGCAGCTCAGGTGGCGGGTCGACATCTCGGCCTCACTGGCGAGATCGAGCTGGCTCAGGCGGCGCAGCTGGCGCCAGTGGCGCAGGTGATCGCCGACGCTGGCGCGGCGAGAGGGGGGAGCGGCGAGGGCAGGGGCGGCGTGCATGCGCACATGGTAGAGCCCACTCGCCGGCCTTCCATGACCTGCGGGGTCATGGACCCGCTGCGGGCGCGCGCCGAGCATGGCGGCTCCGCTTCCCTCTTTACAACTTTTCCAACTTTTCAAGGAGTTCACCATGTTGAATCTGTCTGTCCCCGCCTTGCGTCGTGTGCTTTGGCTGGATGCCGCCGGTGCCCTGGGCATGGCCGTGGCCCATTTCGGGTTTCCCGGTCTGTTGTCCGATTGGCTTGGCCTGCCCTTGGTCTGGCTGCAGGTGTCGGGCGTGATTGGCTGTGGCACGGTGCTGCTGTCGGGCGCGCTGGCGTCGCGCGCGCTTCCCCCGGCGGCGGGCGTGCGCCTGCTCGCGGCGGGCAACTTTGTGTGGGTGGCTGCCAGCGTGTGGGCGGTGTGGGGCGCTGGCCTGCCGCTCACCAGCCTGGGCGTGGCCTGGGTGCTGCTGCAGGCGGTGTTTGTGTTCGTTCTGGCCGAGCTGGAGTGGGCAGGCAGCCGCCAGCCCCAGCCACTGGCGGTGGCCTGATTGAGCGGGGCTCGCCAGCGCTGCTTGAGGGCGCGCGACCAGCGCGCCCTTTCTCTGAGCTCACACCCAGGGGCCCCTGGCCGTGGTCAGTGCCTCAGGGCACCCCTGGGTTCGATTCAACTTCGGTGCCCTGAAGCGCCGTTTGGTGTTCGGCGCCAGATGGCTTGGGGACTCGGTGGACTTTCAAGACGGTGTCTGACTCCGGTGCGTGACCCCGATGCGGATGCGGTTTGCGGACTCAATAATTGGAATCTGACCCCGAATACCGACCCCGAATACCGACCCAGTGCAGTGACCCCGATGCAGCGATGCAGTGCAGAGTGTTACCCCTGCGACTATGGTGACCAAGTAAAGAATCTGACCTCAAACTTTCCTATCTAAAGAATCGGCAAAAGCGTGAGAAATGCCAGCAAAAATAAGACCAACAACCATTAGTCCAAGAGATGCCGGTATTGAATCAAACATATTGTAAAAACCAATCCAGTCAGACGGTTGATGTGCCCAATCAATATTGATATATTTAAGTACATCAATTATAGAGTATGACACCCGAAAACCAGAGCGAAAATAAACATAGATTTGCCAACCAAAAATAAAAAGGCCAATCGTAAAAAGAATACCCAAAAGCGATAATCCGATAATGACTAAAAATGAAAGGACGCCCACCACAAATCTGTAGACCAATAAAAAACATTGTTTGCAGAAACGGGCGAAACCTGACATAAAGCTCTCCTTTGAGATTTCAGGCAATACGATATTTCTCAAGACTACCATCCCCTTTGCTGCGACAACCCAGTTAGGGGGGGCGTCCCTTACCGCTCCATTTCTGACCATCTTTTTCATATACCGCTACTGTGAGGGTTTTACGGGCCTTATCATCTTTTGGCAGTCGAGATGCCTTACGCTAAAAAATGTCATTCTGGGAAAAGTTGAACTCCTGAATGATGTATTTCACCTCTTCAAGCTTACTTGCTCGTCCCTCTACAGGCAACAGTCAAGACCTGCCCCCGATGTTGTTGACAGGAGCTAAGTTGAGCACGAGTAAGCGCCTCTGCTCTGTGTGGAGGCCCGGCTTCGATGCAGTGGCTGGTAATTGGGGCAAGTGGAGCGGGGGTTAATTGGAATCTGACCCCGAATACAAGGCGAAGCTGTTTCTGAAGAACTGCCCGGGCATGGAAATGGACGGGGATGGCGACGGGATTCCGTGCGAGCAGCAGTGGTGCGCGGGGCTGTTCGGTGGATAAGTGGAATTGGAATCTACCCCCAATATCTTGACCCCCGAATATCCTAATTTCCCGGCTTCTTTGAAATCTCGTTTTTGAAATTCTCTAGTGAGCTAATATACTCATCTAGTTTTGGTGAAAACCATGCTCTTGCTGTGTAGTGGGAAAGATGTCTCGGAGTTTTTCTGTTCAGCAAAGAATTTTTGGACATTTCACCTTTTAGCTTCACGAGAAATGGTAACTCCAAGATCAACCATTCTGCGTAAAGGTTGGGATGTGTAAATCTTTCAGTGAAAGAATCTTGAACTAGTTCTTGTTCAGATACCTGTAGATTGATAAACTTTCTATGAAACTGAAGTGCAGATACGTGATGAAATACAGGATCATCAGAAAACCATACTTGTTCTTCTGAGTTTCTCGCAATTTGCTTGGCCCACCGTGCCACATCGGTATCAAGCATCGCAAGCCAAGGGGTGATCTGCCGCCGAATCCATGAGCGTCTGGCGGTTGTGATTATCGCCTTCGCGTTATTAATAAATTTTCGGAATTCAATTGAGTCACGAGCTGTGAATCCAAGACCGAACGCACTCCCGTGCCTTAGTAATTCATTGAGCTCTCGTTGAGATGGTGGCTTCATTGCGCCCTTGGAGATGGCAACTTTTATCGATTTAAGTGCAACAATCTCAATTTGACGCATTGATTGGCGAATCAATTTGATTCTTGATAAATTTAGAAGAATCGCTGCTGAGTGGATCAACTCCGCAAGATCAAAATTCTTCACTGACTTCATTCCAGCAAAAGTTTCACTTGCTAGTTTTTCAAAATCACTGTTGCTGAGCGAGCGAAGATACCAAAGCCGTCTCCATGCTGGAGTTGATTCGTCTGCAAGAAGATGGCTGTCGCGCAGAGCATCGGTTGCAGAAACCACGGATAAGTTTCCGGTCTCAAAAAACTCACGAAATGCCGATGGAGGAAGAGCTAAAGGTTGAGCGTATTCAAGTCCATGTCGCTTCAGTACTTTATCTTTCTCGCGCTCAGGCACTGATTGATCGCTGCTGCTCTTCAGCTCAAGGTATGCGGACCAATTTGTTTCGCCAAGTTCTCCTATGTCCTCGCTTGTTAGGCTGCCTGATCGATACTCGATTGATAATGTGATGCAGTCATTGATAAGTTGCTTTTGAAATTTTTCATTTGTACTAATCTGTTTTTTATCAAGACTATCCCAAAGATCGCAAAAGTCAAAAATCGCTTGTCGCAGTTGGCGAAGATTTTGGTATCCGGCTCGATTGAAAATGGCCAGCAGTTGAGTTTTGTTTTTGTCTAGAAATTCATTACCTGCACGACTGCTGGTCTCGGTCAGAAAGTGCTGAATGGCGCCATCCGCATCAGGT
Source organism: Hydrogenophaga sp. (assembly GCF_030373245.1). Taxonomy (GTDB): domain Bacteria; phylum Pseudomonadota; class Gammaproteobacteria; order Burkholderiales; family Burkholderiaceae_C; genus Hydrogenophaga. The sequence continues at coordinate 276,223 of NZ_JAUCZF010000004.1, forward strand.
TGTATCTGAAAGGTTCTTCCAATTACTTTTTCTTTTATTTTTTTGAAGCCAATCTCGGGAGTAGATAGTTGCGATGACTCGTTTGCAAGGATGATGACTCTGTATCCGTCATGTTCTACAAACTGATTGATGAAGCCCAGCGCATCTTCAATCTTCATGCTTGATCTCTCTAGATCGTCAAAAACTAAAATGGCACCCTCGGTTGAAGCCCATTTTTCAATCTCTGGTAATGAGATTTGCCAGCTACCTTCGTCTGATCCGTCTCCGTTTAAATCAATTTTTATAGTACCCTTGATGAGGCTTTTAGTTATGCCCCAAGCTCGCTTCGCTGTTTGGCTAGCTAGCCGCGGATGAATTTGTGCAAAAAATTGATCTTTGATTTCGGAGATTTTTGAGATGCCAAAGAAACTTACATAGAGTACACGTTTATCTCTCTTTTCGAGTTCCTTTCTATAATTTTCAATGAACCAGGTCTTTCCACTGCCCCAAGGCCCTCTGAGCATTACCGCGTAGCTAGGTTTGGCATCTTGATTGCAGTATCTATCTAGGAATATTTTTATTGACTCATTGTGATCTTGTGCAGTCAGAATCATGCCACCCCCTGGGAATCATATTTTTCGCGAAGCACAAAAGTTTAAAGTTGGAGCGAAACGTAAAAATTGGACCGTTATTTACCCCAACTATCCTTCAACCCCGTCACCCGGTTAAACACTGGCTTATCTCCCGCCAAGTGATCCATCCGGTCCGCCACAAAGTAGCCAAACCGCTCAAACTGGAATCTTTGATCCGGCTTCGCGGCGGCCAGTGAGGGCTCCACGTAGGCGGTCACCACTTTCAGGCTGTTGGGGTTCAGGGCTTCGATGAAGTCTTTGCCGCCGGCGTCGGGGTTGGGGTCGCTGAACAGGCGGTCGTACAGGCGCACTTCGGCTTGCACGCCATCGGCCGCGCCCACCCAGGTGATGGCGGCTTTGGCTTTGACGCTGTCGGCGCCGGGGGTGCCGCTCTTGGTGCCGGGGATCACTTTGGCGTGCACTTCGGTCACGGTGCCGTTCGCGTCTTTGGCGCCAACGCCGGTGCATTCGATGACGTAGCCACCTTTGAGGCGGATCACGTTGCCTGGGAACAAACGCTTGTAGCCCTTGGGCGCTACTTCTTCAAAATCTTCGCGCTCGATCCAGACCTCTTTGCCGATCTTGAACACCCGGTCGGGCGGGGGCGTCTGGCCTTCGGCAATCGCGCTGTGGGGCAGGGCGGGCTGGGTGCAATCTTCGGTATAGCCGTTGCTGCCGAATGCCTCGGCCCAGTTGGTGAGCACCAGCTTGACGGGGTCGAGCACGGCCATGCCGCGGTGTGCCTTGTTTTCCAGGTCTTCGCGCAGGCAGCCTTCCAGCGTGCTGTAGTCGATCCAGCTGTCGCTCTTGGTCACGCCGATGCGCTCGGCAAACAGGCGCAGGCTCTCTGGCGTGTAGCCGCGGCGGCGCAGGCCGACGATGGTGGGCATGCGCGGGTCGTCCCAGCCGCTGACCTTGTGGTCGTACACCAGCTGGGCGAGCTTGCGCTTGCTGGTGATCACATAGGTGAGGTTGAGGCGGGCAAATTCGTACTGGCGCGGCGGCGGGCTGGGCAGCAGGCCGCCTTCGGCCAGGCGCTCGAGCAGCCAGTCGTAAAACGGGCGCTGGTCTTCAAACTCCAGCGTGCACAGGCTGTGGGTGATCTGCTCCAGCGCGTCTTCAATCGGGTGGGCGTAGGTGTACATCGGGTAGATGCACCATTTGTCGCCGGTGTTGTGGTGGGTGGCGCGGCGGATGCGGTAAATCGCCGGGTCGCGCAGGTTGATGTTGGGGCTGGCCATGTCGATCTTGGCGCGCAAGACCATGCTGCCATCTTCGTGTTTGCCGTCGCGCATTTCTTCAAACCGCGCCAGGTTCTGCGCTGGGGTGCGGTCGCGAAACGGGCTGTCGGTGCCGGGGGTGTTGAAGTCGCCGCGGGCCAGGCGCATTTGTTCGGCGGTCTGCTCGTCCACATAGGCCAGGCCGGCGCCAATCAGGTAGACGGCGGCGCGGTACATGAAATCGAAATAGTCGCTGGCCTGGTAGGGCAGGGCATCCGCATTCGGCTGGCCCGGCTCGCCGTTCCAGCTGTAGCCCAGCCACTTCACCGCGTCGATGATGCTGTTGACGTATTCCGTGTCTTCTTTTTCGGGGTTGGTGTCGTCAAAGCGCAGGTGGCAGACGCCGCCGTATTCCTCGGCCAGGCCGAAGTTCAGGCAGATGCTTTTGGCGTGGCCCACGTGCAGGTAGCCGTTGGGCTCGGGCGGGAAGCGGGTGCGGATCTTGGCCGGGTCGGGCTGGCCTTGGGCGTGGTGCGCGGCGTCGCCGGGGCTACCGCCCCACAGGCGAGTGGTGTAGGTGCCTTGCGCCATGTCTTTTTCGATGATCTGGCGCAGGAAGTTGCTGACCTTGTGTTCGCCGGCTTCGCCGTCGGAGGTGTGGGCGCCACTGGCGGGCGGGCTTTTCGGGGGGTGGGTGCTCATGGCGCGATTCTAGGGCGGGGGCGCGCGCCTCATCGCCGGGCGCCGGGTGTGGCGTGCTGCACACAGGTGGGGGCGCGGAATGCCGCGCGGGGCGTGACGCATGCCGCAGTGCGCGAGCAGGCCGACAAGGGGCGCCACAAGGCGCCTCGGCGGCAGGGTGGTGCCGCTATGGTCGGCGCATCGGGCCCGCGGCTGCGGCTGCCGGCGCGAACCAGAACAACACCGAAAAACAGCAAGGACCCACCATGGACAAAGACGGACCGGCCACGATTCAGGTGGACGACGACCCCTCTCGCTGGCAAGCCACCCAGGTGGACGATGTGTTCCTGCCCGCGGTCCGGGTCTGCCTGAGCTGGCGCGATGTGGAGAAGGCGGTGGAGCTGGGCGCGGTGGTGCCGGCGCACGCGCACGCGCTGTGGGCCGGCTGGGCCGCGCCGGGCAGCCCGCTGCGCCAGAGCGCCGCCACGCAGCAAAAGCCCATCGATTTCCAGCCGACGGTTTCTGACTTTCCGGCGGTGGAAGATCGGCGCGATGCAGCGCCCTCGATGGCCGCGCGCCTGGGCGGTCCGCTGGCGGGCGCCGCGGTCGGTGCGGTGCTGACCTGGCTGGCGGTGGGCGGCTGAGCTCAGCGCCGCTTCACAAGCGCAAAGGCTGGTGAACGGAGGCTCTGGCGCGTTTCGGGCGCGCGCTTCACTTCACAGCTCGCCCAGCCCGATCTGAGACAACACATCGGGCTGCATCAGCTCGTCGAGCACCGGGTCGCTCCGGTTGGCCCAGCCCAGCGCCAACGCTGCGGCCAGCACCAGGCCACCGGCCAGCAGCCACCACCCCAGCCGCCCAGCGCGGCCACCCGACAGGTTCCCACCGTGCGCTCCGGCCAGCACGGGCGCGGTGGCCGGGTGGCGCTGCTGCCATTGCGCCATGACGCGGTCTTGCAGCGCGGTGTGGTCGGCGGCGGGCGTGTCGTGAAGCGACTGCTGCAGGGCCTGGCGCAGGGTGGCGTCGGCGTCGGCAGGGTTGGTGCGGGGCTGTTGCGAATTCATGGCTGGGCCTCTTGCAGGCGCTCGCGCAGGCTGCGCTTGGCGCGAAACAGCAACTGGTGGGCGGCGTTGGTGTCGATGTCGAGCGCGGTGGCGATCTCGGGCGCTTGCGCGTCGGCGTAGGCCCACATGGCCAGGGCCATGCGCTGGCGGGCGGGCAGCGCCCCGAGCGCGGCCTGCAGGCGGGCCGGGTCGGTGCCGGGCCCGTCGCTGGCGGGGGCTTCGGCTTCCTGCTGGTGGCGGTCATGCAGCGCGGTGAGTTCGTCGGGCCCCAGGCTGAGCTCGCGCTGGCGCACCAGGTGGCTGCGGCAGCGGTTGAGCACGATGGTGTGGAAGTAGGTGGCGAGCTGGGCGCCGGCGTCATCGCTCGGGCGCGCACTCCAGAGCCGCAGGAAAGACTCCTGCACCACGTCTTCAGCGTCTTCCTGGCGGCCGAGCATCTGGCGCGCCAGGGTGAGCGCGGTGGGCGTGAGCTGCTGCACCAGGCGCCGCGCGCTCTGCGGATCGCCGCCGCTGGCCGCGCGCCAGAGCGCCCAGCTGTCGGCGCGCACGCCGAGCGCGCGCTGCGTGGCGTCGAGCAGGCGGGTGGCGGTGCTGAGCATCCACATGCCTGGAGTTTGCCGGGTGGTAAGGCCTGTGCGCCAGACCAGGGCAGGCAGTCTGGAGTCGGTGCGGTGGTGGGCGCTCATCGGACGGGCAGTTTCTCGCGCAGGGTGGCGCGTTCTTCGGGGCTCAGAGACTCCAGCACGGCGCGGCGCTCGCGCAGCATCTGGCGGCGTTCGGCCGGACTCATGGCGCGCAGGCGTTCGCGGCGCTCGTCGGCGAGGCGCTCGCGCTGCGCTGGCGGCAGGGCCTGCCAGCGCTCGCGGGTGCGGTCGACGAGCGCTTCGCGCTGCTCTGGGGTCAGGCTCTGAAGCCGCTCGCGCAGCGCGCTGCGAAAGGCCTGGCGCTGTTCGGGTGTGCTGGCTTCGAGCTGGCGGCGCAGCGCTTCGCGGCGCTCGGTCTGCTCGGCGGGCGAGAGGCGCGACCAGGCCTGCGGGTCGGGCACATCGGGCGCGGCGTGGGCGGCGCTGGCGGCCAGACCGATCAGCGCGGCGCTCAGGGTATGGGCAATGAGGCGGGTGGACAACATGACGAGGCGAAGCAAAAAACCTTTTGAACGCTGGTTGAACCCGGCAGCCGACCGGCTCTTACGCGGCGGCCTGCACAACCCTTCGCGGCACTGGGGCATGGCCTTGGGCGCCGTAAGCGCAGGGGATGGCGCAGGTTCAAACGGTACACGGCCTGCGGTGCCCGGTCCAGTGACCGGCGATGCAGGTGGTGCGCTGTTCAACCCACGACCCAAGGAGTTTCCATGAGCGCTTCCCATTCTTCTGCTTTTCCGTTCGGCGCCGCGGGCCTGCGCCGCGTTCGCCAGCTGTTGCTGGTGACGGGCTTGGCCGCTGCCTCGCTGGCCCAGGCCCAGGTCGTGATGGGCGAGGCCCAAGAGGACCGCGTGGACAACCGACAGGATCGGCAGGCGGCGCGCATCGGCCAGGGCGTGGCCTCGGGCGAACTCACCCGCCACGAGACGGCTTCGCTGATGCGCCAACAGCGCCACATTCACCGCCTGGAACGCCGCACCGAGGCCGACGGCGTGGTGACCGGGCACGAGGCGCATCGCGTGGAGGCCGCGCAGGACCGCGCCAGCGCCCGCATCTACCGCCAGAAGCACGACCGCCAGGCTCGGCCGCACGCGCATTGAGCGCGCACCGAAGGCGAGCGGAACCGGCGCTCAGGCGCCCGGGGTCCAGCCGGTGTCGGTGCTGCGGTGCGTCTGGCGTGCCAGGTCGAGCTGCATCTGCCGCTCGAATTGTTCGCGGGCCTCGCGGGCGCGCTGCACGAAGTCGTCTTCGTTGCTGCGCTGGTCGCGCTGGGTGGCGAGGAAGTTTTCGGAGTGGCGGCGGAAGTCGTCGGCCAGCTGGCGCGCGTGTGAGCGGTCAAAGCCGAGCAGCTCCAGCGTGGCGCGCGCGCTCCTGAGCGAGCTCTCCAGCAGCTCGCGCTGCACGTGGTGCACCTGCGCATCGAGCAGCTCCATGGCGTGCACCGCGTCGCGCGCGCGGGCCACGATGGGCAGGTGTGGGTGGCGTTGACGAAGTTCCTTGACCAGCTGGTTGCTCTGGGCCGGGTCATCGATGGCGATCACGATGGCGCGGGCCTTGGCCACGCCGGCGGCCTGCAGCAGGTCGGGCTGGGTGGCGTCGCCGAAGTAGACCTTGTAGCCAAAGCGGCGCGCCATGTCGACGGTGTCGGCGTTGTGGTCGATCACGGTGGGTTTGATGCCCGCGCTCAGCAGCGTGCGCGCCACGATCTGGCCGTAGCGGCCGAAGCCGGCGAGCATGACCGGGGCTTCGGGCTCGTCCACCGTGTCGGGCGCGCGCTCGCTGCCCTCGTCGCGGGCGATGCGGTCAAACGCCATCAGCAGCAGCGGCGTGGTGGCCATGGAGAGGGCGGCGATCAGGGTGAGCAGGTCGGCATCGGCCGCGGGCAACACGCCCGAGAGCTTGCCGGCGGCCAGCACCACAAAGGCGAATTCGCCCACCTGCGAGAGCAGCACCGCCATGAGCGTGCGCGGCGAGCCGTGCAGCCCGATCCAGCGCGCCACCAGCCACATGCCGAGCAGCTTGAGCGACACCACCAGCAGCAGGCCGAGCAGCACGTGCAACGGATCGCTCACCAGCAGACCCAGCTGCATGCTCATGCCCACTGCGATGAAAAACAAACCGAGCAGCAACCCCTTGAACGGCAGGATGTCGCTCTCCAGCGCGTGGCGGTATTCCGAGCTGGCCAGCAGCACGCCGGCCAGGAACGCGCCCAGCCCCATCGACAGGCCGACACGGTGCATCAGCGCCGCGACCCCCAGCACCAGCAGCAGGGCCACGGCGGTGAAGAGCTCGCGCGCGGGCTGGCGCGCGATGATGCGCATGACCGGGTAGGCGACAAAGCGCCCCACCAGCACCACCGCGAGCACCGCGCCGATCTGCGCCCAGGGGCTGGTGAACGGGTCGTCGGCCGCGTGCGCACCGGGCGCCGCCGCGACCGCCGCCGTGCCCAGCACCGCGGCCAGGGCCAGCAGCGGGATGGCCGCAATGTCTTCGAACAGCAGCATGGCAAACGCCTTCTGCCCCATGGGCGTGCCCATGAGGTTGCGCTCCTGCAGCAGGCCGACCACGATGGCGGTGCTGGACAGCGCCATGGCCAGCGCGGCCACCAGCGAGGCCTGCCAGCTCCAGCCCAGCAGCAGACCGATCGGCATGAGCAGCGCTGCGCCGACCAGCATTTCCAGCGCGCCGCCGCCGAACACCGCGCCGCGCATCGCCCACAGGCGCCGAGGCTCCAGCTCCAGACCGATCACAAAGAGCATCAGCACCACGCCCAGCTCGGACACCTGCAGGATCGCCGCCGGGTCGTTCACCAGCGCCAGCCCCACCGGGCCGATCACCACACCCGCCAGCAAATAGCCCAGCACCGAGCCCAGACCCAGGCGCAGCGCGATCGGCACGATGACCAGCGCCGCCAGCAGAAACAGGATGGCCTGAGTCATGCGGCCGCCTGATCGCTGGGCTGGGCTGCGCGGTGGCGCGCGAACTGGGCTGCCAGGTCGTCGGTGCAGGCGGCAAGCTGCGCACCCGTGTGGCTGTGTCCTCCGTACTCGATGTGGGGCGGCAGCCAGCGCATGCCGCAAAAGCGCGCGGTCTGCTCGATGGGCGCCACGAAGTCGGTAAACGGGCGCTGGTGAGCGCCGCCAGGCAAGTAGTCGTTCATCGAACCGCCCGCGCTGGCGACCCACCAGGCGGCCTTGCCGCGCAGCGCGTCACCACCCGGGCCAAAGGCCCAGCCGTGCGCCAGCACCTGGTCAAACCAGTGCTTGAGCAGCGCGGGCACGCTGTACCAGTGGATCGGCGCCAGCCACACCACCAGGTCGGCACGGGCGAGTGCCTGCTGTTCTGACGAGACGTGGATGTCGAAGTCGGGGTAGAGGTCGTAGAGGCTGCGGATCTCGGTGTGTGCATCGCCCTCGAACACCGCTTGCATGGCCTTGATCACCAGGGACTGGCTGGGCCGGGGATGGGCATGGACGACGAGAGTACGGGGCATGGGGCGCAGGACATTGACCGGTGGGGTGGCCGGGTCAGCGCACGATATCACCTGCCGGATGGGCGCGTGGGCCGCGCAGGCGCGCCCAAGGGAAAGCCGGGCGCCGGAGAATCACCCCCGGGCCCGGCTCGATGCGGGTCAGCGCCTGTTGCTTAGGGCCTGCTCACGCCATTTTTCTGTGATGCGTTGCGGATCAAAAAAGCCATGCGCAATGCGCGAAACGCTGCCGGGGTATCCCCCCGGCAAGGCTTCGCAACGCGGCGCATGGCTTTTTTGGCCGCAACCCGGAGGGAACAAGGTGCAAAAGGCGCCACTCGTCGTTGCCCTCCTAGGCCAGACGTCCAGTCTGGCCGTCGTCAGGCGCCTAGATTGGCACCCTTTGCACCTCGTTCGCACTCAGAAAAATGGCGTGAACAGGCCCTTACCTGACCAACGCGCTGACTGGCGTGGTTGCCCGCGGGCGCTCAGAAGGCCAGGTTGATCTGCAGGATGGCGGTGGTGCCGCTCACTTCGTTGCCCACCACCAGCAGCGGCCGGCCGTTGGGCGACTGGGCGGCGGGAATGAACACCAGGCCTTCGGGGCCGAGGTCACCGACGGTGGCCAGGCTCGGTGGGTCGGTGACCCACTCGTCCCGGGTGTTGAGGTAGTCCACGCGCGTGGGTGCAGCGGGGTTGGTGATGTCGTACACCAGCACGCCACCCATGCGCTCCAGGCCGATGAAGGCAAAGGTCTTGTCGCCGATCTTGCCCAACGCCAGACCCTCGGGCTCTGGACCCTTGGCGTCGCTGCGGCTGTCTAGTGCGTTGCCCTCGTTGTGGCCGGAGTTGAAATAGGTCGCGCAGGGAATGCTGCGGTTTGAGCCGAGCCTGCAGTCGGCGCTGTTCAGGAACTGTTCGATGGCAGCGCCCGAGTCCCAGACCAGCGCGCCGTTGGCGTCCCAGATGCTGAACGAGCGGGCGCCGTAGCTGTGGAGCCGGTCGTACATCAGGCGGTCGCCGTTGGCGTCTTCCACACCTGCACTGGTGTAGCGCAGCGGTGCGCCCATGGCATCGGTCTTGTAGCCCTGGACCCAGCTGATGTTGAGGCGTCCCAGTTCGCCTGCGGCGCTGCAGGTGCCCGGGCTACCTGCAGCAGCGCCACAGTAGCCGAACACTGTCGGGTCGAGCAGGGCGCCTGCCAAGGGGGTGCCACCCGCCAGGCTGCGCAACTGCGGCGGCACCACCTGCCACCCTGCCGCCCGAACCAGGGCCGAGACCCGCAGCTCCTCAATGAAGCCCAGCGAGGGGTTCTGGGTGCCCAGGTAGTCGGGGTTGTCTTCGCCCCAGGCGCGCGCGTCGCCTTCGTTGGCGGTCACCAGGTAGGTCTGGCCGCCTGCGCTGTAAGAGGCCATGCTGTCGGGCAGGTACATGCCGACCACGCCTGCCCAGGTTCTGATGTTGATGGCGTTGTCCCGGTCGGACACGTCGAGTTCGTTGCCCGCCACGCCGTAGTTCTTCAAGCCCAGCGGCAGGATGTCGGTGACGACAGCCGTGGCGATGTCGACCTTGGCCAGCGCATTGTTCTCCTGCAGCGTGACCCAGGCGGTGCGGCTGTCGGCCGAGATGGCGATGTACTCGGGTTCAAGGTCCTGCGCAACCGTGGCGCCAGGGCCGTAGATGCGAACGCCGCTGGCGCGCAAAGTGGCTGCCTGGGCATTGAACGCGGTGAAGCTGGCGCTGCGGACCACGGGTGCAGCGAGGTTGCGCACGTCGATCACGCTCACGCTGCCTTCGGGGTCGGTCTGGTAGTCGTCGCTGGGCTCGCCTTCGTTGGCCACCAGCACGCTGCTGCCGTCGGGGGTGAAGGTGATCATGTCGGGCTGGGCGCCGATGGTCACCGAGCTGATGAGGCTGAGGTCGCTGGCGCGGTAGAGCGCCATGCGGCCCGGGTCGGTTTTCACCGGGGCCTGAATCGCCACGGCCACCGTGCCGTTGAACACCGCCACGCTGTTGATTTCAGCGCCGACGAGCACGGCGGTGGCGTCGAGCGTGCCGATTTTCACCGGGTTGGCCGGGTCGGCCAGGTTGAGCACGTCGACCGCGCCCAGCTGGGCGTTGACCACGAACAGGCGCTGGCTGGCGGCGTCAAACGCGGGAATCTCGGCGGCACTCACCTCGAACTGGCCGGTGCTGTAACCACCGATTTTCTCTAGGGTGAGGCTGCTGGGTGTGGGCTCGGGTGCCGGCGGCGGCGGCGTCGGTGCGGGATCGTCGCTGCCGCCACAGGCGGTGAGTGCGGCGCTCAGCAGCAGGGACAGGGCGAAAGCGTGGGCGCGAGGGCGGCGGACAGGGAACAACATGCGAGCGGGTCTCCAGACGGAACAGGGGTGAAGACCTGTTTATCGGCGGCGCGTGTGACGTTGCTGTGACGGGTTGATGAGGTTGGTGTGACAGCTGGCTGGGCGATCACTGCCCGAAGCGCGGCCCGTCTTTCAGGAACACGGCTTCTTCCACCGTGGTGGTGCGACCCAGCGCGGCGTTGCGGTGGGGAAAGCGGCCGAAGCGCTTCACGATGTCGCAGTGCTGCTCGGCAAAGCCCAGGTTGCTGGCCAGCTTTTCGCGCAGCTCGGGCGGACTTTCCGCGTGCAAGTGCGTGAAGCGCTCCACGCAGCGGTCTTGCAGGGCGAGGTCTTCGGCATGCATCAGCGGCATGTAGAGGAACACGCGCCCGACGCGCGCCAGCGACTCGTCTTCGCCCGCTTGCAGCGTGCGCAACACCAGCTGCTGGGCGCGCGCGTCGCCAGCAAACGCGCGAGCCTGGCCGCGGTAGATGTTGCGACTGAACTGGTCGAGCAGGATCACCAGCGCCAGCCGCGCGGGCAGGCGGCTTTCCCAATGGGTCAGGTCGCCTTCTAGCGCGGCGTCCACGCCGGCGCTGAAGCGGTCGCGGATGAGCTGGTCTTGCTCGGCGCCACCGCCGAACCAGAGCGCTTTGTGTTCGGTGCTGGGCCAGTCGTTGCGCAGACCGTCGCCGAACCAGAAATCGAGCACCTCGGAGACTGAGTCGGGGTGGTGGGACATGCGTGCTCCTGGAGGTTGTTACGTCTGGCAACGTGTTTGACGCTGCGTGCGGTACAGGTTACTGCGGAATTCTCTGTAATGCCCTCACGGGATCAGCAGATTCCGCAACAGGAGTGCCTCATGAAATCCAAGTCCTTGAATACCCCCTGGCAACGCAGCTCGGTCTGGTTCCGTGGTCTGGCCCTGGTGTCGCTGGCAGCAGGCGCCTGGGCCTTGACGGCCGGCGCGGCGCATGCCCGCGGCGGCAGCGATGTGTACTGGTCGATTGGCATCAACCAGCCTGGCGTGAGCGTGGGCGTGTCAAATGCGCCGCCCGTGATCTACCGCGAGCCGCGGGTCGTGTACCGGGAGCCGGTGGTGGTGTACCGTGAGCCGCGGGTGGTGTATCGCGAGCCGCAGGTGGTGTATCGGGAGCCCAGGGTGGTTTACCAGCGCCCTGTGGTGGTGGCGCCCGCGCCGGTGATTTATCAGAGCTGGGGCCATCCGCGTTTTGATGACCGCCGCGCTTACAAGAAGCACAAGCGCGAGAAATGGCACCGCCACAGCCACCGCGGTTGGGACGACGACGATGGTGGCCGCCGCGGTGGCCGCGGCCGCGACGACTGAGCCGCGGCTCACATGGCGCGAAAGCGCTGTGCGTAAAGCCGGCTGACCGGCAGGCTTTCCGGGCGCTGTCGCAAGCGCAGGGAAAGCTTGCCGGCTTCGTCGCGGTTCACACTGTCGATGGCCGATGCGCGCACCACGGTGCCGCGGTGGATCTGCCAGAACTCGGCAGTATCGAGCCGCGGCAGCAGCTCACGCAGCGCGGTGCGGATCAGGTACTCGTGACCGGCGGTGAGCACGCGCAGGTATTTGTCCGCCGCCTCGAACACCAGCACTTCGCTCAGCGGCACCATGCGGATGCTGTTGCCCACGCTGGCCTGGATCACGGTCAGCGGCGGATCGGCGGCGCTGGCTGCCGGGGCCAGCAACAGGCGCAACTGGTTCATGGCTTCATCCAGTTGCTGCGGCGCGGGCCTTGAGGCCTGCAAGCGTTGCTGCAGGCGCGCCACGGTGCGCGCCAGCCGCTCGGGCGTGACCGGCTTGAGCAGGTAATCCACCGCCTGCGCTTCAAACGCCTGCACCGCGTACTGGTCGTAGGCGGTCACGAACACCAGGGCGGGGAACGGGCGATGCTCGGGCCACTGGTCGGCCAGGTCGGCTGCGGCCTCCAGCCCCGTCTGGCCGGGCATGCGGATGTCCAGGAACAGCACATCGGGCGCCTGCGCCAGCGCCTCGCGCACAGCGGCGGCACCGTCACCCACCGTGCCCAGCAATTGCAACGCCGGCCAGGCCTGGGCCAGCTCGGCGCGCAGGGCGGCGGCGAGCAGCGGCTCGTCTTCGGCGATCAGGGCGGTGGGGGTTGGGCTCATGTTTGACTGGGTGCTAGGGCTTGCCGTGGCAGGCGCAGCGTGATGTGGGTGCCCTGGCCCGCTTCGCTGCGCCACCGCAGGCGTTCGGGCCCACCCCCGAACGCGCTGGCCAGGCGCTCGCGCACCTGGCTCAGCCCAAAGCCGGGCTGCGGCGTGCCGGCGCAGCCGGCGCCTGTGTCGCTCACGGTGAGCAGCAGCTCGGCGCCGCTGGCCAAGGCCTCCACGCGAATCTCGCCGCCGGCCAGGTGCGGCTCCAGGCCGTGTCGAATGGCGTTTTCCACCAGCGGTTGCAGCAGCAGGGGCGGCAGCGGGTGCTGCGCCAGGTCGTCGGGCAGCGTGAGCGTGAAGCGCAGGCGCGGGCCCATGCGCACCGCCATGAGCTCTAGGTAGTCGCGCAGGCGCGCAAATTCGAGCGCCAGCGTGTGCGGCTGCTCGGTGGTTTCGCTGCGCGAGGCGCGCAGGGTGGCGCGCAGGTAGTCGTTGAGCCGGTCGAGCATGGTGACGGCGCGCGGCGCGTCGGTGGTGATGAGCGCGCGCAGCGTGGCCAGGGTGTTGAACAGCATGTGCGGCTCGAGCTGGGTTTCCAGAAGGCGTAGCTGGGCTTCCGAGGCCTGGCGCTGCAGCGCCTGCGCCTTCTCGCGCTGGTAGAAGAAAAACAGAAAACCGAAGCTGATGCCCAGCGAGCTGAGCCAGAAACCCCAGAAACGCTGCGGCGACTGCGACAGCAGGTCCCAGGTGGACACGCCGGCGTAAAGGTCGCCCACGGTGACGCCCATGGCGTAGCCCAGCACGATGGCCAGCAGCAGCCAGCCCACCGCGCGCGGGTTGAGCGCCCAGTAGTGCGGCGGCTCGGTGTGCAGCCAGGGGTGCAGCGCAATGCGCACCGGATCGGTCAGAAACCAGATGCTGGTGCTGATGGCGTAGCTGTAGACCAGCGAGTGGGACAGTGCGGTGGTCTGCGACTTGCTCAGCCACTGCGCCAGCGCGATCAGCAGCGCCACCGCCCACACGATAGCCAGACGACGCAGCAGGCCGGCGTGGGTGGCGGAGGGCAGCCAGTGCAAAAGCGGCTTCAGGGCAGAGGGCATGGGCGGGCGATGCGAGGGCATCGGCGTCGATTCTGGCATGGGCCTGGTTCAGTGATTGGGCGGCGGTTGACGCATCAGCCGCTCGCGCTCGCGCCGCACCATGCGCTCCTGCAGGTCCGAGCCCTGGCCCCAGACGAACACGGCCAGCCCGTGCATCAGCAGCCCCAGGCCCCAGCCCAGGGCAGGCGCGACGGGCCAGAGGCGGCCTTGCCAGAGACCCAGCAGCGCCAGGCCGCCGATGACCAGCAGGTAGACGGTGGCGTGTGTGTACCAGCCCAGACGCGCCTTCACGCGTCGCCGGGCCAGACGCTCGAGTTCGGATGCCTGGGGAAAAGCGTTTGGGGTCATGGTGAACTTTCAGACAACAGCAGGGTGAAGGGGCTTGCGCGAGGTCAGGCGCCACAGGGCCAGTGCCCTCGCGGCAAACAGGCCGCTGAGGGCGCCGTAGACGGCGCAGACTGGCAGGGCAAAGGCGGCGTCCTGGCTGGCCTGGGGACGCAGCGCGAGCTCGATGCCCACGGCGTACTTGAGGCAGAAGATCGCTAGGATCAGCAGCAAGGGCAGCCAGCTGCCTGGCAGGTGCAGGCGGCGGGAGGCGGCGTCGTAGCCGCTGCCGCGTGCTAGGGCACGGTGACGCAAGGCCAGCAGCACCGCGGCAGCGCCGGCGGCCCAGGCGGCCAGCGTCGGGGCCAGCAGGCCGGTCCGGCCAAAGTCGCCCATCGCGCCCAGCAGGGAGAGCGACAGCATGGCAGCGGACAGCAGGCTCACCCGCCAGAGACTCGCCTGGCGGGCGCGGGCCTGACTCAGACCCAGCGCCACCAGGGCGGCCAGCAGGCCCCAGACCCAGACGGGGGTGTTCTGCGCGATGCGTGCCAGCGCCTGCGGCTGGGCGATGAGCAATTCAATCAAGGCCATGTTGTTTCCTTTTTGGGTGGTTGCATTCAGACCAGACCGAGCCACTGGCCCCAGACCAGCTGGCCGAGGAAGCGGGTGGGCAGCAGCGTGAACGCGCCGGCGATGACACAGGCGCCCACGTAGAGTTGCACCATGGCCTGGCGATGGCCCGCGATGTTGCCGCGCAGCAGGTGGCGGAACGCCACGAACAGGCCGCCGAGGGTGTAGGGCACAAAGAGGTGGATGGGCGTGTAGCCGGCGATGTTGGGCAGGTCGTGGTCGCGGATGAAGAGGGCCGAGAGGGCGGCGGCGAGCATCAGCGTGACCCAGGCATAGCCCACGGCGCGGTGCAGCCGGGGATGCTGCGTGTGGGCCACCCGCGCGGCATGGCCGCGTCGCGCCCACAGCGCCAGCGGACCGAGCGCCAGCGCGCCCAGGGCGGCGCTGAGGTGGATGGCGATGACGGGGGTGAGCTGCATGGTTTTCTCGCGTCGTGGGGTCTGGGCTCGACTGTGCCGGCCCGCCCTGGGCAGAGCCAGCCGTTTGCGACGACCCGTCCAGCCGGTGGCGCGAAACGCTGCCCTGGCGGCGTGAAATGCAGCCGGTGGGTGGCGGCGGAGGCGCTCGGCGCAACGCCCTCGGCCGGGCGGTTTCCTACAATGGGCGCAGATCGCCCGACCGCCGTGGTCGGGTGGCTGCCAGGGAGCACACCATGGGGGATATCCGTTCGCGCCGCCGCCTGCTGACCATGGCCGTCGCCAGCTCGATGCTGACGCTGGTCGGCTGTGCGCTGGTGCAGCCTGGCGCACGCACCATCGACATCTCCGAAGCCCGGCTGGTGGAGCTCATCAACGGCCAGTTTCCGTTCAACAACCGCTACCTGGAGCTGTTCGATGTGTCACTGGCCTCGCCGAGGGTGCGCCTGATCCCCGGGGAAAACCGCATCGGCACCGAGCTGGGCTACAAGCTGGGCTCGTTCCTGCTCGGTTCGCGCGAATACCAGGGCAAGCTCAACCTGAGCTACGGACTGCGCTTCGAGCCCAGCGACAACACGGTGCGACTGAGCCAGGTGCGGGTGGAGGACTTCGAGGTGCCGGGTGTGCCGCAGGCTTACACCTCGCGGGCGAACCGCCTCGGCGCTCTGCTGGCGGAGAACCTGCTCAAGGACTTCGTGATCCACAGCCTCAAGCCCGAAGACCTGGAGATCGCTCGCGGCTGGGGCTACCAGCCGGGTCTGCTCAACGTGGTGCCTGGCGGCTTGCGGCTGCAGCTGGATCCGGTGCAGCGCTGAGACTGGACACGTCAGACCAGCAGGTAACATCTGCTCCCATCACAGGCCGGCATCTGGCCTGTTCTTTTTTTTAGCCGCTGCACAGGCGGACGACACATGGATATCACCCTGCTGATCAAGGCCGCCGTCATGGGCGTGGTGGAGGGCTTGACCGAGTTTCTGCCCATTTCCTCCACCGGTCACCTGATCCTGACCGCCGCCCTGCTTGACATGCCGGGCGAAAAAATCAAGCTGTTTGAGGTGGTGATTCAGACCGGTGCCATCATGGCCATCGTCTCGCTGTATGCCGCCAAGCTTTGGCAAACACTGGTGAGCCTGCCCACCGAGCGCCAGGCGCAGCGCTTCACGCTCAATGTGCTGGTGGGGTTTTTCCCGGCGGCGCTGGCCGGTGTGCTGTTCATCGACTTCATCAAAGGTGTCTTGTTCAGCCCGCTGGTGGTGGCGTTGGGGTTCATCGTGGGCGGGGTGGTCATCTTGTGGGCTGAGCACCTGCAGGCCCGCGGCGTCCCTGCGCGTGTTGACGATGTGGACAGCGTGCGCTGGCAAGACGCGCTGAAGGTGGGCCTGATCCAGTGCACCGCGCTCGTTCCCGGAGTGAGCCGCTCGGGCGCCACGATCATTGGCGCCATGTTGCTGGGCTTCAACCGCAAGGCGGCTACGGAATTCAGTTTCTTTCTCGCCATCCCCATGCTGTTTGGCGCAGCGACCTACGACATCTACAAAAATCGCGATCTGCTGAGCGCCGCAGACATCCCGTTTTTTGCTGTAGGCCTGGTGATGTCGTACCTGTCGGCCTGGGTGTGCGTGAAGTGGTTGCTGCGCTTTGTGGGCAACCACACCTTCGTGCCCTTCGCCTGGTACCGCATCGCCTTCGGAGGCTTGATTCTGATCACCGCTTACACGGGTTGGGTGGACTGGACTGCTTGATCTTGTTAGGGTCAGGCGCATGAATGATTCCGCCATGGGCCCTTTGCTGTGGCGCCTGTCCACACTGCTGAGCGGCGTGGCGCTGCTGATCGTGGGCGTGGGCCTGCTGTTTTCGGTGCTTGGCCTGCGCGCTGGTCTGGCCGATTTTTCCAGCATCACGCTGGGTCTGGTGACCTCAGCCTATTTCGCCGGTTTTGTGCTGGGCACCTATTTGTGCCCGGTGATCATCGGGCGCGTGGGCCACATCCGCGCGTTTGCGGCCATGGCCTCGCTGGCGTCGACCATGCCCATCCTGCACGCGCTGTGGATCGACCCCTGGTTCTGGGGCCTGTTGCGACTGATCACCGGCGTCTGCATGGTCGGCCTCTACATCGTGATCGAAAGCTGGCTCAACGCGCTGGCGCCCAACGCCCTGCGTGGCCGGCTTTTTGCGGTGTACATGGCGGTCAACTTCGTGGCGCTGGCCGTGGGTCAGTGGCTGATTCTGGTGGGCGACCGGCTGGGCTTTGTGCCGTTTGCCATGGTGTCGGTGATGTTTTCGTTTGCGCTGCTGCCCATCACCATGACGCCGGTGGCCGAACCAGAGCCGGTGCAGGCACCGCGCCTGAGCCTGCGCGACCTGTACGACGCCTCCCCCATGGGCATGGCCGCCGCCATGGCCTCGGGTCTGATCACCGGTGCCTTCTACGGCATGGCGGCCCTGTTTGCTCAAGGGGTGGGCTTCACGGATGCGCAGGTCGCCAGCTTCGTGGCCGCAGCCATCCTGGGCGGCGCCTTTTTCCAGTGGCCGGTGGGCCACTATTCCGACAGCCACGACCGCCGCCTGGTGCTGTTGTGGGTCTGTGTCTTCGGGACCGCGGTGTGTGTGATGGGCTACATGCTGGCAACGGTCTCACCTGATTCGCTGATCCCTCTGGCGGTGCTGTTTGGTGGTCTGATCTTTGCCATTTATGGCCTGTGCGTGGCACACGTGAACGATGTGATCGATTCGACCCGGCTGGTGGAATTCAGCGGCGGCTTGCTGCTCATTCACGGCATCGGCGCCGCCATCGGACCGACGCTGGCCGGAGCGGTGATGGATGGCGTGGGATCGAACAGCCTGATGCTGTATTTCGCGGTGGTGATGGCTTCGCTGGCGGTCTACAGCGCCAAGCGGCTCAAGGCCGCCAAGCCGGTGCCGACCGAAGAAAAATCCAGTTTCGTGGTCATGGGTGCCGGCTCCCAGGCTGTGCTGCAGATGGACCCGCGCAGCCTGGCCGATGACGCCTCTGCGCCTTCGGATGCGCCACAGGCACCCTAAGCGCCGCGCTGAGCACCTGAGCTCAGTGGCCTGAGGGGGGTGTCGAGTTCGGCTCGTCCGGGATGGTGAAGCAGAAGGTCGCGCCCGCGTCTGGCGCGCTCTCGGCCTTCAAGGTGCCCCCATGCCGCAGCACGATGCGCCGCACCGTGGCCAGGCCAATGCCCAGACCGCTGAATTCGTGGGGCAGGTGCAGGCGATGAAATGGCTGGAACAGCTTGCTGGCGCGCGCCATGTCAAAGCCGGCGCCGTTGTCGCTGACGCAGTAGTGGGTCTGGCCATCGGCGACGCGGGCAAACACCCGGATGTGCGCATCCTTTCTCAGGGCGCTGTATTTCCAGGCGTTGTGCAGCAGGTTTTGCATCAATGCGTCCATCAGGGCGGGATCGGCCTGCACCAGCAAACCTGGCTCGATGTCCCACGTTACCGAGCGCCCGGGTTCTGCGCTCGACCACTCTTCGAGCATGTGGCGGGCCAGCGCACCCAGGTCCACCGGCTTTCGCTGCATTTCCCCGCGACCGTATTGCGCCAGCTCCAGCAAACCATCAATCAACTGGCCCATCTTGAGGCTGGCACCCCTGATGCGATCCAGATGCGCGCGGCTGGACGGCGTGAGCGCCTCGCTGTCCTCCTCCAGCGCCTGCGCAAAACCATTGATGATGCGCAGCGGGGAACGCAGGTCGTGTGCCACGGCGTAGGAATAGCTTTCCAGCTCGTCGTAGGCATCTTTGAGCTCGCGCGTTCGCTCCTGAATGCGGTATTCCAGAGAAGCGTTCAGGCGGCGGATTTCGAGCTCGGACCGTTTGCGTTCGGTGATGTCCTGGCTGACGCCGAAAGCCCGAATCGCCCGGCCCTCGGCGTCGCGCTCGAACTCGGCGCGCACGCTGAACCAGCGCTCCTGGCCGGTGATGCGGGTGCGGTAGGTGATGTTGTAGGGGCGTATGCCTCGCAACGCGTCCAGCCAGTCTGCGGTCATGCGCTCCCGATCAGCGGGGTGGGCCACGGCGAGCAGATCGTCGCCGCTGAACTCGGCTCGCGGCAGCCCGAGGCGATGGTGGGAGTTGCCCAGCGTGCGGAAGTGATTCTCTTTGACGTTGGCCTCAAAGCTGGCAAAGCCAGCCAGCGTCTGCGCCTGGCGCATGAGCCGTTCGCTGGTGCGCAAAGCAGTTTCTGCTTTCTTGAGCGCGCTCAGGTCTTGCACCACGGAGATGAAGTAGTCCGGCACGCCGCCGGGCCCGCGCACGAGTGCCACCGTGAGGTGGGCCCAGACCAGATGCCCGTCTTTGTGGATGTAGCGCTTTTCGAGTGAATAGCGGTCGATCTCGCCGGCGAGGGTCCTGGCCAGCAGGGCTTCGTCGGGGGCCACATCGTCTGCAACGGTGAAGTCCCGGAATCGCATGCGCAGCAGTTCGGCTTCGCTGTACCCGACGAGCTGGCAGAAAGTCTTGTTCACGCGCAGCATCTGGCCTTCAAGCGAGACGTGGGACATACCGGCTGCTGCGAACTCGAAGGTGTCGAGGAACCGCTGCTGACTGCTTGCAGCGAGTTTGCCGACCTGGCGCAGCCTGAGGTTTTGCCGCTGCATCCATCCGATGGCGCCCACCACCACCACTTGCCCAATCAGAAACCAGAGGTTGAGCCAGAAGGCTTCGACCGGGTCGTCAATGGCGAAGCTGAACAGGGGCGGAATCAGCAGGAAATTGACCAGCACCAGGCTGAGGACCGTGCTCAACAGCCCAGCTGGCACCCCGCCGTAAATGGCGGAAAACGCCACCGCCATCGAGAGCGTGACGTAGCGGCCACCCGATTCGGCAGGCGCCAGCTCCACCCGCAACCAGGCGGCGAGCAGCGTCAGCACCACGGCCACGACCAGCCGGCGCCACAGGCTTCGCTGTTCAGGCTGCCAGTCGAGCAGCCGAGACCACAGACTTTCGTCCGCGTGGCGCGCGCTGGGTTGGGTTGGGTTCATGGGTACTTTGTGACGTGGCCACCTTGCTGTTTATAACCACGTGTGACCAGGGTGGCGAGCACAACAGGACGGCCTTTCCCCCGCTTTTGCCGCATGAGCGAAACGGCTGCGGCAAAAGCAGCACTTAAGTCTTCAGTGCCTGCAATGTGTCCGCAATCACCGAAGCGGTCTGCGCCGGCCGTTCCATCGGAAACAGGTGGGTGCCCTCGACCATTTGCAGTCGCTGCGGGTGCCGGGTGCCCACCAACTTGTGCGTCATGTGCATGCCGACCTGCTGCATCTCCAGCGATGCCGTGCCGCCGATGAAGCCCACCGGGCATGGAAGTGGGTGGCGGCGCAACAGGCGGTCCAGGTTGTGGGGCAGGGTGTTGTAGATCGCGGTTTCCACGGCGCGCTCGAAGCTCAGCACGCGGCGTGGTCCGTGCGGGGTGTCGGCGTCGTGCGTGCCAAGCTCGATGTAGTCCTGCAGCACCTGCGGCTCCCAGCGGGCAAAGGCTGTCTTGCCCTGGAAATGGGCCAGTGCGCTGGCCGCGTCGACCCAGGTGTCGCGCCGGTAGCGGCTGATCTTGCCGGGCAGGATCGAGCCCACGAGCTGGGTGCGCTTGATCAGCTCCAGCGCACGCGCGCGCCAGCCGCCGATGACAGGCGCGTCGAGCAGCAGCACACCGCGCACCGCATGTCCGCCGAGCTGAGGGTGTCGGGCGGCGCACATCAGGCTCAGGAAGCCGCCCAGCGAATGACCCACCAACCAGGCGCCCTCGCCGTGCTGTTCGATCTCGGGCGCAGCGAAGTCGGCCAGCTGCTGCAAGAGATGCGGCCAGTTGCTGGTGACCGGGTAGCGGGGATCGTGTCCGAATTTTTCCAGCGCACGCACCGAGAAGCCGCGTGCGCGCAGCGAACGGAACATCACGTTGTAGGTGCTGGCGGGAAAGCTGTTGGCGTGAGAAAAGACGATGAGGGACATGGAGACCAGGA
Organism: Hydrogenophaga sp.; assembly: GCF_030373245.1. Classification (GTDB taxonomy): domain Bacteria; phylum Pseudomonadota; class Gammaproteobacteria; order Burkholderiales; family Burkholderiaceae_C; genus Hydrogenophaga. The sequence goes on from NZ_JAUCZF010000004.1 coordinate 296,846, forward strand.
AACCAGGGTGTGCATCAGCACGGGCCAAAATGCGCTGCCATGTGATCAGAGAGGGGGCTCCCCATCGCCGACCCTGGGCCAGTCTGGCAGCGCGTCCCGATGGCTCAGATCAATTTTTCGCGCTCGTTGGTGATCTTGCGCAGCGGCTGCGCCCGTTCGCTGCCGGCCATCAGCGGCACTTCGGTTGGCGTGCCGTCCCAGGTCGGGTCTTCGATGCTGTCGAACACCTCGCGCAGCTTCTGGCCCCAGGTGTCGTGCAGCATGCGGAAGTAGGGGTTGTGCTCGTCGATGCAGGTGATTCTTTCGGTCTGCAGCCGGTCGGCTTCGTAGACCGCCAGGTCCAGGGGCAGACCGACCGAGAGGTTGGACTTGAGCGTGGAGTCCATCGATACGAGCACGCACTTGGCCGCCTCGTCCAGCGGCGTGTCGGGCGTGATCACGCGATCGAGCACCGGCTTGCCGTACTTGGATTCGCCGATCTGGAAGAACGGGGTGTCGGGCGTGGCCTCGATGAAATTGCCGGCCGAATAGACCTGAAACAGGCGCATGCCTTCGCACGCGATCTGGCCACCGAAGATCATCGACACGTTGAAATCCACCCCGGCGCGTTTGAGCGATTCGCCGTCGCGTTCGTAGACATGGCGCACCGCCGAGCCGAGCACGCGCACCGCGTCGAACATGCTGCGCGCGTTCCAGATCGTGATCGGATCGCCACCCTCGTGGTCAGGCAGCTTCTCGACCTGCAGGATCTCGCGCACCGATTGCGAAATGCTCAGGTTACCCGCCGAAAGCAGGCACATGAAGCGGTCGCCCGGGCGCTCGTAGACCAGCATCTTGCGAAAGGTGCTGATCTGGTCGAGCCCGGCATTGGTGCGGGAGTCAGAAAGAAAAACCAGGCCAGCTTTGAGCTTGGCGGCAACGCAGTAGGTCATTGGGTCTGAGCAAGTTTCTTGAGTTGGTAAAGCTGGTCCAGCGCTTCGCGCGGCGACAGGGCGTCGGGGTCGATTTGCTGCAAGGCCTGCTGCAGCGGGTGGGGTTCGGCGTCGTTGCTGACGGGAGGGGGGGCAAACAGGTCGACCTGGTGCCGGTGCTGTTCACCTTGCGATTCGAGGGCGGCGAGCGCAGCGCGGGCCTGCTGCACCACGGCACTGGGCACACCCGCCAGCCGCGCCACCTGGATGCCGTAGCTGCGACTGGCTGGGCCGGGCTCGATCTGGTGCAGGAAGACGATGCCGTGCTTGCCACCCGCTTCAACCGCGCTCACGTGCACATTGAGCGCGGCGTGGTGCCGGGCGGGGAACTCGGTGAGTTCGAAATAGTGGGTGGCGAACAGGGTGAAGCAGTGCACCTTGTCGTGCAGGTGGGCGGCGATGCCGCCGGCCAGCGCCAGGCCATCGAAGGTGGAGGTGCCTCGGCCAATCTCATCCATCAGCACCAGGCTTTGTGGCGTGGCTGCGTTCAGGATCTGAGCTGCTTCGGTCATTTCGACCATGAAGGTGGACTGCGCATTCGCCAGATCGTCGGCGGCGCCGATGCGGGTGTGGATGGCGTCGATCGGGCCCAGACGGCAGGCCTCGGCCGGCACGTAGCTGCCCATGCTGGCCAGCAGAACGATCACCGCGACCTGGCGCATGTAGGTGCTTTTGCCGCCCATGTTGGGTCCGGTGATGACCTGCATGCGCTGCTTTGCGCCCAGCACGGTGTCGTTGGCGATGAAACTGCCGCCACTGGTCTGGTTCAACCGCGCTTCCACCACGGGGTGGCGCCCGCCGCGGATCTCGATGCAGGGCTCGGCGGCAAACTGAGGTTCGGACCAGTTCAACGTCAGCGAGCGCTCGGCCAGCGCACACAGGGCGTCGAGTGCAGCGATGGCGCGGGCCACGCGGGTCAGTTCGGGAATGTGGGGCTGCAGCTGGTCGAGCAGGGATTCGTACAGCTGCTTCTCGCGCGACAGGGCGCGCTCCTGTGCCGACAGCGCCTTGTCTTCAAAGGCCTTGAGCTCGGGCGTGATGAAGCGCTCGGCGTTCTTGAGCGTCTGGCGGCGGCGGTAGTCGTCCGGCACCTTGTCCACCTGGCCCTGCGTGACCTCGATGTAAAAACCGTGCACCTTATTGAACTGCACGCGCAGGTTGGCAATCCCGGTGCGCTCGCGCTCTCGGCCTTCGAGTGCAATGAGAAAGTCGTCGCAGTTGTTCTGGATGGCGCGCAGCTCGTCGAGATCGGCGTCAAAACCGTCGGCGATCACGCCGCCATCGCGCACCAGGGCGGCCGGCTCGGGGCGCAGCGCGGCTTGCAGCAGTGCCGCGCAACCTTCCGGTGGCATCAGGTCGGCGCGCAGGCCGATGAGCAATTCCGGTGCTGCGCCTGCTGGCGATTTCGCCTGCAGCAGGTCGGCGAGTTGGTGCGCACGCATCAGCGTGAGTCCGAGTCCGACCAGCTCACGCGGACGCACCTGGCGCAGGGCGGTGCGTGCGGTGATGCGCTCCACGTCGCTGGCGCCCTTGAGTGAGCCGCGCAGCCGCTCGCCCAGGCCGTCGCGCAAGACCTGGATCGCCGCCAGTCGCGCACGCGCCTCGGTGCGGTCGCGCGAGGGCTCGAGCAACCAGCTGCGCAGCTGACGGCTGCCCATGCCGGTGGTGCAGGTGTCGATCAGCGACAGCAGCGTGGGCTGGGTTTCGCCGCGCAGCGTCTGGGTGAGCTCCAGGTTGCGGCGCGTGTTGGGCGGCAGGTTGATGAGTGCGTCGCTGCGCGCCACGCGCAGGCTGCGCACGTGGGTGAGCGCGCGCCCCTGGGTGTGCTCGGCGTATTCGAGCAGGGCGGCGGCTGCGGCGTGGGCATCCCCCAGGTCTTGTGCGTCCCAGGCCGACAGGCTGGCGGCTTGCAGCTGGGCCAGCAGCTTGCGCTCGCCCAGGGCGGCGTCAAACGCCCAGGCTGGTCGAATCACGGCCACCGTGCGGGCGCCGCCAGCAACGGGCTGCTCGGCCACCGCCAGCAGGGATTTTTCGAATGCCGGGCTGGCATCGGCGCTGTAGAGCAGTTCGCTCGGCGCCACACGGGCCACCCAGTCGGGCAGCTCGTCGCTGGCGCACTGGGCGAGGAACACGATCCCCTGAGTCACCGACAACCAGGCCAGCCCCAGACCGGTGCGCTGGCCTGGGTGCACCACCATCAGCACCGCTTCGCTTTTGTCCGACATCAGCTCGGTGTCGGTGAGGGTACCGGGGGTGACCACGCGCACCACTTTGCGCTCCACGGGTCCCTTGGCGGTGGCCACATCGCCCACCTGCTCGCAGATGGCGACCGACTCGCCGAGCTTGATGAGGCGCGCCAGGTAGGTGTCAACCGAATGAAAGGGCACGCCAGCCATCACGACCGGTGCGCCCCCCGACTGGCCGCGCTGAGTCAGTGTGATGTCCAGCAGGCGGGCGGCCTTTTCGGCGTCGGCAAAGAACAGCTCGTAGAAATCGCCCATGCGGTAGAACACCAGCGTATGCGGATATCCGGCTTTGATCGCCAGATACTGTTGCATCATCGGGGTGTGTTTTTCCAGCGGGGCGTTCAAAGCATGCTCAGGAAGCGATCAGAATGGCCGATAACTGTAGCAGTTCGTTTCAGCTGCTTGTCAGGGAGTCATCGACATCCGCATGGGTCGTCCTGGCCGATCTGTTCACCACTGCCTCATGGAATCTGACCCTGCCGGCCCGACCCACCCTTCGCCTTCCATGACAGCGGAGTCCTCTTCCTTTTTCGAAGGCCTATTCCTTCACGCGCCTATGGCGGCTGTACTCAGCCGGTTGGAGGATGGCGAAATACTCGCCGTCAACGACGCCTGGGTCCAGACCATGGATATCCCGCGTGAGCGGGCGGTGGGGCAAACCACCTATTCGCTGGGCATCTGGCGCACGCGCGAGCAGCGAAATGACGCGATACGCATTTCGTCATCACAGGGCGCGGCCGTGGAGCATGAGTTTGCGCTGCCCGGCCAGTCTGCGAAGACATTGCGCCTGCACACGAAAGTCCTGTCCCAATACACGCCGCCCCTGCTGCTGACCTACCTGACCGACATCACCCGCGAAGTGTTGGCCGAGCGTGAGCTCAGGGAGGCCTACCAATCGATGGAGCGGCGCCTTGAACTGCACGCGGCGACCGAGAAGCTGGCCCGTGTCGGGCATTGGACCAACGCTTCTCACGATGAGGTGGTGCATTGGTCTCCCGGCCTATACGACATCACGGGGTTGCCTGCGGGCAAGCCGCTGACACGCCCAGAGACGCGAAGCTACCTGCACCCGGATGATCAGGCGCGCTGGCTTGAGGCACGCGCCGCCTGCGACGAGCGGGAGATCGACTTCCGCTGGCTGCATCCCGATGGACAGCTGCGCTGGTTCAGAACCCGAATGGGCAGAACTGCGGTCCCAGGTAATCCGCAGACCGACTTCGGCGTGGTGCAGGACATCACCGCTGAGCGCTCGGGCAGCGATCGTCTGGCGGAGCAGCTCAGCCTGATCAAGGGGATCGCCGCGAGTCTTCCGGGCTTGATGTACCGCGGCAGCCTGTCGCCGAGCGGGCGAGGTGCCTTCACTTTTGTGAACGACCGCGCCTGGGATATGTTGGAGCTGGAGCCTTCTGAGTTGGAGAAGGATGGCCGCGCGCTGATCAAACGTGTGCATCCAGACGACCGCGAGGAGTTGCTGCGAACGCTGACCTTGGCCACGAGCTCTTTGTCGGTCTGGCGCAATACGCATCGAGTCTGTCTGTCGCAGGGTCGAGTGCGCTGGCACAGTGCAGAGGCGGTGCCGCAGGTCGGAGCCGACGGTGCGGTGGTGTGGCACGGATTTACCACGGACGTGACTGAGTCCCGGATGGCGTCGCAGCAGCTTGAGCGCCAGCACCGCATGCTGGATGCGGTTCGTCGGGCTCAGGCGGCGTTCATCGAAGCCCAGGATCAGCGGCAATCGTTCGAGCAGCTGCTGGACGCCTTCCTGTCCGTCACCGGCAGCGCCCGTGGTTTTGTGGGTGAGGTGCTGCGAGACGAGCATGACCGGTCTTTCGTCAAGATGCACGCGGTCAACGACCTGTCGTGGGACATTGATTCGGCGCGCACGTACGATGCGCAGAATCAGTGGGGCAGAGAGGTTGACAGCCTTGACGCCTTGTTTGGCCATGTGATGGCCTCCGGCGAGGTGGTGATCGCCAACCAGCCTGTCCTCGACGCCCGCTCAGGTGGGTTGCCGCCAGGCCGGCCGCCCATGGCCAGTTTCCTGGGCTTGCCCATCACCGCGGGTGACAAGATGATCGCCATCGTCGGCCTGTCCAACCAGAGTGGCGGTTACAGCGATGCCGATGTGGACTTCCTTCAGCCTCTGCTGGGGACGGTGCGACAGCTGGTGATGGCTCAGCGCGCTTCGCAGGAGCGGCGGCGCTCGCGCGAACAGCTGCAGCGTACCGGTGCCCTTCTGGCGGAGAAGTCCAGCGCCCTCCAGCTCACGCTAGACAGCATGGCCCAGGGCCTGGCACTGATGGACGCTGAAGGCCGCATCCGGGTCTACAACCGACGCTTTCTGGAGCTGCTCGATCTGCCCGAGTCGTTGATGTCCGGGCACCCCACCCACAACGAGGTGGTGGCGTTTCAGATGTCTCGGGGTGATTTGGGTGAGGATTTGCAGCTCCTCGACCCTTCTCTCAGGCCTTATCTCTACTACCAGCCCGAGCTCATGCCGCCCGAGGCGTACCTGCGCTCCACCCACCTGGGCACGATGATCGAGGTCACGACCCGCCTCCTGCCTGGGGGCGGTTGGGTGCGCACCTACACCGACATGACGCCGTACGTGCAGGCGCAGCAGGCACTGGATGCTGAGCGCCAGCGCCTTCAGTGGGTGCTGGAGGCCACACGGCCGGGCATCTGGGAATGCAATCTGGATACCGGCACGCTGTCCATCGATGCACGCTGGGCAGACATGGCGGGCTACACGCTGGAGGAACTCAGCCCGGTGTCGCTGGACACCTGGATCGGGCTGGTCCATCCCGATGACCTCGCCAGCGCCAAAGGGCAGCTGATGGCGCACTGGCGGGGAGAGACAGCGCATGTCGACCTGGACCTGCGGTTGCGCCATCGATCCGGCCACTGGGTCTGGGTGAACAAGCGGGGTCGGGTGCACCGGCGCGACGACGCAGGCAAGGCTTTGTTCATGTCGGGCACCCACCTGGATATCCACGAGCGGGTAGTGGCCCAGGAGCAGGTGCGCCAGCTCAACGCCAGCCTGGAGCTGCGCGTGGCCGAGCGCACCGCCGAGCTCGAGCGCTCCATGAAAGACATGGAGGCGATTTCATACTCGATTGCCCACGACCTGCGGGCTCCGCTGCGCTCAGTCAATGGATTTGCCGCCCTCATCGAAGAGGAAGGCGGCGATCAGCTCAGCCCGACGGTGCGCGACATGTACGCGCGCATCCACCGCTCTTCTCGCAACATGGGCCAGATGATCACCGATATGCTGGAGTTGCTGCGCGTGGTGCGGGTGGACCTGGATGCGATGCCAGTGGACATGGGTGTGCTGGCGCATGCGGTGGTGGACCAGCTGGCGCACGACCTGCCCGGAGCGCGGATCCAGGTGGGCGCGTTGCCGAGCGTGATGGGCGACGCCACCCTGCTGCGCCAGGTGTTGCTCAACCTGATGGACAACGCGCTGAAGTATTCGCGACACCGCAGCGAGCCAGTGATCACCCTTGAATTTGATCCAGGGCAACAGGCATTTTGTCTGCGTGACAACGGCATGGGCTTTGACATGGCGCGTGCGCAGAAGCTGTTTGGTCTGTTTCAGCGCCTGCACGCAGGCTCGGACGTGCCAGGTACGGGCGTGGGGTTGGCCATCGTGGCGCGCATCGTCGAGCGCCACGGGGGCCGCATCTGGGCCGAAGCCTCACCCGATGCGGGCGCCGTCTTCTGGTGGACATTGCCGACCGCCTGAGCGGCCCTGGCTCAGAAGGGCGGGGGTGCCACTTCGGTGGGGGTGAAATCGTCACCGCCCGCGGCTTCGGAGCCATCACCGGCAGGCTGTGCCGGCAAGCTCTGGCGCAGTTTGGCCTTTTCGCCTGCCGAGGCGAACTTGCTGTACTTGCCGACCACGCTGACCAGCTGACCGTAGATCTTCGGATTGGCGGCCAGGCATTCCTTTTGTTCGAGGAAGTTGGATTCGCCAGTGAAGTTGCCCACCAGACCGCCCGCTTCGGTCACCAGCAAGGCGCCAGCAGCCACGTCCCAGGGTGAGAGGCCCATCTCGAAGAAGCCATCGGTGAAGCCCGCAGCCACATAGGCCAGGTCGAGCGCGGCCGAGCCGGGGCGGCGCAGGCCAGCACAGCGCGGCATCACGTCGCCCATCATCTGCAAGTAGGTCTGGAAGGCGTCGCCGGGGCGAAACGGAAAGCCGGTCGAGAGCAGGCTCTCGCGCAGGCCAATGCGTTTGGCGACGCGGATGCGCCGGTCGTTCATGTAGGCGCCGCGGCCACGGGTGGCGCAGAAAAGGTCGTTGCGGGAAGGGTCGTAGATCACCGCCTGCTCCAGCCGGTTGCCCACCAGGAGCGCGATGCTCACGCAGTAGACCGGGAAGCCATGAATGAAGTTGGTGGTGCCGTCCAGCGGGTCGATGATCCAGACATGGTCGGCGCCGCCATGGCGCCCGGGTGTCTTGCCCGACTCCTCGGCCCAGATCGCGTGATCGGGGTAGGCGGTGAGCAGGGTGTCGATGATCGCGGCCTCGGATGCGTGATCGACCTCGGTCACGAAATCGTTGGTCTGCTTGACCGACACCCGCACAGACTCCACGTCCAGCGCGGCGCGGTTGATGATGGTGCCGGCGGTACGAGCGGCCTTGATGGCCACGTTGAGCATGGGGTGGAGGGTGGACGACATGAATTGTGACCTTGACGCGGCGTTTGAGCGCCGAGCGACAGTGGATGAGCGGAGGCGGGCTGCCATCGACGATGGGGGCAGCGACAATCGACGATTTTAACGGCTGAGTCGTTTGTCCTGATCGACCTCGCCCGCGAACCGCCCAATTCATCACACCATGCTCACCCGTTTCGTCCTCATCCAGACCAGCCACGCCGGCAATGTGGGCGGTGCCGCGCGCGCCATGAAGGTCATGGGGTTCGACGACCTGGTGCTGGTGGCGCCGCGCTGGCCCAACGTGCTGCGGCGCGAGGAAACCATCCAGCGCGCCAGCGGCGCGCTGGATGTGCTCGAGCGCGCCCGCATCGTCGACACGCTGGACGAGGCGCTGCATGGCGTGAGCCACCTTTGCGCCACGGCCATGACACCGCGTGATTTCGGCCCGCCCACGCGCGCGCCGCGCCCCCACTTCGATGGCCTGGTCGGACCGTCTGCCAATAAGGCCGAGGCGCCGACGGGCGTGGCCTTCCTGTTTGGCTCGGAGCGTTTTGGCATGCGCAACGAGGATGTATACCGCTGTCACGCCTGCCTGAGCATCCCGACCGATCCGCACTTCGGTTCACTCAATCTCGCCGCGGCGGTGCAGCTGATCGCGTACGACTGGCGCCAGGCCTTGGGGGGATTCGGGGCTGCCCAGTTGGATGCGCCGCGGGCAGCGGCCGACGCGCAGTCGGTCGCGGGGATGCTGGCGCACCTGGAGCAGGCGCTGGTGGCCATCGATTTTCTCGACCCAGACGCACCCAAGAAGCTCATGCCACGGCTCAACCAGCTGTTCAACCGCGCCGAGCCCAGCGACGAAGAGATTCACATCCTGCGCGGCATCGCCAAGGCCATGCTGCAAGCAGCGCAACGGGCGAAACGCTAGACTTCAATCCATGTTTGCCCGTCTCCGATCCGACATCCAGTGCGTGCTCGAACGCGATCCCGCCGCCCGCAGCGTCTGGGAGGTGGTTACCTGCTACCCCGGCCTGCATGCGGTCTGGCTGCACCGCCCGGCGCACTGGTGCTGGAATCACGGGCTCAAATGGCCCGGCCGTTTCATTTCCCATGTGGCGCGCTGGCTTACCGGCATTGAGATCCATCCGGGTGCCAAGGTGGGCGAACGGGTGTTTTTTGATCACGCCATGGGTGTGGTGGTGGGCGAGACCGCCGAGATCGGTGACGGTTGCACCATCTACCAGGGTGTGACGCTGGGTGGAACGTCGCTGTACAAAGGCACCAAGCGCCACCCCACGCTGGGTCGTGACGTGGTGGTGAGCGCCGGCGCCAAGGTGCTGGGCGGATTTGAAGTGGGCGACGGGGCCAAGATCGGCAGCAACGCTGTGGTCATCAAACCGGTACCAGCCGGCGCGACCGCGGTCGGCATTCCCGCCCGCATCATCCCGAGCAAAACCGGCGAAAGCGCCGATGTGACGGAGCACAGACCGAAGTTCGAGGCCTACGGCATCACGCAGGATGACGACCCTTTGTCACAGGCCATGCGCGGCCTGATCGACACCACTGCGAGCCAGGAACATCAGATCGCTTTGCTGTGGTGCGCCATCGAAAAACTGGCTACCGCGCAGACCGGTGACTGCGTGCCCGAGGACGCTGCGCGCAAAGAGTGCTTCGAGGCGGACAAGCTGAATCAGCTGGTCGGCAAGTAGTTTCCCCCCGCGCCGGCTTCGCCGTCACCCCCTGAGGGGGAGGCACTGGCGCCCCGGCAAAGCCGGAGGCGCGGTGCCCCTGGTCAGTTCCCCCTCACGCCCAAGGTACCAATCTTCGGGATCCCGCGACGCCGGCGCGGGGCAAGCTTCAGTGATGATGCCCATGCGCGCCGTGCGCGTGGCCGTGGGCGATTTCTTCGGCTGATGCGGGCTGCACATCGAGCACCTTGACCGCGAAGCGCAGGGTTTGGCCGGCCAGCGGGTGGTTGCCGTCGAGGTGCACCGTGTCGCCCTTGATCTTCATCACCGTGAAGACCTGTTCCTGGCCTTGTTCGTTGGTACCTTGCATCTGGCCACCGACCTTCACACCGGGCGGGAAGTCGCGCTTGGGTATCGTGGTCACCAGCGTCTCGTCGCGCGGCCCGAACGCGTCTTCTGGCGGAAGCACCAGCGTACCCGCGAACCCTTTTTCCTGGCCTTCCAGCGCCTTCTCGATACCAAGCAAGGTGTTGCCGTAACCGCCGTGCAGGTAGGAGCGGGGCTCTTTGCCCTCATCGAGCAGCTTGCCCTGCGCATCGCTGGCGCGGAAAGTGAGGGTGACGACGGTGTCTTTGGTGATTTTCATCAGGGGCTTTCAAAGAATCAGCGGGCAGGGCGAACGGCCGACTTGGGGCGGAAGGCTTTGCAGACCTCGTCGCGGGTTTCCAGATACGGCCCACCGATCAGGTCAATGCAATAAGGCACCGCGGCGAAGATGCCGTTGATGCGGGTGGAGCCGTCGGCGTGTTTCAGGCCTTCGAGTGTCTCGGCAATCGCCTTCGGCTGACCGGGCAGGTTGATGATCAGACTCTGAGCGCGGATGACCGCAACCTGCCGGGACAGGATGGCGGTCGGCACGAAGGCAAGGCTGATCTGGCGCATCTGTTCGCCAAAGCCTGGCATGGTCTTGTGGGCGACGGCCAGCGTGGCCTCGGGTGTCACATCGCGCAGGGCCGGGCCTGTTCCGCCGGTGGTGAGCACCAGCGAGCAGCCGGCGTCGACCAGCTCGATCAGGGTGGCACTGATGCGATCCTGCTCGTCGGGGATCAGACGGGGCTCGAAGGTGACGGGGTTGAGCAGTGCGCGTGTGAGCCAGTCTTTCAGAGCGGGCAAACCTTTGTCTTCGTAGACACCGGTGCTGGCCCGGTCGCTGATGGAGACGATGCCGATGCGCACCGGCTCGTGTGCGGTGGGGGAGGTCATAAGCGGATCACTCGGAGTCGGTGGCTGGGGTGGCGGCATCGGGGTCGTCGCGGCCCAGGGCCTCGCGAACGATCTGGAAAATCTCGCGAAAGGCCTTGCCGTGCCGCAAGGCTTCGCCTGGACGCTCTTTGACATCCTGCGCGTCCTTGCGCGCCTGACGGATCAGGGCGCGAAGGTGCTGCACATCGGCTTGCGCGTCCAACGCCAGCCAGCGGGTGAGCGCGTCATCGTCGGCAATCAGCTGGTCGCGCCACTGCTCGGCCTGGTGCAGCGCCAGCGTCGCCTGGGCCGAGGGGCGGCGCTGCTCGTCCAGCGCTGCCTCGATAGCAGCCACGCTGTCGTCAGTGAGCTTGCGCATCAGCTTGCCGATGAACTGCATCTGCCGGCGGCGACCCTCGAAGTTGCTGATGCGCTTGGCTTCGTTCACCGCGTCGAGCAGTTTTTCGGGCAGATGCTCGGTTTCAACGAGCCTCGCAGTGGCGCCTGCGCCCAGCGTGAGCAGGCTCTCGCCCAGGGTTTGCAGGCGGTCGCTTGCTTTCTTGAGGTCGGTCTTGCTCTGGTCGACCGAGCCCTTGAGCTCGCGCTTGAGTTCAAGGTCGAGTTCGCTGCCTTCGGCAACAAACTGTCCTCGGACGTAATAGCCTTTGGTGGGTTTGCGGGACATGAGACGGTGGTTGGGGAGGCGGGGCAGGACGCCGGCCCGGCCTGCACAGGGGCTTAGTCGCCTGGGCAGGAGACACGGGGTGGTCGGCCAGTATCATAGCCCTCGACATGAAAAAACCTGCTCCCACCTTGGCGCCCGCCGCTCCCGCTCCCTCCCGCTCCGCCACCGATCCCGGCAAACCCTTGCCGGGATTTCAGTACGAGCGTCGACAGTTCGAGGACCTGGTCGACATGGCCCTGGACCACGCGCTCAAGCTCGGCGCATCCGATGCGGCCGCTGAGGTGTCCGAAGGCTCGGGGTTGAGCGTCTCGGTGCGCAAGGGTGAGCTGGAGAACGTGGAGCGCAACCGCGACAAGTCGCTCGGCGTCACCGTGTACCTGGGCAAGAAGCGCGGCAATGCGTCCACTTCCGATTTTTCCCCCGCTGCGGTGTGCCAGACGGTGCAAGCGGCCTACGACATCGCGCGCTTCACCGCCGAAGATCCGGCGGCTGGCCTGCCGGATGCGGCTGACGTGGCCGACAGCTACCCCGATCTGGATCTGTTCCACCCGTGGGCGCTGAGCTCTGAGGCCGCGCTGGAGCTTGCGCTCGCCTGCGAAGCCGCCGCGTTCGCTGTAAGCAAGAAGATCGCCAACAGCGAAGGCGCTGGCGTCTCAGCCCAACAATCGCACTTTTTCTCTGCGCACATGCGCGGCGGCGAGCGAGGCCAGCCCGGTATCTTCCGCGGCGGTTACGCGAGTTCGCGCCACAGTCTGTCGGTGGCGCCGATCGCGGGCAAGGGCGCCCACATGCAGCGCGACTACTGGTACAGCTCGCAGCGCGCGCCAGAAGACCTGGCCGGCCCGGAGGCCATCGGCCGCTACGCGGCGCAGCGCGCGCTGTCGCGACTGGGCTCGCGCAAGATCGCCACCACCGAATGCCCGGTGCTGTTTGAATCGCCACTGGCCGCTGGCCTGCTGGGGGCCTATGTGCAGGCCACCAGCGGCGGCGCGCTGTACCGCAAGACCACCTTTCTGGCCGAAAGTCTGGGCAAGGCGGTGATGGCCAAGCACCTGGACATCGAGGAGGATGCGCACCTCCTGGGTGGCAAGGGCAGCGCACCTTTTGACGACGAAGGCGTGCGCACCACCCGCCGCAAGGTCCTGAGCGCCGGCAAGGTACAAGGCTACTTCCTCTCCACCTACTCGGCGCGAAAACTGGGCATGCGCACCACCGGCAATGCCGGCGGCTCGCACAACCTCATCCTCAGCAGCCGGCTGACCCAGCCGGGTGACGATCTGAGCGCGATGCTCAGAAAGCTGGGGCGTGGCCTGTTCGTCACCGAGCTTATGGGGCAAGGCGTCAACTACGTCACTGGCGACTATTCCCGGGGCGCCTCAGGCTACTGGGTGGAAAACGGCGAAATCGCCTACCCAGTCCAGGAAATCACCATCGCCGGCAACATGAAAGACATGTTCAAGGGCATCGAGGCGGTGGGGGCCGACGCCTACAGCTACGGCGCCAAGACCGTGGGCTCTATCCTGATCAACCGCATGAAGGTCGCTGGCTCTTAGCCCACCCCCGCGCCGCGCCTGCGGCGCGTCACCCCCTCAAGGGGGCGATGCGAGTGGCCCGGCAAAGCCGGTTCCACCGCATCCTGGGTTGAAGACACGCGGCGCTGGCGCTGGAGTGGGAGTTGTTCCAGGGCACCGCGGAACCGGCTTTGCCGGGCCGACAGTGCCGTTCCCTGGAGGGGGTGACGGCGAAGCCGGCGCGGGGGGAGCCGATTCGACGCCGGGCCGCCCCAAGCCGAATCAGCCCCCCGGGGGGCAGCGACCCGCGCAGAGGCGGAGTGTGGGGGCCCTACTTCTTCCGCTGCACAAACAGGTTGCGGCGCGCGTCTTCCGGGTAGGCGAATGTCACCCGACCGGCCTTGACCTTGCCCATCACCAGCATGTTCTGTGTCACGGCGTCTTTGTCGTCGATGCTGAACGGCTTTTCGTAGGTGGCGACGATGCCGTAGTACACACGGGGAATGTTCTCCAGCGCCGCCTTCACCGCCGGGCCGCTGAACTGGCCGTTGCGGATCGAGAACAGGGCGTAGGTCAGCAGGTAGGCGGTGTCGTAGGCCTGCGCGGCGGCCATGGGCACGCCCATGGGTTCCTTGTACTTGCGGGCGTAGGCGCTGAGGAAGGCCGCCCGGCGTTCGTTGCTCGGCTCGGCGATGAAGGTTTGCGCCATCAGCGCGTCGTCTGCTGCCTGCTTCGCGCCATTGATGAAAAACGGAAACGACAGGGGCCAGGCGCCCACCTGCGGCACGTCCCACTGCAGCGTGCGGCGGCCCAGCGCGATCGTCGCGTTTTCCGGCCCCACGGTGTAGCTGAACACCACGTTGGCGCCTGCCTGGCGCGCGGCCTTGAGCTCCTCGGTCAAGTCCTTCACCCCCAGGCCGAAGCGCGCGACGTGCACCGCTTTCAGACCTTTGGCGGCCAGTGCCTTCTCGACGTCCTTGAGGCCGGCTTCGCCGTAGCCGGTCGAGTCGGCAAAGATGGCCACCCTGGTCCAGCCGCGCTTGACCAGATCATCGACCACAAACGGTGCCTGGATCGCGTCGCGCGCCGAGGTGCGGAAGATGTAGCTCTCGGGCGCCGGGTACTTGCTGGTGATGGGGGAGCCGGTCGAGCAGGGCACGATCAGCGGCGACTTGGCATCCTGGAACACCTCAATGGACTTGAGCGCCACACCCGTGTTGCAGAATCCGATGGTGGCGATCACGCCTTCGCCCATCAGCTCTTTGGATCGCGCCAGGCCCACGTCTGGCTTGCCTTCATCGTCCCTGATCACCAGCTCCAGCGGGCGACCGAGGTAGCCACCTACCGCATTGATCTCTTCCACCGCGAGCTGCACGCCGCGCAACATGGGAGTACCAAAGTCGGACGAGGGGCCGGTGAAGGGCCCGATCATGCCGATGCGCACGGGCTGCACAGCTGGCTTGGCCTGAGCCAGGGCCTGGGCAGTGGGCAGGAGCGCGGCCAAGGCCAGCGTCAACACAGCAGATGTCAGTCGGATCATGGAGGGTCCTTTGGGGGGCATATGGAGGCAGAGCAGGTCGCTGCACGCATCCTTTGAGTGTCGCCCGGTTTGGAACAGGCTCCCACGGAGCGCCGCGTGAAGCCCGACACGCGGCGGCTGTTTCTCTACGAACGGCGCGATGGCGGACGATCCGCTGGTGGCTCAGCGGCTGAGGGCGGCCTTCACCGCCGCCGACACCTGGCCCATGTCGGCTTTGCCCGCCAATTGCGCCTTGGCCGCGCCCATGACCTTGCCCATGTCGCCAGGGCCGTTCGCGCCCAGCTGGATGACGATGGCCTGCACCGCCTCAGCCACCGCCTCAGCCGAGAGGCGTTCGGGCAGATAGGTTTGCAGCACCGCCAGCTCGGCCTGCTCCTGGTCCACCAGGTCCTGGCGACCGGCTTGTTCAAAGGCGGCAATGGAGTCCTTGCGCTGCTTGACGAGTTTGTCCAGCACCGCGACCACACCGGCGTCATCCAGTTCGACGCGTTCGTCCACCTCCCGTTGCTTCACCGCCGCTTGCAGCAGGCGCAGCGTGTCGCGCGTCTGGTGGTCTTTGGCCAGCATGGCGGCCTTCACGGCCTGGGCGACGTGTTCCTTGATCGGCATAGGGAATCCTTGGAATGGGCGGGTTGGGAAAAACAAAAAGCCCGCCTGAGCGTGCGCCAGCGGGCTTTTTTGGCGTGTTGCCAGCAGGAGCTGGCAACAGGGCTCAGTACATCTTCTTGGGCAGCTGCATGGAGCGCACGCGCTTGTAGTGGCGCTTGACCGCTGCGGCCTTCTTGCGCTTGCGCTCTGCGGTCGGCTTTTCATAGAACTCGCGGGCGCGCAGATCGGTCAGCAGGCCCAGCTTTTCGATGGTGCGCTTGAAGCGGCGCAGGGCGACATCAAAGGGTTCGTTGTCTTTTACACGGATGGTCGTCATGAACGAATGGTTTCCAATTGGTGCGGAAAGAGGATGGCCGGGAAGATCAGGCCCGGGCGTCATTTCTGCAATTGTCCCGTCATTAACTAGTATTGGCCGACGGGGATTTGCCAGCAAAGCTCTGGATTATAGCCTGATCACCCCAGAACGCCAGTCCGATTCGGGCCTCAGGTGGCCAGGACGGGCAGGGCCATGCCACAGGCATGCGCGCTGGCCCAGGCCCACTGGAAGTTGTAGCCACCCAGCCAGCCGGTCACGTCAACCACCTCACCAATGAAATAGAGGCCTGGTTGGCTGGACTCCAGCGTCTGGGACGAGAGATCGCGCGTGTCGATACCGCCCAGCGTCACCTCGGCCTTGCGGTAGCCCTCGCTGCCGCTGGGGGTGAGCTCCCATCGGGCCAGCCGGTCGGCCAGGCGGCTCAGGGCCTTGTCGCTGGCTTCGCTGATCGGGCGTTGCCAGTCGGGGTCCTGCTGCGCCCAGGCATCGGCCAGGCGGCTGGGCACCAGGGTTGCCAGCTCGTTGGCGATCAGCTTGCGCGAGCGGATTTTGGCTTGCGCCAGCGCCTCAGGCAGGTTGACCTCGGGCGCGAGATTGAGGCGGATCGGGCTGCCGGGTTGCCAGTAGCTCGAGATCTGAAGCACCGCTGGGCCAGACAGGCCGCGGTGGGTGAACAGCAGGTCTTCCATGAACTGGACTCGCTGCTTCTGGGCGCCGGTCTCAATCTGGACGGGCAAAGACAGGCCGGCCAGTTCCGCATAACGCAGCCAGGCAGCGCCGTCAAAGGTCAGGGGCACCAGCCCGGGTCGTGGTTCGACCAGCCGCAGGCCAAACTGCTTCGCCAGCCGGTAGCCGAAGTCGGTGGCACCGATTTTGGGGATGGACAGGCCGCCAGTGGCCACGACCACGCTGCGACTGGTCACTGTGCCGCGGTCGGTGTCCAGCTCGTATGAGCCCTCACCCGTGACACGAACTGCCGTCACGCCGCAGGGCTGCCAGCGCTGCACGCCACCCGCGGTGCATTCGGCCAGCAACATCTGGATCAGGTCCTCGGCCGAGCGGTCGCAGAACAGCTGACCCTTGTGTTTTTCGTGGAAAGCGATGCCGTGGCTCTGGACCAGCGAGATGAAATCTTGCGGCGTGTAACGGGACAGTGCGGAGCGACAGAAGTTCGGGTTGTCGCTGATGAAGTGCTTGTGTGGCGAGCGCGGATCGATGTCGCGGTTGGTGAAGTTGGCGCGTCCGCCGCCCGAAATCCGAATCTTTTCTGCCACCTTCTCGCTGTGGTCCAGCACCAGAACCCGCAGGCCACGCTGGCCTGCAACGCCAGCACAGAACAGGCCGGCAGCGCCGGCGCCGATCACGACGGCGTCAAAAGCCTGCACCAGGTCAGCCCTTCCAGACAAAAGGAAACTTCACCTGCTTCCAGAATCCGTTGGGCACATAGTCACCCAGCACGCCATAGTTTTCGGGCCAGAGCCGCGTGCTCTTGACGGCGGTGCCGAACAGGTGATCGAGAAACGCGTAGTGGGCCGCATAGTTTTTGTCCAGCGCGTCCTGGTCCTGGCTGTGGTGCCAGTGGTGGAAGTTGGGTGTGACGATGATGTGGCGCAGCGGACCCAGGCGCACGCTCACGTTGGCATGGTTGAAAACGGCCTGGAATCCCACGACGATGATGTAGGCGTCGATCACTTCCTTCGAAAAGCCGAGCGTGAAGATGGGGGCGAGCACCAGGGTGCGCGTGATCAGCGTTTCCAGAATGTGCTGACGCGAGCCGGCCATCCAGTCCATGTGCTTGGCGCTGTGGTGCACCGCGTGCAGGCGCCACAGCAGCGGCACCTCGTGGTAGGCGCGATGGGTCCAGTACTGCACCAGGTCTGCCACCAGGATGATGAGGGGCAGGCCGGCCCAGAACGGCAACGCGCCGAACCAGCCCCGGATGCCGTCGCTGGCAGCCCAGCCGAACAGCTTGTGCACCAGCAGGTTGGTGGCCAGCAGCATGAAGCCGATCACCATGTGGTTGACGATGAAATGGTGAAAATCGGTCTGCCACTCGGCGCGAAACACCGGCTGGTCCTTGCGCAGGGCGAACAGTTTTTCGATGAAAATAAAGATCAGCGCGGAGCCCAGCAGGTCGAGGATGAACCAGTCCAGGCCGATGTAGGGCGTGCCGTCGGCGAAGTCGCCTACCGGAACCTTGTGCCCGCCCAGCAGCGCACTCAGCGCCACCAGCGCAAAGGCGAAGGACGCCAGCCAGCGCGCCCGGTTGAAGAGGATGTTCACCAGACTCAGGCCGCCGGCCAGCACCAGGGCGACAAACATCACCGTACGGATGACCTCTACGTCGTAGCTGCGGCGCAGCTCGGGGGTGGTGAGGTATTGCGGAAAGTGAAAAGCCAGCACGCCGAGCAGGCACAGAATGCCCAGGCACAGGGCGATCACGCCAGAGATGAGGCCGCGGCCAGGTACAAGCGCGCCATGGCTGTCGCTGAGCTGGTTGAGTTTTTCAAGCACTGTCGTCCTCCGCGAACGGCCTCTTTCGGACCGCATGTGTTGTGGTGCGCGCAGTGTAGCGGGCGCACGCTAGGCACCCCGCTGGCGCCATGTGCCGCCTCAGCGCTTCAGGCTGAGCGCGTGGCGATGCGTGGCCTGGCGGCTGCTGCAATGCCCAGCACCACGTCACCCACCACGATCACGGCTGGGCTGCCGAGCTGCTCGCGCGCCAGCGTGGCCACCAGATCGCCGAGCGTGCTCACCGCGTGGCGCTGGTGGGGCAGCGTGGCATGCTGGATGATGGCCAGTGGCGTGCTCGCTGGCAGACCCGTGAGCAGCTGTTGCTGGATGTGGGCGGCGCCGGACACGCCCATGTAGATCACCAGCGTCAGACGAGCGTCGCGCACGGTGGCGGCCAGGGCGGGCCAGTCGGTGCCGCTGTCGCCCGGTTTGGCGTGACCCGTCACGAACACCACGCCGTGCGCGTGTTCGCGGTGCGTCAGCGGCACGCCCAGCGCGGTGAGGCCACCGAGGCCTGCGGTGATGCCGTTGACCACCTGCACCGTGATGCCCTGGCTGTGCAGGTGTTCCACTTCCTCGCCACCGCGACCGAAGACGAACGGGTCGCCCCCCTTGAGACGCACCACCACCTCACCTTCGCGTGCAGCCATCACCATGAGCTTCTCGATGAAGGCCTGCGGCGTGCTTTTGCAGCCACCTCGCTTGCCGACATGCACGATGCGGGCGCCGGGTGCGGCGTGCACGAGCACCGCGTCGTTGACCAGGTCGTCGACCAGCAGCACCGTGGCCGCGCCGATGGCGCGCACGGCCTTGAGCGTGAGCAGCTCAGGATCGCCCGGCCCTGCGCCAACCAGGGTGACGGTGCCCGGCAGAAAGGCGTCAGCAGGTTCAGGGGGCATGGGCTGGGCGGTCATGTTGAGCGGCGGTGGCTGACGAAACTTCCTGCAAGATGTGTTCCACCTGCAAGGCAATCGGTCGCGGCACAGGCAGAGCGCCGCCGAGCACGGCCTGAATGTAGGCGGCCGTGGCGACCGCGCTGGTGTCTCGGGGCAGATCGGGCATTGCGGTGAGAGGACCTTCCTGTGCGGCCTGCAGCAGGTGGCGCTGGCCATCGCGAAAGGCTTCCATTTGCGGTGTGCGCCGCGCGTCGGCTACCGGCTCGCCTTCGGTGCCGCGCAGCAACAGGGCGTGGGTGCGGGTCAGGGCAAAGGTGTGGGCCATGGACAGTGCGTACTCGGGGTGGGTGTAGCTTCCGATGACCAGCGCTCGACCCGCGCAGGGGTTCATGAGTTTGACCAGGCTGTGCGCCGGGTTGCGCAGGCCGACCGCGCGGCGCACGTCGAGCAGGCGCTTCAGGCCAGCGCTCAGGCGCGCGGTGGGCACAAACGCCAGTTTCCCCGCAGCCAGCGGTTCAGTGGGCTGACTGGCAGAGATGCCCAGCGCAGTGAACACCGCTTCGCTGCTCACGCGCCGGTCTTCGGTGGCGGTACCGTGCACCAGCACGGGCAGACCCTCGCGGCTCAGCAACAGGGCCAGCAGGGGTGTGAGCACGGGCAGCTTGCGCGCGCCGTTGTAGCTGGGCAGTACCACGGTGGTGCATTGGTTGTGGGGCAGCTGGTGGAGACGGGCGTGGGTGGCGTCCAGGAAACCCGCCATCTCCTCGGGTGTCTCGCCTTTGATGCGCATCGCAAGGCAGAAACCGCCGATTTCCAGATCGGTCACGGTGCCATCCAGCACCTGACCCATCAGGTCAGCGGCCTGTTCGCGCGTGAGCGAACGCGCGCCTTCCTTGCCGCGGCCGATTTCTTTGATGTACTGACTGATGCCCATAGGGTGCAATTGTGAGCCAGGCCTGATGACTTTTCGTTATATGTCGACCGAGCTCAGGCGGCGGTCAACGCCGATGAATCGCGCACGAGGCGCTGGACCTGCGGCAGGCAGGAGCCGCAGTTGGTGCCGCAGTGCAGCCGCTGCTGCAACGCGGCCAGGCGCTGAGAGGGGTCGCCCTCGCAGGTGGTGAGTGTGTCGCGGATCGCTGCTTCGTTCACGTTGAAGCAGGTGCACACCTGGGGGCTGGCAGCCGGCAAAGCCAGCGGCGCCTGGGCGCTGCCCATGAGCAGGCGCCGCCCATAGTCCTGCGCTGGCAGCCTGCCCTGCAACAAGGGCTTGATCCAGTGCTCGGCCCGCGTGTCTCCAGCCAGCAGCACGGCGTTGAGCCGGGCAGACGCGCCCTCGCGCTCCAAGCGGGCGCTGCGCCGCTGGCCCAAACGGCGGTCGGCGTAGCGCAGCGTGTCGGCGCTGTCCAGACCGAGCAGGGATTCGATCTGCATCAGCGTGGCGTCGTCGGGCACCTCGTGGGCGGCGGCGCGCAGCAGCACGCCCGTGCGTTCTTGGCCCGGCGCCGTCTCGAGCGGCGCACCGCTGGCAAACGGCACGCAGGATGCGAACTCAAATCGGGGCATCAGTTTGCGCAGCTCGGTGAGCCTGGACAGTGCGCTGTTGTCGGGCAGCCAGGCCAGGGCCAGCAGCGTCCAGGGCAGCTCGGCTTTGAGCACCTTGACCGCAGCGTGTTTGAGTTCGGGCTGCTTGGACGTGGGGCAATAGGCCGAGGTGGTGAGCGCGTTCGCGCCGGCCAGCACGCCGCCCGTGCTGCTGCGGCCACTCAGGGTGTCTGAGCCCCAGTGCATGGCGATGAAGGCCTGCGTCAGGCCCAGCGAGGAGCTCGCCTGCACCGGCAGCACGATGGCGCCGCGCTTGCTGGTGACCTGCACCAGATCGCCTTCCTTCAGACTGCGTCGCTCCATGTCCTGCGGGTGCAGTTGCACCACCGGCTCGGGCACGTGGCCGAACAAGCGACCCAGGGTGCCGGTGCGCGTCATGCCGTGCCACTGGTCGCGCAGGCGGCCGGTCGTCAACGAAAAAGGGTAGCGCGATTCGCGCAGCTCGGCCAGGGGAAGCCAGGGCAAGGCGGCGAAGCGGGCCTTGCCGTCAGGGGTGGGGAACACGCCGTCTTCATAAAGGCGGGTCTTGCCCCGGGCGTCGCCCTCGCGCAGCGGCCATTGCTGCGGACCTTTCTCTTCGAGCATGGGCCAGGACAGGCCGGTGATGTCGAGGTCGCGGCCCCGGGTGGACTCGCGGTGCTCGAGCCAGATGGATTCTGCGTCGGGATAGGGAAATAACGTGGGCTGGCCGGGTCTCAGCGTGGCTTCCAGCCGCTTGGCGAAGTCCCCCGCGATGCGCCAGTCGTGCCGCGCCTCGCCGGGTGCGGGCACGGCCGAGCGCACGCGGCTGATGCGGCGCTCGCTGTTGGTGACCGTACCTTCCTTTTCGCCCCAGGTGGTGGCGGGCAGGAGCAGGTCGGCGAAGTCGCAGGTGGCGGCGGTGGCAAAGGCTTCCTGCACCACCACGAACTCGCAGCGTTCCAGGGCGCGGCGAACTGTGGCTTGATCGGGCATGGATTGCGCCGGGTTGGTGCAGGCAATCCACAACGCCTTGATCTCCCCATCGGCCGCGGCCTGAAACATCTCCACCGCGGTATTGCCCGGCTTGGACGGCACAGCGGGCACGCCCCACAGCGCGGCCACCTCGGCGCGATGTGCCGGGTTGCCCATGTCGCGGTGGGCGCTGAGCAAATTGGCCAGGCCTCCCACTTCTCGTCCGCCCATGGCGTTGGGCTGACCGGTGAGGCTGAACGGACCGGCACCTGGTTTGCCGATCTGGCCGGTGGCGAGGTGCAGATTGATGAGGGTGGCGTTTTTTGCGGTGCCGCTGCTGCTCTGGTTCAGGCCCTGGCAGTACAGGCTGAGCGTGGGCTGGCGTGTGCCACTGCCCTGCAGGCCGGCGAACCACCTTGCCGCGGTGAACAGTTCTTCCTTCCACAGGCCACACACCTGCGCCACGCGCTCGGGTGTGCAATCGCGCACCAGTGCCTTGAGGTCGTCGAAGCCAACGGTGTGCGCCGCCATGTAGGCCGCGTCAGTCCAGCCTTCCCACAGCATGATGTGCAGCAGGCCGTGGAACAGCATCACGTCGCTGCCGGGTTGCAGCTGCAGGAACAGGTCGGCCTGTTCGGCGGTGTCGGTGCGGCGTGGATCGGCCACGATGATCTTCATCGCCGGGTTCTTGCACCTGGCCTCTTCGATGCGGCGGAACAGCACCGGGTGGGCAAAGGCAGCGTTGCTGCCAGCGATGAACAGACAGGCCGCATGATCGATGTCTTCATAGCTGGACGGCGGCGCGTCGGCGCCGAGCGTGAGCTTGTAGCCGGCCACGGCGCTGCTCATGCAAAGGCGCGAATTGGTGTCGACGTTGTTGGTGCCGATCAGGCCCTTGGCAAGTTTATTGAAGACGTAGTAGTCCTCGGTGAGCAGCTGGCCGCTGATGTAAAACCCGACCGAATCGGGTCCGTGCTCGACGATGGTGCGGGTGAAACGATCTGCGGCGAGGTTGAGCGCTGTGTTCCAGCCGATGGGCGTGGTGGCGCCACCGCGTTGCAGACGTTGCAATGGCTGCAGCAGGCGGGTCTGGCGCGTGACGTCGGCCGACGCGGTGAGGTGCAGCGTGCTGCCCTTGGAGCAGAGCTTGCCCAAATTGGCAGGGTGCTCCGGGTCGCCGCGCACGCCGGTGATCTGCACCCCCTCGCTCTCGATGATCACGCCGCAGCCTACGCCGCAGTAGGGGCAGGTGGAACGGGTCTGCACTGGCGCCTGAGCTGCAGGATGAAAGGCAATCACCTGTTCGCTGAGCGCGTCAGGTGTCTGCCTGGCGCTCACGCCAAGGTTCGCCGGACTGGACCAGCGATGGGGCGCTCCAGGTCGGTCGCGTGCGTCGTCAGCTCGTGCGCGTCCAGGTACACCCTGCCGTCTTCCAGTTTCACGCTGAACCTGGGCGTACATCCCTCATCGGGTGCGGCAGCCTGGCCCGTGCACAGGCCAATGGTCCAGTTGTGCAGCGGGCAGGCCACACTGCTGCCGAACACGATGCCCTGGCTCAGCGGGCCGCCTTTGTGGGGGCAGCGGTCGAGCAGGGCAAACACCTCGCCAGCGTCGTTGCGGAACACGGCCACATCCAGCCCCCGCTCGCGCGCCACGCGGCGCGAGCCGAGCACGGGTATCTCGTCCAACCTGCAAATGGGTGTCCAGGCGGCACTGTTCATGCGGCACTCCCCGCGGTCTGCGCCACGTGAATCGGGACGAACTGGCGCGTGTCCACCGCCGCCTTGGCGTGTTCAAACCAGGGATCCGGCTCGCCATCGAGCGCAAATTGCAGCTGTTCCCACAGCGCCTTGCGGCCTTCAATGTCGTCGATCACGCGCCGCTTGATGTGCTCCATGCCGACCCGGTTCAGGTAGTGCACGGTCCGTTCCAGGTACCAGCCTTCCAGCCGGTAGAGCTGCATGAACGCGCCGGTGACCTCCATCACCTCTTCGGCGGTCTTCACCTTCACCAGAAACTGCGCGACCTCGGTCTTGATGCCGCCGTTGCCGCCGATGTAGAGCTCCCAGCCGCTGTCCACACCGATGACGCCCACGTCCTTGATGCCCGCCTCTGCGCAATTGCGCGGACAGCCCGAGACGGCGAACTTCACCTTGTGTGGCGCGTACATGCGCCACATGGCGCGCTCCAGGTCCTTGCCCATCTGTGTGCTGTCCTGCGTGCCCATGCGGCACCACTCGCTGCCCACGCAGGTCTTCACCGTGCGCAGCGCCTTGGCATAGGCGTGGCCGCTGGGCATGCCGATGTCGTTCCACACCGCCTGCAGGTCTTCCTTCTTGATGCCGAGCAGGTCGATGCGCTGGCCGCCGGTGACCTTGACCGTGGGGATCTTGTACTTGTCCACCGCGTTGGCGATGCGGCGCAGTTCATCGGCCGTGGTCTCGCCACCCCACATGCGCGGGATCACCGAGTAGGTGCCATCCTTCTGGATGTTGGCGTGGCTGCGTTCGTTGATGAAGCGGCTTTGCGGATCGTCCTGCGCTTCCTTGGGCCAGGTGCTGATCAGGTAGTAGTTCACCGCCGGGCGGCAGGTGGCGCAACCGTTGGGCGTTTTCCAGCCCAGGGCTGAAAAGGTGTCGGCGATGGTGAGCAGCTTCTGTTCCCGTATAGCGTCGCGCACGTCCTGGTGGCTGCGATCGGTGCAGGCGCAGATCGCCTTCTTCTTGGGGGTGGCGGAATAGTCGCCGCCGGCGGTGAACATCAGCAGCTGCTCGACCAGCCCGGTGCACGAGCCGCAGCTGGCGCTGGCCTTGGTCTGCTTGCGCACTTCGTCCAGGGTGAACAGGCCGTTGTCCTTGATGGCCTTGCAGATCGTGCCCTTGGTCACGCCGTTGCAGCCGCAGACCTCGTCGCTCTCAAGCATGGCCGCGGCCTTGTTGTGACCCTGGTGGCCGACATCGCCGATGTTGGACTCGCCAAACATCAGCTTGTCGCGAATGTCGCTCACGGTGCGGCCGTCGCGCAGCAGCTTGAAGTACCAGCTGCCATCGACCGTGTCGCCGTACAGGCAGGCGCCCACGAGCTTGTCGTCTTTGATGACCAGCTTCTTGTACACGCCGCCAGCGGGGTCGCTCATCACGATCTCTTCGGTGCTGGCGTCGCCCATGAAGTTGCCGGCCGAAAACAGGTCGATGCCCGTGACCTTGAGCTTGGTCGAGGTGAGCGAGCCGGTGTAGCGGCCAATGCCGAACTCCGCCAGGTGCGTGGCCAGCACCTTGCCTTGTTCAAACAGCGGGGCCACCAGACCGTAGGCGATGCCACGGTGCGCCGCGCACTCGCCCACGGCGTAGATGCGCGGGTCGGTCACGGTCTGCAGCGTGTCGCTGACCACGATGCCCTTGTTCACATGCAGGCGCATGGACTCGGCCAGCGCCGTGTTGGGGCGGATGCCCACCGCCATCACCACCAGATCGGTGGGCAGCTCGCTGCCATCCTTGAAGCGGATGGCCGACACCCGGCCGCTTTCGCTCGCCACCAGTTCCTGAGTCTGAGCGCCAATCAGAAATTTCATGCCGCGCGCTTGCAGCGATTGCTGCAGCAAGCGGCCCGACACCTCGTCAAGCTGGCGCTCCATGAGCCAGGGCGCCACGTGCACCACGCTCACCGTCATGCCGCGCTTCATTAGGCCGTTGGCGGCCTCAAGACCGAGCAGGCCGCCGCCAATCACCATCGCGTGCTGGTACTTCTCGGCCGCGTCAATCATGGCCTGGGTGTCGGCGATGTCGCGGTAGGCCAGGACGCCGGGCAGGTCTTTTCCGGGGATGGGCAGGATGAAGGGGTTGGATCCGGTGGCCATGATGAGCCGGTCGTAGGGCGCACTCACCAGTTCGTCCGACGCATTTCGCCCATGCACCACGCGCTTGATCCGGTCTACCTCGGTCACCGTGCAGCCGGTGTGCAGGGTGACCTCGTTGTCGGTGTACCAAGACCAGTCGTTCAGAACGATCTGGTCCAGCGTCTGTTCGCCAGCGAGCACCGGTGAGAGCAGGATGCGGTTGTAGTTGGGGTGGGGTTCGGCGCCGAAGACGGTGATGTCGTAGAGGTCGGGCGCGATCTTCAGCAGCTCTTCGAGCGTGCGCACACCGGCCATGCCGTTGCCGATCATCACTAGCTTCATCCGGGGCCTCGTCTTGGCGAGCATGTCCATGTCAGGCTTTCAACGCCGCTGGCACGCCCGCATGGGTGTTGGGTGCGGGCCGACCGGCAGCAATCGGTTCCACCTTGCGCTGCTTTTCGTACAGGAAGGTCAGGATTTCCTGGCGGCAGTGGTTGTACACCGGGTTCTCGGCCAGGGCGATGCGATTGCGCGGGCGGGGCAGGGCTATGTCCAGAATCTGGCCGATCGTGGCAGCAGGACCGTTGGTCATCATCACCACGCGATCGGACAGCAGCACCGCTTCGTCCACATCGTGCGTGATCATCATCACCGTATTGCCCAGCTCGGCCTGGATGCGGATCACCTCGTCCTGCAGGTGGGCGCGGGTGAGGGCATCGAGTGCACCGAAGGGCTCGTCGAGCAGCAGCACCTTGGGCTCCATCGCCAGCGCCCGGGCGATGCCCACCCGCTGCTTCATGCCGCCGGAAATTTCGGAGGGCAGGCGGTGCAACGCATGCGACATGTTGACCATGTTGAGGTTGTGCAGGATCCAGTCTTTGCGCTCGGTTTTGGTCTTGGTGTCACGAAAGATCTTGTCCACCGCGATCTCGACGTTTTGGTACACCGTGAGCCAGGGCAGCAGCGAGTGGTTCTGGAACACCACGGCGCGGTCGGGACCGGGTGCATTGACCTCCCGACCGTCCACGATCACGCCGCCAGCGGTCGCCTTGAGCAGGCCTGCGACGATGTTGAGCACGGTCGACTTGCCGCAGCCCGAGTGCCCGATCAACGAGATGAACTCGCCGCGCTGCACGGCCAGGTCAATGCCCTTGAGCACCAGGTTGACGGCGCCGTTGTTGCCGGTGAAGGTCATGTCGACCTGGGAGAGGTTGAGGTAGGCGTTGCTCATGAAGCGCTCCTGGTGAATTCGGTTAGCTGGCCGAGGTGCCACGGGTGACGATGCGACCGATCCAGGCGACCACGCGGTCCAGGATGAAGCCGATCAGACCGACGTAGATCAGCGCCAGGATGATGTCGCTGATGCGCGACGAATTCCAGGCGTCCCAGATGAAGAAGCCGATGCCCACGCCACCGATCAGCATCTCGGCGGCGATGATGGCCAGCCACGACAGACCGACCCCGATGCGCAGCCCCGAGAAGATGAAGGGTGCCGCAGCGGGCAGCATGATCTTGATGAAGTACTCGATGCCGTTGAGTCGGATCACGCGCGCCACGTTGCGGTAGTCCTCCGGGATGTTGCGGATGCCGATCGAGGTGTTGATGATGATGGGCCAGATGGAGGTGATGAAGATCACGAAAATGGCCGAAGGCTGGCCATCCTGGAAGCCCGCCAGCGAGATCGGCAGCCACGCCAGCGGAGGCACGGTGCGCAGCACCTGGAACAGCGGGTCGAGACCGCGCAGCGCCCAGGTCGACTGCCCTACCAGCACGCCCAGGCTCACGCCCGCCACCACCGCCAGCGAGTAGCCCAGCGCCACTCGCTCGAGGCTGGCCAGCAGCTGCCAGGCCACGCCCACGTCGTTGCCCCCGTTGTCGTAGAACGGGTTCACGATGAGCTCCCAGGTGTCCTGCACCACGCGGCTCGGTCCGGGCAGCGAGGCGCCGGGGCGAGCGCCTAGCAGCTCCCAGATCACCAGCAACACGCCGATGACCAGCAGCGGCGGCAGCACGTGGGTGACGAACACCCGAGCCGTCGCGGTGATGCCGGTTTGGACCGCGGAGGGGGTGTTGGGCGCGGCCAGGCGGATCGGTTCGATGGTGTCGGTGGTGTTCATGGCGGTGCTCCGGATCAGGTGCGCTTGATGGTTTTGATGGCCAGGCTCTCCAGGTACTTGCCTGGGTTGGCCGGGTCGAACACCTTGCCGTCGAAAAACTTCTCCACGCCACGTGAAGTGGAGGTGGGGATGTCCTTGGCCGCGACCCCCATTTCCTTGGCCACGGTGCGCCAGATGTCTTCGCGGTTGACCTTGGCGATCAAAGCCTTGGTGTCGAGGTTGGCAGGCAGGTAGCCCCAGCGGATGTTCTCGGTGAGGAACCACAGGTCGTGGCTCTGGAACGGGTAGCTGGCGAAGTCTTTCCAGAAGCGCATCTGGAACTTGCTGTTCAGCTCCACACGCCCGGTGCCGTAGTCAAAATCGCCCTTGACGCGGTCGATCACGTCGGCCACCGGCGCGTTGATCCAGCGACGGCGCGAGCAGATCTCGGCGACCTCGGCGCGGTTGGCCGGGTCCTCGCACCACATCTGCGCTTCCATCACCGCCTTGAGCAAGGCCTTGGTGGCGTTGGGGTTGGCGCTGACGTAGTCGGCGCGCAAGGCAAATGCTTTCTCCGGGTGGTTCATCCACATCTCGCTGGTGGTGAGCGCGGTGTAGCCGATCTTCTGGTTGATGAGCTGGCGGTTCCAGGGCTCACACACGCAGAAAGCGTCCATGCTGCCGACCTTCATGTTGGCCACCATTTGCGCGGGCGGCACCACGATGGTGGTGATGTCCTTGTTGGGGTCGATGCCGCCGGCGGCCATCCAGTAGCGAATCCACATGTCGTGTGTGCCACCCGGGAAGGTCATGGCGGCGTTCACCGGTTTGCCCGTTTTAAGGCGCTTGGCGAGCAGCGCCTTGCCGAACTCCTTCGTGTCCAGGCCGACTTTCAAGTCCTTGTATTCATCCGCCACGGAGATGCACTGCCCACCGAGGTTCAGCCGCGCGAGGATGTTGATCGGCACCGGTACGTTGTTCGCCGTCACCGCGCCGGTGCTGATGAGGTAGGGCATGGGCGTCAGGATGTGACCGCCGTCGATGCCACCTTTGCCGGAGCCGAGCACGAGGTTGTCGCGCGTGGTGCCCCATGAAGATTGTTTGAGCACCTCGACCTCGGTCATGCCGTATTTCTTGAACAGCCCTTTTTCGTCCGCCACAAACAAGGGTGCTGCGTCGGTGAGTGCGATGAAGCCGAGCTTGGCGGCGCGGGTTTCTGGCGCGGTGGCAGTCTGGGCGCGAGCCTGACTGGCGAAAAGGCCGCCTGCGACCGCAGCAACGCCGATCGCCGACGACTTGCGGATGACGTCGCGGCGCGACAGGGCGGCGGGTTTCATGGGCTGGTTCATGTTCAACTCCTGCAAAAAAAGGTTGGCGAGCAAGGGGGATGCGGAAGCCCAAAAACAAAACGGCGCCCACTGCAATCCCAGCCGAAGCTGGGAGGCAATGGACGCCGTTGTCCGTGTCTGGGAAGACCTTGGGGATCGTGCCGCCATTGGCATTCACCCACTCAGGGTTTCCTTAGCAGGTAGCGTGCCAGCGCGAGGGTGTCCGACCGGGGATCTCGCTCATTCCCTTGATTTCATGAAGAAAAGGCGCTGGTCACACCACACGAAGGCGTTTCGGTGATGCCGCAAGCCCCGCTCGAGTGCCGGGCCCGATGCATCAAGCTGGTGCCTGATTGGGTGCGTTGGCCGCAAATGGCACGGTCTTTGTGCGGCGCAGCATTCAAGAGCCGTGCGCTGTTTGGTCGCTCGCCGGATGTCAGCGTGAGCGCTCTGGCAAGACCTCCGCCATGGCCAGTAGGGCCTCGGCCACGTCCACGATGCGGCGGTTCTGGTTCATGGCCATCTGCCGCAGCGTCTTGTGGGCCTCGTCTTCGCGCAAGCTGCGGTGCGCCATGAGCAAGCCTTTGGCACGCTCGATCAGGCGGCGCTCGTTCAGGCTGGCGCGCACCGTCTCCAGCTCGTCGCTCACGGCCTGCAGGCGCCGCGCCTGGTCTTGCACCAACTCCAGGATGGAGCGCTCCACCTGCGGGCCGTAGCCCTGACCGATGACCGGCGCCGCGTGTTGGTCCACGCCGACGACGCTCGCTTCCGCGCCGAAGAAAGAAGCCGCTTCGTCGAACGGTGCCGCCAGGTCGGCCGCACGCTCCAGCAACTGCTGGTGGGCGACCAGGTCGGCGGTGGCCGTGGCGATGCGCTCTTTGCAAAGGGTGCGCAGCCCGGCGCACAGCTGCTCTTCGGTGCGCTTCATCGCGTCGATGCACTCGGTGCAGGCGTCGAACCAGGTCTGGCTCAGGCCGGTGTCCAGCGGTCCGGCGGCGGGTGCGGTGCACAGGATTCGGCGCAGCCGCTCCAGCACCGCCGGTGGTGAGGCGGGCGAAGAATCCGCCCAAGACGGGCTGCCGTGCTCCCGTGTGAAGTCCTGGAACACCTGCAGGCAGCGTTCCTGCGACTCGATCAGGTGCAGCAAACGCTGCTGCGCCACGGGCTCGGCCTGACCGGCTGCAAACAGGGCCGAGCCGGTGGCCCGTTCCTGGCCAGCGAACTCCTTGGCCTGCATGAAGTTGAACAAGGCCACCAGGCGGCGCGAAATGAGGGGGTCGGACGCGCTGTCAGCGGCCTCGAAGACCACCGCCAGCAAGCCGTTGATAAGCCGGATGTAGGCGGCGGTGGCGCGCGCCGGCGTCCAGGTCAGCTGCTCCACCTGTTTCCGCAGCAGAGGCAAGGCATCGAGTCCCTGCAACACATAGGCAATTCGGCTGAATAGGCGCGCTCCGTGGCCTCGGCTGGAAGCAGCGGTGTCCAGATCGCTCAGGCGCTGGCGCAGCGCCTGCTCGCACAAACCCGTGTCATGCACCTGGGCACGCAAGGCCTGCTGGCAGCGCGCGCCCTGCGAGCCCAGGACCAGGTTGGACATCCCGCGTTCGCGCTGCAAGGCGTGGATCAGGTGTCCCATGGCGTCGACCAGGGAGCTGGTGAGGGCCAGTCGCTGCAGCTCGGCGATATCGCAGAGCTTGGCGGCAATCAGAAAGGGCAGTCCGGAATTCATGCGTGCAAGGATCGGCAGCCCGCGGCCGCCACTGATCTGGGCTCAGCAACATCCGTGCCGTACGGATGTCGCGCACACTGGGGAGGCGATGCCGCAGTGCTGGCTGGAACAAGCCAGGTGTCAGGCCGGGCTCATGCCGTGGGCCTGCTTGATCTGGGCCGTGGCAGCCGAGGCCAGAAACGCCAGCAAAGCTTGTACTTCCCGAGGCTGCTCGCAGGCCACAGTGCGCGCTGCCGAGAAGGTGGTGATGATCTGGATGGCAGACGGCAAGGGTCCGAGCACGGTGATGCCGGGCAAATCCTTCAGCTCGCTGAGCTGCTGAAAGCCCAGCGCCACCTCGCCGCTGGCCACCAGCGAGCCCACCGCCACACCGGGCGGCGCGGTCACGGTCCGATTGCGCAGGGTGTCGGCCAGCCCCCAGCGCTCGAACAGCGCTGTCACGGCCACGCCGCTGGGTCCGGTGGAGATACCCACACTGGCCGCGGCCAGCACCGCGGCCTTGACCTGGGCTTCGGTTTCGATGGCTGGCGCCGGACTGTCGGCGCGTACCGCCAGCGCCACGCCCGAGCGGGCCAGGTCGATCCGGCTCTCGGCCAGCAGCTGGCCGCTGGCCGAGAGCTGTTCGATGGCGTTGGCCGCGAGCACGACCACGTCAAACGCTTCGCCGGCCTGCACCCGTTCGGCCGCGTTCACACCACCCACCGACACCAGCGATACCGTGGTGTCCGGCTGGATGGCCTGGAACTGCTGGTTCAGGTCTGACAGCAGGGCCTGGGTGGCCATGGAAGAAATCATGCGGATATTCATGAGCACGGCGCAGAGAAGAGGGAGGGTGAACCGGATTATCCCTACCAGTCGCACCCGTACACTCACCGCATGCTGATCCTGGGCTTTGAATCTTCCTGCGATGAAACCGGTGTGGCGCTGGTGGATGCCAGTGGCGCCGGGGTGCCGCGCCTGCTGGGCCACGCGCTGCACAGCCAGATCGAGATGCATCAGGCCTACGGCGGTGTGGTGCCTGAGCTGGCCAGCCGAGACCACATCCGGCGCGTGCTGCCGCTGACCGATGCGGTGCTGGCACAGGCCGCGTTGCCGCTGACGGCGGTGGACGCGGTGGCCTACACCCGCGGCCCTGGTCTGGCTGGTGCTTTGCTGGTGGGGTCGGGCGCGGCCTGCGCGATGGCAATGGCGCTGGGCAAGCCGGTGATCGGCATCCATCACCTCGAAGGTCACCTGCTCTCGCCCTTTCTCAGCGCCGACCCGCCAGAGTTTCCTTTTGTGGCCTTGCTGGTGTCGGGTGGCCACAGCCAGCTGATGCGGGTCGACGGCGTCGGGCGTTACAGCTTGCTGGGCGAGACCATCGACGACGCGGCGGGCGAAGCGTTTGACAAGTCGGCCAAGCTGCTGGGTCTGGGTTACCCCGGCGGCCCGGCACTCGCCCGCCTCGCCGAGCAGGGAGACCCGACGCTGTACCGCTTTCCGCGCCCGCTCCTGCACAGCGGTGACCTCGATTTTTCCTTTGCTGGCCTCAAGACCGCGGTGCTGACTCAGGTCAAGCGCCTGGCGCACGCGCGGCCCGAAGGCCCGGCCACGCCTGCGCTGGCCGAAGCCTTGGGCGAGCAGGCCAAGGCCGATGTGGCAGCCAGCGTGCAGGCCGCCATCGTGGAGGTGCTGGTGAAAAAATCTGTGGCTGCGCTGGATGCCACCGGCCTGAACCGGCTGGTCGTGGCCGGTGGCGTCGGCGCCAATGCACGGCTGCGGGAGCAGCTCGACGCCGCTGGTGCCCGGCGCCAGGCGCGCGTGCACTACCCCGAGCTGCACCTGTGCACCGACAACGGCGCCATGATCGCGCTGGCCGCGGGCCTGCGGGTTCAGGCCGGGCTGGTGCCGTTGGGCGAAGAGGCGCCTCGTTATGCCTTTGACGTGAAGCCCAGGTGGCCCCTGGCCGAGCTGGGCCAGGCCCTGGCGTGAGTGCCACCGCCCATAATCCCGCGTGACGTTACCTCGTCACCCGCCCAGCCGGTCCAGACAGTGGACCGGCGTGTTCTCTCAACGCGCTGACCCTCGCGGCTTCTTTCAATACGCCATGTTGCATTTCCTGTTTCTCCGTCGATCCTGGTTCGCTGGCTTGCTCGGCGCCTGCATCACTGTTCTGGCGGCCAGCTCCTGGGCGCAGACGCCTGCGGTGCCCCCCGCGGCGCCGATCCGAATTGGCATGATCGAAGGCCTGTCCGGCGCGTTTGCCAACACCGGCGAGGCGGTTTTTCGCAACCTGGTCTGGGCGACCGAGCGCGTCAACGCCCGCGGCGGCGTCAAGTTGCCCGGCGGCAACCGGCCGCTGGTGATTGAGCGTCTGGACAGCAAAGGCCAGACCGAAGAGGCCTTGTCGTCGCTGCGCTCGGCGATTGACCGCGACATCAGTTTCGTGACCCAGGGCAATTCGTCGGCCGCCGCAGCCGCACTGATCGAGGCCATCAACAAGCACAACGAGCGCGACAACGCGCGCCAGGTGCTGTTTCTCAACTACTCGGCGGTCGATCCCATGCTGACCAACGAGCGCTGCAGTCCGTGGCACTTCCGCTTCGATGCCCATGCCGACATGCGGATGACTGCGCTGATGAGCGTGCTGCGCGAGGACCGTGCGCTCAAACGCATCTACCTGATTGGTCAGGACTACAGCTTTGGCCAGGGCGTGCTGCGCGAGGCGCGTCGTCAGCTCGGCGAGCAGCGCCCCGACGTGACCATCGTGGGCGACGAGCTGCATCCGATGGCGCGCATCAAGGACTTCCTGCCTTACGCAGCCAAGATCAAGGCCAGCGGGGCGCAGGCCGTGCTCACCGGCAACTGGGGCAACGACCTCACTTTGCTCGTGAAGGCGGCGCGCGAGGTCGGCTTTGACGGCAGCTTCTACACGTTTTACGGCAACGCCTTGGGTGCGCCGGCTGCGATGGGCGAGGCCGGTATCGGCAAGGTCATCGCCGTCGCTGACTGGTTCCCCAACGTGCCCACCGCATCCTCCGAAGCGTTCTACCGGTCGTTCCGCCAGCGCTTTCCCAAGCCCGAGGACGATTATGTGCACATGCGCATGCAGCTCATGATCGAGGCGCTGGCCCAGGCGATCGAGCGCGCCGGATCACTCGAGGTCGCGCGCGTGGCCGTTGAGCTGAAAAATGCGGAAGTGACTCTGGCTGGCCAGACTGCGCGCATGCGCGCGGCCGATCACCAGCTCCAGCAGCCGCTGGCGGTGGCGGTGATGGACCGCCAGGGCGCGCCCGGTGTGAAGTTCGATGTGGAAGGTTCGGGCTTCGGCTTTCGCGTCGTGCGGCAGCTAACGCCGCAACAGGCCGAACTGCCGCACAGTTGCACCATGGACAGGCCATGATGTGCGGTGCGGTCAACTCCCGCTGGCAAGGAGCAATGTGATGCGTCAGGTGGTCATGGGTCTGGAGGAGTCGCGCATCCGCGAGGTGGCCAACGAAGGCTTGGGCCGCGACGATGTGCTCAAGTTCTGGTTCGGCGAAAGCGACGAGGCCACTCCCGAGTTCGTGCGCGAGGCCGCCATGGCCTCGCTGCAGGCGGGCGACACGTTTTATGCCCACAACCTGGGGCTGGTGGAGCTGCGTCAGGCGATCGCGGTCTACACCGAAACCCTGCACCCCGGGCAGGGCGCGACCCACTGGCTGCCGCGCCTGGCGGTGACCTCCGGCGGGGTCAACGGGCTCATGCTGGCATCGCAGGCGCTGGTGAATGCAGGCGATGAGGTGGTGGTGGTCACGCCGGCCTGGCCCAATCTGGTGGCGCAGCCCCTCATCATGGGTGCCCGGGTGGTCCGTGTGCCGCTCAAGGTGGTGCAGTCCGGACCACGCGCGGGCGCCTGGGTGCTGGACATGACCGCGCTGCTGGCCGCGATCACACCCGCTACGCGGATGCTGGTGCTCAACGCACCGAACAACCCCACGGGCTGGACGCTGGACCGAGAGCAGCAGGCCACCATTCTTGACCACTGCCGTCAGACCGGCACCTGGATCCTGGCCGACGAGGTCTACGAGCGCCTCTATTTCGCCGGCGACACCGATAACGGCGCTGCCAGCAGCTTTCTGGACGTGGCCGACCCCGACGACCGCCTGATCGTGGCGCACAGCTTTTCTAAGAGCTTTCTCATGACGGGTTGGCGCCTGGGCTGGCTGGTGATGCCGCAAGAGTTGACCCATGCCATGGGCAAACTCATCGAATTCAACACCTCGTGCGCCCCGGTGTTCATCCAGCGCGCCGCGCTGGCGGCGATCCAGCGCGGCGACGATATCACCCCGGCACTGGTGGCCCACCTCCAGGTCTGCCGCGATACCCTGGTGCCGCTGCTGCGCGAGACGCCCGGTGTCACCCTGGCCGAGCCGCGCGGCGGCATGTACGCCTTTTTCCGCCTGGATGGCCATGACGACTGCCTGGACACGGCCAAGCGCCTGGTGCGCGAAGCTGGCGTTGGCCTGGCACCGGGCAGCGCTTTTGGTGCCGAGTCGGCTGGCTGGCTGCGCTGGTGTTTTGCCAGCCGCGACCCACAGCGGCTGGTACAGGGGGTCGAGCGGCTTCGCGCCTGGCTGGCGCGCGCTCCAGGCGCCAGCACTGGGCTATAATCCTCGGTTGCCGTCAAGCTTGATGGCAATTCACGCCCGTTGCGGCGGTCAGAATCGATGGTCCTTGCAGGACTCATTGAGGGGCTGACAGGCTGCGTCGGGTCGCTTGTAACCCAAGGACATTCCATGATCGCCCAAGACATCAAAGCCGCCGTCATCGCGGACAACGCCCGTGCCGCCAAGGACACAGGCAGCCCAGAAGTGCAGGTCGCCATCCTGACCGCGCGCATCAACGAGCTCACCCCCCACTTCAAGACCCACGCCAAGGACCACCACGGCCGCCGCGGTCTGCTGCGCATGGTGAGCCGCCGCCGCAAGCTGCTGGACTACCTGAAGTCCAAGGACGCCGAGCGCTACATCGCCCTGATCCAGAAATTGGGTCTGCGCAAGTAATTGTGCGTCTGGGCTGACACGCAAAACGCCTGAGTTGGTTCGCTGGCTCGGGCGATTTTTGTTTGTAAGCCCCCATTTTTTAGATTCCGGAGCAACAACAACAGAGCGAAGCTGTGTCATTCCAACGGCGTTGCGGCCCCTCAGGGCTCGCTTGCAGCACCGCTGGAATGGCATCGTGTTCTGGGTTGTGATTCCGGGTTTTGTGCAGATTGTCTGCACGCCATGCCACCCATGCGGGTGGCGCAGAGGAGCAAAACCATGAGCATGTTCAACAAAGTCACCAAGACCTTCCAGTGGGGCCCGCACACGGTCACCATGGAAACCGGCGAAATCGCCCGCCAGGCCACCGGCGCCGTGCTGGTCAACATCGACGACACCGTGGTGCTGGCCACCGTGGTCGCCAAGACCGAGGCCAAGGCTGGCCAGGACTTCTTCCCCCTGACTGTCGACTACACCGAAAAAACCTATGCCGCCGGCAAGATCCCCGGCAGCTTCTTCAAGCGCGAAGGCCGTCCCAGCGAGCTGGAGACGTTGACCTGCCGCCTGATCGATCGTCCGATCCGTCCGCTGTTCCCCGAAGGCTTCTACAACGAAGTGCAGGTGATCGTGCACGTGGTGAGCCTGAACCCTGAAGTTCAGGCCGACATCGCCGCCATGATCGCGACCTCGGCCGCGCTGTCGGTCAGTGGCATCCCGTTCAATGGCCCCATCGGCGCGGCCCGCGTCGGTTATGTCAATGGCCAGTACGTGCTCAACCCTGGACAGACCCAGCTGCAAGACAGCCAGCTCGACCTGGTGGTCGCTGGCACTCAGGCTGCCGTGCTGATGGTGGAGTCTGAAGCGCAGCAACTGAGCGAAGAAATCATGCTTGGCGCCGTGGTGTTTGGTCATGAGCAGGGCAACATCGCGATCGCTGCGATCAACGAGCTGGTGCGTGACGCGGGCAAGCCGACCTGGGACTGGCAGCCGCCGGCCAAAGACGAGGCGCTGATCGCCAAGATCGACGGCCTGGCCAAGGCCAAGCTGGAGGCCGCTTACCAGATCCGCAACAAGCAGGCTCGCACCCAGGCCTGCCGCGCAGCCTACGCCGATGTGATGGCCGCTCTGAAGGCCGAGGGCACGGCTTTCGACAGCGTGGCCATCGAGGCCCTGCTGTTTGAAATCGAAGCCAAGATCGTGCGTGGCCAGATCCTGGCTGGCGAGCCGCGCATCGACGGCCGCGACACTCGCACCGTGCGTGCCATCGAAATCCGCAACAGCGTGCTGCCGCGCACCCACGGTTCGTGTCTGTTCACCCGAGGTGAGACCCAGGCGCTGGCTGTCGCGACGCTGGGCACCGACCGCGATGCTCAGCGCATCGACGCCCTGGCTGGTGACTTCCAGGACCGCTTCATGTTGCACTACAACATGCCTCCCTTCGCCACCGGCGAAGCGGGCCGTTTCGGCAGCCCCAAGCGCCGAGAAATCGGCCACGGCCGTCTGGCCAAGCGCGCACTGATTGCCGCACTGCCGAGCAAGGAAGACTTCCCCTACACCATGCGCGTGGTGTCGGAAATCACCGAGTCCAACGGCTCGTCTTCGATGGCGTCGGTCTGTGGCGGCTGCCTGGCATTGATGGACGCCGGTGTGCCGATGAAGGCTCACGTGGCCGGCATCGCCATGGGCCTGATCAAGGATGGCAACCGCTTTGCCGTGCTGACCGACATCCTGGGTGACGAAGATCATCTGGGCGACATGGACTTCAAGGTCGCGGGTACCACCAACGGCATTTCCGCCCTGCAGATGGACATCAAGATCCAGGGCATCACCAAGGAAATCATGCAGGTGGCACTGGCCCAGGCCAAGGAAGCGCGCATGCACATCCTGGGCAAGATGCAGGAAGCCATGGGCGAAGCGAAGACCGAGGTGTCGAACTTCGCGCCCAAGCTCTTCACCATGAAGATCAATCCCGAGAAGATCCGCGACGTGATCGGCAAGGGCGGCGCGGTCATTCGTGCGCTGACCGAAGAAACCGGTTGCCAGATCAACATCGACGAAGACGGCACCATCACCATCGCGTCTGCCGACAGTGCCAAGGCCGATGAGGCCAAGCGCCGCATCGAGCAAATCACCGCCGAAGTGGAAATTGGCAAGATCTACGAAGGCCCGGTCACCAAGATCCTGGACTTCGGCGCTCTGATCAACCTGCTGCCCGGCAAGGACGGCCTGCTGCACATCAGCCAGATTGCGCACGAGCGCGTGGAGAAGGTGACGGACTACCTGAGCGAAGGTCAGATCGTCAAGGTCAAGGTGCTGGAGACCGACGAAAAAGGCCGTGTCAAGCTGTCCATGAAGGCCTTGCTCGACCGCAACGAGCAGCCACAGCAGCAGCCCTGAGCGAGCCGTTCTGGTGACGAAGATGCAAGCGGTCGAGATCAGCGCGTTCGGCGCACCTGAGGTGCTGCGTTTGTGCGAGCGGCCAATGCCGGTCGCCGGCGCTGGCGAAGCGCTGATCCGCGTGTCTGCGTCCGGCATCAACCGACCCGATGTGCTGCAGCGAAGTGGCGCCTACCCGCCGCCGCCCGGTGCCTCCGACCTGCCAGGTCTGGAGGTGGCGGGTGTGATCGAAGCGGGCGATGCAGAGGCCTTGGCGCAAGCCGGTCTCAAGCTCGGCGACCGCGTCTGCGCGCTGGTGGCTGGTGGCGGCTATGCGCAGTGCTGCGTGGCACCTGTGGGTCAGTGTCTGCCGGTGCCCGAGGGTCTGGACGATGTGGCCGCGGCTTCGTTGCCTGAGACCTTTTTCACCGTCTGGAGCAATGTGTTTGACCGCGCCCGGCTGCAGGCCGGCGAAACCCTGCTGATCCAAGGCGGCACCAGCGGCATCGGCGTGACCGCGATCCAGCTGGCCAAGGCGCTCGGCGCCACTGTGATCGCTACCGCCGGCAGCGACGAAAAATGTGCGGCATGTCTGCAACTTGGCGCTGATCACGCCATCAACTACAAGGCGCAAGACTTCGCCGCCGAGGCCATTAGGCTCACCGATGGCCGCGGCGTCAACGTGGTGCTCGACATGGTCGCTGGCAGCTACGTGGCGCGCGAGGTGGAATGCCTGGCCGAGGACGGCCGCTTGGTGATCATCGCGGTGCAGGGCGGCGTCAAGGCAGATTTCAACGCCGGCTTGGTGCTGCGCCGCCGGCTGGTGATCACCGGCTCCACATTGCGCCCGCGGCCAGTGGCCTTCAAGACGGCGATTGCGCAGAGGCTGCGCGAGCAGGTCTGGCCGCTGCTGGCGCAGGGAAAGGTCAAGCCGGTGATCCACCGCGTGTTTCCGGCCGCCGAGGCAGCCGAGGCTCATGCCTTGATGGAATCCAACCAGCACATCGGCAAGATCGTGCTGACCTGGGCTTGATGTCCGGGGAGATACCTATGAAAAAGCTCATTGTTGGCAACTGGAAGATGAACGGCTCGCTGGCCGCCAACCAGACGCTGGTTCAGGCGATGCTGGACGGTTTGGCTGGACAGGCG
Organism: Hydrogenophaga sp.; assembly: GCF_030373245.1. Classification (GTDB taxonomy): domain Bacteria; phylum Pseudomonadota; class Gammaproteobacteria; order Burkholderiales; family Burkholderiaceae_C; genus Hydrogenophaga. Next base: position 335,777 of record NZ_JAUCZF010000004.1, read on the forward strand.
CCCGCGTCACACATGGCGTTGTGCGTTCCATCGCCCTATTTGGCGCAGATGCAATTGCGCCTGACAGGTTCTGCCATTGCCTGGGGCGCGCAAGATGTGTCGGCTCAGGAGCAGGGCGCTTTCACCGGTGAGGTGAGCGCGGCCATGCTGAGAGACTTTGCTTGTCGCTACGCCATCGTGGGTCATTCCGAGCGACGCCAGTACCACGGCGAGACCGATTCGGTGGTGGCTTCCAAGGCACAACGAGCGTTGGCTGCGGGCATCACGCCGATCGTCTGCGTCGGTGAGACTCTGGCCGAGCGCGAAGCCGGACAGACCGAGGTTGTGGTCAAGCGCCAGCTGGCCGCTGTGATCCATGCGGTGGCGCATTGCACCAGTGAAATCGTGGTCGCCTACGAGCCGGTCTGGGCGATTGGCACGGGACAGACCGCGACACCTGAACAGGCTCAGGCGGTGCACGCGGTGCTGCGAGGCCAGATTGCCGCTGCGACTCAGCACCCCGAGCGGGTTCACATTCTTTACGGTGGCAGCATGAACGCTGCCAACGCAGCCAGCCTGCTGGCCCAGCCTGACATCGATGGCGGACTGATCGGCGGTGCCTCGCTCAAAGCCGCCGACTTCCTTCAGATCGCCGCTGCCGGGGCCTGAGCCCTGTTGCCCATCCCATTCGGAGTAAATCATGAACGTTGTATTGACCATTCTTCTCGCCGTGCAGCTGCTGTCTGCCATCGGCATGATCGCGCTGATCCTGATGCAGCACGGCAAAGGTGCGGACGCAGGAGCGGCCTTTGGTGGCGGCGGTGCTGGCTCGGCCAGCCTGTTCGGCGCTTCGGGTGGGGCGAACTTCATGTCGCGCTCCACCGGCGTGTTGGCCGCCATTTTCCTCACCTGCACCCTGGGACTGGCCTACTTCGGCAACCTGCGCCAGGCGCCCAGCACGGGCAGCGTGCTCGAAGGCGCGGCGATGCCCGGCCAGCCGCCTGCAGCAGCGCAGATTCCCGACTCGAGCGGTGCGACCGCCGTGCCGGCACCGGTCGCTGTTGAAACGGCTCCGACCGGCACCGGCGCCGCGCAAATCCCGGGCAAGTAAGCCTGGTGCAAATCCCCCGTGGTGTGATCGGAATTCTCAAGATGCGTGAATCCCGATACCGCGAGGAAATCCCCGGCTTTGCCCCGAAATCGGGTGTGATTCAGGGTAAACTCTGAGGCTGTTATTCAGGGTTCACACAGACCTCGTGAATCCGGCAGACAGACCCAGCCGACGTGGTGAAATTGGTAGACACGCTATCTTGAGGGGGTAGTGGCGAAAGCTGTGCGAGTTCGAGTCTCGCCGTCGGCACCAATCTTTGGACAACATGGCCTCCACGGTCATGTCAGTGGAATGCACCAAGATGAGTCTTGAACAATACCTCCCCGTGCTTTTGTTCATCTTGGTGGGCCTTGCCGTCGGGGTCATCCCGCAGGTACTGGGCTACATCCTGGGCCCAAACCGCCCGGATGCCGAGAAGAACTCCCCTTACGAGTGCGGCTTCGAGGCCTTCGAAGACGCGCGCATGAAGTTCGATGTCCGCTACTACCTGGTGGCCATCCTCTTTATCTTGTTTGACCTCGAGATCGCGTTCCTCATCCCTTGGGCCGTGGCGCTGGGTGAGATCGGCATGACCGGCTTTCTGGCCGGTGTCATGTTCCTCGCCATCCTCACGGTCGGATTTGTCTACGAGTGGAAAAAAGGTGCGCTCGACTGGGAGTGAAGCCTCCCTTTGATCGCAACCAACCCGGAGCAGCACATGATTGAAGGCGTATTCAAGGAAGGTTTTGTCACCACGAGCTACGACTCGGTGGTGAACTGGGCCAAGACCGGTTCCCTCTGGCCCATGACCTTTGGATTGGCCTGTTGCGCCGTTGAGATGATGCACGCCGCCGCCGCACGCTACGACATCGGGCGCTTTGGCGCCGAGGTGTTTCGTGCCAGTCCTCGCCAGTCCGATCTGATGATCGTGGCGGGAACGCTGTGTAACAAGATGGCGCCCGCCTTGCGCAAGGTGTATGACCAGATGGCCGAGCCCCGTTGGGTGCTCTCCATGGGCTCGTGCGCCAACGGCGGTGGCTATTACCACTACAGCTACTCTGTCGTGCGCGGTTGTGACCGCATCGTGCCGGTGGATGTGTACGTGCCGGGCTGCCCGCCGACGGCCGAGGCCTTGATCTACGGGATCATCCAGTTGCAGCAGAAGATCCGCCGCACCAACACGATCGCGCGCGCCTGAGCGGCGCCGCCGCCAGCAGCGACACCATGAGCGATACCTTGACCGACACACCCGTCGACATTTCCACCAGTCCCGAAGCGCTGCAGGCCACCGTGGCCGCGCTGCTCGGGGACCGCGTCCACTCGCTCACCATCGAGCGCGAAGAGCTCACTCTGGTGGTGGTGGCGTCAGACTACCTGGCCGTCATGCAGACCTTGCGAGACGCGCCACAGACACGTTTCGAACAATTGATTGACCTCTGTGGCCTGGACTACTCCACCTACGGCGACGGCCGCTGGGAGGGCCAGCGCTTTGCGGCGGTGTCCCACCTGCTGTCCGTCAGCCTCAACCACCGCCTGCGGGTGAGGGTGTTCTGCGCAGAAGATGATTTCCCGGTGCTCGACTCCGTGTCGCTGCTCTGGGCCTCGGCCAACTGGTACGAGCGCGAAGCCTTCGATCTGTTTGGCATTGTGTTCGAAGGGCACAACGACCTTCGCCGCATCCTCACCGACTACGGTTTCATCGGACACCCGTTCCGCAAGGATTTCCCGCTCTCGGGCCATGTGGAGATGCGCTACGACGTCGAGCGTCAGCGCGTCGTTTATGAGCCGGTGACCATCGAACCGCGCGAAATCACGCCGCGCGTGATCCGCGAAGACAACTACGGTGGTTTGCACTGATGGCTGAAATCAAGAATTACACCCTGAACTTCGGGCCCCAGCATCCGGCAGCGCACGGCGTGCTGCGACTGGTGTTGGAGCTTGATGGTGAGGTGGTGCAGCGCGCCGACCCGCACATCGGCCTTTTGCACCGGGCCACCGAAAAGCTCGCCGAGCACAAGACCTACATCCAGTCGCTGCCCTACATGGATCGGCTGGATTACGTGTCGATGATGTGCAACGAGCACGCCTACTGCCTGGCCATCGAGAAACTGTTGGGTATCGAGGTTCCGATCCGCGCACAGTACATCCGCGTGATGTTCAGCGAGATCACCCGCTTGATGAACCATCTGATGTGGCTGGGTTCGCATGGCAACGATTGCGGCAGCTCCACCATCCTGATTTACGCGTTTCGCGAGCGAGAAGACCTGTTCGACATGTACGAAGCGGTGTCGGGTGCGCGCATGCACGCGGCCTATTTCCGTCCGGGCGGTGTCTACCGCGACCTGCCGGACTCCATGCCGCAGTACCAGCACAGCAAGATCCGCAATGCCAAGGCGATGGCGGAGATGAATACGAACCGCCAAGGTTCGCTGCTGGACTTCATCGACGACTTCACTCAGCGCTTTCCTACCTACCTGGCCGAGTACCACACGCTGCTCACGGACAACCGCATCTGGAAGCAGCGCACCGTCGGTATCGGTGTCGTGACGCCCGAGCGAGCCCTCAACCTGGGCATGACGGGTCCCATGCTGCGCGGCTCGGGTATCGCCTGGGATCTGCGCAAGAAGCAGCCGTACGACGTATACGACCGCATGGACTTCGACATTCCGGTGGGCAAGACGGGGGACACCTACGACCGCTACCTGGTGCGCATGGAGGAGATGAAGCAGTCCAACCGCATCATCCAGCAGTGCGTGAAATGGCTGCGTGCCAACCCCGGCCCGGTGATCACCGACAACCACAAGGTGGCTCCGCCCGCGCGCGAATCGATGAAAGCCAACATGGAGGAGCTGATCCACCATTTCAAGCTGTTCACCGAAGGCTTCCACGTGCCCGAGGGTGAGGCCTATGCCGCCGTCGAGCACCCCAAGGGCGAGTTCGGCATCTACCTGGTGAGCGACGGCGCCAACAAGCCGTATCGCCTCAAGATCCGGGCCCCGGGCTTCGCCCACTTGTCCACCATGGACGAGATGGCCAAGGGCCACATGCTGGCCGACGCCGTGGCCATCATCGGCACCATGGACATTGTTTTCGGAGAGATTGATCGATGACAGCGACGACCGCTGGACACCACGGCGCGGTTGACGCGCTGGTGTTGTCGGCTTCCACCCAAGCCCGCTTTGCGCGCGAAGTTGCCAAGTACCCCGCCGATCAGGCGCAGTCGGCCGTGATGGCCTGCCTGTCCATCGTCCAGCATGAGCAGGGTCACGTCAGCGTGGCCGCCGAGAAGGCGGTTGCCGACTACCTGGGCATGTCGCCGATCGCGGTGCACGAGGTCACGACTTTCTACAACATGTACAACCAGCGCGCGGTGGGCAAGTTCAAGCTCAACGTCTGCACCAACCTGCCGTGCCAGCTGCGCGATGGTCACAAGGCGCTGCAACACCTGGAGCACAAGCTCGGCATCGCCATGGGCGAAACCACGGCCGACGGCCTGTTCACCCTGCAGCAAAGCGAGTGCCTGGGTGCCTGTGCCGATGCGCCGGTGATGCTGGTCAACGACCGCCACATGTGCAGCTTCATGAGCCACGACAAGCTCGATCAGCTGATCGAAGGACTTGCCGTAGCCGAAACGAACACAAAGGGCACCGCATGAACGCAGAGCAAGTTATTGCGCAGTTCCGCGCCACCGGCGTGCAAAGCTGCTTCCACGGTCGCCACATCAATCCGCAGATCTACGCCGGCCTCGACGGCAGCAACTGGTCGCTCAAGGACTACGAGGCGCGTGGCGGCTACCAGGCGCTGCGCAAGGTGCTGGGCAAGGACGGCTTGGCGCCCGATCCCGAAACGGGTGTGGTTGGCCTGACCAAAGACGAGGTGATCGCCACCGTCAAGGAGTCTGCGCTGCGCGGTCGCGGTGGCGCAGGCTTCCCCACCGGCCTCAAGTGGAGCTTCATGCCGCGCCAGTTCCCGGGTCAGAAGTACTTGGTCTGCAACTCCGATGAGGGCGAGCCGGGGACCTGCAAGGACCGCGACATCCTGATGTACAACCCGCACATCGTCATCGAAGGCATGGCGATCGCCGCTTACGCGATGGGCATCAGCGTGGGCTACAACTACATTCACGGCGAGATCTTCCAGGAGTACGAACGTTTCGAGGCCGCGCTGGAAGAGGCTCGTGCGGCTGGCTACCTGGGCGACGCCATCTTGGGCAGCGAATTCAATTTCCAGCTGCACGCCTTCCATGGCTTCGGCGCCTATATCTGCGGCGAAGAAACCGCGCTGCTGGAATCGCTGGAAGGCAAGAAGGGCCAGCCGCGCTTCAAGCCGCCGTTTCCGGCCAGCTTCGGCCTCTACGGCAAGCCCACCACGATCAACAACACCGAGACCTTTGCGGCCGTGCCCTGGATCATCCGCAACGGCGGCCAGGCCTACCTCGAATGCGGCAAGCCCAACAACGGTGGCACCAAGATCTACTCCGTCAGTGGTGACGTCAACCTGCCCGGCAATTACGAGGTGCCCATGGGCACGCCGTTTGCCAAGCTGCTGGAACTCGCCGGCGGTGTGCGCACCGGTCGCACGCTCAAGGCGGTGATTCCCGGGGGCTCGTCGGCACCGGTGCTGCCGGCGCACATCATGATGGAGTGCACGATGGACTACGACTCCATCGCCAAGGCTGGCTCGATGCTGGGCTCGGGCGCGGTCATCGTCATGGACGACTCCCGCTGCATGGTCGAGTCGCTCAAGCGCCTGTCTTATTTCTACATGCACGAGTCCTGTGGCCAGTGCACACCGTGCCGCGAAGGCACGGGCTGGTTGTGGCGACTGGTGGACAAGATCCACCGGGGCGACGGCCGTCCGTCCGATATGGCGCTGCTGGACAACGTGGCCGAGAACATCATGGGTCGCACCATCTGCGCCCTGGGTGATGCTGCGGCGATGCCCGTGCGCGCCATGATCAAGCACTTCCGGCCCGAGTTCGAGGCCATGATCAAGGCCGATGCGGTCGCGGCGGTTTGAAGACGTATCCCAAATGATTGAAATCGAACTCGACGGTCAGAAAGTGGAAGTGCCGCCCGGCAGCATGGTGATGCATGCAGCCGACAAGGCGGGCACCTACATCCCCCACTTCTGCTATCACAAGAAGCTGTCCATCGCGGCCAATTGCCGCATGTGCCTGGTCGAGGTGGAGAAGGCGCCCAAGCCCATGCCCGCCTGCGCCACACCAGTGACTCAGGGCATGATCGTGCGCACCAAGTCCGACAAGGCCATCAAGGCGCAGAAGTCGGTGATGGAGTTTCTGCTCATCAACCATCCGCTGGACTGCCCGATTTGCGATCAGGGCGGCGAGTGCCAGTTGCAGGACCTGGCCGTGGGTTACGGTGGTTCAGGCTCGCGCTACGAGGAAGAAAAGCGCGTGGTATTTCACAAGGACGCTGGCCCGCTCATCTCCATGGAAGAGATGAGCCGCTGCATCCATTGCACGCGCTGCGTTCGCTTTGGGCAGGAGATCGGCGGGGTGATGGAGCTGGGGATGTCGCACCGCGGCGAACACGCCGAGATCGAGACTTTTGTCGGCCAGTCGATCGACTCGGAGTTGTCGGGCAACATGATCGACATCTGCCCGGTGGGCGCGCTCACCAGCAAGCCGTTTCGTTACCAGGCCCGCACCTGGGAGCTGTCGCGCCGCAAGTCGGTGAGCCCGCACGATTCCACCGGTGCCAATCTCATCGTACAGGTCAAGAACCATCAGGTGATGCGTGTGGTGCCACTGGAGAACGAAGCCGTCAACGAGTGCTGGATCGCTGACCGGGATCGCTTCTCTTATGAAGCGCTGGGCAGTGCCGATCGCCTCACTGCGCCCATGATCAAGCAGGGCGGGCAGTGGCAAACGGTGGACTGGCAGACCGCGATGGAGTACGTCGCCAATGGCCTCAAGCAGGTCAGAGCCGAACATGGTGCCCAGGCCATCGGCCTGCTCGCCAGCCCGCACAGCACGGTCGAAGAGCTGGCCCTGGCTGGTGCGCTGGTGCGCGGTCTGGGCAGCGAAAACATCGACGCCCGCTTGCGTCATGCCGATTTCTCCTGCGCAGCCGCCCCAGGTGTGGCGCGTTGGCTGGGTCTGCCGATCGCTGAACTGACCACGCTGCAGCGTGTGCTGGTGGTGGGCTCCAACCTGCGCAAGGATCATCCCTTGTTCGCCCAGCGAATTCGTCAGGCGGTTCGTCATGGCGCGCAACTGAATGTGTTGGCGGGGCAGACGCCCGACTGGGCGATGCCGGTGGCCCATACCGTGCAGGCCGATGTTTCCGCCTGGGTGGTCGCGCTGGCGGGCATCGCGGCTGCAGTGGCCCAGGCGGCTGATGTTCAGTCGCCCGTGGCCGCACCCGTCAGCGACGAGGCGCGCGCGGTGGCCAAATCGCTTCTGAGCGGCGAGCGAAAGGCCATTCTGCTCGGCAATGCAGCTGCCCACCATGAAAAGGCCAGCAGCTTGCTGGCACTGGCACTGTGGATTGGCGAACATACCGGTGCGAAAGTGGGCTACCTCACCGAAGCGGCCAACACCGTCGGTGCCCAGCTGGTGAACGCCATTCCTGGCCCTGGCGGGCAGCACGCGGCGCAGATGCTCGCGGGTGGTGTGAAGGCCGCATTGCTGCTCAATCTGGAGCCAGGTGCCGATTCGGCTGTGGATGGTGCAGCGCTGGCCCAGTCCGGCATGGTCGTCACGTTCAGCCCGTTCCGAACCAACCTGGACATCAGCGATGTGCTGCTGCCCATTGCTCCTTTCAGTGAGACCTCGGGTTCGTTCGTCAATGCCGAAGGCCGGCTGCAAAGTTTCCACGCCGTGGTGCGCCCACTCGGCGAAACACGGCCCGCATGGAAGGTGCTGCGCGTGCTTGGCAACCTTCTGGCCTTGCCCGGCTTTGATGCCGACTCGTCGGCGGCGGTGCTTGCTGCTGCGCTGCCGGGGGTGAGCAGTGGCCAGACGGTGGATGCCGCGCGCCTGTCCAATGACGCAGCAGGGCTGGGCCCTGCAGCTGCCGATCAGTCGCCTGCGGCGAAGGCACCTTGCGTAGCCAGCATTTACCAGCTCGATGGCCTGGTGCGCCGTGCGCCTTCGCTGCAGCTGACGCAAGACGCGCGCAATGCCTGCGGCGAGGTTGAGGGAGCCAGCGCATGATCGATGCGATGTACAACGGTGGCCTCGGGCTGATCGCCGCACCCTGGTGGACGACAGCCGCCTGGCCGGTGATCTGGAGCCTGATCAAGATCGTGGCTGTTCTCGCTCCGCTGATGGGGGCGGTGGCCTACCTGACGCTTTGGGAGCGCAAGCTGCTGGGCTTCATGCAGGTGCGCCTGGGCCCGAACCGTGTCGGGCCATTTGGCCTGCTGCAACCCATCGCCGATGCGATCAAGCTGCTGACCAAGGAAATCATCAGTCCGAGCGCAGCCAGCAGTGGCTTGTTCCGCCTTGGTCCCATGATGGCGATCATGCCGGCTTTGGCCGCCTGGGTGGCGGTGCCATTCGGCCCTGACGCGATCCTCGCCAACGTCAATGCGGGTCTGCTCTTGATCCTGGCCATCACCTCGATCGAGGTGTACGGCGTGATCATTGCCGGCTGGGCATCGAACTCCAAATACGCTTTCCTGGGCGCTTTGCGCGCATCGGCCCAGATGGTGAGCTACGAAATTGCCATCGGCTTCTGTTTCCTCATCGTCGTGATGACCGCCGGCAGCCTTCACCTGGGCGAGATCGTGGCGTCGCAGGCGCGTGGCATGGGGGCGGACATGGGCCTGAACTTCCTGTCCTGGAACTGGCTGCCGCTGCTGCCGATCTTTGTGGTGTTCCTGATTTCCGGCGTGGCCGAGACCAATCGTCACCCCTTTGACGTGGTCGAGGGCGAGGCGGAAATCGTGGCCGGCCACATGGTCGAGTACTCGGGCATGGGCTTCGCCATCTTCTTCCTGGCGGAGTACGCCAGCATGTGGCTGGTGTCCATTCTCGCGGTGCTGATGTTTCTGGGCGGCTGGCTGCCGCCAGTGGACAGCGCCGTGTTCAACTGGATTCCAGGCTGGATCTGGCTCGGCCTCAAGACCTTCCTGGTGGTCTCGATCTTCATCTGGCTGCGAGCCACGTTCCCGCGCTTCCGCTACGACCAGATCATGCGTCTGGGGTGGAAGATCTTCATCCCTGTGACCCTGATCTGGCTGCTGCTTGTGGGCGGACTGATGCAGACCTCGTGGAACATCTGGAAGTAAGTCCGCTACCTTGATGACAGACCTCTCAGGACAACGCTCATGACCACCACCACCGCACCCATCGCTGCTCGCGTCACTGCGCCGGCCGTTGTTGCGCCGTTTTCGATGCGTGACTTCTTCAAGAGCTTTCTCCTGGTCGAGCTGATCAAGGGGATGGCCTTGACCGGTCGCTATGCACTGCGCCGAAAGATCACAGTGCAGTTTCCGGAAGAAAAAACGCCACTCTCGCCACGCTTTCGAGGCCTCCACGCTCAGCGGCGCTACGAAAACGGCGAAGAGCGCTGCATCGCCTGCAAGCTCTGTGAAGCAGTGTGCCCAGCGATGGCGATCACCATTGAATCCGATGTGCGCGACGACGGCACGCGCCGCACCACCCGCTACGACATCGACCTGACCAAATGCATCTTTTGCGGCTTCTGCGAAGAGGCCTGCCCGGTGGACGCCATCGTTGAAACCCACATCCTCGAATACCACGGAGAAAAACGCGGCGATCTCTATTTCACCAAAGAGATGCTGCTGGCTGTGGGTGACCGCTACGAAGCCGACATTGCCGCTGCGCGCGCAGCCGACGCACCCTATCGCTGACACTGGCCACGCCCGGCGCGCTGTGCGCTGAGCGTGACCACCACCGCCCACCACCCACTCCGCCTGACGCTCTCACGCCCACCGTCCATGGATTACCAGATCGGCTTTTTTTACCTGTTCGCGGGAGTGCTGCTGTTTGCAGCCTATCGTGTGATCACCGCGCGCAACCCGGTACACGCGGTGCTCTACCTGATGCTGTCTTTCTCGCAGGCCGCTGCCCTGTGGTTGTTGCTCAAGGCCGAATTCCTGGGCCTCACCCTGGTGCTGGTTTACCTGGGGGCCGTGATGGTGCTGTTCCTGTTCGTGGTGATGATGCTGGACATCAAGCTCGAAGGCGATCGCTGGTCGTTCTGGCAACACTTTCCGCTCGCCGCGGTGCTGGGCGCTGTGGTGGCTGCACAGATCATCGCCGTGCTGTGGGTCGGCTTCCCCAATATCACCTTGCCTCCGGTTGTCCCTGGTGCCGAGGAGGTATCCAACACCAAGGCCCTGGGCCTGCTGCTGTACACCGACTACCTGTACCCGATTGAAGTGGCGGCGGTGATCCTGCTGGTGGCCATGGTGGCCGCAATCGCGCTCACCCTGCGCCAGCGCAAGGACAGCAAGGCGATCAACCCGGGTGTGCAGGTGAGTGTTCGCGCCAGCGATCGCCTGGTGGTGGTGCCCATGAACTCCACGCAAAAGCCCGCGCCATTGGCCGCTGCGCCAGAGGAGGGCAAGGCATGAGCTCGTTGACTCTGGGTCACTTCCTGTCGGTGGGCGCGATCCTGTTTGCGCTGTCGGTGATTGGCATCTTTCTCAACCGCAAGAACCTGATCGTGCTGCTGATGGCCATCGAACTGATGCTGCTGGCGGTCAACATGAACTTCGTGGCCTTCTCTTACTTCCTGGGCGACATGCACGGCCAGGTTTTCGTGTTCTTCATCCTCACCGTGGCGGCCGCTGAGTCGGCGATCGGTCTGGCGATCCTGGTGCTGCTGTTCCGCAACCGCGCGTCCATCAGTGTCGAAGAACTCAACACCCTCAAAGGCTGAGGCCCGCGTCACCCCTCGTCACGCGATCTCAGGCAAGACCTCATGAGCACAACCCTCTCCGCAAGCACCCTGCTGGCCGTTCCGCTCGCCCCCTTGGCGGGCGCGCTGATCGCCGGCATCCTGGGCACCACCTTCGGTGGCAATGTCATCGGCCGCCGCGCTTCACACACATTCACCATCCTGGGCGTGCTGGTGGCGTTTCTGCTGTCGGCGGGTGTGCTGGTCGATGTGATCGATGGGGCGCGCTTCAACGCCACGATCTACGAATGGATGGTGATCGGCGGTCTGAAGATGGAGATCGGATTCCTGGTTGATGGCCTCACCGCCATGATGATGTGTGTGGTGACGTTCGTCTCGCTGATGGTGCACATCTACACCATCGGCTACATGGACGAGGACGCCGGTTACAACCGTTTCTTCGCCTACATCTCCCTGTTCACCTTCTCCATGCTCATGCTGGTCATGAGCAACAACTTGCTGCAGCTGTTCTTCGGCTGGGAAGCGGTGGGTCTGGTGTCCTACCTGCTGATCGGCTTCTGGTACAACAAACCGACCGCCATCTTCGCCAACATGAAGGCCTTTCTGGTCAACCGCGTGGGCGACTTCGGCTTCATCCTCGGTATCGGCCTGATCGTGGCCCACACCGGTACGCTGAACTACAGCGAGATTTTTGCCAAAGCCAGCGAGCTCGGCGCCATCGGTTTTGCCAGTCCGTTCGGAGGTGCTGAATGGATGCTGGTCACCGTGATCTGCATCTGCCTGTTCATCGGCGCCATGGGCAAGAGCGCGCAGTTCCCGCTTCACGTGTGGCTGCCCGACTCGATGGAAGGTCCGACGCCGATTTCCGCGCTGATCCACGCAGCCACCATGGTCACCGCCGGTATTTTCATGGTCTCGCGCATGTCGCCGATCTTCGAAATGTCGGACACGGCGCTCAGCTTCATCATGGTCATCGGTGCCATCACGGCGCTGTTCATGGGCTTTCTCGGCATCATCCAGAACGACATCAAGCGCGTGGTGGCGTATTCCACGCTCTCGCAGCTCGGCTACATGACTGTGGCGCTGGGCGCTTCGGCCTATTCGGTGGCCGTGTTCCATCTGATGACGCATGCGTTCTTCAAGGCGCTGCTGTTTCTGGCTGCCGGTTCGGTGATCATGGGCCTGCACCACAACCAGGACATCCGCTGGATGGGCGGGCTGCGCAAATACATGCCGATCACCTGGATCACCTCGCTGGTGGGTACGCTGGCCTTGATCGGTACGCCTCTCTTCGCTGGCTTCTATTCCAAAGACAGCATCATCGAGACGGTGCATTTCAGCAACCTGCCAGGTGCTGGCTTCGCCTACTTCGCGGTCCTGGCCGGCGTTTTCGTGACGTCGTTCTACTCGTTCCGCCTCTACTTCCTGGTGTTCCACGGCTCCGAGCGATACGACCAGAACCCGGACGCACACCACGGGCACGACGATCACCACGGCGACCACGGGCATGCCCATGACAAGCCACACGAGACACCCTGGGTGGTCACCGTGCCGCTGCTGCTGCTGGCGATTCCATCGGTGGTGATCGGTTTCCTCACCATCCAGCCCATGCTGTTTGGCGACTTCCTGAAAGACGCCATCACCATCAACGCCGAACTGCACCCTGCGCTCTCGCAGTTCGCGGAAACCTTCCATGGCCCGCTGGCCATGGCGTGGCACGCCTTCTTCACCGCGCCGTTCTGGTTGGCGCTGGCGGGTGCGGTGTCGGCCTGGTACATGTACCTGATCAACCCGGCGGTTCCGGCGGCCATTGGTCGGGCGCTCAGGCCTGTCATCACGGTGCTGGAGAACAAGTATTACCTGGATTGGTTCAACGAAAACGTGCTGGCGCGCGGTGCGCGAATGCTTGGCACTGGACTGTGGAAGGGCGGCGACCGGGGCTTGATCGAGGGTGGCCTGGTCAACGCCAGCTGGAAGCTGGTGAGCAAGGTGTCGTCGGTGGTGCGCCAGTTTCAGAGCGGCTACCTGTACCACTATGCGCTGGTGATGATCGTGGGTGTGCTGTTGTTCATGACGTACTTCGTCTGGCTCGCCCGATAAGAACAAGAGGAAGAACAAGATGGGTTTGCTGAGTCTGGCGATCTGGACGCCAATCTTCTTTGGCGTCGTGCTGCTCGCCCTGGGCCGTGATGATCAGGCCCACATGGTGCGCTGGATCGCGCTGGTCGGCGCGCTGGTGGGTCTGGCCGTGACGGTGCCGCTGTACACCGGCTTCGAGGTTGGCAGCGCCGCGATGCAGTTCGTCGAGAAAAGCGTCTGGATCGAGCGCTTCAACATCCACTACCACCTGGGTGTGGATGGCATTTCGTTGTGGCTGGTTCTGCTTACCGCCTTCATCACCGTGATCGTGGTGATCGCCAGCTGGGAGTCCATCACCACGCGCGTGAACCAGTACATGGGCGCGTTCCTGATCCTCTCCGGCCTGATGATCGGTGTCTTCAGCGCGCTCGACGCGATGCTGTTCTACGTCTTCTTCGAGGCCACGCTGACTCCGATGTACCTCATCATCGGCATCTGGGGAGGCCCCAACAAGATCTACGCAGCCTTCAAGTTCTTCCTCTATACGCTGCTGGGCTCCCTGCTCATGCTGGTGGCGCTGATCTACCTCTACACCCAGTCCGGCGGCAGCTTCGATCTGGCGACCTGGCACAAGCTTCCGCTTGGCAGTACCGCGCAGACGCTGCTGTTCTTCGCCTTCTTCGCCGCCTTTGCCGTCAAGGTACCGATGTGGCCGGTGCACACCTGGTTGCCCGATGTGCACGTGGAGGCGCCCACCGGCGGCTCGGCCGTACTGGCGGCCATCATGCTCAAGCTCGGTGCCTACGGCTTCCTGCGCTTCTCGCTGCCCATCCTGCCAGATGCTTCGCAAGAATGGGCCTGGTTGATGATCACGCTCTCCTTGATCGCCGTGATCTACGTCGGTCTGGTGGCCATGGTTCAGCAGGACATGAAAAAGCTGGTGGCCTATTCGTCAGTGGCCCACATGGGCTTTGTGACGCTGGGCTTCTTTGTGTTCAGCGATCTCGGCGTGTCGGGCGGCATCGTGCAGATGATTGCCCACGGCTTCGTGTCGGCGGCGATGTTTCTTTCGATCGGTGTGCTGTACGACCGGGTGCACTCGCGCGAGATCGCCGACTACGGCGGTGTGGTCAACACCATGCCCAATTTCTCGGCGTTTGCGCTGCTGTTCGTGATGGCCAATTGCGGCCTGCCAGGTACCGCTGGCTTTGTTGGCGAGTGGATGGTGATCCTGGCGGCGGTGAAGGCCAATTTCTGGATCGGCGCTGCTGCTGCCTCGGCCCTGATTTTCGGTGCGGCCTACTCGCTGTGGATGTTCAAGCGTGTCTACCTTGGTGCGCCGGGCAATGCCAACGTGAAGGCGCTGCTGGACCTCAATGCGCGCGAATTCCTGGTGATGTCGCTGCTTGCCATCATGGTGCTCTACATGGGCATCCACCCCAAGCCTTTCACCGATGTGATGGATGCGTCGGTCGCCGAGCTGCTGCGCCACGTCGCCATTTCCAAGCTGAACTGAGCACGCCTGCCACAAGAAGAGAACGCTCCCATGATTGACTCGCTCAGCTGGTACACGGCTTATCCTGAACTTTTGCTGCTGGTGATGGCCTGTGCCATTGCGATGGTCGACCTCTTCGTGAAGTCGCCGATGCGCGGCGCCACCTACGTGCTGACTCTGCTCACGCTGGCCGGCGTGGCCTTGCTGCAAGGCCTCTACGCCAGCAGCGGGGACACGGTGATGGGGTTTGGTGGCCTGGTGGTGAGCGACCCCATGGGCAACTGGCTCAAGTGCTTTGCGGCGGTGGCGATGATGGCCACCCTGGTCTATGGCCGGGAGTACGCCAGTCATCGCGACATGCTGCGCGGTGGCGAAATGTTCACCTTGTCGCTGTTTGCGCTGCTGGGCATGTTCGTCATGATCTCGGGCCACAACTTTCTGGTGATCTACCTCGGCCTCGAACTGCTCACGCTCGCCAGCTACGCGCTCGTGGCCTTGCGCCGCGACGACCTGCTGGCCACTGAAGCCGCGATGAAGTACTTTGTGCTGGGCGCCCTGGCCAGTGGCTTCCTGCTCTACGGCCTGTCCATGGTCTATGGCGCCACCGGTTCCTTGGACCTGGCGTCGGTGATGAAGGCCATTGCCGGTGGCGAAGCGACCCTGATGGGCTCGCCTCAGGTGCTCACCCTAGGCCTGGTGTTCGTGGTCGCGGGCCTGGCCTTCAAGCTCGGCGTGGTGCCGTTCCACATGTGGGTGCCCGACGTGTACCACGGCGCGCCCACCGCCATCACGCTGCTGATCGGCGGCGCGCCCAAGCTGGCCGCGTTTGCGATTGTGATCCGCTTGCTGGTGGAAGGCCTGATGCCGCTGGCGTTCGACTGGCAGCAGATGCTGACCGTGCTGGCGGTGATGTCGCTGCTGATCGGTAACCTGGCGGCCATTGCCCAGACCAACCTCAAGCGCATGCTGGCGTTTTCCACCATCTCGCAGATGGGATTCATGCTGCTCGGCCTGCTGGCCGGCGTGGTGCAAGGCGACAGCGCCAATGCAGCCAACGCCTATGGTTCTTCCATGTTCTATGTGGTGACCTATGTGCTCACCACGCTGGGCACCTTTGGCGTGATCTTGCTGCTCTCTCGCAAAGGCTTCGAATCCGAAAACATTGCCGATCTGGCCGGCCTGAACCAGCGCAGTCCTCTGTACGCTGGGGTGATGGCGATCTGCATGTTTTCGCTGGCCGGCGTGCCGCCGCTGGTGGGTTTTTACGCCAAGCTCTCGGTGCTGCAGGCGTTGCTGGCTTCCAGCGGGTCCTTCTACATCGGCCTGGCTGTGTTCGCCGTGATCATGTCGCTGATCGGCGCCTTCTACTATCTGCGCCTGGTCAAGGTGATGTACTTCGACCCTCCGACGCAGACCGCCGACATCCAGGCCGGTGTGGACGCCCGTTCCGTGCTGTCGGTCAACGGCGCGCTGGTACTGATTCTGGGCATCGTGCCGGGTGGCCTGATGACGCTGTGCGCGCAGGCCGTCGCAAGCCTGATGGCCTGAGCGGCCATCGACTCGACCTCGCCGCTGAACCTCTCGCGGGCTGGCGAGTCGCACCCACACCATGAACCACTCCACCTCTGTCTGGCTGGTCCTGCTGGCTGCCTTCATCCTGGCCAACCTCCCTTTTCTCAACGAGCGCTGGCTGGCCCTGTTGCCGCGCCGTTTGCCCAAGACCTTGTGGATTCGTGTGCTGGAACTGCTGATCTGTTACGGCATCCTCATTGGCCTGGGTCTGGCGCTGGAGCAGTCGGCTGGGCAGATTGCCCCCCAGGGCTGGGAGTTTTACGCCGTCACCGGTGCGCTGTTCCTGACGCTGGCTTTCCCTGGCTTCGTCTACCGCTACCTCTTCAAGCGTCGAGGCTGAGGCCTGTTGATTGCATGAGACGGTGGCCGCAGCGGAACTGAGCAAAATGCCGCTGGCCCTTTGAACCAACTGCCTCGCTACCCCTTTGCCATGGCCAGCGATCCTCACCTTCGCGAAGAACTGCTTGCCCGCACCGAGCTGCTCAAGGGCCACTTCCTGCATGTGGTGCGCGATACCGTGCGTCTGCCCGACGGCGCAGAAGCCACGCGCGAGTTTGTGCTGCACCCCGGCGCGGTGATGGTGATTGCCTTGCTTGACGATGGCCAGGTGGTGCTTGAGCGCCAGTACCGCCATCCCATGCAGAGCGTCATGATTGAGTTCCCGGCCGGCAAGCTCGATCATGGCGAAGCCAGTCTGTCCTGCGCGCAGCGCGAGCTGCTGGAAGAGACCGGCTACCAGGCGCGTGAATGGGCCTGGGCCGGGCGTTTGGCTCCGACCATTGCCTACTCCGACGAGCTGATCGACATCTGGTTTGCGCGCGGTCTTCGTCTGGGCGAGCGGCGTCTGGACACCGGTGAGTTTCTCGATGTCATCACCGCCACACCGCAACAGCTCCAGGCCTGGTGCCGGACGGGCGAAGTGATCGATTGCAAGACCCTGGTTGGCGCGCTGTGGCTGCAGAATGTGCTGCGAGGTGAGTGGGATCTCGACTGGCAAGATACCGCGTCAGCCAGTGCTGCCGGATAATCCGGGACATGAAGGTCCTGAACCTGCAATGCGGCCACGAGCACACGTTCGAAGGCTGGTTTGCGTCCGAAGACGAGTACACCAGCCAGCTGGCCCGGGGTCTGTTGTCTTGCCCCCTGTGCGGCGACACCCGCATCCGCAAGCTGCTGTCGGCACCTCGATTGAATCTGCGCGCCGGGCGTGAGGTCGAAGCGATGCCGGATCGCACCTCGGCGGCGGGTGGTGGCCGTGTTGAGCTCGGCATGCCTGCGGCGGGCTCCGCGCTGCAGGCCAGTCTGTTGCAAGCGATGCGCGCCGTGTTGGCCAACACCGAAGACGTGGGTGAACGATTTGCCGATCAGGCGCGTGCGATGCACCACGGCGACATCGAGCAGCGCGCCATCCGCGGGCGCACCAGTCCCGAGGTGGCGCTGGAGCTGATCGAGGAAGGAGTCGACGTGTTGCCGCTGCCGGCTTTGCCCGCTCTGAAAGAGACCCTGCAGTAGAAGGTTGCGGTCTTCCGAAAGGACTGCGCTGGCTTGCAACATCCTGGCGACCGACCAGTGCCGACCCGCTCGATGGCGAAGCCGCATCGCCCATGACAGAGGCAGGCGATGCAGGTGGACGAGTCCTACGCGGTGAACTGCAGCGCGGCGAGCCCAGCGTAGACGCCCCCTCGCGCCACCAGCTCTGCATGCGTGCCTTGTTCGACCAGCCGACCATGATCCAGTACCACGATGTGATCAGCGCGTTGAACCGTGGCGAGTCGGTGCGCGATGACCAGCGTCGTGCGGTCCTTCATCGCCGACTCCAGCGCCGCCTGCACCATGCGCTCGCTTTGTGCATCCAGCGCGCTGGTGGCTTCGTCGAGCAAGAGCAGGGGCGGGTTCTTCAGCATGGCGCGCGCGATCGCGATGCGCTGGCGCTGGCCGCCTGAGAGGCGCACGCCGCGCTCGCCCAGGAACGTGTCGTAGCGCTCGGGCAACTGGTCAATGAACTCGTCGGCGAAGGCGGCAACGGCTGCGGCCTTCACCTCGGCGTCGGTGGCATCTGAGCGACCGTAGCGGATGTTTTCCATTGCGCTGCTGGAGAAAATCACCGGATCTTGCGGGACGATACCAATGCGCTCGCGCAGGTCGTGCAGGCTCATCTGCTGAATCGGTACGCCGTCGACTTCGATGTGGCCCAGGGCCGGGTCGTAATAGCGCAGCAGCAGGCCAAACACCGTGCTTTTGCCTGCACCGCTGGCACCCACCAGCGCCACCGTCTGACCCGGCTGCACCCACAGGCTGAAGTCGGTGAGGGCGGCCTGTTGTGGCCGTGAGGGATAGTTGAACCCCAGCTTGTGGAACACCACCGCGCTGCCGCCCTGGGGCAGCGGCACCCGGACCGGCTGCTTCGGCGACTGCACTGGCGACTGGCTGGCCAGCAGCTCCATCAGCCGCTCGCTGGCACCCGCGGCCCGCAGCAATTCTCCGTAGACCTCGCCCAGCACTGCGACCGCCCCCGCAAAAATGATCACGTACAACACCGCCTGACCGAGCTGTCCAGCGCTGATCTGCCCGGCGATCACCGCCTGCGTACCTTGGTACAGGCCCCAGAGGATGAGAGCCGAATTGGCGATGATGATGAAAGCCACCAGCACGGCGCGTGCGCGGCTGCGCTTGACCGCTGTGCTGAAGGCGTTTTCCGTGGACTGGTCGAAGCGCCTCGATTCCCGGTCTTCCGCCGTGTAGCTCTGCACGATGGGAATGGCGTTGAGCACCTCGGCAGCGATGGCGCTGGAATCGGCCACGCGGTCCTGGCTGGCGCGCGAGAGCTTGCGCACGCGCCGGCCAAACCACATCGCCGGCAGCACCACCAGCCCCACCACCATCAGCACCTGCACCATCACGTAGGGATGACTCCAGACCAGCATGATGAGCGCGCCCACGCCCATGACGGCGTTGCGCAGCCCCATCGATAGCGAAGAGCCCACCACCGTCTGCACCAGGGTGGTGTCGGTCGTCAGCCGGCTGATCACCTCGCCGGTCTGGGTGGTCTCGAAGAACTGGGGACTCTGCCGCAGCACATGGCTGTAGACAGCGTTGCGCAGGTCGGCGGTGATGCGCTCGCCCAGCCAGCTCACCACATAAAAGCGCCCGGCTGAAAACACGCCCAGAGCCACCGCCACACCAAAGAGTTCGATGAAATGCCCGCGCAGTCCCATGGCCTGAGCGCTGCGGTCGCCCGCAATCAGCCCGCTGTCGATCAGGTGGCGCAAGGCGACCGGAAACAGCAGCGTGGCCGCAGCGGCCAGCACCAGAAACAGGATGGCCAGTCCGATCTGGAGCTTGTAGGGCCGCATGAAAGGGAGCAGGCCGCTCAGGGAAGTGGGGGACTCGCCCTTGGGTCGCTCGGGATTGGTTGCAGAACTCATTGGCCAAGTGTGCCGGTTTTTTCTTCGACTCCGCCTGGCCAGACGTTCTCCAGCCGTCTCCCATGCACGGCCGGTATTCCGCCCAGCCCAATCGGCATCGCCGATTCCCGTCGCAGAAGAGGGCGCGATCTCATAATGCGCAGGCTTCACAGTCCGGAGGCCGCCCCAGGTGGGGCAGTCTGCGCCGGGTGACCTGACCAGACAGGTCTAAGATGAAGCCAACCCCGACGGCTTGCCTGGGGGCGCGAGACACCATCCCGCGCCTGCAGCAGGCGGCCCCAAACAGGAGACAAGCAGCATGCCCGCTCACACGCTCACCGAGCTCATCAAGCACACTCAGGAACACGGCGGCAACGATGCTGCGCGGCTGGTGTCCTTCGTGCCGACCTACTTCGCCAATACCGACCCTGGCGAAATCGAAGACCGGGGTGCGGCCACGCTGTTTGCCATTGCCAACGCGCACTGGCGCCTGCTGGAATCGGTGCGCCCGCCGAAGTTCGAGAAGGTCCGGGTGTTCAACCCGACCCTGGCCGAAGACGGCTTCGTAAGCGACCACACCACGATCCAGATCGTGCACCCGGACATGCCGTTCCTGGTCGATTCGGTCACCATGGCGGTCAATCGCAGCGGTCGCACCGCCCACTGGATCGTCCACCCACTGATGGCGGTGCTGCGCGACGACAAAGGCCGCGTCAGTGAAACGGCACCTGCGTCTGCTGGGCGCAAGCCCGGCGCCGAGGTGGTATCGATGATTTTTGTCGAGTGCGATCGCATCGTCAGCGAGGCCGACATGGCCGCACTCGCCACCGACCTGACCAGTGTGCTCAACGATGTGCGCTGCGCGGTGAAAGACTGGCAGCCGATGCTCGAGCGCGTGCGCGAACTGGCTCAGGAATCGGCGCGCTCCTCGCTTTCGTCGGTCAACCAGCAGGAAGGCATCGACTTCCTGAACTGGCTGGAAGACAAGCACTTCACCTTTCTCGGCGCGCGCAACTACGAGCTCGCGCGCGAAGGCAACACCGTGACTCTCGCCGCCGTGCCAGACTCGGGCCTGGGCATCTTGCGCGGCGAGGTGCAGACGCCGGTCAGCCGCTTGCCGGAAGGCGCGCTCAGCCTGCTCGATTCCGATCAGCTGGTGCTGGTCACCAAGGCCATGACGCGTGCCACCGTGCACCGCCCGGCCTGGCTCGACTACATCGCCGTCAAGCGTTTCGACGATGCCGGTCAGGTGGTGGGTGAAGCGCGCTTTCTGGGTCTCTACACCTCCACCGCCTACCAGGCACCGGTGCACGAAATCCCGCAGGTCCGAGTGCGCGCGCAACAGGTTCTGCAAGACGCAGGGGTGGTGCCCGAGAGCCACACCGCCAAGTCGCTGCAGGCGATTCTTGAGGCCTACCCGCGTGACGAGCTGTTCCAGATCGACCAGGCGACCCTGAGCGAACACACCCTGACCATCCTGCGCTTGCAGGAGCGCCAGCGCACCCGCGTCCTGCTGCGACGCGATCCCTTTGGCCGCTTCACCTCGGTGCAGGTATTTGTGCCGCGCGACCGCTACAACACCGAGCTGCGCATGAAGGTCGGCCAGGAACTGATGGACACGCTCGACGGTCAGGCACTGGAATTCACTCCCATGCTGACCGACAGCCCGCTGGCACGCATCCACTACCTGGTGCGTGCCAAAGAGCTGGCCCCAGAAAACGTGGACCTGCGCGCGCTGGAGGCGCGCGTGGCCCGCCTCGCCCAGCGCTGGGAAGACGACTGCACCCAGGAGCTGCTGCACGCGCTGGGGGAAGGCCAGGGTTTGGCCATGTCGCACCGCTTTGCATCCGCCTTTTCGGCGGCCTACCGGGAAGATTTTTCGCCTGCCGTGGGTGCGGAAGACGCCCAGGTGCTGGCCCAGCTCACGCCGGAACAGCCGCTGGCGGTGAAGCTCTATCGGCCGCTCAACGCTGGCGACGGCATGTTGCGTTTCAAGATCTACAACACCACCAAGGTCGCGCTGTCAGACTCGCTGCCGGTGCTTGAGCGCATGGGCGCGCGCGTGCTGGACGAACACCCTTACCGCATCGGCCGCGGCACCGACTCGCCCGCGCTGTGGCTGCACGACATCGGTCTGCAGATGGCGCCAGACACCGACTTTTCGGCCATCCGGGTTCGCTTCGAGGCGCTGTTTGCACAGGCCTGGAAAGGCGAGGTGGAGAGCGACGATCTCAACAAGCTCTTGCTGAGCACCAACCTGGGCGCTCGCGAGATCACGGTCTTGCGCGCCTACACACGCTACTTCAAGCAGCTTGGTCTGCCATTCGGGCAGGGCTACATCGAGACCGCGCTGAACAACAACGCTCCCATTGCCCAGGAGATCTGTGCGCTGTTCGCGGCCCGGTTCGACCCCTCTTTCCAAGGTGATCGCGACCAGGAGCGCGCCAACCGCCGCACTCAGATCGAAGCGCTGCTGGGCGATGTGGAGAGCCTGGACGACGACCGCATCCTGCGCCAGTTCTACGCCAGCGTGGTGGCCACCTTGCGCACCAATGCGTGGCAGACAGCGGCCGATGGGGGTTTCAAGCCCTACCTCAGTTTCAAGTTCGATCCCCGCAAGCTGCCCGGTGTGCCTGAACCCAAGCCGCTGTTCGAGATCTGGGTCTACTCTCCGCGGGTCGAGGGCGTGCACATGCGTGGCGGCAAGGTGGCGCGCGGTGGACTGCGCTGGTCCGACCGGCGCGAAGATTTCCGCACGGAGATCCTGGGCCTGGTGAAGGCGCAGCAGGTGAAAAACACGGTGATCGTGCCGGTTGGCTCCAAGGGGGGCTTCGTCGTGAAAATCCCGCCGCTGGCCAGCGATCGCGAGGCCTTACTGGCCGAGGGCGTAGCCTGCTACCGCACCTTTCTCTCGGGCATGCTGGACGTGACCGACAACGTGGTCAAAGGCCAGGTGGTACCGCCCCAGCAGGTGGTGCGCCACGACGAGGACGACCCCTACCTGGTGGTCGCCGCTGACAAAGGCACGGCCACTTTCTCCGACATTGCCAACCAGCTTTCAGCCGACCGCGGTTTCTGGCTCGGCGACGCTTTTGCCTCGGGTGGATCTGTGGGCTACGACCACAAGAAGATGGGTATCACTGCGCGCGGCGCCTGGGAATCGGTCAAGCGCCACTTCCTGTCGATGGGCGTCAACACCCAGACCACCCGCTTCACCGTGGCAGGCGTCGGCGATATGTCGGGCGACGTGTTTGGCAACGGCATGCTGCTGTCGGAACACATTGCCCTGGTGGCCGCGTTCGACCACCGCCACATCTTCATCGATCCCACGCCCGACGTCGCGGTGTCGCACGCTGAGCGCAAGCGGCTGTTCCAGCTGCCGCGCTCGAGCTGGGACGACTACGACAAAAACCTGATCTCGACCGGTGGCGGCGTCTACCCACGCAGCGCCAAGTCGATCAAGCTTTCCGAGCAGGCGCGCGCCGCGCTCGGCACCGAGGCTGAAGAACTCACGCCAGCCGAGCTGCTGCGCGTGGTGCTGCTGGCGCCGGTGGAACTGCTGTACAACGGCGGTATCGGCACCTATGTGAAGGCCAGCTTCGAGACCCATGCCCAGGTGGGCGACAAAGCCAGCGATGGCTTCCGGGTCAATGGCAGCGAGCTGCGCTGCAAGGTGCTGGCCGAAGGCGGCAACTTGGGCGCCACGCAAAACGGCCGCATCGAGTTTGCCGCGAAAGGCGGGCGCATCTACACCGATGCCATCGACAACTCGGCCGGGGTCGACTGCTCCGACCACGAGGTCAACATCAAGATCCTGCTCGATCGTGTGGTCGAGGCCGGCGACCTCACGCTCAAGCAGCGCAACGATCTTCTTGCGTCCATGACCGACGAAGTGGCGCAACTGGTTCTTGCCGACAACTACTACCAGACGCAGTCGATCGACGTGGCGCGCCATCGGCCGCTGTACGTGCTGGACGGGCAGCAACGCCTGATACAGGCGCTGGAGGCTGCTGGGCGGCTCAACCGCTCGATCGAATTCCTGCCCGCCGACGACGAAATCCTGCGCCGGCGCGCCCACAAACAAGGGCTGACCGCGCCAGAGGGTGCGGTGGTGCTGGCCTACGCCAAGATGTGGCTGTTCGACGAGCTGATGGCGAGCAACCTGCCCGACGATCCTTACTTCAACCGCACGCTGAAGGCCTATTTCCCGCGCGTGCTGTGCGAGAGGTTTGGCGACGCCATCGCCGCTCATCCGCTCAAGCGCGAAATCATCGCCACCTTCGTCACCAACACCGTGCTCAACCGCGCTGGCGCGACCTTCGTGCATTACGTGGCCAGCGAAGCCGGCGCCAGCGCCGCCGATGTGGTGCGCGCCTACACCCTGGCCCGCGAAATCTTTGACCTGGAAGCGCTGTGGGACCGCATCGACGAGCTCGACCACCGCGTAGGCAGTGCGCAGCAGCTCGACTTGCTCAGCAGGCTCACCACCACCGTCCAGCGAGCCTCGCGCTGGATCCTGCGCGTGTGTGCCAATGGCAGCGACCTGCCGACCTTGATCGAGCGCTACCAGCCCGGCGCGCGTGAGCTGCGCACCCATCTCGGCGCGTGGCTCTCGGCCGAAGCCAGCGAACAATGGCAGGCCGAGGTGCAGGCGCTCATGGACGCCGGCGTCGAACCCGACCTGGCGCAAAATCTCGCTGCGCTGGACCACCTGTTTCCCGCGCTGGATCTGGTCGATCTCGCCCAAGACACGGGCGGCGCGCTGGAGCAGGCGGCCCGCGCCTACTTCGCGGTCGACGCCCAGCTGGGCCTCACGCAATGGCGCAGCGAGATCGTCCGCCTGCCCACCGACACCCTGTGGCAGACCCAGGCCCGCAGCAGCGCACGCGACGATGTTTACGCCATCGCCAGCCAGATCACCCGCTCGCTGCTGTCTCAGGGCATCGATCTGCCAAGCTGGACTGAACGCCACGCGGCCCCCATCGAGCGGCTGCGCCGGTTGCGCCAGACCATCAGCACCCAGACGCCGGATCTGGCGCCGGTGTCGGTGGCTTTGCGCGAGCTGCGCAACCTCGCCTGAGCGGCCGCCGTTCGGTCTTTGTCTGGCTCCAGGGTACGGGGCATGCGCCAGGCGGTGGTGCCAGAATCGGGCCCATGCAAACGACTTGGTGGCGCAATCGGTGGTGGCTGGCAACGGGGCTGATCCTGGTGCTGGCTGGTGGCGTGGTGCTGGTGCAGCGCGCGGTGGAGCGCGAGCGCGCCCTGTTCGAGACCGATGCGCGCATCGTGCACCGCCTGCTCAGCCAGCGTGTGGTCCAGCACGATGCCATCCTCGCCACGCTCAGTCTGCTCCAACCCACCGCCCAGGCAGCAGGCGCTGGCTCAGCCGAGCAACGCCTGCCCGCGCTGTACCCGCGCATCTTGCGGGTGCAACGCAGCAGCGCCGACGCGCCCTGGAGCAGCACGGCGCTCGTCGCCGCCGAGACCGCTTCGCGCGAGCAGCAGCACCCGACCCTGGCCACTGTGGACTTTGCAGCCGGACAATACGAACTGGTGCTCTCGGCCCAGCCGCACAGCTACGCGCTGAGCATCGATCTGCGGGCGCTGGTGCCCTGGGACGAATGGCCGATGGCGCCAGAGACCAGCCTGGTGCGCGTTTGGCTGACGCACGCCGGTCAGCGTTTTGACGTGCAGACCGGACAGCCGCTGGCTGGCGAGTCCACCTCGGGCTGGCGCTTCGATTTTCAGAAACCCCTGGCAGCCAGCAGCCAGCCGTTTGATGTGCGTGCCGAGCGCCGACTGAGCTGGAGCCAGTTGCCCTGGGCCGTATGGTTGCTGTGGTCGGCGCTGGTGAGCACCCTGCTGGCGGTGCTCATGCAGTTGCAGCGCCAGCGGTCCGAGCGCCGGCGGGCGGAAGAGCTGTTGCGCCTTGGCCAGGTGGCGCGGCTGAACACGTTGGGCGAGCTCGCGGCCGGTATGGCGCACGAGCTCAACCAGCCGTTGACGGCGATGCTGGCCAGCGCCCAGGCGGCGCAGCGCCTGCTGGACGAGCAGCCGCCCGAAACCGAGACCGCGCGGGGCGCCATGCGCCAGGCGGTGGCGCAAGCGCGTCGCGCCAGCGAGGTGGTGGGACGTCTGCGCACGGCGGTCGAGCGACCCGGTAGCGACCGGGCCACACAGGCGGTGGATTTGAAAGAGGCGGTGCGGCGCGCGCTTTATCTGCTGGAGCCCGAGTGCGAACGTCGTGGCGTGGTGCCCGAGTTGCAGGCACCCGCTCCGGTGCCGGTGCTGGCCGACCCGGTGGCGCTCGAGCAGGTGATTCACAACCTGTTGATGAACGCGCTGCAGGCGTTGGAGCAAGTGCCGCAGGGGCATCGGCGATTGCGCGTGTCGCTGCGCGAGGTGCACAAGCAGGGCGAGCTGGTGGTGGCCGACAGCGGGCCCGGTATTGCGCCCGAGGCCATGGCGCGTCTCTTTGAGCCGTTTTTCTCCACGCGAGCGGGTGGCCTGGGACTGGGTTTGACGCTTTGTGAGACGCTGGTGGGGACGATGGGCGGCTCGTTGACGGCCGCCAACCAGGCGCCAGCAGGCGCTGCTCTGACCCTGCGGCTGCCGCTGGCGGTGGGCGTCGTATGAGTTCTTTGTCATCACCCACCATTCACCTGATCGACGACGACGCGGCGGTGCGCGACAGCCTGGCCTTGCTGATCGGTACCGTCGGCTTGCGCGTACAGACCTGGGCCGACCCGCAGGATTTCCTGGTGCGTTTCGAACGCCAAGGCATCGGTGCCATCGTATTGGATGTGCGCATGCCGGTCATGAGCGGCCTGGCTCTGCTGGACGCGCTGGTGGCGCAGGGGGTTGATCAGCCGGTGATCATGCTCACGGGTCATGGCACGGTTGACCTGTGTCGTCGCGCCTTCAAGTCAGGTGCAGCCGAGTTCCTGGAAAAACCGGTGGACGACGAACTGTTGCTGGAGGCGCTGCAAAACGCGGTGCGCCAGCACGTGGGTTCTCGCCAGCGCCAGCAGGGCGACCGGGCTGCGCGTGAGCGCTACGAACGATTGTCGGCCCGAGAGCGCGAGGTGCTGGCTGGCATGGTCGAAGGACAGACCAACAAGGCCATCGCGCGCAGCTTGCAGCTGTCACCGCGCACGGTGGAAACCCACCGCGCGCATGTGTTCGAGAAGCTGCAGACCGACTCGCTGGCGCAGCTGATTCACCGCTATGCCAGCCTGGTTCAGGAGGACCCCGCTGCGTAGTTCTACGCAGGTCAGGGCGTAGCGCTCCGAATGGCGCGCGGGCGCGCAGTTTCCTACAGTGCCCCCACGGTTGATCGAACCGCAAACCACTTCAGGAAACAGCCATGAAATCCCCGATGAAGACCACCTCCCTTGCCCTGGCCGTGCTGACCACATTCGGCATGTCTGTGGCCCAGGCACAAGCCGTGCGCACCGAAAAGAACATGTCGCTTGAACTGGCCACCCAGATCGCCAGCGCCACCGTGGCGGCGTGCAGCGCCGGCGGCTACAACGTCAGCGCCACGGTGGTCGACCGTGCGGGCGAGGTGCGCGCCGTGATGCGTGCCGACAATGCGGGCAGCCACACCCTGGAGGCCAGCCGACTCAAGGCCTTCACCTCGGCTTCCGCCAAAAACGCCACCCTGGCCATGATGGAAGGCGCCCAGAAAAACCCCGCTGCTGCCAACCTGGTTCACATCCCTGGTTTCCTGTTGCTGGGTGGTGGTGTACCGGTGCGCGCTGGCAACGAGGTGATCGGTGCGGTGGGGGTGGGAGGTGCGCCTGGCGGTCATCTGGACGAACAGTGTGCCGTGGCTGCGCTGGACAAGGTCAAGGATCTGCTGAAGTGAGGCTACAGCCATGACAAGGAAATTTTTGCGGGGCAGCCTTCTGCCAGCAGGCTGCCTGGCGGTGGCGCTGTTCGGCGTCAGTCTCCCCACTTCCGCCGTTGCGCAGGTCCCGCCCAGCGCGTCGCAGGCCGCTGCCTACAAGGGACTGCACGCCGCGGCCTGGCGCGGTGACCTAGCGAAGCTGCAGCGCCTGCTGGGTGCGGGCGCCGACCGCAATGCCACGGACAGCCAAGGCCGCACGCCGCTGCATGTGGCGACCTTCGCCCGGCACCCTGCGGCGATCCGCGCCCTGGCCAAGGCGGGTGCCGATCTGGATCGGCTGGAAAACGACCGCTACGACGCAGTGACCATTGCCGCGGTGGCCGACGACGAGGTGAGCCTGCGCGAGCTGCTCAGTCTGGGCGCGCGTGCCGGCCAGACCACCAGCCGATACGACGGCACAGCCCTGATCGCGGCGGCCCACCTGGGGCATGACGGCGTGGTGCGACAGTTGATTGCTGCAGGCGCGCCGCTTGACCATGTGAACAACCTGCACTGGACAGCGGCCATCGAAGCCGTGGTGCTGGGTGATGGTGGCCCTCGACACCAGGCCACGCTGCAGGCGCTGATCGACGCAGGCGCCAACCTGGCGCTCACCGATCGCCAGGGGCAGACGCCGCTCCAGCTGGCCCGATCACGGGGCTATACCGCCATGGTGAGTCAGCTCGAGCGCGGTGCCTCGCGCTGAAGCGGCCCGCAACAGTACGCGACGATTGCTGCGCCGTCTTCAAATGGCGGCCATCGACCGTCTGCCCGGCACTGATTTTTGAGGCGGTCCCTGAACGACCCTGTGAGGGCGTACGCAATGCACTCTTCAAGGACCGTTCTGCAGCGTATCGAGCCGGTCGCCAGCGGCACACGGCCTCACGGTAGTCGCCATCAAGGCGACGTTCAGATGAGCGGCTGGTGCCCATCCGAGCGGCCGCTATACGAGGAACACCTGACCCTGGCATGGCACCTGTAGTCTCTTGCACCTTGAACTGCAGGTTCCGCTCTCCTTGACGGATTCAAGCCGATCACGCTTTCTCGGAGTGATTGGTACGGCGAATGGGAGCAGGTCAGGTGATCTACACGACCAATGCCATAGAGAGCGTCAACGCGCGCTTGCGCAAGATCATCAAGACGCGCGGGCACTTCCCCAGCGACGATGCGGCCAGCAAACTGATCTGGCTGGCGCTGCGCAACATCACGGCCGAATGGAGCCGTGCGGCGCACAACTGGAAGGAGGCTATGAACCAATTCGCGATCCTTTATGAAGATCGCTTCACGAAGGCTGCCGCTTAAGACGTGGCACCAACTTGCCCACCGCGTCGGTCGTTCGTCGCCAAGCGACGCCCGTCGCCATGGACAAGTCTCTCAGCGCCTCGAACACAAAAATTCGGACAGCCCCCAGATACTGAGTCTCTTGGTTTACTTCAACTTGACCAAAGGAGAATAAGGCCACTGCGCTTACCCATGTTGTTCATGTAACAATATTTACAGCACTTGCACGCGACAAATTCTCGCTGCGGCTTCTCGACTGGCGACATTCCTTCTTCAATCACTTAGCTCTTTACAACTGGACCGATGATGACTCGCTGCAGCAGACACTTCTTTGGTTGGCTCAAACTAACCTCGGCAGCTTTCGCGATTACCTTCATCGTCGCATGTGGCGGAGGTGGCAGCGATGTTTCGGAAGGAGTTTCTGCTCCTCCATTGACTGGGCAAGTAGTGAAAGGACTGACTCGGGGCGCAACAGTCAATCTTTTTGAGCTTAGCTCTGAAGGCGATAAACGGCCAGTGGCAAGCAAGCAAACAGATTCAAATGGATCCTTCACAATACCGAATAATTTGAAAGAAGGGATTGTATATCTATTTGAAGCACAAGGTGGTGAATACAATGATGAGATTGACGGGATGCGAACCATCCTCTCGGCGCCACTGAGAACTGTATTTATTGCAGGAAATAACGAAAGACACTTTACATTGAGTGCCATTTCTGAGTCTTTCACCAAATCAATAGAGAATGAAGTTAGCGCCAATAAATGGAGCACCGCATCAGTCAGCGCAGCACTTCAGCAATTTAGAGATTCATTTTCCCTTAGATCCCCACACGGGATAAAGTTTATCGATATCCAAAAAGCCACAACTGATCAAATCAATAATGCATCTGAAGAAGAGCTTCAATTTTCCTTTCAAGTTGGATTTTCTGCTGGATTCGTACATGAATTTCTGAAGAGACGCCCTGGTTCAAATTTAACACTAGCCCTTGAAGATTATTACAGTTTTCTATCAACAGACTCTTTCGACGATAGATTGAATTCGATACAAACCGCAGGATTGGTAAGATTCATCGATACTCTTTCACTAATCTCAAGTACGCAAAGATCGAGCATCTACAACCAAATTGGCCTCCCGTCCGAGGTGGATGCAAATCTATTCAGTTCAGCCGAAAGCACGGGGTCTGCAGTTTCTGCTATCCCCAACTGGACGCTCCGCTATTTAAGTCCTCCAGGCATCTCAACAATGCCAACCACCGACACTGTTTTTAACGATCGCGGTGCTCTTATTGCATTTCGCAAGGGAGAGGTTGGCAACGGGGTAGATTTTAGTTTTGTCGGCTCATCCAGTGTTGCTGAGGTTTCTGGTGATATTGACTTTTCGATTGGGCGTTGGAATTATGGATATTCATACGAAGACGGGGTAAGAATCGATCGATCAACTGGAGATATAAATACATCCAATCGCATTGGGGCACCGCTGCGAGGCGGCACTGTCTACGCTGCGGGAACTCCGGCGACCGATCTACCAGTTTGCGGAAAGATCGAATTATTGCTGGAAGAACAAACTAGGCCGGCAACGAGTTTTGACGGGCTATCGCGATTGCGATTGATGAATCCATCGAGAATAGTAGTTCAGTTTGTTAACGGCGCGCCTTTAGTTAGTTATGACTTTTCATTTTCCGATGAGAATGGAACTCTTTATTCAATGAGCAGCATTGGTGATATTGATACACCAGTCCAGCGGGTTGATTCAACAATGGAGTTTGGCTCCATTTCAGCAATTAGCAACTTACCTGAGCGGCTATCGTTTGGCTTTCGTGCAATGCTTGTTGGTGCAGGCAGTTCAAAAGCGGTTATTCGGCTCGAACAAAACAGCAGAACAGCTTCATCTACCGGCCTTGCAGCTGTTTTCAAAGCCTCTGGCGCTCTTCAAAACTGTTTTACCCCAACATTCTCCAGAGGATTTGTCGGTTCTTTAATCAGTGACCCAACTGCCTATTACAATCTTAGGGATGCGGGTGGCGGCGGATGGAGTGGACTTTCTTTCTCCAGTAATGGCTCCCCCCTTATTGGCGGAGTCAATCCAGATGCCATCTTTGAAAAATCTGGCAATGCGATAGCAGGTATTGGGCTTATGGCGCTGCCTTACTCAATCAGATCCATTCCTGGTTATCTCCCTGCTGTCTACACCTACCATACTGGAGACATCAACTTTGATGATTGGCCGGGCTCGGGCTCCGTCAACTACGAGCTGATAGCGAGCACTCCATTTCTAGTGACCGATCCCAATGTGTTGATCTCTGCAGATCGTTTAATCACATCAGGCAACTTAAGAATTTACTTTGGACAATCCCCCCTGGGTTCACCAAATCCTGATTTTGGTATTTGCCAACTCACTGTAAACGGGGAAGTACTTTCTGCAGCTCCTGAAAGTTTTAGGCCAGGTGGGCTCTGCAGCGCTAATTTTGGCAGCGTCAGTTTTGATGGAGGCATATCTGCAGGAGATCATCAGTTCGCGGTGATTCGTTATCGGAGGGACTTCTCGCCTTTCAAAGGGGAAGCCGCCCTACTGTTTCGGCGGCTGCCCTAATTTCGTTGTAGTCTTTTATTCTGAATCCGTGACCTCACAGTCGCGTTCAGGGTAAATCCTCATACGAATCAAGCACTTGACCCCCATCTGCTTTGCACCCTGCAGGTGAAGGAAGCGCAAATGGCTGATCCGGTTGAATTTGTTGTCAAGAAGCTGCCCTACGATCTGAGCAGCCATGGTGGTTTGGCCTTGGTCGGGCGCCTGTTCAAGCGCATCAACCTGAGCGCGATGGTCGACCCTAGGTACCCGTTGCTGTCATCCGACCACGGGCCTTATAGCTGCCATCCCGGTTGTAATGATCGGCAAGTCCTCTGGAGTCAAACGTGATGGCAATCGTCGACTCGCAAGGCGATCTGATTGTCTGACCGGCGATCTCGGGACAGTGTTTCGGACTTGGTTAGGTTTGTCAGATCTGTTAAACCTGTTCATGCATACAAAGTGCTACGCCACAGGCCCGATATCAAACACATTTTTGGGATGCCATGCGACTTCGTTTAACGACCACGATTGTGGGTATCCTGCGTTTTGCCGTTTAAATCAAAGTTGGCATCACAGGAAGACACATGCGCATCCCTTTCCTACTCGCAGCGATCGTAGCTTCAGTTCATGCGACCGCGCAGCCTACCGCAGAGGCTATGACCGCCGAGGTTACCGACAATGTCGCAACTGAGTACGCCGACTGCGCGGCATACTTTTCCATCGTGCAAGGCGCATTCCAGAGTTCTGGCAAAGAGAATGAAGCCAAGAAGTACAAGGACGCCTCAGATAAGGCGGCCGAGTTCTCCCTACTTGCAGCTAAGCAGAGTAGGACTGAGGATATTGCAACGCGAGTCACGCTTGCCCGTTTCGAAATGAGTCTCAAGGGCATGCAAAAGACGATCGCCAACAACTACAGCAACATATCCTTGCTCATGAACAAGCACTCGGATTCTTGCGTCGAAGCTATGACGGACTCGTCCGCTCTGATTAAGCGATGGACGGAGAAGGTAACGACCAAGTACAGCAAAGGCAGCAGCGCACCGCGGTGATGCCTAACTCAATTCGTTAGCCGTCATGCCATCGATCCCCGGCTTCTGGGACGTTGGTCCCCACGATCCACTGAACGTAGAGTCCACTTGGCGTGAGTTTGTCGGCCGCGCTGGTGGCACAGTCGTCGAGCAAGTCGTCTCAAACCCGCGGACGTTCGAGAACGCAGACTTTTTCTTTCAGGAGAAGGGGGTCGTTGCCGAACTCAAGGAAGTCGCTACTGAGTTTGGCTCTTCTGCCGCGTTCATCGCTGGCTTCGATGCGTTGATGCCCAAGGTCGTCGCCGAAAATCCGAACTGGAAGCCCCTTCTATTCGGCGGAACCGAGCCGCTGCCGAACTGGTACAAGCCTTCGTTGACGTTCTCCTGATCTTCGTACGGCTTGATGGGAAACTTCTTGGTTTCGATGAGTAGGCAGCTTTGCGGAATCATCAGCTATCCTTGTGAGGTCCAACGTAGAGGTCAGCGGAAGCCGCAGGCGGTCCGATGGGTCGGCAAGTTAAAGGTCACTTCCAAACCTGCCACCATTTTCGGGTAGCCCCTCCAAGTAAAGGCATGGATGAAGTTGCATAGACCTCGAATTGCATGTAGTCAAGGGCCGAGTTTTCTTCATCGTGTTTGAAGCCGGCAATCTCGCCGGCAGTTCGCAAAGGCACGTCAAAGTAGAAGTCCACTTCCTTTGGCCCCAAGTCCTCCGCGTCTTGTTGTTGTTCCGCTTGCTTTACGGCGATGCCGTAGGGGGCGGGAAGAGCGCCTTCGATTTTCAGATGCCGCTTGCTCTGTTGTGCATCATGTTCAACGTACCATACTTTTTCGCCGTGCGCCCAGAACTCGGCTGAAGAGAACATTACGTGCTCTTCGACACGACAGGCAATAACTTTGGCGGTCCTCGACAGCACGGCCAGGCTTGACTTAGCGACTAAAGGGTGATCGCAACGCGGAGCAATGACGAGATGCCACCCGTCGGGAAGCGCGTGACCAGTGACCGATTTGCGTCCCCATTCACCCACACTGCCGGCTTTCGAAAGTCCGAGTGTTTCAAGTCCTGCTTCAACCGCAGTCCCCTTAAATGCAAGCCAGGATAGCGAATATCCCATGGTGATTTTTTACGTTCGACGTAAGGGATATAGTGCGGCTTGTCGCACTATATCCCTTAACGGGTTAGGCGCCGGATCTTGGTGCACGGCGGCCCTTGGATCGAACTGGAAAAGCATCGGTCTTGCCAGCTTAGAGATGGGTTCGATAGACCCACATAGCTGCGACCACGACGCCTATGACCAGCAACGAAATGAATAAGTACCAGAGGATACGAAGCCCAGACACTGGATGCCTTGCGGTGCGACGTTCAATGAACTCATTTCCGTGGCGAATGCCGGGCAGCCTTGAATAAGCTTCACCGAGCAACTCTCCGACACCGCTCAGAAATAGATACAGCGGTGGGCCAGCCAGGAGATAGAGGAGCCATTTGGTAGGGCCTTGAAGCTCAAACGCCCACAAGGCATACGCCGCCGCTAGCCCGACGAAGAGCCAAATAAGAAGTAGCGAAAAGGTCAGCTTCTTCGACATGAAAGGCCGGGAGTTGTCAGAGCCTGACTTGAATACATTCAGCAAAACGGAGGATAACATCGAACGCAGTCGTTAAACTAAGTCGCATGACTCCTCCAAAAGCCAATTAAATCAATCATATACAGCATCAAGCTGGATGCATGAACAGGTATAACGAAAACGGCAAACCCGTTCGGTCTAGGTTGCCGTCTGCGAAACAGTTTAGCGGCGAGTCATGGACACGAATGGCAGAGCCTGCCGACACTTGGCAACCCCTGGTCGGCGAATGAGGGATCGAGGACGGAAGACCGCTCAGGGTCGCGAAGAGCCGGTCGCCTTGGCCGGAAGGAGTCGCTTGGCACCTTGTGCGACCCATCTCCGCTGAGTGGCCGCTGCTGAAGGTACAGCGGCCGGTCGCCCCGCAGGATGACGAATGGCAGGTTGCGGCGGCGGCTGGCATCCGGCTGCAAAACCTGACCGGCTGCTGTCAGCCTTAGGCCGCCGGCCAGTGTGCAGTATGGGGTGCAGGTTCATGCCGACAACCAAGTCTTGTGCTCCTCCGGTACGCCAGCTACACGGATGACCTAAGGCCGTTGAGCGCTGCGTAGCACAGTCAGCGAGCTTTGTATGCCGGGATCTCAGCAAACAAACGGCGGTTTTGTCGAGGGCACGCACGCGGTGTGCTTGGCGATCCAGTCCGCGTAGGCGTGGACGGCCACATATACCCCAGGCTTATCGGCCCGACCGCAACCGTCGCCAAAGCTGACCACCCCCAACAAAATCGCCGAATTGCCTTGACGCCGATAGAGCGGACCTCCGCTGTCACCTCGACAAGCATCCCTGTTCAACGCTCCGGCGCAAATGACATTGGGGGGCAGGCCCCCACCGTGAAGCTTCGCGCATGTGCCCGCATCCACCAGAGGGACGTCGACGGCCATCAAGTCCAACGACTTCCAACCACGTTCCATGGTTTTCCCCCAGCCGCTTACCGTTGCCGTCCCCGGCGGCGTCAACAGGGCCAGCGCCTTATGAGCGGAAGCCACAGACATCGGCAAGGTTGTGACAAGTGGCTTGGCCGCTTTGACCAGCGCAAGGTCATGAATGCGGTTGCGGCAATCGTAGCCGTCGGCTATCACGAACGTCTGCGGCATCACCAAAGAAATAGCATCACCCAACCTATTCGAACCGTACCCAATCCAGAAAGCTTCCTTGCGTAATTCGATGCATGGCTGGGTTCCATCGTTCTTCTCAAAGAGGCAGTGCGCTGCGGTGAGAATCCATTCGCTGCTAACGACCGTGCCGCCGCAGAAGACACCGTCCAAGTGACTGAGGGAATTGCGGTCGATGAGGGCGACTTGCCAGGGCGCCTGCCCTCTCGGGACCTCCACGCCGCCAATGACATCTGGCTTCAGCGTCCCCAGCGGCACCATGCCCTGGGTCTGAGCATGCAGCGAAGACACGAGAAACAAACCGCCGATCGTAATCGCAAGGAGCTTCATTGCACCTCAGAGTACAGAACGGGCATGTGTGCGTCGCGTCGAGCTTTGTTGGACTCGATCTTGGATTTGAGCAGATCGATGCGAGCCGCCGTGATGTCCGATGCCACCGGGCTCGCGGCCGCCAAAGCTTCTGCCAGTTCTTCTTCAGCCTGCGTGACCTTGAGGTCTGCAAGCAGCACGCCGTTCGCGGCCGCACGCTCTGCCTCGGCCTCGGTCGCTTTCTGCTCGCTGGTCTTCGGAAGCAGCTTGTCCTTGAGCACGGTGCTCACCTCCGTCTTGGCGGCCGATAGCGCGTTACCGAAGAACTGTGCCAGCTTGCTGCCCTCGCGTGTTTCGGACAAAGTCAGTTGGGTCGTGACGTGGGTGAATAGTTTGCCAGTGACCAACGTGCGAGCAGCCTGTACGTTCGGGTCGTTGGCAAAGCGAGAGCAGATGGGGGCAGCGGTCCCTGCCGCGGGCGTGAAGCTTCCGCACAGTTGCTGCGCCCAATCGACACGCAACGGGCTGCGGTTGGCCTGCGCTGACGTCGACTCCATGCTTGCCCTCGGCACGTCCAGCTCGTACGTGCAACGCGTGTCACCGAGCTGGAACTTCTCCGGCGTCTGCGCGTTAAGGCGCCTGATCTCTGTACAGTACCGTGCCGTCGCTGCTGCCAGCGTCGTCCCTTCGAACAGCGAGGGAGGTGGTGGCACGGCCTTCTTGACAGCGGGCATCAGAATGTCCATGGCAAGCAACCAGGGTGACAACGTCGCTTCCAGCTGCGTCTTGGCTTTGGTCGCATCGGACGTCTCGGCAGGGAAGGCGATCGGCAAACTGGTTGCCGCCGTCAAGAGCGCGTTGGGAGCGACCAGCTCGCTGCCTTGGACCACGTCATGGAACAGAAAATCCGCCTGCCCGAAAGGCTGGGCGCTCCCCGGCAACGACATGGCCATGGCGAGCAAAAAGTCTCGCTGCTTACCCGCAAACCAGCCCGTGTCCTCGAAGTCACCGTTATGGCGCAGGTACTGAGGAACCAACCTGAAGAACTTGGCTCCCTTAATAGGCACCACCTTGGCTTCAAACTGGAGGTTGGCATGCTGCAGCCCATGGAACGGCGTGGATGGGTTGGCCCATCCAAACTCGGCGGCAGACGCCGCACCTTGTTTGAACGTGCCGCGGACAACGGCCAAGCAAGTGCTGGCAACGATCAGGTCCGCGTCCTGTCCCACCTTGTAGAACGAGGCGCCGTTGCGCGCGGTGGTGGTAGACGTCTTCGCCTGCCCGGCCGCCTTGAGTGCTTCCGCAGCGGCGTCCACCGTGCCTTCGATCAGCTTCGGTGCTATGGCCGCAATCAACCCTCCTATCAGTGCGCTCCTGTTCACCTCGTCAACGGTCGGGTCCGGTTCGTGAGGGCATCTTTCAAGCCAACCTACCCGCGTTTCGCGGGCATCGTTCGCTTGGGCGAGCTGACCACCTGTTACCAGAACCAACAAGAAGGCCAATCCAAGGGCATTGACGAGACGCATGGTGCAACGCTCCGTTCAAGGTTATCTGGATAGCATACCGGCGCAGCCGCCCCCGGACATCCTCAATTCATATGAACAGACGGCCCGATCACGCGTAGATTGCCATGTGACACGCGCAAGACTTCTGACATTCCAGGACTGCCGCATACATCAATTGCAAGAATCAAAAGCTCTAGACACAAAGGGTCGACATAGGCGAGATTGTTCAGCGTCAGCGGACTCACTCACCGCAAAGAGCGCATATCCGTAGCAATTCGTCGCTCGCACGTCTGCCGCACTAGGGCGCCGAGAACAGCCGTTTGCACAAAAACTGGCGGCGGGCCGTCACCAGTTGAGCGGTTTCGGGTGTACAGCGGTCCGATGGGAATCCGAAGAACGAATGGCGGGCTTAAGAGCCGCCGGACAATGATTGCCCGTTCTGACAGTCCGCAATCAGCCTGGGGGACGCCTGCTGATCACCACCTTGGCTGTGCATATCATGCCGTCAGTGCCCCTCTGAAGCCAACCCGCGTTCTTCACTTCGGGTATCGCGTCAAATGTAGTAGCGAAATGGAAGCGGAGGCAGTTCGTTCTTGCGAGGTGCAGCCGTCAATATTTCACCGACCGCATCGGCGAAGCGCAGTGTCACCGGCACGCCGTCTCCATAGATACACGCGTTGTAATTTAGCTTGGTTAGTGCGAGCACGTCCGCCATGACCTGCTCAATGTCCGCCACCCCTCGGCAAATCTCGATTGACAGTGGGTTAGGCACCTCGCGGCCGGCGTAAGTCTGTAGCCTCGGCACGAAGCCCTTGGTCCAGAGATACGCCATCCACCGCGATTTAATCCAGCCCACACCTCGGGTGATGTTTATCGTGCCGTGCCTGTAGAGCTTCATGCCCGCATCCTGGCGGATACGCACGCACACCACATTGGTCTCGGGCGGCACGGTCTCCTTGAAGCCATCCCACTCCTCGGCCGAGAAACGCGTCTTGCCGTGGATGAAGAGCTCCTTGGGGGCCTGGCCGCTATGGTTCTTGCGATATGCGTCCACGACCATCGCCATCAGGGATTTGGCCTTCTCCTTGGGGAGGTGGAAGTCGTCCTTGGTCGAGGTGAGCCATGGGCCGACCGCTCCGCGAAACACGATGCCGTCGCCGGAGTCAAGGAACATCTGAGCGCCGCAGCAGGCGTTGCCGGGTTCGGCCGATGACGAATCCTTCTTGAAGACGATGCCGACATAGCAGACGCCGGGGCGCGATGCCGCAAGCTGCCAAGGCTTGCCGCCGGCCTTGAAGAAGCAGGTCGTGGCGAGATTCCACGCAAGGGTCGCAGGGTCTTGAAGGCCGCGGCTTGGCATGCCGTTCTCGCGGACGAATTCTTCGGGTGCGAGCGTGGTCTCGCGGACCACTTGCACCGCCGCCTTGTGCTCCAACAGCCGGGCTTTGAGCTGATTGTGGAAGTCGAGCTCGTAGAGGTAAATCTCGGCTGATGCGTTGTCTTCTTCGAACAGGCCCGGAGCCTTGAGCAGGCGGTTCGCCGCCGCCTTGTCCATCAGCACGCCGGAGCGCTGCTTCTGATTGGCCTCGACCTTCGACTGCGGGCGGCAATACTTGTGGACATCCTCGGGCACAACGGCCATCCACAAATCTATGGTCGATTCGCTACCGTCGCGCAAGTGATCTGCGATCGCATCGGAAAAGAGCGAGACGGCCTTGTGGATCGCTTGATGGCGATCGGCGATGCGGATCGCATTGGCGAGCTCGGCAGCGTCGATTTCCAGCCATGTCGCGGGCTGAGCGGGCCACTCCACGCCGAACAGTGCTTGGAAGCCCGGAAACATGGTGTGGTTAGGGTTGTTGGCCAGCGCCGGGGCGATGGGCTTGGCCAAACGCGCGACGCACGCCGAGTACCGACGCAGGCCTTCCTTTGTGGACACCACACCGATGCGGAGCTTCGACCCTGCCTGAGGGCTCTCCTTTGGGCCATACAGCAGCAGACCGTCCTTGGGATGCTCCATGGACTGCCCGTAGCCGAACAGCAGCTCGGGCTCAGCGATCTCGATCAGATTGAGTTCGAGGATCATCCCGGAACCTCGTCGGCGTCGAAGTCATCGACCTCGCCCAATTCGTCGTCGGGCTCATCGACAGGATCGTCATCGATGGATGGCGCCAGGTCGGAAAGGCCCACGGGCGAGCTGAACAGGATCGGCGTGGCGGACACAACGACCGCTCGGCCCGAGCCAACTGGCAGCTGGATCTCAGTAGCACCGTCTGCTACCAAGGCGAGGAAGGCCCGCAAGAAGCCGCGCCAGCGGTCATTCCACCAACTGCGGCAGAAGCTCATTCTTAGACGGTGCGCCTTTGCTGGCACATCGAACGGCTTGCCTTCATCATCGGTGAAGACGATGGTGGCACGCAGCTCGATCCGCCACGGCTCGTCGAACTGAGGCACCATGCCCACGGCGTAGCACCAATTGGCCTTCTTCTTCTCGCTGCGACCATTGAGCCCTTTGCGTCGCTTTCGGCCATCGACGTCAATGAATGCGACCTTCTCGCCACGACCCTTGGTGAGCTCGGGTGTGACATAGAAAACCTTGCGCCCGCCAGCCTGCTCGAAGACGCCGAGGCCTTTGGCCTCCATGGCGAGCTCCCACGCCTGCCGCACGAGATTGGCGACGCGCTTGCGGGCCTCACGCACATCCACGTGCTTGTCGCCGATAGTCGCGCCGCTCTGAATGAACATGGTCGAGTCCACGCCAGTGGAGGCCTTTAGCATGACCGACCTGGACATGTTGGAGACGAGGTCGCCCGCCTTGGCGAAGCCGACAATGCGGTCCTCATGCTCGAACCAGGGGATGGCTCGGTTGAGGTCAGTTACCTTGATCACTCGTTCGCTTCCCAAGATGCGGGCGGTCTCGATCGGTGGCAGCGAGACAACGCTGAGCCATGTCGAGTCCAGCGATTCCTTGGACTCGGTGCGCAAGATCGCCCCCTCCTTCATTTCGGCGAGCCAGTGCCTGGTGGAGCGCGGATCGGGGGCTGCCACCTTGGGCGCATTGGCCTCGGTCAACGTGTCGAGCAGAGCAGCCAAGCCCATATGCCATCCGTTGGCGAAGTCGATCACATTCTTGCGGTGGATGCCGATGGGCAGCAGCGAGAAATCGTACTTGTCTAAGCGTAGCGGGATCACGAAGCCCGGCATTGACTTCTCGATGGTCTGAGCCAGCGCCCATTCGTCCTTAACGCCTTGCTTGTCCACCGCGACCGTGGAGATCACGGCCAAGAAGCGGTAGGACTCGTCCCGTATGGCCCGTTCAATCTTGTCCCAGAAGTAATCACCGCCCTTGAGGCGGCCGAGGTCGTGCCAGACAGAGAATCCCGCTAGCTCCAAGCGAGCGCCAAGCCAACTCACAAAGCCATTGTCCTCAGGCGTGGCATGGCTGATGAAGATTGATTGGCGGCTCATCCAAGCATTGTCAGCGATGCTGGGCGAATATCAGCTTTCGGCATGAGCTGGCGTTTGATCGTCTATAGACGGCAGACCGCTTCGAGCCTTTGGACTAAACCGCTCGCGCGGTAGTCTCCGAGCTGAGATGGTTGGTTGACGTCGATGGCGCACGTGCCGATGTTGTGAGCCGAGGCAATTGGCCTCGGTCACGACAGGAGCACCATCATGAATGCACCCCATCCGACGGTTTCACCTTTGCGCCAGCGCATGCTTGAAGACATGCGGATGCGCAGGCTGGCCCCCAAGACGCAGACTGCCTATATCCGAACCGTACGCCGGCTTGCCGCATACCTTCACCGGCCTCCTGACACCGCCACCATCGAGGACCTGCGCAACTTCCAGCTTCACCTGGTTGACCAGGGCACCTCTCCCACCACTCTCAACGCAACCATCACCGGGCTGAAGTTCTTCTGCGAGATCACCCTGGATCGCGCAGAGTTGACGGCCAAGATGCAGGCGGTTCATTTGCCTCGCACCTTGCCGGTGGTGCTCAGCCGCGAGGAAGTGGCGCGCCTGATCGCAGCCGCTGCCAACCTCAAGCACCAGACCGCGCTGTCGCTGGCCTATGGCACG
This sequence comes from Hydrogenophaga sp., assembly GCF_030373245.1. Taxonomy (GTDB): domain Bacteria; phylum Pseudomonadota; class Gammaproteobacteria; order Burkholderiales; family Burkholderiaceae_C; genus Hydrogenophaga. Next base: position 376,650 of record NZ_JAUCZF010000004.1, read on the forward strand.
GGCTTGCGTGCCAGCGAGGTAGTTTCCTTGAAGGTCGGCGACATCGACAGCCAGCGCATGACGCTGCGCGTGGAACAAGGCAAAGGCAGCAAGGACCGCTACGCCATGCTCTCGCCGGTGTTGCTGGAGCGCCTGCGGGTCTGGTGGCGCGTGGCCCGCGCGCAAGGCAAGATGCTTGATGGCGGCTGGCTGTTTCCGGGCCTGAACCCGGTCGAACCTCTCTCAACCCGCCAACTCAACCGCGCTGTTCACATGGCGGCCGATGCCGCGAACATCGACAAGCGCGTGTCCATGCACACCCTGCGCCACAGCTTTGCCACTCATCTGCTGGAGCAGAAGGTGGACATCCGGGTGATCCAGGTGCTGCTCGGGCACAAGAAGCTGGAGACGACAGCCATGTACGCGCAGGTGGCCACCGACATCTTGCGCGAGGTGGTCAGTCCGCTGGAGCAGCTCAGCACCGCGTAGGCCCACCATGGGCACCGCTGCCCTGGAGGTGGCGGACATCTTCCGCACCCACGGGCCGGCCTGGCGGCAAGCGCAGCGCGCAGGCCGAGGGCCCACCCACGGCCGGAGGCGTCAGGGATCGAAGCCGCATGGCTGTGACCCAGTTCGGGGCGCGGGCAAAGCCCGCAGTGCACGACGGCGGTACGCCGGGACGCAAATTCAGAATCGATACCCGTCAATGGCGGCACCCAACACCACCGAATGCAATTCGTCCCAAACAGTTTCCAGGGTCAAAACTCGGTCGACGCGGACAATCCCAGGTTGGTCAGGCTTGGCATTTGCGATCGCAAAGGTCGAGCAAGTGATTGAAGTACACAAGTGCGTTTCCGACCGGCCTTGGGATGCCATCGTTCACGTGCGCATCTAGGACTATTTGTGCATTGCATGCGGTGACCTTCTGGATATTTGCAACCCCGCCTGCAATATCATTCCAATCGGTATCAGCCATAGTGACCGCAAACTCAATCGGGTTAGCGCTGGATATCAATTCCAGCACTGGTGCCGATAATAACATCCGCGCGCTAGCATTTCCAAGTGTTTTTATACCTCGAACTAACTTCAGAACCCGGAGATCCTCATCAGTAAACTTAATGCGATTTGGGCGGGGCATGTGGCGACTCCTACAAGTTATGCATTGGCTGAACGTTCAAGGGTCGAATACAAATAAGCTGATCTGTTGGACTATCCTTTGAAACTCTCAAATAAATCGTGGTTGGACGGGCATACGTCGCATGGGTTTGTCGGTGGCTTTTCTGCTGCAATCACTGGCAACGGTAGCTTAACGAGATGGTAGAAGCACCATGTTTCGCCAAAAGCGGGACTCTGCGGTAGCAAACTGACCGACAGGTAGCCGTTCTGGACATCCGGATATTAACACTGTGGGTGAGCTAGATCTATTCCGCATGCTGGCGACAAGCGGTGTTTGGCGATAAGCGACTGTTACCTTATGCATCAGATACGCGCTGCTGGGCATGCTCTCATTGGGGCATATCTTGCCCGAAAGCACATCATTGCTCTCATTCGAGCACTGGTCCGACAATTTCACCTGAATACAGTAGCTATTGATGATCGATCGCAGGCTGCACCAGCCAGCCTTTTCGGAGTCCGTGCAACCTAACAAAGAAATTTTTGATTTCCTTATGTTAGTGATCAACCCGTCGAGTGAGTAGACGCACGATGTGATAGTTGCAATCATTGGGCTCCTTACGCCATCTCTTTCAATTGAGTACGGCTAGGGCCTCATTCGCCTATTCTCTTACGCCACTCGGCGGGTATTCCGCCGCGGGCAAAGGATTATCGATCCATCCACATTTGCGGTGACAAAGATACTAATTACTAGTACGCAAACGGACAACGAGCAGGGTTATCACATCGGGACGGGGGCCTGGGTGTCCGCTCATCTTTCTTGGGTACATTTGCGGGAGGTGGCGGCGGTGATACTTTGGAAAACCACCGACTGCCTCCAAACGTGAGAGGAGTGGCCACATTTGCAGTTGATACATAGAAGTGCAAAACGTCTGGCAACTGGCACAGCGGCGACTCGATCTGCGAATCGCAGGTCACGGACGAGATGGGGAAAAGCCGTGTCGCCACTATGAAGCTGCGGAAGACTTCTTCCTTCGAAGGTTTGCCTTGTGTGTCTTGGTGCCCGTCGTTCGAAAGCACGTTATTGATATCCTGGGGAGTCGGGTTTTTGTCCTTGCCAAGGTTTGTACAGTCAATGCCACGAACATTACAAAACGTTGCGATCAAACTATGCAGGTCTTGCGGAGAAGTCAATTGAACCTCGTTAGAGCCAGGGGCAATTATTCGAGGCCAGGGTGCCTGAGCCAAACTCATGAACCACAAATCGTAAACATTCGCTTTCCACGTCGTGGGGTTGACGCCATCCGGCAAATTGGGAGAAATCACCTCGCTTAACGTTGCCACATTCTTTCTAGGGTCTGTCACTTTGGTTAGACCAGACGAAGACATCCATGCATCTAGAGCAGCCTTTTCTACAGTATTCTTGAACCTAGGCGAGCTGTTCAACAGCTGTACTGCGGCGCTACGTCCAAGCGCCAACTCACTTGCGGTAATGATGTCTATAGGGGTCAGACCTGTTTGATTTTTTATACAGACCTTTTCTTCATTCGTTTCACTTAACAAGCCTTCGATAGTGCATGCTTTTTGCGTGCCCTTGCTTGAACAGTATTCAAGCATGTCGTTAACACAGCGTGCCGCGTTTTGGAGATCGCGTGCCTTTTTGACGAGACTGTCCCCCGGGGCGATGTAGGGGTGGTAGTAGTCTTGGGGACTCATCGATGCGCGAGCATATAGGGCGCTCAAGTCAAGCAAGCGCCAATAGTGAGCTGAAAGGCCCCGCACACCAAGATCAGGTAGTAAGCGATCCTTGAAGCCAATGGGCAGATCGGACAGCGCCTTGTATGGGATAACGACCACCTCCAGAGGCACCGCCTGCTCTTCAGTGTATTTGCCAAACGTACTGTAGTTAGCAAGAAAGCTGTCAACTGTTGTCGGAAGGGAGTCTCTATTGCCACCGACCTGAAGCAGAGTCATTTCGTTGGACTTCTGCTCCTTAAGATCGGTCTTCAGCCGCTCAATTGATGCCTTTGCCTTTACTGGACCATAACCTCCAGAAGCCCCAACCTTAAGCGATTCGCTGACTTCTGTGCTATCCATTAGAAAGCTAAACACGCCACTGAGTCTCGCTCCATTCCGAATCGCTACTGCAAATCCGTCACCACATGCGCGTCGAAATTCATCCTTCTCATTCGTAGGGTCGGCCGGCTTATTGGCTTGGGTGATGGCCAAGGCCGACAGCTTCACTCCAAGCGCTCCGTCTTCTGGAGCAAGTTGCCAGCCATTCTTCATTGAATCGACTGTAACCATGACATTGCGCCGCTCAGCCTTGACAGTTGACGTTCGGGCAAAATCCGACGAAGCGCTTGCACTGCCCCCTCCGAAGCTGCCTTCAGCACTGATCTCGATTTTGAGAGATTCGAATATCTGCCGACGGTCGTAAAGGTCATGAAATTTGACAGTCATCTCGCCCGCGCCGAGCTCCACCTTCTTGCCAGAAACGCAGTTACTGGAGAGCCAGCGCTTGTCTACAAAGTCGTATGCTTGACCTAATATGACGCCTCGGCTAGGAAAACCGACCACAAATGGCTGCAGTTCGTCTACTGTCCATCGACGCGTCAGTGGATCACCACCATTCGGCCTCGTTCCTTTGTTTAGGCTATTTGACGCCCCCCCAACTGCGCCTTCAGACACAGATTCGGCACTGTCCGGCTTCTTTCCACAACCAGCAACGCTAGCAAAAGCAACCACGATCGCAATAAGCCCAAGAAGTGCGCGGCTGACTGGGTGGAAGCTCTCATTTTTAATTACCGTATTCATGGATAGGCCTTTTATATCATAATTGCTGGGTCATTGGAATGACCTAAATTAAGGGAGCACCTCACAAAAGGAAATATTCGAAATCCACACAAATAGGAAATTTTTAGCATTGCTAAAGCGACTAGTGAAAGGCTTAAGAGCCCCTCCTTCGGCTACGGCACCCACTTAATTAAAGCACGCACTGAACCAATTCCAAATCGAGTGCTCAGCAAAACTGAGGTGTTGAATGGTAGTACGGGCCAAAGACTCAGGGTCCAGACCCATTTCTAGCCACCACTTCGAAGGAAACTGTCTTTCTTCAATCACATTGAGTGCCACCACCTCCCTTGCAGTTATCTTCGATCCAATCATTACACTTCGCCAACGTAGCTGGACCAAACTTGTGCTCATAGGAACTTGGCGGAGTCGGCGAACCTCCCCCGCTGTACGCGACGCACGTTTTGCGCGACTTGTTTCTGTAGACGTTGTGATCTGCTGTAGTGGCTACTTGCGTCTTCACATCAGAATTTGGGTCAACCATTTGGCAACTCCAGGTTAGCGTTAACTTCAGTTCGGGAGCATCTCTTCATAAGAAGAATATTTGAGAACCACTTGAGACGTCCTCCAAAGTGCTTGGGCTTGCGCGGACTTCACAATCGCAGATGTACGAACAAGGCATCTGGGTCGCTGATCCGTCTCGTGGGACTCATCTTTTGTCGCGCCATGATGCAATCTCGACGCTCTAAGTGTCAAGGTGCGGTGAGTGCACGTCTCCTCACGAAGTACCAAAAGCACCGCTTTATGGATGATCTGGCGCGCATCGCGTCTTTGTCCATTCAAGTTTTTGGGCAGTTTTGGGGACGCCGACGACCATAAGATTTTTCGCATTCTTTGTGCCGACGAGGAGCCAGGTCGGAAAGTCCTCGACGCGAGCAAGAAGATTGAATCCTGACCATGATTACTTCGCTAGACCTGTATGCGCAGAGGTGCCTACCGGGTCACTCCCAAAGGCAGCGCCAGCGACCACCTTCACATCATCAGGCGTTGGCAGCAGAGCCGCAGCCTCAATGAAGTCAGCTACCGTTTGCCATCCGGCGCGCAACTGCGCTTCACTCTTGCCCACGTAGTGCCCCAAGGTCACATCCCCTGCGACTGAGTGGTTGAGCATTCGCTTCAGCAAACCACCTGACACCAGCTCTTCAGCGATGCTGGCAAAGGTATCGCGCAAGCCATGTCCTTGCACATTGGTTTTTGCCTTCGCATTGATCCACTTCAACGTTTTTCGAGCATCGGTGATCGGGAACAACACATCCTCGGGCATCCTGCCACTTCGCACCATGCGAAACCGGTCTTTCACACAGGACTTCATGCCATCCATTTGTGAGTACCCGGTCTTGGTAGTGAAGCGGCCGCCTGCATGGTCGGTCACTGAATGAGCGCTGGTGACGATCTCTACTGTTCGTATCCGCCGTTCCCGAGTGACTCAGATCAGCCTTCACCTGACCTTGACCGCGGTCGAGTGAGCTGTTGCTCTTGGCCGCTAGTGGAGGTGGCAGCCAAGCCAAAGGTTTGCGACCTTGCCGAAACCACAGAACCCTACACAGGGCAGGCCACGCGCTGCTCAGTGCAGCCTCGCCAGCGCCCGCGACAGCGAGGTCGGCGTGTAGCCGACCGCTGCGGCGATCTGCTTGAGGCTTTGCCCGCTTTGCAGGCCGTCGCGGGCCAGGGCCATGCGCAGGCGGAACAGGTATTCGCCCGGGGGCTGGTCCATCACGGCGCGAAAGCGGGTGGCGAACGCGGTGCGCGACATGCCAGCGGTGTGTGCCAGGCGTTCCAGGGTCCAGGCCTGTTGCGGCGCATCGTGTACAGCCACTAGGGCGCGCGCCAGCCGGGGGTCGGACAGGCCGTTGAGCAGGCCGTGGCGAGTGCGCGGCTGGGCAATGAGGTGGCGCAGCAGGCCGATGAACAGGATTTCGCCCGCACGGTCGAGCAACAGCGGGCCACCGCAGCGCGGCGCCAGCAGCTCCGATTCGATCAGTCGCACCGCCTGCTGCAGGGCCGGATCGGCACTGGCCAGCGGCATGGCCAGCACACCGTCAAATGCGGCCAGCAGCAGACCGGCCATCGGGCCAGCGAGCACCGCCTGGCCGTGCAGGCTGACGGTCGCTCGGGCAGACACAGGCCATGCCAGTGCGGGGTCGTCAGCCCGCCACACGAGCAAGCTGGATTCAGACCGGGGCAGGGCACTCGTGGCTGCATGGGCACCGGATTCGTCCGGCAAGAGCGCCAGATGCAAGGTGGGTAAGGCGCGGGGTTGCGTCAGGCTGACGGGATCCGGTGAGCCATGCAGCAGCGTGACCTGGGGCGACAGGCCGCGCAGCAGGGCGGTCAGCCGATCAAGGCGCGGTTCTGGTGGCGTGTCAGCAGGCATGATTTGAACTAAAAGGTATGAAATTTGAATTTTGTGTGTTTCATCGTACTGCATACTGACGCGTCGTGGCGCAGCCGTCGCCCGCCTTGTCCATTCCATTGCTTTACCCATTTCTTCAGGAGACTTCATGAGCAACCCCAGCACCGAGATCCGCCCCAGCATCCTTTTGCCGCGCCAGCCGGTGCCCGCCCTCGACCTGCCGCTGACCAACGGCGAGCGTTTTGTGCTCGGCGCCCAGCCGGGTGAGCAGTTCGATTTGCTGGTGTTCTACCGCGGCCTGCATTGCCCGCTCTGCGCCAAGTACCTGATCGAGCTGGAGCGCTTGGCGCCCGAGTTCGCCTCGCGCGGCGTGAACGTGGTCGCGATCAGTTCGGACACCGAGGAGCGCGCTCAGGAGATGGCGAAGAAGGTCAGTGCCAGTGGCGTGCGCTTTGCCTATGGCTTGCCGCTGAAGGCGGCGCGCGAGTGGGGCCTGTACATCAGCGAGTCGCGCGGCAAGACTTCGATCGGCATCGAAGAGCCTGCGATGTTCAGCGAACCAGCCGTCTACATCGTGCGGCCCGATGGCACGCTGTACTACGGCGCGGTGCAGACCATGCCGTTTGCCCGCCCGGGGTTCGCCGATCTGGTGGCTGCCATCGACTTTGCGGTGGCCAAGGACTACCCGGCGCGCGGCGAGTACACCGGCGCGGTGTGAGTTGACCCCCTGCCGTGCGCCTGGAAAGGCGAGCGGCGTCAGCGCTTGCGGGGCAGGCGTGCTACAAGCAAGGGTTGCGGTGGCGGTCATTCGGATCGCCGGCGCGACCCTTTTCCTGTTTGTCTCGTCTTCATGCCATCAGCTTCACCTTCTCCCGACGCCGTCGTCTCCATCCGCGGTCTGGGTAAAACCTACGCCGGCGGCTTCACCGCACTGCGCAACGTCGATCTCGACATCCGCCGTGGCGAAATTTTTGCGCTGCTGGGCCCCAACGGCGCGGGCAAGACCACGCTGATCAGCATCGTCTGCGGCATGTCCAACGCCACCGTGGGTAGCGTGCTGGCCGATGGGCATGACATCGTCCGCGACTACCGGGCTGCGCGCAGCATCATCGGCCTGGTGCCCCAGGAGCTGCACACCGACTCGTTCGAGACCGTCTGGGCCACGGTGAAGTTCAGCCGCGGCCTGTTTGGCAAGCCACCGAACGACGCCCACCTGGAGAAGATCCTGCGCGACCTCTCGCTCTGGGACAAGCGCAACAACAAGATCATGACGCTCTCGGGTGGCATGAAGCGGCGCGTGCTGATCGCCAAGGCGCTGTCGCACGAACCCAGCATCCTGTTTCTGGATGAGCCCAGCGCTGGCGTGGACGTGGAGCTGCGCCACGACATGTGGCGCATGGTGCGCGCCCTGCGAGACGCCGGCACCACCATCATCCTCACCACGCACTACATCGAAGAGGCCGAAGACATGGCCGACCGCATCGGCGTGATCAACCGCGGCGAGCTGATCCTGGTGGAAGACAAGGCCGTGCTGATGCGCAAGCTGGGCAAGAAGCAGCTCTCGCTCACGCTGCAGCAGGCGCTGACCCAGCTGCCCGGGTCGCTTGCGCTCTGGCCGCTGGAGCTCTCGGCCGATGGCCTGCATCTGGTCTACACCTTTGACACCCAGCGCGAAGAGACCGGCATCGCCGATCTGCTGCGCGCCCTGGCTGCCGAGGGCATCGACTTCAAGGACCTGCAATCGAGCGAGAGTTCGCTGGAGGAGATTTTTGTGAGTCTGGTGCGTGCACCGCAGGAAGCCCACGCATGAGCCTCAACCTCCACGGCGTGCGCGCCATCTACCGATTCGAAATTGCGCGCACCCTGCGCACCATCACCCAGAGCGTGATCGCGCCGGTGCTCACCACCTCGCTCTACTTCATCGTGTTCGGCACGGCGATTGGGTCGCGCATGGGTGACATCGACAACGTGAGCTATGGCGCCTTCATCATCCCGGGACTGGTGATGCTCTCGCTGCTGAACGAAAGCATTTCCAACGCATCCTTCGGCATTTACATGCCCAAGTGGTCGGGCACAATTTACGAGCTGCTTTCGGCGCCGGTATCGTGGTTCGAGGTGCTGCTCGGTTACGTGGGCGCGGCTGCCACCAAGTCGATGGTGCTCGGTTTGTTGATCCTGGCCACGGCGCGCCTTTTTGTGCCGTATGAGATTGCGCACCCGGGCTGGATGCTGGGCTTTCTGGTGCTGACCGCGGTCACCTTCAGCCTGTTCGGTTTCATCATCGGCCTGTGGGCCGACAACTTCCAGAAGCTGCAGGTGGTGCCGATGCTGATTGTCACGCCACTGACCTTTCTGGGCGGAGCCTTCTACTCCATCAGCATGCTGCCGCCGGTGTGGCAGACGCTGTCGCTGTTCAATCCGGTGGTCTACCTGATCAGCGGCTTTCGCTGGAGCTTTTATGGCCAGGCCGATGTGCACATCGCGGTGAGCACCGGCATGACGCTGGTGTTCATGCTGGCCTGCCTCAGCGTGATCTGGTGGGTGTTTCGCACTGGCTACAAATTGCGCCGTTGACCGGGCATGTAAGAAATCGGCGGCTGAGGATGACCCAGGGATATCGCCGGGCACTTTTTGTGGTGGCCCGCCTCACACATCCATGAACCGAAAGACCACGATGGAAAGACGACACATGCTCAAGACCCTCTCTGCCTGGATGGCCGGCGCTGCGCTGCCTGCCTCATCCGTGCTGGCCGCTGCACCGTTTCCCCTGAAGAAGACCGAAGCGGAGTGGCGTGCGATCGTCTCGCCCGCGGCTTACCGTGTGCTGTTTGAGCACGGCACCGAGCGCGCCGGCAGCAGCCCGCTGGACGCCGAGAAGCGCCCAGGTACCTTTGTCTGTGCGGCCTGCAACCAGCCCTTGTTCAATGCCGCACACAAGTACGACAGCGGCACCGGCTGGCCCAGTTTCTGGCAGCCCCTGCCGAAAGCCATCGGCACGTCGACCGACTACAAGCTGATCTATCCGCGCACCGAATACCACTGCTCCCGCTGTGGAGGGCATCAGGGCCATGTGTTCAACGACGGCCCCAAGCCCACCGGCCAGCGCTATTGCAACAACGGTATTGCGCTGGCGTTCGTCCCCCAGGGCGAGACACTGCCTGCGCTGCGAACTTAAGGCAATGCCCCGATCATTTTTCACCTGAGGTTTCACACATGTTCAAGTTTCGCCCCCTGCTCAGATTCACGGCCGCTGTGGCCATCGGCGCTGGCGCGCTGCTGGGCAGCGCGGCCCACGCTGCCAGTGCCACCGCTATCTTTGCCGGCGGCTGCTTCTGGTGCACCGAGTCCGATTTCGAGAAGCTGCCGGGCGTGATCGAGGCCGTGTCCGGCTACACCGCAGGCAAGACGCCCAACCCGACTTACCAGGCGGTGAGCGCGGGCCACACCGGTCACACCGAGGCGGTGCGCGTGACCTACGATCCTGCGAAGGTGACCTATGCGCAACTGGTCGAGTACTTCTGGAAGACCATCGACCCGAGCGAAAAAAACCGCCAGTTCTGCGACATCGGTGATCAGTACCGCAGCGGCATCTACTGGGGCAACGAGGCCGAGCGCCAGATCGTCACCGCCAGCCGCGATGCGTTGCAAAAGTCGGGTCGCTTCAAGACCATTTACACCGAACTCGCACCAGCGAGCACCTTCTACCTGGCCGAGGACTACCACCAGGACTATTACAAGAAGAACTCGGTGCGCTACAGCTACTACCGCCTGAGCTGCGGGCGCGACGCTCAGCTCAAGCGCATCTGGAAATAGGGCCTGAGGCCCGACTGGCGCGGTCGAAGCGCGCTGTTTCGACCCCGGTGGGAGCCGGGTGCCGTGCGTCGAACCTGTTTCAGCAGGTCAGGCTGTTCCAACCGCTGGTGCTCGGGCGGCCGATGGCGCTGCGCAGGTCCACCCAGCCAGTGAACACAGGCTGCAGCGCTTCGATGCGCTCGTGTGCAAGCAACTGGCCGTGTTGCAGGGAGATCACCTGGTAGACCTGCGCGCGCTGCATCCAGAGATCGCGGTGTGTGCGCGCCGCATCGATGTGGCGGCGCAGCCGGTCTGCGGTGTCGCCGTCGCAATCGGCCACGCACGCATGCAAGGCTTGGCGAGCCGTCTTGAGGCTGGTGAGGCTCGTGGTGGCGCGCGACGATGGATGCTGGCTTTGGCGGCGTGCCAAAAGGCGGCTCAGGTAGGGGTTCATGGTGTCTCCGGTCGGTGGGTGGCATCGGCCTATCGGATCCTCTGTCGCTGGTGGCGGCAGGGAGTCTCTTCTGGTGCGGTTGAATTGTCCCGAGCCTGGCGGGCGGTGAGCAGGTAGCTGCCTCCAGTACCGAGGTGCGGAAATCCGCAGATCTGTGGCCGTGTGCACACACCCGCCGCACCCGGGTGACATTCGCCACGAGCAGCGGCGCACAGTCTGGCGCCACGATTGACGCAGGTCATGGCGCTTTCCGTGCAAAACGGCACACTGTGCCGATGCCAAGCCAAACGCGCCCCATGCCAGCGACGGGTCTGAACGTCCAGCGTCCATGACCGCCACGCCACCCGAGGCCTCTTCGGTGGCCGCCGATGCCGCGGCGGTGTTTGTGGCGAGAGGCTTGACCAAGACGTACGGCGAGGGCGCCACCGCGGTGCACGCGCTGCGGGGCGTCGATCTGGATATCGTGCGGGGCGAATTTGTGGTGTTGCTGGGCGCATCGGGCAGCGGCAAGTCGACCCTGCTCAACATCCTGGGTGGACTGGACACGGCCACCAGCGGCTCGGCCCGCTGGACTCACGCCGGCCAGGTGCACGAACTCATCGGCGCCGACGACGCCGAGCTCACGCGCTACCGGCGCGAACATGTGGGCTTCGTGTTCCAGTTCTACAACCTCATCCCCAGCCTCACTGCACGCGAAAACGTGGCCTTGGTGACCGATCTCGCCGAAGACCCGATGAAGCCGGAGGACGCGCTGGCCCTGGTGGGTCTGGCGCCGCGGCTGGATCACTTTGTTTCCCAGCTCTCGGGCGGTGAACAGCAGCGCGTGGCCATTGCGCGCGCCATCGCGAAAAACCCCGCGGTGCTGCTGTGCGACGAGCCCACCGGCGCGCTCGATTGCGCCACCGGCATCATGGTGTTGCAGGCCATCGAGCGGGTGAACCGCGAGCTGGGCACGACCACGGTGGTCATCACCCACAACGCGCCCATTGCCGACATCGCCGACCGCGTGCTGCGCCTGGCGGACGGCCAGATCGTCGACACGCACGTGAATGCGCACAAGTTGCCCGCCTCGGGCCTGAGCTGGTGATGCCGGCATGACGCTGCCATGAAAGCCATCCACACCAAACTCTGGCGCGACCTCACGCGCCTGCGCGCCCAGGTCGCCACCATCGCCATGGTGGTGGCGATTGGCGTGGCCGGGTTTGTGGGCATGTTCTCGGTACATGCGTCGCTGCTGGGCGCACGCGACGCTTTCTATCTGGACAACCGGCTGGCCGATGTGTTTGCAGGCGTCAAGCGGGCGCCTGAACATCTGCGCGCGCGTCTGGCGGCCATTGATGGCGTGAGTGAGGTGCAGCTGGGCAACGCGATGGACGCGCAGATCGATCTGCCCGGCGTGTTGCCGCCGGTCACCGGTCGCTTCATCGGGCTGGACCTCGCGCGGGTGCACGCGGATCGCCAGGGCCTGAACCGGCTCACGCTCAAGAGCGGACGCTGGCCCGAACGCGAGGGCCAGCTCGAAGCCTTGGTGAGCGAACGCTTTGCCGTGGCGCGATCGCTCAAGCCAGGCGACACGGTGCACGCCATCCTCAACGGTCGGCTGGAGGCGGTGCACATCGTGGGCACGGCGGTCACGCCCGAGTACGTGTTTGCCTCGCAGGGTGGTGCGCCTGATGACGAGTTCTTCGGCATCTGGTGGATCGACGACGAGCGCATGGCCACCGCCTTTGACCTGGCCGGCGCCTTCAACCAGGTGGCGCTGGGTGTGGTGCCGGGCGTGCCGCTGGTGGCGGTGATCGATCGGGTCGATGCGCTGCTGGAGCCTTATGGCGCGATCGGCGCGGTGGGGCGCGACAAGCAGCTCTCCAGCAAGATCGTGGCCGATGAGCTGTCGCAGCTCAAGGTCATGGGCACGGTGCTGCCGTCGATCTTCCTGGTGGTGGCGATGTTCATCCTCAATGTGGTGCTCAGCCGCCAGGTGGCCACGCAGCGCGGCCAGATCGCGGCGCTCAAGGCACTGGGCTACAGCGACGGGGCCATTGCCTGGCACTACATCCAGTTTGCCTGCCTGATTGCGGGCCTGGGCGTGGTTGTGGGCCTGGGGCTGAGTATGGCAATCGGACGCGGCATGCTCAGTCTGTACGACGAGGTGTTCCGTTTCAACAGCCTGGCGTACGTGACCACGCCCTGGCTGGTGCTGGTGTCCACCGCCATTGCGGCTGGCGCCGCCGCACTTGGCACCTGGACCGCCATTCACGCCGTGGTTCGGCTGCGGCCTGCGCAGGCCATGCAGCCGCCCGTACCGCCGCACTTCCGCGCCACGATCATCGAACGCATCGGCCTGGGCCACCTGGTGAGCACAGGTGCGCTGATGGTGATCCGCAATTTTGAGCGCAGGCCACTGCGCGCCGCGTTCACCGTGATCGGTGTGTCGCTGGCGGTGGCGCTGCAGATTTCGGGTGCGTTCTGGCTCGACGCCATTGACCACATCGTGGACGTGCAATTCCGCCAGGTGCAGCAGGGTGACGTGCTGGTGAATTTTCACCGCCCTGTGCCGCTCACGGTGGCGCGCGATCTGCAGCGCCTGCCCGGCGTGATCGATGCCGAACCCTATCGGACGGAGCTGGTTCGGGTGCGTTTCAACGGCCACACGGTGGACACCGGCATGATGGGCATCGGTTCCGAAGCGCGGCTGATGCGTGTGGTCGATGAAACGCGTGGCGCGGTCGCGATGCCGGCGCAAGGCGTGGTCTTGTCGGCCATGCTGGCGCGCGAACTGGGCGCTCGCGTGGGCGATCGGGTGCGACTGGAGTTTCGCCTCTGGACCCAGACCGAGGCCGAGGTGGAAGTGGTCGACATCGTGCAGACCATGTTCGGCAAGCTGCTCTACATGTCACTGGACGCGATGAACCGCGTGGCGCGCGACGGTGAGGGGGTAGCGGATGCGGCCCTGCAGGTCGACCCCCTGGCCAAGGAGCAGTTCTGGGGGGCTGTCAAGCGCGCGCCGCTGATCAACTCGGTGTTCGACAAGGCTGCCTCCATGGAAAGCTTCAACCGCACCACCTCGAAGAACATGGGCGTGTTCAGCGGCATCCTCACCCTGTTTGCGGTCGCCATGGCGGTCGGCATCATCTACAACGCGGCGCGGATCTCGCTCTCCGAACGCGCCTGGGAGCTGGCCAGCTTGCGCGTGCTCGGCATGACGCGCGCCGAGGTCTCCGTGCTGCTGCTGGCCGAGCTCGGCGCCGAGTTGTTGCTGGCCCTGCCGATCGGTGCTTTCCTGGGCTGGGGACTGGCCACGCTGATGATGTCGCTGATGTCCTCCGATGCCATCGATTTCCCGGTCGTCATCGAGCCCGCCACCTACGCTTCGGCGGCCTTCATCGTGCTGGCTGCGGGTGTGGCCAGTGCGCTGCTGGTGCGACGCAAGATCGACCAGCTGGACCTGGTTTCCGTGTTGAAGGTACGCGAATGAACAACAAGACCACTTCTCGTCGCTGGGGTCGTACCCTGGCCATCGCGCTCGGCGTGCTCGCGCTGGCTGGCCTGGTGTGGTGGGTTTACCAGCCTCGCCCGCTGGTGGTCGAAGTCGCTGAGGTGGCTAGCGGCCGCTTTGAGCAGGTGATTGAAGAGGACGGCCGCTTGCGGCTGAAGAACCGCTACGTCATCACCGCGCCCACCCAGGCCGAGCTGCAGCGGCCCTTGCTCAAAGTGGGCGACGCGGTGAAGGCGGGTGACGTGGTGGCGGTGCTGCAACCCGTTTCGCCGCAAATGATCGATGCGCGCACGCGCGACGTCTTGTCGCAACGCGTGGGCACTGCCAACGCCGCGCGCCAGGCCGCGAGTGCCCAGGTGCAGCGCCTGCAAACGGCGCTGGCCCAGGCCGATCTGGAGGCACAGCGCGCAGCCAAGCTGGCGCAGGACAATTTCATTTCGGCCTCGGCGCGCGATCAGGCGCTGCTGGCGCAGCAGGCTGCTCGCCAGGCGGTCAACGCCGGGCGCGCCGAGCTGGCCGCGGCCGACTTCATGCTGGCCGAAGCGCGCGCTGCGCTCACCCGCTCAGAGCCCAGCGCCAGTGGGCGAGCGGCAGGGTTGTGGTCCTTGAAGAGTCCGGTGGACGGTCAGGTGCTCAAGCTGCACCTGGACAGCGCAGCGCCGGTCAATGTGGGCCAGCCGCTGGTTGAACTGGGCGATCTGGGAGCGCTGGAGGCGGTGATCGATGTGCTCTCGGGCGAGGTCGGCGCGATTGGGTCGGGTGCCACGGTGTTGCTCTCCACAGGCGGCAAGGCACCGCCGTTGACAGGGCGGGTCGAGCGCATCGAGCCGGTGGCGTTCACCAAGGTCTCGGCGCTGGGCATCGAAGAGCAGCGTGTGAACGTGATCGTGAACCTGGACGCGGGTGCCGCCACCCTGAATCTGGGCGACGGCTTCCGGGTGGACGCGCGCATCACCATCCATGCGCAGGACAACGCTCTGCTGGCTCCCAGCGCGGCGCTGGTGCGTGACGGCTCTGGCTGGCGCGTGTTTGTGGTGGACGGTGGCCGTGCGCGCGTGCGTGCGGTGACAGTCAAGGACCGCAACGCAGACCAGGCCTGGATACAGGATGGACTGCAGGCTGGCGAGACAGTGCTGCTCTACCCGGGCAGCATGATCGAAGACGGACAGGCGGTGAAAACCCGGAAGTGAAGCGGCGCCGGCCAGGCGCGGTCCATCGAAATTGGCCAGGCAAGCCTGTTCATCTCCTCAACATTGGCGAACCCTTTGAGGCTTCTTCGGGGCGACCTTGGCTTTGGCCAGCAGCTGGGTGGGCGAGAATCGTCTGCCGCAACAGGCTCGCCAGCCGACTCATGCCATTCGCTTGGTTGTCTTGACGCCTGATTCTCCCTGGGAGGTTCCCACATGTCAGATCACCCTTCGGCGGCTTCGCTGCCCCCGGTGCCTCCCTTGAACGCTGAGGCGCCACACACCTCCAGGGTCTACACCTGCCAGTGCGGTCGCACCACGTTTTTTGTCAACAGTCGCTGCCTGGCCTGTGGCACCGCGTTGGGCTACCACCCTGAACGGGCCAGTCTGCTGCCTCTGGCACCGGGCGAAGAGGCCGACACCTGGGTGGAGTGGGGCACTCCAGGACCGACGTATGTGAGTTGTGCCAACCGGGACACGCCTGCGAACTGCAACTGGCTGGTGCCGCATGCCGGTGGCGATGCGCACGCGCGTCTTTGTCGAGCCTGCCGGCTCAACCGCACCATTCCCAACCTGGACGATCCGGCACAGCCTGATAACGGGGGGCTCTGGGGTCGCGTGGAGCAGGCCAAGCGCCGCCTGGTGTCTGCCTTGCTGGTGATGGGCCTGCCCGTGGCCTCCCGCGAAACCGAGGACACCGAACAGGGGTTGATGTTCGACATCCTGCGCTCCACCGAGCCGGGCAAGCACGTCATGACCGGACACGACGACGGTCTGATCACGCTGAACGTGGCCGAGGCCGACGACGCCAAGCGCGAGCGCACGCGCCAGGCCATGAACGAGCCTTATCGCACCGTGGTCGGGCACTTTCGCCACGAAATCGGCCACTACTACTGGTACCGTCTGGTTGAAAAAACCGAGTGGCTGCCCAGGTTCAGAGCGCTTTTTGGCGATGAAAACCAGGACTATGCCGAGAGCCTCAAGAAGAGCTACGAAGACGGTCCGCGACCCGACTGGCCTCTGCATTTCGTCAGCGCATACGCCAGCGTGCATCCCTGGGAAGACTGGGCCGAATGCTGGGCGCACTACATGCACATGCGCGACACGGTGGATACCGCCCTGAGCTATGGCCTCACGCTCAACCCGGCGCAGCTGGACTTCACGCCGTTTGACGCCGACGTGCTGTACCTGCCAGATCACCCTGATGCCGAGCGCTTTCTCGCCTTTCTCAACCACTGGACCCAGCTGACCATGCTGCTCAACGGCATGTCGCGTGCCATGGGTCAGCCGGATTTTTACCCCTTCGTGATGCCCCACGAAGTGGTGGCCAAGCTGCACTTCATCCACCTGCTGGTGGTGGAGACAGGCCAGGCGCAGGCCATCGTTTCGCTGTGAACGTTGGGCTGGTCAGTCGGAGAGCGGCTACAACACCAGCCGCTGCGCGTAACCCGTCATTTCCAGGTAGCCGCGACCCACGCGCTGGCCTTGCGCGTCCAGCAGGTCGGACAAACCTTCCCAGTACACCGTGCCGGTGCTGGAGCGGCTGTCGAGCTCCTGGGCATCGAGCAGCGCTCGCACGGTGAAGCGCCCGCTGGGTGTGTCTACTTGCCACTCGACGGGATAGCGTGCTCGGGTGAGCGGGCTGGTCCAGAAGCGCCGCGGCGTGAAGCGCACCTCATCGGCGGCGAACGACCTCGCACCCAGCGGGTCCGCGCTTGAGGCCAGCGTCCGGTAGGAGCCACCGGCCCATACGGTGCTGCCGTCGGCGCGACGCAATTCAAATGCGGTGAGGCTGTCGCCGTTGTCCAGGTTCATGCCGATCCAGTCCCAGCCCACCGCCTCGGGGTGCAGGATGGCCTCGCTCCATTCGTGGTCCAGCCAGGCCCGACCGGTCACCATGAGGCGCTGTCCACTCAGCGTGAGCGCGCCTTGCACCGCGAGCTGCGGGTGGGTGACATAAAAGCTGGCCTGTGATGGGTCCGGGCCCTTGCGCGAAAAGCCTCGATCGCCCTGCAGCAGGAGGGCCTGCGTGGGCGTGGCGCGCAGCGATATGGCAAAGCCGTCGCCCGAAACGCTGGTCCGGTAGACGCCTGTGGTGTCGCGCTCAATGAACCAGTCGCGCAGCACCACCTGCATGTCGTCAACGCGGGCGAACACGCCGCGCTCGGTTTGCAGTGGCGGCTCGCCATTCCAGCGGGCGATGCGCTCGTCGTGCAACAACTGCTGGCCTTGCAGGTCGCTGATGGCGGCGTGGGCAAACAGCAGTTGGCGGGCGGCCAGCCTGCTTTGAATGGGTCCCGCTGCATCGACACGGCTGCGGAAGAAGGTGACCTGAAACCCGAAGGTACGTCCGATCTCTGTTTTCGCGTGACCGGTCAAATACCACCACTCGGTGCGGGTTTCGTTGTGCGTGCCGTGGTCGCGCGGGAAACGCAGCGGGCGTGGTGTCAGAGTGCTGCCGGCTTGGTGTTGTTGCTGATTCGCTGTCTCGGCGAACGCGGGCGCGAGCAGCAGCCCGCTCGCGCCCATGAGCCACTGTCGGCGGTTGCTGCCCAGAAAACCTGGCGACATGGTCTCAGGCGCCGAGCAGCGCGGCGTCCAGCCGCTGGCGGGCCGCGCTGGTGTTGCCAAAGCGGGCCAGGGACCAGTCGGCATCGAAATAGGTCTTGAGGTAGCGCTCGCCGCTGTCGCACAGCAGCGAGACGATGGCGCCGGCCTCGCCGCGCCCCTGCATCTCCACTGCCAGGGCCAGCATGGCGACGAGGTTGGTGCCGGTGGAGGGGCCGACACGGCGACCGAGCAGGCAGCAAAGGCTGTGCATGGCAGCGATGGAGTCGGCGTCGGCCACCTCCACCATTCGGTCGATCAAGGTAGGGATGAAGCTGGGTTCGACGCGCGGGCGCCCAATGCCTTCGATGCGCGAGCCAGTCGCCGTCGCCGAAGCGTCGCGTTCGCGGTGGTAGGTGGCGAACACTGAGCCGGCCGGATCGGCCACGCAGAGCTGCGTGCCGTGGCCCACGTACCGCAGGTAGCGGCCGATGGTGGCGCTGGTGCCTCCGGTTCCTGCGCCCACCACGATCCAGCGCGGAACGGCGTGGCGCTCGCAGGCCATCTGGTCGAAGATGCTTTGCGCGATGTTGTTGTTGCCGCGCCAGTCGGTGGCGCGCTCTGCATAGGTGAACTGGTCCATGTAGTGACCACCCTGCTGCTGTGCAATCTGGCGCGCTGCTTCGTAGACTTCGCCAGCCGTTTCGACGAAGTGGCACTGCCCCTGGTGGAAGTGGATCTGATCGACCTTTTCCTGCGAGGTGTTGCGTGGCATCACGGCAACGAAGGGCAGGCCGAGCAAGCGGGCGAAATAGGCTTCGCTCACCGCGGTCGATCCGCTCGACGCTTCGACCACCACAGTGCCTTCGTGCAGCCAGCCGTTGCACAGCGCGTAGAGAAACAGCGAGCGCGCCAGCCGGTGTTTCAGGCTGCCGGTCGGGTGGGTGGACTCGTCCTTGAGGTAGAGGTCGATGCCTCGTGCCTGCCAGGCGGGCAGTGGCAAGGCGATGAGGTGGGTGTCGGCGCTGCGGCAGTGGTCGGCCGCGATCAGCGCCAGTGCGCGGTGGGTCCAGTCGTGTGAAGGGCTCATGGCGCCATTGTCACCAGTCCTGCTTGACCGCCTGCACCGCGTCGCGGCTGGCGGCAGCGCGTCCGGCCAGCCAGGCCGTCAGGGTGCCAGCCAGAACCACGGCCACACACAGGGCGATGAGCCGCAACCAGGGCAGGGCGAGGTCCATGGTCCAGTGAAAGCTCTGCGGATTGACCACATGCACCAGCACCAGGCTCACCCCTAGGCCCAGCGCCAGCCCGGCAAGCGAGCCCAGCAGTGTCCAGGCGAGGCCTTCCAGCGCGACCACGCCCAGGATCTGCCGCCGCGTGAGACCCAGGTGCGCCAGCAAGCCAAACTCCCGCTGGCGCGCCAGCACCTGAGCGCTGAAGCTCGCGGCCACGCCGAACAGTCCGATGCCGATGGCCACTGCCTGCAACCAGTAGGTGACGGCAAAGCTGCGGTCAAAAATGCGCAGCGAGATGGCGCGGATCTGGCCGGCCGAGGCGAACTCCAGCAAGTCTTGCGCGCCCTGCTCGGCGGCGAGGGTGCGGATGCCTTCGCGCACCGCGTCTTCGCTCGCGCCTTCGTTGAGGTGCAGGGCCAGGTCGTTGACGCGCTCATCGCCCGAGTAGCGCACAAAATCGGCCCGCTCCATCACCACGCTGCCGTGCTGGCGCGCGTAGTCGCGCCAGACGCCAACGACAAAGAAGCGCACGTCCTCGGGCAGTGCTGGAAAAGCCAGCGCCAGCTGGGGCAGCCAGGCACCCGGCAACGCGCCATAGAGGTCGGTCATGGCTTCGCTGATGTAGACCGGCACCACAGTCTCCCCTGCTGCCGCGGCCGGCAGTGGCGCCGGGTTGCCCACCAGCGGCAGGGTCTGACCGGTGGTGTCCGCACCCGAGTGCAGGGGCCGCGCAAGCAGGGTGACGGCGGGCAAGGTGGGCGAGAGCTGCAGCGCGGTGGTGCGCAGGGGATCGGCCCGTGCCACGCCGGGTTGGGTGGCGATGGCTCGCACCAGGTCGGGTGGCAAGGTGTTGCCCTCGCCGGCCCCGCTGCCTGAGCCACCTGAGGCAACGCGCACGTACAACTGCGCCGGCAAGACGCCGTCCAGCCATTGCGTGACCGAGTCGCGGAAGCTGGCCACCATGACGGTCAGCGCCACCGACAGCGCCAGGCTGGCCACCACGCCGCTGGTGGCCACCGCCGCCGTCTCGCGCAAACGCCTGGATCGCTCCACCGCCAGCAGGGGCAGGGCGTGCGTGGCCACCAGCGGCACAAGCCGGTTCAGCAACGCGCCCACGGCCAGCGGCAAAGCGGCGATGCCCCCCAGCAGCAGCAGACCCACCGATGCATAAGCGGCCAGCGGCAGACCGCCCAACGGCGGCGCCCAGGCCAACATTCCGGCCAGCACCATCAGGCCCAGCGCCAGGGCGTGGTTCCGGCCAGCAGCCACCTCGGGTGCGCCCAGGCCCTTGAGTGCGAGGGCTGGTGCCATGCGCTCGGTGGCGCGCGCCGGCCACCACCCACCCACCACAGCGGCCACCGTGCCCAGCGCGCCATAGAGCAGGGCGGCGCTCAGGCTCCACTGCAAGCGGGGCGCTTCTCCCCCAAAGTAGCCGCCACCGAGGTCACCCCCGAGCACGCGCAGTGCCAGTGCCGCCAGCGCGGTGCCCAGGCCAACCCCCAGCAGGCTGCCCAGCGCGCCCAGCAGCGCCGACTCGGCCAGCACCAGCTGCCTCCGCTCCTTCGCGCCCAGCCCCAGCACACCCAGCAGCGCAAACTGCTGCTGGCGCCGAGCCACCGACAGCGACAGCACCGAAAACACGAGAAAGGCGCCGGTGAACAGCGCCACCAGCGCCAGCACGGTGAGGTTGACCCGGTAAGCGCGCGACAGGTTGCTCACCCGCTCGCCCGCCTGC
Source organism: Hydrogenophaga sp. (assembly GCF_030373245.1). Taxonomy (GTDB): domain Bacteria; phylum Pseudomonadota; class Gammaproteobacteria; order Burkholderiales; family Burkholderiaceae_C; genus Hydrogenophaga. Next base: position 397,394 of record NZ_JAUCZF010000004.1, read on the forward strand.
TCGGGCCGCTGTGCCAGCACCGTCTCGGGCAGATCGAGCGCACGGAGCAGGGCATCGGGCTCGGTGCCAGGCGCCAGGCGCAGGTCGATGCGGCTGAGCAAGCCCGGGCGCTGAATCAAGTCCTGCAACGCGGCCACGTCCATCACCAGCACCGGCGCGCCCGGCGCGTTCACCGAGCCCGCCACCCGCAGCGTCTGCAGCTGCAGCCCGGTCTGCACTTGAATCGTGGGAGCGTTGGCGCCAGTACCCAGCGCCAGGCGCGCCGCCGGGTTGAGGTAGACCGCCTCGGGCGCAAAAAAGTCGAGTCGCCGCCCCGTGGCACTGCCACCGCTGGGGGTGTCGGTGCGCGGCATCAGCGCAGGCGAAACGCCCCCAACCGACAGCGCATCCACGCCGATCAGGCGCACCGCCACCGCCTGGCCATCGGCGGTGCGCGCGGTGGTGCTCCATTCCAGCACCGGGCTGGCGATCGCCACGCCAGGCTGGGCCGCCACACGATCGAGCAGGCGGTCGTCCAGCAGCCCCTGGCGGGCTCTCAGATCGAGATCGGGCTGTCCATTGACCGAGCGCACGGCACCGGAAAACTCTGACAGCGCCGATGCATTGATGAGGTGCACCGACAGCGCAAGCGCCACGCCGAGCATGACCGCTGCCACGGCCGCGGCATTGCGCCAGGGGTGGTGCAACAGTTCCTGCCACGAGAAGGTCTTGAGCAGCGCCAGCATGTGCATGGAGCTTACCGCTGGTGCGCCAGGCGCCCGCCTGGGCAGGTCTTCCCGGTGCTTCGGCAGAGGGCCGCCCGGCTGTGGCCTAATACGAGGGTCTTTCACCTTCTCTCTGGAACCGACATCATGGGCAACAAAATCGTCACCGAAGCTGACCGCAAGCGCACCCCTCGTCCGACCCCTGTCCCCGGCGTGTCCCTGCCCTCGCATGGCCGCGGCCAGCGCGTGAGCCTGGAGCGCGGCGTGGCCACGCGAAGCAAGAAGAACCCGGGCAAGCGCTCGAAAAAGGGCGGCTGAGTCCTGCGGGGCTGTCCCCAGCACCCAAGCGAAACGGGCCCCTAGGGGCCCGTTTCGCTGCCTGGGAGCGGTGTCAGAACATGGGCGCGGCCGGTGCGCTCAACACGTACACGCCTCGGGCCATCATCGGGGTGCTGAAGGTGTAGGAGGCTCCCTGCAGGTTGATCTCAGGCACCACGCAGGCCCAGTCAGCGCCGCCTTCGTAGCGGCAGATGCGGACCTCGGCGGTATTGCCCACGGTGTGCGATGGCAGGGTGAACACGGCGCTGGGGTTCTGGGTCTCGAAGTTGCTCAGGTACTCGAAGCCGTTGACAGCCGGGTGGGGCAGCGTCTGCACGGGCAGCTCTGGCTGGTCGGTGCTGGACCAGGACATTTCGAACGTGGCGGTGCTTGGAGAGGCCACCGGCCAGGCCCGACCCACGGCCCGGATGCAGGCCACCGAACCCAGCAGATAGGGGCCCGTCATTGCCACACCCATGGTTTTGTTCCCAGGCTCGATGAAGACCACCGGCGCGCGCAGGTCGGCCTGTGGTAACAGCAAGTCCTGGCGGATCTGGGTCTCGAAATAGTCACCCGAAATGAGGTAGGTCAGCGGCAGGTCATAGCCATCGGTATTGACCGTCGTGCTGCGCACGTTGAGTCCGCCTTGGCCGGCCAGGGCCTGGGTGGCCAGCGAAGTCATGCCACATTTTTCGCTCACGGGTCCGGCTTCGGCAAGCACCGCGGTCGGTCTGGCCTCAGCCACCGGCTGCAGCGCAGCGTCGTCACCGCCACCTCCGCATGCTGCCAGCAGCGCGCTGCTCAATGCCAGACTGATGGTGGCGCGAGACAGGGAGCGCGAGCGATTGACCATGGCATACCTCCGTTTTTTCGCGTTGTGGGATGGGATCAAGAGAGAGACGGTGGCCTGTCGGCCTTGTTCTCTGTTTCGGAGCAATCAGGGTTTTCTTGATGCACATCGCGTGTCTCTTTTTTTCCTACAACCAAGGTGTTATCCCGGTGTGCATGGATCACCATGGGGACCTCAAACGGGCCGAGCGGTGCGTTGGGCGCAAGCCTGAATCAGCGTGTGGTCGCGCTGGTCTCGTCAGACCGGGAAAAGTGCAGGAAGCGGCCCTTGTAGGCTTCGCCGGTTTCCAGCGTGCGCTCGGCCAATGCCATGGTCAGCTGATAGCCCAGCGCATGCATCGCCTTGCAGAATTCGGAGCGGTTGCTCCGGTCCGGGTCGACGATGATGATGTCGGCGCCCGGCGCGGCGTGCTGGTGGACGAAGCGCGCCAGCTGGGCCGGTTGCTGGCGCTCGTAAAGCACGTCGCTGCCAATGATGAGATCGAAGCGACCCAGGCCGCTGGCGCCGTCGGCATCGTCGACCTCCCAGTCGCCAGCCTGGTAGTTCAAAGGCCCCAGATGATTGGCTTGCAGATTGCGCTGCAAAAAAGTCTCGGTGAGCGGGTGCCAGTCGGTCACCGTCACGTCGCCAGCGCGGCGGTGGATCACCAGGCTTGCCAGCGCCAGTCCGGCGCCGATCTCCAGGATGCGCTTGCCCGCGATGGCGTGTTTGTCCATGGCCAGGGCGAGCACCCGGGCCGAGGGCCAGACCTGCCCAAACAGGGGCCAGCCCGACTCACTCATGCCGTTGCTGGGATCCGTCTCGCGTGCGGGGGCGTACTGCTGACCGTCGAGCAGCGAGCAGATCGCATAGTCCCAGCCTGCGATGGTGACGGTCTGGTGTTTGACCTGGTAGCCGGGCATGTTGCCTCCTGAAGCGTGGTGCGGTGAATCGCGGTGGATCGACCTGGCACAGCACTTCGCGAGAAGAGGCATGCGGGATGGATGGCGATCAAGGTACCACGGCTGGGCGCTGCAGCGCAGGTCTACAATGGACACTTCACCGGGGGTGCCGCCTGCGAACGCGCAGGAAGCGGCTGAGAAATACCCCTCTCACCTGATCTGGGTTGTGCCAGCGTAGGGAGCGTGACAAACCGGCCGCCTTTGCGGGTTGTCGTCTGGGTTCCACGCTTGACGCAGGCGTTGTGACAAGGCGGTTTCCATGCAACGGCGGTTTCTTTTTCCCCTGCTCATTTCCAGCCTCTGCCTGGCTACGGCAGCCGCGGCGCAGACGCCGACCCTGCGCGTGCTCACCCACGGCTCCTTCGATCTGCCCAAAGAACAGCTGGCGCAGTTTGAACAGGACGCGGGCGTGAAACTGCAGATCGTCAAGGCGGGTGACGCCGGCGAGATGGTCAACAAGCTCATCCTCACACGCGCCAAGCCGATCGCCGATGTGGTGTTTGGCATCGACAACACGTTGCTGCCGCGCGCCCAGGCTGCCGGTGTGCTGGAGTCCTACAGCGGCCCGGCCTCAGGCCGTGCGTCGGTGGTATCGCTGGCCGAGGGCGTGGTTCCCGTCGATTACGGCTATGTGAACCTCAACATAGACAAGGCCTGGTTTGCCCAGCGCGGACTGGCGCTGCCCACCTCGCTGGCCGATCTCACGAAGCCCGCCTATGCGAAGCTGCTGGTGGTGCAGAACCCGGCCACCTCCAGCCCGGGCCAGGCGTTTCTGCTGGCCACCATCGCTGGTCTGGGTGAGCCTGCTGCGTTCGAGTGGTGGGCGCAGATGCGCCGCAATGGCGTCAAGGTGGTCAAAGGCTGGAGCGAGGCCTATTACACCGAGTTCACCCGCAACGGCGGCACACGCCCGATCGTGGTGAGTTACGCCAGCAGCCCGGCGGCCGAGGTGTTCTACAGCAAGGACAAGGTCACCGAGTCGCCCACTGCCAACCTGTTTCTCAAGGGCGGTGTGTACCGGCAGGTGGAAGGCGTGGCACTGGTCAAGGGCGCCCCCACCGCTTCTCGCGAAGCGGCGGGTCGCTTCGTCGAGTTCTTGCGCTCGGCGCCGGTGCAGCAATCGCTGCAGACCACGATGTGGATGTTCCCCGCCGAGTCCGGCGCACCGCGCGTGGACGTGATGCGGCAACACGCCGCCGAGCCCGCCACCTTTGACGCCCTGGCCACTGCGCTGACCGAGCAACAAGCCAAGACCTGGCTGCGGCGCTGGACGCAAGTTGTGCTGAAGTGACCGCATCGAGCCGGGGCAATCGGCTGCCCCGCTGGTTGGCGATCCTGCCGCTGGGCTGCCTGGCGCTGCTGCTGGTGGCCCCGGTGCTTCGGCTGCTGGCCGAAGGGTTGGGGTCAGGCGATCTGGCGGGAGATGCGCCGCTGCGCTGGCTGGCGCTGTGGCAGGACGATTACCTGCGCTGGCGCGTGCTCTGGAGTCTGGCCCAGGCGGCGATCACTTGTGTGCTGGCGCTGCTGATCGGTTTGCCGGTGGCCTGGGTGCTGGCCCGACTGGAGTTTGCCGGGCGCGCGCTGGTGCTGCGTTTCCTGATGCTGCCTTTTGTCGTTCCCATGCTGGTGGCAGCGCTGGGGGTGCTGGCGCTCTGGGGACCGCGCGGCTGGCTGGGTGAGCCGCTCGCTCAGGCTGGCATCACCCTGGACGAGACGCCCTGGCTGCTGCTCTACGGCAACCTGTTCTTCAATCTGTGTCTGGTGGTGCGCGCTGGTGTCGACGCGCTGGAGCAGGTGAGTGCGCCGCGCGTGGCCGCCGCGCGCACGCTGGGCGCCACGCCATGGCGGGCGTTCTGGCGCGTCGAATGGCCGGCCATCGCGCCCTGGATGGCCTCGGCCATGTGCCTGGTGTTCCTCTACTGCTTCTCGGGTTTTGGCCTGGCGCTGATCCTGGGAGGGCAACGCTATGCCACCGTCGAGGTAGAGATCTACACGCTGGTGGCGCACCAGCTGGAGCTGGGTCAGGCGGGCGTGCTCGCGGTGTGGATGCTGGGCCTGACCGGCACGGTGGCGCTTGTCTACGCCTGGCTGGAAAAGCGGCTGGCCGCGCCTGGGCGTGTCACGCCCATTGCGCGGTCCCGCCCGCGCGGTGCGGCGCAGTGGCTGGCGGTGGTGGTGGCGGTGGCTGCGCTGTTGCTGGTGTGCGCTGGACCACTGCTGGCCATCGTGCTGCAGGCATCACGCGCGCTGCTGCTGGGGCAGGGCGCCGAGGTGCTGTTGCAGCCCGAGACGCTGGCCGCCTTGTGGAACACCTTGCGCTTCTCTGCCATGGCCCTGTTGCTGGCCACCGGCCTGGGTCTGAGCCACGCGCTGGCCGTGCGCGCCTTCGACATGGCGGCGATCGCCCGTGGTGCGAATCCAGTGCAAGGCTTGTGGGCGCTGGTGTGGCGCGCGGCCGCCTACCTGCCGTTTGTGGCGTCCCCCGTCACCGTGGCCTTCGGCCTGCTGCTGCTTTACCCGGGCTGGACCGCCAGCCTGGCCTTGCTGATCGGTGCCTACGCGCTGCTGGCTTACCCGTTTGTGGCGAAGTCGCTGGCGGCCGCGCTCGACAACCTGCCCGCCAGCTATGCCCAGGCCGCAGCCACGCTGGGCGCCACACCGTGGCGCGTCTGGTGGCGCGTGACCCTGCCGTTGACCGCCCGCGCACTGCGGCGCGGCATGGCCTTCGCAGCGGCCACGGCACTGGGCGAATTTGCGGTCACGCTGTTCCTCTCGCGCCCCGAGTGGACCACGCTCACCACGCTCATCTACCAGCGCCTGGGCCGCCCGGGCGAAGCCAATCTGGACGCTGCGCTGGTGCTCGCCTGCGTGCTGATGGTGCTGGCGTTGATGGCCTTCACCCTGATCGAGGGGCCGGATCGACCCGCTGCCCAGCACAATCGACGCCATGCTTGAACTTCGCGACATCGCCAAACAATGGGACCACCGCCCGCTGCTCGCCGGCGTCAACCTGCGCGTGGCCGCTGGCGAAACCGTGGCATTGTTGGGACCGTCGGGCAGCGGCAAAAGCACCCTGCTGAAAATCGTGGCCGGACTGGAGGCACCCGAGGCCGGCAGCGTGTGGTTCGAGAGCCAGGACATCACCAACCTGCCGCCGGAGCGGCGCGGCTTTGCGCTCATGTTCCAGGACTTCGCCCTGTTTCCCCACCTGAACGTGCAGGACAACGTCGCCTTTGGCCTCATCGAGCAAGGGGTGCCGCGGCACTCCGCGCGCGAACGGGCCAAGGTGATGCTGGAGCGCCTGGGCCTGGGGGAGCACACCGAAGCGCGCGTGTGGACGCTCTCTGGCGGAGAGCAGCAACGCGTGGCGCTGGCGCGCGCGCTCATCACCCGGCCGCGTGCGCTGCTGCTGGACGAGCCCTTCTCCGCGCTGGACGCGAGCTTGCGCGATCAACTGCGCGCTGAGTTTCGCAACCGCATCCAGGCGGCTGGCATGGCGGCGATCCTGGTCACGCACGATGAGCAGGAAGCGCGTGCCATGGCACAGCACGCCTGGGGCTTGCAGGACGCCCGGCTGGTGTCGCTCTGGTGAGGTGGCGCGTGCGCTGCACCCGCTGGCACAATGCTTTGGCGCCGATCTGGCGGCGCATTGCCACCAACGGAGTAGTCACATGGGCTGGTTTTCCAAAAGCACCGACGGATTCTTTCTGAGCACCACCACGCCAGCCGGCATCGAACTGAGCCAGTACCTCGGTGTGGTCAATGGAGAAGCCATCATCGGCGCCAATATCTTCCGCGACATGTTTTCATCGGTCCGCGATGTGGTCGGCGGCCGCGCTGGCGGCTATGAACGAGCGCTCTCGGGCGCGCGCGACGCAGCGATGGAAGAAATGATCGACGCCGCCAAGGCATTGGGTGCCAACGGCGTGATCGGCATCGACTTCGACTACGAGGTGCTGGGCGAAACCAACGGCATGATGATGGTCGCGGTGAGTGGTACAGCAATCAAGATCGGCTGATCCTGCACGCACCCCCTCCGACTACCTGCTTTTCCATGGACGCCTACATCCTCATCGGCAACGCCAACACCCGCAAGACCTCTGTCGTGCGCAGCCTGACGGGCTGCTTCAACCGCAGCGTGCGCGACATCCAGCTGCAGTCCGACAAGCGACCCGTGCGGTTCTACGCCCGCGTGGGCGCGCTTCAAAACACGCGCACCACACTGGACGAGTTTGTGCAGGAGGTGGCCCGCGCGCGCTCCGAGGCGGTGCTGTTCTGCCTGTCACCCAACGCCAACGCCACCGACCTGGTCGAGTACCCCGACGCACAGACCTATGTGAATGGCTTGCGTGAACGCGGCTGGCGCATCAAGGCGGTGGCCGTGCTGGGGCAGGACGGCGGCGGCGTGCGCGCCACCAACCTGCGCCAGTACACCCAGGCCCCGACCGCGCCGATCAATGTGACGGCGCGGGATGTGCGCGCTCAGTTCGGCTGGATCTGAAGGCGGGCGAAGCCGCTCAGCCGCCCACCAGCTGCTGCCCCAGCAAGGCCAGACCAAAGCCGCATACCGCGCCCAGGGGCGGAAACCAGTGGTTTCGCATGCGTGACATGGGCGCGATGTCCTGAAAGATCAGGTACAAAATGGCGCCCGCCGCGGCGATCATGATCGCGCCCAGCAGCTTGGTGTGCGCCGACAGGAAGAACCAGCCGAGTGCCGCCAGCGCCGGCCCGAGCGCAACGAGCATCAGCATCTGCAGCAGCACCGTGCGGGGCTTGTGTTCTCCGGATGCCACCCGCTCCAGATACGCGTTGAAACCCTCGGGCAGGTTCTGCAGGCCAATGAGAACGGCGAGCAGCGGTGCCGAGACCGCCCCTGCGGCGAACATGCCGCCCAGCGCCAGCGACTCAGGCACGTAGTCAAGCAAGGTGGCGGCCAGCTGGGGAGATTCGCGACGGCTGGCACCCAGGTGGCGCTCCAGTGCAAAGCAAGCGGCACCGCCCGCCACAAAAAGCGCGGCCACCGCCAGCGGCTCCTGCACCCGCTGCATGCCCTCGGGCAGCAGCACCAGCGAGACCGCGGCGATCAGGATGCCGCCGCCCAGGGCCACCACGAAGTGGCGCACCTCCGCGTCGAGCCACTTTTTTCGCCGCTTGGCCAGCAGCGCCAGCAGGCCCCCGAGCGGGATGCAGGCAGCCGCCGCAGCGGTCGCCAGCAGGGCTTGGCTCAACGGGCTCATGGCCACGCTTGGGTCAGCCGCCGCTGCGCAGCGACTTCAGCAGCTTCAGTCCCCCGCGGCCATTGACCTCCTGTCCCAGCTTTAGTTGCTCGACGCGGATCGCTGCACGGCTGCGCTCGCCCAACATGCCGTCGACCTCGCCGATGTCGTGGCCGCGCAGGATCAACAGGCCCTGCAGCTCGCGGCGTTCGGCGCGCGAGATGCCCGGGTCGTCGGTCGGCCACGGCGTGACAAACGGGCCGCTGCCGCGCAGGCGGTCGCTCAGGTGGGCAATGGCCAGTCCGTAGCTCTCGGCCGCGTTGTAGCTGTAGAGCGCGTCAAAATTGCGAAACACCAGGAAGGCTGGTCCTGCGGCACCCGCGGGCGTGAGCAGACCCGCGGAGCCTGCGTCGGCCGGCAGCGCCGAGCCGTCCACCTGCCTGACCCCTCGCGCGTTCCACTCGCTGATGTCGCGTTTGCTGCGCCGGCCCTCGCCGCTGGTGTTGAACCCGGCGGGCAACTTCACCTCCACGCCCCAGGGCTGTGCGGTGCGCCAGCCCGCCTTGGCCAGGAAGTTGGCGGTGGAGGCCAGGGCGTCGCTGGCGTTGTCCATCAGGTCGGCGCGGCCATCGCCGTCGAAGTCCACCGCAAGGCGCTCGAAGGTGCTGGGCATGAACTGGGTATGGCCAAACGCGCCGGCCCAGGAGCCGACAAGCCGCTCGGGCGCGATGTCGCCCTTTTGAAGGATGCGCATGGCCGCGAACAGCTCACCACGGAAATAGCTCTGGCGTCGCCCGAAACACGACAGCGTGCCCAGCGCCTGCATCAGCGGGTAGCGGCCAAAGGTCTGGCCAAAGTTGCTCTCCACGCCCCAGACCGCGACCACGGTGGCAGGGTCCACACCAAAGCGTTGCTCCACGCGTTTGAGCGTGTCGGCGTGTTTCGCCAGCAGGGCTCGACCTTCCTGCACCCGTTCCTCGTCCACCAGGCCGGCGAGGTAGTCCCAGATGGCGGTACGGAACTCGGGCTGGAAATTGAGCTTCTCGATCACGCTCATGTCGGGAGTCAGACCCTGTGTCAGGCGATCGTAGGTCGGCGAGGACACACCCGCACTGCGCGCGGAACCCTTCAGCCCTGCCAGGCATTGGGTGAATTCGGGCGATTCGGGCGATTCGGTCGCTGAGGCCTGCGCAAAGGCCGGCAGACAGGCCAGGGCGGCGGTCAGGAAGAGGGTGCGTGTGGACATGGCAGCAAAAGAAAAAATGATCAAGATCGAGAAGCGCCGAGACTCATGCCGGAGCGCGTGACCGAACCCGGCACACGCCACGGAACTGGCTTTGCCAGGCCGTAGGCGTGGTCCCCCTTGGGGGGAAGACGCGAAGCGGCGCAGGGGGTCAAACAGTCCACATGCTGCCGTGCTCCGGCACCAGCGCCTGCCAGCGCAGCTCATGCTCGATGCGGTAGCGCAGGCGGTCCGAGGCCTCCGGGTCACCGTGCGTCACGAACACGCGGCGCGGCGCAGATGGCAGCGCTTGCAGCCACGCCATGAGCTGGTTGCTGTCGGCGTGGGCCGATGCCGAGGTCAGTTGCACCACTTCCGCGCGCACGGGAATGTCCTGACCGTGCATGCGCAGCTGGGTGCCGCCGCTCGCCAGCGTGGCGCCGCGGGTGCCCGGTGCCTGGTAACCAGTGAGCAGCACCATGTTGCGGTGGTCGGGCAGGTACTTGGCCAGATGGTGCAGCACGCGCCCACCGGTGGCCATACCGCTGGCCGAGATGATGACCTTGGGGCCGTGCTGCATCGCGATCGCCTTGGACTCGTCGGCCGTGCGCGTCATCTTCGCCACCGATTCCATGGCCTGGCATTGGGCGGCGTCCAGTCGGTGCTCGCCGATGTGGCGGCTGAACAGGCCGGTGCTGTGGATGGCCATCGGACTGTCGAGGTAAATCGGCAGGTCGCGCGGCAGCTCGTGGCGGGCCTTGAGCTCGGCGATGGCGTGAAGCAGGGCCTGAGCCCGGCCAACGGCAAAAGCCGGCACCACCGCGGTGCCGCCGCGCGCAGCGCATCGCTTCAGCGAGGGGCCGAGCTCGGCCAGCACGTCTTCGACCGGGTGTTCGCGGTCGCCATAGGTGGATTCACACACGACCGCATCGGCCGCCGGGGCTCGTTCCGGTGGCAGCATCAGGGCGTCGTCGGGCCGGCCCAGGTCGCCCGAGAACACGATGCGCCGCCCACCCACCTCCAGCAGCAAGCTGGCCGCACCGAGGATGTGGCCGGCGCCAAAAAAGTGGGCGGTCCAGCCCTTGATGGGCTCAAACGCCTTCCCCATGGGCACGGTGCGGATCAGCTTCAGGCTCTGGCGCGCGTCGTCCTCTGTGTAGAGCGGCAGCGCTGGCGCGTGTTTGGAAAAGCCGTGCCGGTTGGCGAAGTCGGCATCGGCCTCCTGGATGTGGCCGCTGTCGGGCAACAGGATCTGCGCCAGATCGCGGGTGGCCGGCGTGGACCACACCTTGCCCCGGAAGCCCTCCTTGGCCAACAGGGGCAGGTAGCCGCTGTGGTCGAGGTGCGCGTGCGTCAGGAGCACGGCGTGAATGTGGTTCGGCATCACCGGCAAAGGGTCGCGGTTGCGCAGGCGCAACTGCTTGTAGCCCTGGAACAGCCCGCAATCGACCAGCAGGCTCTGGCCGTCGTGTTCGACCAGGTACTTGGAGCCGGTGACGGTGCCCGCAGCACCGAGGAAGCGTAGGGTGACGGTCATGACAACCATCTTACCCGTGCCGATATTGCAGCCCGGGCACCCGGCTCACGTTGCCGCCGAACCTGGGTCTTCCAGGCGGTAGCCCAGGCCACGCAGGGTGTGAATCAGGGGCGCGGAATGACCGTCGTCGATCTTGCTGCGCAGGCGGCGGATGTAGACATCGACCACATTGGTCAGGGGATCTTCGCTTGTGCCCCAGACGTTGGCCAAGATGCGCTCGCGGCTGAACAGGCGCCCGGGAGCCGACATCAGCAGTTCCAGCAACGCCAGCTCGCGCGCGGTGAGCGTGAGGTCACGACCGGCCCGGGTGACTCGCATGGTTTCGCGGTCGAGCGTCAGGTCGGCCACGCACAGGCGCGTGGGTGTGGCCTGGTGTTGCGCGCGGCCGCGCCGGGCCAGCGCTTCGATGCGGGCCAGCAGTTCTTCAAACTCGAAGGGCTTGCACAGGTAGTCGTCGGCGCCCAGCCGCAGGCCAGCCACGCGATCCTCCAGCGTGGCCATGGCGGTGAGCATCAGGATGGGCAGCGACACCTGGGCCGCGCGCAGCGTCTGGCAGACCTCCAGACCGCTCATGCTGGGCAGCATCACGTCGAGCAATATCACGGTGGTGTCGCCACCGGTGCGCGCGCCACGCGCCGCCTCTTGCGCCATCGCCAGTCCCTCGGGGCCGGTGCGCGCCACCTGCAAGCGGTGCCCTTCGGCGCGCAGGCCACGCTGCAGAAAGTCGGCAATGCGCGCGTCGTCTTCCACCACCAGGATGTTCATGCGGTTTCGGTTTCCAGGTGGGTGATGATGGGCAGCCACAGGGTGGCGGTGGTGCCGCGCTCGGGGTGGCTCACCAGGCGGATCTCGCCGCCGTGTGCGCGCGCCAGTGAGGCACCGATGGCCAGGCCCAGCCCGCTGCCGTCGGCCCGGTGGCGGCGCGCCTGTTCGCCACGGAAGCTGCGCTCAAAGACGCGCGGAAGCTCGTGGTCGGCGATGGAAATGCCGGTGTTGTGCACCTCAAATCCGCAGCGCGGGTGGGGCTCGTCGGTTCGAAGCACCTGCACGTTGACCGTGCCGCCTGGCTCCGAATAGCGGATCGCGTTGTCGAGCAACAGGGTCAGCAACTGGCGCAGGCGTTGCGGATCAGCCAGCAGGGTCAGCGCGCCCGCGGGCGGCGGACTGGCTTGCACGCTCACCTGCCGCTCGCGGCCCAAAGCCTGCGCCTGAGCGATGGCTTCTTCCAGCGGTTGCGCGAAATCGATGTCGCGGCGCTGCAGGGCGAGCGCATCGATGTCGCTGCGGGCCATGGTGAGCAGGTCGTCGATCACCAGGCCGAGCTGGCTCGAGGCTTCCACGATGCGGCTCAGCGCTGCCTGGTACTCGGCGGGCGGCTTGGCCTGTCCGCGCAGCGTGATTTCGGCCTCGCCGCGGATCGCGGTGGTGGGGGTGCGCAGCTCGTGGCTGATATCGGCAAACAGCTGGCGCCGGCGCGCGTCCAGATCGCGCAACGTTTGCAACGCGCCTTCCAGCTCGGCGGTGCGTGTCTGCACCTGCTCTTCGAGGCGCGTGCGGGTCTGTTGCTCGGCCGCGCGGTGTTCCGCGAGTTCGGCGGCCATGGCGTTGACGCTGCGCGCCACCGCCGAAAACTCGTCTTTTCCCTGATCGGGAATGCGGTGCGCCAGGTTGCCCTGCTGCAGCGCCAGCGCACCCTCGCTCAGCCGCTCCAGCGGCTGGCGAAGCGCGCGGGTGAGGTAGGCGGCGAGCAGCAGCGCACTCAGTGCCAGCGAAGTCGCGGCCGCCATCCACAGCGCACGCATCCAGGCCAGGGTGCGATCGGCGGCGCTGCGCTCGCGCTGCACCGCTGCCGCCTCGCGGGCGCTGCTCTGGGCCAGCATCTCGCGCAGGTCGCGGCCGTCGCTCACGTCGAAGCGTTCGTTGAGCGCGTCCCAGGTGATGCGGGAGTCGCTGCCCGGGTCCAGCGGCTGCACCTGCTCGATCTCTCGCGCCAGGGCATCGACGCTGCGCGTGAGCACCGCGAGCGCGTCTTGCCGCTGCAGGTGTTCGGTGCGCGTGGCAGGCGCGGGATCAAGGGACAGGGCACGCGTGGAGAGGTCCTGCAGGTGCGAGAGCGTTTGGCGCATGGACTGCAGCAGCCGGTCGCGCTCGGCCGGGTCGGCCCCGGCGTTGAGCTGGCGTTGCGAAACCCAGGTGCGCAGACGCTGCTTGGTCACCGAAAGCTCAACGAAGCCGTGCTGGATGTCGCCCACCACACGACCGCGCTCGAGGTGCTGGGCCGCCACGTTGAGTGCCCACAGTGCCATCAGCCCTTCGAGCACGGCGGCCAGGGCGAGCAGGGCGAGGGCAACGGTGAGGCGTTTGCGCAGCATGTGGCCATTGTGGTGCAGGCCAGCGGCGTTTTGCGGCCGTCATCTGGCGTTCATGTTCGGTTCAGTGCCGGTTCATCACCGATTCAACTGAGGTTCAAACCGGCCGCGTTCAATGGCGGTGTGGACAAGCGAACCGCTGGCCATGTTTGAAACCCTTGAGTCATCTCTCCCACAAAGGAAAAACCATGAAGAACCCGACCCGCATCGCCGCCGCCCTGTTCGCTGTTGCCCTGAGCCCGATGGCCTTGGCCAGCGCTCCGGTGGTCAATCAGGCCCTTTCCGAAGCCGAGGTGCTCGCTGGCCAGAAAGCCTGGTGCAAAGCATTGGTTGACATCAGCGCAACGCACAAGCGCGAGGGTCAGGCTGCCGCCAAAGCCCTGGCCGAGAAAGTGATCGACGCCGCCTACGGTTACCAGATGGGCGCGGTGCTGTTCAAGCCCACGCTGACCGTGGTGCCGCAAACCTTCCGCCCCACCCGCGAAGGCGCTTTGGCCTACTTTGTCGGTGGCAACGCCGCCTTCCCCAAGGACACCGGATTTGCGCTCAAAGGCTGGACGAAGTGCGAAGTGGCCAACTCCGCCGTGTTCATCGCCGGCGACTCTGCCACCACCATGGGCAACGTGATGTTCACCGGTCCTGACGGCAAGGTGACCAGCGTCGACAAGACCTGGGGCTTCGTGAAGGACGACAAGGGCGCGCTGCGCATCGTGGTGCACCACTCCTCGTTGCCCTTCAGCGGCTCCTGAGCACTTCCTTGATGCCTGACAGTGGTCAGGCCGTGCACTCTCAACCCCCACTGCGCAACAGCAGTGCGGGGTTGAGCCGCATCTGGCGCAGCAGATAGCGCGCGCCCAGGCCGAGGCTCAGCGCGCTCACACCCGCAGCGGTAAGCAGCCCGGTCCAGTACAGGCCCGCCGGGCTCATGTCCAGCCGCCACAGCAACAGCGCTGTGGCCAGCGCGCTGCCGGCCAGCAAGGCAAAACCGCCCGTCACCGTAGCCAGCAACACGTATTCCCACACCAGCACGCGGCGCAGCAGCGAATGGCGTGCGCCCAGGGCATGCATCACCGTGGCGTCGTAGAGCTGGCGGGTGCGGCTGGCGGCCACCACGCTGGCCAGCACCAGCAGGCTCGCGGCCAGGCACACACCGGCCACCACCGCCAGCCCGCCGCTGGCCCGGCCCATGAGGGCGCGGGTCTCGCGCAGCATCGACTCGGTGCGCGCGGTGGCGATGTTGGGCGCGGCGGCGGCCAGCCGGTCTTGCGCGTCCAGCGTGCCGCCGGGCGGCATCCAGGCCGCGCCCACGTGGCGGGTGATGAAGGGGTCGAGCACGCCGTCGCTGAAGATGGCTTCCAGCCACAGGCGTGACTGCATGCGCCGCTGGCTGTAGATGGCGCTCAGCGTGGCTTCCACCGGAGTGCCCATGATCTCGAAGCGCAGCCGGTCGCCCACCTGCAGGCCGAGCTGATCGGCCTCGCGGTCTTCCATCGCCACCAGCGGCGCGCCCGCATGGTTCAGCGGCCACCAGGCGCCGCGGTCAATCACCACGTCGTCGAAGTTTCCGCTGCGGTTGCTGAGCTTGTGTTCGTCGCGCGATTCGCGGGCGCGCTCGCCGTCGTCGCTCTCCATCAGCGCCGCGCCGTTCACCGCCACCAGCCGCCCCAGCACCAGCGGCGCGATCTTCACCGCCTGCAGGCCGGGCGACGCCTGGAGCGTCTCGCGCAGCAAGTCGATTTGCTCGGTCTGCACGTCGTAGAACACCAGGGCTGGTGCCTGATCGGGGACGGTGTCGTTCACCGTGCGCAGCAGCGTCATCACCACCAGCGTGCAGGCCACCAGGAGGGTGAGCGCCGACCCCAGCGAGAGCAACGCGGTGCGCAGCGGCGAATGCGGCTGCTGCAGACCGGCCAGCGCCAGTTGCAGCGGCAAGGGCAGGGCGGCGTGGTGCTGTAGGCGCGCGGCCAGGCGGCGCAGGCCGCGCGTGGCGAGGTCGAGCACGCCCAGCAAGGCGGCGGTGGTGAGCACAAAGGCCAGGCCAAAGCGCGGGTCGGGCAGCACCGCCACCAGCAGCGCCAGCGTGGCGGTGGCCACCGCAGCGGTGAACCACAGCGCGCGGCGCGGCGTGCGCAGCGCTTGCCCCTCCACACCCCGGAACAGCGCGGCCGGGCTGACCGACAAGGCCCGACCCAGCGCCGGGAGCGAAAACGCCAGCGCGGTCAACACGCCAAACACCAGCGCCACCAGCGCCGGTGCCCACAGGCTTTTCAGCAGCAGGGTCACCGGCAGCTTGTCGGCCGCCAGTTGCGCACCGGCCAGCGCCAGCCCCAGGCCTAGCAGCACGCCCACCGCGCTGGCCAGCACCGCCAGCAGCAGGATCTGCAGCAACACGAAAGCGGCCAGCCGCCCGTCGCGCAGGCCCAGCGCCCGCAGCGTGGCTAGGCTGGTGAGCTTGCCCTGCAGGTAGGCCTGCACGCTGTTGAACACACCCAGCCCACCAATGAACAATGCCGAAAAACCGATCAGCAGCAGGCCCGAGCCGATCTGGCCCAGCACCTCGGCCATGCGGTCGCTGCGCTCGTCGAAGCTGCGGGTTTCGGCGTCCAGCGTGGGGAAGGTTTTCACGAAGCTGTCGCGCCAGGCCGAGGCCAGCTCGGGCGTACGCACGCGGTAGCGGTACTCCACCCGGCTGAGCGGCTGCACCAGGCCGGTGGCCATGAGCGCGCCTTCGGCCACCAGCACCGGCGCGGCGCCCCAGTCGGCGCGAAGGCTGCGGTCGGGCTGGCGCACGATCAGCGCTCGCACCGTGAGGCTCAGGTCGCCGATGTCGATGCGGTCGCCGGTTTTCAGGCCCAGGCGCGTGGCGAGCGACGCGTCGATGGCCGCGCCCCATTGGCCGTCGCGGGCTTGCAGCGTGTCGGCCAGCGTGCCCGCCGGTTGCAGCGCCACGCTGCCGTAGAGTGGGTAAGCGTCGTCGGCGCTGAGCAGTTCGATCAGTTGGGCGCGGCCGGTCTCGGTGCGCAGCATGGTGCGCAGCTCGATCACGCGCGATACGGTGCCGCGCTGCGCCATCCAGGCCAGCGCGTCGGCTGGAAGCGGCGCCGGTGCCTCGATCTCGACATCGCCGCCAAAGATCAGCCGCGCGTCGTCGCGCAGCGCGTCGGCCACCTGGCGGTACAGGCCACCGCCCGCCGCCACCAGCGACACGCCCAGCACCAGGCAGGCCACAAAAATCCACAGGCGCCGGCCGCTCGCGCGCAGGTCGCGCCAGGCCAGGTCAAGCAGGAAGGGCATCGCTGGCCTCCGTGGGTTGCCTTGCAGGCGTCTCGTGCAATTGCCCGTCGTGCAGGCGCAGCACGCGGTCGCAGCGCGCGGCAAAGTCCAGGTCGTGCGTCACCAGCACCAGGGTGGTGCCCAGTTCGCGGTTAAGGCTGAACAGCAGCTCGCGCACCGACTCGGCGGTCTGGTCGTCCAGGTTGCCGGTGGGCTCGTCGGCCAGCAGCAGGCGCGGGCGGTGCACCAGCGCGCGCGCAATCGCCACCCGCTGCTGTTCGCCACCCGAGAGCTGGCTGGGCAGGTGATCGAGCCGACCCCCCAGACCCACGCGCTCCAGCATGGCGGCGGCCAGCGCGCGCGCATCGCGCCGCCCGGCCATCTGCAGCGGCAGGGCCGCATTGTCCAACGCGCTCAGGCTGGGCAGCAAATGAAAGCTCTGAAACACGATGCCCACCCGCTCGCGCCGCAGGTCGGCCAGTCCGTCGCTGCTCAGGCTGCCCAGGTCCACACCGTCCACGCGGATGCTGCCCGCGCCGGGCCGCTCCAGCCCGCTGAGCAAGAGCAGCAGCGAGGTTTTGCCCGAACCCGACGGCCCGGCAATGGCCACCCGCGTGCCGGCGGTGATGCGCAGGTTCACATCTCGCAGCACCGTGACTTGCCGCGGGCCGATGGTGTATTGCATGGACAGGCCATCGGCCTCAATCAAGTGTTGGGGTGTGTTGGGCATGGTGGGTGTCAATAGGCTCATGGGCAGAGCTTGCCCCAAGCCATCAAGTTCCCGCCGGCAGCGTGCCGCAAGCCCTTCAACCGGGCTGGAATGGCCAGAACAGCGGGATCAGCAGGCTGGCGGCCCAGGTGAGCAGGTTCATCGGAACTCCCAGGCGGGCAAAGTCGCTGAAGCGGTAGTTGCCCGCGCTGTAGACCAGGGTGTTGGTCTGGTAGCCGATGGGGGTGGCAAAGCTGAAGCTGGCGGCAAACATGATGCCCACCACAAAGGGGCGCGGGTCCACACCCAGCTGCAGTGCCACGCCTACCACCACCGGCGTGAACAGCACCGCCACCGCGTTGTTGCTGAGGAATTCGGTGGCGACGGACGTGGCCAGGATCACCAGCGACAGCACCAGCCACGGCGACATGCCCCCGCCCCAGTGCACCAGCTGCTGCGCCGCCAGCTCCGACAGGCCCGATTCGCGCATCGCCACGCTGATGGCCAGCATGCCGTAGATCAGCATCAGGATCGGCCACTCGATCGACTTGTAGGCCTCGTCCGGCTTGAGGCAGCCGGTCAGCACCACCAGCACCGCGCCGATCAGCGCCAGGCCCTCGATCGGCATCACATCGAACGCGGCCAGCGCCATCACGCCCACCATGGTGGCCACGGCCACCGGTGCTTTGTGGCGCCGCTGCGCGCTGCCCCTGCTTTCGGTCAGCGCGAACAGGTCGCCGTTGTCGCAAAAGCGCCGGATCTGGCGTGGTGTGCCTTCCACCAGCAGCACGTCGCCAAACTGCAGCTGGAAGTCGTCGCCAATGTCGGCGATGGACGCGTTCTTGCGGTGTACCGCGATCAGGTGGATGCCGTAGCGCGAGGCCAGGTCCAGGTCGCGAATGGGGCGCTGCACATAGCGCGAGGTCTGGCCCACCAGCGCCTCGACGATCACCACATCGCGCTGGCGCAGGGTTTCCAGGTCGTGCCCATCGCCTTGCGGCGCGGGTGCCGCGTGCAGGCCCACCAAGTCACTGCCGCGCAGGTCCACCATGGCGCTGCTGCGCGAATGCACCACCAGCCGGTCGCCGGTCTGCAGCTGCGTGCCGGGTGCGGGCGCGCTCCATTCTTCTTCACCGCGGAACAGCTTGAGCACCTGCGTCTGGCCGTTGGCCAGGCGAGCGTCCTGCAGCGTGTGGCCGGCCAGCCGCGAGCCCTCGGGCAAAAAACAGTTCGGTCATGAACAGCCGGTCGGCGCTGGCGCTGAACTGTTGTGTCAGCGTCTCGCGCGCGGGCAGCCAGCGGCGCGCAAACAGCAGCATGAAGCCGCAGCCCAGCAGCGCGATCAGCAGCGCCGGCGCGGTGATCTCGAACATGCTGAAGGGCTCCAGGCCCAGGTCCCGCGCCACCCCGTCCACCAGGATGTTGGTGGACGTGCCCACCAGCGTGACCGTGCCGCCCAAGATGGTGGCGTACGACAGCGGAATCAGCAGCCGCGACGGGCTGAGCGAAAGGCGTGTGGCCAGGCTGATCACCACCGGGATCATCACCATCACCACCGGCGTGTTGTTGATGAAAGGCGACACCACCAGCCCCACCATCAACAGGCCCAGCAGCAGGCGGCCTTCGCTGCGGCCCGCCGCCTGCGCCATGCGCTCGCCCAGCCAGTCCACACAGCCGGTGCGGCTGAGCGCGCCGCTGATGATGAACAGGCAGGCAATGGTGAACGGCGCCGAGTTGCTGAAACCCCCCAGCACCTGGGCCGGGCTCAGCAGGCCGGCCACCAGCAACACCGCCACGGCACTCAGCACCGCGACGTCGGGCTTGACCCATTCGCGCACAAAGCTGAAGAACAGAACGAACAGGAGGAGGCCCACGAACAGCGCGTGGGTGGATTCGGGCAGCAACATGGGCGCGGATGATGAGGCGCGCGGGTTGAACACCCAAATACATTCGGATCATTTGTTTATGGGGGTGGGGTGTAAAGGCACTTTCCGAGCAGGTGGTGCCGTGCTCGCTCCGATGGGGGAGGACTGCTCTGCAGCGGGTATGGGTTGGTCGTCGGCAGCCGTCGAATTCACGGTCTCTGTTCCAGAGTGGTCAGCGAAGCCCATGAAGGGCGGCGGTGCCAGCGACCAGTAACCACGGCATTGATGACGCAGTCGGCAAGTGACTGCTGTCAATTGCGCCGATCTCGCGCAACCGTTCCCCAGGGCCCTTCAGTCATCGAAATCGATCGCCGGTAATGGAACAAGGAACGGCAAGTGGCCGATCAGTCGCGGTGAGTCCACGCGGATCCTGGTGTGCGCTGACAAAGCCAGAGCCGCCCAGCACTCCTTGACGCGACGCCTGATTGCAGGGCCTGGCCCGCGTCCACCCAGCGCCGCGGCGGGGCCAACCATGCGTTCTGGCGCGCCGGGTCAGCGCTGAGCCGTCGCACCAGATCAGGGCCGCAGGCAGGGCAATGGGCGGTCATGCCGAACCCTCGCTGTCTACCGTGAACCTGGGTAAAGGCGCCATCGCGCAAGACTGAGGAACATGCCGCCCATGACAAACCGGTGCAAAGAACCGATGACGCTGCAATCCAGTCCAGAACTGCGCCGGAACTGGCCGCCGCTTTGATCGGCCTGGTGCCCTTTGCATCGTTGTGTGGCGTGGCCGCCATCGAACCGGGCGCGACGCTGACCAGGCAGTCCGTGAACCAAAGGTTCACGGATCGCGCATCACGGACGGCAGCCGTCAGATGGAGGTCTGATCACCTCCAGCGCGTCGTTTCAAGCCTCATGCGCCGGGAGAAGCAGCAGTTGCGACGAGCAACGCACTCAATCTGAAAAGTGACGGGAGATGCCATCCATTGGCGCTTGCCGCTCAGTAGTTGTCCAGCACGGCGCCTTTGCTGGCGCTCGCCGCGTTGAATGCAAATTTGGCCTGCACGCCGCGCGTGTAGCGTGGAGCCGGTGCAGTCCAGACCGCACGCCGTTTCGCAATCTCCTCGTCCGACACGTGCAGCTCCAGCTGCAACTGCCGCGCGTCGATGGTGATGCTGTCGCCCTCGTGCACGAAGGCGATGGTGCCGCCGACCGCAGCCTCGGGCGCCACGTGGCCTACGACCATGCCCCAGGTGCCGCCAGAGAAGCGGCCATCCGTGATCAGGCCCACGCTCTCGCCCAGGCCCGCGCCAATCAATGCACCCGTGGGCGCCAGCATTTCAGGCATGCCAGGGCCACCCTTGGGGCCGAGGTAACGCAGCACCATCACATCGCCAGCCACAATTTTTCCGGCCAGGATGGCCTCCAGCGCAGATTGCTCGTCATCGAACACCCTGGCCGGGCCGGTGATCACCGGGTTCTTCAGGCCGGTGATCTTCGCCACGCAACCCTCGGGGCTGAGGTTGCCTTTGAGGATGGCCAAGTGGCCTTGCTCGTACATCGGCTTGTCGATGGGACGAATGACTTTCTGGTCGGCACGCGGCGCATCGGGCACGTCCTTCAGAACCTCCGCCATGGTCTGACCGGTGATGGTCAGGCAGTCGCCGTGAAGCAGGCCGGCGTTGAGCAGCATCTTCATCACCTGTGGAATGCCGCCGGCTTGGTGCAGATCCACCGCAAGGTACTGTCCACTGGGCTTGAGGTCACACAGCACCGGCACCTTTTTGCGCATGCGCTCGAAGTCGTCGATGGTCCACTCCACCTCGGCCGCGTGGGCAATGGCCAGAAAGTGCAGCACCGCGTTGGTCGAGCCGCCCGTGGCCATGATCACGGCCACCGCATTCTCGATCGCCTTGCGGGTCACGATGTCGCGCGGCTTGATGTCTTTCTTGATCGCTTCGATCAGCACCTTGGCCGATTCCTTGGCCGAGTTCATCTTCTCGTCGTGCGGGTTGGCCATGGTGGACGAGTAGGGCAGGGAAATGCCCAGTGCTTCGAAGGCCGAGCTCATGGTGTTGGCGGTGTACATGCCGCCACAGGAACCGGTGCCGGGAATGGCGCGCTTCTCGATCTCCAGCAGGTCTTCGTCGCTGAGCTTGCCGGCCGCGTTTTCGCCCACTGCTTCAAACACACTGACGATGTTCAGGTCCTTGCCCTTGTAGTGGCCGGGCAGGATGGTGCCGCCATACACATAGATGGCGGGCACGTTGGCGCGCAGCATGCCCATCAAGCCACCTGGCATGTTCTTGTCGCAGCCGCCGATGACGACCACGCCGTCCATCCACTGGCCTTGCACGCAGGTCTCCACGCAGTCGCTGATGACCTCGCGGCTGACCAGCGAATACTTCATGCCTTCGGTGCCCATGGCCATGCCGTCGGAGATGGTGGGCGTGCCGAATACCTGAGCGTTGCCGCCGGCTTCTTCAATGCCGGCAATGGCCGCGTCGGCAAGCTTTTGCAATCCGGAGTTGCAAGGGGTGATGGTGCTGTGACCGTTGGCCACGCCGACCATGGGCTTGACGAAGTCATCCTGTTCATAGCCCATGGCGTAGTACATGGAACGGTTGGGCGCACGCGACTTGCCTTGCGTGATATTCCGGCTGCGCGGATTCATCGGTTGAATGGGGATGACTTTGTTGTCGGCCATGGGAGTCTTTCGGTGCGGTGAAGTGGGAATGGGCGTTGAGGCCAGAGCGTACAAGGATCTTCGCCAACAGTATGCGATGGGCGAAAGCTTCTTTCCAATAGATATGTCCGTACTGAATAATATGTGGCTTGTATGAGAACGGTCGAACACCCCTGGATCGAGCTGCGGCTGTGGCGCCAGTTTCTGGTGCTCGCTGAAGAGCTGCATTTTGGCCACGCGGCCCAGCGGCTGCACATGACGCAGCCGCCGCTGACGCAGGCGATCGCAGGACTGGAGCGGCTGCTGGGTGTGCGTTTGTTCGATCGCACCAAGCGCAGCGTGAGGCTCACGCCGACGGGTTTGGCGCTGGTGCCCGAGGTGCGCGAGCTGTTGGCCCGGGCCCAGGCCTTGCCCGCGAAGGCGCATGCAGCCGAGGCTGGCGAAATCGGCCGCTTGAAGCTGGCTTTTGTGTCCACGGTAGGTTTTGATCTTCTGCCGCGCTGGGTGACCGGCTTTCGCCAGCGCTGGCCGCAGGTGGCGCTGGAGCTGATCGAGGCCACCGGCGACGTGCAGCTGGACTGGCTGGCGCGGGGGGAGGTGGACGCGGGCCTGATGCTGCACGCCCCGGGGTTTTTTCCTCCGGACCTGGCGCGCTGGCGCGCATCGACGGAACCCCTGGTGCTGGCCCTGCCGGATACACACCCGCTGGCCGGCGTCAAGCGACCGGGGATGTCGGCGGTGCTTGACGAGCCACTGGTGATGTTCCCCAGGCGCATCCTTCCGTCGGTGCACGACGGCATTTTTGCCCTTTACCACGCGGCCGGGCGATCCCCCCGGGTAGCGCAGGAGGCGATCCAGATGCAGACCATCGTGAACCTGGTCTCCGCCGGCCTGGGTGTGGCCTGGGTGCCGGCCAGCGTGCGCCAGTTTCAGCGACCTGGTGTTGTCTACCGGCCGCTGAGCCCGGTGTCGCGGATGACCGCTGCCGATGGACACACGCTCTCGCTGCCCACCTGCGAGACCAGCCTGGTCTGGCGTGAGGCGGCCGTGTCGCCGGCCCTGGCGCAGCTGATCCGCTTTGCAAAGGCACAATAGCGCCCATGCTCATCCACCCTCAGATCGACCCGGTTGCGCTGCAACTGGGCCCGCTGGCCATCCACTGGTATGGCCTGACCTACCTGGCGGCCTTTGGCCTCTTCATCCTGCTGGGCAACGCGCGTCTCAAGCACGAGCCTTTTGCCTTGGTCCGCACGCCACAGCCCTGGGTCCGCCGTGATGTGGAGGACATCCTTTTTCTTGGCGTGCTTGGCGTGGTGCTGGGAGGGCGCATCGGCTACTGCCTCTTCTACAAGCCGGCTTATTACTTGGCGCATCCGCTGGAGATATTCGCCGTCTGGCAAGGGGGCATGAGTTTTCACGGTGGCTTGCTGGGCGTGATCGTGGCCATGGTCTGGTACGCGCGCAGTCGACAACGCCCCTTTTTGCAGGTGATGGATTTTGTGGCGCCTTGCGTGCCCACGGGACTTGCCGCCGGCCGCGCGGGCAACTTCATCAATGGCGAACTGTGGGGTCGCGTGACCGACCCTTCGCTGCCCTGGGGCATGGTATTTCGCGGCGCGGGTGATCTGCCGCGCCACCCATCGCAGATTTACCAGTTCCTGCTGGAAGGTTTGCTGCTGTTTGTGCTGCTCTGGTTGTACGCTCGCAAACCGCGCGCGCAAGGGCAGGTGGCTGCGGCCTTCGTGTTCGGCTATGGCGTTTTGCGTTTCATCGCCGAGTTTTTCCGCGAGCCTGACGCCTACCTGGGCTTGCTTTCGCTGGGCATGAGCATGGGCCAATGGCTCTGCGTGCCCATGATCGTGGGGGGCGCGGGGCTGTGGTGGTGGTTTGGTCGGCGCCCCACCTGAGCCTGCGCGTGCAAGGGAAAACCCACCTGGTGGGTTTTGTTTGCGGACTCATAATTATACGAAATTACAGGTAATTACTTCTCTGGACTGATGCGACTGGTGCTCAATTCCCTGCACGACGAAGTGGCCGCGAAGCTGCGTGACCGCATCTTCGCTGGCGACCTGGCTCCGGGTAGCTTTGTCGATGAGCCGGCACTTTGCGCCGAGCTGTCGATTTCGCGCACGCCGCTGCGCGAGGCGCTCAAGGTGCTCACGGCCGAAGGTCTGCTGCGTCACGAGCCACGTCGGGGTTGCTTTGTGAGCCAGATCACGGAGCAGGATCTGGACGAGATTTTCCCGGTCATTGCATTGCTGGAAGGGCGCTGCGCGTTCGAAGCTGCCAGCAACGCCACCG
>NZ_JAUCZF010000005.1 GCF_030373245.1 Hydrogenophaga sp.
CGCGCGACCCCCTCAAGGGGGCGGCACTGGCGGCCCGGCAAAGCCGGTTCCGCGGTGCCCTGGGTTTGACTTCCCCTCACTCCACCCTATGTACGGTGCGCAATGTATTCCACCCAGGATGCGGTGGAACCGGCTTCGCCGGACCACTCGAATCGCCCCCTGGGGGGTGACGGCCCGAGCATCGGGCCGGCGCGGGAGGAGTCAAAACCTTCCGGCCTGGTAGCGGTTCCCGAGTACGTTCTGCAGCGACTGCACCACGGTGAACGCGTCCTTGAGCTGGGTGCGTTCGAAGTTGGAGATATCGTCCAGCGGGAGGAAGTTGTCGGGCGCCTGGCCAGCGCTGATCTGGCGGGCCTGGTGCTGAATGCGGGTGAAGGCCAGGAATTCCAGCGCCTCGCGCAGGTCGCGCGCGCTTTGTTCGCTGATCGAGCCGCCCGCGGCGGCGCTCACCAGGCGGTCGTGGGTGTTCACCGCTTCATGGCCACCCGCCAGCGCATGGACCCGCGCCATGTCCACGATGGGCACCACACCCGTGTGCTTCAGATCGACCGTACCCTTGTGCTCGCCGCTGCGGATGGCCGAGATGCCCTTGAACATGCCCAGCGGGGGCTGGTGCTGCAGGGCGTTGCCAACCATGTAGGCGAGAAAGATCGAGTTGCCCTTGGTGCGCTGGAGCACGTCGCGTCGCAGGTCGTCGAGCAGGGCGCCGTTGCCGTGCACCGCGCGCAGGTCAAAGAACACGCAGGTGAGCATGAGCGACTTCGGATCGGGTGCGCTGGTCCAGCGCGCAAAGTATTCGGCCCAGCGGCGTCTGGGCTGGCGCCAGGTGTCGGTCATCGCCATCATCTCGCCTGGGCAGTAGATGTAGCCGCAAGCATCCAGGCCATCGCAGACGAACTGGGCCAGCGCCTTGAAGTAGGCTCCGTGCAACGCTTCGTCGTAGCTGTCGTCCAGCACCATGCAGTTGTCCTGATCGGACTTGGCCGTCTGCTCGTTGCGCGCCTGTGAGCCAGCGGCCACCCACACATAGTCGATCGGCGCCGGGCCGAGCTGGCTTTCGGCGAGCTGCAGCAGGCGGCTGGTGAGCGCGTCGGTGATGGCGGTGATGATGTGGCCGCTGCTGTAGGCCGAGGCCTGTGCGTTGGCCAGGCTTTGTTGCAGTCGCTTGATGCGGGTGCTGGCCGCCTGCAGGCCCTCGACGGTGGTCTGCTTGTAGACCTCACCGGCGAGGTAGACCGCCGAGGTGCTGTGCTGTTCGGTGACGTCGGTGGCGGTGATCATGCCGACGATGCGCTGGCCATCGAGCACGGGCACATGGTGGATGTTGTGGCGGGCCATCAGAAGCAAGGCGTCGAATGCGGGGTTCTGCACGTCGATGGTCAATGGCGCGAGGGTGGTGATATCAGCCACCGGACGGCTCGGGTCCAGGCCCACCGCCAGAACGCGGTTTCGCAGATCGCGGTCGGTCACCAGACCAAACAGGTGCTCCTGCTCGACGATCAGCACCGAAGACACCCGCTGCTCGCTCATGACGCGGGCTGCCTCGCTGATGGGGGTGTGCGGCGGCAGCGTGATCGGCGAGCGCTTGACCAACGAGCGCACCGGAGCGGTCATGAGGTTGAGCGCTGGCTCGGCGCTGTGGCGGTCGCGCGGCTTGACCAGTACAGCCGCTGATGGGGAGGGCAGCAGGAAGGCCACGGCTGCTGAGTCTTCGCGCAGCGCCTCGACCAGCGCAGCGTCGATACCGGCGACCTGGCAGTCGGTTTGCGCCCGCGCCGATGCCACCGCCGGTTGGCCGGCTGTGCCCATGAAGTCACCCGCTTGCAGGGTCACGACAGGCTGACCTTGCTCATCTTGCAGCGCCAGCGTTCCCGAGACCAGCCAGTGCACGGCCGCTGCGTGTTCGTCGCCGATCTCCAGGGGCTCGCCCGCCGCGACCGACCGCAAGCTGAGCGACTCGGCCAGCCGCTGGCGCGCAGGCGCGCTCAATTGGCCCCAGATGCGATGGGTACGGATGGCGTTGGTCAGTGTGGGGGCATGGTCGGGCATGGTGTCTGTGCGTTGGCGATCGATCGACAAATGCTACACCCGCATGCGCGCTCACTGCGGGTAAACGCCATGCAGGGTTTGACCTGAGTCAGCACTTCGCACAGGCCCTGTGTAAGAGGGGGGTAAGTTGGCGATTCACAATCGTCGAACTTGACTCGAAACTGACATGCTGACCTTCATCCTTGCGCTCAAGGCGGTGCTTGAAATGGCTGCCCTGGCCTTGCTGGGACGAACCGTGCTGGGTTTGCTCGTCGGTTCTCGGCGTGAGCACAACCTGGCCTACCAGTTGCTTGACGCGGCGGCGCGGCCTGCGGTGTGGCTGGCGCGCCGGCTCACGCCCGGCTTTGTGCTGGATCGTCACCTGCCGCTGGTGGCGTTTCTGTTGCTTGGCTTTGCCTGGCTGGCGGTCACCGCCTGGAAAGTCTCGCATTGCCGGGCCATCGGGGTCGCCACTTGCCTTTGAATCACGCGATCCGTCGCTGCGCTGCGAGCCTGGGTCTGCGTTGTCTGCTGGCGATGGGAGCGCGTGCCCGAGCGCTCCACTGGACTCACCAGCTGTTGACGGCCGATGCCGCCAACACCCATGCGCTCGCCACCCGGGCCCACCTGCTGGTGGAGCAGGGCCAGCCCGAGGCAGCACTCGCCGATCTTGCTCGGCTGGTGCAGCTGGTGCCGCAGCAGGCCACGGCTTGGTTCAACCTGGGCTTTCTGCAGGAGTCGCTTGGGCGGCTGGATGAGGCCACCCGATCTCTGGCCCGCGCCACTGAACTCGACCCGGCGATGGACCGCGCCTGGTACGGTCTGGGCTTGTGCCACATACGCCTCGCTCAATGGGACGAGGCGGTGAGCGCGCTGCAGCGAGGCACAGAGTTGCAGCCTCTGAGCCCACACGCCTGGTACCAGCTGGCGCGCGTGCATCTGGAGCGAGGTCGGACCGCTGAGGCGCAGCGCGTTCTGACGCATCTGCGTGGCTTCGAGCCAAAGGTGGCGGACCAGCTCGAACGCGAAACCGGCCTGCTCGCTGCGGGTACCTGAGCCATGGCAGATAACGACGCTCGCCGCCGCCACTGGCATGCCAACTTGCGGATCACAGCGCTGCTGCTGTTGATCTGGTTTCTGGTGACGTTCGGCGTGAGCTATTTTGCGCGTGAGCTGAGCTTCAGTTTTTTTGGTTGGCCGTTCAGTTTCTGGATGGGCGCTCAGGGCACGCTGCTGGTTTACCTGCTGGTGATCGGTTTTTACGCCTGGTACATCGATCGGCTCGACCGGCGCCACGGGGTGCAGGAAGAGGAGCCCTGAGGCATGGCGGCGACCCCGGGGCCCTCCAGCGAGAACGCGGCGTACAACCGCGCCTTCAAACGCCAGCTCAACAAGGTCTACCGCTGGTACACGCTGGGCTTTGTGGTGTTTGTGGTGCTGCTTGCGGGTCTTGAGCAGTTGGGCCTGTCGCGGGAGTGGATCGGTTTCATTTTTTTGCTGTCCACGATCGGCCTGTACGCAGGCATCGGCGTCATGTGCCGCACCACCGACGCGACCGAGTACTACGTGGCGGGGCGGCGCGTGCCGGCAATCTACAACGGGATGGCCACGGGAGCCGACTGGATGTCGGCAGCCTCTTTCATCGGTATGGCCGGTACGCTCTACCTCACCGGCTACAACGGTCTGGCCTTCATCATGGGCTGGACCGGCGGCTACTGCCTGGTGGCGCTGCTGCTAGCGCCCTACCTGCGCAAGTTTGGCCAGTTCACCATTCCGGATTTCCTGGGCGAACGCTATGGCGGTCATCTGCCGCGCCTGATCGGCGTGCTGGCTGCCATCCTGTGTTCGTTCACCTACCTGGTGGCGCAGATTTACGGCGTCGGTCTGATTACCTCGCGCTTGATCGGGGTGGCGTTTGAGTTGGGGGTGTTCCTGGGACTGGGGGGCATCCTGGTGTGTTCATTTCTGGGTGGGATGCGGGCAGTGACCTGGACGCAGGTGACCCAGTACATCGTGCTCATCCTGGCTTACCTGTTGCCGGTGGTCTGGCTGTCGGTCAAGCAGACAGGGGTCCCGGTGCCTCAGGCCATCTATGGTTTTCAGCTGGAGAAGGTCACGGCGAAGGAAAACCTGCTCACGCACGACCCCAAAGAGCTCGAGGTACGCGCGCTCTACCGCGAGCGTTCGCAGGAGCTGGCTGCCAAGCTGCAGAACCCGGCGCTTGCGCTGGCCGCCGACAAGGCCGCAGCCGAGGAGCGACTGGCGCGGCTTCGGCAAGCCCAGGCGCCGTCGCGCGACATCTCGGCGGCAGAGAAGGCCGTATCTGCCCTGCCACGCGATGCGGCGGCGGCGCGCGCCAGCTGGACCGCGGCCAAAGCCGAGGCCGATACCAAGTCCAGACCCCTCAACGGCATGCCACCCCATGCGGCGCAGTTTGCAGGTAATCCTGAGGGGGATGCCGCCGAGCGCAAGGTCTTTGAGGAGTCGAGGCGCAACTTCCTCGCGCTGGTGTTCTGTCTGATGATTGGCACCGCGGCGCTGCCGCACATCCTCATGCGCTACTACACCGTACCCAGCGTGAAGCAGGCGCGGGAATCGGTCACCTGGTCGCTGCTGTTCATCTTCCTGCTCTACTTCACCGCGCCAGCGCTGGCGGTGCTGGTGAAGTTCGAGGTGTTTCATGTGCTTGTGGGCACGCCGTTTGATCAGCTGCCCGCCTGGGTCAGCGCCTGGAACAAGGTGGATCCCTCTCTGCTGTCGCTGACCGACATCAACCGCGACGGCCTGCTGCAGCTCAATGAAATGAGCATCGACGGCGACATCATCGTGCTGGCCACGGCCGAGATCGGCGGCTTGCCTTATGTGATCGCCGGTCTGGTGGCGGCCGGAGGTCTGGCCGCGGCGCTGTCCACCGCAGATGGCCTGCTGCTCACCATCGCCAATGCCTTGTCGCACGATATGTACTACAAGATGTTCGATCCCAACGCGTCCACTGCGCGCCGGGTGACCATCTCCAAGGTGTTGCTGCTGATGGTGGCGCTGGCTGCGGCCTATGTGGCCGCTCAGAGGCCGGCGGACATTCTGTTTTTGGTTTCGGCGGCTTTTTCTTTCGCCGCCGCTTCGTTTTTCCCGGCGCTGGTTCTGGGCATCTTCTGGAAACGCACCAACGGGTTCGCCGCGTCCATGGGCATGCTGGCGGGGCTGGGCGTGACGCTGTACTACATGGCCACCACCCAGACCTGGCTGCGCCAGGTCTTTGGCGTGACCTCCCCGGTGGAGCTCTGGTGGGGCATTCAGCCGATTTCGGCGGGTTTGTTCGGCGTACCGGTGGGCTTTGCCGTCATCATCGCGCTCAGCCTCGTGATGCCGGCGCCCAGCAGGGAGGTGCAGGCGATGGTGGAGTACGTGCGTTACCCGAGGCTGCCCGACGATTCGCCTCGGCCCTAGAACGCTTCCGCCGGGGGGGCCCAGGCAGATCTGGCGGGCACGGCCGGGATTTGCTAGAATCATTGGCTTCGCCTTGCCGCACCCCGACCGACGCTGAGGGCGGCTTTCACCCGAATCCCATGCCGGCACTCGAATGAGTCGATGGCGCGGGGTCATCCACAAGGAGAGTTTATGCGTCATTACGAAATTGTCTTGCTGATCCATCCGGATCAAAGCGAGCAGGTGCCAGCCATGCTGGAGCGCTACAAGGGCATGATCACCGCCGGCAACGGCAAGATCCACCGCGTGGAAGACTGGGGCCGCCGCCAGCTGGCCTACCAGATCAACAAGCTGTCCAAGGCCCACTACCTGTGCGTCAACATCGAAGCCGACCAGGCGGTGATGGCCGAACTCGAGCACGCCTTCAAGTTCAACGACGCCGTGCTGCGTCACTTGACCGTGCTGCGCAAGAAAGCCGAGACCGGTCCTTCGAGCATGATGAAGTCGGTCGAGCGCGAAGAAGCCCGCAAGCTTCAGCAGCCCAGCGACCGGGGTGATCGTGGAGACCGCGGTGAGCGCGGCGACCGTGGTGACCGCAGCAACTCGCAGGAGCGCACGGCTGCCTGATCGCGCTGCGTGATCTCGTGAGCCAGTGAACCGTTTCGAATTGTCAGCCTCGGTGGTGCAGGTTCAGACTCTGCGCTACACCCCGGCAGGCATCCCCGCCCTGAACATCGTGCTGGAGCACGAGTCTCAGGTGGTCGAAATGGACACTCCGAGAGAGGTGAAGTTGCAGCTGAGGGCCGTGGTCTTCGGCAGCCAGGCAGAATCCCTGGCCCGTTCGGGCCTCGATGCTTCCTACCAGTTCTCAGGTTTCATGACCAACGCACGCAACGGCAAAGGCCTGTTGTTCCATATTCAAGATTTCAGCAAGACATAGGAAGGCCCATCATGGCTGCACCCAAACGTTTCAACAAAGACAAGCGCCCCAAGCGCAACACGCAATCGCTGCTGTTCAAGCGCAAGCGCTACTGCCGCTTCACCGTGGCCAACGTCGAAGAGGTCGACTACAAGGACGTTGACGTCCTTCGCGATTTCATCGCCGAGAACGGCAAGATCATTCCCGCCCGCCTGACTGGCACCCGTGCCTTTTACCAGCGCCAGGTCAACACCGCCATCAAGCGCTCGCGCTTTCTGGCCATGCTGCCCTACAGCGACCAGCACCGCGTCTGAAAGAGAGCCTGACATGCAAATCATCCTGCTCGACAAAGTAGTGAACCTCGGCGCCCTTGGCGATGTGGTCAAGGTCAAAGACGGCTACGCCCGCAATTTCCTGATCCCGCAAGGCCGCGCCCGCCGCGCCACCCAGACGGCCATCGCCGAATTCGAAGGCCGTCGTGCGGAACTCGAGAAAGTGGCAGCAGCCAAGCTGGCAGAAGCCCAGGCACTGGGCGAAAAGCTCGCTGCCGCAACCGTCAAGCTGACCCAGAAAGCCGGCGTTGACGGTCGCCTGTTCGGCTCTGTGACCAACCACGACGTGTCCGAAGCGCTGAACAAGCAAGGCTTCACCGTCTCCAAGGCCCAGGTGCGCATGCCCAACGGTCTGCTGAAGAACGTGGGTGACTATTCGGTCAGCGTGCACCTGCACACCGACGTGACGGTGGAAGTGCCGGTGTCGGTGCTCGGCGAAACCGCCTGATCTCCGGAGTTGTGGAGGGGCGCCCAGCGCCCGACCCTGAAGCCGCCGCCCGATGGGTGGGCGGCTTTTTTCATGGTGAGATGAACCCGGGTGGCCCATGCCCGCCACTCGACTGTTCACCGGCCATGCACCACTTTTCCACAGACTTGTCCCGTGACTTGGACTGCGCCCCGGCGTACCATGTCCCATTGCCCTCTGCGTCCCGACATGCCTGCCGTTTTTTCCAGTCCCTTCTCTTCCTTCGACGCCGGTCTTGAGGACCTTGGCCTGTCCGCTGATCCCCAACTGGCCCAGTTGCGGGTACCTCCGCACTCGATCGAAGCCGAATCCAGCGTCCTGGGTGGCTTGTTGCTCGACAACGGTGCCTGGGACCGGGTGGCCGATCTGGTCACCGATTCCGATTTCTACCGTTACGAACACCGGCTGGTGTATTCAGCGATCGCGACCCTGGTCAATGGCAGCAAGCCGGCCGATGTGGTCACGGTCTACGAGCACCTGCAAAACCTGGGCAAGGCAGACGACGCCGGCGGCCTGGCCTACCTGAACTCCCTGGCGCAATACGTGCCAAGCGCTGCCAACATCCGGCGCTACGCCGAGATCGTGCGAGAGCGCGCCATCCTGCGAAAACTGGTCGCTGCCAGCGACGAGATCGCCACCGCTGCCTTCAACACCCAGGGAAGACCGGTCGACAAGATCCTGGACGAGGCCGAGCAAAAAATCTTCAATATCGGGGAAGAGGGCTCGCGCATGAAGGAGGGCTTCCAGGGCATGGACACCCTGGTAGTCGAGCTGCTGGACCGGGTGGAGGAAATGGCCAACAACCCGAACGACATCACCGGTGTGCCGACCGGTTTTGTCGACCTGGACCGCATGACCTCTGGCCTGCAGGCCGGCGATCTGGTGGTGCTGGCCGCGCGTCCTTCCATGGGCAAAACGGCGTTTGCAATCAACATCGCCGAACACGTCGCGCTCAATGAAGGTCTGCCGGTGGCGGTCTTTTCCATGGAGATGGGCGCCTCCCAGCTGGCGGTGCGTATCGTCGGCTCCATCGGTCGCATCAACCAGACCCATTTGCGCAACGGCAAACTCACCGACGACGAGTGGCCGCGACTGACCGAGGCAATCGAGAAGCTGCGCAACGTGTCGCTGCACATCGACGAGACGCCGGGCCTGACCACCAGTGTGTTGCGCGCCAACGCGCGTCGCCTATCGCGCCAGTGCGGCAAGCTGGGCCTGATCGTGGTGGACTATCTCCAGCTCATGAGCGGCAGCGGCTCCGACGGCGACAACCGCGCCTCCGAGCTGGGTGAAATTTCGCGCGGTCTGAAGATGCTGGCCAAGGAGTTGCAGTGCCCGGTCATTGCACTTTCCCAGCTCAACCGCAGCGTCGAGACCCGCACCGACAAGCGACCGATGATGAGCGACCTGCGCGAGTCCGGCGCCATCGAGCAGGACGCGGACATCATCATGTTCATTTACCGCGACGAGTACTACACCAAAGACGCGTGCAAAGAGCCCGGCGTCGCCGAGATCATCATCGGCAAGCAGCGAAATGGCCCCACAGGCACGGTGAAACTGGCCTTCCTGAACATGCTCACGCGCTTCGAGAGTCTGGCAGGCGGCGGCGATTTCTGAGCGGCTAGCCGCTGTCGGTTTTCTTCAAGTCCTGGTAGGAAGGCGCCGGGAGCGCGCAAGCTCACTCAACACGGGGGCATCCATGCAACTGGGCTACACCCGTTAGGTGACGTCAGAGCGGGGGAGCCAGAAACCAGCACGGCGCCTCGCCCGATGATTGGGCACCGATCAGGTCCTGGAAGCCGTGGGGAAGTACGTGTGAACTTGCCACTTCGCTGGTGTGGCGCCAAATGTCCAGCACCGCCTCCATGCCAGAGGTCCGCGCTACAGCACCTCGCTGGCAAAGTCAGCCAGGCGCGAACGCTCACCGCGCGCCAGCGTGATGTGGCCGCCGTGCGGCCAACCTTTGAAGCGATCGACCGCGTAGGTGAGGCCCGACGAACCTTCGGTCAGGTAGGGTGTGTCGATCTGTGCCAGGTTGCCCATGCAGATGATCTTGGTGCCCGGGCCAGCGCGGGTGATCAGCGTTTTCATCTGCTTGGGCGTGAGGTTCTGTGCCTCATCGATGATCACGTACTTGTTCATGAAGGTCCGTCCGCGCATGAAGTTCATGCTCTTGACCTTGATGCGGCTGCGGATCAGTTCGTTGGTGGCGGCCCGGCCCCATTCACCGGCGTTTCCGCCATCGCCCTTGGCGAGGAATTCGAGGTTGTCGTCCAGCGCGCCCATCCAGGGTCCCATTTTTTCTTCTTCGGTGCCGGGCAGGAAGCCGATGTCCTCGCCCACACTCACCGTGGCGCGGGTCATGATGATTTCGGTATAGCGTCGGTCGTCGAGCACTTGCGTGAGTCCACTGGCCAATGCCATCAGCGTCTTGCCGGTGCCGGCCGTGCCGGCCAACGTCACGAAGTCGACCTCGGGGTCCATCAGCAGGTTGAGCGCAAAGTTTTGCTCTCGGTTGCGGCTGGTCACGCCCCACACGGCATTTTTCAGGTGCGTGTAGTCTTTCAGGGTCTTGAGCACCGCAGTCTTGTCACGGATCTCAACCACGCGCGCGTAGAGCGAGGGTTCTCCCGGTGCCTCGAAATACACGAACTGGTTGATGTAAAACTGGCCCACCGACGGCCCGCTGACGCGGTAGAAAGTTTGGCTGCCGCTTTGCCAGCTTTCGATGGTCTTGCTCTGGCGGGTCCAGAAATCTTGCGGCAGGGCCAGGGCGCCAGCGTAGAGCAGTTCACCGTCGTCCAGCGTCTTGTCGTTCTGGTAGTCCTCGGCGGCCAGGCCCAGCGCGCGGGCCTTCACCCGCATGTTGATGTCCTTGGAGACCAGGATCACCTCGCGCTGCGGGTACTTGTCGCGAAGTGCCTGGACAACACCCAGAATCTGGTTGTCTGCCTTGCCTTGCGGCAGGCTGCTGGGCAGGGTGGCGTCCAGCGGCTCGGTCTGGAAGAACAGCAGCCCGCGCGCCGACACATTGCCAGTACCCGAGAGGCGCAGGCCCTTGGCCAGATCCGCCCCTTGCTGCGCCACCAGTGCGTCCAGCGTTCGACTGGTCTGGCGACCGTTGCGAGCGACCTCGGTCATCCCTTTCTTGTGGCCATCGAGCTCTTCGAGCACGATCATCGGCAGGAAGATGTCGTGTTCTTCAAAACGGAACAGGCTGACTGGATCGTGCAGCAAGACGTTGGTGTCGAGTACGAACAGGCGCGCCGGTCCGTTGGTTGCCGAGCGCGCGCGCGATGAGCGGCGGCGGTCGGTCGGCGCGGGCGCGCTTGGGCGTGCCGGACTTGCGGCCGGAGCACTGAACGCGGGCAGGGCTTCGGCGGCTGGCGCTGGGCGCTGCGTCGCCGGTACCGGCTCCCGCGCAGCGGCTCGGCCACGAGAGCCCGAGCGGGCGGTAGACGGCTTAGAAGGGGCGACCTCGGCAGGAGTCGCTTGGCTGATGGACGGCTCGCCGGACAACGCAAGCGCTGGCTCGGGGAGCAGATCAAAACTATCTTCAGCAGCCTTTAGGCGGTAGGCCTCGGCGGACAACAAGGCGGCGCGTTTCGCAGGGGCGGGAGGCAGTGGCATGGAGGCGGACCAGGTTCAGCGCACGGCTGAAAAAGAAAAAGCCGTCAGGAAGACCGGACGGCTGGATAAGGCTGTTGGGAGCAGGGCAGAGGCACTGGGCTGTGTGGCTTCCCGAGACATGAATTCATTATGCACGAGGCCGGTGACGGTCCCGACCGGTCCTTAACCCCGGTTTCTCAGGCAGCCTTCTTGAGTGCCTTGACGGCCTTGAGCACGTCCTCCACGTGTCCTGGCACCTTGAGGCCACGCCACTCCTGCTTGAGCACGCCATCGGGACCGATCAGGAAGGTGCTTCGCTCAATGCCCTTGACCTTCTTGCCGTACATGATCTTGTTCTTGACCACGCCGAACATGTGGCACATCTTTTCTTCGGTGTCAGCGACCAGCTCGAAAGGCAACTCCAGCTTGGCCTTGAAGCTGTCGTGCGATGTCATGTTGTCGCGCGATACGCCGAAGACTTCGGCTCCGGCCTTGACGAAGTCCTTGTACTTGTCGCGGAACTGCATCGCTTCCGTGGTGCAGCCGGGCGTGTTGTCCTTTGGGTAAAAATACAGTACCACCGTCTGGCCCAGGTGGGTCTGGTTGCTCACCTTGAGTCCACCGGTGGCCATGGATTCAAATTCGGGAATTGGTTTGTTGACAACGACTGCCATGCTGTGGGGACCCCTGACTTAAGTGAATGGTGACTCGTTGGCCCGCCTTGTGAGCCACTGCTGGATCCCCGCCTGGGCATGGGATGGTGACTCGGCGAGCAATCTCCTATTTTACCTTGAAAGGCACTTCAGTCCAAGGACGCTCGGGGGAGCCTGGCACGTGCGCACGGATGGCACGGCCACCGGCGGCCCATCTAGGGCTCGATCAGCAGGGCAGCGACCACGCGGCGGCCCTCTGCTGCCAGGATGTTGTAAGTGCGGCAAGCCGCTGCGGTGTCCATCGTCTCCACGCCGATGTGCCGAGCGATCAGACTCTGGAGCAAAGCCGGCCGAACGAAACGCAGCCGCTCGCCACTTCCAAACACCACCAGCTCAGGCGCATCGGCCCCCAGGGTGAGCAGGTGCTCGAAGTGCGCCGGTGTCAGTGCGTCGAATCGCTCACAGGCCCAGGGCTCCAGGGCCCCTGAGGCGCTGAGCACCAGGCTGGCGCTGTGACGCACGCCGTCCACCGCTACCCAGCCCGTGCCATAGGCGGTGATGGACTGAACCTCGGGCTTGTCGGCGTGCAGTTTCATGGTGTCAGAGGTGGTCGGTGCGAAGTGTGGCAGCCGGTGGGTGCAGAGGTGAACTGTGGTCAAATTGCGGGCTTTCCGCAGGCAAATATTATCCTGCGGCGAGTTGATGCAACGGTACCGACTGCAAGACCCCTGATGCCCCGGGAGGGACTTTGAAGACCATCCAGAAATCCGCCAAGCTTGCCAACGTCTGCTACGACATTCGCGGTCCCATCATGGACGCCGCTCGGCAGATGGAAGAAGAAGGGCACAAGATCATCAAGCTCAACATCGGCAACCTGGCGGTGTTTGGCTTCGACGCGCCCGAGGAAATCCAGCAAGACATGATCCGCAACTTGCCGAACTCGGCTGGCTACTCGGACAGCAAGGGCATCTTCGCGGCGCGCAAGGCGGTGATGCACGAGACCCAGAAGCAAAACATCGCCGGCGTCACGCTCGACGACATCTATCTGGGAAACGGCGCCAGTGAATTGATTGTGATGGCGACCAACGCCTTGCTGGACGATGGCGACGAGCTGTTGCTGCCCTCCCCCGACTACCCCCTGTGGACCGCCGCCGTGAGCCTTTCTGGCGGCACGCCCGTGCACTACATGTGCGACGAGGCCAGCGGCTGGATGCCCAACCTCGCAGACATCCGGGCCAAGATCACCCCGGCCACCAAGGGCATCGTGGTGATCAACCCCAACAACCCGACAGGTGCGCTGTATTCCGATGCGCTGCTGAAAGACATTGTCGAGATCGCGCGCGAACACGGCCTGGTCATCTTTGCCGACGAGGTGTACGACAAGGTGCTGTACGACGGCGTCAAGCACACGGCGTTGGCCAGTCTGAGCGAGGATGTGCTCACGCTCACATTTAACTCGCTGTCCAAAAGCTACCGCTCGTGCGGTTACCGCGCCGGCTGGATGGTGGTCTCGGGCGACAGAAAGCCCGCCAAGGACTACATCGAAGGCCTGAACATGCTTTCGAACATGAGGCTTTGCGCCAACGTGCCTGGCCAGTGGGCGATCCAGACCGCGCTGGGCGGTTACCAGAGCATCAACGACCTGGTGTGTGAAGGCGGACGGTTGCGCCGTCAGCGCGACCTGGCCTACGAGCTGATCACCGCCATCCCCGGCGTCAGCTGCACCAAGCCAAGCGCGGCGCTGTACATGTTTCCCAAGCTCGACCCGGTGATGTACCCGGTCCAGGACGACCAGCAGCTGTTCCTGGAACTGCTGCAGGAAACGCGCGTGATGCTGGTGCAGGGCTCTGGCTTCAATTACCCCGACAACCAGCATTTCCGCATCGTGTTCCTGCCGCACGAAGACGACCTCCGCGAGGCCATTGGCCGTGTCGCCAAATTCCTCGAAGGCTGGCGCAAGCGCCACGCCAGCGTGGTCCCTGAATCCCATTCCCGACCCTCTCTGACTCCGACGACATGAAACCGATCCAAGTAGGCCTGCTGGGCATAGGCACCGTGGGCAGCGGCACCTTCAACGTGCTGCAACGCAACCAGGAGGAAATCCAGCGCCGCGCTGGCCGTGGCATCGTTATCACGATGGTGGCGGATCTCGATGTGGCGCGCGCACGGGGCATTGTTGGTCCCGACGTGAAGGTCGTGGATGACGCACGTGCAGTCATCGCCAACCCCGATATCGACATCGTGATCGAGCTCATCGGTGGCTACGGCATCGCCAAAGCGCTGGTGTTGGAGGCGATCGCCGCGGGCAAGCACGTGGTCACCGCCAACAAGGCCTTGCTGGCGGTGCACGGCACCGAGATTTTCGCGGCTGCGCATGCCAAGGGCGTGATGGTGGCGTTTGAAGCTGCGGTGGCCGGCGGCATTCCGATCATCAAGGCGCTGCGCGAAGGCCTGACCGCCAACCGCATCCAGTGGGTGGCCGGCATCATCAACGGTACGACCAACTTCATCCTCTCCGAAATGCGCGACAAAGGCCTGGACTTTGACGTGGTGCTCAAGGACGCACAGCGCCTCGGCTACGCCGAGGCCGATCCGACCTTTGACATCGGCGGCATGGACGCCGCACACAAGGCCACCCTGATGAGCGCCATCGCCTTCGGCATCCCGGTGCAGTTCGACAAGGCCTACGTCGAGGGCATCACCCAGCTGTCGGGCACCGACATCCGCTACGCTGAGCAACTGGGCTACCGCATCAAGCTGCTGGGCATCACCAAACGCACTCCCCAGGGTGTGGAACTGCGGGTGCACCCCAGCCTGGTGCCGACCAAGCGGCTGATCGCCAACGTGGAGGGTGCGATGAACGCCGTGCTGGTGCAGGGCGATGCCGTGGGCTCCACGCTTTACTACGGCAAGGGTGCTGGCAGCGAGCCGACTGCCAGCGCGGTGATCGCCGACCTGGTCGACATCACCCGTCTGCACACCGCCGATCCACAAAACCGCGTGCCGCACCTGGCCTTCCAGCCTGACGCCATGAGTGACCTGCCGGTATTGCCGATGAGCCAGGTGGTTACCAGCTATTACTTGCGCCTGCGCGTGGCCGACCAGGCCGGTGTACTCGCCAAGGTGACGGGCCTGCTTGCGCAGGCCGGTATCAGCATCGACGCCGTGCTGCAGCGCGAAGCGGATCAGGTGGGAGGCGAAGGCGCCACCTCCACCGACCTCATCATCCTCACCCACGACACCCGTGAGGGTGACATGGACGCGGTATTGGGGCAGATGCAAGCCCTGCCGACGGTGCTCGCGCCCATCGTGCGCATCCGCAAGGAGGAGCTGAGCTGACGCACCCCCTGGCTGGCAGGCCTCATGCCCACGCTGATCGCGGCCCTCACATTGGCGGCCTTGCTCAAGATGGCGCACGTGGACATGCCGCGCTGGCACCTCGCGTTCTGGTTCGCGGCCCTGGTCGGCCTGGCCTTGCGGGCCTTTCTCCCCTGGTGGGACGTGCTGCTCAATGGCGCTGCGAGCTTTCTTGCCTCATGGCTGTATTTTGTGTTGCTGGACCGCACCGACAACCGGGCGCAGCGCGAGCTGCACTGGCTGATCCTGATCGGCGGATTCGTCGGACTGCTGGCCTCGCGTTTCCTGATCGATATCCGTGTGTACGGCGTGAGTTTCTGACCTGGACCCTTTCGTGAAATACCTCAGCACCCGCGGCCACCCTGAGCGCCGCCACTTCTGCGAAATCCTGCTCGAGGGCCTGGCGCCCGACGGTGGCCTGTACCTGCCGGAGCACTATCCCCAGGTCGATGCAGCCACGTTGTCGCGCTGGCGCTCGGTGTTCAACGGTGGCGCGCCAGGCGGTTACGCAGCCTTGGCGTTTGAAGTGCTGTCGCTCTACATCGACGACATCCCCGCCGCTGACCTCAAGGCCTTGTGCGACAAGACCTACACCGAAGCGGTGTACGGCACGCCGCAGATCGTGCCTCTGAAAATGCTTGAAGAAGGTTTCTGGCTTGAAGCCTTGTCCAACGGGCCCACGCTGGCCTTCAAGGACATGGCCATGCAGCTGCTGGGCAACCTGTTCGAATACGAATTGGCGCGCCGCGGCGAG
Source organism: Hydrogenophaga sp. (assembly GCF_030373245.1). Classification (GTDB taxonomy): domain Bacteria; phylum Pseudomonadota; class Gammaproteobacteria; order Burkholderiales; family Burkholderiaceae_C; genus Hydrogenophaga. Next base: position 15,545 of record NZ_JAUCZF010000005.1, read on the forward strand.
CAGCTCAACATCCTGGGTGCTACCTCAGGTGACACCGGCAGTGCGGCCGAATACGCCATGCGAGGCAAGCGCGGCGTGCGCGTCTTCATGCTCAGCCCACACGGGCGCATGAGCAAATTTCAGCAGGCGCAGATGTTCAGCCTGCTCGACGAGAACATCCACAACATCGCCATCGAAGGTGTGTTCGACGACTGCCAGGACATCGTCAAGAACGTCAGCAACGACATTGATTTCAAGCGCCTTCACAAGATCGGCACGGTGAACTCGATCAACTGGGCGCGGCTGCTGGCTCAGGTTGTCTATTACTTCGCCGGCTATTTCCAGGCCACTTCGACTGACGACCAGCGGGTCAGCTTCACCGTGCCCAGCGGCAATTTCGGCAACGTCTGCGCGGGCCACGTGTCCCGCATGATGGGCTTGCCCATTGCCCAGCTGGTGGTCGCGACCAACGAAAACGATGTGCTCGACGAGTTTTTTCGCACCGGCACGTACCGCGTTCGCGCCAGCGCCGACACCCACGAGACCTCCAGCCCCTCCATGGACATCTCCAAGGCCAGCAACTTCGAGCGTTTCGTGTTCGACCTGCTGGACCGAGACGGTGCCCGGGTCAAGGCCTTGTTTGGCCAACAGCTGGGGCGCGAAGGCCGGTTCGAGCTCGGTGACGACCCTGTGTTCGAACAGGCCGCCACCCGCTACGGTTTCGTGAGCGGGCGCAGCACCCACCTCAACCGCTTGGAAACGATTCGCGACACGTTTGCGCGTTTCCAGATGGTGATCGACACCCACACCGCCGATGGTGTGAAGGTGGCGCGTGAGCACCTTCAGCCCGGCGTGCCGATGATCGTGCTGGAGACCGCTCTGCCGATCAAGTTCGCCGAGACCATCGTCGAGGCGCTGGGCCGCCAGCCGGATCGCCCGCCCCAGTTCGATGGCATTGAAAACCTGCCCAAGCGGGTCAAGGTCATGCCGGCGGACACGGCTGCGGTGCAGGCGTACATCACCCAGCATTGCGCGGAGCCATGAAGGCGGTGGGCTTCGCCGGATACTCCGGCTCCGGCAAGACCACGCTGGTGGAACAGCTCATCCCTGCGCTGCGTCTGCGTGGCCTGCGGGTGTCGGTGGTCAAGCACGCGCACCACGCGCTCGACATCGACCAGCCGGGCAAAGATACGTGGCGACATCGGCAGGCGGGAGCGCTGGAGGTGGTGGCGGTGTCCAGCCAACGGCTGGTGCTGATGCGCGAGTTCGAAGTGCCCGGCGCGGTCACGGTGCACCAGGCCATCGCCTCGCTGTACGACGGCGTCGACTGGGTGCTGGTGGAGGGTTTCAAGCAGAGCAACCTGCAGAAACTGGAGGTGTGGCGTGTGGCCAGCGGCAAACCGGCACGTTACCCGGATGACGCCTTCGTGGTGGCCATCGCCACCGACAGCCCCGAGCAGTTGCCCGAACCCACCCTGCGCCCGGTGCTGGATTTGAATCGGGTCGATGACATTGCCCAGTGGCTGGTCGACAATGGACACCGGTTCGAGTACGACCCCGAGGCCTACACCTGAACCCGTTTCGACTTGCCCTACCATGACCGCCGCCCACCCACCGTCTCCACCCGCTCGCGCGCCACTGATGGCGCTTGACGACGCGCTGGTGCGCCTGCTGGCCCAGGCCGCACCACTTTCTGACACGGAAACCGCAGCGACCTTCGAGGCCGACGGCCGTGTGTTGGCGACCGATCTGGTGTCCGAGCTGCAGGTGCCGCCACAGGACAACTCGTCGATGGACGGGTATGCGGTGCGCCGGGCCGATGTGAGCGAGGCGGGCGTGGTTCTGCCTGTGTCGCAGCGCATCGCGGCGGGCCATGCGGCCGAGCCATTGCGTGCCGGCACCTGTGCCCGCATCTTCACCGGCGCGCCCATGCCCGAGGGAGCGGACGCGGTGGTGATGCAGGAAGACACGCGCGAGGTCGGCGGCGATCTGCATGCGGTGCATATCGATGCTGTGCCGGCACCCGGCCAGTGGGTGCGTCGGGGGGGTGAAGACGTGACGCGCGGCGCGGTGGTGTTGCCGCGTGGCCAGCGTCTCTCGCCGGCCTCTCTGGGACTGGCTGCCAGTCTGGGCCTGGCCAGGTTGCCGGTGGTGCGGCGGCCGCGCGTGGCCTTGTTCTCTACCGGCGACGAATTGGTCATGCCGGGCGATGTGACGCCGGCCGACATGAAGCCGGGCGCCATCTACAACTCCAACCGTTTTTTCCTGCGTACGCTGCTGCAGCGCCTGGGGTGCGAGGTGAGCGATCTGGGGATCGTGCCCGACCGGAGAGACCTGACCCTGGCCGCGCTCAAGACCGCGGCCGACCATCACGACCTCATCCTCACCAGCGGTGGCGTCTCGGTGGGGGAGGAGGATCACATCAAGCCGTCGGTGCAGCAGCTGGGCACGCTGGACCTGTGGCAGATCGCCATGAAACCCGGCAAACCTTTCGCCTACGGTACGGTCCGGCGCGACGCGGGGGCTGGCGCCGATGCCGACATTGCCTGCCATTTCATGGGCTTGCCGGGCAACCCGGTGTCCAGCTTTGTCACGTTCCTGCTGCTGGTGCGGCCTTTTCTGCTGGCCTTGCAGGGCGCTGGCGTTCCAGAGCGTCGGCCAGTCAAGCTGCCCGCGCACTTCGACCTGCCGCGCGCCGACCGGCGCCGGGAGTTCCTGCGCGTGCGCCGCAACGCAGCAGGCGGGCTGGACCTGTTTCCCAACCAGAGCTCGGGTGTGCTGACGTCCGCTGTCTGGGGCGACGGCCTGGTGGACAACCCGGCTGGCAGCACCATCGCCCAGGGTGACCTGGTGTCTTACATATCTTTTGCTGACCTGCTCGCATGAAAGTCCATCTGCGTTATTTCGCCTCCATCCGCGAGGCCATCGGCACCGGCAGCGAATCGCTGGAGACCAGCGCCACGACGCTCGTCGCCTTGCGCGATGAACTCATCGCCCGCGGCGGCGCCCATGCCGAGGCGCTGGCGCGCGGCAAACCGGTGCGTCTGGCGCTGAACCAGACCATGAGCGACGAGACGGCCGCGCTCAGCGACGGCGCCGAAGTCGGCTTTTTTCCGCCAGTGACGGGGGGCTGAATGCAAGCGCGGGTCAGCATCCAGACCGAGGACTTTGATCTCAGCACCGAGGTGGCGCGCCTGCGCGAAACCAACCCGCATGTGGGCGCTGTCTGCAGCTTCATCGGCACCGTTCGCGACCGCAATGAAGGGCAAAAAGTCAGCACCATGGAGCTGGAGCACTACCCTGACATGACGGAAAAGGCCATCGAGCGCATGATCGACGAGGCCCACCAGCGCTTTGACATCCTCGGCGCTCGGGTGGTCCATCGGGTGGGCCTCTTGATGCCGCTGGACCAGATCGTGCTCGTGGCCGTCAGCTCGGCCCATCGCGGCCAGAGCTTCCAGGCCTGTGAATTCCTGATGGACTACCTCAAGACCCAGGCGCCGTTCTGGAAGAAGGAGCAGACGCCTGACGGTGCTCGCTGGGTTGACGCCCGCGTGAGCGACGACGCAGCGCTGGCCCGCTGGGGCATCGCCGCCAGCAACGCCTGAGCGGCTTGATCTGTGTCAAGCAGAGGGCGGTCTGACATCTGGACCGCCTTGAAATCCTGCGCTGCAGCGCCACATGACTGGTAATTCAACCCCTTGCGGAGTGACCCTTTCATGCGACTCGACAAACTCACCACCAAGTTCCAGGAAGCCCTGAGCGACGCCCAGACGCTGGCCTTGGGCAACGACAACGCTTACATCGAACCAGCCCACCTGCTGGCCGCCATGCTGCGCCAGGCTGATGGTCCGCAATCGCTGCTGCAGCGTGCCAGTGTCAACGTACCAGGCCTGACCAAGGCTGCCGAAGCGGCGGTGAAGAAGCTGCCCAGCGTGCAAGGGCATGATCAGGTCACCGTTGGTCCCGAATTGGCCAAGCTGTTGCAGGCGACCGAAAAGGAAGCCATCAAGCGTGGCGACCAGTTCCTGGCCAGCGAGCTGTTCCTGCTCGCGCTGGCCGATGCCAAAGGCGATCTGGGCCGGATGGCAAACGAAAGCGGGCTCACGCGCAAGGGGCTGGAGGCGGCCATCGACGCGGTGCGCGGCGGCCAGAAGGTGGACAGCCCGGAAGCCGAAGGTCAGCGCGAAGCGCTCAAGAAATACACCATGGACCTCACCGAGCGCGCCCGCGCCGGCAAGCTCGACCCGGTGATCGGCCGCGACGATGAAATCCGCCGTGCCATCCAGGTGCTGCAGCGCCGCACCAAGAACAACCCGGTGCTCATCGGCGAGCCCGGGGTGGGCAAGACTGCCATTGTGGAAGGACTGGCGCAGCGAATCGTCGCCGGCGAGGTGCCCGATTCGCTCAAAGGCAAGCGCGTGCTCAGCCTGGACATGGCCGCGCTGCTGGCCGGCGCCAAGTTCCGCGGCGAGTTCGAGGAGCGCCTGAAATCGGTGCTCAACGAGCTGGCCAAGGATGAAGGCCAGACCATCGTCTTCATTGACGAGCTGCACACCATGGTGGGCGCGGGCAAGGCCGAAGGTGCGATGGACGCCGGCAACATGCTCAAGCCCGCGCTGGCGCGCGGCGAATTGCATTGCGTGGGTGCCACCACATTGGACGAGTACCGTAAGTACATTGAAAAAGATGCGGCGCTGGAGCGCCGCTTCCAGAAAATCCTGGTGGGCGAGCCGAGCGTGGAGGCGACCATTGCCATCCTGCGCGGCCTGCAGGAAAAGTACGAGGTGCACCATGGCGTGCAGATCACCGACCCGGCCATCGTGGCCGCCGCCGAGCTCAGCCACCGCTACATCACAGACCGTTTCCTGCCCGACAAGGCGATCGACCTGATCGACGAGGCGGCGTCCAAGATCAAGATCGAGCTCGACTCCAAGCCCGAGGTGATGGACAAGCTCGACCGCCGGCTGATCCAGCTGCAGATCGAGCGCGAGGCGGTGCGCCGCGAGAAGGACGAGTCGTCGCAAAAGCGGTTTGCGCTGATTGAAGAAGAGATCGGCCGCGTGGAGAAGGAAATCTCCGATCTGGACGAAATCTGGAAGGCCGAGAAGGCGCAGGCGCTGGGTTCCAAGGACGTGATGGAAGAGATGGACCGCATCCGCTCACAGATCAAGTCCTACACCGACAAGGGCGACTTCAACAAGGTGGCCGAGCTGCAATACGGCAAGCTGCCCGAGCTGGAGAAACGTCTGAAGGACGCCCAGGAGGTCGAGTCTGGCAAAGCGGCTGATAAGGACGGCAAGGGTCGCCACCAGTTGCTGCGCACCCAGGTGGGTGCCGAAGAGATCGCCGAGGTGGTGGCGCGTGCCACCGGCATTCCTGTGGCCAAACTGATGCAGGGTGAGCGCGACAAGCTGCTTGTGATGGAAGACAAGCTGCACCAGCGCGTGGTCGGCCAGGACGAGGCGATCGGCGCTGTGGCCAACGCGATCCGTCGCTCGCGCTCGGGCCTGTCTGACCCGAACCGGCCCACTGGCTCCTTCCTGTTCCTCGGCCCCACCGGCGTGGGAAAGACCGAGCTGTGCAAGGCGCTGGCGGGCTTCCTGTTTGACACCGAAGAACACCTGGTGCGCATCGACATGAGCGAGTTCATGGAGAAGCACTCGGTGGCCCGCCTGATCGGTGCCCCTCCCGGCTATGTGGGTTACGAAGAGGGCGGCTATCTCACCGAGGCGGTGCGTCGCAAGCCCTACAGTGTGCTGCTGCTCGATGAGGTCGAGAAGGCGCACCCGGACGTGTTCAACGTGCTCTTGCAGGTGCTGGATGATGGCCGCCTGACCGATGGCCAGGGCCGCACCGTGGATTTCAAAAACACGGTGATCGTCATGACGAGCAACATCGGCTCCCACCTGATCCAGGCGATGGTCGGTCAGCCCTACGAAGAGGTGAAGGATGCGGTGTGGGGCGAGCTCAAGGAGCATTTCCGGCCGGAGTTCTTGAATCGCATCGACGAGACGGTGGTATTCCATGCCCTCGACGCGGCGCATATCGAGGCCATCGCCGGCATCCAGCTCAAGGCGCTGCAGGCCCGCCTGCACAAGATGGACTTGCGGCTGGAGGTGTCGCCCGCGGCGCTGGCCGAACTGGCCAAGGTGGGCTTTGACCCGGTGTTTGGTGCGCGACCGCTCAAGCGCGCCATCCAGCAGCGCATCGAGAACCCGCTGTCCAGGCTGCTGCTCGAAGGTCGCTATGCGCCGAAGTCGGTGATTCCAGTGGACGTTGACCCGGTGCGCTACCCAGGCGTTTTCACGTTTGGCGAGGCGGTGCTGGCCGACTGACCTGGCCAGCGGCTGCCCCGCGGCGAGGGGCGTCGGGCAAGGTGCGAGCAGATGAGGCGGGCTGGCGTGCGTGCGCACCAGCCTGCCCCAACACAAGTGTGTGAATTGGACAACATGCTGCGACGGGTTTGGGAGTAGGTGTCTGCAATTTGCAGGGTCCGTGGCGTCTCGGAACTCGGAGACGCTAAGCTCACGGTCGATCTCGCCACCCCAATCACCCCGAGACCCATGGGTCCAGCTACTTCGAATCACCACCACGCAGATTTGCTGAGCCATTGCTTCCAGGAGGCGGAACGGCGCGTGCCCGAGCTGACCCGCCGCTGCATCGATGCCATGCTCAGTTCGCTTCAGGCGGCCGAAGGCGCGAGTCTGCACAACCGGCAGCGTCAGCTGTTTGCGCGTGCGACCATCAGCCTGGCGCAAAACCGCGTGGTGCTCATCCAGACCTACCCGCGTCGGCTGAGCGAGGGATTCGACAACCGATCCAGCGAGCCAGGCATGTCGGGCTTGGCCGAACTGTCGGACTCTTCGATGCTGCAGCTGGTGGACGACGCTGCGGTCAATGAATCGCTGGAGTCGGTGAGACTGCTGCAAAACCTTCTGCCGCTGGTCGAGCACGCCTTGCCGATCCTGGATGCGCGCATGAGTTCGCTCATCGGCCTGGATACGGTGGCGGTGGAGAAAAACCCCTTGCGGCCCTCCGTGTTTGCACGCGAGCTGCGCGATCTGATGGCCGAAGTGGAACCAGACGGCGACGTGCGTTCGTTGTGGATGCAGCACATCGCCCACGTGCTGGGTCGAGAGCTTGGTCAGCTCTACGAGCAGCTGGCACTGATGTTGCAGCAGGCCAATGTGCAGGAGGCCAGCTACCGCATCCGGTTGGTCGAAGACCCCGAGGCCTCGCGGGCTGTGGCCGCATCCGCGTCCGCGACCAGCGTGCCCGACCTGCTCGCTGAACAGGGCATCGGCAGGGGGGCCTCGTGGGAAGACGCTCGTGTGGCATTGCCTGCGATGCCATCGCTGGCGAGATCCCGTTCCGAAGTGGAGAGCGGCGTTTTCCAGGCTTTCCTGGGTCGCCGCGAACCGGTCTTCGACCAGCCACTTGATAGCGCCTATTACGACGAGCTTCAACGCGAGCACGCCGCCGTTGATGCGCAGGCCGCGCTGCCGTTGCCTGACTCTGCGGCGCTCGCGCAATCCTTGCAAGCGCTGCGCGGACTGCCGGTGGTGGAGCGGCCGAGCCTGCCCGTATCGGTGAACTCCGCATTGAATGCGGATGACTGGGGTCGCTTTGGTCTGGCCCATGAGCGCACCCGTGTCCTGCTGGAGCTGAAGCAACGCGCACAGCGAGCCTCTCAGGCGATTGGGCTGGATCTTGTGCGCAAGCTCGTCAACCAGGTGGCGCGTGATCCGCTGTTGCTGTCGCCCGTGCGCGAAGCGGTGGTGGCGCTGGAGCCGGCCTTGCTGTGCCTGGCGCTGACAGAGCCGCGGTATTTCGCCGAGGCCGACCACCCCGCCCGCCGCCTGGTGGAGGAGGTCGCACAGCGCAGTTTCCGCTTCAACGACGAATTTGCTGCGGAATTTCAAGCCTTCATGGGCCCGGTGCGCGAAGCTTTCAACCGGCTCAATGCGGGGCGCTCAGACGACCCGCAGCCGTTTTCTTTGGCCCTGCAAGGGCTGAAGAGCGGCTGGGCGGCGGCGGACCAGGCCGAACAGGCGGCTCGTGACGAAAAGCTCGGCGCGCTTCGCCTTGCTGAGACCCGGCAGGAGCTGGCCGACCAGATTGCCTGGGAAATCAGCCTGCGTCCGGATGTCTTCAACGCCCCCGAGCTGGTGCTCAATTTCCTGTACGAAACCTGGTCTCTGGTGATCGCGTCTTCCCAGCTGCAAGGCGCTGGTGCAGAAGCGCAGACGCAAGCCTGGCGCACGGTCGTGGGGACGCTCCTTTGGAGCGTACGAGAAGAAACGCTGCGCCAGCCCAAGGAGGTGTTTGAACGCATCCCGGGCCTGGTGAAGGCTCTGCAGGAGGGCCTGGCGATGCTGGGCAAGCCCCAGCAAGAGTCCCAGGCTTTTTTTGATGCCTTGATGCGCCTGCACAGTCCCCTGCTGAAACTGCGCCGGGCTCGCGCACGCCATGATGCGCGGCAGTCGGATTTCACGCCTCTGGACATGGGCGAGAAGCTGGAGCCGGTCAAACGGGTGGTGACCGCGGTGCAGCGGCCCTTTGTGACAGCCCAGCCGTGGATGGCGGCCCAGGAGTGGGCCAACGCGGGTTTCGAAGACACGCGGCCGACTTCGCACGAGTCAGATTTCTCGCTCGAACCTGACATGCTGGAACCCGAAGTCGCCGCCGATCCACCAGAGAAGGCACCACTGAGCGACGCGCAGTCGCCCGTTGTGCAGCGCCAGGACGCCGAGCTGGTGCTGGGGCGGTTGCGCAAGGGAACCCGGGTCGATCTGTTCTCTCAAGGGGAGTGGCTTCGGGCCGAGCTGGTCTGGGCCAGCGCCCGAGGTGCGCTTTTCCTGTTCACCAGCACGGGTGGCCGGTCGCACACCATGACCCGGCGCAGCTGCGAACGGCTCATCCGGCAGCGCTGGCTTCGGCCGGTGGAGTCCCACGTGGTGGTGGATGACGCGCTGAAAGCGGTGCTGCAACCCGCTTTGACCACCCAGGAACCCGCCTGGGCTGACACCGAGTCGGACGCGCTGGGCTGAGGGGCTTCGGGCGCGTCCTTGCCTGGGCGCTGGGGTGGTGCGTCTATTGTTCAATGGCCTCGCTGACTATCATGGCCCCATGACCCAAGCTCCACCCGACATTCCCATGCGCGCGCTGTTCGACGCCCAATACCAGGCCAGTCGAGCCCAGATTGATGTGTCGCTGGTGGTCCGGCGCGACCGCCTCAAACGCATGCGTGACCTCATCAACACCCACGGCGCGGCTCTGGCCGATGCCGTTCAGGCCGACTTCGGCGTGCGCTCGCCACAGCTCACCGAGGTCGCCGACTTTCTGGTCCTGCGTGCCTTGCTGGGCGACCTCGAAAAGCACCTGACCGCCTGGACCAAACCGCAGCGCGTGAAGACACCGCTCTACCTTAAGCCGGCCAGCGCCTATATCCAGCGCCAGCCGCTGGGCGTGGTGGGCGTGATCGGACCCTGGAACTACCCGCTGCAACTCACGCTGGGCCCGGCTGCTACCGCACTGGCGGCCGGGAATCGGGTGATGATCAAACCCAGCGAGCTCACGCCGCACAGTTCGGCCTTGCTTGCCAAGCTGCTGCACGAGGCCTATGCGGCCGACGAGTTGTGCGTGGTGCAAGGCGGGGCTGATGTGGCGCACGAGTTTGCCAGTCTGCCGTTTGACCACCTGCTGTTCACCGGCTCCACCGCAGTGGGCCGCAAGGTCGCTGCCGCGGCCGCGGCCAACCTCACACCCACCACGCTGGAGCTGGGCGGCAAATCGCCTTGTGTGATCGATCGCTCGGTCGACATGGCCGACGCGGCGCTCAAGATCGCGCACGGCAAGCTGCTCAATGCCGGCCAGACCTGCATCGCGCCCGACTACGTGCTGCTGCCACGCGGCATGGAGGCGGCGTTCGAGCAGGCGTTCACCGCCGCCGTGCAGCGCCTGTTTCCCAGCATCGCTGGCAACCCGGACTACACCGCCATCCTCACCGAGCGCCATCTGGCTCGTTTGCAATCACTGGTGACCGATGTGGCATCGCAAGGTGCTCGCGTGGTGGCGCTGGGGCAGGGTGGCCAGCCTGTTAAGCGCCAGATGGCGCCCACCCTGGTGTTTGACGCACCCGCCGATTCGCGCTTGATGGCCGAAGAGATCTTCGGTCCCGTGCTGCCGGTGCTGGCCTACGACGGCATGGACGACGCGGTGCGCTACATCAACGAGCGGCCTCGCCCTCTGGCCCTGTACTGGTTCGGCACCGACCACCTGGCCTGCGACCGCCTGCTCAGCCGCACCGTGAGCGGCGGCGTGACAGTGAACGACACGCTGATGCACATCGCCCATGAGAACCTGCCGTTTGGTGGCGTGGGTGAAAGCGGCTGGGGTGCTTATCACGGCGAAGCAGGTTTCCTGCGCTTCACGCAGCAAAAGCCGGTGCTGGTGCAGTCACGCTTCGCGATGGGCGACCTGTTCTACCCGCCCTACGGTACGAAGTTCGACCGCGTGATGGGTTTGCTCAAGCGCTGGCTCTGAGCGGCCCGTGCGGGAGCGTTGCCACGCGCTCAGTTGAGTGTGGGCTGATCGAAATCGGTCTCAGCTTCTTCCGAGAGGGTGGAGTCGACTGGCTGCAGATAGCCGTCGGCCTGCAGGTGGCGAGCAAGGTCCGATACATCGGTGCCCAGCAGTACGGACAGTTCTTCCTCGCTGCGCCGGCCATTGGCCAGCAGCAGCAAGCTGTAGGCGCAGCGCCCGAAGCGCGCCGGCTGGACGAGCATGTCCCAGGCCTTGTCGGTTTTGCGGAATCGTCGATGCGTGTTCATGTTGGCTTCCCCTGGATGACGCCATGCGAGTGGCGTTTGAAGTGCATCTGCAAGATGCGTACCAGCGTAGTTCCGGTGTGTGACACGCCATTGACAGTGCGCAGGTTCCGTCCGAGGGGTGCATCCCTCACCAGGGCGGTGCATGGCCCAATGCGGAGGTCCAGTTCTGTGCACTGTCGCGCGTTCGCCAGCAAGGCAGCAAGCGGCGGCGTACCATAGCTGCCTCATGACCACCGCCGCCCTCGACGTTCCCGCCGCCGCGCCACCGGTCCCGTTGAAACGCGACGCGACCGTGATCGGGCTGGTCGGCCTGGCGCACGGCACATCCCATTTTTCTCATCTGCTGCTGGCACCCCTGTTCCCGGTGTTCATCCGCGACTTCGGTCTGAGCTATTCCGATGTCGGTTTGTTGGTCAGCATCTTTTTCGTGATTTCGGGCGTGGGGCAGGCACTGGCGGGCTTCGTGGTCGACCGCCTGGGTGCCCGCCCGGTGCTGTTCGCTGCCATCTTCTGCTTTTTGCTGGCCGCGCTGTCGGCCTCTCAGGCCACCGGTTACAGCGGTCTGGTGCTGGTGGCGTGTCTGGCCGGGCTGGGCAATGCACCGTTTCACCCGGCGGACTTCACCATCCTCAATCAGCGGGTATCTGCGCCGCGCCTGGGTCACGCCTTCAGCGCCCATGGGCTCACCGGCAACCTGGGATGGGCGCTGGCGCCGGTGTTTCTTGTTGGAATCACCGCGCTGGCCGACTGGCGCACCGCGTACTTCGCAGCGGCCGCTCTGTATGCGGTCGTGCTGAGCGTGCTGTTCTGGCAGCGTGACCATCTGCGCACGGAGGTGGTGGTGCGCGAACAGAATGCACCCAGAGGGGCCGAGCTCGCTTACCTCAAGCTGCCGGTGGTCTGGTGGTGTTTTGCATTTTTCCTGCTGTCCACCATGACCCTGGCGGTGGTGCAGAGCTTTGCCCCGTCTATCCTGCAAAGCCTTCATGGCGTGAGCATGGAAGCCGCTACGCTCACCGTCAGCGCCTACATGCTCAGCGGCGCGGTGGGCATGCTGGTGGGTGGGTTTGTGGCGGCCTATGGTCAGCAACACCGCTTGTCCAGCGAGCGGGTGGTGGCCTACGCCATGTCGGCCGGCGCGCTGCTGCTGTTGGTCTGCGCCACCGGCTGGCTGGGGAATGTGGGCACCATGGTAGCGCTGGCCGCCACCGGGTTTGCCGTCGGCGTGGGCGGCCCGAGCCGCGACATGATGATCAAGAAGGCCACGCCCAAAGGTGCGACCGGCCGTGTCTATGGCACGGTGTACTCCGGACTGGACGTGGGCTTCGCCCTGTCGCCGGTGGTGTTCGGCCAACTCATGGACCGTGGCTGGTACAGCGCCACGCTGGTCGGTGCCGCACTCGTTCTGTTCCTCGCCGTGTTTGCTGCCCTCGGCGTGGGTCGCCGCGCGGCCTGACCTTGTCTACCTTCCATTGCCCATGACTTCGCGACTCGCTGGCCACCTCCTGGTCGAATGCCTCATTGCCCAGGGTGTGACCCACGCCTTTGGCGTGCCGGGCGAAAGCTACCTCGCGGTGCTGGACGGTTTTCACGCCCACGCCGATCGCATCCGCTTCATCACCAACCGCCAGGAGGGGGGAGCCGCCTTCATGGCCGAGGCACAGGGCAAGCTCACCGGCCGTCCCGGCGTGTGTTTCGTGACGCGGGGGCCGGGCGCCACCAACGCGTCCATCGGCGTGCACACGGCGTTCCAGGATTCCACCCCCATGGTGCTGTTCGTGGGTGACGTGGCCAGCGATGCGCGCGACCGCGAGGCCTTCCAGGAAGTGGATTACGCGGTTTTCTTCGGCCCCAGTACCAAGGGCATGGCCAAGCGGGTGGAGCGCATCGACGACGCGCGGCGCATTCCCGAGTACGTGGCGCGCGCCTTTGCCACCGCCATGAACGGTCGGCCAGGGCCCGTGGTGCTAGTGCTGCCCGAGGACATGCTGACCGAGACGGTGGATGCCGAACCTTTGCCACGCCTGGAGCCGGTGCAGAGCTGGGCCGACCCGGGCTCGCTGCGCCAGCTGCGTGAGCTGCTGCTCGCGGCCGAGCGCCCCTTGGTGCTGGCCGGCGGTGGCGGCTGGACGTCGCAGGCCGCTGCGGCGCTGCAGCGCTTCGCTGAGAACTGGCAGCTGCCGGTGGCCAACACCTTCCGCTTCCAGGATACGTTCGATAACCACCACCCGCTCTACGCTGGCGACGTCGGTCTGGGCATCAACCCGGCGCTGGCCCGGCGTGTGCGGGAGAGCGATCTGCTGATCGCCATCGGCCCGCGCCTGGGCGAATCCACCACCGGCGGCTACACGCTGATCGAAGCGCCGCTGCCGAAGCAGAAACTGGTGCATATCCACGCCAGTGCCGAGGAACTGGGCCGCGTCTACCAGCCCACGCTGGCCATCTGCGCCACCATGAACGCGGCGGCACGTTGCCTGGAGGTCCTGAGTGCACCGCCTCAGTTGCCCTGGGTCGACTGGACCGCAGCCTGCCATGCCGATTACGAAGTCAATGTCGATGTGCGCAACGGCGGCATTCGATTGCCCGGCCCCATCGACATGCCGGCCATCATCCATTCGCTGCAATCGCATCTGCCAGCCGATGCAGTGCTCACCAACGGCGCCGGCAATTTCGCAAGCTGGCTGCACCGCTTCTACTGCTACCACGGCCTGGTGAAAGGGCACAAAACCCAGCTCGCGCCCACCAACGGTGCCATGGGTTACGGCGTACCGGCTGGCATAGCGGCGTCCATTCTCACTGGGCGTACCGTGTTCACCATCGCTGGAGATGGCGACTTCCTCATGAACGGGCAGGAACTGGCCACCGCCGTGATGCATGGGGCGCGCAGCATCATCCTGCTGGTCAACAACGCCAGTTTCGGCACCATCCGCATGCACCAGGAGCGCGAGTACCCGGCTCACGTCAGCGGCTCGTCCCTGACCAACCCCGATTTGTGCGCCCTTGCGCGGGCCTATGGCTACGCCGCCGAACAGGTGTTGACCACCGAAGGGTTCGAGCCCGCGCTCCAGAGGGCGTTGGCCGCCGAGGGCGGTACGGTGATCGAGTTGCTGCTCGACACCGAGGTCATCACCACCCGCGGCACGCTCAGTGCCATCCGCGAACAGGCGATCAAGACTGGTCGCTGACCGCTTGGTTTGCCCGGGCCGCCCAAGCACAAAAAAGCCCGGAAAACCGGGTCGAAGTGTCGGTTGGGTGCCGAAAAGTTCGGAACTATGTCACACGCAGCGTGGCACCGTGATACCTCTCGCGGCGTCGCAGGAGTCCTACATTGGAACCACTGAAACACCGATGGAGGGCTGAATCATGTGGCAAGTCAATGAATCCGGATGGGGCACCAGCGCAGGCGCTGCACACGTTCGACACGACAGCCCCGGCCTGGGCTTTGGGCAAATGCTGCGGGTGCTCGACGAGATCGACTACGGCATCCTCGTCATCAACGCGCACAGCCAGATCCTGCAGACCAACCACCTGGCACGACACGAGCTGCTCACCGGCCACCTGATCGCGTCGGTCAGCAACACGCTGACTGGCCGCAATACCGAGCTCAGCGAGCAGATCCAGACCGGGGTGGAGCATGCTTGCCGCGGTCAGCGCAAGCTGGTGTTTCTCAAAGTCGACCAGCGCGAGCTGCCAGTGGCTTTCATCCCGCTCAGTCACCCGCTGGAGACCGACTCGCCCTCGGTGCTCGTGCTGCTCTCGCGCCAGAACGCTTGCGACAACTTGGCCGTCCGCATGTACGCCCGCGCTCAACATCTGAGCCCAAGTGAGGAGGGCGTGATGATCAGCCTGTGCCGTGGACTGGAGGTGGCCGACATCGCCAAGGAAAACGGCGTGGCCCAGTCCACCGTGCGCAGCCAGGTCAAGTCGCTGCGCGAAAAAACCGGCTGCGCCAGCATCCGCCGCCTGATCCAGCGCGTCAACAGCCTGCCGCCCGTGGTGCCTGCCTTGCGCATCATCACGCCGATGCCTCACAATGCCTCGGAGTTTGCTCACCCTTGATCGCTGAATGCCCCGCGCCATTGCCCCCCCCGACCCAGACAATCCGCACCATCACATCGAGGCCTTGGCCGAGATGGGGGTGCAACGGCGCTATCGGCGCGGCGCACTGCTGATTCAGGAAGGCGAACTGGGCGACACGCTGTACATCGTGCTCCAGGGCCGGCTACGGGCTTTTCTGGGGGACAACAGCGGAAAGGAACTCACCCTCGGCGTCTACGGCCCATTGGAGTACGTGGGCGAAATGTCGCTCGACGGCGGGCCTCGCTCTGCCAACGTGGAGGCGCTGGAAACCAGCCTGTGTGCGGTGGTCACGCGCGACATCCTGCTCGCCTACATCGCGGCCCAGCCCGAATTCGCGCTGGAGCTCATGGGCCGACTCATTCGCCGCGCCCGCCTCGCCACCGAGAGCGCGC
The DNA here is from genome assembly GCF_030373245.1 of Hydrogenophaga sp. GTDB lineage: Bacteria > Pseudomonadota > Gammaproteobacteria > Burkholderiales > Burkholderiaceae_C > Hydrogenophaga. The sequence continues at coordinate 30,831 of NZ_JAUCZF010000005.1, forward strand.
GCAGCGTGGCCCTGATCGATGTGTACGGCCGCCTGGTGCGCCTGCTCAACCAGATGGCCTGTGAGGCCGACGCCCACGGCGAGCGCGTGCTGCGCGAGCGCATCACCCACCAGGCCATGGCGCAACACCTGGCTTGCTCGCGCGAAATGGTCAGCCGCCTGATGCGTGATCTGGAAACCGGCGGCTACGTTGAGGTGCGTGAGCGCTGGATCTGGCTGCTCAAGACTTTGCCGGCGCGCTGGTAAGCCGGCGGCAAAGCGCCTCTGAGTCCCATACCTTGTCGCTGCGCTGGGTCGACTCAGGCGCGGTTGATCCGGCGGCGGGCCTCTTGGGGCGCGGATGAGCTGGTCCCCGCCAGCCGCGCCGTGCTGCCACTCAGACTGCCCGTGCCCAGAACACCCCAGAGGGCGGCATTGTCGTCGCTGGGTTGCAGCGTGTCCGGCACCTTTTTCACGCCGGGTCGCTGCGGCCGGCCCGCGTCGGGGTCGGGCCTTTGGGGCGAGTAGCGCGCGAAACGGCTCAGGGCGCCCAGGCCCGGGTCAAACACCCGCCGCGTGCCGCCCACGCTGATGGTGCGCTGCCCGGTCGAGAGGCTGTTGAAGGTGCCGCTGCGGCGGATCGGGGTCGGGTTGGCCGGGTCGTCGACGAAGCTGTTCAGGTTGCCGCTGGTGTCGTAGCGTGCATCTTCAAAGTAAGACTGGCGCGCGCCGGTGTGCTGGCCCAGGGCCACGTCGTCGCGCTCGATGTAGGCGTCGAATGGCCAGGTGTGTTGGCCCTGGTTGATGACGCGCACCTGCCAGTCGCCAAAGGGGGCGGTGGCCGTGTGGGCGTCCCAGGCAAAGGTGGGCGCGAGCGCGAGCAGGGCGCAGGTGCCGTGGGCACCGAGGGCCGAGCGATGCGGCACGATGAGGCCGCAGATCGGGTGTGCGTCTCGGCTGCCCTCCGGTTTGCCTGTCCACAAGCCAGCCTGCCCTAATTTCAGTGGAGGCAATGGCTCGCTGGCGCCCGGTGGCGTCACTTCGATGGCCACCGCGTCGGCGCTCTCGGGCAGCCAGATTTCCAGGAAGCTCTGCGTGCGGTCGTCGGGCTGTACGCGCCAGTGCAGGGTTTCGCACGCGCCGGGCTTGAGCTCGGCGTTGGCGTGGGTGCGGCTCTGGTAGGCGTTGCCCGCGGGCACGGTGATCTGCAGCTTGCCACCCAGCAGCTCAATGGCCTGGTCCATCGCCGCTTCCAGGATGGAGCTGCCGTCGTGAGGTCCGGCCAGCGTGCCCCAGCTGATGTTGACCACCAGCTCGGCGCTGGGCGCACAGCGCACCAGGATGAACATCAGCGCGTCGAGCACGCTCACGTTCATCGCACCGCCTGAAGTGTCCAGGATGTTGGACCAGTCCAGCTGCACCGCGATCAGGTCGCATCGGCTGGCCGCGTCCTTGTGCGGCAGGTGCGGCGTGGCCGAGCCGGCCGCCAGGCTCATCACATGGGTGCCGTGGTTCACTGGCCGCGCCAGATCCCATAGCTGGAAGTGGCGGTACAGCGCGTCTTCGTCCAGCGCGCCACCGGGGGGGGTGTAGCGGGCCATGGCCGCGTTGATGGTGGCGGCATCAAGCGTGTGGCCGTAGCCCATTTCGGGTGGGGTGGGGCCGGCTCGCGCCGGGTCCAGCGGCACATGGCCATCCCCATGGTGGTTCTGCCCTGGCCAGGGGCCGCCGTAGCAGCTGTCCTGGCGCCAGAAATGCTTCACGCGCGTGCGGCCGCGGGCATCCAGAAACGCGGCATTGGCCAGCGCCAGACCGCCGTCGATCAAGCCCAGCACCGGGCCGCGCAGACGGCGCGGCGCCGCCGCCCGGGAGGCGTTGAGGTGATGGTGTTCGCAGGGGTCTTGCAGTGGGTGCGTGTGTTGCCCAACAGGCAAGCCCAGCTCCAGGCGCTGGATCAGTGCCTGGAAATCCGGGCGGCGACGGAGCCGTTCAAAAAACTGAGGCCGCACGCGAGCACTGCAATAGCGCAGGCCGGGCAGGGTACGGCGCAAGTCCAGATACACCCGCGGAATCTGCAGCCAGCGGGTGCTGGAGGCGGCCACCAGCGCGGCCACATCGACGCCGGGCGCCAGCTCGATCACGATGGGCAGCCATTTCAGCGGCTCGTGCCCACCGTGGCGCCGGGCATAACCAGCAAAGTCATCGGCCTCGGCCCAGGCCAGGTAAGGGTCTTGTCCGTCGATGGCGCCAGGCCGGCTCCAAGGCGTGCCGGTGAAAGCGCCCTTGGGAAGCGGCTGCCAACGCAACCGCTGGCCGCTCATCGCCACTCCTTGACCGCTTCCTTCCAAAGCCAGTCCATCAGCGGCGAACGGGCCACGGGCGTGGCGCGTCCGGCCCGCGAATAACCGTGGCCGTGGTCCAGCGACTGATGCAGGGAGAAGTCGAGTGCACTGCCGTTGGGTTCCACGTAGTCCCGCGCATCGAAGCCGCGCTCGTGGGTTTTGCCACCGGTAGCGCGGGCCACCAGGAACTCGCCGAGAGCAGTGCCCAGAACGCGGCCGACCGCGCTGTCCACCGGATAGTGCACGCCGGCCACCACGCGGTTGGTCGCGATGCGCGCGGCCAGCCGTTGCAGCTGCTCGTGGCAGGCCTGGCCGTTTTTCTGCCCGCGCGGGGAGGCATCGTCCAGCAGGGCTTGCAGCACGGTCGCGGTGATGAAAGCTTCTGTTGCGTGGCCGCTGGGCCAGCTGCCGTGGCCCGGCGTTGGAATCATGGCCTGGATTTGCGGCGAGAGCTCGTCAGGCCGGATCACCGCAAACATGTGCTTGAACCGCATTTCCACGTGCACCGCCAGGCCAAACGCGAGGTCCAGCAGCTGCAAGGTCTTTTTGTGGCGATGCTCGTGCAGGCCGATGAGTGACGACCAGAAGGGCAGCGGAAAACCAATCTGCGCCACGATCTCGGCCGCGCGGTCGGGCCGCAGGTCGGCGTAGGCCGCCACCAGGGTCAGTTGCTGCTTGAGCTGGGCCCGGCTGGGTGCGCGCAGGGTCAGTAGTGTCTTGCGCTGGATGGCCCGCGCTTGCAGGTTGGCGTAACCCAGTGTGGCGCGTTTGGCGCTGTTGTTGGCATCAAACACCAGGCCTTCGACCAGCTCAGTGAAACAGGCGGTGACCCGGGGCCCGTCGGCCCAGCGAGCGAGGTTGTCCGGGTCGTTGAAGGCGGGCTCGGGTACGTGCAGGGCGGCGCCGGAGAAGGGGCCAACGATGGCTGCTCGGCTGATGGTGAGGGCATCAGCGGACCAAGCCACACCATACGCAGCACCTCCGCTCGCACCTCCACTCGCACCTCCGCTCGCACCTCCGCTCATGTCGTCTCCTTGCTGATTGAAATGGATCGCGTCATCAATGCAGGCCAAGCATTTCCAGTGCCTTGGCGCCACGCTGTCTCAAAGGACTGTTCCTGCCCGCAGCAAGATATTTCTGCAGGCTTAGGTCCGGTTGAAGCTTGAGCAGCACCGCAAACGATTCTCTGGCTTCTGCCACAAGACCTTGCTCGTACTGCGCTATGACCAGCGCCCGTATGGTGGGGACGTGATACCGATTCTTCTGGAGGGAGGACTGGCAGAGCTTGATGCTCTCTTCCAAACGCCCCATCGCAAGGCAGCTGTTGGCCAACATCATTTCAAAATAGTACTTCTGGGGATCCAAGGGCGACAGGTGCAGCGCTTGCTCTGCCTGTTTCATGGAGTCCTCAGGATCACCCCACATGGTCGACCACACGCTGTTGTACAGCCATGCCATCGGGTCGTTGGGGTTGCTCTGCGTCGCCTCGAGCAGCAGCCGGTGGGAGGCGTCGACATCGGTGCCCAAATGGCAAAGCGCGTGGCCCTTGATGGACATGGCTAACGTGCTGTTGGGCTCGAGATCGAGCGCCCGGTCGGCGATGCTGATCGCCCTTCGAAAATCGTTGGCTGGGTCGGGAGAAAGGCCTTGCACCACCTGCATGATGTGCCACTTGGCCAGCCAGGCCCAGGGTGCGGCCACGCGCTTGTGGCGTTCGGCCACGGCTTCGAGCAGCTGCTGGCTGCGCTGCAGGTCGCGCGGCGTGGAGCGGTGCATGAGCGTGATCCCGCCGAGCATGAGGGCATTGCTGTCGAGCTGGGGAAGGGGCAGCACCAGGCTGCGCTGCACCTCGGCATTGAGCAGGGCATGGGTGCAGGCGGTGCTGAGTTGATGGATGAGCTCGCTGTGCAGCTGCATCAGGTCCAGCGTGTCGCCGCTGAGGCGGTCGGCCCACACCACCTCACCGCGGCGGGTATCGGCCAGCTCGGCGGTGATGAGCACCTTGTCGCCCAGCACCGCGTAGCCACCGCTGAGGACAAAGGTGGCGTCGAGCCGGGCGTCGATTTCGCCAGGTGTGGCCTGGCGGCCGCGAAACGCGGTGGTGGACAGGCGTGCGATGACGCGGATGTCCTGGCTGCGGGCGAGCTGGGCAATGACGCCGTCGGCGATCAGCTCACCGATCACGAAATGCTCGGGCGCGGGTGTGCGGGCGTCAAACGGAATGACGGCAATGGAAGGCCGGAAATCGCTGGCCGGTGCTTCGCGCCTCTCGGGCCGCCAGCTGGGCTGATCCGCGCGCACCGGATTCACGCGCCAGGTGCGCACCGGTTCGGGCCAGTGCTTGAGGTAGCTCTCGCCCATGTCTTCCACTTCGCCGTCAACCCCGTCGACGATGGCGTCGCGCACCGGCGCGGTGACGATGATGTCGCCGGCTTCGCCCAGGCCAGCGACGCGCGCTGCCAGGTTGACACCGTGGCCGTACACATCGTGTTCGCCTACGTAAAGGTGGCTGGCGTTGATGCCGGCGCGCAGGTGCAGCTGCTGGTCGGCGGGCAGGGGTCGGTTGATGCGGGGGAAAAACTGATTGAGGGCGAGAGCAGTTCGCACCGCGTCCACCGGCTCGTCGAACTCGGCCAGCAGCCCGTCACCCAGGCTTTTCACGAGGCGGCCATGGTGCCGGGGCAGGACCTCGCGGCTCGCATGGTCCATGAAGGCGCGCCAGTGCTGGACCACCGCTTCTTCATGCCCCGCCATCAAGCGCACCGACTCCACCAGATCCACCACGAGCACCACCTTGTAGGCCTCCAAAGGGAGGCCAAGTGCGGAATGCACTTGGTGTCCCCCTGCGGGAGATTTCATGTTGGGGGGTGGGCCGCTCGACGTCATACCTCGTCCGGGGGGTGTGTTTCAAACAGTTTCGCACAGATGGGGGATGTTTTGCCCGAATGCGTGTTGGACAGCGGCCGCTGTAGCGTCGTGCTGGCGATCAGATTGAGGGCCAGACCGCGGCATCCGAGCTGCGCCTGGCGTGCTGCCGCGGAGGCCATGTGCCAGCGGGCTGTGAGGTGATGAGCGCGTGGCGGTAGCGGCGGCAAGGCCTGAGCAGGCGCCGACGAGGTTGCCCGAAAGGGCTGGGGACGCTCAGCGCGCCAGAGGGGTGGCCTCGGCCACGGCCTGCACGCGGCGTGCGCCGTTGAAGCGGGTTTCCCAGTAGGCCTTGCGCATGTCTTCGACACGTACGGTAGACCCGGAGCGCGGCGAGTGGATGAACTTGCCGTCACCCACGTAGATGCCGACATGGCTGAAGGCGCGGCGCATCGTGTTGAAGAACACCAAGTCGCCCGGCTTGAGGTCGTTGCGCTCGATGGGATCGGTGGCCGCGGCCTGTTCTTCGGCCCGTCGGGGAAGCACCTTGCCCAGTGACTGTTCAAACACTGCGCGCACAAAGCCGCTGCAGTCAAAACCGGTTTCGGCGCTGTTGCCGCCGTACTTGTAGGGCACGCCGAGGAAACCCATGGCATTCATCACAAGTTGCGAAGCGGTATCACCGACCGCGTCACCAGCGCGTTGAAGCTGATCGCCCAGGCGCTGTACCAATCCCTTGTCGACCAGCAAAGCGTCCATGCTGTCGTAGGCAGGCTGGCCGGGGCCAGCAAACGCCGACGCCGACAGGCTGAACACAAGAGGCAACAACCAGCGTTTCATGGTGGCGCGACGATAGATGCAAAGGATGCAGAAGTCAAGTGAGGAAATTGGCGGAAATGCTTGATTTCGCTTGCAATTCCTCGCTTCGGTTTGATTGACAGATCGCTGGTTGGGGGTGTGTGCCCTGAAGACACTGCGCTTGGCCGAGCCCCGCTGCCGCGGGTCGCAGTGACGCTGGGTCGTCATTTATCGGCGTTCAGACATCTGCCAGACGTTGATAGGGTGGGGCTTCGATCAACACGATGACTTTTGCTCAAATGATCAATAGCGATTTGGTTAGTTGATCAATAATGAATAAAGTGAACATTGTTCATTAAGATGACAAAAAATACTTGAAGATAGTTCTTTAACGAATTGATATATATAAGTTTTCTCATGAAAGTGAAGTTCGACGAGTTGATGCCCGTGCCCAGTCCGCAAGACCTGGCCGAGGCGCGGGAGCGCGTCCAGGAGCGCCAGGACCGACAGGCCCGTGCCAACAGCGCTCGCCGTGAGCAACTGCTCGACACGGCCCAGGCCTTGATCGACGCGCAGGGGCTGGACGGTTTCAACATGCGAGTGATGGCCCGGCGCGCGGGCTACACCGCGGGCGCGCTTTACGCCTATTTCGACGGCAAGGAAGGCATCCTGCTGGCCTTGCAGCGCCGGGTGCTGGACCGGCTGGCAGACGCTGTGCAGGGTGTGAGACCGTCCCGGCCTTCGCGCGGGACGCGACCCGGACCGGTGGGAAGGCAGGCGGTGGCGGTGGGTTTGCCGCAGCAGCTATATATCGCCCAGTCGCTGGCCTGGTGGCGGCGCCTGGCGCAAGACCCGGGCGGGTTCCAGTTGCTGCTGCTGCGCCCATCCTCGGTTGTGGCGGCTGGTGCGCTTGCAACTCAAAGCCCATTGGGTGGTCCAGCGGCCATGCTGGGCGACCTGGAAGCGGTGCTACAGCCCTGCCGAGATTCCTTGTTGGCCAGCGGGCTGGATGAAACAGAGGCCTACCTGCTGCACCGCGAGCTGGTGGCTTGCGGCCTGGGTCTGCTGACTCTGGCCACAGCCAGTGGCCACAGCGAGCCCGGCGGACTGGAGGCCCAGTGGCGCAGCACGCTGGAGCGGTGGCTGGCGGTGAGCCTGCGGCCGACCCAGTCCCCCCAGGCCGGCGATGGCACCCTGGCGGGGCCGATTGATCAAGCAGACCTGTTTGGCGAGTGATCCGTGATCGGTCAGCGACGACAATGGCAGGAACGCGCTGGCGCCGGGCTGATGCTGACCCGCTGTCAGCCCCTCCCTCCGACTCTCCAAGGATTGACGCATGCTGCTTGACGTAACCGATTCTCAACTGGTGCTGGTGGACTACCAGGCGCGTCTCATGCCAGCCTTGTGCCAGGGCCCGCTGGCACTGGCCAACGCCTTGCGCCTCGCTCAGACTGCTCAGTTGCTTCAAGTGCCTGTTTGGGGCACCGAGCAAAATCCTGAAAAATTGGGTGCCAACGCAGCCGAACTGCGCGCCTTGTGTCGCAAAACGTTGCCCAAGATGCACTTCAGCGCCGTGGCAGACGGGTTGCTCGACTGCCTGCGCCCACCGGTTCGCGCTGCGGGCGGCAACGCCCGCAGCTTGCCCAAGCACCTCCAAAAGCCAGCCACGGCCGCTGCGCCGGAGCGCGGCACCGTCGTCATCGGTGGCTGCGAGGCCCACGTCTGCCTGCTGCAGACGGCGCTGGAGCTGGTCGAGCAGGAGTGGGACGTTTGGGTGGTGACGGATGCTTGCGCTTCGCGCACCGAGCGCAACCGTGACGCTGCCTTCGATCGGTTGGCTGGCGCCGGCGTTGAGCTGGTCACCACGGAAATGGTGGTCTTCGAGTGGTTGCGCAGCGCCGACCACCCGGTGTTCCGGCCGGTTCAGGCCTTGATCAAATAAAACTGTTGGCGCCTTGAAGCGCCACCGGTCTGCGCGCGGCCCAGAGAAGGATGCCGCGTCAGCCTGTCGCAAGCCTGCTTCTCATAATTATGAATTCAGTTTGAAGCAGCCAGACCCTGGGTGGAACAGGGCAACCGGCGCCCCGATGCACCATCCAGGAGACCCTCATGACCCAGTCTTATGCCGATTTTTACCGCCGCTCGATCGATGATCGAGACGCGTTCTGGGCAGAAGAGGCCCAGCGTATTGAGTGGAAACAGCCGTTTCAACGGGTGTGCAACTACGACAACCCGCCGTTCGCGCGCTGGTTCGAAGGCGGGCTGACCAACCTGTGCCACAACGCGGTGGATCGCCACCTCAAGGACCGCCCGGACCAGAACGCGCTGATCTTTGTCTCCACCGAAACCGACACCGAGCGGGTCTACAGTTTCCGCGAGCTGCACGCCGAGGTGCAGCGCATGGCGGCCATCCTGCTGGCTCAAGGGGTGAAAAAGGGTGATCGGGTGCTGATTTACATGCCCATGATTGCCGAGGCCGCCTTCGCCATGCTGGCCTGCGCTCGCATCGGGGCCATCCACTCGGTGGTGTTCGGCGGCTTCGCCAGCCATTCCCTGGCCAGTCGCATTGAGGACGCTTCGCCCGTCGCCATCGTCAGTGCCGATGCGGGTTCGCGCAGCGGCAAGGTAGTGGAATACAAGCCGTTGCTGGATGAAGCGATTCGCCTGTCCACGCACAAACCAGCCAAAGTGGTCATGGTGGATCGCGGCCTGGCACCCTTTGCCAGTGTGGCCGGGCGCGATGTGGACTACGCCGCCGAGCGAAAGCAGGTGATGGACACGGAGGTGCCTTGCGAGTGGGTAGACGCCACCCACCCCAGCTACACGCTCTACACCAGCGGCACCACCGGCAAGCCCAAGGGCGTGCAGCGCGACACCGGTGGCTACGCCGTGGCGCTGGCCGCGAGCATGAAGCACATCTACATGGGAGAGCCGGGTGAAACCTATTTCTCCACCAGCGATATCGGCTGGGTGGTGGGCCACAGCTACATCATCTACGGCCCGCTCATCGCCGGCATGGCGACCATCATGTACGAGGGCTTGCCCATCCGCCCCGATGCTGGCATCTGGTGGCACCTGGTCGAGAAATACAAGGTCTCGGTGATGTTCAGCGCGCCCACCGCGGTGCGGGTGCTCAAGAAATACGACCCCTCGTTCATCAAGAAATACGACCTGTCCAGCCTCAAGGCACTGTTTCTGGCCGGCGAGCCGCTGGACGAGCCCACCGCCCAGTGGATTTCCGCGGAGCTGGGCAAGCCCATCATCGACAACTACTGGCAGACCGAGACCGGCTGGCCGATCCTCTCGCTGTGCAACGGCGTCGAGTCCGCACCGAGTAAGTTCGGCTCACCCGGCAAGGCGGTGTATGGCTACAACGTGCAGCTGCTGGACGATCAGACTGGGGAAGAGCTCAAGGGCAGCAACCAGAAGGGTGTGGTCGCCATCGAAGGCCCGCTGCCACCCGGTTGCATGCAGACCGTGTGGCAGGACGACGAGCGCTTCGTCAAGACCTACTGGTCCAGCGTGCCGGGCAAACTGGTCTACAGCACCTTCGACTGGGGCATTCGCGACGACGACGGGTATTTCTTCATCCTTGGCCGCACCGACGACGTGATCAACGTGGCCGGGCACCGGCTGGGCACGCGAGAAATCGAGGAGAGCATCTCCAGCCACCCGAAGATCGCCGAGGTGGCGGTGGTCGGTGTGGCCGATCAGCTCAAGGGCCAGGTGGCGATGGCGTTTGCTGTGGTCAAGGACGCCTCGCTGCTGACAGACGATGCGTCACGCCTGAAGCTTGAGGGCGAAGTGATGAAGCTGGTGGATGGCCAATTGGGTGCCGTGGCCCGGCCAGCGCGGGTGCGGTTTGTGACCGTACTGCCCAAGACGCGCAGTGGCAAGCTGCTGCGCCGCGCGATACAGGCCGTGTGCGAGGGTCGCGACGCCGGTGACCTGACGACCATGGACGATCCGGCCGCGCTGCAGCAGATCAAAGACTTGCTGGCCTGACGTCCTCGGCCCAACCACCCCGGTGCCGTCATGGTGCCGGGCTTGGCCGTGTCTGGACGATATTTCCATTTGGTGGATGCGCCCGGCATTTGTCCGTATGATGCATGCTTATATTGACAAAAGTGTGAGCAGTCATGGAACAAATGATCGGATCCGAAGCCAACATCGAGAAGGTGCGCGTCTTCGAAATGGCGGCCGAGCTGTTCGGTGTGCTGGCCACGCCCATGCGACTGCGCATCCTCAGCGCACTCTGCGACAAGGAAAAATCGGTGTCGCAGCTGCTGCAGGAAATCGACACCACCCAGCCCAACCTGTCGCAGCACCTCAACCTGCTGTACCGCGCCGGTGTGCTGGCCAAGCGCAAGGAAGGCACCCAGGTGATTTACCGGGTGCAAAGTGAAAAGGCGGTGATGCTGTGTCGCACCGTGTGCACGCAAATTGCGATCGAAATGGACGAGCCCAGTGCGGTTCCCGCATCTGAGCGCCTGTCGCCGCGCCTGATGTCCTGATCTCCAGCCCGTACCTATGCCTTCGATGATCGCCCGTTGTCTGCTGCCGGTTGCTGCTGTGTCGGTGCTGTCGGGTTGTGCGTTTGGTGGCGTGAACCTCGGCTTCTCCCTACCCATCGGCCGAAATGCCGGCGTCGGGGTGAGCGTGGGCAGCGATGGTCGCATTGGCACCAGCATCGGGGTGGGTGTGGGAGGCGGCTCGGTGAGTGTCGGTACGTCAGGACAGTTGCCACCTCCCGCGCCGTCTTCCGCCGAAAAAGAGCCAACCAGCAAGTAGTGCGGCTCCCCGTGAGCAGCTGGGCGTCGCGCTCAATTTTCTTGGTTCCCCACATGGGGCTGACACGCCGCTGTCAGTTGGTGTGAGCGCAACACACCCGTGTCGGTTGTGCCCATCCAGGGCATTCATGGCGCCGCTTTTCCCCGCTGCCGCAAAGGGGATGGCACAATCAGCCCTGCATTCAGTTCCTTCCACAGTCACTGTCGCATCCGCCAAACGGTCAAGCCGTGTCGCGGAAGGTTTGTTTTAACCAGCTAATGTTTCCTGCAGGGAAACGGAGGTCAGCGAATTCATGAGCGATTCCGCATCCGGCAACGTCTATGTTGCCTACAAGGGCAACTCGTACCTTTACGGTGGCAACGCGCCATACGTTGAAGAGATGTACGAAAACTACCTGGCCAACCCAGGCAGCGTGTCCGAATCCTGGCGTTCCTATTTTGACGCGCTGCAGCACGTGCCAGCCGTTGACGGAACCGATGTTCGCGACGTACCCCACCTCCCTGTCATCAACGCCTTTGCCGATCGTGCCAAGCAGGGCGGCACCCGCGTGGTCATCGCTGCCGGTGCCGATTCCGATCTGGGCCGCAAGCGCGTCGCCGTCCAGCAGCTGATCGCAGCCTACCGCAACGTGGGTGCGCGCTGGGCCGACCTTGATCCCCTCAAGCGCGACGAGCGCGACAACATCCCTGAGTTGGAGCCTTCTTTTTACGGCTTCACCGATGCCGACTACGAGACGGTGTTCAACACCAGCAACACTTTCTTCGGCAAAGAGGTGATGTCCCTGCGCGACCTGCTCAATGCGCTGCGCGAGACCTATTGCCGCACGGTGGGCCCAGAGTACATGTACGCCTCCGACCAGCGCGAAAAGCGCTGGTGGCAGGAGCAGCTGGAGAGCAAGCGCAGCAAGCCGGTGTTTGATGCGGAGAAGAAAAAAGAAATCCTCAAACAGCTCACGGCTGCCGAGGGCCTGGAGCGCTACCTGCACACCAAGTACGTGGGGCAGAAACGCTTCTCGCTGGAAGGCGGCGAGAGCTTCATCGCCTGCATGCACGAGCTGGTGCAACTCTCCGGCTCGCGTGGCGTGCAAGAGGTGGTGATCGGCATGGCGCACCGTGGTCGCCTGAACGTGCTGGTCAACACGCTGGGCAAGACCCCGGCCGGCCTGTTCGCCGAGTTTGACCACACCGCAGTGGAAGACCTGCCAGCGGGCGACGTCAAGTACCACCAGGGCTTCAGCTCGGACATCGCCACGCCGGGCGGTCCAGTACACCTGACGCTGGCATTCAACCCGTCCCACTTGGAGATCGTCAATCCTGTGGTCGAGGGCTCGGTGCGCTCGCGTCAGGAGCGCCGCAAGGACACCGATGGCGACAGCGTGCTGCCCATCCTGGTGCATGGTGATGCGGCTTTCGCCGGCCAGGGCGTGGTGATGGAGACGCTGGCCCTGTCTCAGACCCGTGGGTACTACACCGGCGGTACGGTGCATGTGGTGATCAACAACCAGATCGGCTTCACCACCAGCGACCCCCGCGACACCCGCTCCACCTTGTATTGCACCGATGTGGTCAAGATGATCGAGGCGCCGGTGCTGCACGTCAACGGCGACGATCCCGAGGCGGTGGTGTTCTGCACTCAGCTCGCCCTGGACTACCGCCAGGAGTTCAACAAGGACGTGGTGATCGACATCATCTGCTTCCGCAAACTGGGTCACAACGAGCAGGACACGCCAGCGCTCACGCAGCCGCTGATGTACAAGAAGATTGCTCAGCACCCAGGGACGCGAAAGCTGTACGCGGATCGGCTGGCAGCCCAGGGGCTGGGCGATACGCTGGGTGAGGAGATGGTCAAGGCCTACCGCCTGGCGATGGATGAAGGGCGTCATGCCAAGGAATTCACCATCACCAACGCGCACAACAAGTTCGTGGTGGACTGGTCGCCTCACCTCAAGGCCAAGTGGACCGACAACGCTGACACCAGCGTGCCCGAAAAAGAGTGGAAGCGCATTGCCGAGAAGATGACCACCATCCCGGCCAATGTTTCACCACACAATCTGGTCAAGAAGGTTTACGACGACCGAGCATCCATGGGTCGGGGCGAAATCAACGTCGACTGGGGCATGGGCGAGCACATGGCATTCGCCAGCCTGGTGGCCGCGGGCTATGGCATCCGGCTGTCGGGTGAGGACTGCGGCCGCGGCACGTTCACCCACCGGCATGCGGTGATCCACGACCAGAACCGCGAGAAGTGGGACAGCGGGACCTATGTTCCGCTGCAAAACATCAGCAGCGACCAGGGCCAGTTCACCGTCATCGACTCCATTCTCTCGGAAGAGGCCGTGCTGGGCTTTGAGTATGGTTTCGCCAGCAACGATCCCAACACCCTGGTGATCTGGGAAGCCCAGTTCGGCGACTTCCTCAACGGTGCGCAGGTGGTGGTGGACCAGTTCATCGCCAGCGGTGAAGTGAAGTGGGGCCGCTTGAACGGCATCACGTTGATGCTGCCGCATGGCTATGAAGGGCAGGGCCCAGAGCACAGCTCGGCCCGCATCGAGCGATTCATGCAACTGGCCGCCGACACCAACATGCAGATCGTGCAGCCGACCTCGGCCAGCCAGATCTTTCATGTGTTGCGTCGCCAGATGATCCGTCCGCTGCGCAAGCCGCTGATTCTCTTCACGCCCAAGTCACTTCTGCGAAACAAGGACGCCACCTCACCGCTGGTCGAGTTCACCAAAGGCCATTTCCAGACCGTGATCCCGGAGCAGAACCCGGATGTGGTCAAGAAAGCCGAGAAGGTCAAGCGCATCATCTGCTGCTCGGGCAAGGTCTACTACGATCTGGCGAAGAAGCGCCTGGAAATGGGCACGGAGGACACGGTGATCCTGCGGGTGGAACAGCTCTACCCGTTCCCGCACAAGGTGTTTTCCGCCGAAATCCGGAAGTACCCCAACGCCACCGACATCGTGTGGTGCCAGGACGAGCCGCAAAACCAGGGCGCCTGGTTTTTCGTGCAGCACTACATCCACGAGAACATGCTGGACGGCCAGCGTCTGGGCTACGCCGGTCGTACCGCTTCGGCGTCGCCGGCCGTGGGCTATGCGCACCTGCACCAGGAGCAGCAGAAGACCTTGATCGAAGCTGCCTTCAGCAAGCTCAAGGGCTTCATCCTCACCAAGTAAACCTGCGGGTCCTGGCGGACGTGGTGTGAAAGCCCTTGCACCCCCTCGGTCAGACCCGCGCACATCGCACAATCGGGATAAAAAATGGCAATCGTAGAAGTCAAGGTTCCGCAGCTCTCTGAATCCGTGGCCGAGGCCACCTTGCTGCAGTGGAAAAAGAAGGTGGGGGAGGCGGTCGCGGTCGACGAGATCCTGATCGACATCGAAACCGACAAAGTGGTCCTGGAATGCCCGGCGCCGTCCGCTGGCGTGCTGGTGGAAATCCTCCAGGCTGATGGTGCCACCGTAGCCGCCGAGCAGCTCATCGCGCGCATCGACACCGATGCCGCAGCGGGTGCCAGCGCCGCGCCTGCGGCCGCTCCGGCAGCCGCCGCCCCAGTGGCTGCGGCCGCACCTGCCGCTGCAGCGCCAGCCGCTGGCAAAGCGGGTGTGGCCATGCCAGCCGCTGCCAAGCTGATGGCCGACAACCAGCTGGCCGCGGGCTCGGTCCCCGGCACTGGCAAGGACGGTCGCGTCACCAAGGGCGACGTGCTGGCCGCGGTGGCAGGCGCGCCCGCCCCCGCGGCAGCCGCTACCGCCATCCCCACCGGTGCGCCCACCAAGGTATTGAGCCAGGTCGCGGTGGTCGCGCCCGATCTGGGCGACCGCCCGGAAGAGCGCGTCCCCATGACGCGCCTTCGCGCCCGTGTTGCCGAGCGGCTGTTGCAGTCGCAGGCGACCAACGCCATCCTGACGACCTTCAACGAGGTCAACATGGCGCCGGTGATGGAGATGCGCAAGAAATTCCAGGAGAAGTTCGAGAAGGAGCACGGCGTCAAGCTGGGCTTCATGAGCTTCTTCGTGAAGGCTGCAGTGCATGCGCTCAAGAAGTTTCCGGTCATCAACGCGAGTGTCGATGGTGGTGACATCGTCTACCACGGCTATTTCGACATCGGCATTGCCGTGGGATCGCCGCGCGGTCTGGTCGTACCCATCCTGCGCAACGCTGATCAGATGAGCTTCGCCGACATCGAGAAGAAGATCGCGGAGTTTGGTCAGAAAGCCAAGGAAGGGAAGATCGGTCTGGACGACATCACCGGCGGTACCTTCTCGATCTCCAACGGCGGCACCTTCGGCTCCATGCTGTCCACGCCCATCATCAACCCGCCGCAGTCGGCCATTCTGGGTGTTCATGCGACCAAGGACCGCGCCGTTGTGGAGAACGGCCAGATCGTCGTGCGACCGATGAACTACCTGGCGATGTCTTACGACCACCGCATCATCGACGGCCGCGAAGCCGTGCTGGGCCTGGTGGCGATGAAGGAAGCACTGGAAGATCCTTCGCGCCTGCTGTTCGATATCTGATCAGCGAGACCGCTGCATGTCCCTGGCCGACGAACTCATCAAGCTCGAGCAACTGCGCGAGCGCGGCACGCTGAGTGTCGAGGAGTTTGATCGCGCCAAGGCCAGGCTGCTCAACCCGGACCCGGTACCTGCCGCGCCTTCTGATCTGGCCAGGGCGATCAACCGCCTGCGACGCAGTGGCAGCGATCGCTGGATCGCCGGCGTCTGTGGCGGCCTCACTTTGGCCACGGGCGTGGAGTCCTGGGTCTGGCGGCTGCTGATGGTGGCGCTGGCGTTTGCGGGTGGTCTGGGTGTGGCCCTCTATGCTTTGTTGTGGATTTTTGTGCCGGCTGACTGAGCCCGGCGTGCAACTGGAATTTGAATATGTCTCAACCTTTTGATGTCATCGTGATCGGTGGCGGTCCAGGTGGCTACATCGCCGCCATTCGAGCAGCCCAGCTGGGTTTCAAGGTGGCCTGCATTGACGAATGGAAAAATGCCACCGGCGGTCCGGCGCCTGGCGGTACCTGCACCAACGTAGGTTGTATCCCGTCCAAAGCCTTGCTGCAATCCTCCGAGCACTTTGAGCAGGCCAACCACCACTTCGCCGATCACGGCATCCAGGTCAAAGACGTCAAGATCGATGTGGCCAAGATGGTGGGTCGCAAAGACACCGTGGTCAAACAGAACAATGACGGCATCCTCTACCTGTTCAAGAAGAACAAGGTGAGCTTTTTTCACGGCCGCGGCTCGTTCGTGAAGGCGGTGGAGGCAGGCTTTGAGATCCAGGTCAAGGGCGCGAAGGACGAGCTGCTCGTCGGACGACAGATCATCGTTGCCACCGGCTCCAACGCTCGCGCGCTGCCCGGCGCGCCGTTCGATGAGGAGGTGATCCTCTCCAACGACGGCGCGCTGCGGCTGGGTGCGGTGCCCAAGAAGCTGACCCTGATCGGCTCGGGCGTGATCGGCCTGGAGATGGGCTCGGTCTGGCGTCGCCTGGGCGCTGACGTGACCATTCTTGAAGGCCTGCCGACGTTTCTTGGGGCGGTGGACGAGCAGATCGCCAAGGAGGCCAAGAAGGCCTTCGACAAGCAGGGGCTGAAGATCGAGCTGGGCGTGAAGGTGGGCGAGGTCAAGGCGTCCAAAAAAGGCGTCAGCGTGGCTTACACCGACGCCAAGGGCGAGGTCAAGAAGCTCGATGGCGACAAGCTCATCGTGTCCATCGGACGTGTGCCCAACACCATCGGCCTCAATGCGGAGGCGATCGGCTTGAAGTTGGACGAGCGTGGTGCGATCGAGGTGGACGAACACTGCCGCACCCATGTCAAGGGTGTGTGGGCAGTGGGTGATGTGGTGCGCGGCCCGATGCTGGCGCACAAGGCCGAGGAAGAGGGTGTGGCCGTGGCCGAGCGCATTGCTGGCCAGCACGGCCATGTGAACTTCAACACCGTGCCCTGGGTGATCTACACCAGCCCTGAAATCGCCTGGGTTGGCGAGACCGAGCAGCAACTCAAGGCACGCGGCGCCGTCTACAAGGCTGGCACCTTCCCCTTCCTGGCCAACGGCCGCGCGCGGGCGCTGGGTGACACCACCGGCATGGTGAAGTTTCTGGCCGACGCCAAGACCGACGAGATCCTGGGCGTGCACATCGTGGGCCCGATGGCATCTGAGCTGATTGCAGAGGCCGTGGTGGCGATGGAGTTCAAGGCCAGCGCTGAGGACATCGCCCGCATCTGTCACGCGCACCCGTCGCTGTCGGAGGCGACCAAAGAAGCTGCGTTGGCGGTAGACAAGCGCACCCTGAATTTCTGAAAGCACTTGAACCACCCCCGCGCCGCGCTGGCGCGCGTCACCCCCTTGAGGGGGCCAACCCTGCAGCCCGGCGAAGCCGGTTCTGCGGGTTGTCTGTTTATGGTGCTGCGCGCTCCGGATCCGTCCTTTCCATTCGCTTGATTCATGTCTGTTCGCAGCACCTACGAAGCCGCGCTGGTTGAGCGTGGCTACACCACTGACCCGGCGCAGCAGCGGGCGATCGATGCGCTGGAGCGCTGCGCATCCGACTGGACGCATTACAAGAAGCGCCGCTCCAATGCGTTGAAGAAGGTGTTCGTCAAGCCCGAGATCCCGCGCGGCGTCTACATGTTTGGCGGGGTCGGGCGGGGCAAGAGCTTTCTGATGGACTGCTTCTACAACGCAGTTCCGATCCGGCGCAAGACGCGCTTGCATTTCCATGAGTTCATGCGCGAGGTGCATCGCGAACTGCGCGAACTCCAGGGCACGCAGAACCCACTCGACGAGCTTGGCCTGCGCATGGCCAAACGCTACAAGCTGATCTGCTTTGACGAGTTCCATGTGGCCGACGTGACCGACGCCATGATCCTGCATCGACTGCTGGATGCGCTCTTCAAGGCCGGCGTGGGGTTCGTCACCACCTCCAACTTCCATCCCGATGGCCTTTACCCCGACGGCCTGCACCGCGATCGCATCCTTCCCGCGATTGAACTGCTCAAGCAGCGGCTGGAGGTGGTGAACGTCGACGACGGTACCGACTACCGCCAGCGCTCACTGGCGGTGGTGGATCTCTACCGGTGTCCGCTCGGGCCAGAGGCCGATGCTGCGCTGGAGCAGGCGTTTGTGCGGCTGGCCGAAGCTGGTGACGAAAATCCGGTGCTGAGGATCGAGTCGCGGCAAATTCGGGCGGTGCGACGGGCGGGCGGTGTGATCTGGTTTGACTTTCGCACCCTTTGCGGTGGACCCCGCTCGCAAAACGACTATCTGGAGATTGCCAGCCAGTTCCACACCGTGCTGCTGGCCAACGTCCCCAAAATGTCGGTGCGCCAGGCATCCGAAGCGCGTCGTTTCACCTGGCTGGTGGACGTGTTGTACGACCGCCGGGTGAAGCTGGTGATTTCGGCTGCGGTGCCGCCCGAGGAGCTCTACACCGAGGGACCGATGTCGCATGAATTCCCGCGGACCGTCTCGCGCCTGAGTGAAATGCAGTCTGCCGAATTTCTGGCGCTGGAGCGCCGCACGGTCGACACCGGGCTGACCTGAAGCCGGCGACGCGCGAAGCGGTGGAGCGCCGGGGGCAGGCGATCCGGCGCCGGGCCGCCCTAAGCCGGATCAGCCCCCTCGGGGGGCAGCGACGCGCGAAGCGGTGGAGCGCCGGGGGCAGGCGATCCGGCGCCGGGCCGCCCTAAGCCGGATCAGCCCCCTCGGGGGGCAGCGACGCGCGAAGCGGTGGAGCGTGGGGGCGTGCGATCCGGCGCTGGGTCGCCCCAAGCCGGATCAGCCCCCTCGGGGGCAGTGACCCGCGAAGCGGTGGAGCGTGGGGGCGTGCGATCCGGCGCTGGGCCGCCCCAAGCCGGATCAGCCCCCTCGGGGGGCAGCGACCCGCGAAGCGGTGGAGCGTGGGGGCCGAGTTCCCTCAGCCCAGCGGTTCCAGCTTGACGATGGTGAGCGAGAGGTTGTCGCCCATGCCTTTGGCGCGGGCGCGGGCCTTCTGGATCAGGAACTCGCAGGCTTCGCGCGGAGAGAGCATGCTGATGGTGCTGGCCAGTTCCTCGGGGGTGAAGTAGTGCCAGACGCCGTCGCTGCAGGACATCAGGGCATCACCTGGTACCAGACGCGGTACGACGTGGATGTCCACTGGCGGTTCGTTTTCCGTACCCAGGCAGCCCATGAGGATGTTGGAGTGCGGGTGGTCCATCGCCTCCTCCTCGCTGATCTCGCCTTGGTTGACCAAGGTCTGCACATACGAGTGGTCCATGGTGCGGAAAACCATGCGGCCGTTGCGAAAGTGGTAGATGCGCGAATCGCCCGCATGCACCCAGTGGCTGTCGCCCACCGGGTTGATCAAAAACGCGGCGATGGTGCTGTGCGGCTCCTGCTCGGCAGAGACTGCGGTGAGCTTGATCACCAGATGGGATTCTTCGACGATCTGGCGCAGAAACGCCGCTGCGTCGTCGGTATCCGGATCGTAACGCTCGAACAGCTGGCGTGCGGTGAGCATCACCTGGTCTGAGGCTTTGCGTCCACCGCTGCGCCCGCCCATGCCGTCGGCCACCACCGCGAGCAGGCAGCCCACATGGCGGGGGTGCTGCAACATGCAGACTTGGTCTTGCTGGTAGTCGCGGTCACCCCGGTGGATGCCAGTGGAAGCCTGGATGCGGTAGCCTGTGGACATGGGATGTATCGGGCCAGTCGGTCAATCGTGAACAATGCGAGCAATGGTAACCAGTAATGCCCGACCCGCTGCCGCCCGGGAGCCCACTTTCGCACACCTGGGGCTCGCTTGAGCTTGCTGAGTGAACGGGTTCGCTCAGCATTCTCGATTGGGGGTGGGCTCACTACCGAGATCGGCGAGCTGCGCAAGCGCGATGGCCAGCTGGCGATGGCGCTGGCCGTGGGCGACACCATCGAGGATGGGGCGGTGCTGGTGGTGGAGGCGGGCACCGGCGTAGGCAAGACGCTGGCCTACCTGGTGCCTCTGCTGCTGAGCGGTCGCAGCGCGCTGCTGTCGACCGCGACCCAGGCCTTGCAAGAGCAACTGGCCTTGCGCGACATTCCCCAGGTGATGCAGGCCTTGGGGCTGCCGGTGAAGGTGGCGGTGCTCAAGGGACGTGGCAGTTACCTCTGCCTGCACCGGCTGGGCGTGGCGCGTCAGAGCGCGAGCGGCCTGAGAGTCGACCCGGCGCTGATGAGCGCGCTGGAGCAGGTGCATCGCTGGTCCCGGCAGACGGTGCGCGGCGATTTGGCCGAGTTGACCACGCTGGACGAACGCTCGGCGCTGCGCCCCTGGATCAGCTCCACCCGAGACAACTGCCTGGGCGCCGATTGCCCCAGCGCCGGGGACTGTCATGTGAACCGGGCGCGCCGCGCTGCTGCCGCCGCCGACTGGGTGGTGATCAACCACCATGTGTTGGTGGCCGATCGGATGGAAGCGGCGCTGTCGCCCCACCTGCCAGCAGCGTCGGTCGTGGTGTTCGACGAGGCCCATGCCTTGTCCGGCGTGGCCCGAGACCTGCTGGCGCCGGCGGTCGGTCGAGGGAATCTGCTGTCGTTGGCACGGGACATCGCGGCGCAGGCACCGCTCTGGGCGCGTGGCCAGCAGCCTTGGGCGCTGGTGGCGCTGGGCCTGGAGCGCGCTGCTCTCGGCATCACGCGATTGGCCCCGCCAGGGCAGGCCCAGAGCCGCTGGCAGGCTAGTGTGCCCGAGGGTCTGGACGCCCGCGCCTGGGCGGTTGCGGTGCACCAGACGAGCCAGGCCCTGGGCGCGTCGGTGCAAGCGCTGAGGTCTACGGCGGATGCCGCGCCCGATCTGCGCCGCCTGTTGGCGCGAAGCGAAACCCTGAGCTCGCGCTGGTCGGGGCTGACGCAGCCCTTGGTAACCGATGCACCCACGGACACCGCGCGCTGGATCGGCTGGGCTGGTTCCTGGCGCTTGCAGCAGGCGCCGCTGGACGACAGCTTGCTGCGTCAGGCGCTGGCAGGGTTGCACCAGGAACCTGGGCGCAGCTGGGTGTTCACCTCCTCCACCCTGTGCCACGAAGCCAACCTGAGTGGATTTACCCGACGGCTTGGGCTGAGCGATGCACGGCGGCTGCGCAGCCTGAAGGTGGCCAGTCCGTTCGATCATGCGCGCCAGTCGGCCTTGTATGTGCCGTCGGATCTGCCTGAGCCGGGACATGCCGACCATGCCGTTGCCCTGGCAGATCGAGTCGCCGCCTGGGTCAGTCGTCTCGGTGGTCGAACCCTGGTGCTGTGCACCAGCTTGCGGGCGGTGTCCCGCATCGCGGCACGCCTGCGCGAGCGGCAGGCGTCATCGGGCGGCTGGCAGGTGCTGGCTCAGGGTGAAGCAGCGAAGCGCGCCCTGCTGGCCCGATTCAAGGAGGCCGGTGCAGGGGAATCAGGCGCGGTGCTGGTCGGCTCAGCCTCGTTTTGGGAAGGTGTGGACCTGCCGGGTGACTTGCTGCAACTGCTGGTGATCGACAAGCTGCCGTTTCCTTCACCCGACGATCCACTGCTCAGCGCACTGGCCCGGCGATTGCGGATGGCGGGTCAGAGCGGTTTTGAGATCCACTACCTGCCGATCGCAATTCAGGCTTTGCGTCAGGGGGTGGGGCGCCTGATCCGGTCTGAGAACGACCGCGGCATGGTGGTGGTGGGGGATCGGCGAATGCTGACCCGGTCCTACGGGCCCGCGCTGATGGCCAGTTTGCCACTCATGCGATGGCTGGAGGAAGAGGATCAGTTGCTGGCAGCGATTGACGAGCTGGTGCTCACCAGAGCTTCCACCACGGACTCTCATCGCGTTTGAAGCCCTTGGCCATGAACTCGCTCTGCGGGTAGCTGGCCTGCATGACGCGCTGTGCGTCGTCGCGCAGCTGGGTCATGCCCAGGGCGTCATAGGAGCGCACGAGGATGTAGAGTGCCTCTTCCAGGGCTGGCGCATCAACAAAGCTGGTCAGTGCAGTTTGTGCGCGGTTGATGGCGGCCACGTAGGCACCGCGAGTGTAGTAATAGCGGGCCACGTGCACCTCGGACTGCGCCAGCGAGTTGACGATGTATGTCATGCGTGCGCGAGCGTCGGGCGTGTAGCGGGAATCCGGGAAGCGGGTGACGAGTTCCTTGAATGCCTCAAAGGATTCTTTGGCTGCCTTCTGGTCGCGCTCGGAGAGATCTTGCTGCGCCAGCGACCCGAACAGGCCCAGGTTGTCGTTGAAGGAGCTCAGGCCCTTGAGGTAAAGCGCATAGTCCAGCGCCGGGCTCGCCGGATGCAGGCGCATGAAGCGGTCGATCGCGGCCTGGGCCTGGACGGGCTCACCGGCCTTGTAGTGCGCAAACGCTTTGTCAAGCTGGGCCTGTTGGGCCAACGGCGTACCTGCCGCCCGGCCTTCGAGCTTTTCGTACAGCGTGATGGCTCTTTCATAATTGCCTGCATCGCGCTCGTCGGAGGCTTCGCTGTAGAGCTTGTTGGGGCTCCAGTTCGCGGTGTTGTCCACGGGTGCGGTGCTGCAGCCGGCCAGCACCAGGGCGGCCAGGCCTGCCCAGTAGCCCACCGATAATCTGTTCGAACGCATCAAGCACCCACCTTTGCTACGGAAACACCCCGCTTTGGCAGCTGAAATTATATCGACCAGGGACGGCACGCCGTTCTTGAAGGACCCGTTGGCCTTCGAGGCAGAGGAGAGTGGCGAAGAAGCGGGTGAGGATGCCAGCGCGGCGGCCGAGCTTCGCGCCTGCGACGTGCCTGCTGAACTGCATCGCTGGAGGGCCGACCGGGCGCTGGCGCACCTGATCCCGGAGTTTTCACGCTCCTATCTGCAGCAGCTCATGGCCGATGGCGCGGTCATGCTGCAAGGCGCACCGCTGTGGAAGGCCGCGAGCCGCCTGAGCGCTGGCGACCGGCTGACCGTGGAGCTGCGGCCGACGCCTCAGGCGCAGGCGTTTGTGGCCCAGCCGATGGCGCTGGACGTGGTGTTCGAAGACGAACATCTGATGGTGGTGCACAAACCTGCCGGCCTGGTGGTACATCCCGCCGCCGGTCACTGGAGCGGCACCCTGCTCAATGGGCTGTTGGCCCACCACCCGGGGGCGGCGACGCTGCCGCGCGCCGGTATCGTGCACCGGCTGGACAAGGACACGTCTGGGTTGATGCTGGTGGCCAAAAGCCGCCTGGCAATGGACGCGCTGGTGCGGGCCATTGCCGCGCGTGAGGTTCAGCGCGAATACCTCGCGCTGGTGCATGGCGCCTGGCAGGGGGCTTCGGTGCTGGATATCGATCAGCCGATCGGGCGCGATGTGCACAACCGCCTTCGCATGGCGGTGCTGCGTCCGGAGGCCACCGGAGGGAAGTCTGCCCGCACCACCGTGACGCTGCTGGATACGCAAGCCCAGGCCAGCCTGTTGGCCTGCAAGCTGCACACCGGGCGCACCCACCAGATCCGGGTTCACCTGTCTTGGATGGGGCACTGCCTGGTGGGCGATGCCGTTTACGGCGGACGTGTGCTCTGGGGCTTGACCCGGCAGGGCTTGCACGCGCGCCGTTTGCGGCTGGACCACCCGGTGAGCGGTGCTCCGCTGGACTTTGTGTGTGAGCCACCCGCGGATTTTATGGACGCGCTGTCGCAAAGCGGGCTCCATTACAATCCAGCCATTCCGGGTTGACGTTGCCAGGCGCGGCGCAATCGGGGTCCTGCGGTCACGACTTGGCGTTGCAGTTCAACCCCTTCCCGATGTTCCCTTGAGGATTTCCTGATCGGTAACGCCCCATGGCGGCCAGTCAAAACGTGCCAGCTCCCGTGTATCGAACCGGAGCAGGCGCCATCTTTCGGTTCGCCGGCCAACCGCCGGCTGATGTCAGACACCCGCGATGAACACCTCGGATGCCCGCCGCGTGCTTGAAACGGCCTTGATCTGCGCTCAGCAGCCCCTATCCCTGCGTGACCTGGGGGTGCTGTTCGATGGCGAACTGTCACCCGATACGCTGAAATCGCTGCTGGCCGACCTTCAGCTCGAATGGACGCAGCGCGGCGTGGAGTTGGTGCAGGTGTCCAGTGGCTGGCGTTTTCAAAGCCGTCCCGAGCTGCGGCCCTACCTGGATCGACTGCACCCTGAAAAGCCGCCGCGCTACACGCGCGCCACGCTGGAAACGCTGGCCATCATCGCCTACCGGCAGCCCGTCACCCGGGGCGACATGGAGGACATCCGTGGCGTGACGATCAACTCGCTGTTGCTCAAGCAGCTCGAAGACCGAGGCTGGGTCGAGGTCATCGGCCACCGAGAAACCGTGGGTCGGCCCGCCCTGTTCGCTACCACACGCCAGTTTCTGGATGACCTGGGCCTGTCCTCGCTGGATCAACTCCCGCCGTTGGACGGCACGGATGTCCAGGAATCTGCGCTGGACCGGCTCGATTTCGAAGCGCTCTCCGCAGGCAGCGACGCAGAAGCGGAGGAGCCGATGTTGGCCGATTCTCCAGCGGCCGGGCTGGAGCTGGTCGATGCCTCCACCGGCACACTCGCCGATGCCCCTCCCACCCCGGCATCGCTTGAAGATGCCCCCACTCTGGACAGCCATGAACCCGCAGCAACCCCCGACCGATCCGCCTGAGGACGGCGAAGCGGCGCTTGCCGCCGATGCTTCCGCAGAAGCCGCTGTTTCGGCGGCGGTGCCAGTTCCCCGGAGCGCCGGGGCCGCGCCTGCTGGCGAGGCGTTGCAGTTTGATGACGTGGTAAGCGGCGCGTACGACGCTGAGCAAGAACTGCCGCTGCCACTGCCCACCAAGCGCGTGCTCAAACCCGAGGCCGATTCGCCCAAGCTGCACAAGGTGCTGGCGCAGGCCGGCATGGGGTCGCGCCTGGAGATGGAACAGCTGATCCTGGAAGGGCGCATTTCGGTCAACGGCGAGCCCGCCCACATCGGTCAGCGCATCCAGTTTGGCGACGTGATCAAAGTCAACGGCAAGCCGGTGCGCGTGCGCATGACGCCACCGCCGCCGCGCGTGCTGGCGTACCACAAGCCCGCAGGCGAGGTCGTGTCGCACGATGATCCGCAGAACCGGCCCACGGTGTTCCGGCGCCTGCCCAAACTGCAGCAAGGCAAGTGGCAATCGGTCGGCCGGCTGGACATCAACACCGAAGGCTTGCTGTTGCTGACCAGCTCGGGTGAGCTGGCAAACCGGCTGATGCACCCCCGTTTTGGCCTGCAGCGCGAATACGCGGTGCGGGTGCTGGGCGCTTTGTCCAACGAAGAAAAGCACCGCCTGCTCGACGGTGTGAAGCTCGACGATGGCATGGCGCAGTTCGCCAGCATTGAAGATGGGGGCGGCGAGGGCGCGAACTGCTGGTACCGCGTGACCATCGGCGAAGGGCGCAACCGCGAGGTGCGTCGCATGTTCGAGGCGGTGGGCCACGCAGTCAGCCGCCTGATCCGCATCCGTTATGGCGCCGTGATGCTGCCGCGCGGCCTCAAGCGTGGCGTCTGGGTGGAGCTCGATGAGCGCGACATCCAGCGCCTGGGCGCTGCGGCGGGACTGCCGATGCCGAGCGCTGCGCCTGCGCGCGCAGCCCGCCCGCAAACCCGTCGCTCGGGCGCTCCAGGAAAAGGGCCGCAGGGCGGGCGCAATTTTGGCAACCCTGCCGGCAGCCGCGGCGAAGCGCCCTCGGTGCGGCGCGGCAGCATGTTTGCGCCACAGGGTGGCGGGGCGGTGGGCAAGGGCGAAGGGCGCGACACCTCATCGCAGCCCGACCCCTTGAAAACCTCGTTTGGCTACATCGGGCAAGACGCCTTGCAGCGCAAGCGCGCGGAAGATGCCCAGCGTGGCGGGCCGGCCAAGCGCAAGCGCCGCCCCGGTGGACGCTGAACGCGGGCCCAGGCGCCGCTGTGCCGGCTTGAACCGGTGGCGCGTTGTAGAATCAAAAGCTTTGTGGCGAGCCGCAAAATCAACAAGTTACCCCATAAATCTCAAGGAAAAACATGGCCATCGAACGCACCCTGTCCATCATCAAGCCCGACGCCGTCGCCAAGAACGTCATCGGCCAGATTTACGCTCGCTTTGAGGCTGCCGGCCTGAAGGTGGTCGCCTCTCGCATGGCCCACCTGTCGCGCAGCGAAGCCGAGGCGTTTTACGCCGTGCACAAGGCGCGTCCGTTCTTCAAAGACCTGGTGGACTTCATGATTTCCGGCCCGGTGATGATCCAGGCGCTTGAAGGCGAAGGGGCCATCGCCAAGAACCGCGACTTGATGGGTGCCACCGATCCGAAGAAGGCCGAAAAGGGCACGATCCGTGCCGACTTTGCCGACAGCATCGACGCCAATGCCGTGCACGGCTCCGACGCCCCTGAAACCGCTGCCGTCGAAATCGCCTTCTTTTTCGCGGGCATGAACGTCTACTCGCGCTGAACGCGACTGGACGAAACCATGGCGTCGATGCGGCACGCGATGATCTCCAGCCCCTTTCGGGGCCCGGATTCGCGCGTGCGGCCGTGCGCTGTGCCGACGTCATGACGCTCAACCTGCTCGAATTCGACCTCGACGGGTTGGCTGCCTTTTGTGAGCAGCTGGGTGAGAAGCGCTTCCGGGCGGTGCAGCTGTTTCGCTGGATTCACCAGCGCGGCGCGCGCGATTTTGCCGCCATGACCGATCTCGCGCGCAGCTTGCGCGAAAAGCTGCCGACTCACGCCCACATCACCGGTTTGCCGGTTCTCTCGCGCCAGGATTCTTCCGATGGCACGATCAAGTGGTTGTTCGACGTGGGCGACGGCAACGCGGTGGAAACCGTCTTCATCCCGGAGGACGATCGCGGCACCCTCTGCATCTCGTCTCAGGCTGGTTGTGCCGTTGGCTGCCGATTCTGCTCAACCGGCCACCAGGGTTTTTCGCGCAACCTCACCACCGGTGAGATCGTGGCCCAGCTCTGGCAGGCGGAGTTTTTTCTGCGCCAGCACCTGGTCAAAGCCGAACGTGTGATCAGCAACGTGGTGATGATGGGCATGGGCGAGCCATTGCAAAACTACAACGCCCTGGTGCCCGCGCTGAAGGTGATGCTGGACGACCATGCTTACGGGCTGTCGCGCCGTCGCGTGACCGTGTCTACGTCGGGCGTGGTGCCGATGATGGACCGACTTGCCCAGGATTGCCCAGTGGCCCTGGCCGTGTCGCTGCATGCGCCCAACGACGCGCTGCGCGACTCGCTGGTGCCCCTCAACCGCAAGTACCCGCTGACCGAATTGCTGGATGCCTGCCTGCGTTATCTGCCCGCAGCGCCGCGTGATTTCATCACCTTTGAATACTGCATGCTCGATGGTGTGAACGACCAGCTCGAACACGCTCGCGAGCTGCTCAAGCTGTTGCGCAGCCATCGCGAGCGCGGTGTACCGTGCAAGATCAACCTCATTCCGTTCAACCCTTTCCCCGATTCGGGCCTGATCTGTTCGCCTCGCCCGGTGGTGCAGCAGTTCGCGCGACTGCTGAGCGAGGGAGGTCTGATCACCACGGTGCGCAAGACCCGTGGCGACGACATCGACGCCGCCTGTGGCCAGCTGGCCGGTGACGTGCTGGACCGTACCCGTGTGGTCAGCCGCATGGCGCAGCGCCGTGCGGCCACCGTGCACCCCATCCGATTTGTTCCTGCCGCAGGAGAAAAGCAGACATGAGCCGTTTCACCGCTGCCGCACCGTTGCCCCTCGGTCTGTCCCCAGTCGTTCCGCGATGGTTGCTCGGCTTGCTGACTGTACCCCTGATGTTGTGGGCGCTGGGCAGTCTGTCGGGCTGTGCATCCACCGGCGCCAGTGCCGCTTCGGCGACCGCCGAACCGATCACCGCTTTCGACGAGCCCGAGGTCCGCAAGCGCGCGCGTATCCGCCTGGAACTGGCGTCCAACTATTTCGAGCAGGGCCAGACCACCATCGCGCTGGACGAGATCAAACAATCCCTTGCCGCCGATCCGAGCTACACCCCGGCCTATGTGCTGCGCGGCCTGGTCTACATGCGCCTGAACAACCCGGCGCTTGCGGAAGATAGTTTCCAGCGCGCGCTGCAGATCAGCCCTCGCGATGGCGACACGCTGCACAACTATGGCTGGTTTCATTGCGAAGCAGGCCGCTACCCGCAGGCCCTGGCCCTGTTTGACCGCGCGCTGGCATCGCCCACCTACGGCGCCGTCGCCCGCACGCACCTGGTCAAGGGCATCTGTCAGATTCGCGCCGGGCAGCCGGCCGAGGCTGAGGCGAGTTTTTCCAAGTCGTACGAGCTCGATGCTGGCAATCCGATCACCGGATACAACCTGGCCGCGCTGCTGTTCCAGCGGGGTGAGGACAGCCGGGCCCAGTTCTACATCCGGCGCATCAACAACTCCAACCTGGCCAACGCCGAGACGCTGTGGCTGGGCATCAAGATTGAGCGCCGCTTG
The DNA here is from genome assembly GCF_030373245.1 of Hydrogenophaga sp. Lineage (GTDB taxonomy): Bacteria > Pseudomonadota > Gammaproteobacteria > Burkholderiales > Burkholderiaceae_C > Hydrogenophaga. Next base: position 59,017 of record NZ_JAUCZF010000005.1, read on the forward strand.
CGCAACACCGTCGAAGTGGAACAACTGGCCCGCCAACTGGGACGCCGCTTCGCTGAGTCGCGACAGTGGGCCTTGTACCAGCGGGGGGCGTTTGATGAGTGAGTCGCCGTTTTTGACGGACGCGCCGGCTGAGGCCAGCCATCCGGGCGCACCGCTGCTGCTGCGCCAGTCCCGCGAGGCCGCCGGACTGCATATCGCCGCTCTGGCCGCCGCGCTCAAGGTGCCGGTGAAGAAGCTCGAAGCCCTGGAAGCGGGGCGCTATGACGAGCTGCCCGACATGACCTTTGCCCGGGCGCTGGCCTCCAGCGCCTGCCGCCAGCTCAAGATCGACCCGGCGCGTGTGCTGGAGCAGATCCCGGGCGCGGTGCAGCCTGCGCTGGGCGATGCGCCACACGGCATCAATACACCTTTTCAGGCGCCGGGAGAGGGCGCAAGTGCTGGCGCCCTCGCATTGCTGTCTCGGCCGGTGGTCTGGGGAGTGATGCTGCTGTTGCTCGCGGCGCTGGCGGTGGCGCTGGTGCCAGCCAGCTGGCTGGAGCGTGCTCGCGGGACACTGCCGAGTTTCCCGGAGACGGCTGAGACTGCGCCAGCTGCTCCTGCCGCAGACCTGCTGCCGGTGGAGCCTGTGCTGGAAGGGACTTCACCGTCCATGGCGCCGTCTCCGGTGCTCTCGACGGAATTCGCAAACCCGCCGGCTGAACCCGCCACAGGCAGCGAACCCGTGGCGGACACGGCAGAACCCGTGACCAGCACCAGCCTGCTGAGCATCCGTGCCTCCGGCGAGTCCTGGATTGAAGTGATCAACGGCTCTGGCAGCCAGGTGATGCAGCGCGCGCTCAAGCCGGGCGATGTGGTGGATTTTTCAACCTCACCGCCGTATTCGGTGGTGGTGGGTCGGGCCGATGCGGTGCAGGTCACGACGCGCGGAAAGCCGTTTGACGTGATGCCCTACGCCCGCAACAACGTAGCCCGTTTTGAGGTGAAGTAACCATGGAAGCTGCCAGCGTTCTCACCGGTGCGATGTCCTGCGAGGCGGTCGATGCCCAGCCGATCCCGTTGGCTGGCGCCCTGAAGCGTCAGACCCGCCAGGGCGTGGTGGCCTGGGGCGACCACCGCGTGACGGTAGGCGGCGACGCCCCGGTGCGCGTGCAGTCCATGACCAACACCGATACCGCCGACGCCGTGGGCACAGCCATCCAGGTCAAGGAGCTGGCGCTGGCGGGTTCCGAGCTGGTGCGCATCACGGTCAACAACGACGAGTCCGCCAAGGCCGTGCCTTACATCCGTGAGCAGCTCGACCGCATGGGTGTGCCGGTGCCTCTGATCGGCGACTTCCACTACAACGGGCACCGTCTGCTGACCGACCACCCGGCCTGCGCCGAGGCGCTGTCCAAGTACCGCATCAACCCTGGCAACGTGGGGCGCGGAGACAAGGGTGACCGCCAGTTCGCGCAGATGGTGGAGATTGCCGCGCGCTTTGACAAACCGATCCGCATCGGCGTCAACTGGGGCAGTCTCGACCAGGACCTGCTGGCGCGGCTGATGGACCAGAACGCGACCCGAGTCGAACCCTGGGACGCGCGCCACGTGATGTACGAAGCGCTGATCACCTCGGCACTCGAATCCGCGAGCCGAGCTGAAGCGCTGGGTCTGTCAGGCAATCACATCGTGCTGTCCTGCAAGGTCAGTGGCGTACAGGACCTGATTGCGGTCTACCAGGAGCTGGCGCGACGCTGCGACTACCCGTTGCACCTTGGCTTGACCGAGGCTGGCATGGGCACCAAAGGCACGGTGGCCTCCACCGCCGCATTGGCCGTGCTGCTGCAGCAAGGCATTGGCGACACCATCCGCGTTTCGCTCACGCCTCAGCCGGGCGAGGCGCGCACGCAAGAGGTGGTGATTGCATCTGAAATCCTCCAGGCGCTCGGCGTGCGCGCCTTTGTTCCCAGCGTGATTGCCTGCCCGGGTTGCGGCCGCACCACCAGCACCACCTTCCAGGAGCTGGCCAAGCAGATCGACGACTACCTGCGCAGCTCCATGCCGGTCTGGCGCAAGCGCTACCCTGGCGTGGAAAACCTCAAGGTGGCCGTCATGGGCTGCATCGTCAACGGACCCGGCGAGAGCAAACACGCCGACCTGGGTATCAGTCTGCCCGGGACGGGTGAAGCGCCTGCAGCACCAGTATTCATCGACGGTCAGAAGGCGATTACGCTGCGTGGCGAAGGCATTGCGCTGGAATTCCAGCAGATCGTTGAAAACTACATCGAAAAAAGGTTCGGTGCGGCGCGTTGAGGGCGCGGCGGCGTGCGCTGCCCCCACCCCGACGCCGTGCGCCAAGCGGCAACATGGCTGACAAACTCACCGCCGTCAAAGGCATGAACGACATCGCGCCGCCCCAGTCCGCGCACTGGGAGTGGCTGGAAGAGCGGCTGCGTGGTCTGATGCAGCGGTACGGCTACCGTTGTCTGCGCACCCCCATCGTCGAGCCCACCGCGCTGTTTGTGCGCGGCCTGGGTGAGGTGACCGACATCGTGGAGAAGGAGATGTACTCCTTCGAAGACCGGCTCAACGGCGAGCAACTCACCTTGCGCCCTGAAAACACCGCGGGTGTGGTGCGAGCGGTGCTGGAGAGCAACCTGCTCTACGACGGCGGCAAGCGGCTGTATTACATGGGGCCCATGTTCCGCCACGAGCGGCCGCAGCGAGGGCGCTACCGCCAGTTCCATCAGTTTGGTGCCGAGGCGCTTGGATTCGCCGGTCCTGATGTGGACGCCGAGTTGATCGTGCTGGCCTGCGATCTCTGGGACGAACTGGGTTTGACGGGCGTCGAGCTGGAGATCAACAGCCTGGGCCAGCCCGCCGAGCGCCAGGCACATCGCCAGGCGCTCATCGCCTATCTGCAAGCGCATGACGACCAACTGGACGAAGACGCAAAACGCCGCCTGCACAGCAACCCGCTGCGCATCCTTGATACGAAAAACCCCGCCATGCAGGCGTTGGTGAACGCCGCGCCTCGGTTGATGGACTACCTGGGCCACGAGTCGCTGGACCACTTCAACCGTCTGCGAGCGCTGCTCGAGGCCCATGGCATCGCCTACCGCATCAATCCGCGTCTGGTGCGCGGGATGGACTACTACAACCTATCGGTGTTCGAGTTCGTGACCACGCAGCTAGGCTCTCAGGGCACGGTCTGTGCCGGTGGCCGCTACGACGGTCTGTTTGAACAGATTGGCGGCAAACCTGCGCCAGCCGTGGGCTGGGCGCTGGGCATGGAACGCATTCTGGAGCTCCTGAAGGAGCAGGGCAAGTTGCCCGAGCCGCCGGTGCCCGACGCTTATGCCATCGTGCCAGACGCGGCAAGCATGGGCCAGGTGATGCCGGTGTTGCGTGCGCTGCGCGCGCATGGCGTGCGGGTGCAGATGCACGCCGCCAGTCTTGACGGCATGGGCAGCATGAAATCACAGTTCAAGAAAGCCGACGGCAGCGGTGCTCGCCACGCGCTGATCTTTGGTCCGGACGAACTGCAACAAGGCCAAGTATCGATCAAGGCACTGCGTGCCGACCCGGGAGGTCCGGCTGCCGAACAGCGCAGTTTTGCGCTGACCGAGGTGGCTACCTGGGCGGTGGACCTGCGGCCGGTCTGACCCTCAGGGTTCCCAGCATCTGGCTCAGACCCGGCGCCTACAATCTCAGCTCCTTATTCACAGACACCATGGCCAAACACCTCGATCTCGAAGAGCAGGAACAGCTCGATCAGCTCAAACACTTCTGGGCTCAATACGGCAACCTGATCACCTGGGTGCTGATCGCCGTGTTTGGCTCACTGGCTGCCTGGAACGGCTGGAACTACTGGCAACGCAGCCAGGCGACCAAGGCCTCGGCTCTGTACGACGAGATCGACAGCGCCGCCCAGGCCAGCGATGCCGAGCGCATGGAGCGCGCGCTGGCCGAGATGAAGAGCGGTTTCGGCAGCACGACTTACGCCACGCAGGCTGCGCTGCTGGCAGCCAAGACCTTGCACGACACGGGCAAGATCGACGCCGCGCGCCAGGCTTTGAGCTGGGTGGTCGACGCGTCGTCCGACAAGGCCTATCAGGCGGTGGCCCGGTTGCGCCTGGCCGGGCTCGATGTAGAGTCCAACGCGCTGGATCAGGCGCTCAAGATCCTGGAAGCCCCGGTGCCCAAGGCGTTTGAACCGCTGGTGGCTGACCGCCGTGGAGACGTGCTCATGGCGCAGGGCAAGACCGAAGAGGCCAAAGCCCAGTACCAAGCGGCCTGGCGCGGATTCAGCGAGCAGGCCGAGTACCGCCGCCTGGTGGAAATCAAACTGGCCGCGCTGGGTGTGGATGTCAGCGCCGCGGCTGTCGCGGCGGAGGATGGCAAGTGAGCGCGTCGGCCCGGGCGAACGTTTGGCGCATCGCTGCAGTCACCGGGGTCGCACTGCTGGTGGCTGCCTGCTCTTCCAACCCCAAGCCTCAACCCAAACCGCTGCCCCCAGTGGTGGCGCTCATGGGCACCCAGCTGGTCTGGACGGCGCAGGTCGGCACAGCGCCTGCCACCGCCAAGCCGTTTGTGCTGGGCAACCGCATCTACGTGGCGGGTGGCGCTGGCGCGGTGGTGGTGATCGACGCCGAGACCGGTCGCGACGTCTGGAGAGCCAGCCTCGCCACCCCGCTCGCCACTGGCGTCGGCTCAGATGGTGAGACCGCTGCCGTGGTCACGCGCGAAAACGCATTGGTGGCCTTGGCCGACGGAAACGAGCGCTGGCGCGCGCAACTGCCAGCGCAGGTTTTCACTGCCCCGCTGGTGGCGGGCAAGCGGGTGTTCGTCGTCACGGCAGAACGCACGGTGCTGGCCTTTGACGGAGCCACCGGCGCCCGCCTCTGGACCCAGTCTCGACCTGGCGAGCCGCTGGTGCTGCGCCAGGGCGGCGTGTTGCTGGCGGTGGGGGACACTCTGGTGGTGGGCCTCTCTGGCCGGTTGACCGGGCTGAATCCCCAAAATGGCGCCGTTCGCTGGGAAGTGGCGATCGCCACCGCACGCGGCACCAACGAAGTCGAGCGCCTCGTGGACATGGTGGGTCCGACCAGTCGCGTCGGTGATTCGGTGTGCGCTCGCTCCTATTCTGCTGCGGTCGGCTGTGTCGATGCGGCTCGGGGCACCCTGGGCTGGACCCAGCCCGCGCAGGGCTTCACTGGGCTGGGTGGTGACGACCGGCTGGTGTTTGGCACCGAGTCGGATGGCCGCTTGCGCGCGTGGCAACGCGCCGATGGTGCGGTTGCCTGGACTTCTGAACGGCTGAAGCACCGCGAACTCAGTGCGCCGCTGGCAGTGGGTCGGGTGGTGGCCCTCGGCGATGGCACTGGCACGCTGCATCTGCTGTCGCGCGAGGATGGCAGCGAGCTCACGCGCCTCACCACCGACGGCTCGGCCGTTATCGGCTCGCCGGTGGTCGCAGGGCAGGTGCTGGTGGCGCAGACTCGCAACGGCGGCGTGTTCGCCTGGCGCCCCCAGTAAGAAGCGCGGGTCGCTTCAACTCCGCCGGGCCGTTTCTGGACCACCTGGCAAGGCCGGTAATGCCGGCCCAGTGGACTGCGCGGCGGTCCTTGCCATGAAAGGATATTTGTTGTGAAACCCGTCATCGCCCTGGTGGGGCGGCCCAATGTGGGCAAGTCCACCCTCTTCAACCGGCTGACGGGTACCCGCGACGCCATCGTGGCCGATTTTGCCGGCCTGACGCGTGACCGCCACTACGGAAAGGGTCGCGCCGGTGCGCAGGAATACATCGTGATCGATACCGGCGGTTTTGAGCCGGACGCGGCCGAGGGGATCTACCGCGAAATGGCCAAACAGACCCGCCAGGCGGTGGCCGAATCGGATGTGGTGATTTTTGTGGTTGACGCCCGCGCCGGCATCAGCGCCCAGGACCACGAAATCGCGCAATATCTGCGACGCCTGAGCAAGCCGACGGTGCTGGTGGCCAACAAGGCCGAGGGAATGACCCAGGGCGTGCAGCTGGTCGAGTTTTTTGAACTCGGGCTGGGCGAGGTGATGCCGGTCTCCGGCGCCCATGGCCAGGGCGTGCGCTCCATGCTGGAAGCCGCGCTTCAAGCAGTGCCGGGCCTGGTCGAGGAAGATGAAGAAGAAGCACAGGCCGATGCGGGCGTGATCCGGCTGGCGGTGGCCGGCCGGCCCAATGTGGGCAAGTCCACGCTGATCAACGTCTGGCTGGGCGAGGAGCGCCTGGTCGCGTTTGACCTGCCCGGCACCACGCGCGACGCGATCTCGGTGCCGTTCGAACGCGACGGCAAGCGGTTTGAGCTGATCGATACCGCGGGTCTGCGGCGCAAGGGCAAGGTGTTCGAGGCGATCGAGAAATTCTCGGTGGTCAAGACCCTGCAGGCGATCGAAAAAGCCCATGTGGTGCTGCTGCTGCTTGACGCCACGCAAGGCGTGACCGATCAGGACGCGCACATCGCCGGCTTCATCCTGGAGAGTGGTCGAGCCGTGGTGCTGGCCATCAACAAATGGGACGCCGTGGACGCGTACCAGCGTGAGCAGATCGAACGCCAGATCGAAACCCGGCTGGCGTTCCTGAAGTTTGCCTCCTTGCACCTGATCTCGGCCAAGAAGCGCCAAGGTCTGGCGCCGGTCTGGAAATCCATCATCCAGGCGCAGACCTCGGCCATGCGCAAGATGTCCACGCCAGTGCTCACCCGGCTGCTTCAGGAGGCGGTGGCCTTCCAGGCGCCCCAGCGAACCGGCATGTTCAGGCCCAAGATGCGCTATGCGCACCAGGGCGGCATGAACCCTCCGGTGATCGTGATCCACGGCAATTCACTGCAACACGTGCCCGACGCCTACAAGCGCTTCCTGGAAGGACGCTTTCGCAAGGCCTTCGACTTGGTCGGCACACCGCTGCGCATCGAATTCAAGACTTCGGACAATCCCTTCAAGGAATAGGCCTGACAAGAGGCCGGCCCGCGCGCCTGTGGTATGGTCCGAGACCTATCAACCACTTCTTTGAACACGGAGCATATCGTGAGCAATAACAAAGGCCAGCTCTTGCAAGACCCTTTCCTGAACCAGCTGCGCCGGGAGCATGTGCCGGTGTCGATTTACCTGGTCAATGGCATCAAATTGCAGGGCCAGATCGAATCGTTCGACCAGTACGTGGTTCTGCTGCGCAACACGGTCACGCAGATGGTCTACAAACACGCCATCTCGACCATCGTGCCGGGCCGTCCGGTGCAGTTCTCCGCCGCCGCCGGTGCGGACGAGCCTGCTGCGTCTTGATCCGGGTGTGTGCAGGCGGTTCGCCTGCGGGCGAATGGCGGCTTTTCGCATCGATTAGGTGGTCTTGAGCGTTCCTTCTGCGCCACCCACTTCGCCCCCGTCGGTCATTCTGGTGGGCGTGGACTTTGGTGGCGACCCCTTTGATCCTTCGCTTGAAGAGTTGGGCCTGTTGGCCCAGACCGCAGGGTACACCGTGGCTGATCGGGTGGCGTGCAAGCGGCGCGCACCCGATCCGGCTTTGTTCGTAGGCTCTGGCAAAGCCGAAGAAATCCTGATGCTGGCCCAGTCAAAAGGCGCCAGCGAGATCCTGTTTGACAACGCCCTGAGCCCGGCGCAGCAGCGCAATCTTGAGCGACTGATCGGTATGCCGGTCAATGACCGCACGCTGCTGATCCTGGAGATCTTTGCCCAGCGTGCCCGCAGCCATGAGGGCAAGTTGCAGGTCGAACTGGCCCGGCTGCAGTACCTCTCGACCCGCCTGGTGCGGCGCTGGTCTCACCTGGAGCGCCAGAGCGGTGGTATCGGCATGCGCGGCGGCCCCGGAGAGACACAGATCGAACTGGACCGTCGCATGATCGGTGAAGCCATCAAGCGCACCAAAGAGCGACTGGTCAAGCTCAAGAAGCAGCGCGCAACCCAGCGGCGCCAGCGCGAGCGGCGCGACGCTTTCACCATTTCTCTGGTGGGGTATACCAACGCTGGCAAGTCTTCGCTGTTCAATGCCCTGGTCAAGGCCCGTGCCTATGCCGCCGATCAGTTGTTTGCCACGCTGGACACCACCACGCGCCAGCTCTACCTGGGTGAGGCGGGTCGCTCGGTCTCGCTTTCCGACACGGTTGGGTTCATCCGCGATCTGCCGCACGGCCTGGTCGATGCCTTTGCGGCCACGCTGCAGGAGGCGACCGAAGCCGATCTGTTGTTGCACGTGGTGGATGCATCCAACCCCGCACATCCCGAGCAGATCGCCTCGGTGCTGTCGGTACTGAAGGAAATTGGAGCCGATCGGGTGCCGCAGGTGCTGGTTTTTAACAAGCTTGACGCCATGGCGCCTGACCGGATACCGCAGCGCCTGAGCGATGTGATGGAACTCGAAGGCATAAGCGTGCCTCGTATCTTCGTCAGTGCTCGCGAGGGCACCGGATTGCCCGAGCTGCGGGCCTTGTTGGCGCAACGCGTGCTCGCCGGTGCGATCGAATCTTCGGGAGATACCCCGGGACAACGACCAGACTTCGAGAACGTGCTTCTCTGATTGGGCACAATGTGGGATTCTGTTCCTTTTATGCATAGCAAAAGTTGGTCATCCATGGACTTGAATCTGCCTTCCCCCGCCCGCGACACTGAGCGGGGCTCGCCCGCCAGTCCGCGCCGCCAATGGCGCAATCTGTGGGGTGTGTTCAACCTCAACGACCCTCGCTGGGGCCGCGGCGACGATGGCGCGCGCGATGACAAGGCATCCGAGGAAGAGGGTGGTAAACGTCCCGACGAGGAGTCCAGACCCAATCGCGATCAGCGGCCGCGTGGCCAGGGCCCCAATCAGGGACCTCCTGACCTCGACGAACTCTGGCGCGACTTCAACCGCAAGCTCGGCGGCCTGCTGGGCGGCAAGGGCGGACGCGGTGGTGGCAACGGCGCGGGTGGTGGCGGCGGAGGCGGCGGCATGCCCAGCTTCAACCCCAGCCCCAAGACCACCGGCATTGGCGCGGGCCTGATCGCGGGTGTGGCTGCCCTGATCTGGCTCGGCACCGGTTTCTTCATCGTGCAAGAAGGTCAGCAGGCTGTGATCACCCAGTTCGGCAAGTACCACAGCACGGTGGGCGCTGGTTTCAACTGGCGGCTGCCTTACCCGGTGCAGCGCCACGAAACCGTGTTCGTGACTCAGATCCGCTCGGTGGATGTGGGGCGCGACAACATTGTTCCAGCCACCGGTCTGCGCGAGTCGGGCATGTTGACCGAAGACGAGAACATCGTAGAGATCAAGTTTGCGGTGCAGTACCGGCTGAATGACGCGCGGGCGTTCCTGTTTGAAAGCCGCGATCCCGATGCCGCGGTAGTCAAAGTGGCTGAGACCGCGGTTCGCGAGGTGGTCGGCAAGATGAAGATGGACGCGGCGCTGGCCGAAGAGCGCGATCAGATCGCGCCACGCGTGCGTGCCCTGATGCAAACGATTCTCGACCGCTACAAGGTCGGTGTCGAGATCGTCGGCATCAACCTCCAGCAAGGTGGTGTGCGCCCGCCCGAACAGGTGCAGGCAGCGTTTGACGATGTACTCAAGGCGGGTCAGGAGCGAGAGCGCGCCAAGAACGAAGCCCAGGCCTACGCCAACGATGTGGTGCCCCGCGCACGCGGTGCGGCGTCTCGCCTGACCGAAGAAGCTGAAGGCTACCGCGCCCGCATCGTGGCGCAGGCCGAAGGTGACTCCCAGCGCTTCAGCTCGGTGCTGGCCGAGTACCAGAAGGCGCCGCAGGTGACGCGTGAGCGCCTCTACATCGACGCCATGCAGGAGATTTACAGCAACACCACCAAGGTGCTGATCGATGCCAAGTCGGGCTCCAACCTGCTGTACCTCCCGCTGGACAAAATCATGCAGATGACGGGTCAACCAGGTGCGACGAGCGCCGCCCCGGTGTCCGCGCCACCTGCGCAGCAGCCTGCTTCGACGCCGGCCAGCCGAAGCCTCGATGCCGCAGCGCGTTCGCGCGAGCGCGAGAGCCGTTGAAGCCCCCACACGCGATCAGAGAGTCACGCACATGAACAAACTGGGTTTCATCCTCACTTCTTTCGTGGTGGCACTGGCCATCGCCAGTTCCATGCTCTTCGTGGTGGATCAGCGCCAATTCGGTGTGGTGTTCCAGCTCGGACAGATCAAGCAGGTGGTCGTCGACCCCGGCCTGAACTTCAAGCTGCCTCCGCCATTCCAGAACGTGTCGTACATCGACAAGCGCCTGCTCAGCCTCGAGAGTACCGACACCGAGCCGATGCTGACGGCTGAAAAGCAGCGGGTTGTGATCGACTGGTATGTGCGCTGGCGCATCAGCGAGCCACAGGAATACATCCGAAATGTTGGCATCAACGAGCGTGCAGGCGCACTGCAGCTCAACCGCGTGGTGCGCAACTCGTTCCAGCAAGAGGTGAACCGCCGTACGGTGAATGAGTTGCTGTCGAGCCGGCGTGAGCAGCTGATGGCGGATGTGAAGGAGCAGGTATTGGCCGCGGTGCGCAGCGCCGAGGCTCCCTGGGGTATGGACGTGGTGGATGTGCGCATCACCCGCGTCGATTACGCCGAGAGCATCACAGGTGAGGTGTATCGCCGCATGGAGGCCGAGCGCAAGCGGGTGGCCAACGAGCTGCGTTCCACCGGTTTCGCTGAAGGCGAGAAGATCCGGGCCGATGCCGATCGCCAGCGCGAGGTGATCGTGTCAGAAGCCTACCGCGATGCTCAGCTCATCAAGGGTGACGGTGACGCCAAGGCCGCAGCCCTGTTCGGCCAGGCATTTGGTCGCGATCCGGCATTCGCCCAGTTCTACCGCAGCCTGGATGCCTACCGCGCCAGCTTCGCAGGCAAGTCCGACCTTCTGGTGGTTGATCCTTCGTCCGAATTCTTCAAGGCCTTGCGAGGCAGCAATCCCAACGCGCCTCGCTGATCGGTCATGGCCGACCTCCTGTGGCCGGCGCTGGCGCTGGTCCTGATCCTGGAAGGGTTGCTGCCTTTCATCGCCCCCGGTCTGTGGCGCCGGGTATTCGCTGAAATGATCCGTCTGCAGGACGGGCAGGTGCGGTTTTTTGGACTCTGTTGCGTGTTGTCGGGGCTGTTGCTCTGGTGGGCTGTGACCTGACGGAAAAGCGTTTGCTGCGGTTGGATCAGCCAGTGACCCGGCAGCGGGTGAAAAGCACGGGAGGCGGCCCGGTAAAATCACCGTTTTAACAGCCTGCTCAACATGCCCATGTCTGCCTGGGTCCTGCCGGACCACATTGCCGATGTCCTCCCGTCCGAGGCCCGGCACATTGAAGAACTTCGCCGGGGCCTGCTGGACACCGCGCGCAGCTATGGCTACGAGCTGGTGATGCCGCCGCTGGTGGAGCACCTCGACTCCCTGCTCACCGGAACCGGTGAGGCCCTTGATCTCATGACCTTCAAGTTGGTGGACCAGCTATCGGGGCGCACCCTTGGCCTGCGCGCCGACAGCACACCGCAGGTCGCGCGCATTGATGCCCATTTGCTGAACCGCCAGGGCGTTGCACGCCTGAGCTATTGCGGCCCGGTGGTGCACACCCGCATCGACCGACCGTTGGCCAGCCGCGAGCCCTTGCAGTTCGGTGCAGAGCTATTCGGACACGCAGGCCTCGAAGCGGACCTGGAGGTGGTGGAGCTCGCTCGCGCTTGCCTTCAGGCTGCGGGCGTGGCGCAACTGCACCTTGACCTGGCCGACGTGCGCGTGATCGACGCCGTGCTGGCGCCAGCCGCACTCGATGCTGCGCGCACCCACCGCATCCACGTTGCCCTCGCCATCAAGGATGTGGCCGGGCTCGATGAGCTGGCGCACGATCTGCCGCCCCGCGTGCGTCAGGACTTGCTGGCCCTGACTCGCCTGTTTGGTGGGCTGGAGGTGTTGGACCAGGCGCGTGAACTGCTGCAGCCCTCGCCGGCCTTGCACCAGGCGCTGGACAACCTGGCGTGGCTGGCGGCTCAGATCAGCGACATGGCGGTGTCCATCGATCTGGCCGACCTTCGCGGCTACGCCTATTACACCGGCATGCGCTTCGCCCTCTTTGCACGCGGGCGCGGCGGTGAACCCGAGGAGCTGGCGCGCGGCGGCCGCTACGACGAAGTGGGTGCGGTGTTTGGCCGTAAGCGGCCTGCCGTAGGCTTCAGCCTGGATTTGAAAGAACTGGTGGGAGCGGTGGCGCCTCACCCCTTGCGCGCGGCGATTCGCGCACCCTGGGGTGTGGACGCTGGCTTGCGAGCCGCGATCGCAGCCTTGCGTGCCGACGGCCACACAGTGGTTTGCGCCTTGCCTGGGCACGAACAGGAAATTGACGAGTTCCGCTGCGATCGTGCACTGGTGCAGGACAGTACCTCGGTGTGGACAGTGAAGCCCCTTTGAACGGAAAGATCAGATGAACAGAAACAGCGGCGCCGTGGTACCCGGGCGCAACGTGGTGGTGGTCGGCACACAGTGGGGTGATGAAGGCAAGGGCAAACTGGTCGACTGGCTGACCGAAACCGCGCGCGGCGTGGTGCGTTTTCAGGGCGGTCACAACGCGGGTCACACGCTGGTGATCAACGGCGTGAAGACCGCGCTGCACCTGATCCCCAGCGGCATCATGCGCGCCGGAGTGAAGTGCTACATCGGCAACGGTGTGGTGCTGTCGGTGAGCAAGCTGTTTGAAGAGATTGCCGGACTTGAGAAGGCCGGTGTCGAGGTGCGCTCGCGCTTGCGCATTTCTGAGGCCTGCCCGCTGATCCTGCCGTTTCACGCGGCGATTGACATCGCGCGCGAGGCGGCCAAGGTCAAGGCTGGCACGGAAAAGATTGGCACCACCGGTCGCGGCATCGGCCCTGCCTACGAAGACAAGATTGCGCGTCGCGCACTGCGCGTGCAGGACCTGAAGTACCCCGAGCGTTTCGCCGCCAAACTGCGTGAGCTGCTCGATCTCCATAATCACCTGCTGGTGAGCTACCTGCATTCGGCCGACATGGTTTGGGACGAAAAAATCGCCGCCTACATGAAGAACGGCGAGATCCAGTTCGACGCGGTGTTGGATGAGGCCATGGCGCAGGCGGAACAACTCAAGCCCATGATCGCCGATGTGTCGCGCGAGCTCAACGAAGCGCATCAGGCGGGCACCAACCTGCTGTTCGAGGGCGCCCAGGGCACGCTGCTCGACATCGATCACGGCACCTATCCGTTCGTGACCTCCAGCAACTGTGTGGCCGGCAACGCCTCAGCGGGTGCGGGCGTGGGTCCCGGCCTGCTGCACTATGTGCTTGGCATCACCAAGGCCTACTGCACACGGGTGGGGGGCGGGCCTTTCCCGACCGAGCTGGAATGGGAGAAGGAAGGCACACCAGGCTGGCACATGGCCACGGTGGGCGCCGAAAAAGGTGTGACCACTGGGCGCAGCCGCCGCTGTGGCTGGTTTGATGCTGCGCTGCTCAAGCGCTCGGCCCAGGTCAATGGTCTGAGTGGACTGTGCATCACCAAGCTCGATGTGCTCGATGGCCTGACCGAGCTGAAGCTTTGCATCGGCTACGAACTCGACGGCGAGGTGATTGACATCCTGCCCCTGGGCGCGGAAGACATCGCGCGCTGCAAGCCGATTTACGAAACGCTGCCTGGTTGGACAGACTCCTCGGTCGGTGTGACGCAGTTTGACGATTTGCCCGAGAACGCACGCCGATACCTCAAGCGAATCGAAGAGACCACGGGCGTACCGGTGCACGTGGTCTCCACCAGCCCGGATCGCGACCACACTATTTTGGTTCGCCACCCGTACCATGCCTGAGGCGCCTTGGCGCCACGCTGTTCTCGCACCATCCCCAACCGACCACTCCACGGAGCGCCCATGCTGACCGAAGACGGCAAACACCTGTACGTGTCCTACGACGAGTACCACAACCTCATCGAAAAGCTCGCACTGAAGGTCTACCAGTCCGGCTGGAAGTTCGACACCATCCTGTGCCTCGCCCGCGGTGGCATGCGCCCGGGCGACATCCTCTCGCGCATCTTCGATGTGCCGCTGGCCATCATGTCGACCAGCTCCTACCGGGCAGCGGCCGGTACCCAGCAAGGCAACCTGGACATTGCGCGCTACATCACCACGCCTAAAGGCGAGATCGCAGGCAAGGTGCTGCTGGTGGACGATCTGGCCGACTCCGGTCACACGCTCAAGGCGGTGATCGATCTGCTGAAGAACAACTACGCGCCCATCACCGAACTGCGCAGCGCGGTGATCTGGACCAAGCAGCTCTCCAGCTTCACGCCCGACTACTCGGTCGAATTCCTGCCCACCAATCCCTGGATCCACCAGCCGTTTGAAGGCTATGACAGCTTGCGGCCTGCGCAGCTGCTGGAAAAATGGCAGCTGTGAGGACGACCCCCACGCTTCTCTGCTCTGCGGGTCGCTGCCCCCTGAGGGGGCGCGTTTCGGCTTGTGGCGGCCCGTCGCCGAAACCTGGTTGACGCCGATGAGCAAGCTCTCCACTCAGCTCATTCACCACCCCTACAAGCCCCCCGCGGGCTTTGAGGCCTTGCCACCTGCGGTTCACAAGGCTTCGACCGTCATCTTTCCCAACGTGCACGCGCTGCGCAGCCAGGAATGGAAAGACAAGAGCGGCTACACCTACGGCCTGCACGGCACACCAACTACGTTCACGCTGGAAGAGCGCATCGCCACCATCGAGGGTGGGCGGTACTGCGTGCTGGCGCCCAGTGGCTTGTCGGCGGTGGCTCTCGTCGACATGGCTTTTTTGCAGCAGGGCGACGAGGTGCTGCTACCCGACAACGCCTACGGTCCGGGCAAGGCATTTGCCGCTGGCGAGCTGGCGGGCTGGGGCATCTCCCACCGCTACTACGACGCGCAGAATCCCACCGATCTGGCGGCCAAGGTATCACCCGCGACGCGCTTGGTGTGGCTGGAAGCGCCTGGCTCGATCACGCTCGAATATCCCGACATCCCCGCGCTGGTTGGCGTGGTGCGCTCTGCCAATGTCGGGCGCGAACGCGCCATGGTGACTGCGCTGGACAACACCTGGGGCGCGGGCATTGCGTTCAACGCCTTTGACCTCGGTGTGGACGTGTCCATGCAGGCGCTCACCAAATACCCCAGCGGTGGCGCTGACGTGCTCATGGGCTCGGTGGTCACAAACGACGAGGCCTTGCACCAGCAAGTACTCATGTGCCACATGCGCCTGGGCCTGGGCGTGGGCGCCAACGACGCCGAGCTGGTGCTGCGTGGTCTGCCCAGCATGGCGCTGCGCTACCACGCCCAGGACGCCACCACCCGCCAGCTGGCCACCTGGATGGCCCAGCAGCCTGGCGTCAGCCAGGTGTTTCATCCTGCCTTGCCAGGCTCGCCTGGGCACGCCAATTGGCAGCGCGATGCCGCCGCCGCGGCCTGCCTGTTCAGCGTGGCTTTCGACGAGCGGTTCAGCCAAGTGCAAATCGATGCGTTTTGCGATAGGCTGAAGCTGTTCAAGCTTGGCTGGAGCTGGGCCGGGCCCATCAGCCTTTGCGCGCCCTACAACGTGTCGGCCATCCGCACCGCGCCCTGGCCGAACCGGGGTGGCCTGGTGCGTTTTGCAGTTGGCCTGGAAGCACCCGATGACCTGCAAGCCGATCTTGCCCAGGCACTGCAGGTGCTGAACGACTGAATTTTTTCACCCTTCATACAGAAAGACTGTTTTGGCCACTCCCAACTACGGATACGAAAAACGCCAGCGCGAGCTGGCCAAGAAGAAAAAGAAGGAAGAAAAGCTGCGTGCCAAGGCGGCTGGCAAGCCCTATACCGAGACAGACGAAGCCCCTGCCGAGGATGGTGCGCAGGAGCCCGGTGCCCAGCCCGCCCCACCCGGCGAAGGTGGAGGTGGCGCCACCTAAACGGCGGATTCGCTGGCGATGATCTGAGTCGCCAGCGCTGCCAAGGCGCCCGCCGAACGGTCTTGCAGCACGCAGGGCAGCGCCTCGGCATGCTGCTTGAAATTGCGCCGGATCGACGCCGCATACATCGGGTCGTAGTGCTGCGTGAGCAGCGCCAGCACGACCGAAGGCGTGTCACCCGCCATCACGCAGGCCTGCCATGACTGCACAACTTCCTTGCCCCGCAACTCGGTGAGTGCGTCCAGCCGTTGGCAGAAATGCGCGGGATCGGTGACGAAGAAATCGTAGTCCTCCAGCAGCAGCGCCACGCGCTGATGGTCTGACAGCTGAAGATCCAGGCAGGGACTGGCGCGCATGGCGTTGATCAGCGCATCTGGCACGCGCACATTGCCTACCTTCTTGCTTTCCGCTTCCACATAGACCACGCGCGCTGGGTCGAAGCCGCGCAAGGCATTCCAGATCAGGGAGTCGAAGGCCTTCTGGCTCGGTTGCGGCAGACCGGGGATGTGGCCCAGTACTGAGCTGCGGTGATTGGCCAGGTCTTCCAGGTCCAGTACCTGGGCACCCTGTGTCGCAAGCGCCTGCAACAAGCGGGTTTTGCCTGAGCCAGTAGGCCCGCAGACCACTCGGTAGCTCAGCCGTTCGGCCAGGCGGGGCAGGTCATCTACCAGGGCGGCGCGCCAGGCTTTGTAGCCGCCGTCGACCAACGTCACATGAAAGCCGATGGCGCTGAGGATCGTAGCCAGCGCCCCGCTGCGGTTGCCACCGCGCCAGCAGTACACGAGCGGTTTCCAGCCGCGCGGTTTGTCCATCACCTCGCGCTCGATGTGAGAGGCGATGTTGCGCGCAGCCAGGGCTGCGCCGCGCTTCTTGGCTTCGAAGGCGTTGACCTGCTTGTACATCGTGCCGATGGCGATGCGCTCTGAGTTGTTCAGCGAGGGCCAGTTGATGGCACCGGGCAGGTGGTCAAGCGCGAACTCGCCTTCGGAACGCGCGTCGATCACGGTGTCGAAATCGGCGAGTTGTCTCAGAGCTTCAGCGGCGGGGAGGGTGTGCACAGGCATTGGCTGATTATCCTGCGCGCCGATGAGCGCCAGCCAAGTTGCACGTGGTGGTCAGAGCAGCTTCTTGAGTTCGGGCCAGACGTTGCCCAGCATGATGGGTTGCGCTGCCTCGTTGGGGTGGATGCGGTCGGACTGGAACAGCTTGGTCGGGTCAGCCAGATCGCCCACGTCTTTCAGGAAAAAAGGCAGCAGCGCCGTTTTGTGCTCCTGTGCGACGGTGGTGTAGACCTCGCGGAACTCCTGGCCATAGCGAGCGCCGTAGTTCGGTGGCATTTCCATGCCCAGCAGCAGCACCTTGGCTCCCGCTTCTCGCGACTGGCGCGCCATGGTGGCGAGGTTGTCGCGCGTCATGTTGAGCGGCAGGCCTCGCAGCGCGTCGTTGCCGCCGAGCTCGATGATCACGATGGCTGGCTGGTGCTGCTTGAGCAGAGCGGGCAATCGCGAGCGGCCACCCGAGGTGGTGTCGCCGCTGATGCTGGCATTGACCACCTGGTGCGGGTGTTTGCCTTGCTGCAGCTGGCGTTCAAGCAGCGCGACCCAACCGGTGCCCCGCTTCAGACCGTATTCGGCGCTCAGCGAATCGCCGACCACCAGGATGACGGGCGCACCCGGCTTTCGATCCGAGGGCGTTGCGCTGACGCGGGAGGTGGACTGGGCCATCGCCAGGCCCGAAGACCCCAACGAGCTGGCGAGCAGGGCGAGCGCGGTAAAGTGACGTCGTTTCAACAGAGAAGCCTTTCCATGTCCGATGTGATGATTGCTGTGCAGCACGTGTTCAAGACCGTGACCGATTCGACCGGCTCGCTCACGATTTTGCGCGATATCGATTTCACCCTGAACAAGGGGGAAACCGCGGCCATCGTGGGCGCTTCCGGCTCGGGCAAGAGCACCCTGCTGTCCATCATTGCCGGGTTGGATACGCCGACCAGCGGAACAGTTCACATCGATGGCGTCGACCTGTTCGCCTTCGACGAAGACCAGCGCGCCGCGTTGCGTGCTCAAAAGGTCGGCTTCGTATTTCAGAGTTTTCAGCTGCTGGGCAATCTCACCGCGCTGGAAAACGTGATGCTGCCGCTGGAGTTGGCCGGGCGGCGCGACGCGCGTGCCGCAGCGACGCAGATGCTGCAACGCGTGGGCCTGGGCGAGCGCTTGGCGAGTTACCCCAAGGTGCTCTCCGGAGGTGAGCAGCAGCGCGTAGCGCTGGCACGTGCCTTCGTGGTGCAGCCCGCCGTACTTCTGGCCGACGAGCCCACCGGCAGCCTCGACTTCGCCACCGGCAACACCATCATGGAGCTGATGTTCGAGCTCAACCGCGAACAGCACACCACGTTGGTGATGGTCACGCACGATCGGGCCATCGCTGCGCGCTGCGAGCACCGCATCACCATTGAGGCCGGAGAGGTGGTGGCCAACGCCAACAGCCCGTCCCCGGTGGCGGTGTAGGCCAGCAAGACGCTCGCTGCTCTGGCGACGGCGCGTCGCCCAGCGGGCCACCCAGTCGGCACCATGGTCGGTCTGCTGTGGATCGACACCCGGAATGCCCGTGGCGCTGGTCCGCTCTGCGGGCGCCTGCGCAGTCTTGAGGCGCAGCGCCTGAAACCCGGACCCTTGGTGCACCGCCACCCGGTTTTGCGCGCTTGCAACCTCTGCGGCCGACGTCGGCCAACGCGCGCGGGGTGGTCCTGGGGCCTGCGGCTCATGGACAGGCGGATCGACACCCCCGACAGGAACGGCGGCACCAGTTCTGACGGCGTCTCGGCCGGGGCGGCCGTGCTCACGGGATAATCCCCTCATGTCTGCTTCCAAAGTCCTGTTTGGTTTCCACGCCGTTGGCGTGCGCCTGAAAACCGCGCCTGCCTCCATCGTCGAGATTTATTTCGAACCCACGCGACGCGATGCACGCATGCGCCAGTTTCTGGAGCGCGCGCAGGAAGCCAAGGTGAGGCTGATTGAGTCCGATGGCCTTCGGCTGGCCAAGCTGGCGGGCAGCCATGGCCATCAGGGCGTTGCGGCCCGGGTGCAGGCGATCGAGCAGATTCACTCGCTTGACACCTTGCTGGAAGGCCTGGAGGCGTCGAACACGGCGCCGCTGTTGCTGGTGCTCGACGGCATTACCGATCCGCACAACCTGGGCGCTTGTCTGCGCGTGGCCGATGGCGCGGGGGCCCACGCGGTGATCGCGCCCAAGGACCATGCCGCGGGCATCAATGCCACCGTGGCCAAGGTGGCCAGCGGCGCGGCCGAGACCATGCCGTATTTCATGGTGACCAACCTGGCCCGCACCCTGGGCGAACTCAAGGAACGCAGCATCTGGATCACCGGAACCAGCGATGACGCACCCCAGACCCTGTACCAGGTTGACCTTCGGGGTCCGACCGCGCTGGTGCTGGGTGCCGAGGGGCAGGGCATGCGACAGCTCACGCGCAAGACTTGTGACCAGCTGGTGAGCATCCCCATGCGTGGCGCGGTGGAAAGCCTGAACGTTTCGGTGGCCAGCGGTGTCTGTCTCTACGAAGCGCTGCGTCAGCGTGGCTGACGAAGCCCTGCGCTCCCAGGTCCGCCAGTGGATCGCTGAGGCGCCGCGCATCGCGGTGCTGACCGGTGCAGGCATGAGTGCCGAATCGGGCGTGCCGACTTTCCGTGATGCGCTCACCGGTTTGTGGGCGCGGTTCAATCCAGAGGAACTGGCCACTGAAACAGCCTTCCGCGCCCATCCGCAGCGGGTCTGGGCCTGGTACGCCCACCGGCGCGCGGCGCTGGTGCAGGTGGCGCCGAACGCCGGTCACTTGGCGCTGGCCGGCTTCGCGTTGCGCCACCCCGGTCGCCTGACCCTCATCACCCAAAATGTGGACGACCTGCACCAGCGGGCTGGCCTCGTTGACACGATTGCATTGCACGGCAGCCTGCTGGACGACCGCTGGCTCGACCCGCCCAGGACCTGTTGCCACATTGAGCCGATCCAGGATGGCGAGCCGCCCAGCTGCCCCGTCTGTGGCAACCTGCGCCGCCCTTCGGTGGTGTGGTTCGGTGAGTCTCTGCCGAGTGCCGCACTGGCCGCGGCCGAAGCCGCCGCCCACGACTGTGACCTGATGCTGGTGGTGGGCACTTCGGGGGTCGTCTACCCGGCCGCCGGACTGGCGTTCACCGCCCATCAGCACGGCGCCCGCGTGGCCATCATCAATCCCGAGCCCTCCGATCTCGATCCGGTGGCCGATGTGTGCTTGCGCGAGCTCGCCGCACAAAGCCTGCCTCCCTTGCTGGAAACCTCATGAAACGTTCCGTTGGCATTTTTTCCCTGGCCCTGACCTCCCTCCTTCTGGCTGCCTGCACCCAAGAGCAGCAAAACCAGATCAGCCGTGACATCCAGAACTGGACCGGTACCAACGGCGTGCTGGAGGTGTATGCCGGCGACAAGGTGGTGCGACGTTTTCTGAAAGTCGACAAGATCAGCACAGCGCTGGGCACCAGCGACAAGACGCCGCGCGCCTACCGCTACGGCTATGGCGTGCTCGACGAAAACCTGAACATGCAGGTCGATGCCGGCGAGAAGAAGGTGTATTTCGAGATCAGTGACTACACCAACGCGGTGTTTTTCGAGAGTCCGCGCTGAGTCGGTTCAAACCCAGCCAGATGCCCCGAGCAGGGCGCCCGTGCCAATCAGCCACAGCAGGTGGATGCGCGTGCGCCAGACCAGCAGCGTCGCTGTGGCGGTGAGCAGGTAAAGCGGCCAGTCGCTCGCGGGCTGGTCGTGCGCAGCGGTCAGCAGCCGGCCAGTGGCGATAAGCAGCGCGATCACGATCGGCGCCATGCCGGCTTTGAAGGCGCGCACCGTGCGCCGCTCACGATTGTGGTGCGCCCAGCGCGTGGCGGTGTAGGTGAGCACGGAGGAGGGCAGCAGGGTGGCCGTCATGCTCACCACCACGCCCAGCAGCGCCAGGCCCCAGGCCTGCCAGCCAGCGGCCGCGCCACCGCCCGCGTTCAACCCCAGGTTCCAGCCCAGCAGCGCGATGAACAACACGTTGGGGCCTGGCGCGGCCTGTGAGAGGGCGATAGAGGCGGTGAACTGTGTGTCGCTCAACCAGGCCTGCTGCGTCACCAGGTAGCGATGCATGTCGGGTGCGGTGGTGATGGCGCCACCCACCGCCAGCAGCGAGAGTGAAGCGAAATGGCTGAATACCGCCAGCCAGTCGATCGGGGTCGCTGCGCCCATCATGGGTTGGGTGGGTCGAGCGCAGGGCGCAGGCCCAGCAGACGGTAGGCCCACAGGCAGGCCGCGCCGCCCACGCATAGCAGCACCCACACCAGTTTCCAGCGCAACAGGGCAATCGCCAGGAAAGTCACCACTGCCAGTGCCGCGCAGGTGCGCAAGCCCATGGGGTTCTTGCCCAGCGCCACCACCAGCTTGATGCCGGTGGCTGTGATCAGCCCGGCCGCCACCGCACCCATGCCGCGCAGCGCGCCCTGTGCGCTGGCGGTGTTGGCAAACTGGCCGTAAAGCGCCGCCAGCAGCAAAACCACGACCAAGGGGGCCACCAGCATGCCAGCCAGGGCAGCGAGCGCGCCGGGCAGGCCGAAGTGGCGTCCACCAATCATCAGCGAAAGGTTGACCACGTTGGGGCCTGGCATGACCTGGGCGACGGCCCAGTCCTCCACGAACTGCTCGCGCGTCATCCAGCGTTTTTTCTCGACCATTTCGCGCTGCACCACCGCCAGCACGCCACCAAAGCCCTGCAGCGCAAGCCGGGTGAAGGACCAGAACAGGTCGCTCAATGAGTGTGGTACTGCCAGGGGCGCTTCGTCAGCGCAGGCCGCGGACCCGGGCAGGGGCGGTTCGAGAGGCACGGCGCGGCGATTGGAGGGGGCGCGGGATTTCAGGCTGATTCGGCCATCAGGGTCTGAATGCATTCGACGTCCAGCGGCTTGGTGACGTAGCCCCTGATGATGGGCAACGCGGCGGCGCGGGCACGGTCGGCTGGCGAACCAGACGAGGTCAGCATCACCAGCAGGACAGTGGGTTTGTCGGCCAGCAGCGGCGTGGCTTGCTCTGCAACCTCGAAGCCATCCAGCCCCGGCATGTTGATGTCCAGGAAGATGCAGGTGGGCACTTGCATGCTGTCGGTGCGAAAAAAAGCCAGCGCGTCCTCGCCACTTTCGAACACCAGCACCTCGCCGGTGAAACCCGCCCGCTCGATCATGATCTCGTGGTAAACGTTGTCGGCTTCGTTGTCGTCAATCAGGATGAAGCGTTCGTAGCGGCTCATGTCGAATCCTTGGCGTCGGCGAGTGGGGGAATCAATGGCAGACGCAAGGTGAAGCAGCTGCCTTCTCCGGGTGTGGACGACACGCTGATGCTGCCGCCATGCAACTGGACTATCCGGCGGCATATCGACAGACCCAGGCCGGTGCCAGCGTACTGTCTTTTGTCGTGCAGGCGCTTGAACATGTCGAACACAGTGTTGAGTTTGTCTGGTGCGATACCGATACCGTTGTCTCGCACCGTCAGGCACAGGCTTTCCCCATCAATGTGGTGAGCGATGCACACGTCAGGCGGCAAGCCTGGGCGAACGAACTTCAGGGCATTGCTCACCAGGTTCTGCAGCGCAATGCGCGCCAGCGTCGGGTCGCACCAGGCGGTGGGCAATGGGTCAACCCGCAACTTCCCCGACGAGCGCTCCAGAGCCAGGTGCAGGTCGGCGCGGACCTCAGCGACCAGGTGATTCAGGTCCACCGGCTGGGGCTTGGCGGCCTGACTGTCCAGCCGCACGAATTCGAGCAGGTCGTCGAGAAGCCGTTCCATGCGCTGGCCACCGTTGTGCACGAACTCCAGGTAGCGACGCGATTTGCCGGGCCAGGCGATCGCGGGGTCGGTGGCCAGCAGGCCAGCGAAGTTGTTGATGGAGTTGATAGGTTCGCGCAAATCGTGCGAAACGATGTGGATGAAGCGCTCCTGCTCCAGGGTGCGGCGCTCCAGCAAACGGAGCGTCTCATTGAGTTCGTCTTCGTCTTGCTTGCGCTGCTGCCTGTCCAGTACCCTAACGACCACACCCAGGATTTCGCCCTCGGCATCCCGGGCGGGCAGGTAGGCGACTTCCATGTGCCGCTTGCCCAGGCTTGGAAACTCGAACGTGGCTTCGTAGGTCACCATCTCACCGGCAAGCGCACGGTCGAGGTAGGGACGGATGGTGCGGTCAAAAACCTGCTCACCGGTCAACTCGGCGACATGGCGGCCAATGATGTCCTCTGGCGGCCGGTCCCAGTACTCCAGGTACACCGGGTTGACGAACTGGTATCGGTAGTCTCGGTCTACGAAAGACTTGAGATCACGCCCCGATGTCAGAAGGGCCTCGAACATCTGGTTGCGTCGCTGCATGTCGGCAGATTCGCGCCGAGCCTGTTCCCGCTGCAGCTGAAAGTGCTCCATCAGTTCGTTCACGAGGTTGGAGAGCAACTTCAGCGAGTCCCGCTGCATGGCGCTCAGCTCGCGAACCTCGGTATCGATGACGCAGACCGTGCCCAGCGCCAGGCCGTCGTCTGTCACGATCGGGGCGCCAGCGTAAAAGCGGATGGCTGGGTCTTGCTCCACCAGCGGGTTGCCCTGGAAGCGCTCGTCTGCGCGCGCATCGGGCACCACCATGACATCGTTTGGCTGCAAGATGGCATGGGAGCAGAACGCGACTTCCCGCGACGTCTGCGGTGCGTTCAGCCCCAGCCTGGACTTGAACCATTGCCGATCTTCGTCGACAAGGGAAATGAGCGCGATGGGCGTGCCGCAGATGGACGCGGCCAGTGCGGTGATATCGTCAAACGCCTGTTGGGGCAGGCTGTCGAGTAAGCCAATGTTGCGAAGTCGAGCCAGGCGCTCGGTTTCGTTGGCGGGGAGGGCGGCGCTTCGCATGAGATAGCGAGATTCTAGTGAGTCCTTTCACTTTTTTCAGGCCGGCACACCGTCTTGGCTGCTGGCGGGCACCTTTTCCCATCTTGAGCGGGATCTCGCACAGATCGACAGCCCGATGTTGCCTCAGACCGACATGCCGCCGGAGACTTCGATCACCGCGCCGTTGATGTAGCTGGCCTCGTCGCTCGCGAGGAAGGCGTAGACGTTGGCGATTTCTTCCGGCTGGCCCAGGCGGCGCAGCGGCACGCGATGTTCCATCTCCTGAATCACCTTGTCGGGGATCGTGCCGAGGATGGGGGTACTGATGAAGCCTGGTGCCACCGCGTTGACGCGCACGCCCTTGGGGCCGAGCTCGCGGCTCCAGGTCTTGGTGAACCCGATCACGCCGAACTTGCTGGCCGCGTAGTTGGTCTGGCCGAAGTTGCCGTAGATGCCGACCACCGAACTGGCGTTGAGGATGACGCCGCTGCCTTGCGCGGTCATGGTGTCGGCCACGGCCTGGGCGCAGTGGAACACACCGCGCAGATTGACGTCGATCACGCGGTCGAACTGCTCCAGGGTCATCTTCTGCAGCCGCGCATCCTGTGTGATGCCGGCGTTGTTGACCAGCACGTCGATGCGACCGAAGCGCTCCTTCACCTGAGCGACCACCGCGTCGACCATCTCGCGTTGGGTCACGTCCATCACGAAACCGACCGCAACAGCCCCTTCGGCCTGGCAAAGCTTCAACGCCTCGTCCACCGCCGCCTGCTTCACGTCGCAGATGATGACGGTGGATCCTTCGCGGGCGAATTTGAGCGCAGTGGCCAGTCCAATGCCCTGGGCGGCGCCGGTGATGATGCTGATCTTGCCTTCGAGTCGTTTCATGGTGTCGGTGGAGCGTTGGACAAAACAAAGCCGGCGGGCTGGTGCAGCCGCCGGCGACTGAAGAGAAAAGTGTAGGGGCGTCGCCTTGCGGCGCCTTGACAGGGGGTCAGTACACAGGCCGGTGTTGGCGCAGGGAGGCCTTCACGGCATCGCCCAGCACAAAGCCGCTGCCGTAGCGAGCGGCCAGTTCGGCGCAGCGCTGTTCGAAGGCTTCAATGCCCTGTCCATAGATGAACTGCAGCGCGCCGCCGGTCCAGGCCGGGAAGCCGATGCCAAAGATGGAGCCGATGTTGCCGTCGTGCACGCTGGTCAGCACGCCTTCGGCCAGGCAGCGCGCGGTTTCCACCGCCTGGCGGTAGAGCAGGCGGTCTTTCACGTCCTGCAGATTCCACTCAACACCGGGCTTCTCGAACAGGGTTTTGAGCTCGGGCCACAGGTGTTTCTTGCCGCCTTCGGGGTAGTCGTAGAAACCACCATCGGCTGCGCGGCCACTGCGGTGGTGTTGCTTGACCATGCGCTCGACCAGCGTCTCGCCAGGTGTGGCCACGTACTGTCTGCCTTCCTTCTGGAAGTCGATGCGGGTCTGCTCCAGCACGTGCACCGAGAGGCTGAGTGCGGTTTCGTCCAGCACCGCCAGCGGCCCGACCGGCATTCCGGCCTGCATGGCGGCGTTTTCGATCACTGGCGCCGGGATGCCTTCGCCCAGCATGGCCGCACCTTCCATGACGAAGGTGCCAAAGGTGCGGCTGGTGTAGAAGCCTCGCGAGTCGTTGACGACGATGGGCAGCTTGCCCAGGGCCTGCACGTAGTCGTAGGCGCGGGCCACCGTTTCGTCGTCTGTGTCCTTGCCGCGGATGATCTCCACGAGCTTCATCTTGTCCACCGGGCTGAAGAAGTGGATGCCGACGTATTTCTGTGGTTTGTTGCTGGCCTGCGCCAGGCCGCTGATGGGCAGGGTGGAGGTGTTGCTGGCGAAAAAGCCCCCCTCGGCCAGCATGGGCTCGGCTTCCTTCGTCACCATGGCTTTGAGCTCGCGCTGCTCGAACACGGCTTCGATGATCAGGTCGCAGCCCTGCAGGTCGGTGGCGCTCGCGGTGGGGGTGATGAGGCTCAGGATGCCTTGCTGCTTCTCGGTGGACATCTGGTCCTTGTCGACCCGCTTCTGCGTGAGCCTGGTGGTGTAGCTCTTGCCTTTCTCGGCGGCTTCGATGCTCACGTCCTTGAGCACGGTGGCGATGCCTTTGGTGGCCTGCGCGTAGGCGATGCCCGAGCCCATCATCCCAGCGCCGAGCACACCCACCTTCTTCGGCTGGTAACGCGGCACGTCCTTCGGCCTCGACTGGCCGCCCTTGATGGCGTTCAGGTTGAAGAAGAAGGTGTTGATCATGTTGCGCGCCACGCCGCCGGTCATCAGCCCGGCCAGGTAACGGCTTTCCACGCGCATCGCGGTCTCGAAATCGAGCATCGCGCCCTCGACCATGGCGGCCAGCGCGGCTTCGGGCGCGGGGTAGAGGCCGCGCGTCTTCTGCTTGAGCACGGCCGGCGCCACCGTCAGCATGCCGGCGATCTTGGGGTTGCTGGGCGTACCGCCGGGCATCTTGTAATCCTTGCGGTCCCAGACGTGTTGCGCCGCTTCTGGCTTGCCTTGCGCGGCCTCGATGAAGGCGAGCGCCCTGGGCATCAGCTCCTCGGGCGCTGCCACCAGCTCGTGCACCACGCCGATCTTCATGGCTTCTTCGGGCCCGAACAGCTTGCTCTCCAGGATATAAGGCTGCGCGGCCATCAGGCCGAGCACGCGGGTCATCTTGGTGATGCCTCCGCCGCCGGGGATCAGGCCCAGCGTGATTTCGGGCAGACCGAACTGCACCTTTGGGTTGTTCACCGCGATGCGGTGGTGGCCGACGAGCGCCACCTCCCAGCCTCCGCCGAGTGCCGCGCCGTTGAGGCAGCTCACCACGGGCACACCTTGTGTTTCGATGGTCCGGAAGTTCTTCTTGATGCGCTCGATCTCTTTGAAAACGCGCGGGCCATCGGCTTCAGTGGAGCGCATCACACCTTTGAGGTCGGCCCCGGCAAAGAAGGTGCTCTTGGCCGAGGCCAGAACGATGCCCTTGAGCTGGGCCTTGTCGCGCGACACCTGCGCTGCGATCGCGTCCAGGTCGTTCTGCCATTGCAGGCACATGGTGTTGACCGGCGAGCCCTGCTCGTCAAAGGTGATGGTGGCGATGCCGTTGGCGAGTTCGTAGCGGATGGTTTTGCTGATCATTTCGTTCTCCACGGGTGCTTTTCCAGAAACACCGCGGAACCGGCTTTGCCGGGCCGCTGGTGTTGCCCCTTCTAGGGGTGACGCGCAAAGCGCGGCGCGGGGGTGGGTCGTCAGACCCTTTCGATGATTGTCGCGATGCCCATGCCGCCGCCGACGCACAAAGTCGCCAATCCGTAGCGTTTGCCCGTGCGGTGCAACTCGTCGATCAGCGTGTTCAGGATCATCGCGCCGGTCGCACCCAGCGGATGTCCCATGGCGATCGCGCCGCCGTTGACGTTGACCTTTTCATGCGGCACACCCATCTCCTGCATGAACTTCATGGGCACGGCGGCGAATGCCTCGTTGACCTCGAACAGGTCGATCTGGTCGATGGTCAGGCCCGCCTTGGTCAGCGCCTTGCGCGCGGCCGGCATGGGGCCGGTGAGCATGATGGTGGGGTCGGCGCCTGAGAGGGCGACCGCCACGATGCGCGCGCGCGGCGTGAAGCCGTGCGTCTTGCCTGCGCTTTCGCTGCCGATCAGGATGGCCGCCGCGCCGTCTACGATACCCGACGAGTTGCCGGCGTGGTGCACGTGGTGGATGCGTTCGACCTGTGGATAGCGCTGCAGCGCGACCGCATCGAAGCCCATGGCGCCGAGTTGTTCAAAAGCGGGCTTGAGGCCCGCCAGGCCTTGCATCGTGGTGTTCGGTTTGATGAACTCGTCCTGGTCGAGGATGGTCTGGCCCAGCGCGTCCTTCACCGCCACCACCGAACCATTGAAGTACCCGTCGGCTCGGGCCGCGGTGGCCCGCCTCTGCGATTCAAGCGCAAATGCGTCCACGTCGTCGCGTGAAAAGCCGTTGAGGGTGGCGATCAGATCGGCGCCGATGCCTTGCGGCACAAACAGGGTGGCGCTGTTGGTTTCCGGGTCCTGCGCCCAGGCGCCGCCGTCCGAGCCAATCGGAACGCGGCTCATGCTCTCCACGCCGCCGGCGACCACAAGGTCTTCCCAGCCGCTCCTGACCTTCATCGCAGCCATGTTCACCGCCTCCAGGCCCGAGGCGCAAAAGCGGTTGAGCTGCACGCCTGAACAGCGCCAGTCCCAACCCGCCTTGAGCGCGGCCACCTTGGGCAGCACCGAACCCTGCTCGCCAATCGGCGAGACCACGCCCATGACCACATCGTCCACCGCGGCGGTGTCCAGGTCGTTGCGGCGCTGCAGTTCGCTCAACAGGCCCGCGAGCAGGTTCACCGGCTTCACCTCGTGCAGGCTGCCGTCTTTCTTGCCCTTGCCACGCGGCGTTCGGATGGCGTCATAGATGAAGGCTTCGGGCATGGCTGGTCTCCAGGGCAACGGTTCGAGGGGTACAAATCAGTATAGACTTTTGCCAAGCAAACGCTTTGTGTAAATCTCTTCCCTCACGTCCGATAGGTGACAGCCATGATTCCACGCACCCTGTTCAATGCCGACCACGAAGCCTTCCGCGACAGCTTTCGCCGTTTCATGGACAAGGAAATCGCCCCGTTCCACGAAGCCTGGGAGGAGCAGGGTTATGTGGACCGCGAGGTGTGGCGAAAGGCTGGCGCCAATGGCTTTCTCTGCATGACCATGCCCGAGGCACACGGCGGGGCGGGCGCAGACAAGCTGTATTCGGTGGTGCAGATGGAGGAGCTGGCGCGCGGCGGCTTCACCGGCATCGGCTACGGGCTGCACAGCGAGATCGTGGCACCCTACATCCTGCACTACGGCACCGAGGCGCAAAAGTCGAAGTACTTGCCGCTGCTCGCCAGCGGCGACATGGTGGGCGCCATCGCCATGAGCGAGCCCGCGGCGGGTAGCGATCTGCAAGGCGTGAAGACCACGGCCATTCAGCAGGCCGATGGCAGTTACCTGCTCAACGGCAGCAAGACCTTCATCACCAACGGCTGGCACGCCGACCTGGTGATCGTGGTCGCCAAGACCAACCCGGCAGCGGGCGCCAAGGGGACCAGCCTGTTCCTGCTGGAGAGCGGTACGCCGGGGTTCGGGAAGGGCAAGCGTTTGAAGAAGCTGGGGCTAAAAGCGCAGGACACCAGCGAGCTGTTCTTCGACAACGTGAAGTTGCCTGCCGAGCAACTGCTGGGGGGCGCAGCCCAGGAAAATCGCGGCTTCGTGTGCCTCATGGAGCAGCTCCCGTGGGAGCGGCTGCAGATCGCGATCGGCGCGGTGTCGGCCGCGCAGGCCGCGATCGACTGGACGGTGGACTACGTCAAGGAACGCAAGGTGTTTGGCCAGGCGGTGGGTGCGTTTCAGCACACGCGCTACCAGCTCGCCGAGCTGCAAACCCAGGTGCAGGTGGCGCGGGTGTTCGTGGACAAGTGCTGCGACCTGGTCAGTGCCGATCAGCTCGACACCGCCACGGCAAGCATGGCCAAATACTGGTGCAGCGACCTGCAATGCCAGGTGATGGACGCCTGTGTGCAGCTGTTTGGTGGCTACGGCTACATGTGGGAGTACCCGATCACCCGCGCCTATGCCGACGCGCGCGTGCAGCGCATTTACGGCGGTACGAACGAAATCATGAAAGAGGTGATTTCGCGCAGCATGGGGCTGGGCGGGCGCTGATCGGTGCTGACCGAGCGCCCCCTCGCTGGCGAGGCTCAGAGGTCGATGACCTGACCCCAGGGCAGGCCCGGCGCGGCTTCGTGGTCGGCCAGCAGAAATGCGCGCCTGGGGTGTTCGCCGGCTTCGGTGAGCAGTTCGCGCAGCAATCGCGTCGAGGGTGCGTCCAGCGCGGCAAAAGCCTGGTCAATCAGCGTGAGCGGCGCGCCTGAGGCCATGGCGGCGCTCAGCCAAACCTTGCGCTTGCTGCCCGCTGAAAGCATGTAGAGCGGTTTGTCCAGGTGTGGCGTCAGACCCAAGGCCTCGGCCAGATCGTGGGCGATTGCAGGCTCGAAGCCGGGGTGATGCTCGGGCTGAGTGGCCAAAAAAGCACGGGCGCTCACGGCATCGAACGTGTCGGTGGTGGGATCGATCCAGAACACGCGCGCCTGGTAGGCCTCGCGGTCCGCCGCCAAGCTCACATCATCGACCGACACGCTGCCTGTGTGGCTGGCGTGCTCACCGGCGAGCAGCGCGAGCAGCGTGCTCTTGCCGCAGCCATCGTCGCCACACACCGCGTGCAGACCGGGTCTGAGCGTGATCGTCAGGCCATCGAACAGCGGTGGCTGGCCAGGCCACGCAAACCGTAGGTTCTGGACCTGCAGCACGGCTGTGCTAGGCGCGTCAGGGGACTTGGGCAAGGGCAGGCTTTCAGCGTCGGGCGCAGGTGGTCGGGGCACGATGTGGCCCTAGTAGCCGATGCGGTACCGCATGCCCTGGTGGTTGAGCACGGCCGAGCGCTGTTCGATGGTTTCGAGCTTGAGGCCGGGACTGATTTCGCCACCTTCCTGCACCACCTTGCCATTGACGATGAGCATGCGGTGGGCCGGATTTTGCGAGTAGGTGGAGCCGCTCACGTTGACAGCAGGCAGCCGCGCACGCACATCCGGCGCGAGCTCGGCGAAGCTGCGCACCGGGTTGGTGGCGACGACGGCCGGGGCTGCCGGAGCCACATCGGCAGGAGCAGTGGCGGCAGCCGGCACCGTCGGGTTCACCGGCTCAGCGGGACGATCAGCAGCAGGTTCGGTTGGTCGGGGCGGGCGCGGCGGCTCGGGCGCCAGGATGGGCAGCGCGGGCGGGGTGGCTTGCTGAGCAGCAGGCGTGGGCTCGGGCGGCACCGCGGCGGGGGGGGCGGCCGGAGCGATCTCGGCCGGGGCCAACTGCAGAGGCGCGTCTCGCGAGGCGCCTTGCCACCACCACAGTCCCAGGCCACCTGTAAGCAAGAGGGCCAGTCCGATCAGGCTGGCCGGCAGCCAGCGCCTGGGTCGCCCGGGCTCCGGGCGATCCAGCGTGGGCGCGCTGCGGGTATGCAAGCCCGGGATGTGGCCGCGCTCCCGTTCGGCGTCGGCCCGCTTGAGTGCGTCAAGGATGTAAGACATGGCGGGGCTTTCAGGGCGCGGCCGCAGTCAGCCGAGGTTCGTCCCGACTCACCGCCCGGTTCATCAGCATGATGGTCATGGCGCCGGCGATGCCGTCCACCTCCAGGCCGCGGGCGCGCTGAAAGGCCTCGACCTGCTCGCGCATCGTGCCGGCGGTGGCAGGCAGTTCGCCACGCGACTTCATGCCTTCCAGCTGCTCGCTCACCCAGGCTGCTGCCGTACCGTCGGTGGCACGGCGCAAGGCGCCATCCTGCCCGGGCGGCAAGCGCCACAGGGTGGTGTAGTCGCCTCGCCAGACATCGGCCAGTGCGGTGAGCGGTACCAGCCAGTGATCGTTGCCCACACTGAGCGTGGCCGTTTCGCTGGTGATCTGGGTGATCAGCGCCCAGCCGCGCGGCTGGCCTGGCAGACGCAGGGCCAGCAGGGCGGGCCGGTCGAGCTGGCGCATGCCGTGCAGCGTCATGCGGCTGGTGGTGAAGCATTGCATCTGCTCGCGCTCGGCTCGGGCGCAAGGATCGGCATCGGGCAGGCTCTGGCCCCACAAAGGCCCCAGCTCGCGCACGCCAGCGCGCTCGCTGCGCAGCAATGCCGATGCCGGTGGCAGGCCCGGAATGGGCGGCGACAGCGCGGGCTCGCTGCTCGAAACCGGTGCTGCGGTGACGGTGCTGGTGCTCGGTGCGGCGGGCACGGCGGCGTTGGCCGCCGGGGGCTCCACCACCGCTGGTGCAGCGAGTTGCGTGGGTGCGCTCTGCCGTGTGGCGCTCCAGAGCCCGACGAGCGCGGCAGTGAGCAGCGCGCCGCCGAGTGCCCCGAGTGCCAGTGTGCCCAGGCGGCGTGTCGCTCGGCGCGAGGCGGGGGGTGCAGGCGGGCGAACGGCCGGCGACTCGAACACCTCGGCGGCCGCTTTATCGACCACCGACCGATCCACCCGGTCCAGGCCGCCGGCATAGGCTCCCAGCAGGGCGCGGTCGCAGATCAGGTTGATGCGCCGGGGAACGCCCTGGGTGAGGGTGTGGATGCGCTTGACGGCCGAGTCGGTGAAGGGCGCAGGGCCTTTCAGGCCTGCCACCGCCAGGCGGTGGCGGATGTAGTGCCGGGTCTCGGCCTCGGTCAGCGCGCCAAGGTGAAAGCGCGCAATCACGCGCTGAGCCAGCTGCTCCAGCTCGGGCCGGGCGAGCATTTTGCGCAGCTCGGGTTGCCCGATCAGGATGATCTGCAGCAGCTTGCGCTCGCTGGTCTCCAGATTGGTGAGCAAGCGCAACTGCTCCAGCACGTGGCTGGTGAGGTTCTGGGCCTCGTCGATGATCAGGATGTTGTGCTGGCCGGCTGCGTGGCTGCTCAGCAGGTAGGCGTTGAGCGGATCCAGGTAGTCCTTGATCGTGGCCGGACCTATCCCCTCGTGCTTCACCTCGATATGAAACTCGTTGCAAATCGTCTTGAGCAGGTCCCCGACCGTGAGCTTGGGATTGAAGATGTACGCGACCCTGCAGTGTGGCGGGATCTGTTCGAGAAAGCAGCGGCAGATGGTGGTCTTGCCCGCACCAATCTCCCCGGTGAGCAACACGAATCCGCCACCCCCTTCGATGCCATAGAGCAAATGAGCCAGCGCCTCCCGATGGCGCTCGCTCATGAAGAGATAGCGCGGATCGGGTGCGATGGAAAAGGGCGTGTGTTTCAGCCCGAAATGACCGGCGTACATGCGCTGAGGATAACGGGGGCGCTCAGGCCGGGCAATCTGGACCGTCGCGAGAGCCCCGCGATCCGTGTGCGCTGAGGCTCGCCGCCGTCAGGGCAACGCGCTGCCCAGGCGCGTTGCCCGGGGGCAGGGTCAGGCTGCCAGGGACATGGCCGGCTTGTTGACTGCCTTGTTGCCGCTGGAGGAAGACGACACCGAGCACTCGATGTCGCCAGAAAGCTGCCCACCTTCTTCGATCACCACTTTGCCGTAGCGGATCTTGCCGGTGACTTTGCCGGTGGCGTAGATCACCAGCTTCTGGCGCACGGTGAGGTTGCCGTCGAACACACCGCGGATCTCGGCGATGTCGATCTCGGCCGACCCTTTGAAGGCGCCTTGCTGTGCGATCTGGATCACGCGCGAATCCATCGTGGCTTCTACCAGACCTTCAACCACCAGCGTGTCGCAGTCGGTGATCTCGACACCTTTGAGCTTGATGTTCGGACCCACGGTCAGCTTGCTGCCGCCTTCGGGCACGGTGCTGCTGGGCGGGGTGGACGGACTCGCTGGCGTGATCAGGGTGGCGGATTCTTCGACTTGGGCAGCACTGCTGGCAGCGGAGCCATAACGCTGGGTGGAAAGGCCACTGTTGAGGGGTTTGGTGGGTTCGGGGTCGCGTTTGCCAAAGTGCAGTGCCATGTCAGCTCCTTCAAAAAGTGAAGCAGTCATGCTAAGGGCCACGTGGCTTACATTCTGGTCGGGTCTGTAAGTGGGGTAACGAGATGCACCGTACGTCTCGTTGCGGGTGTTGCATTCCATGTTGTTACTGGCACTTGCCATCTGGCCGGCGCCGGGCCTCCATTTCCCGAACCAGCGCGCGCGCCTCGTCGCCCTCGGGAATCGGCTCACCACCATCGCGCCACTGCACCGCGGCCTTGAAACCTTGTTCCTGCGCATAGCGGCGGAACCAGAGGCCCTCGGGGTTGTGGCGGGTGATGCCGTCGAACACGGTCGCCATCTGCTGCGACTGCTCCAGCCCCATGTTGAGCATCACCTGGTTGACCACGATTTTGTGCATCGCCAAGTGGCTGCTCGGAACGCCCGCGATGCGGTTGGCCAGGGCCATCACGGTCGAATCGAGCTGATCGGCGGGCACGGCCTCGTTTGCCAGGCCCCACTCGGCGGCCGTTTGGCCGCTGATCACATCGCCCGTGAACATCAGTTGTTTGGCCCGCATCGGGCCAAGCCGGTAAGTCCACATCGCTGTGGTGGGGCAGCCCCAGACGCGGGTGGGCATGTAGCCGATGCGGGCGTCCTCGGCCATCACCAGCAGGTCGCAGCACAGCGCGATGTCGCTGCCACCCGCCACGGCCGCTCCGTGCACCTGGGCGATGGTGGGCTTGGCGCTGCGCCACAGGCTCATGAAGTCTTCGGTGTTGCGCTTCATGAAAGCGTAGTCGTCCATCGGGTCCCAGGGATGGCGCTCCTGCTGGCAAGGGTGGTCAATGTCACCTTCGCCGAACAGACTCAGGTCATAGCCACCACAAAAGCCCTTGCCTGCACCTTCCACGACGATCACATGAATCGCCGGCTCTGCGTTGGCCCATTCGACCGCGGCGCGGATCTCGCGCGGCGTGGCGTCGTTGATCGCGTTGAGCTTTTCGGGGCGGTTGAGCAGAAGGCGGGCGATGCGCGGGTTGCGCTCATCAGGCTGGATGCTGAGGGTGCTGTAGTCGGGCATGGGGGTCTCCGGTTGGGTGGACCCATGCTAGGCGCACCGCAAGGCCGCTGGCAACTGCGCGGGTGACTGATGGCGGGGCATGAGGCGCCCAAAAAAAATGCCGACGGGGTTGCGTCGGCATCGGTCGGCTGCGGCCGGTCAATCAGTTTCGGCCGGAACCCTGACGCTTGGGCAGCAGCATGGGCTGACCACCCTGGTGTCCGCCCATGCCACCGGAGCCGCCTTGCATGCCGGTACCGGGCATGGCGTTTTGGTTCTGTTGCATGGCGCGCAGACGCAGGCCCATTTGCTCGCGGTGCTGCAGGCGGATGCGCTCGCGCTCCTGATCGGTCTGGGCCAATCGCATGCGCTCCATGTAGGTGTCACGTTCGCGCTGCGTCATGTAATCATAAGAATAGATTTGTTCGCGCAACTGCACCATGTCCTGGCTGCGGAGCTGGTCCTGGGCCATGGCCGATCCAAGCCCGGTCAAGGCGACGACCAAGAGGGTGGCCTTTGCGAGGGTGCTGTGTTTCATGTGGTTTCCTTGTGTCGATTCGCAAGCCGGGCGTTGGCCCGGCCCGCGCCTGAGGGTCGGCTTGGGCTGGAGAGCGGATGGGCATGCGACCGCTGGGTGAGCTTGAACCGCAGCTTCATACGGGTCCAGCGGGCTTATTTCTTGCCGCCAGCACCCGAGCCACTTCCCGCACCAGACGAGCCGCTGTTGCTTGCGGCACCACCGTCGCGGTGAATGATGGTCGCACCGCGCTCCTTGGCCCGTGCGTCCATCTGGACGCGGTGTTCTGCGCGGATGCGGTCTCGTTCCTGCAGCGTTTTGGCAGCGCGCATGCGCTCCCGGTGGGCGTTGCGTTCCTGGTCGGTCATGAGCTCGTAGCCGTAGATGTAGAGCCGATCCTGGTCCCGCAGGCGATCCTGATCCTTGACCATGTCTTTGTCTTTGACCATGTCCTTGTCTTGCGTCTTCAACTGGTCCTGCGTCTTGAGCTGGTCTTGCGCCATGGCGGTGCCCAGGCCCATGCCAGCCAGCGACGCTGCGACGATGAGGGCCTTGATCAAACTTGCTTGTTTCATGAAAACTCCTTGAATGGTTGAATCGAACGTCTTCAAGCGGCCAGGAGGATTAGTACTCCCACCAGTACCCGCTTAGGTATCAGTTTGGGCTTCCGTGGGGGTTTGCAATTGACTCAAGTCAACTGACCAGGTAAGGGACTTGCGGCATTTGCGTCGGTCTGTAACGCCGCTTCGTCAGCAGGTGCGCAATCGGGAGCCCGACCCAAAACGCGCATCAACCGTACACTTGAGAGTTACCCCTTGTGTCTCCATGAACGCCCCCATCGACGTCTCCTTCTTCGCGCGCGCCGCCAAGCCGATCACCAGCTACCGCTCCTACTGGGCCAAGCGGTTCGGGGTGGCGCCGCTTCTGCCCATGAGCCGCGCCGAGATGGAGCAGCTCGGCTGGGACTCGTGCGACATCATCCTGGTGACGGGCGACGCCTATGTGGATCACCCCAGCTTCGGCATGGCGGTGATCGGGCGCACCCTGGAGGCCCAGGGCTTTCGCGTGGGCATCATCGCCCAGCCCGACTGGCAGAGCGCCGAGCCATTCAAGGTGCTGGGCCGGCCCAACCTGTTTTGGGGCGTGACCGCGGGCAACATGGATTCCATGATCAACCGCTACACAGCCGATCGGAAAATCCGCAGCGACGACGCCTACACCCCCGGCGACATCGGCGGCAAGCGCCCAGATCGCGCGGCCATCGTCTACAGCCAGCGCTGCCGTGAGGCATTCAAGGACGTGCCCATCGTGCTCGGCGGCATCGAAGGCTCGCTGCGCCGCATTGCGCACTACGATTACTGGAGCGACAAGGTGCGCCGCAGCATCGTGGTGGACGCCAAGTGCGACCTGCTGCTTTACGGCAACGCCGAGCGCGCGCTGGTCGAGGTGGCGCACCGCATTGCCGCGCGCGAACCCATTGAGCAGATCACCGACGTGCGTGGCACCGCCTTTGTCCGCCGCCCGGGTGACCCCACGGCAGCGGGCTGGGTCGAGATCAACTCCACCGAAGTCGACATGCCAGGCCGGGTCGACGCCCACCTCAACCCCTACCTGACCACCAGCGAGCAGGCTCAGGCCCAGGGCCAGAGCTGTGCCAAGGAAGACGGCGCCACAGCCCCCACCGAGCAGCCTTCAGGCACCCAGGTGCTGAAGTTCGTACCCAACCCGGCACTGCAGGGCCGCATCAAGGTGCCGCCGCGCGAGAAGTCGGTGATCCGCCTGCCGAGCTACGAGCAGGTGAAGAGCGATGCCGTCCTGTACGCGCACGCCAACCGGGTGTTGCACCTGGAAACCAACCCGGGCAACGCCCGTGCACTGGTGCAGGCCCATGGTGAGGGCACAACCGCGCGCGATGTCTGGATCAACCCGCCGCCGATTCCGCTGACCACGGCCGAGATGGACCACGTGTTCGATCTGCCGTACGCCCGCAGCCCGCACCCGGTCTATGCCGACGAGCATGGCAAACACGACGGCTCGACCAAGATCCCGGCCTGGGAGATGATCCGCTTCAGCGTCAACATCATGCGAGGCTGCTTTGGCGGCTGCACCTTTTGCAGCATCACCGAGCACGAAGGTCGCATCATCCAGAGCCGCTCGGAAGACTCCATCATCCGGGAGGTGGAGGAGATGCGCGACAAGGTTGAGGGCTTCACCGGCGTGGTGTCCGACCTGGGTGGCCCCACAGCCAACATGTACCGCCTGGGCTGCAAGAGTCCCGAGATTGAGGCCGCCTGCCGCAAGCCCAGCTGCGTCTACCCGGGCATCTGCTCCAACCTCACCACCGACCACGGCCCTCTGATCAAAATCTACAAACGCACGCGCGAGCTGCGCGGGATCAAGAAGGTGCTGATCGGATCTGGCCTGCGCTACGACCTGGCGGTGAAGAGCCCTGAATACGTGAAGGAGCTGGTGCAGCACCACGTGGGTGGTTACCTGAAGATCGCGCCCGAGCACACCGAGGGAGGGCCGCTGTCCAAGATGATGAAGCCGGGCATTGGCAGCTACGACAAGTTCAAGCAGATGTTCGAGAAGTACAGCGAGGAGGTGGGCAAGAAGCAGTACCTCATCCCGTATTTCATCGCCGCCCACCCCGGCACCAGCGACGAAGACATGATGAACCTCGCTATCTGGCTGAAGAAAAACGGTTTCCGCGCCGATCAGGTGCAGACCTTCTACCCCAGCCCCATGGCCACCGCCACGGCCATGTACCACAGCAACCTGAACCCGCTCAAGGGGATCAGCCGCGACCCGCAGCGGGCCGAGCGGGTGGACATCGTTCGCGGCGAAAAGCGCCGTCGCCTGCACAAGGCCTTTTTGCGTTACCACGATCCGAACCACTGGCCGCTGCTGCGCGAGGCCCTGAAGAGCATGGGCCGCGCCGACCTGATCGGCAACGGCAAACACCACCTCATTCCCACGTTCCAGCCGCTGACCGATGGCGGTTACCAGAGCGCGCGCCGCAAGAACAGCACGCCAGTGGGCAAATCCCCAGAGGGCAGGTCGGCTCAGCCTGCAAAAGGTCGACTGCTCACCCAGCACACCGGATTGCCGCCACGCCAGACCGGCGCCGCGCCCAAAACCGGGTCCGTCAAGCGTCGCCCTTGAGTCCTTTGTGGCTCAGGCGGTCGGGCCCTGAAGGGCTGGCCAGACCAGCCAGGCCAGCATGCCGAGCAGGTTGATTGCCACGGTGGCCCAGTAAATGGCCAGGAACGACTTCTTGCTCGATTTGTGGCGCAGGATCTGCTGCGCAAACCAGGCCCCAGGCCAGCCACCCAGCACCGCCAGGCCGTGCAGCTGGTTCTCGCTGGCACGCCAACCGCCTTGCACTGCGGCCTCCTTGTCACGCCAGTAGACGTAGAAGGTGGCGAGGTTGAGCATCACCACGCCAGTGAGGATGACCCAGGGAAAACGTCCCAGGCCAATGCCTACCAGCCAGAACATGAGCCACAGCCCCATGAGACCGAGTGCGGTCCAGTACAGTCGCTCTTCGCGTTTTCTCAGGTGCAGCGGCGTGGATCGGGGCGCGGGCTCGCTGCGTGGAAGTATTTCGGCGGCCTTGTCCGTCACGACCAGGGGCGGCGCCTCGATGGTGTTGGTCTTGGGCTCGACGGATAGCGCGCGCGGGCCCTTGCCGCCGACGTGAATCTCTTCGAACGTGACCGCCATGCCCTCGGTGGGGGCGCGGTTCTCGCTGTAATCGCGGCGGTGAAAGAAGATCTCGGCGGCGGTGTCCGGGCTGCGGATGAAGCCGAACGCCCGTTCCGAGTCCCAGCGCACCACCGTTCCTTGTTTTCGCATGGACCTGCAGCCGTGGTTGAAAGCGCCAAATTATGCCGGGGCCAGATGCCAGGGCGGTGCGTGGTCTCTCATTCGGCGTGCGATCTGTCATGAAGCTGTGCGGCTTCGGAACGAACGGATCGTGGTGTTTTGGCCTCAGGCGGGCAGGGTGTGCAGCGGGACGTCCTGGCTCACCGCGAGCAGGTTCAACTGCGGGCGAGTCCGGCTGGCGAAAAACTTGGCAATCGCCTGGTGGGTCGTGGGTTTGAACAAGTCCATTGGCCCGTCGATCTGCACACCCGCGGCGGCGCACAAGGCGGCCGAAAAGTGAGGTTCCAGCGCGGCGACAGCGACACGCCCGCCGCGGCACGGGTAGACGCGGTAGCCCGCGTGTGCGCCACCGACTGCGCCGGTGGATTGGGTCAGCCCCCAGTTTCGAGGCAGGGCGAGCCAGTCAGCCGCCCTGGACAAGGCCACTTCCTGGAAGCAGCCTTTGCCGGTGGATTTTTGTACCAGTACGGCCTGCAGCGCAGCCTCGCAGGCCATGAGGGCGCCGCCCATGTCGGCGAACAGCGTGGCCGGCAGATCGAGGCCTGTGACCAGCCCGGCTTCGGCCAGGTAGGTCAGGTCGTGACCCGGTTCCTCGGCGCGTGAGCCGGGCGCGCCCACGATGGCGACCACCGATAGCGCGGGATAGAGCCGATGCAGCGCCTGCCAGCCCAGTCCCAGCTTGCGCAGCGCCGAGGGCCGGAAAGAGGTGATCAGCAGGTCGGTGCGGGCCAGTTGCCTGTGCAGCGCAGCTTGGCCTTTTTCGGTCTTGAGATCGATGCGGATGACTTTGATGCCTTCGTGCAGTGTGGCGTAGGCCGGTGGGTTGTATTGCCCCATCGGGTCGCCGCTGCCGCCGCCTTTGCCAGGTGGCTCGGCTTTGATGCAGGTCGCACCCATGGCCTTCAGGCGCATGAGCGCGGCCGGGCCTGGCAGGTTGAGCGCCAGGCTCAGGACGCGCGTGCCGCGCAGCGGCTTGAGTGGTTTGAGCGAAACAGGGGCGAGGCCAGCAGCGGTCATGGGCAAGTGCGGGGTGGTGTGCAGGCAGCCATTTAACCGCAGCCCAGGCGCCACCGCCGAAAACCGGCGACAGCGTCAGGCACCGAAGTCCAGCGGCAGGCCCACGTAGTTTTCTGCAATCGTCTTTAGGCCTGCCTCCGAATGCATCAGGTAGTCGAGTTCGGCTTGCTGCAGCTTGCCATTGATGGCGCCCTCGCTATCGAAGGTGTGCATGATGGAAGTGAACCACCAGCTGAAACGCTCGGCGCGCCAGATGCGCTTAAGGCAGCGCTCCGAGTAGCCGTCGATACCGGCTTCCGATTGCTCCTGATAGAACTCGACAAACGCGTCCATCAGGTACTTCACGTCGGTGGCGGCCAGGTTCAGGCCCTTGGCGCCTGTGGGCGGCACGATGTGCCCCGCATCGCCGGCAAGAAACATGCGGCCAAAGCGCAGTGGCTCGGTCACGAAGCTGCGCAGCGGCGCGATGCTCTTTTCGATGCTGGGACCCGTTTCCAACTTCCCTGCTGCTTCCGGGTCCAGGCGCAATTTCAGCTCCTGCCAGAAGGCCTCGTCGCTCCACTGCTCGATCTTGTCGGTGAGCGGGACTTGCAGGTAGTAGCGGCTGCGCGTGGCGCTGCGCTGTGAACACAATGCAAAGCCGCGGGGGTGGTTCACATAGATCAGCTCATGGTGCACCGGTGGCGTGTCTGAGAGCAGCCCGAGCCAGCCGAACGGATACACCTTTTCAAACTCCTTGATGGCCGAGCGCGGGGCGCTGGCGCGGCACACGCCATGAAAGCCGTCGCAGCCGGCGATGAAGTCGCAGGCCAGGGTGTGGGACTGGCCGTCTTTCTCGTAGGTCACGCGCGGGCTGAGCGTTTCGAAGTCATACACCTGAACGTTCGCAGCGTCGTAGACAGTGGGCAGGCCGGCGGCCTGACGTGCGTCCATCAGGTCGCGGGTGACTTCGGTCTGGCCATAGACCATGACCTTCTTGCCGCCGGTGAGCTTTTCCAGGTCGATGCGGTGGCGCTCGCCATTGAACAGCATGTCAAAACCGGTGTGCACCAGGCCCTCGGCGTGCATGCGCTGGCCTACGCCCGCTTCGTCCAGCAGGTCGGTGGCCACCTGTTCCAGCACGCCGGCACGGATGCGGCCGAGCACGTACTCCGGGCTCTGGCGCTCGATGATCACGGCGTCGATACCGGCTTTGTGCAGCAACTGGCCGAGCAGGAGACCGGAGGGGCCGGCGCCGATGATGGCAACTTGGGTTCGCATGGGTTGGAGTCTCCGCCGCGGCGCCTGTGGTGTGGCGGGCGAGCTATGGTTGGATTGAGGTGCAAGCGTAAGCCGCGAACAACCCTTCACCAACCAGCCAGCCGCCACTGTGCGCGATCACCGATTAGAGTGTGCGATCATCGCGCACTATGGACGCTGAACCCAAACCCATCGCCAAAGCCGACTTCATCGAAGGCATGGCCAAAGGCCTGGCCGTGCTGGAGAGCTTTGACACCGAACGGCAGCGGCTCAATGCCACTCAGGCCGCCGATCGCGCCGGCCTGACCCGGGCGGCGGCGCGACGGCATTTGCTCACGCTGGCTCACCTGGGCTACCTGGATACCGATGGCAGCCACTACTGGCTCTCGCCCAAGGTGCTTCGTTTTTCCGGCAGCTACCTGGCCTCGGCCCGCCTGCCGCGTCTGCTACAGCCGACCCTGAACCGGCTGGCCGCGCAGACGCGTGAATCGTTCTCGGCGGTGGTGCGCGATGGCGACGAGGTGGTGATCGTGGCGCGCAGCGCCTCGGTGGGTGGACAGCGGCTGATGGCCTACGGCCTGCATCTGGGCGCGCGCCTGCCGGTGCACGCCACGTCCACCGGCCGTGTCCTGCTGGCAGCCATGCCGCGCGCCGAGTTCAGCGCCTGGCTCAAGGGGCGCGAACTGCCGCGCCTGACGCCACGCACGGTGGTGGACGGGAAGGCGTTTCGGACTGCGATTGATCGGGTGCGCTCGGATGACCTGGCCTTGGCCAGCGAAGAGCACGAGCTGGGCGTGCACGCACTGGCGGTGCCGCTGCGCAACATGAGAGGACAGACGGTGGCTGCGCTCAACGTGGTCGCCTCTCCACAGCGGCTTGCGCCCGAGGTGATGCAGCAGGACCTGCTGCCGCTGTTGCTGGACGCTGCGCGGGAGCTGCGCCCCTTGCTCTAGGGTCTGTTCACACTGTTCTTTGAGATGCGCTGCGGATCGCACTCAGAAACATCTTGTGAACAGGCCCTAGGCCGGCCTCAGACGCCCAGGTACTGCTCCAGCAGTTCCGGCTGGGCCAGCAGGCTCTCTGAGCTGCCTTCAAAAACCACCTCACCCTTGACCAGAATCACGTTGCGGTCGGTGATGCGGGTGACGTGCTTCCAGTTCTTGTCCACGATCACGCTGCTGATACCGCTTTCGCGGATCAGGCCACACAGGCGCCATATTTCGCGCGCGATCAGGGGCGCCAGGCCTTCGGTGGCTTCGTCCAGGATCAGCAGATCTGGGTTGGTCATGAGCGCGCGGCCGATGGTGAGCATCTGTTGCTCGCCGCCGCTGAGCTGCTGGCCGCCGTGGTTCAGGCGCTCGGCCAGGCGCGGAAAGGTTTCGAGCACGCGCTCGTAGTTCCAGTCGGTCTGGCCGCGGGTGCCGGCGCGTGCGGCCATCACCAGGTTTTCGCGCACGCTGAGATTGCCGAAGATGCCGCGGCCCTCTGGCACGTAGGCAATGCCCTGGCGCACGATGTCGTATGTGGACGCGCCCGTCATGTCGCGGCCGCAGACCTTCACGCTGCCCCCGCTGGGTTTGACGATGCCCATCAGCGACTTGAGCAAGGTGGTCTTGCCCATGCCGTTGCGACCCATCAGCCCGATGGTCTCGCCAGGGTTCACGGTGAAGTCGATGCCGCGCAGGATGTGGCTGGCGCCGTAGTGGGTGTGCAGGCCGGTGGCCTCGATGAGTGGGGCTGCCATGTCAGTGGTCCTCACCCAGGTAGGCGGCCTGCACCGTCGCGTCGTTGCGCACCGATTCGGGTGCCCCACTGGCGATCACCTCGCCATTGACCATCACGGTGAGCTGGTCGGCCAGTGTGAACACGGCGTCCATGTCGTGTTCGACCAGCAGGATGGCGTGGTCGGCCTTGAGCTTGAGCAGCAGGGCGACCATGCTTTCCGCTTCGGCCTGCCCCATGCCGGCCAGCGGCTCGTCGAGCAGCAACACAGAGGGTTCGGTCGCCAGCGTCATGGCGATTTCCAGCTGGCGTTGCTCACCATGGCTTGTGGTGCCGGCCACGCTGTGCGCACGTGCCGTGAGGCCGGCGAGTTCCAGCGCGCGTTCGCAGCGCTGGTTCACCTGGCGTTGCGACGAGGCGGCGCTGATCCAGTTGAGCGGGTTCCACGCTGCGTGGCGCTCACTGGCCTGCGAAGCCAGGCGCACGTTGTCCCAGACGGTGAAGGGCAGGAAGATGTTGGTCTTCTGGTAGCTGCGACCCAGGCCCAGGCGCGAGATGCGTTCAGGGCTGCGCCCGGCAACGTCATGCCCCCCCAGCACAATGCGGCCTGACGTGGGAGGCAGATCGCCCGAGAGCAGGTTGGTCAGCGTCGACTTGCCAGCGCCGTTGGGGCCGATCACTGCGTGAATGCGGTCGCGAAACAGGTCCACCGACACGTCGTTCACCGCGGCCAGGCCGCCAAAACGCTTGGTCAGGTGCTGTGCACTGAGCAGGAGATCGCTCATGGAGGATCCCGTCGTCGGAACAGGCGCTCGGCCAGGCCGAGCAACCCACGCGGCGCAAACACCACCACCAGCACGATGAAGCTGCCCATGAGCAGCTGCCAGTGTTTGGTGAGGTCCTTGAAGAAGTGCATCACGTACTCAAACGCGAAGGCGCCCACGATGGCACCCGCGAAGTTGCCCATGCCGCCCAGGATCACCATCATGATGGCGTGCGCACTCAGGTGAAAGCCCATGAGCTCGGGGTTCACATAGCCGGTTTGCGCGGCCCACAGGTAGCCCGCCACGCCGGCCAGCGCACCGGCGAGCGTGAAGGCAGTCAGGCGGTAGCCGAAGGTGCCGTAACCCACGGCCCGCATGCGGTGCTCATTGACCCGGATGCCAGCGAGCGCACGCCCAAACGGTGAAAACAGAAGGCGGCGCAGGAAGGCATAAACCGCCAGCATCACCAGCAAGGTGAAGTAGTAGAAGGTGGTTTTGTTGTCCAGGTCGATGCCGCTCCAGCCGAACAGGCTGGCGTCGGGCCGGAAGTTGACGTAAAGCCCGTCCGAGCCGCCAAGGTCGCGGTTGTCGAAGAACAGGAAAAACACCATCTGCGCGAAGGCCATGGTGACCATGATGAAGTAGATGCCGTGGGTGCGCAC
This sequence comes from Hydrogenophaga sp., assembly GCF_030373245.1. Classification (GTDB taxonomy): domain Bacteria; phylum Pseudomonadota; class Gammaproteobacteria; order Burkholderiales; family Burkholderiaceae_C; genus Hydrogenophaga. The sequence continues at coordinate 103,206 of NZ_JAUCZF010000005.1, forward strand.
CACGAAGAAGCCGATGATCAAGGCGGCCAGGCCCGAGGCCAGCGCAGCCAGGGGCAGCGACCACCAGAGGCTGATCGGCGTGTCGGCCGGGGTGAGGAAGGCGAGCGCATAGCCCGCCAAGCCGAAGTAGGCCGCGTGGCCGAGCGAGACCAGGCCGGTGACGCCTTGCAGCAGGTCCAGACTCATGGCGAAGATGGCCAGGATCATCATCTGCGAGAGCATCTGCAGGTAGAAGCCGGAACTCTCCATGGGTACCAGGGGAAACGCCGCAAGCGCGAGCGCACCCACTGCCAGCACCACCTGGATGCCACGAGGCAGGATCTCGAGCTGGGCCTTGGGTGTGCTCATTGCTTGAACAGGCCTTCAGGTTTGTAGAGCAATACCACCGCCATCAGCATGTAGACAGCCATGCCAGCGATCTGTGGCAGCAAGACCTTGCCGAAAGTGTCGACCAGACCGACCAGCAAAGCGGCGACCATCGCACCGCGCACCGAGCCGATACCACCGATCACCACCACCACAAAACACATGATGAGCACCGAGCTGCCCATGCCCGGGTAGACGCTGGCAATGGGTGAGGCGATCATGCCGGCGATGGCCGCCAGGCCGACGCCCAGCGCAAACACCACGCCATGGATCAGCCGGATATTGATACCCAGCGCTTCCGTCATCTCGCGGTTGAAGGCACCGGCACGGATCTTCATGCCCAGACGGGTTTTGGAGATCAGCAAGTACAGCCCGATGGCCAGCGCGATGCAGACCGCAGAGATCACCAGCCGGTAGACCGGGTAGGAAAGGTTTTCAGTCAACGGGATGGACCAGCGCACCAGTTCCGGCACCTGCACCGCATGCACGTCATCGCCCCAGAGGATGGAGCGGGACTCTTCGAAGATGTAGATCAGGCCAAAAGTGAGGAGCACCTGGTCAAGGTGGTCGCGGTGGTAGAAATGGCGAAACAGCAGCCATTCCAGCAACCAGCCCAAGGCCACAGCCAGTACGGTCCCAACCACGATCGCCAGCACCAGGCTGCCCAGCTGGGCTGTCAGCCACCAGGCGAGGTAGGCGCCGATCATGTAGAAGCTGCCGTGCGCCAGATTGACCACGCCCATGATGCCGAAGATCAGCGTCAGGCCCGCTGCCAGCATGAACAGCAGCAGCCCGTATTGCAGGCTGTTGAGCAGCTGGATCAGGAAATTGGCGAGGTCCATGAAAACGATGGGGTCAAGCAAGCCACAGGCGAGCACCCAGAGGATGCTCGTCTGATGGATTAGGCGTGGGAGGGAAGGGCAGTGCTCAGGCCATGCGGCAACCAGTGCCCGGATCGGCCACCGCTTTGCCGGCAATGCCGATCACCTTGTTTTCCTTGTTTTCCACCCGACGCAGGTACATGTCCTGGATCGGGTTGTGCGACGGGCTCATGGTCCACTTGCCGCGCGGGCTATCGATCACTGCACCATCCATCGCGGCGTACAAGGCCTTTTTGTTGGACAGATCGCCCTTGACGGCGTTGGCACCCTTGATGAGCAACAGGCCGCTGTCGTAACCCTGCACCGCGTACACATCGGGCTGAGCCTTGAAGGTCTTGGCGTAGTCGAGGCGGAACTGCTTGTTGCGCGGCGTGTCGAGCGAGTCGCTGTAGTGCATGGTGGTGAGAACACCGTCGGCCGAAGGGCCAGCCGCTTGCAGCACGCCTTCGGTCAGGAAACCGGAGCCGTAGAGCTGGATGTTCTTGTTGAGACCGGCCGCTGCGTAGTCCCGCAGGAACTTGGCCGCGCCGCCGCCAGCGAAGAAGCAGGCCACTGCGTCGGGCTGCAGCGAAGCGATCTCGGTCAGCAGGGCCTGGAACTCCACGTTGGGGAAGGGCAGTCCCAGCTTTTTCACGATGGTGCCGCCGGCCGCGGTGTAGCTTTTCTCGAAGCCTTCGAAAGCTTCATCGCCGGCAGCGTAGTTCCAGCTGATCCACACCGCTTTCTTGTGACCGCGGTCCATCATTGGCTTGCCCAGCGCCAGCGTAGGTTGCGAGTTGGTGAACGAGGCGCGGTACACGTTGGGTGCGCACTGGGCGCGGGTCGCCACGTGGACGCCCGCATTGGGAATGATGTTGAGCACGCCACTTTCACGGGCCACCTTGTGGATACCCATTTGCACGCCCGAGTGCACCGTGCCGATCAGCACGTCAACCTTGTCGCGCTGCACCAGGCGGGTGGCATTCTCGATGCCCTTGGGCGGGCTGGATTCGTCGTCGACCTTGAAGAACTCGATTTCGCGCCCGCCGAGCTTGCCGCCCTGTTCGGCCAGCGCCATCATGAAACCGTTTTCGATTGCAACGCCGAGCTGCGCGAAGGTACCGGTGTAGGGCAACATAAAGCCCACCCGAACCTTGTCTGACTGCGCGCGAGCAATTTGAGGCAGCAAGAGCCCGGTAGAGGCGGCGCCAATTACGGCAGCGCTGCGGGTCAGTACAAGTCGGCGGGTGGTCATGAGCGGTCTCCTGATGGGTTGGAAGGTGGAGGTCAATGTATGTCGGGGGTCGCTGTCTGGGGATAGCGACTAACCCCTACTTGAAGTTTCAATTATCAAAGACTCAAATAATCGGATGGTGAGCGCCCCGTCCCGCCCACGTGCAGCACAGGCGCTAAACTGCATTGGATTTGCCGCTTCGGTGACCGTAACTCCGGCTATTGGCATGAACATGATGCACTATAATGCATGCTTGCAACAGCAGAGCATGGTGTTTACCCGTAAACCTTTTCCTTTGCGCCTAGGCGTCCCCGTCAGGCGGGAGAAGTTACCGACAGTGCAGTCCCATGGCCCAGCGCACCGCCCGCGCGGTCCGCACATGTCTCAGAGAACGGCTCGCACTGCGGTGGCTCAGGCTTGGACCGCTCCTGATCGAGAGGGTGGTGCGCTCACCCTCGTTGAGTGGCCCCACGAGAAGCAAGGCGAGCTACGTACCAGCCATGACGAAACAGGACCGTGTACGACAACGCAATGAATGCCGCCGCGCCGCGCTGTCCCGGTTGCCAAGGCCTAAGATGGAGTCATGCGAGTCAGTTTGTGCTGGCCATGCTGCGTCCACAGGGATTGGGCGACGCCACCGTGTTCATCACGGAAGGAGACGCTCTATCTCCCCCGAGCTTGCTGGAAGCCGTCAACGGCTCGCGCCAAATCCAGATCTTTCCCGATTCCAGCTCCTACAGCCCTCGAAGTGAGGCTGCTGTCCGCCGCGGATCGGTGCTCTGGACGAATGGGCTTGGCAGTACGGAGACCAGTTCCGGCAAGCCCCGCCGAGCGGTGCCTGCCGTCAGGCCCAACACAGTCCTCCGACTGCTTTTGTTGCTCGTCGATGGGTCCAAAGAGCAGACCGCGCGTACTGAATCGCGCTGACTCACCTGCAAGCAGCCGGCGCCTTGAGGGGCGAGCCGCTTGATGAGCTGAGACGGGGTGGTGCGGCGTAGAGGGCTCGAACCTCTGACCTACGGCTTAGAAGGCCGTTGCTCTATCCAGCTGAGCTAACGCCGCTCGTTGTGCGCACCTCCCTCTGAGGCCTCGGGAAAACGCGCGATCTGAGGTCGTTGTTATACGACGAGTTCATGGACAACCCATACTCGGTACAACAAATCGGCCGTCTGGACGATCTGTGGTCCGGCGTGAAAGACCCAGAAACAAAAAAGGCCCAACAGATGGGCCTTTTTCGCATTTCGCAATGAATGGTCGGAGCGGCGGGATTCGAACTCGCGACCCTCTGCTCCCAAAGCAGATGCGCTACCAGGCTGCGCTACGCTCCGACTAAGCTGCGAATTGTACCTGCTGCCAGAGCCGTTTTTGGCTCGCGAACACGAAAGCTGCTCGAAACCTTCAGCGCTTCTGGTACTGGCTGCTTCCGAATAGAGCTTGGCGTGCTTTGTCGTCGGTCAGCGGCTTGCGAGCGCCAGCCAGAACCGCCAGGCCACGCTGGACCGCCGGGCGGGCTGCGACGGCGTCAAACCACGCCTTGAGGCGCGGGTAGTCGGCCCAGTCAATGCCCTGTTTCTCCCAGCTGTTCACCCAGGGGAAGATAGCGATGTCGGCAACGGTGTACTGGTTGCCGGCGATGAACTTGTGACTGGTGAGCTGTTTGTCCATCACCCCATAGAGCCGCTTGGCTTCGTTGGTGTACCGGTCCACCGCATATTCGATCTTGTCGGGTGCGTAGATCCGGAAATGGTGGGCTTGTCCCAGCATGGGGCCGACGCCGCCCATCTGGAACATGAGCCACTCCAAGGTCTTGAACTTGGCGCGGTCGGACCTGGGCAGAAACTTGCCGGTCTTGGCCGCGAGGTAGAGCAGGATGGCGCCCGACTCGAACAGACTGATCGGTCGGCCGTCGGGTCCGATCGGATCAACCAGGGCCGGAATCTTGTTGTTCGGGCTGATCTCCAGGAAGCGGGGCTGGAACTGGTCACCTTGGCCGATATTGATCGGGTGCACCTGCCAGTCGCGGCCCAGGCGAAATCCACACTCTTCCAACATGATGTGGACTTTGTGGCCATTTGGTGTCGGCCAGGAATAGACGTCGATCACGGCGGAGCCCTTTCTAAGAAATCAAGTTGACAAGGGAGCAAATCTACGGGAAAACACGGGTGATGTTCGACCTGCTCAAAACCGCTCTGCATCGGTCGCCGAAACCCGCCACCCTGGACGAATCGCTCGTCCAGTGGGCCAACGAGCGCATGCTCAGCCACATGGGCATGGTGGGTGGCGCCTACGCGCTGGGTGGTCGCCTGCTGGACAGGCCGTTTCGCGCCGAGTGCCTGACCTCGTCGCGGCCCTACATCGCGGGCATGGAGCTGATGGCCAAATCCGATCTGGGCCTGACCCCGGAGGTCAACGTGATCCTGATGAACCGGGAGCTGAAACGCCACTTTGAGGCCGATGCCCAGGCGCACTACGCCGACGTCACCGACACGCTGCAGACCACCGCCAAGGCCTTGCCCGAGGAGGTGCGCTGGCTGACGCTTTACCGGGATGCGGGCTGGGATGGCCCGCCGCCTGCTTTCTGGGCCCGGTACGCGGTGCTGACCGATACGCCGGAGGTGGCGCGCCACTGGGTGGATGGCGACACGGTGGACATGTTGATGCAATGGCCGCAGGAGGTGAGTCCCGAAACCCCCGTGCTGCTCATGCTGACACGCGGCAAGAACTACTTGCGCATGCAGGGGGGGCAGGGCAGCCCGGGTGGTCAGGCGGGGGTAGCGGTGCATGCTCTCGATGTGTTTGAGCACCTGAGTGGGCGGGCGCTGCAAATTCTGGATCGCTGACGCCTGCCGGAGCGCGTCAGCTGCCGCGGGTGATCGGCATCTCCACATCGACCTTCACCGTCATGTGCTTGGCCAGTTCCAGCTTGGCGATCGACTGACGGTGCACCTCGTCCGGACCGTCGGCCAGGCGCAGCGTGCGCTGGCCTGCGTAGCTGTAGGCCAGTGGGAAATCGTCGCTCACACCGCCGCCGCCGTGGGCCTGGATGGCCATGTCGATGATGTCGCAAGCCATGTTGGGCGCCACCACCTTGATCATGGCGATCTCGGCCTTGGCCACCTTGTTGCCCACCGTATCCATCATGTAGGCCGCCTTGAGCGTGAGCAGACGTGCCATTTCGATGCGGCAGCGTGCATCGGCAATGCGCTCGTGCCAGACCGACTGGGCCGACACTGGCTTGCCGAAGGCCACCCGGCTGTTGAGCCGCTGGCACATGAGTTCAAGCGCGCGCTCGGCCGCGCCGATGGAGCGCATGCAGTGGTGGATGCGGCCTGGGCCCAGCCGACCCTGCGCAATCTCGAAGCCCCGGCCTTCGCCGAGCAGCAGGTTGCCCACCGGCACACGCACGTTTTTCAAGCGCACCTCCATGTGGCCATGGGGCGCATCGTCGTAGCCGAACACCGAAAGGGCGCGCACCACCTCAATGCCCTTGGTATCGGAAGGCACCACGATCATGGACTGCTGCGAGTGGCGCGGAGCGTCGGGATTGGTCTTGCCCATCACGATGTAGACCGCACAGCGCGGATCACCCGCACCGGAGGACCACCACTTGGTTCCGTTGATCACGTACTCGTCACCATCGCGTTCGATGCTGCACTGGATGTTGGTGGCATCCGACGAGGCCACGGCCGGCTCAGTCATCAGAAAGGCCGAGCGGATCTCGCCGCGCAGCAGCGGCTCCATCCAGCGGTCTTTGATGGCTTCGCTGGCGTAGCGCTCCAGGGTTTCCATGTTGCCGGTGTCGGGTGCCGAGCAGTTGAAGATTTCGGCCGCAAACGGTACCCGCCCCATGATCTCGCACAGCGGTGCGTACTCGAGGTTGGTCAACCCCTCGGGCGCACGTGCGCTGCTGGGCAGAAACAGGTTCCAGAGGCCCGCGGCGCGTGCCTTGGGCTTGAGCTCTTCAACAATCCTGGTGGGAATCCAGGCGTTGCCGCTTTGGCGGTTTGCCGCGATCTCGGCATAGAAGCGCGCCTCGTTGGGGTAGATGTGCTCGTCCATGAACGCGAGCAACCGCTCGCGCATGGCCTTGACTTTGTCGCTGTAGTCGAATTGCATGGTGTCTCCTTGGGAATCTGGTCGGTTCGGTCGTTAAGGGGTCAGGCGGCGCTGGCAAAACGCCAGGCCATTTCTGCGAGAGGGCGAGCGCCTGCTGCGGAAGAAACCGCCTGTGCACTGGAAGCGGTGCCCATCTCGACCCGCTTGGCAATGCCTTGCAGGATGGCGGCCAGGCGAAACAGGTTGTAGGCGAGATAGAAGTTCCAGTCGGCCTGCAACTGCAGCGGTGTGGCAAATCCGGTGCGTTCGCAATAGCGGGCGATGTACTCTGCCTCAGTGGGAATGCCCAGTGCGGCTACGTCAAGTCCGCCAATGCCGCGAAATGCGCCCGGCGGGATGTGCCAGGCCATGCAGTGGTAGCTGAAGTCGGCCAGCGGGTGACCCAGCGTGGAAAGCTCCCAGTCCAGCACCGCGAGCACGCGCGGCTCGGTGGGGTGGAACATCAGGTTGTCCAGGCGGTAGTCGCCGTGCACCACCGACACCAGGGACTCGTCGCGCGCCATGGCCGGTATGTTCTGCGGCAGCCAGGCCATCAGTTTGTCCATCTCGGGAATGGGCTGTGTGATCGAGGCCACGTACTGTTTGGACCAACGCCCGATCTGACGCTCGAAATAGTTGCCGGGCTTGCCGTAGCCGTCCAGGCCGACGTCGCTGGGCCTGACCCTGTGCAGCGTCGCCAGCACGCGGTTCATCTCGTCGTACACCGCGGCGCGCTGCGGCTTGTCCAGCGCGGGCAGGGACTGGTCCCACATCACGCGACCGTTCACGCACTCCATGATGTAGAACGCGCGGCCAATCACCGATTCGTCTTCGCACAGCGCCAGCATGTTCGCCACCGGCACCCCTGTGCCGTGCAACGCGCTCATCACGCGGAACTCGCGCTCGATGGCGTGGGCCGAGGGCAGCAGTTTGGCGACCGGACCCGGCTTGGCGCGCATCACGTAGGCGGTGTCGGGCGTGATGAGCTTGTAGGTCGGGTTGGACTGCCCGCCCTTGAACATTTCCACCTGAAGCGGACCCGCAAAACCCGTTACGTTGGCCTGCATCCAGGTTTGCAGCGCCACCAGATTCACTTCATGTTGGGCCGAGACGGGGCGTGTTCCCGTGAAATTCTGCAGATCACTCATGGCTGAGAGCCCTGTGGGTCCTGGTCAGCCAGGCGTGTGGCGCTCAGGATTCGGCCTCTGAAATGCGCATCAACATGTCGCGGTTGCGCACCACCAGGCCGCCCGGCTCGATGCGGATTGCGTCCTCGCGCTCCATCGATTTGAGCTCCTGGTTGACGCGCTGGCGCGAAGCGCCCAGCAGCTGGGCCAATTCTTCCTGAGCCAGTTGCAGGCCGATGCGCATCTCGTTGCCGTCCGACAGGCAGGGCACGCCGTAGCTGCGCACCAGGTGCAGCAACTGTTTGGCCAGGCGCGCGCGCAACGGCAGCGTGTTGAGGTCTTCCACCAGGCCAAACAGGGTACGGATGCGCCGCGCCTGCAGACGCATCAGCGCCTCGTACAGCTCGACGTGGGTGGTCAAAATTTTCTGGAAATCGTTGCGCGCCACGCAGAGCAGGGTGGTCGATCCGTGCGCGTAGGCATCGTGGGTGCGCTGATCGCCGTCGAACATCGCCACATCGCCAAACCACACGCCCGGTTCCACATAGGTCAGCGTGATCTGCTTGCCCGACAGCGAGGTCGAGCTCACGCGCACCGCTCCCTTGGCCACGGCCGTCCACTCGGAGGGTGGGTCGCCGCGGGCAACGATGAGGTCGCTGTCCTTGAATCGCTTGACGTAGGCGCATCGCAGGATGTCGTGTCGCAGTGAAGGAGAAAGATTGCTGAACCAGCGACCACTGTTGATCGCCTCGCGTTCTTCCATTGTCAGAATGGGTTCGTCCATGGTCTGTCTTGTGGGTGACTGGGGAGTGGAGCATTGTCGCCACAGGGACGTGGCGTGTGCATCGGGATAAGCGCGCAGGGCTGCTGTTCAGGTGCGGCAGGTGAAATGAAGCAACCGCGCCCAGCTCATCGGTAGCGGGGAGGGCGCTTGTCGAGAAACGCGGCGATGCCTTCGCCGCCATGCGCATGGTGAAGGCAGCGAACAAAATGATCACGCTCGCTCCCGAGCTGGTCGTGCAGGGGCGAGGTCAGCGCATCGTTGGCCAGCTCCTTGATGCTGGCCAGAGCATTGGGCGAGCGCGCATTGAGCCGTTCGCACAAGGCCAGCGCCTGGTCGAGCGCTTCGCGCTCGCCGCTCACCCGATTGATCACGCCGAGTTGCTGCAGGCGCTCCGCGCTGATGCGCTCGCCCAGCATGAGCAGCTCCAGGGCCGTGGCGCGTGGCAAGGCGCGCATCAGGCTCCAGCTGGCGCCACCGTCGGGTGACAGACCCACATTGCTGTACGCCATGACAAACACGCTGTTGTGCGCGGCAACGATGAAATCGCAGGCGAGCGCCAGCGAAAAGCCAGCGCCGGCACAGGCGCCTTCCACCGCCGCGACCACCGGCTTTGGAAAGCTGCGTATGGTCTCGATCCAGTTGTGCAGGCCTTCGATGCTCTGCGCCTGGACCGAGGGCGGCTGCTGGCGGTTATCGAGCAGGCGTTGAAGGTTGCCGCCCGCGCAGAAGTGCTGGCCCTCACCGGTGATGACCACGCTGCGCACGTCCGGGCTGCTCTCGGCCACGTTGAGTGCTTCCACGCCAGCGGCGTAAATGTCGGGACCCAGCGCGTTGCGGTGGTCGGGGTTGCTGATGGTCAGCACCATGGTCTGGCCATGGCTGTCACTTTTGAGGCTGGCGGTCATGGGGTTTCGCGTGAGGAAAACAGTGTCGGTGTGCGGTGTCTGGTTTCAGGGCACCCGGAGAGGTGGCGCTGCCGGGCCACAAGAAACATGCCCCCGGCAGACGGAGCAGGGAGAAAGATTCGCGGCGGCGCAGGGGCGTCATTCCTCTTGCTGCATGAGGCTCAGGCCCAGTGCGCCACGTCGGCGCAACCAGGGAGAAGGGCGATAGCGCGGGTCGCCATACACCGTCTGCATGTTGAACAGGATCTCCAGCACGTTGGCCGGGCCGATGCGGTCGCCCATGGCCAGCGGCCCCATCGGGTAACCCAGCCCGAGGGTGACGGCGACCTCCAGGTCGGCCGGCGTACACACGCCTTGTTGACACATGTCGGCCGCGATGTTGACGATGGTGGCCACCACGCGCTGGGTGACGAAGCCACCGCTGTCTCGGATGATGCTGACCGATTTGCCGTCTTGGGCAAACAGCGCATGGGCGGCGTCGCGCATGTCGCTGCGGGTGGCTGGGTTGGTGGCCAGGACGCGGCGTCGCGTGGCCTTGTCATCCAGCATCATGTCGATGCCGAGGGTGCGCGCCGGGTCCAGCCGCTCGACCGCGGCCAGCGTGGTCACGTCCAGCCCCAGCGGGGCGACCAGAATCAGCGCCTCGCCCGATGGCACCTGCCCTGTCTCGATGTTGGCGCCCAGATCCTTCAACAATTGGTAGATCTCAGTCCGGCGCGCTGCCTTCGGCGACACCCAGACCGGTGGCAATGCCTTCACCGCGGGGACAGCTGGCTCGGCGGGAATCTCGGCCACGCCTTGGGCGTAGCGGTAGAAACCTTCGCCAACTTTTTTGCCGAGCACCCCGCCGGCCAGCCGCTGCGCCGTGATGGCGCTGGGGCGGTAGCGTGGTTCTTCGAAGTACTGGTGGTAAATCGACTCCATCACCGGATGCGACACGTCCAGTGCGGTGAGGTCCATCAGTTCAAACGGGCCGAGCCGAAATCCCATCTGGTCTTTGAGGATGCGATCGATGGTGGCGAAGTCGGCTACGCGCTCACTGGCTACCCGCAAGGCCTCGGTGCCGTAGCCGCGCCCGGCATGGTTGACGATGAAGCCTGGGGTGTCCTGAGCCGCTACCGGCGTGTGGCCAAACTGCCGGGTGAAGTCACTGAGTTGTTGGCACACAACAGGATTGGTCTTCAATCCCGCGATCACCTCCACCACTCGCATCAGCGGCACCGGGTTGAAAAAGTGGTAGCCAGCCAGCTGTCCTGGCCGCTGCAGGCCAGCGGCAATGGCGGTGACCGACAGAGAGGAAGTGTTGGTGGCCAGCACCGCCTGCGGGCTCACCAAGGCCTCCAGCTCGGCAAAGAGCTTGCGCTTCACATCAAGGCGTTCTACGACGGCTTCGACCACGAGGTCACAGGCGGACAGAGCCTCCAGGCCGGACGCCACGTGCACGCGGGCGCAGCAGTCATCGGCTTGAGCTGTGGGCAGTTTGCCTTTGGCGACCAGGGTCTGCCAGGTCTGGTGCAGGGCCTGGCGCGCGGTTTCAGCCGCACCTGGTTGGACGTCGTACAGGAGAACGGTGCTGCCAGCCTGAGCCGCCATCTGGGCGATGCCTCGGCCCATGGCGCCAGTGCCAACAATGCCCGCAGTTTGAAAGATGGCTTGCATAAGGGTGCTTTTTTTGGAATGGAAGGCTTTGGACCTATGACAAAATGTTCAGTAACACCACACAAAGGTCTTTGACGTGCGCCAGTTCTGTATCGGCAGCATTCTGCTTTTTACCGCAGTGAGCAGTTCGGCGGTCACGCTGGGCCGACACAGCGGTGCCGGCATCATTGGTCGCCCCCTGGACATCCGGGTTCAGGCCTTATTGTCACCCGGTGAAGACATCGGCAATCTGTGCGTGAACGCCGATGTGCTGTATGGCGACATCAAGGTATCGCCCGACGCCGTTCGAACCACGGTGCAGCGCGCCTCGCCGGACGCGCAGCCGTCGGTGCGCATCCAGGCGCTGGTTCCTATCGACGAGCCCATCGTAACGGTGTTCGTGCGTGCTGGCTGTACCACGCCGTTCACCCGCCGCTACGTGTTGTTGGCCGATCCGGTGAGCGAGCCCACGCGCGCAACAACCGCTGCCCAGGATGCTGCGCTGCAGCCCACGGCGCCCACCGCCGCGGGATTGCCCAGCTTGCCGTCCGCTGCTGGCACGCCGCTGCCTGCTGCGGCAGCGGCAGATCGTCCCACTGCCTCCACCTCAACGCCTCGCCTGCCGCCTGCTGCTCGCGAGCGGCCCCGCGCCGCTGTGCGTTCCAGCCAGCCTGCGAGCATCGTGCGCAGACCAGTGGCACCGCCTGTTAACCCCACGCCTCGACTGGAACTCGATGCGATGGATCTGAGCCTGGCGATCGAACGTGATCCGGTGCTCAAGCTTTCGCTCAGCCTTCTCAGTGAGCCCACGACTTCAGAAGAGACGAGGGCTGCGGCGGGCTTGTTGTGGAAGGCGATCAACGCGTCACCTGAAGACATCCTGCGTGATGCCCGCAAGCTGGAGGTGCTCGAGGCCGAGTCCAAAGGCTTGCGGGAGGCCGAGGCGCGCAATCAGGCCACCATCGCGGAGCTGAGTGCGGCGGCCGAGCAGGCACGTACTTGGCAGTGGGTGGTCTATGGTCTGGCTGCGCTGCTGGGGCTAGCCCTTCTCGGGCTGCTGCTGTTGTGGCGGCGTTCGAAAAGCGCACGAGACTTTGGCTCTGCAAAGGCCTGGTGGGCGGCCGAGGGTGGCTCCAAGCCGGCAGCGCGCGAGCCGACGCTGGGGCGCGCCGCCGCCGCGGCAGAGTCGGTGGACATCGATCTGGATCTGAGTGACCAGCAGGGTGTGGACGCATTCCGACCTTCGTCGCGTTCTCAATTGCTGGAGGACAGCACGCCCGCTGCCCTGGACAGCTCACTGGGCAGATCATCCGTACCCGGCACAGAGCGGCGAGATTTTGCGGCGAGCCAGATTGCGTCTCGATCGGTGGCGGCTGAGGAGCTGTTCGACGTACAGCAGCAGGCCGAATTTTTCATCTCCCTGGGTGAGGATGAGCAGGCCATTCAGGTGCTGCGCAACCACATCCAGGACAGCCAGGTGCCCAGCGCGCTGGCCTATCTCGACCTTTTCAAGATTTACCATCGGCAGGGGCGCCGTGCGGACTACGAAGTCCTGCGCATCGAGTTCAACCGAGTGTTCAACGCCGGCGCGCCACCGTTCGACCAGTACGCCGATGGCAGCAAGAGCCTTGAGGCCTACGAGACTGCGTTTGGCCGCATTCAGGCACTCTGGCCAGAGCCTCGGGTGCTGGATGTGATTGAGGAGTCGATCTTCCGCGAACCGGGCGATACCGAGGCCGAGGTGTTTGATCTTGAGGCCTATCGCGAGCTGCTTCTCCTGCACGCGCTGGCCAAGGAGATCATCCAGCGCGAGGCCGCTGACTCAGCTGCGCCGAAGGATTTTCAGAACACCAAAGTGCAGCGCCTCCAGGCCAAGAGCAAGGCGACGGGGGCTGATGGCGTCACGAAGCCGATGGACATGCAGCCACCGGCGTCACCCAACCTCGGCCTCGATGTGAATCTGGACGACCTGTCGGAGTTTTCGGCCTTTGAGGCTTCGTTGCCTGAGGTGCCAGCGCCAGTTCTGCCGACATCCAAGCCCAAGTTGCAGCGCGATGCCGACGACCGCGATGAAGCAGGCAACCTGATCGACTTCGAGGTGCTGGATTTCACCGCTCCCGATGATGACCAAGACCAGATGAAAGACAAACCAGACGCCCCTAAACCTAAAGGCTGACAGTTGATCCAGATGCACAGAAGGCCAGACCAAGTCGACTTGGTCTGGCCTTCTGCTTTGGAGCGTTCGTCAGCGGCGAACTTGCAGCGCTCCGGGGTTGACGATATTCGTTGGAGTGCCCTTGATGTAATTCACCACGTTGTCGAAAGCGGCGGAGAAGTAGGTCTCGTAGCTGTCCTGCTCCACATAGCCAATGTGAGGCGTGCAAATGCAGTTCTCCAGCCTCAGCAGGGCGTGACCCTGCAGGATGGGCTCGGATTCGAACACATCGACCGCGGCCATGCCGGGACGACCCCGGTTCAGGGCGGCGAGCAAGGCCTCGGGCTCGATGATTTCGGCACGCGAGGTATTGACCAGCAAGGCGGTCGGTTTCATGCGCGAAAGGTCTTCGAGCGATACACAACCGGTGCTGGTTTCTCCCAGCCGCAGGTGCAGCGTGAGCACGTCGGCCGACTCGAACAGGCCAGCCTTGGTGGTTGCCACGTCGTAGCCGTCCGCTGCGGCACGGGCGCGCGAGGCCTCACCGCCCCACACCACGACGCGCATGCCAAAAGCGCGTCCGTAGCCCGCCACCAGCTGACCGATCCGGCCGTAGCTCCACACACCCAGCGTCTTGCCGCGCAACACCATACCGACACCAAAGTTGGCCGGCATGGATGCCGCCTTGAGACCGGCCTGTTGCCAGGCTCCGTGCTTGAGGTTGGCCACGTACTGAGGGATGCGTCGCATGGCCGCCATGATCAGTCCCCAGGTGAGTTCGGCGGTGGCAACCGGCGAGCCAACGCCCTCTGCCACCGCAATACCGCGCTCGGTACAGGCGTTGACGTCCACGTGAGCGCCGATCTTGCCCGTTTGCGAGATCAACTTGAGGCGAGGCAGCTTGGCGATCAGCTGCGCATTGATCTGGGTGCGCTCACGGATGAGCACCAGGACGTCGGCATCCTTGAGACGGACCGACAACTGACCCACGCCCTTGACCGTGTTGGTGAATACCTTCGCGGGATAGGGTTCTAGCTTGGCAGCGCAGGGCAGTTTGCGTACGGCGTCCTGATAGTCGTCGAGGATCACGATGTTCATGGCCGCTATTGTGCCTTCCCATTTTCGACCTCCTGCTGGCCAAGGCGCAGTGGGCGCGGAGCGCGTCCACGAGGCGCGGAGACTCAGGCGACCGAACCCGCGGCCGCCTTTGATTCACTTCAGGCGCGAGACTGGCTCAGGCGCTGCTCCATCGCCACCAGCCGGTCCAGCTCGGCGCATACATCGCTCACGCGGCCTGCCAGCACCACACGCTTGTCCTGGCCCCAGGGCTCTCGGCTGCCGGCGCGCCGCACACGGCTGAGCTTCGGCTTGTCACAGGGCAAGGCGGTCACGGCGAGCTCAGCGGGGGCAATCGGCTGCGCCATCGGGCGCCCGAGCCAACCGGCGCGGGCGAAACGCTGCATGGCCAGTGGTTGAGGTCGGGCAACAGCTGGCTCGGTGTGGCGGGGCAACCAGCTGTCGATGATCAGCAGCGGCGCGCGCCAGGTGTTGGTGTTGAAACGGATTCCCATGCGAAACTCCAAAAAAAGGGGTTGAACACAGGCAGGATTGAGTCGGAAATCGCCGCTGCAGGGATGTGCCGCTCGGTCAGACACCGAATCGGCCAAACGCCCGCCACCTGCTGAAGCGACTGGATGCTGGACCTCAGAGCTGGAAACTGTTGCGGATGAGGCCGACGGCCAGGCCTTCGATCTCGAAGGGTTCGCCGGGTTCGACCACGATGGTCTTGAAGTCTGGGTTTTCGGCACGCAGTTCGATGCGGTCGGGGTGGCGCACAAAGCGCTTCACGGTGACATCGTCTCCCAGCCTGGCTACCACGATCTGGCCGTTTTTCGCGTCTTTGCTGGACTGCACCGCAAGCAAGTCGCCATCGAGAATGCCGACGTCGCGCATGGACATGCCACGTACCTTGAGCAGGTAATCCGGCGTGCGCTGGAACAGGTGGCGCTCAAGGTGGTAGGTCTGGTCTACGTGCTCCTGCGCCAGGATCGGCGAGCCGGCGGCAACCCGGCCGATCAGGGGCAATACGAGCTGAGACAGGCTTGGCAGCGGCAGTGTAAGCTGGCGCCCGCGAGAGGCGTTGATGGACTGCAGGTCTTCGCTTCGCAGGCGAATGCCGCGCGAGGTACCGCTCACCAGTTCGATGACCCCTTTGCGCGCCAGGGCCTGCAAATGCTCCTCGGCGGCATTGGCCGATTTGAATCCCAGTTCGGATGCAATCTCGGCGCGTGTTGGCGGGGCGCCGGTGCGGCGGATGGCCGTCTGGATCAGTTCCAGGATCTGCTGTTGCCTGGGTGTGAGCTTCGGATGGGTGCGTTGCAGGTCGTTCATGAGGGTCTTCCCAGAAGCGGAGGGGCAGACTGTTCACCCATCCAGTATCTGTATTTTTAACCAGTTCCAAAGGTTTGGCAAGTGTTCTCTTCAAACCAGCGCGTAGACCAAGGCCTGCTGACGGTGGTGCTCGGCACGGGCGGCACCATCGCAGGGCGTTCTTCCCGGTCGGACGACCACGTGGGCTATGTGTCGGGCGAGATCGCTTTGGTCGATCTGGTGGCGAATGTTCCCGGTCTGCAAGGTCTGCCGCTTGAGATGGAGCAGGTGGCGCAGATCGACAGCAAGGACATGGATCTGGGCGTCTGGCAGGCCCTTGTGCTGAGATTGATGCATCACCTGGCGCGGCCCGAGGTGGGGTCGGTGGTGATCACCCACGGCACCGACACGCTGGAAGAGACCGCATTTGTGTTGCACAGCCTGCTGCCTAAAGACAAGCCGGTGGTGCTCACATGCGCGATGCGGCCAGCCAGTGCACTGATGCCGGATGGGCCGCAGAACCTGCTGGATGCGGTATTGCTGGCGCGGCAACCCGGTGTTCGCGGCGTGATCGCGGTATGCGCCGCCCAGACATTCGCTGCGCTGGACGTCTGCAAGGTGCACAGCTACCACCTCGACGCCTTCGACGGCGGCGAGGCGGGTGCGCTGGCCTTGATTGAAAACGGCCAGGTGCGTCAGCTGCATCCCTGGCCGGTGACGCCCGCACACGATCAGGCCATGGTCTCAGTTTTGCGCCAGCGCTTCTTGAGCGTCGCAGCCTTGCCCCGCGTGGCCCTGCTCACCAGCCATGCCGATGCCGATGGCCTGGTGGTCCAAGCCTTGCTCGCTGATCCAGGCGAGCACCCGATACAAGGTTTGGTCGTGGCTGGCACGGGCAACGGCACGGTACACCGAGCCCTGGCGACGGCACTGGTCGGGGCGCAGGCGCAAGGTGTCCGGGTGGTGCGCACCACGCGTTGCCCTCGCGGACAGGTTCTGGCGCAGGCTGGTCACGCCTTGCCTGAAATCAGCACGCTCTCGCCGGTGAAGGCCCGCCTCGCGCTGGCGCTGGAACTGCTCTGCGCCTGAGCATGCTGATCGCACTCGGCGCCCACCCTTGGGCCTATCCCATGCTGGAGACTGCCCACCTGCTGGGAGTGGGGCTGCTCTTGGGCAATCTGGCCCTGCTGGAGTTGCGCGTATTCGGCTGGGGCGTGGCCTTGCCGATCCAGCCACTGGCGCGTCTCAGTCTGGGCCTGGTGCTGACGGGCTTTGGCTTGGCCGCAATCACCGGCCTGCTGATGTTTGGTACCCAGCCGCAGGAACTGTTGGCCAACCGCGTGTTCACAATCAAGATAGGCCTGTTGATGCTGGCTGGCTGCAACGCAGCCTGGTTCCATGCACGGCAGTCGCTGCAGCGGCTGGACGCCACGGCAAGGCTGTCCATGGTGTTGTCTGCCGTGTTGTGGCTGGGGGTGCTCACCTGCGGCCGTTGGATTGGGTATGTGTGAATCAACATGAACAGGAGCGAACCATGCAGAGACGACAGGTGATGCAGGCAGGTGGTTTGCTCGCGTTGGGCGTTGCGATGCGACCAGCGTGGGCCCACCACGGCTGGAGCAGCTTTGACCAGGACCGACCGATTTACCTGGAAGGACGTGCGGTTTCGGTGGCCTGGCGCAATCCGCACGCCGAACTGGTGCTGGAAGTGCCCGAAGGTCTGGTGTTGCCGAGTGATCTCGCGACCCGGTCTGTGCCGGCGCAGACGGCAGGGGTGAACGGCCCGGCCCTGCTGGCCAGGGCAGCGGTTCCGACCCGGCGCGATCGGCGCTGGGAGATCGAGCTGGCGCCGATGTTCCGGCTCGGTTTGTGGCAAGTGCCCGAGATCCGCGTCGGCCAGACCTTGTCCATGGTGGGCTTCACCTTCAAGGAAGAAAAAGGTGAACCGGTCTTGCGGGTCGAGTACCTGTTTCTTGACGGCAAAACTTACGGGCTGCGCTCCAGTCCTGCGTAACCAGACCGCGTTGAGCACCCAGAACAAGACAACCCGGGAGTGCCGGGCTGTCTTGTATCAGATCAACGTCAGGCGCAATCAGCTGGACAACGCTTCAAAAGCGCGCGCAGTGATGTCGTCCACCGAACCGGTACCGCTGATTGCGCGGTACTTCGGTGCAGCAGACGGCTCGGCTTTGGCCCAGCTGCTGTAGTAATCCACCAGGGGGCGCGTCTGGGCGTTGTACACCTCCAGGCGCTTCTTCACGGTTTCTTCCTGGTCGTCGGCGCGCTGGATCAGCGGTTCACCCGTCTCGTCGTCTTTGCCTTCCACCTTCGGCGGGTTGAACTTGACGTGGTAGGTGCGGCCAGAAGCCGGGTGCGAGCGGCGCCCGCTCATGCGCTCGATGATGGCGTCAAACGGCACATCGATCTCCAGCACATAGTCCAGCTTCACACCGGCCGCCTTCATGGCGTCGGCCTGCGGGATGGTGCGAGGGAACCCGTCAAACAGAAAACCGTTGGCGCAATCGGCCTGGGTGATCCGCTCTTTCACCAAATTGATGATCAGGTCGTCGCTCACCAGGCCACCCGACTCCATCACGCTCTTGGCCTGCAGACCCAGCGGGGTGCCGGCCTTTACCGCTGCACGCAGCATGTCGCCGGTTGAGATCTGGGGAATACCGTATTTCTGGCAGATGAAGGTGGCCTGAGTGCCTTTTCCGGCGCCGGGTGCACCCAACAGAATCAATCGCATCACTGTCCTTTGTTCGAGGTTCTTTGCCACGGCCGCTTGTCTGGTGCGGCCGGTTCGCCGGGAGGGCCCAGCGGGGTCGGCGTCGAGGATAGCACGCAGGTTCCTGACGTCCGCTTACAGCCGCAGCCCCTGGCCGACGCCAGAAAACAGACCTGTCAGACGGGGCCAAACACCGCCCGCACGCGGGCCAGGTCCTCCGCCGTGTCGACCCCTGGGCCGGGCGCCTGCGCGCTGATGTGCACCGCAATCCGCTCGCCGTGCCAGAGCACGCGCAACTGCTCCAGCGATTCGGTGAGTTCCAGCGGCGAGGGCTCCAGTCCGGGGAAGCGCCGCAGAAAACCAGCTCTGTAGGCGTACAGGCCGATGTGGCGCAACGGCGCTGGGGCCGGCAGGCTTGCCGGTGCACCTTCGGCCATGCCATCGCGCCACCATGCGATCGGTGCACGGCTGAAATACAGCGCCGTCTGCGTGCGGTCGAGCACCACCTTGACCACGTTTGGATTGAGAAAGTCCTTCAACTGATCGATCTCGTGGGCGGCGGTACTCATGACACAGTCGGGACGCGAGCGCAGCAGGTCGGCCACAGCCGTGATCAGCAACGGCTCGATCAGCGGCTCATCACCTTGCACATTCACCACCACCGTGTCATCGGTCAGGCCCAGCCGGTCGCAGGCCTCGGCGAGCCGGTCGCTACCGGACGCGTGGTCATGGCGAGTGAGCACCGCATCAATGCCGTGCTTGCTGCAGGCCTGCAGGATACGCTCGTCGTCGGCGGCCACCACACATCGCTGCGCGCCACTCTGCCGCGCGCGCAGTGCCACGCGCACCACCATGGGCATGCCTGCGATGTCGGCCAGCGGTTTGTTGGGTAGCCGGGTCGACGCCAGCCTCGCTGGAATCAGGACGCTGAAGCCGCTTGCTACAGGTGCAACAGCGCTCACGAAGAATCCGTATTTCCGTGATGAGAGCGCTGGGTGGGCAACCCGCCAGCGCTCATGCCGCGCGGGGCGAAGGCGCGCGCTCGGCCTCTTCGTCGGTGATGGGGCGGGCTTCGTGCTCCAGCAGGATCGGAATGCCATCGCGCACGGGATAGGCCAGGCGGGCACTGCGCGACAGGAGTTCCTGCCGGTCGCGCAGGTAGATCAACGGGCCCTTAGTGACTGGGCAGACCAGCAGTTCCAGCAGTTTGGTGTCCATGGCTGAATGATAGTGCGGGTGGCCGTCAACGTGCGGAGGAGGGCCGTTGATGAATGTTCGCCAGGGCAATGTCGACCGCGCTGAAGAAGCCAGGCTCGGGGTGCAGTTCCAGGGGCACTACCCAGATCTGCTGGCGCCTGGTCGACACCGCGTCGAGCAGGGACTCGAGCTTGACGGCGTCTTTTTCAGTGCAGATCAGCGGGTGGTCCAGGCTGGCCAGCAGGTCGGCGTAAGCGTCGCTGGCGGCATGGTCGGGCAGGGGTACGGTGTGGGCCAGCGTCAAGCCTCGCGCGCGGAGCATGGAGAAGAAGGCCTCGGGTCGTGCGATGCCAGCCACTGCGAAAAGGGCCTGTCCCTGCAGCATGGACAGGGGCCGTGTCTGACCAGCCAGGTTGCGCGTGGCATCGGCGAGCCGGCGGGTGGCGCGGAATTGGGGCACGTCGCCCATGGGCAGAGTGATGGGCAGCGTCTCCTCCCGCCGTTGCAGCAGCACCAGATCGGGCGGTGCCGGATGCCCGGGCGCGGGTGGCCAGGGCTCACGCAGCAGGCCGGCGGGCAGTTGCCAGCCATTGCCCAGGCCGCGCTCGTCAAACACCGCGATCGACACATCGCGTCCCAGGGCCAGGTGCTGAAGACCGTCGTCACAGAGCAGCACATCGATGTCAGGGTGACGAACCATCAACGCGCGGGCGGCGTCGACTCGACGGGAGGCGACACAGACCGGCGCACCGGTAGCCCGATGGATCAGAAGGGGCTCGTCGCCGACGGCGCTGGCTGGTGTGGTGGCGTCCACCTGTTGCAGCTGATCTGCCTGCCGACCGTAACCGCGTGAAACCACACCGGGGTGCCAGCCGCGTACCTGAAGGTGCTTCACCAGCGCCACGACGGTCGGTGTCTTGCCGGCTCCTCCCACGACCACATTGCCCACCACGATCACCGGCACCGGCAGCTTGTGGATCTTGAGCCAGGCCAGGGCAAAGGCCAGTCGCCGCAGGCCGCCAAGCAGGGCGTAGATCAGGGAGATCGGCCAGAGCAGACGCGCGGCCAGGGTCTTGTGCTGCGCGAGCGCCTGCCAGCGAGCCTCCCGTCGGGCCTGGCGATCGTCGGGCCGCAGGCTCATGCGGCCTCGAGCGTCAGGGCCGGGCGCGGGCGCCGCCGGCACCCGCCTGCTGGGTGGCGAAGGTGATCTGCACCAGACCTGCGCGACGCGAAGCATCCATGACGTTGATGACCGACTGGTGTGTGGCCGCGGCATCGGCGCTGATGATCACGACCACATCTCGCGTGTCTTGCGTGGCCACCGACAAGGCGCGGGTGAGCTGCTCCACGCTGCCGCCATCCAGCACCGATTTGTTGATGGAATAGCGCCCATCGCTGCCCACCGCCACGATGATCTCTTTGGGGTTCTGCCGCTGCGCCTCGGCGTCGGCCACTGGCAAGTTCACCTTGAGCTCGGTGAACTTGCTGTAAGTGGTGGTGAGCATGAGGAAAATCAGCACCACCAGCAGGATGTCGATGAACGGGATCAGGTTGATCTCGGGCTCGTCGCGGGTACCGGGTCGAAAGTTCATGCGCGGATCGGGTTCAAGACAGCGGGGCCGGGCTCACTTGCGCAGATGCTGCAGGTGACGCGCGAAACGGTCAGCGGCGATCTCCATGGTAAGCAGGTAGCCATCGACCCGAGCGCGGAAGTAGCGCCAGAAGATCAGTGCTGGAATCGCCACGATCAGGCCAAACGCAGTGTTGTAGAGCGCGATCGAGATGCCATGCGCCAGCTGCTCGGGATTGCCGCCGCCTGGCGCAGTACCCATGCCGCCGTCACCTCCCTGGGAGCCGAAGATCTCGATCATGCCGATGACCGTGCCCAGCAGGCCCAGCAACGGGGCGGCCGAGGCAATGGTGGCCAGCGCCCCCAGGTAGCGCTGCAACTGGGCCGCTGCCTGACGACCGGCGCCTTCCAGGCTGGCCCGCAGATCTTCCTCGCTGGCCCTGGGATTGGCATTGAGCGCCCGAAAACCACTGGCCAACACGCCCCCGAGAGTCGAGTTCTGCTCCAGCTGCTTGACCACGTCGGGACCGGGCACACCGTTGCGCGAGACCATGATGGCTTCGTCCAGCAGTTTCGGCGGAATGATCTTGGCGGTCTTCAGACTGATGAAACGCTCGATGATCAGCGCCAGACCGATGACGGAGCAGGCGATCAAAGGCCAGATCGGCCAGCCGGCCGCTTGTATGATGGAAAACAAAACAGGGCTCCAGGCAAAAACAGCCAAGTTGCTACGGCGTCGATTATGGCGCACGCCCTGGCCGGCACGGTCACTGTGCTCCGGCCCCAAATCAGACTGCACTGGGGTATGCACAGATTCTGTGGATAACTTTGTGAAGAACCCGGGTGTACCCCTGCTCAATCCCGCGCATGCGCTGCATTTCGACAGATCGATGACAAAACGGGCACTTCAAAACGCCGTGAAATCAAGGACTTGGCCGCGAGCTGACGTGTCCATGCGGCTTTGGCTGAGAAAACCCAGCGACAACGCGGTGTGTGGACACATTCTGCTTGGAGATGCCCGTGGTTGATGGTTTTGGTGGCGAAGATCCCGATGGCGCAGGGCGCGTGTGGGGAGTTGGCCCGCTGATGCGAGCAGTGGCGGACACCTTGGCCGCCCGATTCAATCCGGTCACGGTGCGCGGTGAGCTCTCGGGCTTTTCGCGTGCGGCCAGTGGCCACTGTTACTTCTCGCTCAAGGACGACAGCGGTCAGGTGCGCTGTGCCCTGTTTCGCCGTGCCGCAGACCAGCTTAGCTTCTCGCCACAGGATGGCCAGTTGGTGCAAGCGCTGGGCAAGCTCGACGTCTACGGACCGCGCGGCGACCTGCAGCTCATCGTCGACCGTCTCAAGCCAGCCGGGCAGGGCGCCTTGTTTGAGCAGTTTCTGCGTCTCAAGGCCCAGCTGGAAGCCGAGGGCCTGTTCGACCCGGCTCGAAAGCGCCCATTGCCTGCTCAGGCGCGAGGCATTGCGGTGGTGACTTCGCTGGGCGCCGCAGCGCTGCGCGACGTGGTCACGGCCCTGCGTCGGCGCGTGCCGCACCTGCCGGTGGTGATATACCCGGCCCTGGTGCAGGGGCAGCTGGCGCCGGCCCAGATTGATGCCGCGATAACGGCTGCTGGCCACCATTTCTCTGCCGGAGGTCCTTGCGACGTGTTGTTGCTGGTGCGCGGCGGCGGGTCGCTGGAAGACCTGTGGTCATTCAATGACCCTGCTGTGGTGCGCGCGGTGGTGCGCTCGCCGATGCCGGTGGTCTGTGGCGTGGGCCATGAGACGGACTTCACACTCGCCGATTTCGCTGCCGACCTGCGGGCGCCCACACCTACCGCTGCCGCCGAACTGTGCGCGCCATCGCGTGAGCAGCGGCTGGGCGAATTGGCACACCTGCAATCGAGTTTGTCGGATGCCGTGCACGCCGAACTCGACCTCGGCGCGCAGCGGCTGGATCGCATCGCCCAGCGCCTGGGCCGACCGTCGACCCGGCTGCACGACAGTCGCTACGCGCTGGCCCGTTTGCAGCATCGTCTGCAAAGCGGTTTGCAGTTGGCGGCGCAGGCGCAGCGCAACCGGGTGCAGTCGCTGGCGCTCGCCTTGACCCCGGCCTTGCAGCGGTCCATGCGGCAGCAGGAAGACCGCTGGCAGCGCCAGGCCACTGCGCTGGCGCTGCTCGACCCCCAGCTGGTGCTTGAGCGCGGCTACGCCTACCTGACCGATGCCGATGGCGATGCCATCACCCGCACCGCGCAGACCCGGCCAGGACAGTCGATTCGGGCCAGGTTGAGCGACGGCCAGCTCGGACTCACAGTGGATCGCTGAGCGCAGAGACCCCAGTCGCGGTTCCTTGGCCCGCCTTGCCTACAATGAGTGCCCGAGTCGACCAGCGGCCACCGCCGCTCTCGTCCCGTTCGATTCACGATTCGACCCCAAGAGGAAACACCATGGAACACACCCTGCCAGCCTTGCCTTTCGCTATCGACGCGCTCGCGCCCCACTACTCCAAGGAAACGCTGGAGTTTCACCACGGCAAGCACCACAACGCCTATGTGGTCAACCTCAACAACCTGCAAAAAGGCACTGAGTTCGAGAGCATGGACCTCGAGTCCATCGTCAAGAAGTCCAGCGGCGGTGTGTACAACAACGCCGCTCAGATCTGGAACCACACCTTTTTCTGGAACTGCATGAAGCCCAACGGCGGCGGTGAGCCCTCGGGCGCTCTGGCTGCGGCCATTAACGCGAAGTGGGGCAGCTATGCCGCCTTTAAGGAGGCGTTTGTGAAAAGCGCGGTGGGTAACTTTGGCTCTGGCTGGACCTGGCTGGTCAAGAAACCCGACGGCTCGGTAGACATCGTCAATATGGGCGCGGCCGGCACTCCGCTGACCACTGGCGACAAGGCCTTGCTGACGGTCGACGTCTGGGAGCACGCCTACTACATCGACTACCGCAACGCACGCCCCAAGTTTGTCGAGACCTTCCTGGACAAGCTGGTCAACTGGTCCTTCGCCGAAGCCAACTTCGCCTGACCGCGGTCTGGCTTGGCGCCCAGGGTCCGAAGGCTTTGCCTCGGGCCCTTTTTCTTGCGCATCGCTGGAAATTTCCCTGCATTTCCGGCTTTGATTTTCTCAATGTGGGATCTGGCTTCAAGAAATGAAGCGCAGGTCAGAGCGTTGAAAGCAAAATTGCGGACGATTCCTTCATTCGGCTGACGACGCTTTCGATCAGCGGGATTTCCACCACGATTCACGGAGCCAAAGACATGAGCGCCCAGCAACCCACCATCATTTACACGCTGACCGACGAGGCACCCCTGCTGGCCACGCGTGCGTTCCTGCCCATCATCCAGGCGTTCACCCAGCCCGCCGGCATCAACGTCGAGACCAGCGATATTTCCGTCGCGGCGCGGGTGCTGGCGGCTTTTCCCGAGTGCCTGAGCGAGGAGCAGCGGGTTCCCGACAACCTCGCCGCACTCGGCCAGCTCACACTCAAGCCCCAGGCCAACATCATCAAGCTGCCCAACATCAGCGCCTCGGTCTCGCAGCTCATCAGCGCAATCAAGGAGCTTCAGGCCAAGGGCTATGCATTGCCCGACTACCCCGAGTCACCCAAGACCGAGGAGGAAAAGTCGATCCGGGCGCGGTACGCCAAGTGCACCGGCAGCGCGGTCAATCCGGTGCTGCGCGAGGGCAACTCCGATCGGCGTGCACCCCGCGCAGTGAAGGAATACGCCCGCAAGAACCCCCATTCCATGGCCGACTGGAGCCAGGCTTCGCGCACCCATGTCTCCCATATGCACCACGGCGACTTCTACCATGGCGAAAAGTCCATGACGCTGGACAAGGCGCGCGACGTCAAGATGGAGCTGATCACCAAGAGCGGTAAAACTATCGTGCTCAAAGACAAGGTGGCACTGCAAGACCGCGAAGTCGTCGACAGCATGTATATGAGCAAGAAGGCCTTGCTCGACTTCTACGAAAAGGAAATTCAGGACGCCTACAAGACCGGGGTGATGTTTTCGCTGCACGTGAAGGCCACGATGATGAAGGTGTCCCACCCCATCGTGTTTGGCCACTGCGTACGCATCTTTTACAAAGACGCGTTCGAGAAACACGCCAAGCTGTTCGATCAGCTGGGTGTGAACGTCAACAACGGCATGGTCAATCTTTACGACAAGCTGGCCACGCTGCCGCAGTCTCAGCGTGAGGAAATCATTGCCGACCTGCACGCCTGCCATGAAGGGCGTCCGGAGCTGGCCATGGTCGACTCGGCCAAGGGCATCACCAACTTCCATTCGCCCAACGACGTGATCGTGGATGCCTCCATGCCGGCCATGATCCGCAACGGCGGCAAGATGTGGGGAGCTGACGGCCGACTGAAGGACGTGAAGGCCGTGATGCCGGAATCGACCTTTGCCCGCATCTACCAGGAGATGATCAACTTCTGCAAGTGGCACGGTGCGTTTGACCCCACGACCATGGGCACCGTACCGAACGTGGGCCTGATGGCACAGCAGGCCGAAGAGTACGGCTCGCACGACAAGACGTTCGAGATCCCAGAGGCCGGTACCGCCAACATCACCGACCTGGCCACGGGCGAAGTGCTGCTGAGCCAGGAAGTCGAGCAGGGTGACATCTGGCGCATGTGCCAGGTGAAAGATGCGGCCATCCGCGACTGGGTCAAGCTGGCCGTGACCCGTGCGCGCAACTCGGGCATGCCGGTGGTGTTCTGGCTTGACCAGTACCGACCGCACGAAGCGCAGCTGATCACCAAGGTCAAGATGTACCTGCACGAGCACAACACGGCGGGCTTGGACATCCAGATCATGAGCCAGGTGCGCGCGATGCGCTACACGCTCGAGCGCGTAATCCGCGGGCTGGACACCATCAGCGCCACCGGCAACATCCTGCGCGACTACCTCACCGACCTGTTTCCCATCATGGAACTGGGTACCAGCGCCAAGATGCTGTCCATCGTGCCGCTGATGGCGGGCGGCGGCATGTACGAAACGGGTGCGGGTGGTTCAGCGCCCAAACATGTGCAGCAGCTGGTGGAAGAAAACCACTTGCGCTGGGATTCGCTTGGGGAGTTCCTGGCGATGGCCGCCTCGCTGGAGGATCTAGGCGTGAAGACGGGCAACGCCAAGGCCAGGATTCTGGCCCGCACCCTGGACGCGGCCACAGGACAGCTGCTGGACCAGAACAAGAACCCTTCGCCCAAGACGGGGCAACTCGACAACCGGGGCAGCCAGTTCTACCTGGCCATGTACTGGGCGCAGGCCCTGGCGGCGCAGACCGATGATCCGGCGCTTGCCACGCACTTCGCGCCGCTGGCCAAGCGCCTCACCGACAACGAGAAAACCATCGTGGCCGAGCTGGCTGCGGTACAAGGCCAGGCGGTGGACATTGGCGGCTACTACCAGCCTGATGTGCGCAAGCTCGACGCCGTCATGCGCCCAAGCAAGACCCTGAACGCGAGTCTGGCCGGCGCCGAGGCCTGAGGCCGACTATTCCTGAGCCAACAGAAAGTGGCGTGCGCAACGCGCGCCGCTTTCTTCAGGGGCGCTTGTTGAGGCCGCCGATGCGGCCGCCAGCGGCGATGCCGCGCTTGGCGAACCATCCCTGATTCATCTCCAGCACGTAGCGCACTGGCTCGGTTGAGCAGTGCGAGTCGGTGGTCTGGGGTTTCATGTCGGCCAGGTTAACGATCCGACCATCGTCGGCCACAAACGCGGCGGTCAGTGGCAGCAGCGTGTTCTTCATCCAGAAGCATTGCACAGCGGGTGCTTCAAAGACGAAGAGCATGCCCTCCTGCACCGGCATCTCGGGCCGGTGCATCAGACCAATTTGTCGCTGCTGCGGGGTGCTCGCCACCTGCGCATCGATCAGGTGCATGCCGGCCGAGAGCTTCACACGCGGCAGGTTGATCTGAGGTTGATCCTGTGCGGCAGCCAACCCGGCGAAGGCGACAAGCAGGGCGGCGAGGGTGGGGTGAGTGCGTTTCATGATCGGATGGGCAAGACTAGAATCGGCTGCGCCTGTGACCCAGTTTCCAATCCTGAGTTCACCGGCCCTAGGTTGTCCATCGTATCGAACCCGGAGACTCCATCCCATGTACCAGCACATCAAAGTGCCCGCTGAAGGCCACAAGATCACCGTCAATGCCGACATGTCGCTCAACGTGCCCGATCATCCCATCGTGCCGTACATCGAGGGCGATGGCACGGGCTTTGACATCACCCCGGTGATGCTCAAGGTGGTGGATGCGGCCGTGGCCAAGGCCTATGGCGGTCAGAAGAAAATCCACTGGATGGAGGTTTACGCTGGCGAAAAATCGACCCAGGTCTACGGCCCTGACGTGTGGCTGCCGGAAGAAACGCTGGCTGCGCTGCGCGAGTTCGTGGTGTCCATCAAAGGCCCATTGACCACACCGGTCGGTGGCGGTATCCGTTCACTCAACGTCGCGTTGCGCCAGGAGCTCGACCTCTACGTCTGCCTGCGCCCGGTGCAGTACTTCAAGGGCGTACCTTCCCCGGTCAAAGAGCCAGAGAAGACCAACATGGTGATTTTCCGAGAGAACTCGGAAGACATCTATGCTGGTATCGAGTACGAAGCCGAGTCTGACAAGGCCAAGAAGCTCATCAAGTTTCTGCAAGACGAGATGGGCGTGACCAAGATCCGTTTTCCCAACACCTCGGGCATCGGCATCAAGCCGGTCAGCCGCGAGGGCACAGAGCGCCTGGTGCGCAAGGCGATCCAGTACGCGATCGACAACAACAAGCCCAGCGTGACCATCGTGCACAAGGGCAACATCATGAAGTACACCGAAGGCGGCTTCCGCGACTGGGCCTACGCCCTGGCGCAAAAGGAGTTCGGCGCCGAGCTGATCGACGGCGGCCCCTGGTGCAAGTTCAAGAACCCCAAATCTGGCAAGGACATCACGGTCAAGGACAGCATTGCCGACGCCTTCCTGCAGCAAATCCTTTTGCGCCCGGCCGAGTACTCCGTGGTGGCCACTCTGAACCTCAATGGTGACTACATTTCCGACGCTCTGGCAGCCCAGGTGGGTGGCATCGGCATCGCCCCAGGTGCCAATTTGTCGGACAACGTGGCCTGTTTTGAAGCCACGCACGGTACGGCGCCCAAGTATGCGGGCAAGGACTATGTGAATCCCGGCTCGGAAATTCTGTCGGCCGAAATGATGCTGCGCCACATGGGCTGGACCGAAGCGGCCGACCTCATCATCAGTTCGCTGGAGAAAGCCATCCTGTCCAAGAAGGTCACTTACGACTTCGCTCGCCTCATGGACGGCGCGACCCAGGTCAGCTGTTCGGGGTTTGGCCAGGTGATGATCGAAAACATGTAACTTTGTTCCAGGACGTCCCAAGACGTCCCTCAAGGTTTCAGAAAAAGACCCCATTGCTTTGATTCAATGGGGTTTTTTGTTTCAAGATGTCCGGCATCGTTTCTTGACTTCCAACGGCAACAGGGCCATATTCGGGGCCATCATGGGGCCATGGCTTAGGCCAAGTCATCAAAATGCGCCACGTCAACTACTCCCTAAAACCCGCGACGATCGACAACGCGAAGTCGCGTGAGAAAGCCTACGCGCTGACCGACGGGGGCGGCTTGCAGATTGAAATCCTGCCGTCCGGCGGCAAGACCTGGCGCTTCAAGTACCACCTGAATGGCAAGCGTGAAAAGGTCACGATTGGTGCCTACCCGGCCTTCACCATCAAGCAGGCCCGCGACCGCCACGAAGAACTGCGCGCGTTGGTCGCCCGTGGCCAGAGTCCAGCGAAGGCAAAGCGGGCGGCAGCGACCGAACAGAAACTTGTCGAAGCTCGCCGGTTGACTTTCCGAAGCTTTGCGCAGCGCTGGGTGGACGAGACACTTTTTTACCGGTCTGGCGGCTATGTGGCTCAGACCGTGCGCTGGCTGGATGCCTATGTCTACCCGGCTATTGGCGACATGCCGCTGGACGAAGTTCTGCCTCGCGACGTGCTGGCCATCATCAAGGCGCGCGCCGACACCGCCGTGACCGCGGAGCGCATCCGCGTGATCGTTCAGCAGATCTACAACCATGCGATCCGCAACCTACTGGTGACGACGAACCCGGCACAGCCGCTGCGTGGCGCCATCGCCCGCGCACCGGTGGAACATCACCGGCATCTCAGCGAAAAGGAACTGGCGGCGTTTTGGCGCAAGCTCGAAGACCAGGGCGCGCATTTCACAACGATTTCGGCGACCCGGTTGCTGATGCTCACGATGACGCGCAAGAGCGAATTGCTGCGCTCGAAGTGGCCCGAGTTCGATCTGGACGCCGCTCAGTGGGACATTCCGGCAGAGCGCATGAAGATGGGCAAGGCGCACCGCGTGTTTTTGTCGCGCCAGGCCGTTGACATCCTGAGGCAGGTGCACGAGTTCACTGGCCATGGGCAGTACGTGTTCCCGTCAATCTTTCGTGGCAGCGTGCCCATTGGAGACGTGACCTTGAACCACTTCTTCAAGCGCATGGACTTCGGTGTGTCCGACTTCAGCCCCCACGGCACGCGAGGCACAGCAGCGACCCTATTGCGCGAACACGGTTTCGGCCGGGATGTGGTCGAACTGCTGCTTGCCCACAGCGAGAAGAACGCCACTGTGGCGGCGTACAGCCACATGGAACTGGCCGCGGATCGGAAGAGGGCGCTGCAATTTCTCGCTGATCGTATCGAACAGCTTGTGGCAGTCGGCAACGTGGTCACCTTGCGCGCGGCCTGAGTTCGGATGCGTTGCAGATGCCTGCGCCCGCATCCCGAATTCATGAAGAAAGTTGGAACAGTGCTCAACCTGCAGACACTGCTGTTGACCTTGCACAGAGGCTCGCGAAGGCGAGCGCCGGTGACCAGATGGCGATTTCATGGGTGGATCCTTCGGTTGCCGGGCCGGTTGCGGCCCCTTGGTTCTGCGGTGGCGGGGCGGCGCGGCTGCAGGTCAGCAAGCGTGCTGGAAGCGAGGTCGAGGTGCTGGCGCACATCGCGCGCCAGGGTGTCGAGCATCAACCGCAGCAGCCTGGAGGACTCGCCTTCGCTCCGACGCAGCAGCGTGCTCAGCAGGTGGAGGTTGCGGCTGAAGGTGGCCAGTTCTGCGGTGGATTCATTCAAGACAGCGATGTGCTCTATCCGGCTGGCACCGCCTGTCAACACGGGCACGTGGGCCACCAGACCGGCCAGGTAGGCGCCGCGCGACAGGCCAGCGGCTCGGGCACCAGCAGCCAGCTGACCTGCCTCCATAGCGGTCATACGGATCGACAGCTTGACGCTGACAGCGTGCCCAGCCCCTTGGGGCGCCTCCACGCTCTTGGGCGCACCCTCCACCACCGAAAGACCCAGATCGCGCGCCACAGCGCTGCGCACCAACTCCGACACGCTGACCCGTTGCGCCTGCGCGCGGGCCACCAGCGCGGCCTTCAAGCCGCGCATTTCAACCGAGACGAAGTCGTGTGTTGACGTGTTCATGGACCGACGAATGGAGGGGCGCGGAGCGCTTGTGAAACTGGCGGCAGGCCGCCTATCTCTGCACTCACCATGAACCCAGTATTGGTCTGAATCGAGGCTCTGCAGACGCTGGATTTGGGCCCATATCCAGCCCGGAACATGGCCTTTGGGGCGGCTAAGATCGTTTCAATCCCTGGGCACCCTCGGCTCAA
This sequence comes from Hydrogenophaga sp., assembly GCF_030373245.1. GTDB lineage: Bacteria > Pseudomonadota > Gammaproteobacteria > Burkholderiales > Burkholderiaceae_C > Hydrogenophaga. The sequence goes on from NZ_JAUCZF010000005.1 coordinate 133,913, forward strand.
ATGCACAAACTGAACCACCAGTGAACACAGACTGCACAAACCGAACAGCAAGTGAACCGTTACCGCATAAGAACTGAACAGAGAGGCTGAACCGAATACCTGAGTTTGTTTCTTTATTTAGTTATTTGTTGACAAATGACTAGACATTACAACAAACTGCATGAATGGTCCAAGGCAAAAACCCAACGAGGGAACACGCCGTGCTCGCTCTGGCAGAGCGCCAGCCTCTTCTGCGCGCACGCGACCTGACCGCGCAGGCACTGCCGACTGTGGTGCTCAGCAGGCTGGTCGCCGCGGGCAAGCTGGAACGTGTGGCACGCGGCGTCTACAGCCTGCCGGGGCGTGCACTCAGTGAACACCGGTCCCTGGCCGAAGTGGCACTGCGGGTGCCGCGTGGTGTCGTGTGCCTGCTGTCGGCGCTGCGCGTCCATGGCATCGGCACCCAGGCGCCGTTCGAGGTCTGGCTGGCGATCCCTCCGCACACACCTACACCCCGACTGGACCAGCCGGCGCTGCGTGTGGTGCGCATGTCGGGACTGGCTCTCTCCGAAGGCGTTGAACCCATCGACATTGATGGCGTGCCAGTTCCGGTGTTCAACGCCAACAAGACGGTGGCCGACTGCTTCAAGTACCGCAACAAGATCGGCCTGGACGTGGCGCTGGAGGCGCTGCGAGATGGCTGGGCACAGCGCAAGCTGAACATGGATGCGCTATGGCACTACGCCGCGGTCAACCGAGTGGCCAATGTGATGCGGCCCTACCTGGAAAGTGTCACGGCATGAGCCGCAACCTGGCCGCCTCCATCCGCGCCCGCTTGAAGCAACGTGCCGATGCCAGGAAGCAGGACTTCAATCTGACCCTCACCCACTATGGGCTGGAGCGCTTGCTGTATCGCCTGTCGATCTCACCCCATGCCGACAATTACCTGCTCAAGGGTGCGCTGCTGTTTTCGCTGTGGTACGACCAGCCACACCGGCCGACGCGCGACGCGGACCTGCTGGGCTTTGGACCGGACGACATTGACACTGCCGTTGCAGTTTTCCGTGAAATCTGTGTGATGGAGGTGGAAGACGGCATCGCGTTCGACACCGCATCCGTCAAGGGCTCGGTGATCCGCAAGGAGGCGGGCTATGGCGGTGTGCGGATCGACCTGCTGGCGAAGCTGGACGGCGCTCGCATCACGCTGCAGGTGGACATCGGATTTGGCGATGCGGTCACACCCGCGCCCGAATTGGTGAGCTACCCGGTGTTGCTTGAAGACCTGCCAGCACCGCAATTGCGCTCGTACCCGAAATACACCGTGGTAGCCGAGAAGTTCCATGCAGTGTGCTTGCTCGGCATGGCCAACACCCGGATGAAGGACTATTTCGATCTGTGGGTGCTGCTCACAGAGAGTGCCCTGGAACCGACAGAGCTGCGCCGCGCGATCGACGCCACCTTTGCCCGGCGGCAACTTCAAGTGCCGGACACCACACCTTCTGGCTTGAGCGATGTATTCGCACGGGATGCCGTGAAGACAGCGCAATGGACCGCGTTCCTGAAAAAGAACCGGCTGGCTGCCCTGGATCTGGTGGATGTGGTCACCCTGCTGCGCGATGAGTTTCAGAAGCTGCAAAAGCAAGGCTGAAAGGCTTGGTGGTACCTCAAACTTCAGACCAGAGAAATCTGAGGTTTCATGCGCCTTCCAGCCCATGATGTGAACGACGTGACAGCGACAACGGCAACACCGGGTCCAACCGATCCAGTGCCTGAACCGCCGTTTTCTCATCGACGCTGAACACCACCGCGTTTCCGGGGCGGTTCAAATGATCGGTCACGATGCCGAAATCACCGGTCACGTTGGTCCGAAAATGCCCAGCAATCAACGCCCCATGCTGTAGAACTCGTCGTTCGGCCGCATGCTGGTGACATTGGCCATGCGGTTGGACAATCCGAAGAAGGCCGCGATGCCGGCAATGTCCCAGATGTCATCCATGTCGAAGCCGTGCTGCCGCAATGTCTCGAAGTCGGCGTCATTCACCGCCCAGGCTTGCGCAGAGACCTTCATCGCGAAGTCCAGCATGGCCATCTGGCGAGGCGTGATGTCGGCCTTGCGGTAGTTCACCGCCACCTGGTCGGCCACCAGCGGGTTCTTGGCGCGAATGCGCAGGATGGCGCCATGCGCCACCACGCAGTACTGGCACTGGTTGGCGTTGCTGGTGGCCACCACGATCATCTCGCGCTCGGCCTTGGTGAGATTGCCCTTCTTGTCCATCAGGGAGTCGTGGTAGGCGAAGAATGCACGGAATTCGTCGGGCCGGTGCGCAAGCACGAGGAACACATTGGGCACGAAGCCCGACTTCTCCTGCACGGCCAGGATGCGCGTGCGGATGTCCTCGGGCAGGTCGTGGATCTCAGGTACCGGGAAGCGGCTGATCGGGAAGGCGGCTGTGGTCGACATGGTGGCTCCTTAAGCGTTGTTCAGGACAGGGAAGAATGGTGTGAGCTGAGGGCCTACGGCGCGTCGACTCGCACGACAACTCGGCCACGGACATGGCCTTCGAGCAGATCCGCAGCGACGCCGATGGCGTCGTCCAGATCAATCTCACGGATCAGGCGCTCGAGCAGATCGTGGTCGAGGTCTTGTGCCAGCCGGCGCCAGGCTTGCAAGCGCTCGTCGACGGGTGCCATCACGCTGTCGATGCCGGCCAGGGTGACGCCCCGCAGGATGAACGGTGCCACGCTGGCGGGCCAGGACATCCCGGCCGCCAGGCCGCAGGCCGTGACCACACCGCGGTAGCGCATGGCCGCACAGACGTTGGCCAGCAATTGGCCGCCAGCGACATCCACGGCGCCAGCCCAGCGCTCCTTGTCCAGCGGCTTGCCGGGTTTGGACAACTCGGCGCGGTCGATGATCTGGCGGGCGCCCAGCGCGCTCAGGAAGTCGGCCTCCTGTGGCCGGCCCGTTACGGCGGCCACCTCATAGCCCAGTTTGGAGAGCATCGCCACCGCCACGCTGCCCACGCCACCCGCGGCACCGGTCACGACCACTGGGCCTTGGTCCGGCGTCACGCCATGGCGCTCCAGCGCCAGCACACACAATGCGGCCGTGTAGCCAGCAGTGCCGATACCCATCGCCTGGCGCAGCGTGAAGGGCGACTGCAGCGGGATGAGCCACTTCCCCGGCACGCGCGCGCGCTCGGCCAGCCCGCCCCAATGCACCTCGCCCACGCCCCAGCCATTGAGCACCACCGGGTCTCCAATGGCAAAAGCCGGGTCGGCCGATGCCTCGACGGTGCCCGCAAAGTCGATGCCCGGCACCATCGGGAACCGGCGCACCACGGGCGAGCGGCCGGTGATGGCCAGCGCGTCCTTGTAGTTCAGCGTCGACCAGGCCACTCGCACGGTGACCTCGCCCTCGGGAAGAGATGATTCAGACAACTGCTGCACGCTGGCTGTCTGCTGTCCGTCTTGCTTGTCGATGAGCAGGCCACGAAACATGGGTGAGTCTCCTTTCGGGAGGTAGCGGGTGGTGGGGGGGTCAGGGGCCAGGGCTCAGCAGCGCAAAGAAGCCTTGTGCATAGACATCCAGCGCTTCGGGTGATCGCTCCAACTTGGCGCGCAGGACTGCACCTTCCCAGCCGATCCAGAAGAACTGGGCCAGGGCGGAACAGTCGAGTTGCGGCGGGATCTCTCCGGCCTGCTGTGCTTCAGCCAGGCAGCCCGCAGTGCGTGACTGCCAGTCGCGAAAGACCATCTGCAGCTGGACCCGGAAAGACTCTGGCAGCGTGCCCATCTCCTGCCCCAGGTTGCCCACCAGGCAGCCGCGCCGGAACCCATGGCGGGCCATGCCGGCCTTGGCATCCTCGATGAAGTGCCTCAGGCGCTGAAGTGGCGGGACGGGGACGCCCAGGAACCAGCGGTCCAGCTTGTGGGCGAAGTAGCTTGCATAGGCGTCGATCAACACCTGGCCAAAGGCTTCCTTGCTGTCGAAGTAATGATAGAAGGAGCCCTTGGGCACCTGCGCGATGCGAAGAATCTCGTCGATACCGACGGCCGAGTAACCCTTCTCGGTGAGGACCGCCACGCCTGTGCGCACCAAGAGCTCTCGCGTGTCCTGACGCGGCACGCTGGCGTCCCGCGGAGGTCGGCCGCGACGGCGGGGCAGCAAAGCAAGGTGGTTCATAGGGACCCTCAAACAGACTGATCGGTCTAATTATAGACAAAAATAGACCGATCGTCTATTTATTCGGATCTGGCCACGCCTGCCGCTGGCTCTCACCCCCGCGTGATGACCGAGGCGCCCTCGTGCACGGGGATCGCGGTGATCTCCAACTCCTTCAGGAAGGGCTCAGAACCGACCTTGGCGATGGCCGGCGAGGCCATGAAGGCATCCATGGACGCCTTGTCCTCCCAGATGTAGACACTGGCAAAGGTGCCCGTGTCGAAATCGGCCATCCAGGTCTTGCGGATCAGCCCGGGGACCTGGGCGATGGCCTCTGCATAAGGCTTCAGCCAGCGTTCCTGGTACTCGGTCTCGTTGAGGGTCAGGACGTAACGAAAAATCTGTGCGTATCTCATGGTCGTTCCTTTGAGGTGGCTGCCAGCACATGCTGGTGCACCGAAGGTAAAGACTGAGGGCCGTAAAGACAACGCCTATACTTTCTATGAACGCATAGGTAAAAACTGTATGTATAGCCTGACATCCCTGCGCTACGCAGAGGCCGCCGCCCGGCTGAAATCCTTCAGCGCCGCTGCCCGCGAGTGCGGCGTTTCGCAGCCGACGGTGTCCTCGTCCATTGCGGAGCTCGAAACGGAACTCGGCACGCCTTTGTTTGTCCGGGGCGGGCGGCAGCTCGAACTCTCGATTCCCGGCACCCGCTTGCTGCCCAAGATCGCCCAGGTCCTGGGCGCTGTCGAAGCTCTGGAGTCCGAGACCCGGGATCTCGCCTCCACGGCGCGCTCTGAACTTCGGATCGGCTTCACACCATTGGCTGGCGCCGGGCGGGTGGCGCTGTTGCTCGAACCGTTCAGGCGCCAGCATGCTGACGTGCGTTTGCTGTTCTTTGAATCGGGTGTGGTCGATCTCGAGCGCCGCCTGGACGCAGGTCAGCTGGATGTGATCGTTGGAAGCGGCTTTCGACGCCTGCGAACACGCAAGCGACTCAAACTCATGCAGGAACCCTTGATGGTGTGCTCCAAGGGGGTTGAATCGAACGCCATGGCCACCATTGGACTGGAGGCGACCAGCCAACACCGGCTTCTGTTCACCGAGGATCTCTGCGGGCTGGCCAGCGCCACGCGCACCCTGTTTGAAAACGCCCAACTGAAGGTGGACGCCTACCCAGGTCGTGCCATGAGTTATGGCGCGCTGGAGGATTGGGTTGAACTGGGTCTGGGGACCGCCGTGATCCCGAAGCATCACGTTCGAAACAGGGCGCAGGCGCGGCCGCTGGTGGGTGCAGATGGTGCGCCACTGTTTCTCGAGATGGAGGCCGTGTGGAAGTCGCCGCTGGCAGCTTCAGAGCATGCCGCAGCGTTTCTCACCTTTCTGCACCGGGTAGTGCCGAAACTGGCGAGTGGAATGGCTCAATGAAGTCTGCAACTGTCCCTCGGTAGTCGAGGTCGCCAGCACGCCGACCACCTGCTGCAACTGGCTGTTGGGCGTCAATCAACTTGAGTACTGACCCACCACGTGGTGCCACCCGCATCTGTGAAACCGCCGTGCCTGTCGGCATCGCTTTCCTGGACAGGCTGCTTCATGATCGTGGCTCCTGCAGCGACAGCCCGCTCGAAGACCGCCTCCACATCGTTGGCGTAGATGTGCACGTGGCTTGGGGTGGCTGGTCACCCCTCCACTGCATCCGTGAGCATGGTCACCGTGTCGTCGATGCGCATCTCTGCGTGGGCAATCCTGCCGTCGCCACCTGGAATGACGCGCAGCGTCTGCGCATCAAACACCCTGATCAGGAAATCGATGGTGCCCTGAGCGCCGCTCACGGTGAGGTAAGGGGCAACCGATGTGTAGCCGGCGGGTTTGTGTACCGTGGGCCGAGGCAAGCGACAGCGCAGGTGGAATGTGCGCGCCGCGCCACATCTCCATCGGCCAAAGACACTCAGTTTCAGTTCCGCAGTTTGCCGTCAGATGAGAGCACGCCGATCTCGAGGTACCGCGCGCCCTCGCGTCGCGCCTTGCTGAAGTCCAGCCGAATACCACCCAGGTCCAGCGTTCCCTGGCTTGCAAGTGCTGATGACACGGAAGCCCTTGTCGGGGTTCCTGGCACCCGGCGAATTGCAGCTATCAATACCTTCGCCGCCAGGAAGCCTTCAAGTCCATAAGCCGATGGTGCCCAGCCAGGATCGCCGTGCACCCGCAACGCTTCCAGATACTCGCTGACCAAGGGCAGGGCGACCTTGTAAGTCGGTGGAACAACCTGCAAGATTCCGACACCTCTCGAGAGTTCTTTCGGTAGGGCTTTGAGCAGGTGGTCCGCGCTGGTCGATGAACTGGTGGTCAGCATCGCGCCTCCACCTTGCTCTCTGTAGGAAGTGATGAACTTTGCAGCAGCTGCACCCGTGGCAAAGATGGCGATGGCCTGAGGCTTCCGTTCAAGCATGGTGGCAACGGCACCTTTCACATCTGTGGTCGCAGGCTGATAGGTTCCCGCTCCGACCAAGGTGAGCTTTCTGGAGGCGAGCGCTTGGGTGACCTTTGCCAAGGCGTCGCGGCCAAAGGTGTCTTCCGGGTGGACCAGCGCCACGCGGTCAATGCCCAATGCTATGAAATGCGCAATGATGTGATTGGCCTCGTCCTCGACCCCGGGCCGGACGAAGTAAAGATGGGGACTCTTCAGCGCACGAACGCTGGTGGACCCTGTAAAGGCGCCAACAATGTTGAGGTCATTCGATGCGAGCAGACCTTGACTGACCAGGTCACCGTTCTGGGACGAGCCAACCACGTTGATCAGGGCGACGATGGGTCTTTCCTTGTCGGCCAGCAACTCGGTAACTGCACCCACCGTGCGCTTGGGATCGAAGCCATCGTCCTTGTCCAGCAGCTTCAGTGTCGAGCCGTTGATCCCGCCGTTCGCATTGACCTTACGCACCAACAAGGACGCACCTCGGGTCAATGGAACGCCGACCGACGACGCCGGCCCCGTTAAAGGTGACACCTGCCCTACATATATCGGCTTCTTTGGGTCCTGTGCAGTGGCACCTGAGCCCAGCACGGCAAGCAGCGCGGCAATCCCGCATCTGACGAGCATCTTGAACATACGTGTCTCCTCTTTGCAGTCAATCAGTCTGTGCATCTTCCGAGACCGGAATTGACCCTCAGTGCGCCAGCGGTTTGCAGCCGCGCCACCGGCCTTGGTCGGCTTGCTCTCGGGCCAGTGTCACCATCAGGTCGAACACCAACCCGGTCGCGGTGAGTTGAGGCTCGACCGGTGATATCGCCACCACGATTCGGCGGACCAAACGCGCGCCGGCCAAAGGCAAAAGCACAAGGTCTCCGGCAGCAACTTCATCCGCTACGCTGCATGCTGACAGCACAGCGCCGCCTAGCCCGGCTCGCGCCACGTGCGCCATCACCGTAAGAGAGTTGGCCTCGACCAGCACCTTCGGAGCGAGACCGGCCTTGCGCAAGGCCTGCTCAACGATGGGCCGCACGCCAAACGGTGCACTGGGTATGGCCAGCGGCACCGTGGCCAGCCATTCCAGATCGATCTTCGATTCACGCGCCAGCGGGTGCCTTGCACTGACCGCCAGGAAGAGTTCCTCTTCGAAAACCGGCTGCCAACTCAGGCCGTCCAGGCCAGCGTCCTCGAAAAGCAGCGCCACCTGAAGTCGTCCTGATCGCAGACGGTCGGCCAGGGCGCCGCTTATCTCGTCGTGCAACTGCAGCGCCAGTCGCGGGTAAAGCGAGCGCGCTCTTTCGATCAGCGGGATGCACAGTGCCCGTGTCAGGCTCAGCGGGAAACCCACCGACAGCGTGCCGGTGGGCGAGTCAGCGGTTTGCGCCAGCGCAGCCTTGGCTTCGTCACCTAGACGCAGCATGGCTCGCGCGTAGCGAGCAAGCTCTTCGCCAGCGGGCGTCAGCGCGACACCGCGCCCGGTACGCAGCAGCAAAGCTTGACCGAACTCGGCCTCCATGTTGGCCACGTGTCGGCTTAGCGCCGACTGCGCGACATGCAACGACTCTGCGGCACGCGACACGCTGCCCAACTCAGCAATACGCAGAAAGTACTTGAACTGGCGCAGATCCATTTCGCAAGCTTACTTCTAGTCGCACTCCCGAGATATCTTGAGTTGCGATGCCGACAACGCACAAAGGCATCGAAGCTGACGTGATTGGCCCTCCTTATCCGGGCTGACCCTGCGATACCACCATCGCCAATCGGCATTGGCACTTACAGGGCAGTTTCGGTAGATTTGCGACCTTTCTTGGGATGCAGTTTGGAGCCGTCAGCGCGTGTTCGAGGGACTGTTTCGCCCCTGCCGGTCAGGACCAAGGCCATGCTGCGCGATGCGGCCAACGAGCATATGGCAATGCTAGAGAAGTCACCCGAGCGGGTGATGACCTACTTCCAGGACCCAAGGTTCAAATATGCCGCCGGTTGAAACTTCAAGGGGCCGAAGCGATAGGTAGTCGTCCAGAGATCTGTCGCTATCCGTGCCTTTAGAATGCAGAGTCGTCTCCCTCAAGACCGGCATTCGCTTCACCACCCGCACGTCAGCTTTGTTACGCTGACGTATAGAGTCACGTGAGGACGAACAAGCAGAGCACAACCATGGCATCGACACCTCAACTATCCACTCCCGAAGACAACCCGCGCGTCAAAGCTGTGTTTGACGATATCCGAGCCACAAGAAGGACGGACTTCGTCAACAACATGTGGCGCGCTTTGGCGTTCGATCCCAGTTTATTGGAGAGCACGTGGTCCGAGGTCAAGCGCCTGATGGCCTCGGAGACCGCTCTCGACCCATTGACGAAAGAAATGATCTACATCGCAGTGTCGGTGGCCAATGGCTGCGGTTACTGCGTTCACTCCCACACAGCGGCTGCACGTGCAAAGGGAATGAACGATGCGCAACACGCTGAGCTCCTATCGATCATATCGCTGGCAGCAAAAACCAATCACTTGGCAACCGGTATGCAGGTCACCCTAGACCCCGTCTTCGATCTCAGCACCAAGAAGTGAGTACCCCTAAGGGTGAGGCTCTCTGGCCGCTTGCAGGCGCACTCATCCCCTTATCTCCTGCAACAAGGTTCGCCGCACCATCCATAGGTTGGAGAGTGCAAACAGCATGTGCAGTAGCGCCGTGTTCTTGGCCAGTCCTCAGAAGCGAACCTTCACATCTCCGAACTGGCGCTTGATCACCCGGAACGGGTGTTCGACCTTGCCGCGGATACGCGCCTTGACCTGCTCCAGTCGCTCCGGAATCGCGCCCATCGGCGTGCTCTTGTCAAGCACTCGGCTCTTGCACGGCCGCATGGCCCCTGCCAGTTGACTTCTATGTCCTGGGTATCTTCCCGCTTGCTCACGCTCTGGTAGCCCACGTCGGCAAAGGAATCGATTTCTTCTCCACGAACCAGCGTATATGTCTGCGCCATGTCGTTGACATTCGCCGCCGTGCCCAGGATCGCGCCGTTTTCGGGCATGCCCTGCTGAAGCGGCTCTCGGTCGATTTGGCGAGACGTTTTGGCCAAGGGTTTTCCGAGCGCGATCTCGAACAGATGCGCCTTTTCTATATGGCATGGCCGCCGAAGGAAATATCGCAGACACCGTCTGCGATATTGGAAGCCTCCCAGGTTGAACAGGCGACTGGTGAGTCGACATCCGCACCGATCTCCGAATCTCTGCATCGGAAATCAGGGGCGCTACACGCCTTGACCCAGGTCTTCCCGCAGCCTTGGTCGGCCTATGTGCGCCTGCTATCCGTCAGGGCGCCACCGGCCCACAGTTTTTACGAAACCGAGGCACTGAGCGACGGCTGAAGCTTGAGCCAGCATCGACAGCACGCCAGCACGACCGATGTACGGATCATCGACTTCGTCGATACAGGGCACCCTGCGTTGCTGCGCATGGGGGACAGGCGCTATCGTGGATACCGGGCGATGGGGTATCGAATAGGCACAGAATCCAGCAGCGACCTGGGAGAACTACCCCTCGATGAGACAATTGTGTGAGGCGTTCTGGTGAGCTTTCCACCGGCAAGATGGGGGGCGGGGCCATGCCTGGGGCCACGTCGATGAACTGAAAATGGCGATCTTGCGCCGTTGCTGGCACTCCCGTCGATTGGGAAGTGATGATCGAACATGTGATTTTCAACCCCGCTGCCGCCCACGCGCCGGGAGCGGGAAACGTGAAAAAACCGCCAGGAAGTTGGCTTCCTTGGCGGTTTTCTTTTGTGAGAGCGAGCCACAATGGCCCATGAATTGCATTTGCTCCATCCGGGTCGCCCGGACCACCTGCGCGGTTTCGGAGCTAGGCGGAAGTCCATTCTCGGGCGCGGACCCGAGCGGACCGCTAGAATCATTTTCATGGCGTCTCAGATCCCCAAAAAGCCCAACCAGCCGGTGGCTCCCCCCAGCATCGGCAGCGACGACTCGGTCGTGCTCGAACGGCGCACCCAGCGCGTCAAGCCACCGCAGATGTTCCAGGTGGTCCTGCTCAATGACGATTTCACGCCGATGGAGTTCGTCGTTCATGTGATCCAGGAATATTTCAGCAAGGACCGCGAAACAGCGACCCAGATCATGCTCAAGATCCACCTGGAAGGCAAAGGCATCTGCGGTGTCTACAGCCGCGATGTGGCCACCACCAAGGTGGACCAGGTCACCCAGGCGGCTCGCCAGGCCGGTCACCCGTTGCAGTGCTTGAGTGAACCAGTTGAATAAAAGAAAAATTGCCCCACTTGTTGGACTCTTTCCCATAACCTAGACCCCGTGGCCCAGCGTCAGCTCTCACACCCAGCCCAAAGGAAGTGTCCATGATTGCCCAGGAACTTGAAGTCAGCTTGCATATGGCCTTTGTCGAGGCCCGGCAACAGCGACACGAATTCATCACCGTCGAGCACCTGTTGCTCGCGCTGCTTGACAACCCCAGCGCCGCCGAGGTGCTGCGCGCCTGCTCGGCCAACGTCGACGACTTGCGCAAGTCGCTCACCAATTTCATCAAGGACAACACGCCTCAGGTGGCGGGGTCCGACGAGGTGGATACGCAGCCCACACTGGGTTTCCAGCGCGTGATCCAGCGCGCCATCATGCACGTGCAGTCCACGGGCAATGGCAAGAAGGAAGTCACCGGTGCCAACGTGCTGGTCGCCATTTTTGGTGAAAAGGACTCTCACGCTGTGTACTACCTGCACCAGCAGGGCGTGACGCGGCTGGACGTGGTGAATTTCATTGCTCATGGCATCCGCAAAAGCGATCCGCCCGAGGCCTCCAAGCCCGAGAGCGCGGCCGAAAATGAGGAGCAAGGTGCTGAGGGCAAGTCCAACGAAAAGGCTTCGCCGCTGGAGCAGTTCACCCAGAACCTCAATCAGATGGCCAAGGACGGCAAGATCGATCCGCTGATCGGCCGCGAGTACGAGGTTGAGCGGGTGATCCAGATCCTGTGCCGCCGCCGCAAAAACAACCCGCTGCTGGTGGGCGAGGCCGGTGTCGGCAAGACGGCCATCGCCGAAGGCCTGGCCTGGCGCATCACCCAGGGCGATGTGCCCGAAATTCTGGCCGACTCCAACGTGTATTCGCTGGACATGGGCGCGTTGCTGGCGGGCACCAAGTACCGCGGCGACTTTGAACAACGCCTCAAAGGTGTGCTCAAGTCGCTCAAGGACAAACCCAACGCGGTGTTGTTTATTGACGAGATCCACACCCTGATCGGTGCGGGCGCGGCTTCGGGTGGCACCCTCGATGCTTCCAACCTCCTTAAGCCTGCGCTCTCCAGCGGCCAGCTCAAGTGCATTGGCGCCACCACCTTCACCGAATACCGCGGCATCTTTGAAAAGGACGCTGCGCTGAGCCGCCGCTTCCAGAAGGTCGATGTGGTCGAGCCCACCGTGCAGGAAACGGTGGACATCCTCAAAGGCCTGAAATCGCGCTTTGAAGAGCACCATGGCGTGAAGTACGCCGTGGCGGCACTGCAGGCCGCGGCGGAGCTGAGCGCCAAGTACATCAACGACCGTCACTTGCCCGACAAGGCCATCGACGTGATCGACGAGGCGGGCGCCGCCCAGCGCATCCTGCCGGTGTCCAAGCGCAAGAAGACCATCAGCAAAACCGAGGTTGAGGAAATCGTGGCCAAGATCGCGCGCATTCCGCCGGCCAATGTGTCCAACGACGACCGCGGCAAGCTGCAGACGCTTGAGCGCGATCTCAAGAGCGTTGTGTTCGGACAAGACAAGGCCCTTGAGGTGCTGGCTGCCAGCGTCAAGATGGCGCGCTCCGGTCTCGGCCGGGCCGACAAGCCTATCGGCGCTTTCCTGTTCAGCGGCCCGACGGGCGTGGGCAAGACCGAGGCCGCCAAGCAGCTGGCCTACATCATGGGCATCGACCTGATCCGCTTCGACATGTCGGAATACATGGAGCGCCACGCAGTCAGCCGTCTCATCGGTGCGCCTCCGGGCTATGTGGGCTTTGACCAGGGTGGTTTGCTGACCGAAGCGGTCACCAAGAAGCCGCACTGCGTGCTGCTGCTCGACGAAATCGAGAAGGCGCACCCGGACATCTTCAACGTGCTGCTGCAGGTCATGGACCACGGCACGCTGACCGACAACAACGGACGCAAGGCCGACTTCCGCAACGTCATCGTCATCATGACGACGAACGCTGGCGCCGAGACTATGAACAAGGCGACGATCGGCTTCACCAACCCGCGCGAGTCGGGCGACGAGATGGCCGACATCAAGCGCCTGTTCACACCCGAGTTCCGCAACCGGCTGGACGCCATGGTCAGCTTCAAGGCGCTGGACGAGAACATCATCCTGCGCGTGGTCGACAAGTTCCTGCTGCAGCTCGAAGGTCAGCTGGCCGAGAAGAAGGTCGAGGTCACCTTCACCGACGCGCTGCGCAAGCACCTGGCCAAGAAGGGCTTCGACCCGCTCATGGGCGCGCGCCCGATGCAGCGCCTGATTCAGGACACGATCCGCCGCGCGCTGGCCGACGAGTTGCTGTTCGGCAAGCTTACCGATGGTGGGCGCCTCACGGTGGATATGGAGATCAACAAGGACGACAAGGGCGTGGAGATCTCCGAGGTCAAGCTCGACATCCAACCCCTGCCCAAGAAGGAAGGCCGTTCCAAACCGACCGAGGAACCGGCGGCGGCGGCGGACTGATCGACCCTGTTCCTAAAAAGGCCCGCTGTGCGGGCATTTTTTTCGCATGGGCTGACCGTCGCTGACGCTGCTCTTCACTTCAGCCAGCTGCTGTCAGGGCTCTGCCATGTAAGCACTGCGGATCGTTTCCATGCGGGCGCGGTTGGCGCCAAAGTCTTCTCGCCCCAGCCGGCTCGCGCTGCGAATCTCGATCACGCTGCGCGCAGGGTCGACCCAGAACTCCAGATCGTCCACAAACTTCAGCCACCGGGTCTGGGCCTCGACGCGCAAGTAGTCTGGGCGCTGCTCCACAAGCGTTACACCCGGCAACGTGTTGAGCACACGGGTGAGGGTCGAAATGGAAGCCAGCGCTCCGCCGGCCTTCAGCGGCAGCGGCTCGATTTGCGCATACACCCGCTGCGGATGGTCAGGGTAGCGCGACGCCTGACTGCTTACGCTGTTGCGGGTCAGTGAGGGAGCTTTGAGGCGGCCATCGGTGACGCCCAGGTCTTCTGGCGTCTGACCTTTCAAAATGCCGTACTGGCCCGCCCCCAGCAACATCAGGGGAAGACCGACGATGAGCAGCAGCGCAATCTTGTACAGCATGGTCAAGGTCCTATTCAGCGCTTGCCGCCCAGCAAGCCACCCAGGATGCCGCGCACCAGCTGGCGTCCCAGTCCACTGGCCACGCTGCGCGCCGCCGTCTTGGCCATGGTCTGGACGAGGCCGTCGTACTGGCCGCCGCGCGGCCCGGTGCGGCCAAACAGGGCTTCGTTGATCATGCCGCCCATGCCGCCTGTGTCCTTGGCGGTATCTGTCGAGCTGGCGCCCGGGACGCGGGGTGTCTTGGGCACGTCGGCCGCTGCAGGCGCTTCGGCGGTTCGCGCTTCGACGTGGGCTCGCAGGATCTCGTGGGCGCTTTCGCGGTCCACGGTTTTTTCGTACACGCCGGCGACCAGCGAGCCTTGCAGCAAGGCCTGACGCTGCTGAGGGGTGATGGGGCCGAGCTGGCTGCCTGGTGGCAGGACAAACACACGCTCGGTTTCGGTGGGCCGACCTTTGGGATCCAGGAAGCTGACCAGCGCTTCGCCCACCGCCAGCTCGGTGATGGCCGCTTCGATATCCAGCCCGGCCTTGGGCCGCATGGTCTCGGCGGTGGCCTTCACCGCTTTCTGGTCGCGCGGGGTGAAGGCGCGCAGGGCGTGCTGCACCCGGTTGCCCAGCTGTCCCAGCACGCTGTCGGGAATGTCCAGGGGGTTCTGCGTCACGAAATAAACGCCCACGCCCTTCGATCGCACCAGCCGCACCACGAGTTCAATGCGCTCGATCAGTACCTTGGGGGCGTCGTTGAACAGCAGGTGGGCTTCGTCGAAGAAGAACACCAGCTTGGGCTTCTCGGGGTCGCCGATCTCGGGCAACTGTTCGAACAGCTCGGAGAGCATCCACAGCAAAAAGGTCGCGTAGAGCCGGGGTGCGTTCATCAGCCGGTCGGCCGCCAGGATGTTGATCACACCCTTGCCGCTCACGGTCTGCATGAAGTCCTGGATGTCGAGCATGGGCTCGCCGAAGAACTGGTCTCCTCCCTGTTGCTCGATCTGCATGAGGCCGCGCTGAATGGCCCCCACGCTGGCCGCGCTGATGTTGCCGTACTCGGTGGTGAACTGCTTGGCGTTGTCGCCCACGTGCTGCAGCATGGCGCGCAGGTCTTTCATGTCCAGCAGCAGCAGGCCGTTGTCGTCGGCGATCTTGAACACCAGGTTGAGAACGCCAGCCTGCGTGTCGTTCAGATCAAGCATGCGGGCCAGCAGCAACGGCCCCATGTCGCTCACGGTGGCGCGCACCGGGTGACCCTGCTGGCCGAACACGTCCCACAGCGTGGTGGGGCAGGCCTGCGGCGGGGGCAGGGCGATGCCGCGGTCCTTCAGGATGCCGCTGATTTTTTCGCCGAAGCTGCCGGTCTGGCTGATGCCGGTGAGGTCGCCCTTGACGTCTGCCATGAACACTGGCACGCCGATGTTGGAGAACTGTTCGGCCAGCGTTTGCAAGGTGACCGTCTTGCCGGTGCCGGTGGCGCCAGTCACCAGCCCGTGGCGGTTGGCCAGACCAGGCATGAGATGGCACTGGGTGGTCTTGTTCTGAGCGATGAGCAGCGGTTCGGCCATGGCGGGCATCCTTCGGGTGCGGGGTGGGGGTGAACGTAAAATTGACCCGATTACACCAAACTCTGGTCAGAACAAAGGATGCACGCGTGGCTGGACACAGCAAATGGGCCAATATTCAACACCGCAAGGGCCGGCAGGACGAAAAACGCGGAAAGATCTGGACGCGAGTGATCCGTGAAATCACGGTGGCAGCGCGCGCTGGTGGCGGCGACCCCACCATGAACCCGCGCCTGCGGCTGGCGATCGAGAAAGCCAAGGCGGCCAACATGCCAGCCGACCGCATCAAGTACAACGTCGACAAGGCTTCTGGCAACCTGGAGGGCCAGGCGCTGGAGGAGATTCGCTACGAGGGCTACGGCATTGGCGGCGCGGCCATCATCGTGGACACCATGACCGACAACAAGGTGCGCACCGTGGCCGAAGTGCGCCACGCCTTCAGCAAACACGGCGGGAACCTGGGTACGGACGGCTCGGTATCGTTCCAGTTCAAGCATTGCGGCCAGCTCATTTTTGCGCCTGGTACCTCGGAGGATCGGGTGATGGAGCTTGCGCTGGAGGCGGGTGCCGAGGACGTGATCACCGGTGACGACGGAGCCATCGAGGTGCTGACCAGCGCGCCAGACTTCGAGAAAGTCAAGGAAGCCCTGGAAGCAGGTGGCTTGAAACCGGAGCTGGCCGAGGTCACGATGCGGCCCGAGAACACCGTCGAACTCGCGGGCGAGGACGCCGAGCGCATGCAAAAGCTGCTCGACGCGCTGGAAGACCTGGACGATGTGCAGGAAGTCTTCCACAACGCTGAACTGTGACCCACCCCGCGGCGCGTTGCGCGCGTCACCGCCTCAAGGGGTGCTGCTGGCGGCCCGGCAAAGCCGGTTCCGCGGCGGCCTTGGCGCAGTCTTGCACCCCGAGGATGTTGTTTGTTGAGATTTGGAGTTTGTTTTGAAAGTTCTGGTGATTGGCGGCGGTGGCCGTGAGCATGCGCTGGCTTGGAAGCTCAAGCAGTCCGAGGGCGTTAGCCAGGTGTTTGTGGCGCCGGGCAATGCCGGTACAGCGCGCGACCCAGATCTGGTCAATCTGCCGATGACCGACAAGATGGCCTTGCGCGAATGGGCACATGCCAACGGCGTTGGCTTGACGGTGGTGGGGCCTGAGGCGCCGCTTGCTGCTGGCGTGGTGGATGAATTCCGAGCCCATGGTCTGGCCATCTTCGGCCCCACCCAGGCTGCAGCGCAACTGGAGAGCTCCAAGGCCTTCTCCAAGGCCTTCATGCAGCGTCACAGCATTCCCACCGCGGCCTACCAGGCCTTCACCGATCCGGCGCAGGCCCACGCCTATGTGAATGCGCAGGGGGCGCCCATCGTGGTCAAGGCCGACGGACTGGCAGCTGGCAAAGGCGTGGTCGTGGCGATGACACTCGCAGAGGCACACGATGCGATCGACTTCATGCTGGTGGACAACAAACTGGGCGTGACGCACAACGCAGGCGGCGCGCGCGTGGTGATCGAGGAGTTCCTCGAGGGCGAAGAGGCCAGCTTCATCGTGCTGTGTGATGGCGTGAACGCCTTGCCGCTGGCCACCAGCCAGGACCATAAGCGCCTGCAGGACGCCGACCAGGGCCCCAACACGGGCGGCATGGGCGCCTACTCGCCAGCCCCGGTGGTAACGCCTGCCGTGCACCAGCGTGCCATGGACGAGGTGATCTTGCCCACGCTGCGTGGCATGTCGGCCGACGGCAACCCGTTCACCGGCTTCCTCTACGCCGGCCTGATGATCACGCCCGAGGGGCGCGTGAAGACGCTGGAATTCAACGCCCGCATGGGCGACCCGGAGACGCAACCCATCCTGATGCGCCTGCAAAGCAACCTGGCGCAGGTGCTGCTGGCGGCCACGCGCACCGAACTGGATCGGGTGCAACTGCAATGGGATACGCGCGTGGCGCTGGGTGTGGTGATGGCTGCGGCGGGCTACCCGCTGGAGCCGCGCAAGGGCGACGTGATCACCGGCCTGCCGCCCGACGCCGCCGACACCATGGTGTTCCATGCGGGTACCGCGCAGGACGCCCAAGGGCAAGTGGTCGTCTCGGGGGGGCGGGTTCTGTGCGTGACGGCGCTGGCCGGTACCGTGGCCGATGCCCGGACACAAGCCTATGCCGCTCTGGATGGCATCCGTTTCGATGGCGCGCAGTTCCGGCGCGACATCGGCTATCGTGCGCTCTGACGCTGCCAGCTCGATCCACCGCCCCGGCACAACCTCTTTTCGATTGACCATGAGCGCTTCTACTCTGCATGTTCGCCAATACCTAACCGGTCTTCAGGACCGCATCACCTCGACCGTCTCAGTGGTCGACGGTGGTGAGTTCGTGGTCGATCGCTGGAAAAAGCCGGCCGGCGAGATGTTGCAGGGCAGCGGCATCACCCAGATCCTGGAGGGCGGGACGGTGTTCGAGCGGGCGGGTGTCGGCTTTTCGCACGTGACTGGTCCTCGCCTGCCGCCGTCTGCCACACAGCACCGACCCGAACTCTCCGGCGCACCGTTCGAGGCCATGGGGGTCTCATTGGTTTTCCACCCACGCAATCCGCATGTGCCGACGGTGCACATGAACGTGCGCATGATCGCAGCAAAGCCAGTCAACAGCCCGGCGGTTTGCTGGTTCGGCGGAGGCATGGACCTCACGCCTTACTACGGGCAAGAGGAAGACGCGGTGCATTTCCACCGCACCTGCAAGTCGGCGCTGGATCCGTTTGGAGTCGACAAATACCCGCGCTTCAAGCGCTGGTGCGACGAGTATTTTTACCTCAAGCACCGCGACGAACAGCGCGGCATCGGTGGCGTTTTTTACGACGACTTTGCCGAGTTCGGCTTTGACGGCAACTTTGCCATGATGCGCTCGGTGGGCGATGCGTTCCTGGATGCCTACCTGCCCATCGTCGACCGGCGTCAGCACATGCCCTATGGCGAGCGCGAGCGAAATTTCCAGCTCTACCGGCGAGGCCGCTATGTCGAGTTCAACCTGGTGTGGGACAGGGGTACCCACTTTGGCCTGCAGTCGGGTGGGCGCAGCGAGTCCATCCTGCTGTCCATGCCGCCGCTGGTGAGCTGGTCGTATCAGCGACGCAGCCAGAGCGGCACGCCCGAAGACCGCCTCTACAAAGAGTTTCTGGTGCGCAAGGACTGGCTCGAATGAGCGATTTGCCTGCGGGCTCGGCTGTCCAGCGCGTGGGCATGTTTGGCGGCGCTTTTGACCCGCCGCATTGGGCTCACCGGTCGCTGGCCGAGGTGGCCTTGACCCAACTGCGTCTGGACGTGCTGCACATCATGCCCACCGGCCAGGCATGGCACAAGGCGAGGGTGCTGTCGCCTGCCGAACACCGCGTTGAAATGTGCCGCCTGGCCTTTGGCGATCTGCCCCGCACCCTGATCGACACCCGCGAGATGCATCGCGCCGGTCCGAGCTACACAGCCGATACCCTGGGCGAGCTCGCTGCCGAGTACCCAGGTGCCAAGTTGTACCTGGTCCTCGGCGCCGACCAGCTGCTGGCCTTCGAAAGCTGGGTGCGCTGGCAAGACGTGTTGCAACAGGCTACGCTGGCCGTGGCCAACCGCGCCACCCACATCGGTGCCGATGCGCCGCTGGAACAGATGCAGGAAATGGACTTGTCGGGCGTTCGCCTGCCGTTTGAACGGCTGTCCATGCCGCTCAAGAACATCAGCGCTACCGCGGTGCGAGCCCGCATCGGGCAGCCTGCGAGCCGCCACGGACCGCTGGACGTTCTGGTGCCCGAGACCGTCGCAAGCTATATTGATCAACATCACCTCTACCAAGACCCTACATGAGCAGCGAAACCACCGCCAAGAAAGACGTCCAGAAACTCCAGCGGGCCATCATCGATGGCCTTGAGGACGTCAAGGGACAAGACATCGTGGTGTTCGACACCGAATCCCTTTCGCCGCTTTTCGAACGCGTCATCATCGCCAGCGGCACCTCGAACCGACAGACCAAGGCGCTGGCCGCCAGTGTTCGCGATGCGGTGCGCGAGGCGGGCTTCGACAAGCCCCGCATTGAGGGCGAAGACAACGGGGAATGGATCATCGTGGACTGTGGCGCCGCCGTGGCGCACGTGATGCAGCCCGTGATCCGCCAGTACTACCGCCTGGAAGAGATCTGGGGTGGCAAACCGGTGCGCATGAAACACGGGGCACCCAAGCCCGTGCAGCCGACCGCCAAACCGGTGGCGAAAAAGAAGGCCGCTGCCAAGAAAGGCAGCCCGGCGCCCGCGGCACCTGTGTCCGCCAAAACGGTGGTGCGCCAGCAGGCCAAGGCCACCGCCGTGGCAGCCCAGAAGGCGCCCGCCAGGAAAGCGGCCCCGGTCAAGCCGGTAGCAGGCAAGTCGGCGGTGCGCAAGACACCCGCCAAAACAGCAGCCAAGACAGCGAGCAAGCCACCGGTCAAGACGTCGGCCAAACCGGCCGTGAAGACGGTCGTGATCAAGGCCAAGGCGGCGAAACCCGGTGCCAAGGCCAGCGCGAAGCCAGTCACCAGGAAGACCGGGGCAACCAAGGCGCCCGCCCGCAAGAAGGCATGAGGCTGCTGATCGTCGCGGTCGGGCAGCGGATGCCCGACTGGGCTCAGAGTGCCTACGACGACTACGCCAAGCGATTTCCGCCCGAATTTCGGGTCGAGATCAAGACCGTCAGGACCGAAACCCGCGGCTCCAAAACGCTGGAGACCTTGCTGTGTGCCGAGCGTGATCGCATTCAGGCGGCGTTGCCCCGCGGGTGCCGCGTGGTCGTGCTTGACGAGCGCGGCACACCACTCACCACGCTGGCGCTGGCCGAGCAATTGCGAGGCTGGCAGCTGGACGCGATCGATGTGGCGCTGGTGATCGGCGGCCCCGATGGGCTGGAGCCTGGATTTCGAGCAGCCGCGCACCAGCGCATCCGCTTGTCCGACCTGACCCTGCCGCACGCACTGGCCCGTGTGTTGCTGGTCGAGCAGCTCTACCGCGCCTGGTCGATCAATGCAGGTCATCCTTATCACCGGGAGTGAAGCGATGGATTTGTCCACCGGGATCACTGCAGTGGATTTCGATTCATGACGCCCAGCCCCATGGTGTACCTCGCGTCCCAAAGTCCGCGGCGCTTGCAGTTGCTGGAGCAGTGGGGCGTTCGCTGCGAGCTGCTGCTGCCAGACGCTGACGAAGACGTGGAATCGCTTGAAGACGTCTCACCCGGCGAGGCGCCGGCGACCTATGTACAGCGGGTCACCGCGCTCAAGCTGCAGGCAGCGCAGTTGCGCCTGCGGCGCCGCGGACTGGCACCAGCACCCGTGTTGTGTGCCGACACCACGGTAGCGCTGGGTCGGCGCATCCTGGGCAAGCCGAAGGACGCGGCCGACGCGCGCGCCATGTTGACCGAGCTGTCGGGCCGTGAACACCGCGTACTGACCGCGGTGGCGGTAGGCAAGCTGGTGGGGCGGCGCACCCGCAGCTGGATGGCGCTGTCGGTGTCGCGGGTCAGATTCGACCCGCTGAGCGCTGCGCAGATTCGGCGCTACGTGGCCAGCGGAGAACCCATGGGCAAGGCAGGTGCCTACGCCATCCAAGGCCAGGCGGCGCTCTGGGCACCTCGCATGGTTGGCAGCTACTCGGGCATCATGGGCCTGCCTGCGAGCGAGACGGCGCAGGTGCTGGCCGCCGCCGGCCTGCCCCTGTTTTGAGCCTACGCCCCCACCACCACACGATGCGAGACGCCACACAATGAGCCAGGAAATTCTGATCAATTGGGCACCGCAGGAAACGCGGGTAGCGGTGGTGGAGCAGGGCGCGGTGCAGGAAGTGCACCTGGAGCGCACGCTGGAGCGGGGACTGGTGGGCAATGTCTACCTGGGCAAGGTGTCCAGGGTGCTGCCCGGGATGCAGTCGGCCTTCATCGACATCGGGTTGGACCGCGCAGCGTTCCTGCACGTGGCCGATCTCATGCCCAGTATCAACGCCAAGCACGCCGCGCCGCGTGTGCGCGAGACCGTACCAGCCCAGCCGGTGGTCGACACCTTGCCTACCCAGGGCGGCAACCCTCGTGTCTTGCCACCGGACCCGGTGTTACCCATAGAGCGGCAGATTTTTGAGGGTCAGGCACTGATGGTGCAGGTGCTGAAAGACCCGATTGGAAGCAAAGGTGCGCGCCTCACTGCCCAGATCAGTATCGCTGGGCGGCTGCTGGTGTTTCTGCCGCAAGACAACCACATCGGCGTGTCACAGAAGATCCCGCCCGCCCAGCGCGAGGCGCTGCGCCAACGCGTGGCCGCGTTGGCTGTACCTCCAGGTGGCGGCGCTCCGGGTGGCTTCATCCTGCGCACCAATGCCGAAGACGCAAGCGACGACGAGCTGTCGGATGACATCGCCTACCTGCGCAAGACCTGGCAACGCATCAAGGAAGCGGCCACCCGCCACCCGCCACCGACCATGCTGCATGAAGATCTGAACCTCATGCAGCGTGTACTGCGCGATCTGGTGGGCAGCGAGACGCAGAGCATCCGCATCGACTCGCGCGAACAACATGGGCTGATGCGAAGCTTCGCAGCTGAATTCATGCCAGACACGGTGGAGAAGATCCAGCACTACACGGGAGAGCGCCCCATCTTTGATCTGTTCAACGTCGACGAAGACATCGTGCGGGCGCTCAGCCGGCGCGTCGATCTGAAATCCGGTGGCTACCTGGTGATCGACCAGACCGAGGCGCTGACCACGGTCGACGTGAACACAGGTGGCTTTGTCGGTGCACGCAACTTCGACGATACCGTTTTCCGCACCAATCTCGAAGCGGCGCAGGCGATCGCCCGCCAGCTGCGACTGCGCAATCTGGGTGGAATCGTCATCGTGGATTTCATCGACATGGTGCGCGAGGACCATTGCGAGGCGGTGCTGTCCGAGTTCCGCAAACAGCTTGCGCGCGACCGCGTCAAGACCATGACGGGCGGCTTTTCCCAACTCGGGCTGGTGGAGATGACGCGCAAGCGCACCCGCGAATCGCTCGCCCAGCTGCTCAGCGAACCGTGTGCTGCATGCAACGGCCGGGGCTTGGTGAAGACCGCGCGCAGCCTGTGCTACGACATCTTGCGCGAGATCCTGCGCGAAGCGCGCGCCTTCAACCCGCGAGAGTTCCGTGTGATCGCCTCACCACAGGTGGTCGAGCTGTTTTTGGATGAAGAAAGCCAGCACCTGGCTGGCTTGTCGGATTTTGTTGGCAAGCCGATCTCGCTCCAGGCGGACAGCGCCATGACGCAGGAACAGTACGACATCGTGCTGCTGTGACTTTCCCCTAAGCCGCTGCATATCTTCCCCGTCAGGCAGAGCACGCCAGTGGCCCGGCTAAGCCGCTTCCACGGAGTGTGCGGAGGCCAAGCCCGTCTGCCCGTCAACCGCCCGCCCTCGGACCTGTCCTTGAGCGGGATCGAACCGAGTCACGCGCGCTGTGAAGAGCCGTGGCTTGAACCTGGGTAGATCAGGCCTGAGGCGACATGCCCTGGGCATGCAGCCGCGCGTACAGGCCGTCAGCAGCCACGAGGTCGCTGTGGCTGCCTTGCTCGACGATTTGGCCGTCGGCCAGTACCACAACACGGTCGGCATGTTCGATGGTGGACAGGCGGTGGGCGATCACGAGGGTGGTTCGGCCCTTCATAAGCTTGGCGAGTGCGTCCTGTACCAGGCGTTCGGATTCGTTGTCGAGTGCCGAAGTCGCTTCGTCGAGGATGAGGATGGGTGCATCTTTGTAGATGGCGCGGGCGATCGCCAGGCGCTGGCGCTGGCCTCCCGAGAGCTCGGCTGCGTTGTGCCCTACCGTGGTGTGGATGCCTTGCGGCAGGCGGTCAATCAACTCGGTGAGGTTGGCTGACCTGAGCGCGGCATGCACCCGCAGCTCGTCGATCTCGTTGGAACTGGCGCCCAGGGCCACGTTGGCCGCCAGACTGTCGTTGAGCATGACCACGTCCTGGGTAACCATTGCGAACTGGCTGCGCAGGCTGACCAGATCCCACGAGGTCAGGGGCACGCCGTCGAGCAGTACGCGGCCATGTTCGAGTTCGACAAAGCGCGGCAGCAGGTTGACCAGCGTGGTCTTGCCCGATCCCGAGGGGCCGACAAAGGCCACCACCTCACCGGGCGCCACCGCCAGACTCACGCCGCGCAGCGCGGCTGGAGCTTCGGTGTCGGCGGCCAGGCCGCCTTCGCTCTCCCGCCGGGGGTAGCGCACCCACACGCCTTCGAGCTCCAGCCGACCCTCGGCGCGGTCGGTTCGGTGCGTGCCGCTGATCTGGTCGGGCGTGCCCTCAATCAAGGCCAGACCTCGCTCCAGCGCGGTCAGGCCGCGCGTGATCGGGCCGGCGATCTCGGCCAGCTGGCGGATCGGCGTGATCAGCATCAGCATGGCGGTTACAAAGGCCACAAAATTGCCCACCGTGACGCCGCTGCTGCTGCTCTGCCACAGCGCCGTGGTGATCACAGCCGAGAGCGCAGTGGCTGCCAGAATCTGGGTCAACGGAGTCATCGCAGCCTGTGCCACTGTGGATTTCAGTGCCAGCCGGCGCAACTGCAGGCTCAGACCGTCAAAACGCTGAGCCTGTCGAGCCTGGGCACCATGCAGCCGCACCATGCGGTGCGCCAGCGCGTTCTCCTCCACCACGTAAGCCAGCTCGTCGGTGGCGCTCTGGCTGTTCTTGGTGAGCTTGTAGAGGCGGCGCGAAAGCACCCGCATCACAAGCACCAGAGGCGGGAAGAGCAGCAGCACGATCAGCGTGAGTTTCCAGTTGAGGTACAGCAAATAGCCCAGCAACGCCAGCACCGTGAGGCTGCTCTTGGCCAGAGTGAGGAAAGCACCCACCAACATGCCTGAGCCGGTCTGCACCTCGTAGACCAGGGTATTGGAGAGTTTGCTGGCACTTTGCTGGACGAACAGCGAAAGCTCTGCCTGGCCCAGCTTGGCCATCATGGCCCGGCGCAGGTTCAGTACGCCCAGGCTGGCGGTGTGCGCCAGCGCGTACTGGGCGATGAAAACCGCAATACCGCGCAGTCCAAACAGCCCGATCAGCGCCACCGGCACCATCCACAAGGCGATGGCGCCCTCGGTGAATCCCCGGTCGAGCAGGGCCTTGAGCAGCGCCGGAATCATCGGCTCCGTGAGGGCGCCAGCCAGCGTGGCCACCGCCGCCAGCGCAATGCCACCGCGCGCCGCGCTGAAATACGGCCAGATGCGCAACAGGCGCTTTCGCACCGAATCCACGGGCAGGACGGTGTCGGTATCAGACTGATTCAAGGGCGGATGTTTCGCAAAGTTCGAGGGACGGGGAACATTCTGGCGCTCCGTGGGTCATGGCAGTGGGCAAGCGCTGGCGCAACACACATCTTGTCACTGGGGGCCAAAACCCCTCCGTTATTATCGGTTGCAGTTTTGAGGCGCCAGTCAGGGCGCTCTGTGACACCCTGTACTTTCAAGACAAAGGATGCTCGATTTGACCCGTTTGAACCCTTGGGCACCCACGCGACGCCGCCACCTGCTGAGTGCTGCGGCCGCGATTCCCTTCTTGGCCTGGCCGCTGCGCGAGGCCGCAGCCCAGTTCCGTGTTGAAGTGTCCGGCGTCGGCCTCACGCAGTTCCCGTTTTCTGTGGTCGCGTTTCGCGGCAACGACGCCGCCAGTGAAGACATCGCCGCCATCGTGCGGGCCGATCTCGAGCGCAGTGGCCAGTTCCGTTTTGTGAACCCTGCGCCGGGCGTTCTCGACGAGACCTCGCGTCCGGACCTTGCACCCTGGCGCGACAGGGGCGCCGACTCGCTCGTCACTGGCAGCGTCATGCGGCTCGCTGACGGCCGCTTTGACGTCCGGTTTCGGCTTTGGGATGTGGTTCGTGGCCAGGACCTGGGTGGTTTGAGCTACCCGGTAGGCCCGCAAGCGCTGCGTCTCGCCGCGCACCGCATCTCGGACTACGTGTTCGAAAAACTGACGGGCGAGAAGGGTGTGTTTTCCACCCGCATCGCCTACGTGACCAAGGCCGGATCGCGCCACACGCTCTGGGTGGCCGATGCCGATGGCGAAGGAGCCCGCTCAGCCCTCAGCAGCCCCGAGCCCATCATTTCGCCCAACTGGGCGCCCAATGGTGCGCAGCTGGCGTATGTGTCCTTTGAAGCGCGCAAGCCGGTGATTTATGCCCACGACGTGGCGACCGGGCGGCGTCGCCTGCTGGCGAATTTCAAGGGCTCCAACAGCGCTCCCGCCTGGTCGCCGGACGGCCGCCAGTTGGTCGCCACCTTGTCGCTATCGGGCAATGCCCAGATTTACCTGATGGATGCCAACGGCGGCGACCCCAAGCGCCTGACGCAGACTTCCAGCATCGACACCGAGCCGGTCTTCAGCGCCGACGGCAAAAGCATCTTCTTTGTCAGTGATCGCGGTGGATCACCGCAGATCTACCAGATGGATGCAGGCGGCGGCAACGCCAGGCGGCTGACCTTCAACGGCAACTACAACATCTCGCCCTCTGCCAGTCCCGATGGTCGCTGGCTAGCGTTCATTTCTCGCGTCAATGGCGCCTTTCGCCTGCACGTGCTGGAACTGGCCAGCGGCAAGGCCACCGCCATCAGCGAGACCAGCGCCGACGAGAGCCCGAGCTTTGCGCCCAACAGCCGCATGATCATTTACGCCACACGCGACAAGGGCCAGGAGGCCCTCATGACCACCAGCGTAGACGGCCGCATCAAATCCCGCCTGGCAGGCGCTCAGGGTGATATCCGGGAGCCTGAATGGGGCCCCTTTCTCCGCTGAGCCGGCCAGGCCATCCTTCCGCCATTGACCTCACCTCAAGTTACCCAAGGAACTACCATGACTGCCAATGACTGCCTCAACCATCCTGTGAACCCTGGGACTGCTCGCCGATTGCTCACCAGCCTCGGCATGGGCGCTTGCGTCTTGCTGCTCGCCGCCTGCGGATCCAACGTCAAGCTGGACGAGGTGCCGGTTCAGGATCGCAGCGGCACGGCGGTGAGTCCCCTGCAATCGGGATCGGCTGCTGGCGGTACCGCCGGAGGTGCGGGCGCAGGCGCAGTGACTGGCGTTGAGGTCGGCTCCAACGCCTCGGCCCAGCCCGCTTCACTCGAGCGCCTCGTGTACTTCGACTACGACAGCTTTGTGATCCGGCCCGAGTTTGCGGCGAGCCTGGAGGCCAATGCCCGTTACCTGAACGCCAACACCAGCCGCCGCGTAGCGCTGGAAGGCCATACCGACGAACGTGGCGGACGCGAGTACAACCTGGCGCTGGGCCAGAAGCGAGCCGAGGCGGTGCGGCGTGCGCTGGGACTGCTGGGCGTGAGCGACAACCAGATGGAGGCGGTGAGCTTCGGTGAAGAAAAGCCCGCCATGACGGGCTTGGATGAGGCCTCATTCGCCAAAAACCGCCGCGTCGAACTGACCTACCGTTGAACACCATGCGCCTGACTTTGCCTGCTATGCATCGACTGCTGCCTTTTGCCCCACTTGCGCTGGCCCTGGCCTGGCCGCTGCAGGCCCACGCCCTGTTCGGCGACGACGAGGCTCGCAAGGCCATCATTGAACTGCGCCAGAAGGTCGATGCCAATCAGCAGGCCGCCGAAGCGGCCCGTCAGGCGCTGGAGACCACCAGGCAGGACAACGACGCCACCACCCGCCGCAGCCTGCTGGAGCTGTCCAACCAGATCGAACAGCTGCGTGCCGAAATGGCCCGTCTGCGTGGGCTCAACGAGCAGCTGGCGCGTGAAGTGTCTGAACTGCAGCGCCAGCAAAAAGATGTGCAGACAGGCCTCGATGAGCGCTTGCGCCAGGTCGAACCGATCAAGATCACTCACGATGAGGTGAGCTTCACAGCCGCCCCGGCAGAGAAGCGCGAGTTCGACGCGGCGCTGGAGCAACTTCGCAGATCCGAGTTTGCCGGGACCATCGACGCTTATGCCGCCTTTTTGCGCCGCTACCCGCAAAGCGGCTACACGCCGTCGGCGCTGTACTGGCTTGGCAATGCCCAGTACGCCACGCGGGCCTACGGCGCGGCGCTGGAAACGCATCGGCGACTGGTCACCCAGTTTCCGAACCACGTTCGCACGCCAGAGGCCTTGCTGGCCATGGCCAACAGCCAGGTCGAACTCAAGGACACGAAGGGCGCCCGCCGCACACTGGACCAGCTGGTGAAGGATCACCCGCAGTCCGAAGCCGCCGCCGCCGGCAAGGAACGGCTCGCGCGCCTGCGCTGAGTGCGCCGGCCGGGAGTAGGGCTCCTGGCCTGCTCCTACAATGTCGGCCATGCAAATCGCCGACCTCCAAGCCCTTTATGCCCAGGTGTTGTGGGCCGCGTTCGTGGTGTCACTGGCCTTCGGTTTCATCGCCCAGCGAACCCATTTCTGCACCATGGGTGCCGTCAGCGATGTGGTCAATATGGGCTCGTGGACCCGCATGCGCATGTGGGGGATGGCCGTTGGCGTGGCCAGCATCGGCTTCTATGGCATGGCCTGGCTGGGCTGGATTGACGCCGACAAGACGATTTACACCTCCAGTCGCATCATCTGGCTCTCCGCCATCGTGGGCGGCCTGCTGTTTGGTTTTGGCATGGTGCTGGCCTCGGGCTGTGGCAGCAAGACACTGGTGCGCATCGGCGCCGGCAGCCTGAAATCGCTGGTGGTGTTTTTTGTCATGGGTTTTTTCGCATTCGCCACCTTGCGTGGCGTGTTCGCCGTTTTGAGAGTAAATACGGTGGACCAGGTGGCATTCGAAATCCCCGCCGGCGGCGCCTTGCCTGACTGGATCGCGGCAGGATTCGGCATGGAGGCCGGCTTGGCGGGTCTGCTGGCGGCACTGGTGGTAGGCGGCGCGCTGGTAATTTGGGCCCTGGCCGAGCGCGATTTCCGCAGCTTCAACAACCTGTTCGCCGGCCTCGGGCTGGGCATTGTCATCGCGGCCATGTGGTGGGTCAGTGGCCACTTGGGCTATGTTGCTGAGCATCCGGAAACCTTGGAATCGGTCTACCTGGCCACCAACACTGGGCGCATGGAGTCGCTCACCTTCACAGCGCCCATGGCCTATACGTTGGACTGGTTGATCCTGTTCAGCGACACCTCCAAGCTGCTGACCGTGGGTGTGGTGACGGTGATGGGTGTGGTCGTCGGCGCCTGTGCGCAGGCCTTGCTGGAGCGCAGCTTCCGCTGGGAAGGTTTTCGCAGCACCCAGGACACCGCGCTGCACCTGCTGGGCGCAGCCTGCATGGGCGTGGGGGGTGTGACCGCGCTCGGCTGCACCGTGGGACAAGGTCTATCAGGCCTCTCCACGCTCAGCCTCACCAGCGTGATTGCCGTGGCTGGTATCGCGGCTGGCGCGGTGCTGGGGTTCCGCTTCCAGATGTGGTTGCTGGAACGCGAGTGAGCGACCTATTTGAGCGCCGGTTTGGCGGCTTGCGGCGCCTCTACGGCGTGGCCGGCGCGCAGGCTGTTTTTGATGCTCACGTGGTGGTGGTGGGCATCGGCGGCGTGGGTTCGTGGGCGGCCGAGGCCTTGGCCCGCAGCGGGGTGAAGCGCCTGACCCTGATCGACCTGGACCACGTGTCCGAATCCAATATCAACCGGCAGATCCATGCAACCGAATTCACGCTGGGTCAGGCCAAGGGCGACGCCATGCGCGAGCGCATCGCCCTGTTCCACCCGGATTGTGTGGTGGATGTCATCGACGAGTTCGTGACGCCGCACAACTGGCCTCAACTGGTGAACGGCTTGGCCCCCGATGCGCCACTCTCAGCGCTGATCGATGCCTGCGATCAGGTACAGGCCAAAACCGTGATGGCGGCCTGGGCCAAGAAGCAGGGAGTACCCATGGTCACGGTGGGTGCAGCCGGTGGCAAGCGGCTGGCGCAGGCAGCGGAGGTGGCTGACCTGGCCGAGACCACGCACGACCCGCTGCTGGCCGCGCTGCGCTACCGCTTGCGCAAACACCATGGCGGTGCGCGACAAGGCCGCATGGGCTTGGCCTGCGTCTTCAGCCGAGAGGCGGTGGCTCCGCCCGATGCGTCCTGTGGGATCAACGAAACAGGAGGCGACGGCTCGCTCAATTGCCACGGCTATGGCTCGGTGGTGAGCGTGACCGCAACGTTTGGTTTTTGCGCGGCGGGCTGGGTGCTCAACCGTCTGGCCAACCAGGTCGCAGCAAGTGCGAATCAGGCTTCAAAAGCCCTCAAAAAAGACGCTATAATTTGAGGCTTCGCAGCAAGCCACAAGCGAACTGCGGAACCGAGTGGGACGTTAGCTCAGTTGGTAGAGCAGCGGACTTTTAATCCGTTTGTCGTGGGTTCGACCCCCGCACGTCCCACCAAAAAAACACGAAGCCCTGATCGCAAGATCAGGGCTTTCTTGTTTGCGTGGCAGGTGGACTTATTTCTTTTTCACCAGGCCGTAGATCACCAGCAGGACGATGGCGCCGATCACCGAGGCGATGAAACCAGCCGGTTGACCGGGGGCATACAGACCCAGCGCGGCGCCGCCGTAGCTCGCCACAAATGACCCGGCCACGCCGAGCACAGCGGTCATGATCCAGCCCATGCCGTCGTCTCCCGGTTTGATGGCGCGTGCCACGAAGCCGGCGATCAAGCCGATGATGACGGTGAAGATGATCGACATAGTGACGCAGGCCTTTCTGATGTGGGGTTAACGACGCGTTGCGCTGGGCAGTGGCGCATGCGTCGACTTTACCGGGTCAGGCAGTCTGTGGTGTGAACGGTGAGCCTGGCAGGCAAGTCCAGGTGCGAAGGATCACACCGAGTGGTTGTTTCAGCAGCGCGCCAGGTTCACGCAGCTCGGCGTGGTGGCCACGCAGTGCTGACCTTGTTTTGTGCCCACCTGCAGAGGGGCAATGATGGCGTGAGCAAACGCCAGGATTTGCAGGCAGGGGCCGGTCGGCTACTCCGGCGTCACCTGCAGCGCCACCAGAAAGCGCGACACCATGTTGTACGCGGCCACGGTACCCACCAGCTCCACCAACGCCTGGTTGCCCAGGGCGGCTTGCAGGCGGCGCATCAGCGCGTCTTCGACGTAGATGTTCCGCGTCATTTCCAGTGTGAGCTGGGCCGCATCGGCTTCAAGCGCACGGAACGCACCGGCGTCGAAGCGCTCGGTGCCCAACAGCCGCAGCGCATCGAGCTGCGCCTGTGTACCGCCGGCTTTCAGGAACAGCGGGGCATGCTGGTTGAACTCGTATTCGGCAGCATTCAGCACCGCCACGCCGCACATGGCCAGTTCCCGCAATTGCGGATCCAGGCTCATGTGCTCGCGAACCTGCTTGAGAAACCCGTTCCAGCCGCTGGCCAGCGGGGCGCTGTGCAGCAGCATGCGGTCCAGGTTCAGCAGCTCGCCGCCGCGCCGCTCGCGGATGGCGTTCACCAACGCCGCAGGTTCAGCCAGGTCCAGTGGCTGGAACGGAACAATCCGGTGTGCTTCGCTCATTCGGTGATGTTGTTGTCTTTGATGAACTTGACCCAGGTCGTCATCTGGCGCTCCACGAAAGGCGTGAACACCTCGGGGCCCCGACCGTCGATCTGGATGCCCTGGGCTTCGAGCTTGCTTGACACCGCCGGGTCACGCAGCACTTTGCGCAGCGCATCGTTGAATTGGGTCAGCACGGGCGCGGGTATCTTGGCCGGGCCGATCACACCCCACCAGGCCGGTGCATCGAAGCCGGGGAAGCCGCTTTCGGCGATGGTCGGCACGTTGGGCATGTCCTTCGATCGGTTGCTGGTGGTCACGGCCAACGGCGTCACGTTGCCTGAATCGGCGTGGGGCTTGACCAGGAACAGCGAGCCCACGGCCAGTGGTACGTGGCCACCAATGGCGTCGTTCATCAGCGGGCCGCCACCGCGGTAGGGCACGTGGGTCCAGTTGAAGCCGGCGTTCTTCGCCAGCTGGGCCAGTGCCAGGTGGCCCAGGCTGCCGGTGCCGATGGTGCCGAAGCTGTTGGGCTGCTTGGCCTTGGCCTGCGTCACCAGTTGCGCGAAGCTGGTCAGGGGCGAGCCCTTGCTGGCCACCAATACCATGGGCGCGGTACCCAGCAGGTTGACGTGGGTCAGGTCTTTCAGGGTGTCAAACGCGATGCTGGGCTTGAGCGCCGGGTTCACCGCGTGGGTGTCGAACACCACGCCGAAGGTGTAGCCGTCTGGTTCGGCGCGGGCCACGGCTGCGGTACCGATCATGCCGGAGGCGCCCCCAACGTTGTCCACCACCACCGTCTGCTTGAGTTCGGTGCGCAAGCCTTCCGCCAAGATGCGCGACACCTGGTCCACCGAGCCACCCGGCGGGAACACGGCAATCAGGCGGATGGGCTTGGCGCTGGGCCAGGCCTGGGCGTGGGCCACGGTCCCGCCCATGGCGGTCAGAGTCACCATGGCCGATACGAGCAATTTTTTCATCATCTTCTTGGTCTCCTGAGTGGAAAAGGCGAGGGGTGCTTGTGAACGGAAGCTTCGCAGTATGGGCGGCGCAGAGGCGATGTCTGTACGTAAAACTACGGGCGCCCGCACGCCTATCATCCCGGGCACCACGCCAGTTCATGATGGATGGCGTTTGTGATGTCGCCTTTCTGCTTTCTGGATACCCCTTGTGATGAACCAGACTTCTCAGTTCCTCTCCGCTGTCCCTGGCCAGAGGCCATGCATCGTCGTGCTGGACGATTACGAACAGGCCTTCGAGGCCCTGGCAGACTGGCAGCCGGTGCGCAAGCATGCGCAGCTGCACATACAGACCACACCGCTGAAAGGGGCGCCGCTGCTGGAGCTGCTGGCCGAGGCCGATGTGGTGGTGCTGATGAGAGACCGCACGCCCTTGTTGGCCGATCTGATCGCCAAGCTGCCCAGGCTCAAGTTGGTGGTGTTCACTGGCACGCGCAACCAGGCGCTTGACGTCGCTGCGCTGGCCGCGCGCGGCATTCCGGTTTGCCACACCGGATGGGGCCCGTCCAAGGACAGCACCGCCGAACTGACCTGGGCGCTCATCATGGCCGCCCACAAGCGGTTGGTGGAGAACTGCAACGCACTCATGCAGCGCAAGTCTCAGGAAGGGTTGGAGGGGCACTGGCGCACGCCGCACGCCCTGCTGCCTGTGCTCAAAGGCGAGACCCTCGGGCTGGTCGGCCTGGGCGAAATCGGTGGCCGCGTGGCTCGCTATGCGCAGGCCTTCGGCATGGAGGTGCTGGCATGGAGCCCGCGCATGACGGCCGAACGTGCCGCCGAACACGGTGCCAGCTTCGTGGATCTGGATACCTTGCTGGCGCGCTCCCGCATCGTGAGCCTGCACCTCGTGGTTACAGCACAGACGCGTGGCCTCATCAACGCCGAGCGCCTGGCCTTGATGCGCGCCGACAGCCTCCTGGTGAACACCTCGCGATCGACGCTGGTCGACACGGCGGCTCTACTTCAAGCACTGTCTCAAGGCCGTCCAGCTCAGGTCGCGCTGGATGTCTTCGATGCCGAGCCACTGCCTGAGGACGCTCCCCTGCGCAGTTTTCCGCAGGCGCTGCTGAGCCCCCACCTGGGCTTTGTGGCTCGTCCCGTGTTCGAGACTTTTGTGCAGGACGCCCGCGAATGTGTGCTGGCCTGGCTCGCCGGAGCGCCGTTGCCTCGCGTGTTGGCGCCCTGAGGCACCTGGTTTCAGATTCCATCCACCAGACGCTCGGCGTGCAGCTCGCGGATGCGCGAGTCCACGTAGTAGCCGCCGTACTCTGTGTAACGCAGGAAGGGCAGGCGACAGTGCCGGCATGACCAGATCTCGCAGCGGTTGTAAGGGCGGCGCGAGAGCGAAATGGGTGCGGCGGCCGACCATTCGTCCACACCGGTGGGCCGAGGTGTTTCTTCCTGCGTCGGTTCGTCATCACCCGGCAGCCACAGAGCGCCAACAGCCTGCAGTACCTCAGCACTGGCCGTGGCCGGAAACGAACTCCAGCCGGGGCTAGAAAAGGCTCGGCATTGGTTGCAGGCGCTGCCGGGGGCAGACAGGGCCAGTTCGGTGGCTTCTGCCGCGCTCAAGCGGCGCAGTGGCTGGGTACTCATGCTCCGATGCTAATCGGTGCGCGTGAGGGTGCAGGAACACCGGCCTGTTGAGCCAGTCAGGGGGCAAGAGTCAAGAAGTCCCATGCCTGGTCATGACTGGCACAGGAAAAAGAATCCCCGAGGACTCCCCGTGACATGACCTGGGTCACGGGCGGTGCGGCCTGCCTTTTGCAGCTGCGACTACGTTGTGCTCGCGGCCTCGATCTGCTCGGTGAGTTCCAGCCAGCGCTCTTCCAGAGGTTCCAGGCTGGCATGGACGGCCTTGAGCTGGCGCCCCGCCTCGGCCAGCTCGGCAGGTGCGGCAGGCCCATTCAGTCTGGCCTCCAGGGCGGTTCGCTCCTGCGTGAACTGCGCCATCTGCTTTTCGACGCGCTCGAGCTCCTTCTTCAGCGGTTTGAGCTGTTCGCGCTTGAGGGCTTCCTGCTTGCGCTGGTCGGGACCTGCCGTGGGCACGGTCGCGGTCTGAAGCGCAGGGACGGGCGGCGGTGTTGCCTGAGCGGCGCGCTGTTCCTGGCGCTGGGCTTCGCGCGACTGCTTGGCCACGTCAAGCAGATAGCGCTGGTAGTCATCCAGATCGCCATCGAAGGGTTCGATGCCACCGCGGGAGACCAGCCAGAACTCATCGCACACCGCACGCAGCAAGGCGCGGTCGTGGCTGACCAGCATCACGGTACCTTCGAACTCGTTGAGCGCCATCGACAAGGCTTCGCGCGTCGCCAGATCCAGGTGGTTGGTGGGTTCGTCGAGCAGCAGCAGGTTGGGGCGCTGCCACACGATCATGCACAGCACCAGGCGGGCTTTTTCGCCGCCGCTCATGCTGCCCACGGTCTGCTTGACCTGGTCACCCGTGAAGTTGAAGCTGCCGAGGAAACTGCGCAGATCCTGCTCGCGCGTGGCCTGACCTTGCAGACGGCCTTCGGCCGTGCACTCTTTCACCAGCCGGATCATGTGCTCCAGCGGCGTGTCGGCCGGCCTCAGTACGTCCAGCTCTTGCTGCGCGAAATAGCCGATGTTCAGTCCCTTGCCCTCGGTGACCTGACCAGCCAGCGGCTGCAGTGCGCGGGCAATCGTCTTGACCACGGTGGACTTTCCCTGGCCGTTGGCGCCCAGGATGCCGATGCGTTGCCCCGCCTGCACCGAGCGGCTGATGCCGCGCACGATGGTGATCGGCTCGCTGCTGCCAGCCGGCGGTGGGTAACCAAAATCCACGTTCTGCATGGCCAGCATGGGGTTGGGAAGGTTCTGCGGCTCGGAGAATTCAAAGGTGAAATCCGCTTCGGCCAGCACCGGGCCGATCTTCTCCATGCGCTCCAGCGCCTTCACGCGGCTTTGTGCCTGCTTGGCCTTGCTGGCCTTGGCCTTGAAGCGGTCGATGAACTTCTGCAGGTGCGCCATCTTTTCCTGCTGGCGCGAGAACGCCGAGGCCTGAAGCGCCATCTGCTCGGCTCGCATGTCTTCGAAGCGGCTGTAGTTGCCGCCGTAGCGGGTGAGCTGGGCTCGCTCGATGTGCACCGTGACGTTGGTCACCGCGTCCAGAAACTCGCGGTCGTGGCTGATCACGAGCATGGTGCCTTCGTAGCGCTGCAGCCAGGCCTCCAGCCACACCAGGGCGTCCAGGTCCAGGTGGTTGGTGGGTTCGTCGAGCAGCAGCAGTTCACTCGGGCACATCAGCGCGCGCGCCAGCTGCAGGCGCATGCGCCAGCCGCCAGAGAAGCTGTTGACCGGGCGCTCGAGCTCGTCGGTGCGAAAACCCAGCCCGAGAATGAGCGCCTGTGCACGTGCGGGTGCGTCGTGGGCGCCGGCATCGTGCAGCGCCATGTAGGCGTTGCCCATGCGCTCGCCGTCGTCGCTGGCTTCTGCCGCGCTTACCTCGGCTTGCGCGGCGAGCAGCGTGGTGTCGCCTTCGATCACGAACTGGGTAGCGGGCATGTCCGTCTCGGGCATGTCCTGCGCCACCTGCGCCATGCGCCATTGCGGTGGCACGTAGAAGTCACCCTTGTCTTCGTGCAGGCTGTGATCCAGCAAGCGAAACAGGCTGGACTTGCCCGCTCCGTTGCGGCCAACCAGGCCCACCTTTTCGCCCGGGTTGATGGTGACGGAGGCGTTGTCCAGCAGCACCTTGGTGCCGCGTCGCAGGACGATGTTCTTGATGGTGATCATGGGGCGGGCGCAGGCAGCGAGGCCGGCGCCAAAAGAGATTCAGCGGTGAGCAAGAGCACCTGGTCGTCGCCGGCGCTGGTGGACAGCCACACAGCTTCGAGTTGCGGGAACGCGGCTTCAAAGAACGGGCGCTCGTTACCGATTTCCAGCACCAGCACGCCTTGCGGGGACAAGCGAGAGGGTGCGTCGCGCAGCAGTTGACAGATGAAGTCCATGCCATCCGCACCGCCCGCCAGGGCCAGCACGGGCTCTGCCTGGTACTCCGGGGGCAGGGCACTCATGCTCTGCGCGTTCACATAGGGCGGGTTGCAGAGAATGAGGTCGTAAGGACCGGGGCAGGCCTGCAAGCCGTCGGACTCGACCAGGTCGATGCGGTCTTGCAGCCCGTGTTTGTCGACATTGATGCGCGCCACGGCCAAGGCGTCGACGGACAGATCGGCCGCGAGCACGTGCACATCGGGCCAGGCCATGGCCGCCAGCACCGCCAGGCTGCCATTGCCGGTGCACAGGTCGAGCACCTCGCGGGTGGACTCGCTCAGCCAGGCGTCAAAGCCGCCTTCGGCGATCAGCTCGGCGATGAAGCTGCGCGGCACGATGGTGCGCTCATCGACATAAAACGGAACACCCTGCAACCAGGCTTCGCGGGTGAGGTAGGCAGCGGGCTGGCGAGTCTCGATGCGGCGGGTGATCAGCGACTGAACCGCTTGCGACTGCGCTTCAGTGACGGCATGAGCAGCCAGGGCTTCGAGATCGCAGTCCAGCGGCAGGCCAAGCTGCCAGAGGACCAGCCAGGCCGCTTCGTCGCGGGCGTTGCTGGTGCCGTGGCCAAAGGCCAATGGCGCGGCCGCCAGGCGCTCGGTGGCCTGGGTCAGGAGATCTTGCAGGGTCATGGCTGCTGGCCACGGACCTGCGCGGCCAGGTTGTCCAGTACGCGCCGATAGATGTTTTTCAGCGGTTCGATATCGGCCACGGCCACGCATTCGTCGATCTTGTGGATGGTCGCGTTGGGTGGACCGAGTTCGATCACCTGGGGGCAGATCTGGGCAATGAATCGTCCATCGCTGGTACCGCCGGTGGTCGAGAGCTGGGTCTCGATGCCGGTTTCGCTGCGAACCGCATCCCGCACGGCGTTGACCAGGGTGCCTGGCGGAGTGAGGAAGGGCAGACCACTCAGGTTCCACTCCAGGTCGCAACTTTCCCCTGGTTGCAGCTGGTGCGCCGCCAGAATGGCCGCGACGCGTTGCTGCAGGCTGTCTGGCGTGGACTCGGTGGAGAAACGGAAATTGAAGTCGATCACCACGGTGCCGGGGATGACATTGCTGGCACCCGTGCCGCCGTGGATATTGCTGACCTGCCAACTGGTGGGCGGAAAAAACGCATTGCCCGCGTCCCAGACTTCGGCGGCCAGCGCGGCCAGCGCCGGCGCGGCCAGGTGGATGGGGTTCCTGGCGAGGTGGGGGTAGGCGATGTGGCCCTGGACGCCCTTGACGGTGAGCTTGCCGCTGAGCGAGCCACGGCGGCCGTTCTTGATCATGTCGCCGGTCTGCTCCACCGAGGTGGGCTCGCCGACGATGGCCCAGTCCATTCGCTGTTTGCGTCGGGTGAGCTCGCGGCAGACCATGACCGTGCCATCGGTGGCAGGGCCCTCTTCATCGCTGGTGAGCAAGAAGGCAATGTCGATGGGCGGCTGGGGTGTGGCGGCCAGGAACTCTTCGCAGGCGACCACCATGGCCGCGAGTGATGCTTTCATGTCGCTCGCGCCCCGACCAAACAGCTTGCCGTCACGGTGTGTGGGCACAAACGGGTCGCTGGTCCATGCGCTCAACGGGCCGGTGGGCACCACATCCGTGTGGCCAGCGAAGATAAGAGTCGGTTGTTGTCCACTGCCCAGCCGGGCCCACAGGTTGGTGACGCGCAGGTCGGCTGGACCGCTCTCCATCGTTTCACAAACAAAGCCCTGTGCCGACAACCGTTCGCCGATGATGGCCTGGCATCCCTCATCCCGAGGGGTGACGGAGGGGAGTGCGATCAGGGCTTCGGTCAGGCGCAGGGTGGCGGTCATCAGAATTTGACGTCGAGCGTGAACTCGGTGAAGGTCGCTCGGTCCTGGGCCTCGTCTTCCAGCGGGGCCGACGCGGTGTTGGCCGACTTGGCCGCATTGAAGTCGTTTTGCAGGCGCCAGAGCAGGTTGTTCGGCGAGTCGGCCTGGGCCATGCCCTCGGTGCGGGTGACGATGCCATCGGCCACGAGGCGGGCAAGATCCTGCTCGAAGCTTTGTGATCCCTCGGCGAGTGATTTCTCCATCGCCTCACGAACGCCCGAAAAGTCGGCCTTCTGGATCAGATCGGAGATCAACGCCGTGTTGAGCATCACTTCCATCGCTGGAACACGGCCACCGGTGTGGGTGCGCAGCAGGCGCTGCGACACGATGGCGCGCAGCGCAGACCCGAGATCGCCCAGCATGGTCGGGCGCACTTCCACCGGGTAGAAGCTCAGGATGCGGTTGAGCGCGTGGTAGCTGTTGTTGGCGTGCAAGGTCGCCAGACAGAGGTGGCCCGACTGCGAATAAGAGATCGCGGCCGACATGGTCTCGCGGTCGCGGATTTCGCCGATCAGGATCACATCGGGTGCCTGGCGCAGCGCGTTCTTGAGTGCGATCTGAAGCGAGGCGGTGTCGGGCCCCACTTCGCGCTGATTGACCACCGAGCGCTTGTTCTTGTAGACGTATTCGATCGGATCTTCAACAGTCAGGATGTGACCGCTGGCGTTTTCGTTGCGATGGTCGATCATGGCCGCAAGCGTGGTGCTCTTGCCGGCGCCGGTGGAGCCGACCATCAGGATCAGCCCACGCTTTTCCATCACCAGGTCGGCCAGGATCGGCGCCACGTTGAGCGAATCGAGCGAAGGAATGTCGCCAGGCACGTAACGGATCACCACCGCATAGCTGCCGCGCTGGCGCATGGCACTGACGCGGAAGTTGCCCACCCCATCCAGCGGCACGGCCATGTTGAGCTCCCCGGTTTCGGTGAGCTCCTCGATCCGGGTCGATGGCACCAGCTCGGACAGCAGGTTGCGCGGCGCCTCGGGTGGCAGCACCTGGCTGTTGATCGGGATCGTCTGCCCATTGATCTTGATCATGGCCGGCGCCTGCGCCGACAGATACACGTCCGACGCCTTTTTGTCCGCCATCAGGCGCAGGATGCGCTCCATCGTTCCACTGCTCATGTCAGGCCTTTCAACACATCAAGCATCAACACATTCCACGCCAACGAGAGGCACCTTGTCCAGCGAACACCCCGCAGCCGGCTTTCCCAGGCCGCAGGTGTTGTCCCCCTGAAGGGGAAAACGCGAAGCGGTGCAGGAGGGTCAATCTCGGAGCAGTTCGTTCAAGCTGGTCTTCGCGCGCGTCTGTGCATCCACCCGCTTGACGATGATGGCCGCGTACAGGCTGTACTTGCCGCCGTCTTTGGGCAGACTGCCGCTGATGACCACTGAACCCGCCGGCACCCGACCGTAAGTGGTGGTTCCCGTGGCGCGGTCGTAAATGGGGGTGCTCTGCCCAATGTAGACGCCCATGGAGATCACCGAGTTTTCCTCGATCACCACGCCTTCAACCACCTCCGAGCGCGCACCGATGAAGCAGTTGTCTTCGATGATGGTCGGACCGGCCTGCAGCGGCTCCAGCACGCCGCCGATGCCGACACCACCAGAAAGATGCACGTTCTTGCCGATCTGTGCGCACGAACCGACCGTGGCCCAGGTGTCGACCATGGTGCCTTCATCCACATAGGCGCCGATGTTGACGTAGCTTGGCATCAGGATGGCGCCCTTGGCGATGAAGCTTCCGCGCCGCGCCACGGCCGGTGGCACGACGCGCACGCCGGTGGCCTTCATCTCGGCTTCGCTCAGGTGCGCGAATTTCGTCTGCACTTTGTCGAAGAACGCGAGGTCACCCGCTTTCATGACCACGTTGTCCTTCAGGCGGAAGGAGAGCAAGACCGCCTTCTTGACCCACTGGTGCACGGTCCACTGGCCCACCGACTCGCGCGTGGCGACGCGCAGCTGGCCGTTGTTGAGTTCGGCGATCACGTGTTCCACCGCGTCGAGCACTTCCTTGGGCGCCGATGCGGGTGTGAGCTCGGCGCGGTTGTCCCAGGCGTTGTCGATCAGGGTTTGCAGTTGTTGGGTCATGAGAAACGGTTGAATTGAAAAAAGGGAGCGTGGCGTTCACACCATCAGCGAGCGCCGCTTACAAAGCGGTGGATGCGTTGCGCGGCTTCAAGGCATTCGGCGCTTTCAGCCACCAGGGCCATGCGGATCCGGCCCATGCCCGGATTGTGCCCGCCGACTTCACGCGCCAGGTAGCTGCCAGGCAACACCGTCACATTGTATTGAGCCAGCAAGGCGCGGGCGAACGCCTCGTCCGCGCTCAGGCCAGGGGTGTGGCTGGCGAAGCGGGCGGGCACGCCGGCCCAGAGGTAGAAGGCGGCATCGGGCAACGCCACGTCCAGCACCTCGGCCAGCAGCGGGGTGACCTGGGCAAACTTCTCGCGGTACAGGCGCCGGTTCTCCACCACATGGTCTTCATCTCCCCAGGCGGCCACGCTGGCGGCCTGCACCGCCGGGCTCATGGCGCCACCGTGGTAGGTGCGGTAGAGCAGAAAGGGCTTGATGAGCGCCGCATCTCCCGCGACAAAACCGCTGCGCAGGCCAGGCGCGTTGCTGCGCTTGGACAGGCTGGTGAAGGCCACCAGCCGCCGAAAGTCGGTGCGCCCGAGCTCCTTCGCGGCTTGCAGTCCGCCCAGGGGCGGTTCTTCGCGAAAATAGATCTCGCTGTAGCACTCGTCCGAGGCAATCACGAAACCGTGCTGGTCGCTGAGGGCAAACAGCTTGCGCCACTCGTCCAGCGGCATGACCGCGCCGGTCGGGTTGCCGGGCGAACACACATAGAGCAGTTGGGTGCGTGACCAGACCTCGGCCGGCACGCTGTCCCAGTCGGGAGCAAAGTTGCGCGCCGGGTCGCTGGCCACATAGTGCGGCAGCGCCCCACCCAGCAAGGTCGCACCTTCGTAGATTTGGTAGAAGGGATTGGGAAACACCACCGTCGCCCCTTCCCGGGTGGGGTCGATCACCGTCTGCGCGAAAGCAAACAAGGCCTCACGCGAACCGTTGACGGGCAAAACCTGCGTCGCCGGGTCCACCGAGACCCCATACCGGCGCTGCAGCCACGCCGCGCAGGCGGCACGCAGACCGGGCTCGCCGCCTGTAGCGGGATAGCCCGCGAGGCCCGTGTCCAGCGCGTCAGCCAGGGCTTGTTTGAGCAAGGCGGGCGTGGCGTGCTTGGGCTCGCCGATGCCCAGGCTGATGGCTTGGTGGGCGGGGTTGGGGGTGACGCCGGCAAAGAGCTGGCGCAGCCGCTCGAACGGGTAGGGCTGCAGAAGCGACAACTTGGGATTCATCGCGCCAATTATCCCCAGCGGTGCAAACCTCTGGCGGTGCGCCGTGCCGCTGGAGCGACGCGGTATCATGCGGATCGCGCTCCGGCCCCGACAGGGGGAGGATTTTCCTTACAAATCAAATAGTTAGCGTTCTGCGACCGATTCCACGTGCGCCTTAACTCGATCAAGCTCTCCGGCTTCAAGTCTTTCGCCGAGCCGACCAACTTCCTGCTGCCGGGTCAGTTGGTGGGGGTGGTGGGGCCCAACGGCTGCGGCAAGTCCAACATCATGGACGCGGTGCGCTGGGTGCTGGGCGAGTCCAGGGCCTCCGAGCTGCGTGGCGAGTCCATGCAGGACGTGATCTTCAACGGCACCAACAACCGCAAGCCGGCCAGCCGCTCCAGCGTGGAGCTGGTGTTCGACAACAGCGATCACCGCGCCGGTGGCCAGTGGGGCCAGTTCCTGGAGATTGCGGTCAAGCGCGTGCTCACGCGCGACGGTACCAGCAGCTACTACATCAACAACCAGCCGGTGCGCCGTCGAGATGTGCAGGATGTGTTCCTGGGCACCGGTCTGGGACCACGCGCCTACGCCATCATCGGCCAGGGCACCATCAGCCGCATCATCGAGTCCAAGCCCGAAGAACTGCGCCTGTTTCTCGAAGAAGCCGCCGGGGTCTCGAAGTACAAGGAACGCCGCCGCGAAACCGCCAACCGCCTGGCCGACACGCGCGAAAACCTGACCCGGGTGGAAGACATTCTGCGCGAGCTCAATGCCAACCTGGACAAGCTGGAAAAGCAGGCCGAGGTCGCTGCCCGATACCAGCAGCTGCAGTCCAGCGCCACGCTCAAGCAACATCAGCTCTGGTTCCTCAAGCGGTCCGAAGCCGAGGCGGACCAGGCGCAGGTCAAGCAAAACGCGGCCCAGGCGCTGACCGACCTGGAGTCGCGCACGTCCGATCTGCGACGCGTCGAATCTGAGCTGGAGACCATTCGCCAGGCGCACTACGCGGCGGGTGATCAGGTCAACCAGGCGCAAGGCCGGCTGTACGAAGCGACCGCCGAGGTGGGCAAGCTCGAGGCCGAAATCCGCTTTGTGGTCGAAGGGCGCACCCGGGTCGAACAGCGCCTCGTGCAGCTCAGGGAACAGATCGGATCCTGGAGCACGCGCAGCGCCGATGCGGGTATCGAGCTGGAGCAGATCGCAGCCAGCCTGGTCGAGGCTGAAGAGCAGTCGGTGGTGCTGGCCGCCCAGGGCGAGGAACAGGCGCACGCCCTGCCAGCCCTCGAAGACGCCTT
This sequence comes from Hydrogenophaga sp., assembly GCF_030373245.1. Taxonomy (GTDB): domain Bacteria; phylum Pseudomonadota; class Gammaproteobacteria; order Burkholderiales; family Burkholderiaceae_C; genus Hydrogenophaga. The sequence goes on from NZ_JAUCZF010000005.1 coordinate 176,353, forward strand.
GCGCCAGGCGCAGGGCCGCGCCAACGAACAGCGCAACAGCGTGGGCCAGGTGCAGCAGCAAATTCAGGTGCTCGCCGCCGAACAGCGCAGTATCGAAGAGCAGAGCCGCCAGCTCAACCAGCGCCACGAGCGGCTGAGTGCCGACCGCAATGCCCTTGCCGCACCCGACGAAGCCCGTGTGATGAGCGCACAGAGCGAACTGGCCAGCGCTCAGGCGCTCGCCGAGGTGGCCGAGGGCGTTCTGCACGAACTGCAAGACCGCGTGCCCCAGCTCGATGAAGAGCGCCGCACCGCCCAGCAAGCCGTGAACCAGGAATCTGCCCGGCAATCCGACCTGTCGGCCCGCTCGGAAGCACTCAAGGCCTTGCAAGAGAAAGTCAAGACCGACGGCAAGCTGGCGCCCTGGCTGTCCAAGCACGGGCTGGATGGGCTCCAGGGGCTGTGGAGCCGCATCCATGTCGAAACCGGATGGGAAAACGCGCTGGAAGCCGCCCTGCGTGAGCGCCTGGGTGCGCTTGAGGTTTCCCGTCTGGAGATGGTGCGCGCGTTTGGCAACGACGCCCCACCCGCCAAGCTGGCGTTCTACCATGCACCCGCCGCCGCTGCCGCTGCCCAGCCGGGCGCGTCGGGTCTCAAGCCACTGGCCGACTGGCTGCGCCTGAACGACGCCGGCCAGCGCGCCTTGCTCGCTGACTGGCTGCAAGGTTGTCTGAGTGCCGCCAGCCTGGATGAAGCCCTGTCCAGACGCGATCAACTGCAGCCTGGTCAGGTGATCTACGTGCCCAGCGGGCACGCAGTCAGCGCGCACAGCGTCAGTTTTTACGCGCCCGACAGTGAACAGGCCGGCCTGCTGGCGCGCGCCCAGGAAATCGAGAACCTCGACAAGCAGATCAAGGCGCAGGTCCTGATCGCCGAGCAGGCGCGCTCCGCGCTGGTGCGTGCCGAGGCCGCCTACACCGAAGCCTCGCAGCGCCTGGTGAGTGCCCGACGAGAAGGCGCCGAGACGCGCACCCGTGCCCACGAGCTTCAAGTCGAAGCTTTGCGCCTGACCCAGCTCGCCGAGCAGACCCGCGCCCGCAGCGAGCAGATCGCTGCCGATCTGGCCGAGGTCGACGCGCAGCTCGAAGTCCTCCAGGAGCGTCGGATCACCGCCGAAGCGCGCTTCGAAGAGCTCGACCTGCAGCTGGCCGATCACCAGGAGCGCCACGCCCAGCTCGACGACGCGGTGATCGACGCCGAGCGCCGGCTCGCTCAGGCGCGCGAACAGCAGCGTGGTCTGGAGCGCAGCGCACAGGAAGCCGTGTTTGCATTGCGCAGCCTGCAGGCGCGCCAGGGTGAACTTCAGCGCTCGCTCGAAGGCGCAGCCAGCCAGGAAAAGCTGCTGGCCGAGGAGCAGCAACGCGCGTCTGACGAGCTCGCGCGCCTCAACGATGCTGCGGCGCAGGCCGGACTGCAGAGCGCCCTGGCCACCAAGCTGGAGCGGGAACAGTCGCTGGGCGCCTTGCGCAGCGACTACGACGACCTCACCAACAAACTGCGCGCCAGCGACGAACGCCGCCTGAAGCTGGAGCGCGAGCTCGACCCGCTGCGTCAGCGCATCACCGACTTTCAGCTCAAGGAGCAGGCTGCCCGCCTGGGTGTGGAGCAGTACAGCCTGCAGCTCGAAGAGGCCCAGGCCGATCTGGCGGCGGTGGCGCAAAGCATCACCGAAGGCAACGTGCGCCTGAGCGGGTTGCAAGGCGAGATCGAGCGCCTGCACCGCGAGATCCAATCGCTCGGCGCCGTCAACCTGGCCGCGCTGGACGAGCTCACCGCCGCGCGCGAGCGCAAGAATTTCCTGGATGCTCAAACCGCCGACCTGACCGAGGCCATGACGACGCTGGAAGACGCGATCAAGAAGATCGACAACGAAACCCGCGACCTGCTGGGCAGCACGTTCGCCACCGTCAACACCCATTTCGGTCGCATGTTCCCCGAGCTTTTCGGCGGCGGCAACGCCCGGCTGGTGATGACCGGGGAAGAAATTCTGGATGCAGGCGTGCAGGTCATGGCCCAGCCACCGGGCAAAAAGAACCAGACCATCCACCTGCTCTCGGGCGGTGAGAAGGCACTCACCGCGATCGCCCTGGTGTTCGCCATTTTCCAGCTCAATCCGGCACCGTTCTGTCTGCTCGACGAGGTTGATGCGCCCCTGGACGACGCCAATACCGAGCGCTACGCCAAGCTGGTGACCCAGATGGCCAAGGACACACAGTTCCTTTTCATCAGCCACAACAAGATCGCCATGGAAATGGCCGAACAGCTGATCGGTGTGACCATGCAGGAGCAAGGTGTTTCGCGCATCGTGGCCGTGGACATGGAGTCGGCTGCCGGTATGCTCGAAGCCACCTGATCTTTTGACCTCGCGCCCCACGCACGAACCATGAGCACACTGCAAGTCAGCCTGGCCATCATCGGCGGTCTCATTCTGGCGGGCGTGGTGGCCTACAACGCCTGGATCACCCGCCGCAACGTGCCTCGAACCCTGCGCGAGCGCGGGGGTGAATCTGTCGCCGTCCCGGCAGGTCCGGTGGCAACGCCGGTATTTGCCGAGACCGCGCCCGGCGGCGAGGGCGATGGCCGCATCGACCCCGTGCTGGACGCGTTTCCCGGGGACGGACCCAACACCGCACCTCTCGCCGAGCCCGCAACGCCTCAGACGGTGCCCGTCACGTTGAACCACATGGTGGCAACCCCGGAGAAGCGGCCCGGCCTGGACGCGCTGATCGACGTCATCACGCCACTGGCCCTGGAGTCCGAGGTGTCGGGCGATGCACTGCTCGCCGCTTTGCCGGGCACCCGGCGCGTGGGCAGCAAACCTTTCGCCGTAGAAGGCCTGAGCGAGATGAATGGCGAGTGGGAGACTCCGCGCCCTGGTCAACGCTATCGGACGCTCCAGGCCGGTGTGCAGCTGGCCAACCGCGCTGGTGCCCTCAACGACATCGAATTTTCCGAGTTCGTGGTCAAGGCCCAGACCTTTGCGGATGCGGTGGGCGCCGCGCCGGATTTCCCGGACATGCGAGCCGAGGTGGCGCGCGCGCGCGAGCTCGACGCCTTTGCCAGCGGCCACGATGCCCAGCTCGGCTTCACCCTGAGAGCGCGTCGCGCCGCCTGGAGCCCGGGCTACGTGACGCAGCAGGCCGCGCGGCTCGGCTTTGTGGCAGGTGCCTTGCCCGGCCGCATGGTGCTTCCGGGCAGCGCCGCGGGACAGGCGCCTATTCTGAGCCTGGCCTTTGATCCCCAGGCCGCCATGGCCGAAGACCCGGAGCTAAGCGCCCTGCGCGAACTGGCCTTGTCGCTGGAGGTCACCCACGTGGCACGCATCGAGCAGCCTTTCGTGCGCATGCGCGAGGCCGCTGCCGCCCTGGCCGAGGCCATGGATGGCGTGGTCACCGACGACGCCGGCCAGCACCTGACGGCCGAGGCGCTGGACCGCATCGGCGCCGACCTGGAGGGGCTTTACGACGCGCTGGACAGCCGGGATCTGTCGGCAGGGTCGGCGCAGGCGCGCCGGCTGTTCAGTTGAATGATTGACCCACCCCCGCGGCTCTGCGCGCGACCCCCTCAAGGGGGCAGCGCTGGCGGCCCGGCGGAGCCGGTTCCGCGGCGATCTGGGTGGAATTCACCTCTCTCGTTGCATGAGCACTTCTGATCTTTTTTCGTCCGAGCCCACGCCGGCCGAGCGCGCGGCCGAGTTGCGCGCCCAGCTGCACCACCACGCTCACCGTTACTACACGCTAGACGATCCGGAAATCCCCGACGCGGAGTACGACCGCCTGTTTCGCGAGTTGCAGGCACTGGAAGCGGCCCACCCAGAACTGCTGATGCCGGATTCGCCCACTCAGCGCGTGGGTGGTCAGGTGCTTGATGGCTTCACACCCGTGCGCCATGCCGTGCCCATGCTGTCGATCAACACCGAGACCGACACCGAGCCCAGCGGTGCCCGGAACTTTGACGCCCGGGTCCGCCGTGCACTGGGCCTGGGCGAGGGCGATCTGGCAGTCGAGTATGTGGCTGAACTCAAGTTCGACGGGCTGGCCATGAGCCTGCGCTACGAGCAGGGCGTGTTGGTGCAGGCCGCCACGCGAGGCGATGGCGAAGTGGGTGAAGACGTCACGAGCAACGTGCGCACCATCGGGCAGATCCCGCTGCGCCTGCCAGTCGAAGCGCCGCCGGTGTTGGAAGTGCGTGGCGAGGTCTACATGCGGCGCGACGATTTTGATGCGCTCAATGAGCGCCAGCGCGCCAAGATCGCCGCTGGCGCCAAGGGCGAAAAGACGTTTGTGAATCCGCGCAACGCCGCGGCTGGCGCCGTGCGCCAGCTCGATTCGGGCATCGCGGCCCAGCGCCCCTTGAGCTTCTTCGCTTACGGGCTCGGGGAGCTCACCCCGGCCGAGCAGGGCGGCCCAGCATTTGAAACGCACTTGCAGATGCTCATGCAGCTCAAGGCCTGGGGGTTTCCAGTTGCCGAGCAGACTGCATTGGCCACCGGGGCAGACGAGCTGGTGGCGTTTCACCAGCGAATCGGCGCCGCGCGCGATCAGTTGCCTTACGACATCGACGGCGTGGTCTACAAGGTGAATTCGCTCGCGCTGCAGCGCCAGCTCGGCTTCGTCTCGCGTGAGCCGCGCTGGGCGGTGGCACACAAATACCCGGCTCAGGAGCAGCTCACTACCGTGCTGGGCATCGACGTGCAGGTCGGCCGCACCGGCAAGCTCACGCCGGTGGCCAAGCTCGCGCCGGTATTCGTCGGCGGCGTGACCGTGACCAACGCCACGCTGCACAACGAAGCCGAGGCGCGTCGCAAAGACGTGCGCGTGGGCGACACGGTGATCGTGCGCCGAGCGGGCGACGTGATTCCCGAAGTGGTGGCGGTGCTGCCCGACAAGCGTGTGGGCGAACCGCCGGTGTTCACCATGCCGGCGCACTGCCCGGTGTGCGGCAGTGCCGCGGTGCGCGAGGAAGGCGAGGTCGACCACCGCTGCACCGGTGGTCTGTTCTGTGGCGCCCAGCGCAAGCAGGCCATCCTGCATTTTGCGCAGCGCCGCGCGGTGGAAATAGAAGGGCTGGGGGACAAACTGGTCGAGCAGCTGGTCGACGCTGGCGTGGTCAAGACCTTGCCCGATCTCTACCGGCTCGGCTTGACGGCGCTGCTGACCCTGGACCGCATGGCAGACAAGTCAGCGCAAAACATCCTGGGCGCACTGGAAAAATCCAAGCAGACCACATTGCCGCGCTTTCTGTTCGGCCTGGGCATCCGCCACGTGGGCGAAGCCACCGCCAAAGACCTGGCGCGTCACTTCGGCACGCTGGACGGCGTGATGAACGCCACTGAAGAAGCTCTGCTGGCCGTGAACGACGTGGGCCCGGTGGTGGCGCAAAGCATCCGCACCTTCTTCGATCAGCCACACAACCGCGAAGTGGTCGAACAACTGCGCGCTTGCGGCGTGACCTGGCCCGAGGGGGAGCCTGCCGCACAGGCGCCGCAACCACTCGCGGGAAAAACCTTTGTGCTGACCGGCACCTTTCCCACCATCAGCCGCGAAGACGCCAAAGCCATGCTGGAAGCCGCCGGCGCCAAAGTCGCTGGATCGGTGAGCAAAAAAACCGACTACGTGGTGGCCGGCGCTGAGGCGGGTAGCAAGCTCACCAAGGCACAGGAACTGGGTGTGGCGGTGCTGGACGAAGCGGGCATGCTGGCGCTGCTGCTGGAGCAACCACCCATCTGAGCGAACTTCACTTGAACTTGTAGTGATCCCGGTTCAGCACCGCGGCCACGGCGGTGACCTCTTCCGGGAACAGCCCCAAGTTCATGGTGGTGTTGCACATCTCCACCATGCCGCGCAGCAGGCCGGCGCTGTTGATCCGGCCTTGCGGCTTGTACATGGCGCTGCCGTCGCCGCCCACCTTGCTGATGTGGCAGGCCACGCATTTGTTGTCCGCAATCAGCTTTTGTCCCAGGGCGAGGTCGGCGTCTTTGAAGATCTCGGCGCCCTGGGCCTGGGCGCTGTGCCAGGTGAGGGCTCCCCCCAGCAGCAACAGGCTGGCCGTGGCCCAGGGCAGGGCGCGGCGGCTCCAGTGGGGGCGGGCGGTCAGGGTGGGGGTGTGGCGTGGGGTCATGTGGTGCCTCCAGAACGTGGTCGCGTGTGTCTGGGACACTCTACCTGCATCAAAATGGCCTGTCACCCGCTCACACACCGCCTGCGCGGTTTTTCTGCCCGACCATGACCCTTCACACCATTCTCAAAATGGGCGATCCGCGCCTGCTGTTGACCGCCCAGCCGGTGACCGCATTCGACACACCCGAACTGCACCGTCTGATCGAAGACATGCGCGAAACCATGGCGGTGGCCAACGGGGCCGGCCTGGCCGCGCCACAGATCGGCGTGAACCTGCAGGTGGTGATTTTCGGTACCGGTGCGGTGGTGCCGCGTTACCCGGACGCCGAGCCTGTGCCGCGAACGGTCCTGATCAACCCCACCATCACCCCGATGGGGGATGAAGAAATCGAAGACTGGGAAGGCTGTTTGTCGGTGCCCGGGATGCGGGGCGTGGTGCCGCGCTGGGCACGCATCCGCTACCAGGGCTTTGATCCGCTGGGCGGGGTGATCGACCGTGTGGCAGAGGGCTTTCATGCGCGCGTGGTACAACACGAATGCGACCACCTTTGGGGCAAGCTGTACCCCATGCGGGTGCGTGATTTTTCCCGTTTTGGTTTCATCGAGGTGCTGTTTCCCGAGCTGTCCGACCAGGCCGACGATTGACCTGCGCATCGCCGGCGAAACATTCCGATGCGGCTCCGAAACACAGCGACACAAATCGCGTGGCACTCGCCGCTAGAGTCGCCACCTGATCGAACTCCACAGGAACACCCGAATTGACGATCCGAACCTGCGCCGCGTTGCTCGCTGCGTCCTTCCTGGGCGCCTGCGCGGTCAACTCTGAGTTGCCGAGCACCCAAGCCGCCTCGGCCGCCACGCCACCGGCCTGGTACGCGCCACCGCTGGCGCATCAGGGCCGTTCGGCATCATTGACGCAATGGTGGGCGCGACTCGACGACCCGGTGCTCACCCGCTGGATCGCGCTGGCCCAGGCGGAAAGCCCGTCGATCGCGGCCGCCCGGGCCCGAGTGTTTGACGCCCGCGCGCAGTTGCAGGGCGAGCAGACTGCCAGTGGGCCACAGCTGGCCGCGGTGGGCAGCGCCAGCCGCAGCCGTCAAGTGCTGGGTCAGCCGGCCGCAACAGCATTCGGAGCTGGCGTGCAGGCGTCCTGGGCGCTCGACCTCTGGGGTGGGGCGTCGGCCGGTATTGCGGCCGCGCAGGCCCGCCAGGACGCGGCGGGTGCGGGCTGGCACGAAGCTCGCGTGCTGGTGGCCGCCGAGCTGGCCAGTCTGTACTACGCCCAGCGCCAGTGCCAGGCCCAGCTGACCGTGGCTCAAGAAGACCGCGATTCGCGCGCCGCCACGGCCCAGGCCGCTGGCGAAACCGAGCGCGCCGGGCTGACCGCGCCCGCGGTTGCGGCGCTGGCGCGTGCGAGCGCCGCCGACGCGGCGAGCCGCACCCGCGCGCAGCAGCAGCGCTGCGAGCAGCAGATCAAGTCGCTGGTCTCGCTCACGGGCCTCCCTGAGCCTGAGCTGCGCGCCCAGCTCGCGCAGGCACCCGCCGTGCCAGCCGATGCGGCGCTCAACGACTGGCTGTCGGTGGATGCGGTGCCCGCTGCCGTGATCCGCCAGCGACCCGATGTGTACCAGGCGCAGCGCGAGCTGGTTGCGGCCGCCGAGTCGGTGGGAGTGGCGCGAGCCGCGCTCTTGCCGAGCCTGAGCCTCTCGGGCAGCCTGCTGCGCAACCGGGTCAGCAGCGCGGGCGCCAGCGATTCGTTCAACAGCTGGTCGGTCGGGCCCTTCACCCTCAGCCTGCCGCTGCTCGGACGCGGTGCGCTGCAGGCCGGGGTCGACAGTGCCCAGGCGCGCTACGAGAGTGCAGCGGTGGCTTACGCCGCCACGCTGCGCAATGCCGTGGCCGAGGTGGAACGCTCGCTGGTGGCGCTCGCGTCTTTGCGGGAGCAGGCTGGCACCACTCAGACGGCACTCGATGGCTACAGCCAGTCGTTCACCGCCACGCAGGCGCGCTACCGGGTCGGGCTGGCGAATCTGAACGAACTGGAGGAAGCGCGCCGCCTGCAGCTCAACGCCAGCAGCAGCGCGGTCACGCTGCAGCAAGACCGTATCCAGGCCTGGATCGACCTTTACGTCGCCCTCGGCGGCGGTTTCGACCCAGCCCGTGTGGCCGACCCCCTCCAACACAACGCCGCCAAAGATCCCTCATGAGCAATGCGCCAACCTCTCCCAACAGCCGCCGACGTTGGCTGGCCCTGGCCGCTGTCCTGGCACTCATCTTCATTGCCGCCCTGGTCTGGTTTTCGCGGCAGCCAGCGCCCGGCGCTGCATCTGCGGCCGCGCCGGCCGACGAAGTGGCCGCCAAGCCATCGATGACGGTGACCGTGACCCAGCCGAGCCGAGAGACCCTGTCGCTGTCGCTGGATGCCAACGGCAATGTAAGCGCCTGGCAGGAAGCCAGCGTGGGGGCCGAGGTGAGCGGCCTGCGGCTGGCGCAGGTGAATGTGAACGTGGGCGATGTGGTGCGCAAGGGTCAGGTGCTGGCGGTCTTCGCCAGCGACAGCGCGCGCGCCGAAATGCTGCAAAGCGAGGCCAGCGCGGTGCAGGCCGAGGCCAGCTACCTCAACGCCAAAGCCGACGCCGACCGGGCCCGCTCCATCCAGGACACGGGTGCGCTCTCAGCCTCGCAGGTAGCGCAGTACCTGACGCAGGAGAAGGTGGCGAAAGCCCAGTGGGAGGCCGCCAAGGCGGTGCTGGGTGCCACCCAGATCCGCCTGGGCAATACCTCGGTGAAGGCGCCTGACGATGGCGTGATCTCGGCGCGCAGCGCCACCGTGGGTGCTGTCGTGGGCTCGGGCCAGGAGCTGTTTCGTCTGGTTCGCCAGAGCCGCATGGAGTGGCGCGCCGAGGTCACGGCCAGCGAGGTAGGGCGCATCGAGGTGGGTCAGCGGGCGCAGGTGACGATGGCCACCGGTGCCAGCGTGGAAGGCAAGGTGCGCGCGATCTCGCCGTCGGCCAACGAACAGACCCGCAACATCCTGGTCTACGTGGACCTGCCGCGCCACAAAGACCTGAAGTCGGGCACCTTTGCCCGGGGCCGCTTTGCCATAGGCCAGAGCGAAGCGCTGACCCTGCCAACGCCCGCCATCGTGGTGCGCGACGGCAGCAACTTCGTGTTCGTTGTGGACGAAGCGGGCAAAGCCAGCGCCATCAAGGTGCAAACCGGTCGCCGCGTGGGCGAACGCGTCGAAATCCTCAGTGGCCTGAAAGGCGACGAACGCGTGGCGGTGCAGGGTGCGGGTTTCCTCAACGAAGGCGACTTGGTCAAGGTGGTCCAGTGAATCAAGAGACCACCCCGGCCGCGCGGCGCGCGACCCCCTTCCAGGGGGCAATCCCTGCGGCCTGGCAAAGCCGGTTCCACGGGATTTTTGTGCCAAGTCACCGCTTCGGCACTGGTGCTGGAAAGCCAATATGAACGTCTCAGCCTGGTCCATCAAGAACCCGATTCCTGCGGTCATGCTGTTCGTCATGCTGACGCTGGCGGGCTTGTATTCGTTCAAGTCGATGAAGGTGCAAAACTTCCCCGACCTGGACGTGCCCAACATCACCATCGTCGCCAGCCTGCCGGGCGCTGCGCCGAACCAGCTCGAAAACGACGTCGCGCGGGTGATCGAGAACAGCCTGGCTACGGTGCAAGGCCTCAAGAACATCTTCACCAAAGTGCAGGACGGCGTGGTCTCGATCACCGCCGAGTTCCGCCTGGAAAAGGGTACGCAGGAAGCGCTGGACGATGTGCGCTCGGCGGTGGCCCGGGTGCGCGGCGATCTGCCCAGCGACATGCAAGAGCCCATCATCAACAAGCTGGAGCTCGCTGGCGGTGCGGTGCTGGCCTACACCGTGGCCTCGGACAAGATGGACGAAGAGGCGCTGTCCTGGTTTGTCGACAACGAGGTGTCCAAGCTGCTGCTCTCGGTGCGTGGCGTGGGCGCGGTGAACCGGGTCGGCGGCGTGGACCGCGAGGTGCAGATTCAGCTCGACCCGCTCAAGCTGCAGGCGCTGGGCACCACGGTGGCCGACATCTCGCGCCAGCTGGCGCGGGTGCAGATCGAGAGCGCCGGCGGCGTGGCCGACATTGGCGGCAGCCAGCAGCCGCTGCGCACCGTCTCGGCGCTGAAATCGGCCGATGAGCTGGCGCGCATGGAGATTGCCCTGTCAGACGGGCGCAGCATCCGGTTCGATCAGATCGCGAAGATCGAAGACACGGTGGCTGAGCGCACCGCCGCCGCGTTTCTCGACGGCCGGCCGGTGGTGGGCTTCGAGATCGCGCGCAGCCGCGGCGCCAGCGAGATCGAGGTGGGTGAAGGGGTGCGCGAGCGACTGCAGGAACTGCGGCAATCCCGACCCGACCTGCAGATCACCGAGTCGTTCGACTTCGTGACACCGGTGCAGGAGGAGTTCGACGGCTCCATGGTGCTGCTCTACGAGGGCGCCATCCTCGCCGTGCTGGTGGTGTGGCTGTTCCTGCGCGACTTCCGCGCCACCATCGTCTCAGCAGTGGCCTTGCCCTTGTCCGCCATCCCGGCCTTCATCGGCATGCACTACCTGGGCTTCACCATCAACGTGGTGACGCTGCTCGCGCTCTCGCTGGTGATCGGCATCCTGGTGGACGACGCCATCGTCGAGGTGGAAAACACGGTGCGCCACATGCGCATGGGCAAAACGCCCTACCAGGCGGCCATGGAAGCGTCGGACGAGATCGGTTTGGCCGTGATCGCCACCACCTTCACCCTGATCGCGGTGTTTCTGCCCACCGCCTTCATGTCGGGCATTCCGGGCAAATTTTTCAAGCAATTCGGCTGGACGGCATCGCTCGCGGTGTTTGCCTCGCTGATCGTGGCGCGCGCGCTCACGCCCATGATGGCGGCTTACATCCTGCGGCCGTTTGTGCTGACCGAAGACCGGCCAGCCTGGGCCAAGAAGAATGCGCTGCTGGGCGGCTTGTGGGCCTGGGCGCATCCGCAGGAAGAGCCGAAATGGCTCGACACCTACCAGGGCTGGGCCGGCTGGTGCGTGCGCCACCGGTGGATCACCATGGCCTTTGCGGCGGCGTTTTTTATCGGCTCGGTGATGCTGATTCCCTTGCTGCCGCAAGGCTTCATCCCGCCCGACGACAACTCGCAGACGCAGGTCTACATTGAGCTGCCGCCAGGCGCCACCCTGCAGCAGACGGTGCAGACCGCCGAACGCGCGCGTCAGCTGGTCGCTGCGGTGAAGCATGTGAAGTCGGTCTACACCACCATCGGCTCAGGCTCGGCGGGCAGCGATCCGTTTGCGCCGCAGGGCGCGGTGGAATCGCGCAAGGCGGCGCTCACCATCCAGCTCGATGCGCGCGGCGAGCGACCGCGCAAACAGGTCATTGAAAACCAGTTGCGCGAGGCCATGAGCAACCTTCCCGGCGTGCGCAGCAAGGTCGGCCTGGGCGGATCGGGTGAAAAATACGTGCTCACCCTCACCGGCAACGACGCCGCCGCACTCAGCACGGCTGCCAGCGTGATCGAGCGCGATCTGCGCACCATCAACGGCGTGGGCAGCATCCAGAGCAGTGCCGCGCTGGTGCGCACCGAGATCATCGTCAAACCCGATCTGGCGCGAGCCGCCGAGCTGGGTGTGACCAGCAGCGCCATCGCCGAAACCCTTCGCATCGCGACCGTGGGTGACTACAACAGTGCGCTGCCCAAGATGAACCTGCCGCAGCGGCAAATTCCCATCGTGGTCAAGCTCGACGCCGCTGCCCGCGAAGACCTGGCGGTGCTGGAGCGCCTGACCGTGCCGGGCGCGCGCGGCCCGGTCATGATCGGGCAGGTGGCGTCGCTCGAATTCGGTGGCGGTCCAGCCGTGATCGATCGCTTCAACCGCGCCCGCAACATCAATTTCGAGGTCGAACTGGCTGGCATTGCCCTGGGCGACATCAAGACCCAGGTGGAGGCGCTGCCCAGCGTGAACAACCTGCCTGCCGACGTCAAGGTGCTGGAGCTGGGCGACGCCGAGGTGCAGAGCGAGCTGTTCGCCAGCTTCGGTCTGGCCATGCTCACGGGTGTGCTGTGCATCTACATCGTGCTGGTGCTGCTGTTCAAAGCCTTCCTGCACCCGTTCACCATTCTGGCGGCGCTGCCGCTGTCGCTGGGTGGTGCGTTTGTGGCGCTGCTGCTGGCCGACAAGGCGTTTTCCATGCCTTCGCTCATCGGCCTGATCATGCTCATGGGTATCGCCACCAAAAACTCCATCCTGCTGGTGGAATACGCCATCGAAGCGCGCCGCCTGCACGGTCTGAACCGGTTCGACGCGCTCATGGACGCCTGCCACAAGCGGGCCCGCCCCATCGTCATGACCACCATCGCCATGGGCGCGGGCATGCTGCCCATCGCGGTGGGCTGGGGTGCTGCCGACAGCAGCTTCCGTTCACCCATGGCCTGGGCGGTGATCGGTGGCCTCATCACCTCGACCTTCCTCAGCCTGCTGGTGATTCCGGCGGTGTTCACCGTGGTGGACGATGTGGCGATCTTCTTCAACAAGCTGTTTGGGCGAAAAGCCGAGCCGGCGCGCCCGGGCCTGATCGAGCAGCAAGCTTGAGGCGCGCTCAGCTCTCCAGCGCCTTGAGCAGCTCGGTTTCGATCTCGATCTGGCGCTTGTTGACCTGCAGCTGGGGCCCGCTGATGAGGAAGGTGTCTTCCACGCGCTCCCCCAGTGTGCTGATCTTGGCCAGCTCGACGCTCACATGGTGTTCGGCGAGCACGCGCGAGATGCAGTAAAGCAGGCCGTTGCGGTCGCTGGCCGAGACGCTGAGCAACCAGCGCTGCGCCTTGTCGTCGGGCCGAAGGTCGACCCGAGGCGCCACGGGAAAGCTCTTGACGCGGCGCGACAGACGACCTTTGCTGGGAAGCGGCAGCGGGCCTTTGCGGTCGATGGCCTGCGCCAGGTCGTTTTCCACCATGCCAATGAGTTCCCGGTAATGCTCCGAAAGCGTGGGCGCCACCACCTGAAAGGTGTCCATGGCGTGGCCGTCGCGGGTGGTGTGCACACGGGCGTCCAGGATGTTGAAGTCCGACTCATCGAAGTAGCCGCAAATGCGCGCGAACAGGTCACTCTGGTCAGACGCGTAGACCATGACCTGCAGGCCGTCGGCTTCTGGCGAGACACGGGCGCGCACGATGCACTTTTCAGCCCGAGGCGTTGACTCCGGGGAACCCGGTACGGCGAGCGCAGCGGGCACGGCGCGCGACTGTGTCGCTTGCTGCGCCAGCGCGCGCGTCAGAACGCGGGTGTGCCAGGCAATTTCGTCGGCCTGGTGGCGCATGAAGTAGCTCACGTCCAGCGTGGCCCACAGCTTTTCGTGGGCCTTGTGGGGCAGAGCGTGCAGCGCCAGCAAGGTGAGGGCTTCGCGCTTGCGCGCCTCGACCACGGCGTCCGGGTCGGGAGCGCGACCGCCCAGGGCGCGCAGCGTGTACCGGTAAAGGTCTTCGAGAAGCTTGCCCTTCCAGGTGTTCCAGACCTTGGGGCTGGTGCCGCGGATATCGGCGACCGTGAGCAGGTAGAGCGCCGTCAGGTAACGCTCGTTGCCGACGCGGCGGGCGAAAGCACCGATCACGTCCGGGTCACTCAGGTCGGCCTTTTGCGCGATGCGGCTCATGGCCAGGTGCTCGGCCACCAGGAACTCGATCAGCTGGGTGTCTTCGCGGGGAATGCCGTGTTGCCGGCAGAACACACGAACATCCTGAGCACCCAGCTCGGAATGATCTCCGCCACGACCCTTGGCGATGTCATGAAACAAGGCGGCAATGTACAGAATCCAGGGCTTGTCCCAGCCAGCTGCCAGCTGCGAACAGAACGGGTATTCATGCGAATGCTCGGGAATGAAAAAGCGGCGCACGTTGCGCAGCACCATCAGGATGTGCTGGTCCACGGTGTACACGTGGAACAGGTCGTGCTGCATCTGCCCCACGATGTGGCGGAACACCCAGAGGTAGCGACCCAGCACCGAGGTCTCGTTCATCAGCCGCATGGCGTGGGTGATGCCCTCGGGCTGCTTCAAAATGGCGAGAAAGGTGGCGCGGTTGACTGGATCGGCGCGGAACGCTGCGTTCATGATCGGGCGGGCGTTGTAGAGCGCACGCAGCGTGCGCGCCGACAGCGCCTTGATGCCGACCGTGGTCTGGTACAGCAGAAAGGTCTCGAGAATCGCGTGCGGCTGGCTTTCGTAAAGGTCGTCTCGGGCGATCTCCAGCGTGCCGCCCTTGTCGAAAAAACGCTCGTTGATCGGCCGCAGGCGGTCGATCATCATGGCCTCGCTGTTGAGCCGTTCCCGGATGTTGAGCATCAGGATCTGATTGAGCTGGGTCACGGCCTTGGCGGCCCAGTAGTAGCGCCGCATCAGCAGCTCGCTGGCGCGGCGCACGCCCTTGGCGCTGGGCGGCGTGGGGGCGTGATTGGGGCCATCGCCCGTAGGCACTTCCACTGGCGGTGTGTGGGCCCTGAAGCCAAAGGACTCCGCCACCGCTGTCTGCAGATCGAACACCAGTCGATCTTCGCGGCGCTTGGCCAGCAGGTGCAAGCGCGCCCGGATCAGGCTGAGCATGGCTTCGTTGGCCTTGATCTGCCGGGCCTCCAGGGGGGTGGCGAGGCCCTTGCGGGCGAGCTCGTCCCAGCTGCGGCCATAGCCTGCCGCCTTGGCCACCCAGAGGATGATCTGCAGATCACGCAGTCCGCCGGGGGACTCCTTGCAGTTGGGCTCCAGTGCGTAGGGCGTGTTCTCGAACTTGTTGTGGCGCTGGCGCATCTCCAGGCTCTTGGCCACGAAGAAGGCGCGCGGGTCCATCGCTTCCTGAAGCTGCCGGACCAAACGGTCAAACAGGGCCTTGTTGCCACGGATCAGCCGGCATTCGAGCAATGAGGTCTGCACCGTCACGTCCTTGGCGGCCTCGGTCAGGCAGTCTTGCGTGGTGCGCACCGCCGACCCGATCTCCAGGCCCACGTCCCAGCAGGCGCCAATGAAGGTTTCCAGGCGCCCGCGCAGGATCTCGTCGTCCTCGGGCTTCATTCCGTCGGGCATCAGCACCAGCACGTCCACGTCGGAATAGGGAAACAGTTCACCGCGCCCATAGCCACCCA
The DNA here is from genome assembly GCF_030373245.1 of Hydrogenophaga sp. Lineage (GTDB taxonomy): Bacteria > Pseudomonadota > Gammaproteobacteria > Burkholderiales > Burkholderiaceae_C > Hydrogenophaga. The sequence continues at coordinate 191,672 of NZ_JAUCZF010000005.1, forward strand.
CCGCCAGCAGCGCGTAGGTGGTCTTGAAGCCGGCGCGGTACCAGAGCGTGCGCAGGGTCTGGTCGGTCAGACGGGCCAGCTGGCGCAGCGCACGGCGCATCCCCCGGGCCGATGCGTTCTCGCCACCAAGCTCGGCCATGAGCACGGCCTTGCCCTCGCGGTAGCGCTGGCGCAGTGTGGCGATGTCTTGGACGCCAGGAGCCGAGGGTTCGGTGACGGGCCGCTCCACGATCAACCGCTCAAGCTGCTGCGGTGGAGACGGGCGCGGCGAATTCGGGCAGGGGCGGGTAGCCGTCGGAGAGCGTGAGCACCTCGTAGCCGCTTTCGGTGACGAGCACCGTGTGTTCCCACTGAGCCGACAGCGAACGGTCCTTGGTGACGATGGTCCAGCCGTCGCCCATTTCCTTGATATCGCGCTTGCCGGCGTTGATCATGGGCTCGATCGTGAAGGTCATGCCGGGTTTGAGCTCTTCCAGCGTGCCCGGGCGGCCGTAGTGGAGCACCTGTGGCTCCTCGTGAAAGCGCTGGCCGATGCCATGGCCGCAAAACTCGCGCACCACTGTGAAGCCGTTGCCCTCGGCAAAGACCTGGATCGCATGGCCGATGTCGCCCAGGCGAATGCCCGGCCGAACCATGACGATGCCCTTCCACATGGCCTCGTACGTCACCTGACACAGGCGCCTGGCCGCGACCGACGCCGCGGCTTCGCCACCCACCAGAAACATGCGGCTGGTGTCGCCGTACCAGCCGTCCTTGATGACGGTCACGTCCACGTTGACGATGTCACCCTTCTTGAGCACCTTGTCGCCGGGAATCCCGTGGCAGATCACGTGATTGATCGACGTGCACAGGTGACCTGGGAAGGGCGGGTAACCGCTGGGCTGGTAGCCGATGGTGGCCGAGGTCGTGCCCTGCTGCTTCATGAACGCGGCGGCCCACTGGTCGATCTGCAGCGTGGTCACGCCTGGCTGAATCAGCGGCGTGAGGTGGTCCAGAACTTCGGATGCCAGCCGACCGGCCAGTCGCATGCCGGCCACGCCCGCTTCGTCTTTGTAGGTGATGCTCATGGGGACGAATTATCCCACCCGTGCCCAATTCGGGTCGCTGCCCGGACGGAGACCGCAGACCTCGGCCGGATAAAATCAGCGGTTTCCACCGTCTCCCGAACCTAGGCCACCCGTCGTGACCCTGCATCTGCGTTTTTTCGAGGGCGGCAACGCGCTCAGCGATTTCAAAGTCCAGCAACTGCTGCCGCGGCTGGCGGCGATTTCCGACAAGATCTCCGGCCTCTCGGCCCGCTTCGTGCACCTGGCGGCGTTTGACGCCGAACCCACCGAGCGCACCTTGCAGCGCCTGGGCCAGCTGATGGCCTACGGAGAACCGGTGTTGCCGGCGTTTGGTGAGGCAGTGAAAGCCGGCGCGCCAGCGGTGCTGGTGATGCCGCGCCTGGGCACCGTCTCGCCCTGGGCCTCCAAGGCTACCGACATCGCCCACAACTGTGGCCTGGCACTGCACCGGGTGGAACGGCTGGTGGAATACCGCATCGTGCTCAAGACCGGCCTGCTGAGCAAACCCAGCCTCAAGCCCGAGCAGCTCAGGGCGGTGGCCGGGCTTCTGCACGACCGCATGACCGAAGCCGTCACCACCGAGCGCGTCCAGGCCGAGGCGCTGTTCACCGAACTGCACCCCGCACCCATGGAGCATGTGGATGTGCTGGGCGGCGGCAAAGGGGCGCTGGAGACCGCCAACAAGGCCTGGGGTCTGGCCCTGGCCGAGGACGAAATCGAGTACCTGGTCAGCGCCTTCACCAGCCTGAGACGCAACCCGACCGATGTGGAGCTCATGATGTTCGCGCAGGCCAACAGCGAGCACTGCCGCCACAAGATCTTCAACGCCCAGTTCACCATCGACGGCGTGCTGCAGGACAAGAGCCTGTTCGGCATGATCCGGCACACGCACCAGACGGCGCCGCAGCACACCATCGTGGCGTATTCGGACAATGCTTCCATCATGGAAGGCAGCGCAGTGGAGCGCTTCGTGGCGAGGGCAGGGCAGGGCCAGACCGCCGCCTCGCCCAGCTATGTGGGCGAACCGGCCACCCACCACATTCTGATGAAGGTGGAAACCCACAACCACCCGACCGCGATTTCGCCATTCCCCGGTGCCGCCACGGGGGCGGGGGGCGAGATTCGGGACGAAGGCGCCACCGGTCGCGGCTCCAGGCCCAAGGCCGGCCTCACCGGCTTCACCGTCTCCAAGCTCTGGGGCGGCCTGAGCGACCAACCGGGCGGCAAGCCCGAACACATCGCCAGCCCGCTGCAGATCATGACCGAAGGCCCGCTGGGCGGCGCGGCGTTCAACAATGAGTTTGGTCGGCCCAACCTGCTGGGCTACTTCCGCGAGTACGAGCAAGCCGTCACCGGTGTCCTGCGCGGTTACCACAAGCCGATCATGATCGCCGGCGGCCTGGGCGTGATCGACGCCGGGCAGACGAAAAAGGTCGACTTTCCCGCCGGTTCGCTGCTGATCCAGCTCGGTGGCCCGGGCATGAAAATCGGCATGGGCGGCGGCGCAGCCAGCTCCATGGCCAGCGGCACCAATGCCGCCGCGCTCGATTTCGACTCGGTGCAGCGCGGCAACCCTGAAATCGAACGCCGGGCGCAGGAGGTCATCAACCATTGCTGGGCTCAGGGCGACAAGAATCCCATCCTCTTCATCCACGACGTGGGCGCGGGCGGCCTGTCCAACGCCTTCCCCGAGCTGGTGAACGACGCCGGGCGCGGCGCGCGCTTCGACCTGAATGCGGTACCGCTCGAGGAAAGCGGCCTGGCGCCCAAGGAGATTTGGTGCAACGAAAGCCAGGAGCGTTACGTGCTGGCCATTGCGCCCGAATCGCTGGAGCAGTTCAAAGCCTTCTGTGAACGTGAGCGCTGCCCGTTCGCTGTCGTGGGTGTGGCGACCGAAGAGCGCCACCTGACGGTGTTTGACGAGGGCAGGGAATCTCCGGTGGAGATGCCGATGGATGTGCTGCTGGGCAAGCCGCCCAAGATGCACCGCGATGTGAAGTCTGTGGAGCGCCAGGCTGTCCCCATGGACCTCACGGGTGTGGGACTGGAAAGGGCCGTGATTGACGTGCTAAGCCACCCCACGGTGGCTTCCAAGCGGTTTCTCATCACCATCGGCGACCGCACCGTGGGTGGCCTGAGCCATCGCGACCAGATGGTCGGCCCCTGGCAGGTGCCGGTGGCCGACTGCGCGGTCACCCTGGCCGACTTCAGTGGCTTTGCGGGTGAGGCCATGAGCATGGGAGAGCGCACGCCGCTGGCCGCGCTGCACGCGCCGGCCTCGGGCCGCATGGCGGTGGCCGAAGCCATCACCAACCTGCTGGCCGCACCCATTGAGCTCCCGCGCGTCAAGCTCAGCGCCAACTGGATGGCTGCCTGCGGCGAGCCGGGGGAGGACGCCGCGCTGTACGAAACGGTGAGGGCGGTGGGCATGGAGCTGTGCCCGGCGCTGGGCATTTCCATCCCCGTGGGCAAAGACAGCCTGTCCATGCGCACGCAGTGGGCCGACGGCGAAGAACAGCACAAGGTGACCTCGCCGGTCAGCCTGATCGTGAGCGGCTTTGCCACCCTGGCCGACGTGCGCGGCACACTCACGCCCCAGCTCAGCACCGAGGTGGCCGACACCACGCTGATCCTGATCGACCTGGGCCAGGGCCAGCACCGGCTCGCCGGCAGCATCCTGGGACAGACGCTCAACCAACCGGGCTGCCCGGTGCAAGACGGCGTGCCCGATCTGGACGACCCGCAGGCCCTGGTGCGCCTGGTCGACGCCATCAACGCGCTGCGCGCCCAGGGCCGCATCCTGGCCTACCACGACCGCAGTGACGGTGGCTTGCTCGCCACCGTGGCGGAAATGGCGTTCGCCGGCCACGTGGGCGTCTCCATCAACGTGGACCTGCTGGTCACCGAGGGCGACGGCATTTCCGACAGCCGCGCCGAGTACGGTGACGCCAAGAACTGGAGCAAGCAGGTCAGCGCCCGGCGCGAAGAACTCACGCTCAAAGCCTTGTTCAGCGAAGAGCTGGGCGTGGTGATCCAGGTGGCCACCTCCGAGCGCAACGCCGTGATGCAAACCCTGCGCGAACACGGCCTGTCCAAACACAGCCACTTCATCGGCAAGACCCACCCCGCTGAGTCGCCCATCGACGCAGGAAAGGGAGAGCTGCAGGTCTGGCGCGACGCCAAGTCCGTCTTCAGTGTCAGCCTGTTCGACCTGCACCAGGTCTGGGACAGCGTGAGCTGGAAGATCAACCAGCAGCGCGACAACCCCGCCTGTGCCGATGCCGAACACGCCGCCGCGGGCCTGCCCGACGACCCTGGCCTGCACGTTGCTCTGAGCTTCGATCCGGCGCAGGATTTGGCCGCGCCGTTCCTGAACCTCGCCCGCCCGAGGGTCGCCATCCTGCGCGAGCAGGGCGTGAACTCGCATGTGGAGATGGCCTACGCCTTCACTCAGGCCGGGTTCGAGGCGTTTGACGTGCACATGACCGACTTGCAGATGGGCCGCGCGCACCTCAGCCATTTCCAGGGCGTGGTGGCATGCGGTGGTTTCAGCTACGGCGACACGCTGGGCGCTGGCATCGGCTGGGCGCGCAGCATCACCTTCAACGATGTGCTGACCGAGCAGTTCCGCAACTTCTTCCAACGCCCGGACACCTTTGGCCTGGGCGTGTGCAATGGCTGCCAGATGTTTGCCGAGCTGGCCGGCATCATCCCTGGTGCCGAGGCGTGGCCGCGCTTCACCACCAACCAGAGCGAGCGCTTCGAAGCCCGCCTGTCCATGGTTGAGGTGCTCGAGTCGCCCAGCCTGTTTCTGCAAGGCATGGCGGGCAGCCGCCTGCCGATCGCGGTGGCGCATGGCGAGGGTTATGCCAATTTCAAGTACCGCGGTGACCCGGACCAGGCCATCGGAGCTATGCGTTTCGTTGACAACGCGGGCGCAGCCACCGAGCTGTACCCGTTCAACCCCAACGGCAGCCCGGGCGGACTGACCGCAGTCACCACTGCAGACGGACGCTTCACCGCCATGATGCCGCACCCCGAGCGGGTGTTCCGCAACATCCAGATGAGCTGGACCTCGGGTGACCCAGCTGGCGCCAGCCCCTGGATGCGCATCTGGCGCAACGCGCGCAAATGGGTGGGCTGAAGCCACCCGATCCCCCACCGAGACACTCTCTATGGCCGCATCCAGCCTGCTTGCCCTGATTGACGACATCGCCACCTTGCTCGATGACGTGGCCGTCATGACCAAGGTGGCTGCGCGCCAGGGCATGGCCGCGGCGGACGACGTCGCGGCCATGACACAGGTTGCGGCCCGAAAAACCGCCGGCGTGCTCGGCGACGACCTGGCGTTGAACGCACAGCAGGTGACCGGTGTGAAGGCCGACCGCGAGCTGCCGGTGGTCTGGGCCGTGGCCAAGGGATCCATGCGCAACAAGGCGATCCTGGTGCCTGCGGCACTGGCCATCAGCGCCGTGGCGCCTTGGGCCATCACACCGCTGCTCATGCTCGGTGGCCTGTTCCTGTGTTTTGAGGGCGCGGAGAAGCTGCTGCACACGTTTTCCCACCGCCCAGAAGCCGACCAGGCGCACCACGCCGAGCTGGTCAAGGCCGTGGCCGACGAACAGGTGGATCTGGTGGCGTTTGAAAAAGACAAGATCAAGGGCGCCGTCCGCACCGACTTCATCCTGTCCGCCGAGATCATCGTCATCACCCTGGGAACGGTGGCCGCCGCCAGCTTCGAGCGCCAGCTCGCGGTGCTGGTGGGCATCTCTTTGCTGATGACGGTGGGCGTCTACGGCCTGGTGGCGGGCATCGTCAAGCTCGACGACGCCGGGTTGCACCTGGTGCGCCAGACGGCCGGCTGGCAACAGGCGCTCGGCCGCACCATCCTCGCGCTGGCGCCCCGGCTCATGAAAACCTTGTCGGTCGTCGGCACCGCGGCCATGTTCCTGGTGGGTGGCGGCATCTTGCTGCACGGCATTCCATCCCTGGGCCATGCGGTGGAGCACTTTGCCGAGGGACTCGGCTGGGCTGGCGGACTGGTCAACATGGTGGCCGGCGGCCTGGCCGGGCTGCTCGCTGGCGCAGCGGCGGTGGCGGTGTTCAACACCGTGCAGCGGGTGCGGGGCTCGGCCCCCAGCCACTGAGCAACCGCGCCGGGGCTTGACTCAGGTCAAGGTCTGATGCGCGCGCAGCTCTAGACTGGCTCGCCAGGGAATGCCAAGGGTCCGGGCCTGTGTTGCCCGGAACCGCGCTTCCCAGAGACACCTCAACATGGCCACCTCCAACCCCACCGCCGATCAGGCGCCACTGAGCAATTTCACCAACTGCCACGGCGGCATCCTCAAGCGACTGAACGCGCTCGACGAACTGCCCGCGCTGCTGGAACCCGCCGCCCGTGCGCGCCAGATCGCCGAGCAGTCGCTCGAGTTTTTCCGTGAAGCCATCTTTGAGCACCACCTGGAGGAAGAGCGCGAGTTGTTCCCGGCCGTGATCGCGAGCGCCCAGCCCGGCGAAGAACTGACCCGGGTGAAGGCCATGACGCAGCGGCTGACCGACGAACACCGGCGCGTGGAGGCGCTCTGGAAAACGCTGGAGAGCGGACTGAAGCGCGTGGCCAAAGGCCAGGCCACCGATCTCAACATCGCCGACCTGCAGCGCCTGGTGGCCGAGTACAAAGCCCACGCCAGCTACGAGGAAACCGAATTCCTGCCTTTGTCCGAAACCATCCTCAGTCGCAACAGCAACCACATGGCCGCGCTTGGCATGTCGCTACACATGCGACATGCCAAGCCGGTCAACGCCTACATTTGAGGCTTTCGTCCACACGCAAGCAAAAGCCCATGATCGTCACCACCACCCCCAGCGTCGAAGGCAGGCGCATCACGAAGTACCACGGCGTAGTCGCCGGTGAAGCCATCCTGGGCGCCAACCTGTTCAAAGACCTGTTCGCTGGCATCCGCGACCTGGTCGGCGGGCGCTCGGCCACCTACGAGCGCGAGCTGCAAAAGGCGCGCGACATTGCCATCACCGAGTTGCAGCAACGCGCACAAGAGTTGGGCGCCAACGCGGTGGTCGGCGTTGACCTGGATTACGAGGTGCTTGGCCAGGGGAACGGCATGCTCATGGTCTCAGCCAGTGGGACGGCCGTGGTGGTGGAATGATGCTGGCGCCCTGATGAAGCTCAGCGCGGGCTGAAAGGGGCAGGCCAAGCCCAATGGCTTGTCCTTCATCCGTCGCAGGATGCAAGACTCGGGCTACAGTGGCGCCCCATGAAACCCGACCCCACACCTCAGCCCGAAACCTGGCAGACCGACGCCGGACCCGACCCGGTGGCCGTGCTCACCATTCCCGGCCTGCTCTCGCGCGCTCGGGTGTTCGACATCGACGTCACCTTGTGGGTCGACGTGCCGGCCGATGCCGCTGGCGCCTGGCACGAACTGCGCGTTGAGCTGGACGGCCAGCAACAATGGTCCCGCCGCATCCCCAGCCACAATCCCGGCGAGACCGACAGCCTGGAATACCACCAGCGCGTGCGCCTGGAGACCGAACAGGCACTGCGGGTGAGGGCAGTCGCGAAGGTGAAGGGGTCGCGGGTCAGGCGGTTGCTGGTGGAGGCCGATGAGGAGTTGGCAAGAGCTCCGTAGACACGGAAGGTTTGCCACCGTGAACACCGTTCACGGTCAAGAAATTACTTTAGATATCTCAAAAAGACATTTGATTTTTATAACGATACTGTGTTGATGGTGATTCCCTGATACAAAATCAGCGAATCCTGTGTGTCCGCACAGCTTCCGGGAACGATACCCATGAGTGCACCCCTTCTGCCTGAGCAGACCAGCATTGTTCTGGTGCATGGCGCCTGGCACGGCGCCTGGTGCTGGCGACGGGTGCTGCCTTTGCTGCGTGCCAGAGGGGTCGAGACGCACGCTGTCACGCTGACCGGTGTGGGCGAGCGCGCGCACCTGATGGGGCCCGACACTGACCTGAACACGCACATACAAGACGTGATCGGGCTGATCGAGGCCGAGGAACTGAGCCGGGTGGTGCTGGTGGGGCACAGCTACGGCGGCATCGTGATCACCGAGGTAGCCGATCGCCTGCAACACCGCCACGCGGGCCAGCTGGCCCATCTGATTTATCTGGACGCGGTGGTGCCCGAGCCCGGTGAGAGCTGGAGCAGCCGCCACACCCCCGAAACGCAGCAAGCCCGCATTGATGCAGCCGCATCCACCGGGGGCCTGAGTTTCCCACCGCCCGATGCCTCGGTGTTTGGCCTGGAGGGCGCCGACCGCGACTGGGTTAACCGGCGCCAGACGCCGCAGCCTTTCGCGGTGTACCAGCAGCCGCTGCACTTCGACGCGGCGCACTTGGCGGCCTTGCCGCGCACGTTCATCGACTGCACCAACCCAGCCTTGCCGACCATCGCTGCCTCGCGCATTCGGGTGCGGCAGGAGCCGGGCTGGCAGGTGCATGAGATGAAAACCGGTCACGACCCCATGGTGAGCGAGCCGCAGGCCCTGGCCGATCTGCTGCTCGGCGTGCACCAGCAGGCCACCCGCTCCTCAGCCACCCGGGAACAGAAGCCGTGAGCCAGCGCCTCGACCGCATCGACCTGCTGCGGGCGCTGGCCATGGTGTGGATGACGGCCTACCACTTCTGTTTTGACCTCGATCACTTTGGCCTGATCCAGCAGGACTTCTACCGCGACCCGTTCTGGACCTGGCAGCGCACCACCATCGTCAGTCTGTTTCTCTTCACCGCCGGCCTGTCCCAGGCGGTGGCGGTGCACCAGGGTCAGACCTGGCCGCGCTTCTGGAAGCGTTGGGCCCAGGTGGCGGGTGCGGCGCTGCTGGTCACCGCGGGTTCACTGATGATGTTCCCCAACAGCTTCATCTACTTCGGCGTGCTGCACGGCATCGCGGTGATGCTGATCGTGGTGCGGCTCACCGCTGGCTGGGGCGTCTGGCTCTGGCCGCTGGGAGCGCTGGCCATTGGCGCCAAGTTCGCCGCCCCTGAGCTGATCGCGGCACTGCCGGCGCTGACCGTACTTGACAGCCAATGGCTCAACTGGATAGGCCTGATCAGCCGCCTGCCCAGAACCGAGGACTACGTGCCTCTGCTGCCCTGGCTGGGTGTGATGTGGTGGGGTGTGGCGGCCGGACGCTGGGCGCTGCATCACCGGCCGCACTGGCTGGGCGAAGCCGATGTCCCAGCCACCGGGCTGTTTCGGGCCGGCGTGGTGCTGGGGCGCTGGAGCCTGAGCTACTACCTGCTGCACCAGCCGGTGCTGCTGGGGTTGATCAGCGCAGTGGTCTGGCTGGTGCGCTGACTCAGGCGCGGGCGGCGATCTCGGTCAGGACCTCGTCCAGCGCGCCCAGCAACCGGTCCACATCCACCGCCGTGGTCTGGGGGCAGACCAGCATCATGTTGTGAAAGGGCGTGATCATCACGCCGCGGTTGAGCAGGCCCAGGTGGATCAGGTGTTCGAGTTCGCCGTCGAGGATGGCGCTGGCCTCACTGCCGTTGCGCGGTGGCGTGGGCGTGAACTGAAACTCGACCCGCGCACCGACCTGGGTCACGCACCAGGGCAAGCGGTGACGCGCGATCACGGCTCGGAGGCCATCGGCCAGGCGCTCGGCCAGGGGTAGCATGTGGGCGTAGGCGGCGGGTGTCATGACCTCGGTGAGCGCAGCGCGCATGGCGGCCATGGCCAGCATGCTGCCGGTGAGCGTGGTGCCGATGCCGCTGTGCCCTGGAGGGGCTTCCAGCTTGGCTTTCACTGCTCGTTCGGCCAGTTCGGCGCTCATGCCGTAGACCGCGCAGGGCACGCCACCACCCACCGGTTTGCCGAGCACCAGCGCATCGGGCTTCAAGCCATGCGCGTGGGTGTAGCCACCCGGACCCGTGCTGATGGTGTGGGTTTCGTCGGCGACCAGGAGTGCGCCGTGCCGCCGGATGAGGACCTGCGCGGCTTCCCAATAGCCCGGCTGGGGCAACACCATGCCGATGTTGGTCATGACCGGCTCGGCCAGCACACAGGCCACGTCGCCTGCCGCCAGCGCGGATTCCAGTGCGCCCAGGTCGTTGAACTCCACCACGACCGTGTGCTCCAGCAGGTTGTGCACCTGACCGAGCAGGCTGTCGCGCTGGGTGGGCAAACCCTCGACCAGGTCGACGTACACGTCTTCGATCGTGCCGTGGTAGCAGCCGTTGAACACCAGCAGCTTCTTGCGCCCGGTGGCCGCGCGGATCCAGCGCACGATGTAGCGGTTGGCGTCGGTGGCGCTCATGGCGAACTGCCACATGGGCAGGCCGAAGCGCTCGGCCAGGGCTGCGCCGACCTTGGTCGCATCGGCCGTGGCGAGCATGGTGGTGTAACCACGCGTGGCTTGCAGTTGCAGCGCAGCGGCCACGGGTGCGGGTGCGTGGCCGAACATGGCGCCGGTGTCACCCAGGCAGAAGTCGGTGAGCACATGACCATCGACATCGGTCACCTGGGCACCCTGAGCGTGGTCCACGTGCAGGGCGAAGGGTGTGCCCCAGTCGGTCATCCAGTGCAGGGGAACGCCGAACAGCAGGTGGCAACGGGCCTGCGCGGCGAGTTCGGCGGACCGCGGGTTGCGGCGCTCATAAGCTGTGCGCTCACGGGCCAGGAAAGCCTGGGCGCGAGACCAGTCGAGGCCGAGGCGGGTGGTGTGGGAAGGCGTGGTGGTCTTCATCTGGCCTCTCTGATTTCAGGTTTGACTGCTTGCAGTGCTTGCGGAGCGCGTGCGCCCAACCCAGGGCAGCCGTGGAACCGGCTTCGCCGGGCTACAGGGCTGCGTCCCCCTCCGGCCGAAGGCCAGAGAGAGAGGGGGAAGCCGCGAAGCGGCGCAGGGTGTGAATCACCTACACCAGCAGCAACAAGTGCTCGCGCTCCCAGGAGCTGATCACGCGGTTGTAGGTGGCGTATTCGACCTCTTTTACAGCCAGGAAGGCGTCGACGAAAGCAGATCCGAGCACCTCGCGCATGGATTCACATTCCCGCATGCGGCGGATCGAATCTTCCATGTGACTCGGCAGCTCGAAGTCCACGTCCCAGGCGCTGGAGGTCATGGGTTCGGTGGGCTCGCGTTGTTCCACCAGCCCCAGGTAGCCGCAGGCCAGCGTGGCCGCCATGGCGAGGTAAGGATTGACGTCCACACCGGGCACTCGGTTCTCCAGGCGACGGTTGGCGGGGTCGGACTCGGGCACGCGGATGCCGCAGGTGCGATTGTCGTAGCCCCACTGCACATTGATCGGCGCCGACATGAAGCGCGCGAGCCGGCGGTAGGAGTTCACATACGGCGCCAGGATCGGCATGCACTGCGGCACGTAGCGCTGCAAGCCGGCAATGAAATGGCGAAACGCGGGTGTCACTTCGCCGCCTTCCTGACTGAAAATGTTGTGGCCGCTTGCCCGGTCCAGGATGCTTTGGTGGATGTGCATCGCGCTGCCTGGCTCGGTCTCCATGGGTTTGGCCATGAAAGTGGCAAAGATGCCGTGGCGCAGGGCGGTCTCGCGCACCGTGCGCTTGAAGAGGAACACCCGGTCCGCCAGGTCCATCGCATCACCGTGGGTGAAGTTGATCTCCATCTGCCCGGCGCCGGCTTCGTGAATCAGCGTTTCCACTCCCAGACGATGCACCTCGCAAAAGCGCGACAGCTCCAGGAAAAACGGGTCAAAGTCGTTGACCGCGTCAATGGAATAGGACTGGCGACCAGCCTCCGGTTTGCCGGTGCGCCCCAGCGGCGGCTGCAACGGCTCGTGGGGGTTCTGATGCCGCGCCACAAGATAAAACTCCATCTCGGGCGCCACCACCGGTTGCCAGCCTTGCGTTTCGTAGAGCCGCAGCACTCGGCGCAACACGCTGCGCGGCGACAGCGCCACCGGCGAGCCGTCGAACTCCTCGCAGTCGTGGATGATCACCGCCACTTGCTCGGCTGCCCACGGCACGACGCGGGCAGTGGCGAGATCGGGTACGCAGACCATGTCCGGGTCGGTATCGCCCACAAAAGCGGCGTTGTCCGGCTGCTGACCGTTGACCGTGTTGAGCAGCACGCTCTTGGGCAGGCGCATGTGGCCCGAGTTCAAGAACAGGTCTTTGGGCAGGATCTTGCCGCGCGCGATGCCGGTCATGTCGGGGATGACGCACTCGACCTCATGGATGCGGTGTTCGCTGAGGAAGGCCTGAATGCTGGTGGGTGCGGGTGTCATGGCTGCAATCCGATAAGGTTGACGGCATTATGGTCAGCAGCAGCGGCTCTCGGCTGTCCGCTTGGCCTGGCCTGCGAGGAGCCACCCGCGGGTACAAGAGCGGTCACCAGCTTGCGCACGGGCAAAAAAAAAGCGCGACCTAAGCCGCGCTGTCTGTCCGATGCGCGAAGCTCCGCTTACTCGACCTTGGCCTTTTCGCGCAGCGTGCGCTGGAATTCGCTGAGCTTTTGCTGCTGCATCTGCTGCGAGATCTGCGGCTTGACGTCTTCCAGCTTGGGCAGTTGCGCCTGGCGAACATCGTCCACGCGGATCACGTGCCAGCCGAACTGGCTCTTCACCGGCTCCTCGGTCATCTGGCCCTTGTCCAGCTTGACCATGGCCTCCGAGAATTCTGTGACGTAGCTGGCGGCAGCGGCCCAGTCCAGGTCGCCGCCGTTGGCGCCGGACCCTGGGTCCTTGGACGACTTCTTGGCGATGTCTTCAAACTTGGCGCCGCCCTTGATCGACTTGATGATGGCCTTGGCCTCGTCTTCCTTGTCGACCAGGATGTGGCGGGCGCGGTATTCCTTGCCGCCGTTGGCCGCCGCGAACTTGTCGTACTCGGCCTGGATGTCAGCGTCGGTCACCGGGTTCTTCTTCTGGTAGTCGGCGAATAGCGTGCGGATCATGATGGTCTGGCGTGCCAGCTCCATCTGGTTCTTGTAGTCGTCGGTGGCGCCGATGCCGCGTTTCTGGGCTTCCTGCATGAAGATCTCGCGCAGAATGACTTCTTCCTTGAGCTGTTCGCGCACCTGGTCGTCCACCGGTCGACCGGAGGCAGCGACCTGCTGGGCCAGGGCTTCAACGCGGGCCAGCGGCACTGCCTTGCCGTTGACGATGGCCACGTTCTGGGCCAGTGACCAGGGAGCGGCGGCGAGCAGGGCGGTCGCGGCAAGGGCGTGCAGGGAGCGTTTCATGAGGGATCTCGGAATGAAAAGGGGTGAGACTTTGGCCGGTGGGCGAAGTGCCCGGCCGCAAGGGACTGATTTCGTGTCAGAAAGTAAACGAGCCGACGGACCTGGTCAGCGCTGAATCTCGATGGCCAGTGCGTGCAGGCCGGCATCGGTGAATTTTTGCAGGGCATCATACACAAGGCGATGCTGCGTCACCCGACTGAGGCCGGCGAAGGCCGGGCCACCGATGCGCACCCGGAAATGGGTGCCGTAGCCCAGGCCGTTGGAACCTGCGTGCCCAGCGTGATCGGCGCTCTCGTCGATCACCTCCAGCACACTGGGCGAAAGCGTGGCGCGCAAGGTGGCCTCAATGGCCGGCGCGGTGGGGATGGCGTCTGGTGCTGCGCTCATGATTTGCTCGCCTCACCGTCGTCGTCTTTCAGATATCGCGAGATGTAAAGACCCTGACCGACGATGAAGATCACCGGAAAGACGTAACCCCAGAGCTTGAAGTTGACCCAGGCTTCGGTGGAGTAGTACGCCGCCACGTAAGCGTTGATCGCCGCCATGAAGAAGAAGTAGGCGATCCAGATCACCGTCAGCCGGCCCCAGACCGACTCGGGCAGCGTGAGCTGGGTACCCAGCAACATCTGAAGGAAGTTCTTTTTCCATATCCACAGCGCTGCCCCGAGCACAATGGCCATGCTGGCATAGAGCACGGTCGGCTTCCACTTGATGAAGCGCTCGTCTTGCAGGACCAGGGTGAGGGCACCGAAGACAATGACCAGCACCAGCGTCACCTTGTGGATGGTCTGCAGCTTGCGGTCAATGGCGTAGATGATTCCGGTCTGCACCACGGTGGCAGCCATGAGCACGGCGGTCGCGGTGTAGATGTCGTGCAGCTTGTAGGCGCCGACGAAAAAAACAATTGGGAAAAAGTCGATCAGGAAACGCATGGGCCGATTATCGGGCCTGCAGCGCTCAAGGCCAGCCGTGGGGTTGCGGCCATCCCGGTGCGGAACTGTGGCACGCTGGCGGGGTCCACTCCCGGTGGCGCAACTGCGCTCTTCTGTCCCACCCTGTTTTTCACCTCATCATGACCACAGCCGAACAACAAGCCATTCTCACCATAGCCCTGCTGGCCGCTTTCTCGGACGGCGCCAAGGCGGACGCCGAGCGCGAAGCGATTCGCGGCATCGCGGACTCACTCGGTCGCGAGGCGGGTGGTGCTGGCCTGGCCCAGCTTTACCAGGACGTGCTGCTCAAGCGGGCCACGGTGCAGACCGCCGTCGCGGGGCTGACCGACACGGGTCAGCGCCAGCTGGCCTACGAGATGGCGGTGTGTGTCTGCGACGCCGACGGTCGAAAATCGCCCGCAGAAACCGCGTTTCTGAACGATCTCAAGCAGCGACTGGGCCTGGACGCCGGCGAGACCGAGCGTTTTGAGCGCCAGGAAGCCCAGCTGGTCGAAGCATCTGACCATGCGGCGCCTGCAGCGGGCACGGTGGCGACGGTGGCAACTGCCGCCGCGCTCGCAACCCCAGCCGCGCCCGTACCGGTTGCCGTGGCGGTCAGCGCGCCGCCCGATGCCGAGATGGACAAGCTCATCCTCAACGCATCGCTGCTCAATGGCGCACTTGAGCTGCTGCCTCAGTCCTGGGCTTCGATGGCCATCATCCCGCTGCAGATCCGCATGGTCTACAACATCGGAAAAGCGCACGGCGTGGAGCTGGACCAGGGCCACATCCGCGAATTCATCGCTGCCGCCGGCGTGGGTCTGTCGTCGCAATACATCGAGCAATTTGGCCGCAAGCTGATCGGCGGCCTTCTCGGCAAGGCGGCCGGTCGCATGGCGGGTGGCATCGGGCGCGCCGCCACGGGCATGGCGTTTTCCTTTGCAACCACCTACGCCTTGGGTCAGCTGGCCAAGCGCTATTACGCCGGCGGTCGGGTCATGAGCACTGCGTTGCTGCAACAGACCTTCCAGGGTCTGCTGGCACCAGCCAAGCAGATGCAGACGCAATACCTGCCGCAGATCCAGCAAACCGCGTCCACCCTGGACGCGGGCAAGGTGCTGGCCATGGTGCGCGGCAGTCCGACCGCATGAGCCCGCTGCCCACTGCCTGAGCGCACTCCGAATGACCCTTCCGCAGGGTCCCGTTCCCCGGGACGGATCTTGTGTCCGGCTCTTGAGCTGTTGAGTGACTTCGCTGGCGATCAGCTCGGGCGTTTGACGCCCGTCTGAAGCGCCTGAGGGCATTTCTGTCCACCGGGCATTCGCCTGCCACCGTGCGCTGCCTCATGTCTGTGGGACGCAGCGCCCACCATTTCCCCCACCTGATGGTCGTTTTACATCCTGTGAAGGATGGCCAGCACGCCTTTGCACGCGCTCAATAGAACAGCGCTTGCGGTTGCCATGCACGCCAGCGCCCCGCTCAGCGGCATGGCTGGTTTCAGGAGAGGCAACATGGACATTCAGGCAATTCAGGACTTGCGCCCCGACGTGATCGAGGCGCTCAGAGAGCTCAAACCTCGCTTCAAGCTGTGCGGACCACTGAAGATTCTGGTGGTGGTCGACGGCAGCATCGGACTCGGTTCCGGATTCGGGATCGGCGCGGTGGTCAGTCTGCTGGACAGCACCGCTCGTGGCTGGGTGGATTTTCGGGTGACCACCGCCCACCGTTCGTCCACCACCTTCACCGACGCCTTGCTCAACCAGTACCACCAGCTCTGGTTGTTTGGCATTGATGGTGGCGCTGGAAGCCTGAGCGCCCCGGAGCGCACCGCCCTGCAGAAGTGGATGGATCAGCGCCAAGGTGGCGTGTTCGCTACCGGTGACCACGCAGATCTGGGCGCTGCCCTGTGCCGCCAGGTGCCACGCGTGGGCACCATGCGGCGCTGGACCAACGCGCAGGGCGTGCCGCCTCGCAATCCGGAAGGTCGCATTGACACCAATCGGCCTCAAAACGCGACGCAGGGCCCACCGGGTTACGCGGTGATTCCCGACGCCGCCCAGTCGGATGCCGTTCCTCAGCCCATCGAGTGGGTGCCTGTGATGCGCAGTGGCGGCCTGTTTGGCTGGCATGCCCCCCATCCCGTGCTCTGCCATCCCACGCACGGCCCCATCAATGTCATGCCCGACCATCCGCATGAGGGCATGTGTTTCGATACCGCGCCGGGCAACTTCCAGGTCGATGTCTCCAGTGCAACGGAGTACCCGACCAAGGCGGGCGTACGTCCCTTGCCGCAGGTCATCGCTTACGGCACCACGCTGGCCGACCCGCCCTATTGGCACGAGAAACGGGCGTTCCACCCGGGTGTGCCAATGCCAGCCAAGCGTTTTCCCATGATCAGCGTTTACGACGGCCAGCGCATCGGCCTGGGCCGTGTGGTCGTGGATTCGACCTGGCACCACTGGATGGGCATGAACATCGACGCCTTGACCAGCGCCGCGGCGGCGACCGGCGCCACGACAGAGGCCGTGAGCAACTGGGCCAAAATTCGCGAGTACTACATCAACATCGCCGTTTGGCTGGCCACGGCGCAGCAGCGCCGCTGCATGGCGCGCTTCTACCTTTCTGCCAGCCACTTCCAGTACGAAGGTCTGGAAGAGTTCAGGCGCGACGCCACCACCGTGGAGCTGGGTGCAGCACTGGCGCGGTACCTGCACAAGCGGATGGGCCCATGCTGGGTGCGCGCCTGGGTGCTGGACCTCACGCTGGAACTCAACCCAAAACTGCACGAGATGCTTCGACTGGACTACCTTGTCGACGTCTTGCCACCCAAGCAGGTGCCCAAGCCGGGGCCGGTCTGCCTGAGCTGTCCGCCCTGGGATGTGGTGGAGGCCCACGTGCTGGGCGGGATCGTGTCAGCGTCGATGAAAGTCACCAAGCCGGTCATGGCCCTGTTTGAAGCCCAGAAAAAGCCGGTGTTTGCGATCAGCGAGAAAGACGAGGAGGCGATGATTCTCAAGGGGGCAGCAGCTGGCCTGGCAGAGCTGGAGAAAGCCATCAACCTGGATCTCAAGCTGATGAAGCCGATGCTGACCGCACTGAAAGCCGTGCGCGGCTGAGGCCGATCGTCGACGGGCGGCCCGGCAGGCCTACCCGCCGACATCACCGGCGCTTCAGGTCCAGCGAGGCCGAGTTCATGCAGTAGCGCAGCCCGGTGGCCGTGGGGCCGTCGTCGAACACGTGCCCGAGGTGGGCGCCGCACTGGCTGCACACCGTCTCCACCCGCACCATGCCGTGGCTGGTGTCACGAATTTCGGTAATGGCGCCGGGAATCGCCTCTGAGAAGCTGGGCCAGCCGCAATGCGCGTCGAACTTGGTGTCGGCGTCGAAGAGGTGGTTGCCGCAGGCGATGCAGTGGTAGCTGCCGTCGGCCCAGATCTTCTCGTATTTGCCGGTGAAGGGGCGTTCGGTATAGGCCAGCCGGGTCACCTCGTAGGCCATTGGTTCGGCCTTCTTGGCCGCCAGCTCAGCGCGCCATTCGGCTTCGGATTTCTGGATGGGAAACGAGGGCTTCATAGGTATTCTCCGGTTTTGCCCGTCAGGCATCTCGGCGCATTGTGGCAGCGGCCGCAAGCGTCCGTGCGAGGATGCGACGTCTTGCGCACCGGTGAAGGGTCATGCTCCGCTCAAGCGAGGTCCTTGCCCCACTCACGCCGGGACGAGCGAAGCCGGAATCGTTCGCGGTAGGCAGCGGGCGTCATGCCGGTGGCACGTCGGAATACCTCGCGCAGCATCACCGGGTCGCGCCAGCCGCAACGCTCGGCAATGGCCTCGCTGCTGAGGTAGGTGGTCTCCAGCAGCATGCGGGCTCGGGTCACGCGCAATTCGTGCAGCATCTGCAAAGGGGTCTGTCCAAACGCCTGTCCAAAGTGCCGCAACAGCGATCGTTCGCTGGTGGCGGCGGCTCGTGCCGTGTCTGACAGGCTGTAGGGTTCATGCAGGTGATCCTCCAGCCAGCGCCGCGCCCGTTCAAGCGAGCCCAGTCCCACTCGGGAACGAGCGTCTTGTGCCACCGCACGGACCAGACCCTGCCGCTGTGGCGAGTGCAGCAGCACAGCGCGAGCCGATTCGGCGAGTGCCTGCAGGCCCCCGGCCTGCAGCACCATGAGTGCGACGTCGGTCGCCAGCAACGGCGAATCCACGGTCCAGACACGCTGATGCTGGGCGTGCGACGCGCCGGTGACGATCTGCAGGCTGGGCGCATGGCGCAGCACAGCCGGCACAAAGGGCCAGGGAATGACCGCAGGCGAGTTGTCCAGCAGGCCAGCTTCCGCCAGCAGAGCCACACCCGTGAAGAGGCCGATTACCTGTCCCCCAGCGGCGTGCACAGCGCGCAGCCGGTCACAGGCCGCACGGTCCCTGGCAACCAGTCGGTTCAGATGGGGTCCGTTGCGTGCCTGCCATCCTGGCACCACCAGCACGTCTGGCAGCCAGGGCGAGGGCAGGCGGGCACGGCCGATCTGTTCCTTGGACGACGCTTCACGGGTTTGAATGGCCGCCATACCGCGCGTGATGCGGCCGGTCGGCGTTCTGTGTTGCAGTGCCACCCGTTCGTGGCGAAGCCCCCTGAGTCTGGCGATGGTGTTGACCATGCGAAGCAGATCAGCCAGAGCGCCAAGAGGGCCTTCCAGACCTTCGTCGCACCGCAGGATTTCCCACAGCTGCAAAGGCTGCCGCAGCATGGATCGGGATGAACTGGCAGGCATCACGGACATTTTTTCTGGGCAGAAACTGTGCAGATGGTGCCACATCAGGCTGGCGGGATAGCCATCAAGCTTGGCGGAATTGCACCTATGGCGAAAGCCCTGCGGTTTCTACACTGCGACTTCTATTTGTTGCAGGAGACCCAGATGCCTTTCGCTCGATTCACCTCAACCCGACGCAGCCTGATGCTGGCCATGTGCGCGGGTGGCCTGTCGCAGGCGTTGACCACAGCGGCATTTGCGCAGACCGCTTTTCCATCGACCACGGTGTCGATGATCGTCCCCTACACGGCTGGCGGCGCCAGCGACATCGGCGCTCGCATGATCACGCAGGAGATGGGTCGGTTGCTCGGTCAGCCCGTGATCGTCGACAACGCCGCAGGTGCAGGCGGTGCGCTCGGCGTGCAGAAGCTGACCCGTGCCACGCCCGACGGCCACACGGTGCTGTACGGATCGCTGAGCGAGGCGCTGCTGGTGCCGCTCATCAACCCACGCGCTTCGTACCGGGTTGAAGACCTGCTGCCGGTGGCTTTTGTGGGAGGAACGCCAGCGGTGTTTGTGACCCGCCCCGATTTTCCGGCGAAATCGCTGGACGAGTTCATCGCCATGGCCAAGCGCAATCCGGGCAAGCTCAGCTACGGGTCACCGGGCGTAGGCACTTTCCAGCATGTGATTGGTGAGGCATTCAAGGCCAAGGTCGGCGTGTTCATGCTGCACATTCCCTATCGCGGCGGCGCCCAGATCCTCAACGACGTGATGAGCGGGCAGATTGATGTCGGCATCACCAGTGCCGCCAACGCGGCGGGGTTTGTGCGCAGCGGCCGGCTGAAGGCGATTGGCGTGACCGCAGCACAGCGCCTGGCGGCCATTCCGGATGCGCAGTCCTTCGGGGATATTCCCGCGCTCAAGGGGCTGGAGCTGTCGACCTGGGGCGTGGTCTATGCCCCGGCCGGCACGCCAGCCGCCGTGGTCAGCCGTCTCAATGCCGCGATCAACCAGGCCCTGATGCTTCCCGCCACGGTGGAGCAGCGGGTCCGCCTGGGGGTCGAACTGAAAGCGACGATGTCGCCAGAGGAGACGAAGGCATTTGTCGCCGCCGAGCTGGCGAAGTACCGGCCGCTGGTGCAAGGCATCAAGCTGGACTGATGGGCACCAGGCTCATGCCCAAAGCGCCGCGCATCGGCCTGGCCGGCTTCTTTCTGGAGGCCAATCGGCTGGCGCCGGTCACCACCGGTGCGCACTTCGAGCAGTCCTGTGACAGGGCAGGGGCCGAGTTGCTGGCCGAACTCCGCGCCCCGGCGCCCCGGCTCCTGCCGGACAGCCAAGGGTTTGTGGCCACCATGGGCGCCAGCGGCGATTGGGAACCGGTGGCGTTGCGCATGGCCCTGGCCTACCCAGGTGGCCCGGTGGATCACGTCTGGTGGACCCGCTTTCTGGCTGATGTCGAGCGTCGCCTGGCCGAGGCGGGGCCACTCGATGGTGTCTTCATCAGCTCGCACGGCGCGGCCTTGACCACTGAGGAAGACGATCCGGACGGCGTGCTCTTCGAGCGCATCCGTGCCCTGGTGGGCCCCAACGTTCCTGTGGTGGCGGTGTTTGACCTGCACACCAACGTGTCGCGCCGCATGACCGATGCGCTGTCCGCCTTCGTCGCCTACCGGACCAATCCTCACGTCGATTTGCGGGAGCGGGGCGCCGAAGCGGCGGTGCTCATGCGGCGCATGCTGGTCGAGGGGCCCGGTGTCGTGGTGCTGGAGAAGCTGCCGTTTCTGCCAGCCAGCACGGATCAGCTGATAGCGCCGGGCTCGCCCTATGCCCGCCTGCTGGACGAGGCTGCGGCGTGGCCAGACGAGCGGGTGCTGAACATTTCCCTTTGCGGTGGATTCCCGCTGGCCGATTGCGCGAAGTGTGGCTTCAGCGTGGTGGTGACCGCATCCCGAGGTGCGCGCGACGCGGCGCAGGTGGCTGCCACGGGAATGGCGCGGCGGGTGTGGGACTCCCGAAAGGCATTTCTCACGGCACTCACGCCCATGGACACCGCGGTGGCGATGGCGGTGGACGCAGGCGCCGATCCGACTCACCTGTTGCCGCGACAGCCCAGGCTGATCCTGGCCGACGTGGGCGACAACCCTGGTGGAGGCGGAGGCGGCAACACGACGGCCCTGCTCAGCGCCTTGCTCAAGGCCGGTGCGAAACGGGTCTTGCTCGGCGTCTTCACCGATCCGCTGCTGGCCGCCCGGGCCCACCAGGAAGGGGTAGGGGCCTGGTTTCTGGCCCATTTCAATGCCGGGGGTCCGCCCGAGGCCTTTGCCGACCCGCTAGACCATGAGGCGCGCGTGCTGGCCCTGTCCGATGGCACCTTTGTGGGGCGAAAAGGTCTGGTTCAGGGCAGCACGCAATCCATGGGGTCCAGCGCGTTGCTGTCGCTGGGTGGGGTCCAGGTGATCGTGATCAGCCAGCGGCAGCAGTTGCTGGATCCGGCACAGCTTGACATCTTCGGCATCGATCTCGCGCAGTCGACAGATTCCATTCGCACCCTCGTGGTCAAAAGCCGCGGGCATTTCCGCGCTGCCTTCAGCGACTTTGCGCCAGCCCACCGGGTGATCGAGGTCGATGGACCCGGATTGACCACCCCGGTACTCAGCCGGCTTTCACTGCAGCGCGTGCCCAGACCCGCATTCCCCCTGGATGCGGACGCACAATGGCCGCCCGACTGAGGCTTCGAACCTGCCGCAACCAGCGGGCTATCCGATGGATACTCTCCTCGCTCAAGGGGCCCGCTGCGTTGGCCGACTTGTCCGCACGGAATCCGATTTGGTGCATCATCACCGGCTGACCTCGAACGGTCGTTCGTTTTCACGCAAACCAGAACAGGAGACTCCCCATGCTGGGACACATGCAAAGTCAGCCGCTGCTGATCTCTTCTCTCATCGTGCACGCAGAGCGGCACCACGCTCGCGGTCAGATCGTGTCGCGCCGGGTCGAGGGTGACATCCACCGCACCGACTGGGGCCAGATCGCCCAGCGTTCGCGCCAGGTAGCCAACGCCATCAACGGCCTGGGGCTGGCTGTCGGAGACCGATTCGCCACCCTGGCCTGGAACGGCTACCGCCATCTGGAGCTGTACTTTGGTGTCAGCGGCTCGCAGCGCGTGCTGCACACACTCAACCCGCGCCTGCATCCCGAGCAGCTGGCCTGGATCGTCAACCACGCCGAAGACCGGGTGGTGGCGTTTGACATGACCTTTCTGCCCCTGGTCAAGGCGGTGGCCGCGCATTGCCCCACCGTCAAACACTGGATCGCGCTTTGCGATGCCGACAAGCTGCCGGCCGACAGCGGTCTGCCAGGTCTGCTCTCCTACGAAGCCTGGATGGGCCAGCAGTCGACCGACTACATCTGGCCCGAGTTCGACGAAAACTCGGCCTCGAGCATGTGCTACACCAGCGGCACCACCGGCAACCCCAAGGCGGCGCTGTATTCACACCGCTCAACCATCCTGCACGCCTACAGCGCGGCGCTGCCCGACTCGCTGTGTCTGAGCGCACGCGACAGCGTGCTGCCTGTGGTGCCGATGTTTCACGTCAACGCCTGGGGACTGCCTTATTCGGCAGCGGCCACCGGGTGCAGCCTGGTGTTTCCAGGTCCGGCGATGGACGGCAAGTCGATCTTCGAGTTGCTGGAGTCGGAAAAGGTGACCATGGCCGCCGGCGTGCCCACTGTCTGGCAGATGCTGCTGGGCCACATGCAGACCGAGGGCCTGAAGTTCAGCACGCTCAAGCGCACGGTGATCGGCGGCTCAGCCTGCCCGCCGGCCATGATCGAAGCGTTCAACAACGACTACGGCGTGGAGGTGCTGCACGCCTGGGGCATGACCGAGATGTCGCCGCTGGGCACGGTGTGCACGCTCAAGCGCGATCAGATGGAACTGACGCCCGCCGAGCAGATGAAGGTGCGGCTCAAGCAGGGCCGCGCGGTGTACGGAGTCGACATGAAGATCGTGGACGCCGATGGCAAAGAACTGCCCTGGGACGGCAAGACCTACGGCGACCTGCTGGTGCGCGGTCCCTGGATCATCGCCAGCTACTTCAAGGGCGAGGGCGGTGACCCACTGGTTCGCGACGAGGCGGGACATGGCTGGTTCCCTACCGGTGACGTGGCGGTGATCGACGCCGACGGCTTCATGCAGATCACCGACCGCAGCAAGGATGTGATCAAGTCTGGCGGCGAATGGATCAGCTCGATCGACGTGGAGAACATCGCCATGGCCCACCCGGCCGTGGCGATGGCCGCCTGCGTGGGCATGAAGCACCCCAAATGGGACGAACGCCCCATCGTGGTGGTGGTGAAGAAGCCTGGCAAGGAAGTCACCCGCGAGGAGTTGCTGGCGCACTACGAGGGCAAGATCGCCAAGTGGCAGATTCCGGACGATGTGGTGTTTGTGGACGTGATTCCCCTGGGCGCCACCGGCAAGATGCAGAAGATGACGCTGCGCCAGCAGCTGAAGGACTACGTCCTCCCAGGCTGATGCCGGCCGCCTCGCGCGTCCCGACGGTGGCGCAGGACAGGCGAGGCGGTCAACGCTTGCCGCGCCGATCGGGCGGCGCGAGCCAAGCGCCAGGCGAAACGAGCCTGTTGAAAGTCGCGCGTGCGATAGGCCCTAGGGGCTATCCCTGAGCCCCGGGACCAGCCAGCCTTGTAAGCTGCTTGTCAACTTCAACCCACCGGAGACAACCCCATGCATTTCGCCATCAAGAGCCTGACCGCCGCCTCACTGATCGCCTGCGCCTTTGCAGCCAATGCCCAGAGTGGCGAGACGGTGCGCATCGCCTTCATCGACCCGCTGTCCGGCCCGTTTGCCAACGTGGGTCAGAACCAGCTCAAGAGCTGGCAGTTCGCAGCGACCACGAAGAGCGGCAAGGCCAACCCTGCCAATGTGAAGTTCGAAGTGGTCGGTTTTGACAACAAAGGCTCGCCGCAAGAGAGCCTGAACGCGCTGCGCGCCGCCATTGACCAGGGTTTTCGCTACGTGACCCAGGGCAACGGCTCGGGTGCAGCAGCCGCCATTTCCGACGCGGTGAGCAAGCACAACGCGCGCAATCCCGGCAAAGAGGTGGTCTATCTCAACTACGCGGCTGTGGATCCGTCGCTGACCAACGAGAAGTGCGACTACTGGCACTTCCGCCTTGACGCCGACACCACCATGAAGATGGAGGCGCTGACCTCGTTCATGAAGGACCAGCCCAAGGTCAAGAACGTGTTCCTGCTCAACCAGAACTACTCGCACGGCCAGCAGGTGGCCCGGTACTTCAAGGAAGGCATTGCCCGCAAGCGGCCTGACGTGAAGATCGTCGGTGAAGACCTGCACCCGATCGGTCAGGTGAAGGATTTCGCGCCCTACGTGGCCAAGATCAAGCAATCCGGTGCCGACACCATCGTCACCGGCAACTGGGGCACCGACCTGACGCTGTTCGTCAAGGCCCTGAACGACGCCGGTCTGAAGATTCCGATGTACACCTATTACGCTGGCGTAACCGGTACGCCGACCGCGCTGGCGGCCGGTGGTGACAGCGAGGTGTACGTGATCGCCTATGGTCACTCCAACCACACGGGCGAAATCGGCAAGATGTCTGCGGACTTCAAGAAGCAGTTCAACGACGACTACTACACCTATGCCACCTACAACGGCGTCAACCTGCTGGGCGCAGCGATCGCCAAGGCCAAGTCGACCAACCCGGTGGCTGTGGCTGCCGCAATGAGCGGGCTGTCTGTGAAGAGCTTTGCGGGTGAGGTCACCATGCGCAAGACCGATCACCAGCTGCAGCAGTCGATGTTTGTGACCAAGTGGCAAAAGGTGTCCAAGGAGTTCCCGTACAGCGTGGAAAACACCGGCTACACCTTTGCCCCGATCAAGCAGATGGAGCCCTATGTGGCCAGCACGCCAACCAGCTGCAACATGAAGCGGCCCTGATTGAATCGGCCCGCCGTCGCCTGGCCACCTCTGGCTCGGCGGCAGGCTGGCCCTTACAGGGTCTTTCTCCGCTGACAGGCCCGTTCGGCCGCTGGCATGCCGGTGGCGAGCGGGCTTTTTTCTGACCGTTGTCTTTGCCAGGCTGCCATGGAACTTTTCACCATTTCAATGCTGAACGGCGTGAGCTACGGCTTGCTGCTGTTCATGCTCAGCTCCGGTCTCACCCTGATTTTCAGCATGATGGGCGTGCTGAACTTCGCCCACGCAAGTTTCTACATGCTGGGCGCCTACATCGCCTACACCACGACGTTGTTTGTCGGCTTCTGGCCGGCGCTGGTGGTGGCGCCCTTGCTGGTGGGCCTCCTTGGAGCGCTGTTCGAGAAGTACGCGCTGCGCCGGGTCCACGCTTTCGGCCATGTGCCCGAACTGCTCATCACCTTCGGCCTGAGCTACATCATCCTGGAGCTGGTGCAGCTGGTCTGGGGCACCAGCTCGGTCGACTACCGCGTACCCGATGAACTCTCGGGTCCGCTGTTCACCATCTACGGCACCCAGTTCCCGATGTACCGAGGTTTCATGATGGGTGTGTCCATCCTGATGCTGATTGCCATCTGGCAATTGCTCACGCGCACCCGCATCGGCCTGGTCATCCAGGCTGCGCTGACGCATCCTGAAACGGTGGAGACGCTGGGCCACAACGTCCCGCGCGTCTTCATGCTGGTGTTTGGCGGCGGCGCTGCGCTGGCCGGGCTGGCCGGAGTGATTGGTGGCAACGCCTTCGTGACCGAGCCCGGCATGGCCGCCACGGTGGGCTCCATCATTTTCGTGGTGGTGGTCGTCGGCGGCATGGGATCGCTTTCCGGGGCATTCCTCGCATCGATCCTGATCGGCGTCATCCAGACCTTTGCGGTGGCCATCGACTCGTCGCTCATGAGCCTGCTGGCGCGTGTCGGCGTGGAGATCACCAGCGAGACCTTTGGTTATGTGTTGTGGAAGCTCAAGGTGAGCCAGGTTGCTCCCATCCTGCCGTACCTGTTCCTGGTGCTGATCCTGATCTTCCGGCCCCGCGGGCTGCTCGGTACACGCGAAGGCTGACACCATGAACACCACCACACTGCCCAAGACGCCCAAGCACGCGGCAAACCGCCGCTACGTCGAGTTCAAGCCCATCAACATGGGGCGCTGGATCATCTGGAGCCTGTTTGCGCTGCTGCTGCTCGTGGCGCCCATGATCTGGACCAGCAGCCTGTCGCACACCATGCTGTCTCAGATGGGTATCGCCATCATCGTCTGCCTGAGCTACAACATGCTGCTCGGGCAGGGCGGCATGCTCAGCTTCGGTCACGCGGTGTATTCGGGCATGGGCTCGTTTCTCGCGATCCACACGCTCAACAGCATCTCCGACGGCAACCTCGGCCTGCCGGTGAGTCTGCTTCCCATCGTCGGTGGCCTGGCTGGCGCTGCGTTTGCCCTGCTGTTCGGCTGGGTCACGACCAAGAAAGCGGCCACGCCTTTTGCCATGATCACGCTGGGCATTGGCGAGCTGGTTTGGGCCATGTCCCTGATGTTCCCCGGTTTCTTCGGTGGAGAAGGGGGTATCTCGGGCGACCGAGTGGCCGGAGCGGAAGCTGGCGGCATCGCCAACATGCTGGGCTTCAACTTTGGCCCGCAGATCCAGCTCTATTACCTGATCGCTATCTACACCTTTGTCTGCACGGTGCTCATGTTTGCCTTCACCCGCACACCGCTGGGCCGCATGCTCAACGCGGTGCGAGACAACCCCGAGCGCGTGGAGTTCGTGGGCTACAACACGCAGATGGTGCGCTACATCGCGTTCGTGATCGCGGCGTTCTTCGCCGGGGTTTCGGGTGGTCTGGCGGCGCTGAACTTCGAGATCGTCACTTCCGAGGTGGTCAGCGGCTACCGCTCAGGCGCCTACCTGCTGTTCACCTTTCTGGGCGGCGCCACCTTCTTCTTTGGTCCCATCATCGGCGGCATCCTCATGGTGCTGGCGTTTGTGTTGCTGTCCGAGTTCACCAAGGCCTGGCTGCTGTACCTGGGCCTGATCTTTCTCTTCATGGTGATGTACGCGCCGGGCGGCGTGGCCAGCCTGATCATGATGAACGTGCGCGTGGCCGCGTTTGGCATGTTGCGCCGCATCTGGACCAGCTACCTCGCGCTGGGCCTGCTGGCGTTGGTGTTCTTTGCGGGCGCGGGCGCCATGATCGAGATGGTCTACCACCTGCAGCTCAATGCCGCCATGGGCGATGAGCTGAGTTTTTTTGGCGTCACCCTCAACGCGCGCAGCGTCAACAGCTGGTTTGGCTCCGGCTTCGTGGCGTTGACCGGGCTGGCTTTGTTTGAGCTGGCGCGCCGCCAGTTCAAGCGTGAGTGGAACGCGATACAGACCGAAATCGAAATCGAAATCAAGCGGCGGGAGGCCCTGTGAGCAGCACCAACCCGACCCACCCGCACGAGCAGAACATGAGCCATGTGGCCGCCGGCGGTTATGCGCTGGAGCTGCGCAACCTGCGCAAGAGCTTCGGCAAGACCGAGATCATCCGCGGGGTTGACCTTGCCGTTCGCCCTGGTGAGCGGGTGGCCATCATCGGCCCCAACGGCGCTGGCAAATCCACCCTGTTCAACCTCATTTCGGGGCGCTTCTCGCCCACCAGCGGTGACGTGCTGCTGGCCGGCCAGCGCATCAACGGCAAAAAGCCCTACGAAATCAACCGCATGGGGCTCTCGCGCAGCTTCCAGATCACCAACATCTTTCCCAAGCTGTCGGTGTTTGAAAACCTTCGCTGCGGCGTGCTCTGGAGCCTGGGCTACAAGTACACGCTGTTCCGCTTCCTGGCCGACCTGGACGACGCCAACGAACGCGCCGACGAGCTGATGCACATGATCCGGCTGGACAAGAAGCGCGATGTGCTGGCCATGAACCTCACCTACGCCGAGCAGCGCGCACTGGAGATCGGCATCACGATTGCGGGTGGCGCCGGCGTGATCCTGCTGGACGAGCCCACCGCCGGCATGAGCAAGAGCGAGACCTCTCGGTTCATCGAGCTGATCCGCGAGGTCACGGTGGGCAAGACCCTGCTGACGGTGGAGCACGACATGGGCGTGGTGTTCGGACTGGCCGACAAGATTGCGGTGGTGGTGTACGGCGAGGTGCTGGCCTTCGACACCCCCGACGCGGTGCGCGCCAACCCGCGTGTGCAGGAAGCCTACCTCGGCACCCCGGACGAACAGGCCGCAGGCCACTGAGGAAATTGCCATGCTGAAAATCGACAACCTGCATGCCTACTACGGCAAGAGCCACGTGTTGCACGGCGTGTCCCTGGAGGTCGGCAAGGGCGAGATAGTGGCCCTGCTGGGACGCAACGGCTCGGGTCGCTCCACCACCGCGAAGGCCATCATGGGTCTGGTGGACAGCACCGGGCGCATCGAGTGGCGCGGCCAGGAGATCCTGGGCAAGAAACCCTTTGAGATTGCCCACCTGGGCATCGGCCATGTGCCAGAGAACCGCGACATCTTCCCCAAACTGACGGTGCATCAGAACCTGCTGCTGGGCCAGAAGGGCAGCGGCAAAGGCTCGCGCTGGAGCTTTGACGATATGTACACCATGTTCCCGCGCCTCAAGGAACGGCAACACACCGAGGCGGGCGTGCTGTCGGGTGGTGAACAGCAGATGCTCACCTTGTGCCGCACCCTGATGGGTGCCCCCGACCTGATCATCATCGACGAGCCCACCGAAGGCCTGGCGCCCAAGATCGTCGAACAGGTGGGTCAGTACCTGCAAAAGCTCAAAGCCAGCGGCATTTCCGTGCTGTTGATCGAACAGAAACTCACCATTGCCATGAGCATCTCAGACCGCGCGTTGGTCATGGGCCACGGCAGCATTGTGTTTTCAGGCACGCCTGAGAGTCTGCGGTCGGATCCGCGCACGCGCAAGGAATGGCTGGAGGTTTGACTACCCCCCGCGCCGCGCTTGCAGCGCGTCACCCCCCTGAGAGGGGGACAACGCCTGTGGCCCGGCAGAGCCGGTTCCACGGCATTCCTGAGTTGAAGACATCTCGCGCCGGAGAGGCCATCGCCACAGGACAACCGCGTTGCTGGCTTCGTCTTCAACTCAGCAGGCGGCGCGGATGGAGCTTCGGACCTTTGACTCACGCGCGACAAGTGCCCCTTGTTGCGTCACACAAGCACTCTAGAATCGAACGATCGTTCTTTTTTCGGACTTTTCCCTTCACCGCTTCACACAGAGGAGATCCCATGACCGCTGAGTACCAGGTCCACGGCGATGTCGCCGTCATCACCATGAACAACCCGCCGGTCAATGGCCTGGGCATGTCCACCCGCCAGGGCATCACCGCGGGACTGGCCAAGGCCGAGGCCGATGCATCCGTCAAGGCGATCGTGATCACCGGCGCCGGCAAGGCCTTCTCGGGCGGCGCCGACATCCGCGAATTTGGCAAGCCAGAAGCTCTGGCCGAGCCCAACCTGCTGAGCGTCATCCTGGCGATCGAAAATACCACCAAGCCGGTGGTGGCTGCCATCCACAGCGTGTGCATGGGCGGCGGCCTGGAGCTCGCCCTGGGTTGCCATTACCGCATCACCGCTCCCGGCTGCAACGTGGCCTTGCCCGAAGTGAAGCTCGGCCTGATTCCCGGTGCTGGTGGCACGCAGCGCCTGCCGCGCGTGCTGGGCGTAGAGGCCGCCCTCAACATGATTGTTTCGGGCGAGCCGGTCAAGAGCGAACTGCTGGCCAGCGTGCCGGGCCAGAAGCTGTTCGACAAACTGGCCAAGGCGCCGGAGTCACTGGCCGAAGAAGCGCTGGCTTTCGCCAAGGAAGTCGCGGCCAAACACGCCGATGGTTCGGCGCTGCCGCTGGTGCGCAACCTGCCGTGCAAACACCCCAAGGGCGATGCCTACTTCGCCTTCGCGCGCAACATGGTCAAAGGCATGGCCAAGAATTTCCCGGCGCCAGCCAAATGCGTGGACGCCGTTGAAGCAGCGACCAAGCAGAAGTTCGACCAGGGCATGGTCACCGAGCGCGAGATTTTCATCAACCTGATGTGGACGCCCGAGTGCCGCGCCCTGCGCCATCTGTTTCTGGCCGAGCGTGCCGCGAGCAAGATCCCGGACGTGCCGGCCGACACGCCACAGCGCAACATCCAGTCGGTGGCGGTGATCGGCGCCGGCACCATGGGTGGTGGCATCGCCATGAACTTCCTGAACGCCGGTGTGCCGGTGAAGATTCTGGAGATGAAGCAAGAGGCCATCGACAAGGGGGTGGGCATCATCAAGAAGAACTACGAAGCCCAGGTCAAGAAGGGCAAGCTCAAGCAGGACAAGTACGAGCAGCGCATGGCCTTGCTGAGCACCACGCTGAGCTACGACGACTTGAAAGACGCCGATCTGGTGATCGAAGCGGTGTTTGAAGAGATCGGCGTCAAGGAAGCCGTGTTCAAGGAACTCGACCGGGTGATGAAGCCCGGCGCCATCCTGGCATCCAACACCTCGACCCTGGACGTCAACAAGATCGCGTCCTTCACCCAGCGCCCGCAAGACGTGGTGGGCCTGCACTTCTTCAGCCCGGCCAACGTGATGAAGCTGCTTGAAGTGGTGCGTGGCGAGAAGACCGCCAAAGACGTGATGGCCACTGTGATGACCGTGGCCAAGAAGATCCGCAAGACCGCGGTGGTGTCTGGCGTGTGCGACGGATTCATCGGCAACCGCATGATCGAGCAGTACGGCCGCCAGGGCGGCTTTCTGCTGGACGAAGGCTGCACGCCGCAGCAGGTCGACAAGGCGATGGAGAAGTTCGGCATGGCCATGGGTCCGTTCCGCATGGGCGACCTGGCTGGCAACGACATCGGCTGGGCGATCCGCAAGCGCCGCTATCAGGAAAAGCCGGACATGAAATACAGCAAGACCGCCGACCTGCTGTGCGAAAAGGGCCGGTTTGGTCAAAAGACCGGCGCCGGCTGGTACGACTACGTGCCGGGCAAGCGCGACGCGATCCCGAATGCCGAGGTCGAGCAAATGATTGCCGACCACCGCAAGGCCATCGGCATCACGCCGCGCAAGATCTCCGACGAAGAAATCGTGCAGCGCCTGGTGTTCTCGCTGGTGAACGAAGCCGCGCACATCCTGGAAGAGGGCATTGCCAACAAGGCCAGCGACATCGACGTGGTCTACATCTTTGGCTACGGCTTCCCGGTGCACCGCGGTGGTCCGCTGCGCTATGCCGATGAGGTCGGTCTGTTCAACGTGGTGCAGGCCATGAAGCGTTTCGCCAAGAACCCGCTGGACGACGCGAAGTTCTGGGAGCCCGCGCCCTTGCTCGCGCGCCTGGTCGCTGAAGCCAAAACTTTCAACTCATGAAGTGATGCCCCCCTGCGCCGCTTCGCGTCGTCCCCCCAAAGGGGGGACGCACCCTGGGCCCGGCAAAGCCGGTTCCTCGGGCGCCCTGGGGTGGATCTCTTCTCTCGTGCCATTGTTCAACTCGCAAGATCACTAGGACATCATCATGACCAACGCCGTCATCGTTTCCACCGCCCGCACGCCCCTGGCCAAGAGCTGGAAGGGCGCTTTCAACATGACCCATGGCGCCACGCTTGGCGGCCACGCGGTGCAGCACGCCGTGCAGCGCGCCGGCATCGACGCCGCTGAGGTGGAAGACGTCATCATGGGCTGCGCCAATCCCGAAGGCGCCACCGGCGCCAACATCGCGCGCCAGATCGCCCTGCGCGCCGGCCTGCCGATCACCGTCTCGGGCATGACGGTCAACCGCTTCTGCTCTTCTGGCCTGCAAACCATCGCCATGGCCGCGCAACGCATCATCGCTGGCGAAGGCAGTGTTTATGTGGCCGGTGGTGTGGAAAGCATTTCCTGCGTGCAGCAGGAAATGAACACCCACATGCTGGCCGACCCGGCGCTGATGAAGTCCAAGCCCGAGATCTACTGGAACATGCTGCAAACGGCGGAGAACGTGGCCAAGCGCTACAGCATCGGCCGCGATGCCATGGACGAGTACGGCGCCGCCAGCCAGCAGAAAGCCACGGCTGCGCTGGAAAAAGGCCTGTTCAAGGACGAGATCGCGCCCATCACCGTCACCGCCGGTATCGCCGACAAGACACTGGGCCTGATCACCAAAGAGGTGACGGTCGAGAACGACGAAGGCATCCGCGCCGGCACAACCTTCGAAGGTATCCACGGCCTGCGCTCGGCGCTGCCTGGTGGCCTGGTGTCTGCCGGCAACGCCAGCCAGTTCAGCGACGGCGCCGGTGCCTGCGTGCTGATGGACGAGACCCTGGCCGAAAAGCGTGGCCTGCAGCCGCTGGGCCGCTTCCTGGGTTTTGCCGTCGCCGGCTGTGAGCCCGACGAAATGGGCATCGGCCCGGTGTTCGCCATTCCCAAGGTGCTCTCGCGCCTGGGCCTGAAGGTGAGCGACATCGACCTGTGGGAACTCAACGAAGCCTTCGCGGTGCAGGTGCTCTACTGCCGCGACAAGCTGGGCATCCCGGCCGACCGCCTGAACGTCAACGGCGGCGCCATCGCCGTGGGCCATCCCTACGGCGTGAGCGGGCAGCGGCTGACCGGCCACGCGCTGATCGAAGGCAAGCGCCGTGGCGCCAAGCGGGTGTGCGTGACGATGTGCATCGGCGGCGGCATGGGGGCGGCGGGGGTGTTTGAAGTGTTGTGACGCCGCGCGCTGCGCGGGCGTACAACACTCCCCCGCGCCGCCTCGCGTCACCCCCCAGAGGGGGGCGATGCCAGTGGCCCGGCAGAGCCGGTTCCACGGCATCCTTGGGTGGTTGTTGCCATTGATGACGCTTGATTGGACTTTTGATGAGCCTGCGCCCCACGATCGATTTCCTGCTCAACGACTGGTTGGCGGTTGAAAGCCTCAACCAGCGCGAGCGCTTTGCTGACCACTCGCGCGAAACCTTCGACGCGGTGCTCGACACCTGCGAGCGCATCGCACGCGAAAAATACGCGCCATTCAACCGGCTGGTGGACACGCAGGAGCCGCACTTTGATGGCGAGAAGGTGATCCTGCCTCAGGCCACGCACGAAGCACACAAGGCCTATGCCGAGAGTGGCATGCTGAGCGCTGCGCAGGACGCCGACATAGGTGGCATGCAGCTGCCCTACACGGTTGAAGCTGCGGCCAACACCTTTTTCGCCATGGCGTCCGTGAGCATTGGCTCGGGGCTGCTCACGGTGGGCAACGCCAACTTGCTGATGAAGCACGGCACCGATCTGCAAAAGCAGGTGTTTGCACTCAACGAGTTCTCCGGCCGCTGGTCGGGCACCATGTGCCTGAGCGAGCCGCAGGCGGGCTCCAGTCTGAGCGACGTGGTCACTCGCGCCGTACCCGATGGCCCCGATTTCGCCAGCGATTCGCTGGGCCCGCGCTACCGCCTCAAGGGCAACAAGATGTGGATCTCTTCGGGCGAGCATGAGCTCACCGAAAACATCATTCACCTGGTGCTGGCCAAGATCCCGGATGAAAGCGGCAAGCTCGTTCCCGGCACACGCGGCATTTCGCTCTTCATCGTGCCCAAGCACATGGTCAATGTGCACGGTGAACTGACCGGCGAGCGCAACGACGTGGCGCTGGCGGGCTTGAACCACAAGTGCGGCTGGAGAGGCACCACCAACACCTTGCTCAATTTCGGCGAGGGCAAGTACCCGGTCGGCGGCGCGCCCGGCGCGGTGGGTTACCTGGTGGGTCAGCCCGGCAAAGGCCTGGCGTGCATGTTCCACATGATGAACGAGGCCCGCATCGGCGTCGGCCTGGCCGCCACCATGCTGGGCATGGCCGGCTACCACGCGTCCTTGGACTATGCCAAGGGCCGGCCCCAGGGGCGCCCCATGGGCCCGGCTGGCAAGGACCCGGCACAGCCACAGATCCGCATTATCGAACACGCAGATGTCAAGCGCATGCTGCTGGCCCAGAAGTCGTATTGCGAAGGCGCGCTGGCGCTGGAGCTCTTCTGCGCGCGGCTGGTTGACGAACAACACACGGGCGACGTCCAGGCGGCCGATGACGCGCGCCTGCTGCTCGAAGTGCTGACGCCGATCGCCAAGAGCTGGCCCAGCGAATGGTGCCTGGAAGCCAACAGCCTGGCGATCCAAGTGCACGGCGGCTACGGCTACACGCGCGATTTCCCGGTGGAGCAATACTGGCGCGACAACCGCCTGAACATGATCCACGAAGGCACCCACGGCATTCAGGCAATGGACCTGCTCGGCCGCAAGGTGCTGATGGAAGAGGGCAAAGGCCTGCAGCTGCTGGCCGCGCGCATGCAGGCGACCATGGCGCGCGCCAGCCAGGTGCCCGAGCTGGCCGCGCACGCCCAGGCGCTGGGCCAGGCGCTGGCGCAGATCAGCGCTGCGACGCGAGCCGCCTGGGCGACCGGCAACCCTTCAGACGCGCTGGCCAACGCCGTGCCCTACCTGCAGGCCTTTGGCCACACGGTGCTGGCCTGGATCTGGCTCGACGTGGTGCTCACCGCCCATGCCGCGGCCGATTCACCGGCGCGCACCGGTCGCCTCGCCGCCATGCGCTTCTTCTTCCACTACGAGCTGCCCAAGATCGGCGCCTGGCTGCAGGTGGTGAGCCAGCGCGATGCGACCTGCGCCGAGCTGTCTGAAGACGCTTTCTGAATTTCCCACAACACCCAGGAGACACACCATGACCACTCGCACCGTTCCCCAGCTGTTCGACCTCAAGGGCAAGACCGCCCTCATCACCGGCGGCTCGCGCGGCCTGGGCTTGCAGATGGCTCACGCGCTGGGCGAGCAGGGTG
The DNA here is from genome assembly GCF_030373245.1 of Hydrogenophaga sp. GTDB lineage: Bacteria > Pseudomonadota > Gammaproteobacteria > Burkholderiales > Burkholderiaceae_C > Hydrogenophaga. Next base: position 226,417 of record NZ_JAUCZF010000005.1, read on the forward strand.
CTCGCGTGGTCATCAGCTCGCGCAAGGCCAGCGACCTCGAGGCCGCCACTGCCGAGTTGCAAGCTGCGGGCATCGATGCGCGCTGGATCGCAGCCGACTGCTCGAAGGAAGAAGACATCCTGCGACTGGCCGACGAGTCGCTGCAGCGCCTGGGTGACATCGACATCCTGGTGAACAACGCCGGCGCCGCCTGGGGCGCACCAGCCGAAGACCACCCGGTCGAGGCCTGGGACAAGGTGATGAACCTCAACGTGCGCAGCTACTTCATCCTGAGCCAGATCGTGGCCAAACGCAGCATGATCGCGCGCAAAAGCGGCCGCATCATCAACACCGCCAGCATCGCTGGCCTGGGTGGTAACCCGCCCGAGATGACGACGATTGCCTACAACACCTCCAAGGGCGCGGTGATCAACTTCACCCGCGCGCTGGCCGCCGAATGGGGCAAGTACGGCATCACCGTCAACGCCATCTGCCCGGGCTTTTTCCCCAGCAAGATGACCATGGGCACACTCAAAGCCATGGGAGAAGACAAGCTCGCCGCCCACGCGCCGCTGCGCCGCCTGGGAGACGACGAAGACCTCAAGGGCCTGACGGTGCTGTATGCATCGGACGCCGGCAAGCACATCACCGGTCAGTGGCTGGCGGTCGATGGTGGGGTATCGGTCGTGACCGGAGGCTGAGCACCCGATAGACCGTTCGGGCTGAGCCTGTCGAAGCCCTCATACGAACATGGCGTGAGTCCTTCGACAGGCTCAGGACGAACGGATACCCAGTTACTTGCATGGAATTTTCTGTCCGCATCCCTTTCGTCGAACTGCTCGGTTTTGAGCTGCTGCGCATGGAAGGCGGCGAGGCCGAGATTGCCTTCAAGCCTTCCGGCGAGCACCTGAATTCGTTCGACGTGGTGCATGGTGGCGCGAGCATGACACTGATGGACGTGGTCATGGCGCATGCGGCGCGCTCGATCGAGCCCACCATGGGCTGCGTCACCATCGAGATGAAGACCAGCTTCATGCGCGCGGCCAAGGGGCCGCTGCTCGCCAAGGGCAAGCTGCTGCACCGCAGCGCCACCATGGCCTTCACCGAGGCCAGCATCTTTGACGCGGCGGGCAAACTGTGTTGCCATGCCACCGGGACCTTCAAATTCGTGGCTCGCCTGCCGGTGAGCCCGGGCAGCAGCCAGCCGCTCAACCGCATCTCGACCGACTGACCACCTGATCGAACCCACCATGACCACGATCCATGCCACCGACCACCCCGTCGCCTTCGTCACTGGCGCCGCGCGCGGCATCGGCCTGGCGATCGCCCGCTGGTTCCTGGACCGCGGCCACCGCGTGGCGCTGATCGACATCGACGCCGAGACCCTCAGCCAGGCCGCGGCCCGCCTCCGGCATGAGCTGGGCGATCAGGCGTCCCGCGTGCTGGCGCTGCACACCGATGTGTCCGATCCGGCGCAGGTAAATGCGGCGGTAAAGAAAACGGTGGAGGCCTTTGGCCGCATCGACGCGCTGGTGAACAACGCCGGCGTGGCCACCTTCAAGCCCATTGCCGACACGAGTTTTGACGAGTGGCGCTGGGTGATGGCGACCAACCTCGATGGTCCGTTCCTGTGCACCCAGGCGGTGGCGCCCACCATGCTGGTGCAAGGCGGCGGGGCGGTGGTCAACATCGCCTCCATCTCCGGCCTGCGCGCCAGCACACTGCGCGTGGCCTACGGCACGTCCAAGGCGGCGCTGATCCACCTCACCAAACAGCAGGCAGTGGAATACGGCAACGCCGGCATCCGCGTCAACGCGATCGCACCTGGCCCAGTCGAGACCGCCATGGCGAAAAAGGTGCACACGCCCGCCATCCGCGCCGACTACCACGACACCATTCCCCTGGCCCGCTACGGCACCGAGGCCGAAATCGCGCAGGCGGTCGGCTTCCTCTGCAGCCCCGAGGCCGGCTACGTCAATGGCCAGGTGCTGGCGGTCGACGGCGGCTTTGACGCTGCCGGCGTTGGCCTGCCCACGTTGCGCCGCCCCATTCCATCCTGAAACCCTTCCCAACCTGGAGACACCCCCATGCCCGCCAACCAACAGATCCTGCTCGACAACCGCCCACAGGGCGAAGCCACGGTCGACAACTTCAAGCTCGTCACCACCGACACCCCCGCGCTCAGCGACGGCCAGGTGCTGGTCAAGCACCACTTCCTCAGCCTGGACCCCTACATGCGCGGGCGCATGAACGACAGCAAGAGCTACGCTGCCTCGCAGGGACTGGGCGAGGTCATGATTGGTGGCACCGTGGGCGAGGTGGTCGAATCGAAACACCCCAAGTTCGCCGTCGGCGACAAGGTGGTCGGCATGGGCGGCTGGCAGCAGTACAGCGTGGTCGATGCGAGCCAGCCCGGCGCACTCCGCAAAGTCGACACCACCCACGTGCCTCTCTCCCACTACCTGGGCGCCGTCGGCATGCCGGGCGTGACCGCCTGGTACGGCCTGGTCAAGATCATCAACCCCAAGGCCGGCGAGACGGTGGTCATCAGCGCCGCCACCGGCGCGGTGGGCAGCGCGTTTGGCGCCCTGGCCAAGGCGCGCGGCTGCCGCGCGGTGGGCATCGCCGGTGGCCCGGAGAAGTGCAAGTACGCAGTGGAGGAGCTGGGCTTTGACGCCTGCATCGACTACAAGCAGCACAAAGACATGTATTCCCTAGCCAAGGCGCTCAAGGAGCACTGCCCGAACGGCATCGACGGCTACTTCGAAAACGTGGGCGGCATGATCCTGGACGCGGTGCTGCTGCGCATGAACGCCTTTGGCCGCATCGCGGTGTGCGGCATGATCGCCGGCTACGACGGTGCACCGCTGCCGCTGACCAACCCGGCGCTGATCCTGGTCAACCGTCTGAAGATCGAAGGATTCATCGTTAGCGAGCACATGGAAGTCTGGCCCGAGGCGCTGACCGAACTCGGCACCCTGGTGGCCACCGGCAAGCTGCGTCCGCGCGAAACCATCGCCGAAGGCATCGCGTCGGCGCCCGAGGCTTTTCTCGGTTTGCTCAAGGGCAAGAACTTTGGCAAGCAATTGGTGCGGTTGTAACCCCACGCGCCGCAGCAATTGAGACCACCCCGCCGCGCTGCGTGCACCCTCTCAAGGGGCGCCACAGGCGGACCGGCGGAGCCGGCTCCGCGGTGGCCTGGGTCAGGTCACTTCCTTTTGTGAGCGGTTTGGAGTCGCCATGAACGCTACCCACGAAGTCTTCAACCAGCCGGAGCCGCTGGTCGACATCAATCTGTTCGACGGGAACCGGGCGATGCAGGACGCGCTTCGCTTCAATGCGCCGGCGCTGGTCACCTCCCACCTGAGCGCGCTGGGCCGGCAAGTTGGCAGCGCCGACATGCAGCAACACGCGCGCCTGGCCAATGTGCACACGCCGCAGCTCAAGAGCCACAGTCGCTTTGGCCACCGCATCGACCAGGTCGAATTCCACCCGAGCTACCACGCGCTCATGACGGCGGCCACGGCGGCGGGTCTGCACGGCACGCCGTTTTCCGACGCCGAGCAGGCTTCGGGCACCGCGCATGTGAGCAGAGCCGCCGGCTTCATGCTCTTCACCGAGCTGGAGCCGTCCATCCTCTGCCCGATCTCCATGACTTACGCGGTGGCGCCCGCGCTGCAGGACAACCCGGCCATCTACACCGACTGGGTGCCCCAGCTCACCAGCCGCGCCTACGACCCGACCCTGAAGCTCTGGAAAGACAAGCCCGGCGTGACCATGGGCATGGGCATGACGGAAAAGCAGGGCGGCTCCGACGTGCGCGCCAACACCACCCGGGCCATGCCCGATGGCAGCGATGGCTGGGGTCAGCGCTTCAAAGTCACCGGCCACAAGTGGTTCTTCTCGGCGCCGATGTGCGACGCTTTCCTGATCCTCGCGCAGACGCCCAGCGGCCTGAGTTGCGTGTTCCTGCCGCGCGTGCTGCCCGACGGCTCCATGAACCAGCTTTTCATCCAGAGGCTGAAAGACAAGCTGGGCAACAAAGCCAACGCCAGCAGCGAAGTGGAGTTCGTGGGTGCCACCGCCTGGCTGGTGGGCGAGGAGGGACGCGGCGTGCCGCAAATTCTGGCCATGGGCACGATGACGCGGCTGGACTGCGCGCTCGGCACCAGCGCGCTGATGCGCCACGCACTGTCCATCGCGCTCAACCACACGGCACAGCGCAGCGCCTTCGGCAAGAAGCTGATCGAGCAACCGCTGATGCAGAACGTGCTGGCCGATCTGGCGCTGGAGTCCGAGGCCGCCACCGCACTCGCCCTGCGGCTGGCGCGCAGCTTCGACCGTGCCGCCACCGACGAGCACGAGCGCGTGATGCAGCGCCTGCTCACGCCCGTGGCCAAATTCTGGATCTGCAAGCGCGGCAGCTATTTTGCGCAGGAAGCCATGGAGTGCCTGGGTGGCAACGGTTACGTGGAAGAGGGCGGTGAAGGCGTCATGGCGCGCATCTACCGCGAGATGCCGCTCAACAGCATCTGGGAGGGCGCGGGCAACATAATGGCGCTGGACCTGCTGCGCGCGCTGAGAAAAGCCGACGCCGCGTCAGCGCTGGCCCACGAACTCGCGCCAGCGCGTGGCATGCACCGGGCGCTGGACCACCTGGCCGACACGCTGCCGACGCGCGTCGAGCAGATGGCCACCGAAACCGAAGCGCGCCGCCTGGCGCAAGACGTCGCCCTGGCCGTGCAGGCCGCACTGCTGGCACAGAGCGCGCCCGGCGAGGTGTTTGCTGCCTTCTGCGAATCGCGCCTGGCCGGGCACTGGGGCCACAGCTTCGGCTCGCTGAGCGCCGGCACCGACTTCGGCGCCATCATCCACCGCGCCCAACCGCGCTGACCCCAACCCTGGAAGCACCATGGCCGACCTCATCCTGCACCACTACCCCACCTCGCCGTTCTCCGAGAAGGTGCGGCTCATCCTCGGCCACAAGCAGCTCGCCTGGCAGAGCGTGATCATCCCGCGCATCATGCCCAAGCCCGACGTGCTCCCGCTCACAGGCGGCTACCGCCGTACGCCGTTCCTGCAGATCGGTGCCGACATCTACTGCGACACCGCGCTGATCTGCGACGTGCTCGAGCACCGCCAGCCCGAGCCCACGCTCTACCCGCCCCACCAGAAGGGCGTGGCCCGGGTGCTGGCCCAGTGGGCCGACAGCACGCTGTTCTGGGCCGCCATGGGCTACAACCTCAGCCCCAAAGGCGCGGCCGCACTGTTTGCCGGCCAGCCGCCAGAGTCTGCGCAGGCCTTCGCCGCCGACCGCGGGGCCATGCGCAACAACATGACCAGCCTGCGCCCGGGCGACGCTACTGCCGCCTATCGCAGCTACCTGCGCCGCCTGGCCAACATGCTGGACGAGCAGCCGTTTCTGCTGGGCGCAGCGCCCTGCGTGGCCGACTTCGCGGCCTACCACCCGCTGTGGTTCAGCCGCGTAGTCAACCCGGCCATGGCCGGCATCCTCGACGCCACGCCCGGCGTGGTCGCCTGGATGGACCGCCTGGCTGCCCTGGGCCACGGGCACCTCAGCAAGTTCACATCCACCGAAGCCATTGCCGTGGCCGCAGCGGCACAGCCCGCGCCGCTGGACGATGACGTTTTCCAGGACGAGCACGGCATCGCTCTGGGCAGCCGCGTCACCATCGCAGCCGAAGCGTTTGGCACCGAACCCACCGAAGGCATTCTTCGCGCCGCCACCCGCACCCGCTACACCCTGGAGCGCAGCGACGACCGCGCGGGCCTGCTGCACGTGCACTTCCCACGCGTCGGTTTTGTGCTGAAGGAAGTTCGCGCTTGAGCCGTTTGAACGCGTCAGCTGCGGCCTTGGCCAGGCCCTTGTCGACACCCCCACCGGCGCTGCGCTGGCGCTGCCTGGCCTTTGCCGAACTCACAGCGACCGAGCTGTACCGGGCGCTGCAACTGCGCGCCGAGGTGTTCGTGGTCGAGCAGACCTGCGCCTTTCAGGACCTGGACGGCCGCGACATGCAGGCCCTGCACCTGATGGGTGAGCGCGAGAGCGAGGAGGGTGGAGCAGCGCTGCTGGCCTACGCGCGCCTGCTGCCGGCTGGCACCGCATTCGCCGAGGCCAGCGTCGGCCGGGTGGTCACGGCGCCCGCCACGCGCGGCAGCGGCCTGGGGCACGCGCTGATGCGTCAGGCCACTGCCGAGTTGCACCGCCGCTGGGGCGTTCAGCCCATTCGCATCGGTGCCCAGGCGCACCTGCAGGCCTACTACCGCCAGCACGGCTTCGAGCCGCAAGGTGCGCTGTACCTAGAAGACGGTATCGAGCACATCGAGATGGTCAGGTTATGAAGCCCCCTGCGCCGCTTTGCGTCTTCCCCCCGGGGGACCACACCAGCGGCCCGGCCAAGCCGGTTCCGCGGTGTGTGCTGAGCGGCTCCCCCACAAACCAACCGATCAATGACCAGGAGACAAATCCCATGATTTCAGATTTCAAGAACAAGACCGCCGTGCTCACCGGCGCCGGCTCAGGCTTTGGCCTGGAATGCGCCCGCATCGGCGCAGCGCACGGCATGAATCTGGTGCTGGTCGATGTGCAGCAAGACGCGCTCGATGCCGCAGAGGCCGAGATGAAAGCCGCTGGCGCGCGGGTGCTGGCGCGGCGGGTTGATGTGTCCGATGCGGCTCAGATGGAAGGCCTTGCCGCCGAGGTGCAGCAGACGTTCGGCGCGCCGCATTTCGTGTTCAACAACGCGGGCGTCGGCTCGGGTGGCCTGATCTGGGAAAACTCGATTCAGGACTGGGAATGGGTGCTGGGCGTCAACCTCTGGGGTGTGGTGCACGGCGTGCGCCTGTTCACGCCCATGATGCTCGCCGCCGCCAAGGCCGACCCGACCTGGCGCGGCCACATCGTCAACACCGCCAGCATGGCCGGCTTGCTGAATGCGCCCAACATGGGCATTTACAACGTCAGCAAACACGCCGTTGTGAGCCTGAGCGAGACGCTCTACCAAGACCTGAAACTGGTGACCGACCAGCTCAGCGCCAGCGTGCTCTGCCCGTATTTCGTGCCCACCGGTATCAGCCACAGCCAGCGCAACCGCCCAGCCGGCATGGCCGACGAGCAGCCCACCCAGAGCCAGCTGATCGGTCAGGCCATGGGCGAAAAAGCCGTGAAGTCGGGCAAGGTGAGCGCAGCCCAGGTGGCGCAGATGGTGTTTGACGCCATCACCGCCGACCGCTTCTACATCTACAGCCACCCCAGGGCCCTGGGCAACGCCCAGCAGCGCTTTGACGCCATCGTGGCCGGCACCAACCCGGCAGATCCGTTTGCCGAGCGACCCGACATCGGCATGGGTCTGCGCGCGGCGCTGCGCGGGACCTGACGGCAAGCCAGGGCGGCCAGCCCTGTCAAGGGTTTGCCGCGATGCGCCGCTGCGCGCCATGGCGTCCAATGAGCGCCACCATCAACACGGGAGGCTTCCATGGGCACGACTAAGCTGCTGCTTGACCACATTTACGAACACGAAACCGCGCAGGCCAGCCGGGTCTTCCTGACCCAGCCCACCGGCAACGGACAGGTGGTGGACTACACCTGGGCCCAGGTCATGGACCAGTCGCGGCGCATGGCCGCGCACCTGCAGGCGCAGGGCTTCGCCCCCGGCTCGCGCATCGCCATCCTGTCGAAGAACTGCGCCCACTTCGTCATGGCAGAGATCGCCATCTGGATGGCCGGCCACACCACAGTGGCCATCTTCCCCACTGAGACCGCCGACACGGTGAGCTACGTGCTCGGGCACAGCGAGGCCAGCTTGCTGTTTGTCGGCAAGCTCGACACCTGGCCCCACCAGGCGCCCGGCGTGCCTGCCAGCCTGCCGTGCATTGCCTTCCCGCTTGCGCCCGAGACGTCTTTCGACACCTGGAACAAGATCACCGCCCGCACCCAGCCGCTGCCCGGCCAGCCCGCCCGCAAGCCCGACGACCTTGCGCTGCTGATGTACACCTCAGGCTCCACCGGCACGCCCAAGGGCGTGATGCACGACTTTGCCCATGCCTCGGCGGCGGCAGCCGGCATTGCGGGCGAGCTGCGCGCCCAGGTTCAGGGTGATTTGCGGGTGCTGTCGTATCTGCCGCTGGCCCACATCTTCGAGCGCGCCTGGATCGAAAGTGCAGCGTTTATCGATGGGAAGGTGCACATCTTCTTCGCTGAATCGCTCGACACCTTTTTGGCCGACCTGCAGCGCGCGCGCCCCACCGCCTTCATCTCGGTGCCGCGGCTGTGGCTCAAGTTCCAGCAAGGCGTGTTCGCCAAGATGCCGCCCCAGAAGCTCAACCGGCTGCTCGGCATCCCCATCCTGGGCCGCATCGTGGCGCGCAAAGTGCTCACCGGCCTGGGCCTGAACCACGTGCAGATGGCCGGCAGCGGTTCAGCGCCGATTCCGCCCGACCTGATCTCCTGGTACAAGCGCCTCGGCCTGAACCTGCTCGAAGGCTACGGCATGACCGAAGACTTCGCCTACTCGTTCAGTTCCAAGACCGGCCACAGCGCGCCGGGCTTTGTGGGCGTGGCCAACCCGGGCGTGCAGGCGCGCATCAGCCCCGAAGGCGAGATCCAGATCAAGTCGCCGGGGAAACTGGTGGGCTACTACAAGCAGCCCGAGCTGAGCGCAGAGTGCTTCACCGAAGACGGTTTCTTCCGCACCGGCGACCTGGGCGAGATCCGCGCCGACGGCCTGCTCAAGATCACCGGCCGCGCCAAGGAGCAGTTCAAGACCGCCAAGGGCAAATACGTGGCGCCGGCGCCCATCGAAAACCGCATCAACGCCCACCCCATGGTTGAGCTGTCCATCGTCTCCGGCGTCGGCCAGCCCGCCGCCTACGCCATGGTGGTCTTGAGCGAAGCCCTGCGCCCGCGCCAGCACGAGCCCGCGCTGCGTCAGGAAGTGGAAAAGGAATTCGGCCAGCTGCTCGACCAGCTCAACGCCCAGGTCGCCGACTACGAGCGGCTGCAGATGATTGTGGTGGTGAGCGAGCCGTGGAGTATCGAAAACGGCTGCCTCACACCCACCATGAAGATCAAGCGCGCACGAATCGAAAAGATGGCCGAGCCGCAGATGGAGAACTGGTACCAGAACAAGCAGAAAGTGCTCTGGGCCTGATCGTCGGCGCCTTCGCCACGAAGCGGAAGTCGACCGGCGCCTGGCTCGCGTAGCGCTCGTACTGCGCCTCGGTCAGAGAGCGGTCAAACAACCGGTCGACACCCGCGCGGCGCAGAAGCGAATGCTGCGCGCATGCCGCTAGGCTGTTCTTTACCAGTTCCGCCTCGCTGGTCGGTCCCTCGCCCACGCGATGCCAGCCCAGCCTGTGGTGCTTCGGCTCGACGCTCCCAGGCGGATGCGTGAGTACAGAGTCAGGAGCCGGAAATCTCTACATCCGAGCATGACTGAATCGGGTACAGGGCCAACTCGTTCGATTGGCAGAATATGGGATGGCCAAATGAACTTCGAAGCAACATGAAATCCATCAGATCATTTGACGCATTGCTGCTCGCCATTTTTTTGGTGATCGGTTTGTGCTTCCTGCCAGCTCAATTCAATATAGGGTTGGTGGTCTATTTTGGGATGGCAGTTGCCAGTCTGCTGTTGTTCAGAAAGGTGATGGATGTCCAGACCCTGGAAGGGGCAGTCTCCTGGTTGCGCGCTCGTGCCCGGCTGGCCTTCTATCTGGGCTTTGTCTGGGTGATCAATCTGGTCTATGTCATTTACGCGTTCTGGGTTGTTGGTATGGGCTTGATTGAGGCCATCAGCCTCTATCTGTTTGCGAGTGTGGTGTTCTCAGCGCTTGTATTGCTGCAGCATCTGGTTTGGCAGCAAGTCCTCAAGCTGTTCGGGCGGGTCCGGTAGCAAGCCGGGGGAAGCGCCAAACCCTCTGAGGATGCCTCCCACCCCTGTGGCAAACTCGCCCGCTTCGTTGAAAACCGGGCCGCTCGCGCCCCAAGGGACATGCAGAAAATCATCGCGCAGATCGCGCAAGAGATACGGGTTGAACCGCGGCAGGTGCTGGCCGCGGTGGAGTTGCTGGACGGCGGGGCGACAGTGCCCTTCATCGCCCGCTACCGCAAGGAAGTCACGGGCGGTCTGGACGACGTCCAGCTGCGCGAGCTGGAGTACCGCCTGGGTTACCTGCGCGAGCTGGAAGACCGCCGGGCGACCGTGCTGAAGGCCATTGACGAGCAGGGCAAGCTGACCGACGCGCTGCGCGTGGCGATTGCCCAGGCGCCGACCAAACAGGAGCTGGAAGACATCTATCTGCCGTTCAAGCTCAAGCGTCGCACCAAGGGGCAGATCGCCCGCGAGTTTGGCATTGAGCCGCTGGCCGACAAGCTGTTTGCCGACCCGACGCTGGACCCGATGGCCGAAGCGGCGGCCTTTACCCAACCGCCCGAGGTGCTGGACGACGGCAAGCCGGGCGCAGACTTCTCGACGCCGCAGGCGGTGCTGGACGGTGTGCGCGACATCCTGAGCGAGCGCTGGGCCGAAGACCCGGCGCTGGTGCAGGGCCTGCGCGAATGGCTGTGGGCCGAGGGCCTGCTGCAGAGCAAGCTGGTAGCGGGCAAGGACCAGAACAACGCCGACGTGGCCAAGTTCCGCGACTATTTTGAATACGACGAGCCGATTGGCCGGGTGCCTTCGCACCGGGCGCTGGCGGTGTTCCGTGGCCGGGCGCTGGAGATTCTGGACGCCAAGCTGGTGCTGCCGGAGATGCCCGAACCGGGCAAACCGTCTTTGGCCGAAGGCAAGATTGCGCTGCACCTGGGCTGGAGCCACCAGGCGCGCACGGCGGACGACCTGATCCGCAAGTGCGTGGCCTGGACCTGGCGCGTGAAGCTGAGCCTGAGCACCGAGCGCGACCTGTTCACCCGCCTGCGCGAGAGCGCCGAGGCCGTGGCGATCAAGGTGTTTGCCGACAACCTGCGCGACCTGCTGCTGGCCGCACCCGCCGGCCAGAAGGCCGTGATGGGCCTGGACCCGGGCATCCGCACCGGGGTGAAGGTGGCCGTGGTCGACGCGACCGGCAAGCTGGTGGCCACCAATACGGTGTTCCCGCACGAACCGCGCCGCGACTGGGACGGCGCACTGCACACGCTGGCGCTGCTGTGCCGCCAGCACGGCGTGCAGCTGATCGCGATTGGCAACGGCACCGCCAGCCGCGAAACGGACAAGCTGGCCGGTGACCTGATCAAGATGCTGGCCAAGGCAGGCATCGAGGGCGTGCAGAAGGTGGTGGTGAGCGAGGCGGGCGCCTCGGTCTATTCCGCCAGCGAGTTCGCTTCTCAGGAAATGCCGGACGTGGACGTGAGCCTACGCGGCGCGGCGTCGATTGCCCGCCGCCTGCAGGACCCGCTGGCCGAGTTGGTGAAGATCGACCCCAAGAGCATCGGCGTGGGCCAGTACCAGCACGACGTGAACCAGAGCGAGCTGGCGCGCACGCTGGACACGGTGGTGGAAGACTGCGTGAACGGCGTGGGCGTGGACCTGAACACGGCCAGCGTGCCGCTGCTCACCCGCGTGTCGGGCCTGTCGGGCTCGGTGGCCAAGGCCGTGGTGCGCTGGCGCGAGGCCAACGGCGCCTTCAAAAGCCGCCAGCAACTTCTGGATGTGACCGGCCTGGGCGCCAAGACTTTCGAGCTGGCGGCCGGATTCCTGCGCATCCGCGATGGCGACAACCCGCTGGACATGACGGGCGTACACCCGGAAACCTACCCCGTCGTCGAGCAGATCATCTCCAAGACCGGGCAGCCGGTGGCGGGTCTGATGGGCCGGGCCGACATGCTCAAGACGCTCAAGCCCGAGTTGTTCGCCAACGAAAAATTCGGCGTCATCACGGTCAAGGACATCCTGGGTGAGCTGGAAAAGCCGGGCCGCGACCCGCGCCCTGACTTTGCGGTAGCGCGCTTCAATGAGGGCGTGGACGACATTGCCGACCTGCGCGAGGGCATGGTGCTGGAGGGCACGGTGAGCAACGTGGCCCAGTTCGGCGCCTTCGTTGACCTGGGCGTGCACCAGGACGGGCTGGTCCATGTGAGCCAGCTGGCCAACAAGTTTGTCAACGACGCGCGCGAGATCGTGAAGACCGGCGACATCGTCAAGGTCAAGGTGCTGGAGGTGGACGTGGCGCGCAAGCGCATCAGCCTGACCATGAAGCTGGACGCCGCGCCGGCCCGCAAGGACGGACCGCGCGACAACCGGTTTGAGCCCTCGCGCCAGCGCGATGGCCGTTCAAGCGGTGCTGCCGCGCCAGCGGCCTCGGCCATGGCCTCAGCCTTCGCGCGCCTGCAAGGGCAGGGCAAGCGCTGAGCCCGGTCTGCGCGGATGACACCGCCCGAAGAAGGGTGTGAAATCCAGCGCAATTGGGAAATTTGCGGAGGCCGGCACAGCTCAAGTCCGGGGGTGGCGGGTCGATACAAAAGGCATCCAAACCCGCCCTGAAGCCTTCCCCATGCAACTGGAAGCCCTGCTCAACTACCCCCGCGCCCTGCCGGCCATGCCGCGTGCCGTCTCCGAACTGCTGGGCGAGATGAACCAGGAAGACCCGAGCCCGCGCCGCATCGGCGAGCTGATCTCTCGCGATCCGGCGCTCACCACCCGGGTCCTAAGGCTCGCCAATTCCGCCTTCTTTCGCGTCAGTCGCAAGATCGGCAGCGCCGACGAGGCGGTGGCCTTGCTGGGCCTGACGCATGTGCGCTCCCTGGTCATGGCCGCTGCCCTGGGCTCGGGCTTCAAGAACGTGCCGGGCATCGACCTCAAGCAGTTCTGGCGCTACAGCCTGCGGGTGGCCGACATCTCGCGCTCGCTGGCGGGCGTGTTGCGGCAAAACGAAGGCAATGCCTTCACCGCGGGTCTCATCCATGGCATCGGCATCCTGATCATGCACATCGCCATGCCAGACGAGATGCTGCCGCTGGACATGAACACACCGCCGCTGGACCTGCACCGCGCCGAAGCCGAAAAGGCCCAGCTGGGCTACTGCTACGCCGAGGCCGGCGCCGGCATGATCGAGAAATGGCAGTTTCCCCCGGAGATGGTCTCGGCGCTGGCCAACCAGATCGAACCCTTCGAGGGGGAGGCCTACGACCCGCTGGCCGGCCTGCTGCACTTGGCCTCGTGGCGCGCGCGAGCCGAAGAGCTTCAGCTCGACAGCAGCGGCCTGGCCTCGACATTCCCCGACATGGTCGGCCTCACCCTGGGCCTGGATCTGGACAGCGTGCTGGGCAAAGACCCCTCGGAATGGTCGTTCACCAACGCGCTGGGCGCTTTTGTTGGCTGAGACCCGTTTTCAGCCATCCGCCTCAAGTTTTCCAACCGTCAGCCGAAGACACCGACAGACACGCTTTTGTCTACTTCGTAATCCACCAGGCAGCGCATCATGCAGATCGAAAAGCTCCTCAAGCAGCCCAACGCACTCCCCGCCGCACCCAAGGTGGTGCGCAAGCTGATCGCCACTTTCGACCAGGAAGAAGTGGACATGAACCAGGTGGCGGCGCTGATCGAAGACGATCCGGTGCTCACCGCCAAGCTGCTGAAAATGGCCAACTCGGCATTTTTTGGACTCACGCGCTCGGTGTCCAATGCCAAGGAAGCCATCAACGTCATGGGCCTGATCAAGGTCAGGGCGCTGGTGATCGCGGCTTCGTTTGGCGAGGGTTTTCACTGCGTGGGCAGCGTCAACATGAACCAGTTCTGGCGCTACAGCCTGAATTCGGCCAACCTGGCGCGCTACATCGCGCTGCCGATCCGCATCGACGAAAACACTGCCTTCACCTCCGGCCTCATCCACAACATTGGCGAGCTGGTGATGCACGTCGGCATGCCCGAAGCGATGATCGACCTGGACCGCAGCGTGCCCATGCTCGACCTCAAGCGGGCCAAGGCCGAGAAAGGCCTTTTTGGCTACAGCTACGCCGAGGTCGGCGCGGCGCTGGCCCGCGAATGGCACTTCCCCAAACGCATGATCACCGCCATCGAGCACCAGTGCGCCCCGTTTGAAAACGAAACCTACGAGCCGATTGCCGGGGTGGTGCACATCGCCTCCTGGCGCGCCCGGGCCGAAGAAGGTCACATGCGCAGCGAGATGCTGATCAACACCTACCCCGACCCGGTGGGGCTGGCCCTGGGCATCGATCCGGACATCGTGGTCGGCGAGGAAATCCCCGCACTGACCCGCACCGAAGACGCTTCCGAACCTGCCTGAGGTCGGGCGAAGTACAAGCCGCCGATTGGCGCGGCGAGGCCCAGTGCCTCACCCGGAAGAGCTCGCTTGTGCCCTGGCTGGGCGGTTGATCCGGTGGGCGAAGCAAGCGTCGGCGACAATTCCCGCCCATGGCTTCCCGTTTTCAGGCGCTGCGCCTCTACGCCGGTCCGCAAGCCCGGCAACACATCTGCCGCCAAGGCCTGCAAGCGCAGGACGTGGGCATCGTGCCGGCCGCCGCCGGTGGCCCCAAAGGCCTGATCCTCGGGCCACTTGACCGCTTTCTGTTTGGTGACTGGTTGCCCAGATCCCGGCAACCGGTCGACCTGGTGGGTGCCTCTATCGGCGCCTGGCGCATGGCCACGGCCTGCCTCGATTCATCGGTACCGGCCTTTGAGCGCCTGGAGCGCGACTACATCCGCCAGCACTACGAGCTGCCAGCCGGGCAGAAACGGCCCAGCGCCGACCAGGTGAGCGGGCAGTTTGGCGAGAACCTGCGGCTGTTCTACGGCGGGCGCATCGCTGAAGTCCTGCAACACCCGCGTTACCGCCTGCACGTGGTCACCTCGCGCGGCCGGCATGTGCTGGGCCGGCAAGGACCAGTGCGCACGCCCGTGGGCTACCTGGGCGCGTTCGCTGCCAACGCGGTGCACCGCAAGGCGCTGGGCGCCTGGCTGGAGCGGGTGGTGTTTTCGTCACCGGGAGACGCGACACCCGCCGTGCCGTTGCCGTTCACGACTCAGGATTTCCGCACCCGGCAGGTGCCGCTGTCCGAAGCCAATTTCATGGACGCCTTGCAGGCCAGCTGCTCGATCCCGTTCGTGCTCAACGCGGTGCACGGCATCGCCGGAGCGCCGCCCGGCGCCTACTGGGACGGCGGCATCACCGACTACCACCTGCACCTTCGCTACCAGCCTCGGGCGGCGTCACCCATCGTGCTGTACCCGCATTTCCAGCAGCAGGTGGTGCCCGGCTGGCTCGACAAGGTCTGGAAACACCGCCACCGGGCCAGCCCGGCGCTGGACGCCATGGTGGTGATCGCGCCCAGCCCCGAGTGGGTGCGCAGCCTGCCCAACGGTAAGCTGCCCGATCGCACCGATTTCACCCGCTATGGGCCGGACCTGGGCGCGCGCGTTGCCGCCTGGAGCGCCGCGACCGCGGCCAGCCAGCAACTGGCGGACGAGCTGGCCGAATGGCTTGAGGACCCCGATCCTTCGATGGTTCTCCCGCTCTGAAGGGGCGCCTGGGGTGCATGAGCCATGCGCCAGCCTGCCAGGGCGCAGCCACGGGTGGGGCCTTCGAGTCTGTGCCGGGGGATAATTTCGCATGGACTCAAAGACGCCTGCACCCCTGCCAACCGAGAACGCGCGCTACCTCACCGCGGCGCTCTACCAGTTCGTCGATTTGCCCGATTTCGCCGAGCTGCGCGAGCCGCTGCAGGCCTGCTGCGAGCGCCACGCCGTCAAGGGCACGCTGCTGCTGGCGCGCGAGGGCATCAACGGCACCATCGCCGGTCAAGAGGCCGGCGTGCGCGCGGTGCTGGCCCATTTGCGCGCCGATCCGCGCCTGGCAGGCCTGCCACACAAGGAGTCCTGGAGCGACAAGCCGCCGTTTCTGCGCATGAAGGTGCGGCTGAAAAAGGAAATCGTCACGCTGCACGTGCCCGGTCTCGATCCGAATCAGACCGTGGGTCAGTATGTGAAGCCGCAAGACTGGAACGCCTTGCTGGCCGACCCCGAGGTGCTGGTGGTCGACACCCGCAACGATTACGAGGTGGCCATCGGCAGCTTTGCCGGCGCCATCAACCCGAACATCAAGACCTTCACCGAACTGCCCGCCTGGCTCGATGCGCAAGACCGTTTGCAAGGCGATGCCGGCAAAAAGACCAAGGTCGCCATGTTCTGCACCGGCGGCATCCGCTGCGAAAAATCCACCGCGCTGATGAAAATGCGCGGCTTCGACGCCGTCTACCACCTGCAAGGCGGCATCCTCAAGTACCTGGAGGAGGTGCCTGCCGAGCAAAGCACCTGGCAGGGCGAGTGCTTTGTGTTCGATGAACGCGTGAGCGTGGGCCACGGCCTGGTGCCCGGGCCTCACGAGCTCTGCCGCTCCTGCCGCTGGCCGCTCAGCGAGGCCGACAAGGCCTCACCGAACTACGTGAAAGGCGTGAGTTGCGACCACTGCCACGCCCTAAGAACCCCGGAAGAGAAGGCCCGCCTGGCGGAACGGCAGCGGCAGGTCGAGCTGGCCGAGGCCAGGGGTGAGGTGCATGTGGGGGCCCGCATGCCTCACCTCGAACAGAACCCCTGATTTCTCATGTTCCACATGAGAAAGCTCAAATAGATATTTGTTTTATATGAACAAAGTCTCGTATTTGAAGCGCTGATAGGTGCAGGCGAGTCGCGCGGTCATCATCGCCAACTCCCAGGCCTATTCAGTTAAGAATTTACCTTTTAAATCATGAATAGTTTCATGTTTTAAAAAGGTTTTTTCTACATAAAACTCGCTTATATCGCCTCGATCCAGAGGCAAAACCGTCAACCCTCACATCGCCGCTTCCAGCATGGCCCGGTAGTCTTCCGGAGACGCGAGCCGGGGATTGGTCTTGTGGCAATGGTCGGCCAGGGCCCCTGTGATGACCCGGTCAAACAGATCGGGCGTGACGCCCATGGCGGCCAGGCCGGTAGGCAGCCCCAGGCGGGCGTTCATCGCGGTGATGGCGCCGGCCACCTCGGCGCCGCTGCCTAGGCCCATGGCGTGCGCCATGCGGTCCAGGCGGCGCTCCTTTTTCATGGATTCGGCCTCGGCGTTGAAGCGGATCACGGCAGGCAGGAACATGGCGTTGAGCGTGCCGTGGTGCAGGCGCGGGTTCACGCCGCCCAGGCTGTGGCTCAGGCTGTGCACACAGCCCAGGCCTTTCTGGAACGCCATCGCGCCTTGCATGCTGGCACTCATCATGTTCAGGCGCGCTTCGCGGTCGCTGCCGTCCTGGGTAGCGCGCTCGATGTGGGCCCAGCCACGCGCCAGACCGTCCAGCGCGATGCCGTCGGCCGGCGGGTTGAAGGGCGGCGCCATGAAGGTCTCCATGCAGTGGGCGATGGCGTCCATGCCGGTGGCGGCGGTGAGCAGGGGCGGCAGGCCGAGGGTGAGCTCGGGGTCGAGCAGGGCGGTCTTGGGTACCAGAAACCAGCTGTGAAACCCGAGCTTGCGGCCGTCGTCCACGATCACGATGGCGCCGCGCGCCACCTCGCTGCCGGTGCCAGCCGTGGTGGGCACGGCGATGATGGGCGGCACCCGGTCGGTGATCTTGGGTGAGCCCCCTTCGATGGTGGCGTAGGTCTTGAGCGGGCCTTCGTGCACCGCGGCGATGGCCGCGCCTTTGGCGCAGTCGATGGCGCTGCCGCCGCCCAGGGCGATCAAGCCGTCGCACCGCTCGGTCTGGTACAGCGCCACAGCCGCCCGCACGGCAGCCTCGGTGGGGTTGGACGGCGTGGCGTCAAACACCGCAGGTTTCAGGCCGGGCAGGGCGGCCAGCACCTTGTCGACCAGGCCGGCGGCCCTGACCCCGGCGTCGGTCACGATCAGGGGCCGGGTGATGCCGACCCGCTCGCATTCGGTCTGCAGCTGCGACAAGGCGCCGAAGTCGATCTGGATGTTGGTGATGTACAGAATCTGGGCCATGAATATGTCCATGCCCCCTGCGCCGCTTCGCGTCGTCCCCTGGGGGGAACCACACCTGTGGCCCGGCGGAGCCGGTTCCACGGTGTGCACTGGGGGCGCTGCCTCGGTGGGGGCAAAGGTGGTGCCCAGCGCAACACTGGAGAGACTATACGGGTCTGCGTGCCGCGCGCAGCGTCACGCGCGGGTCACCCGCACCCTTGTTTCCGCGTTGAGCGAGGGCAGAATGACAGCGCATGTCCCATCACCTCAACCCCCGCGCCCTGCTCACGCCCGCCATGCGGGGGTTGCTGGATCGCATCGCCCGCGCCGGTCACCCGCCCATGCACGCGCTCACGCCCGCCCAGGCCAAGCTGGCCTACGAGGCGGGCGCCGGCGTACTCGACATCCCCCCGCACAAACTGCCTCGGGCAGAGAACCTGCGCATCGCCACGCGCGACGGCGCCGAGCTGTCAGCCCGGCTGTGGGCGCCCGCCAGCGAGCAACCGCTGCCGGTGCTGCTGTACTTTCACGGCGGCGGCTTCACCGTGGGCAGCGTGGCCAGCCACGAGCCGCTGTGCCGACACCTGGCTCATCTGGCTCACTGTGCGGTGATCTCGGTCGACTACCGACTCGCGCCTGAGCACCGCTTCCCGACCGCGGTGCACGACGCGTGGGACAGCCTGGCCTGGGTGCGCCAACACGCGACCGATCTGAGGCTGGACCCTGCTCGCATCGCCCTGGGTGGTGACAGCGCTGGCGGCACGCTGGCAGCGGTCACCGCCATTTCCGCGCGCGACGCAGGCTGGCCGCTGTCGCTGCAGCTGTTGTTTTACCCCGGTACCGCTGGGCACCAGGACAGCGCCACCCACAAGACCTTTGCCCACGGCTTCCTGCTGGAAGAATCGCACATCAGCTACTTCTTTGGGCACTACCTGCGAACCCCGGCCGACCGCGATGACTGGCGCTTTGCGCCGCTCGACGGTGTGGACGACAGCGGCCACGCGCGCGAACTGGACGGCGTGGTCCCAGCCTGGATCGGGCTGGCCGAATGCGACCCGCTGACCGACGAAGGCGTGATGTACGCCGACCGCCTGCGCCTGGCCGGCGTGGCGACGGACCTGGAGATCTACCGCGGCGTGGTGCACGGCTTCATCCAGTTTGGCCGCGCAATTCCTGAAGCCCTGACCGCCCACAACGACGCACAGCGCGCGCTGCGCCAAGCCTTCACGGCGGCATGACGCGGGCGATCCGCGTGCTGACCGCGCAGCCCTCGGTCTTCCTGGCCAGACGCGTGCCCCAGTCCGGTGGCTCGTCGCCATACACGGCCGGCACGGGCTGGCGCTGCAAGTAGCGCTCCAGCCGCTCGCGCTTGCTGGCGGTGGCCGGGTCCAGTCGTGCCTGCCAGTGGCGGCATGGGAAGCTTTCCAGGGTGAGGACTTCACAGCTCACCGAAAAGTCGAACAGCGCTTTGTCGACGTAGATCGGGTAGCGGTTCCAGGCGCGCACCAGGTGCCCGCGGCTGGCCCGCTCCATGGCCGCCGGCCGGACGAATTCCGTCTTCTGCCGCAGCAGAACGCCGGGAGGCAGCGCAGGCAGCAGGATGTTGGCCCGGATCAGCGCCTCGCGAACAGGCGGGTTGGAGAGCTCCAGGATCAGGCGCCTGGATTGGGCGGGCGGGCGGCACGCCATGCCCATGTCCTGGTCGCTGACCAGGTGCTCGACAAAGTCCAGCGGATTGATGCCGAAGTAAATGCCCCACCCGTAGGAGACCGACGTTCCAGTGGCCTCGGGTGTCCATTGCCCCAGCGCGGCCAGCTGCCCGGCGAGCGCAGCGCGCTGCAGGCTGTTGGGCGCGGCAGCCTGGTGGTCCGCGAGCCACTTCGATCGGAGCACATCGGTGCTCAGGCGCGCCTGCTGCAGAAAACCGGGTAACCAGGCCTCGTACTGCGCGGCATACAGGGCGTCTGCCCGGGCCTTCTCGTCGCGCGGGGTGCTGTGCAGCGCTTCGCCCAGCTGCAGCAGGTTGTGCAGGCGAAGATCGAACTGGTGATCGGTGGCACGCTCCAGTTGCTGGGTTCGTTCCACCGCGTCGGTGGCCAGGGCTGCGCGGGAGATCAACTGGGAGTAGCTGCGCTGTCGCGCGGTCTCGAAGGCTTCGAAATGCAAGCGGCCCGATTGCAGCGCACGCAGGATCTTGCTTGGGTGCCCCCACGTGTACAGGGCGTGTTCGTCTGCGGTGGGTGCCCGGCTGCAGGCCTTGACCCAGCGCCGGATGCGCTGCACCTCGCGGGTGAGGTCTGGCCGCGGCTTCATGGCCGAGCGGTCTTGCAGCAAGGCCAGGCAGGCCGCGGGTGGGGGCAAACCGGAAAACAGACCCGGTTGTGAGGCGGGTTGCGCCCGAGCCGCAGACCCTGCCAGCAGCCCCGCGGCCAGCCAGATACCCACCCGATGCCAGGGCAACGGCATGACCGAAGATCTCAGCCTGAGCACGCGGCAGGCGCCGCCGCGGGGTTGACCACGCACTCGGCAATGCGAGGGTGGAACCACAGGGTCGGGTTGCCAGGTTCAATGCTGAACGCGGGGCCTGCCTGGCTGCCCTGGGAACCGCAGGTGGCCGGCTCACCCGACAGGCCCATCACCTGCAGGCGCTCGGCCACCGCATCGCGCTCCTCCAGGGTGGCGTACTTCACCAGTTGCATGCCCAGCTTGGCGCGCCAGTCGGCAATCTGGGCGTTGCTCTGACAGCCCGGGTCGTCGGGGTCTTGCAGACAGCGCCGCTTGGCCGGGCCAGCCACCTGAGTCTGCAGGATGTCCTCGGGTGAAGCCTGCTGCTCGGCCGAACCGGCTTCGATGGGCAACTGCACCCGGTAGGCATAGGGCGAGCGAAAGGCTGCTTCGGGAAATTCACAGCCTTGGTCATTGGCCGTGCAACTTTGAGCGAAGTTGCGCAGACGGCTGAGCGCATCCTGCACGTCGTCCTGCACCCGCTCCAGGCGGGCGATCTGCTCGGCGTCGATGGACACGGTGGTGGTGGACGTGGTGGTCAAGACGGGAATCGGCAAGTTATGGCCCAGCACCGTGAGGGTGCTCAGGCGGGTGTAGGTCAGCGTTCTGGTGACGCTGCTGGCGAGCGGCACCAGGGACAGGCAGCCGCTGGCGGTGTCCGGCTTGGCGCCGACGAACTTGTCTGGCGCATCGAGCACCTGCTGCACATCGCCGTACAAGGCGTTGTAGGCACCCCAGAGACTGGCCACCTGCAGGTACTCGTTGGCATCGACCTCCAGCGTCTTGGGGGGCCAGTTGGCCAGCGACTCGTAGGGCGCCACGGCCATGTGGAAGTCTTTTGGCGCATCGAAGGCGGTGGCCGAGAGGGTTTCCAGCTTGGCCATTACATCGGTGGTGGTCAGCGGGATGCTGTCACCCCGGCCGCCCACCTGAAACACCGACACATTGAGCGACTGGGTGCTGTTGCCCACCTTCACGCCTGTTTGCATGGCGCCTTTGAACTTGGCACCCCAACCGCTGCCAGACAGCTCGGCCGACACCTTCTGATGCTCCTGCCGGCTGTTGGTGTCGACCGTGATCACCGCGGTGAGCTTGGCGCCGCTGTACACGGCGGACACGAAGCCATGGCCGCAGCGATGCAGGAACTCGCCCGGATCGGGTTGCCGAGCCAGGGCCAGTGCGGCCGGCGTGAGGCGAATCTCACCTGTGGCCACGCCTTCGGAGGAGGGCGGTGCAGCGGTGTCCCGAGCTCGCTCGGGCACGGGCGCGGCGTAGCGCACGCCGTTCTCCACGGAAGCGTTCATGACGAAGTTGGACGCGAAGCGCGAGACGTGCATGTCTCTGGCGAACTTCGCCTTGCCGTTGACCTCCACACCGATGGCCTTGACCGATGCCTCGGCCGACATGCCCATGCTTTGCATGAGATCGTGGTTGTCCGACACCTCGCTCATCGTCATCATGCGGGTCTGCGCAGGTTCGCTGGCCTCGACGAACTCCACGCACACGCTTGGCACCGGCTCGCCGCTCACCGAGTTCCAGCCCCAACCCAGGTTGATACCGGTCTCGGGAACCTCCAGAATCTCGGTGCTGGCCTGAGGTGGCGCCCGGTAGCTGGCGCTCAGGGGATCCCCGCTGGGCTGGTTCCTGGCGTCCGGTGGCACGTAGGGCGGCGGGCGCTCGCACCCGACCAGCCAGAGCGCCGCACTCAGCAGCACCAGACCGGCAAAGCCAACAGGCCGGCGGCATGCGGGGGAGGTTGAGGGGGTGTGCATGTCGCGCTCCTGACCGGCTTGCATCACGAAACCGTCAAAATCACCGTAACACGCTGGCTGTATCGCGTGCAACCCCATCCCGGCTGGGCATGGACGCCATGTCCATCGGTTCCCATGCCTTTCCTCAGTCCATTCAGCTCAGCCGCCATGTCTTTGCAGCGCTCCGATTTCCGATTCTTCCACCGCCTGCGCGTGCGCTGGGCCGAGGTGGATATGCAGAAGATCGTCTTCAACGCCCATTACCTGATGTACTTCGACACCGCCATCGCCGACTACTGGCGGGCGCTGGTCCTGCCGTACCAGGCCACCATGGACAGCTTGGCTGGAGACCTGTACGTGGTCAAGGCGACGGTGGAGTTCCACGCATCGGCCGAGGTGGACGACCAGATCGAAGTGGCCATGAAGTGCGCGCGCATCGGCACCTCGTCCATGGTCTTCACCGGCGCCATCTTCCGCGGTGAGCAGCACCTGATCTCGGGCGAGATCGTCTACGTGTTTGCCGACCCGGCCACGCAGACCTCCCGCCCCGTGCCACCCGTACTGCGGGAAACCATCATGGGCTATGAGGCGGGTGAGGCGATGGTGACGCTCAAGAGGGGTGGGTGGGACGCACTGGGCACCCATGCGCAGCGCATTCGCACCGAGGTGTTCGTGCAGGAACAGCGCATTCCCCAGGAACTGGAGTGGGACGCGGCCGATGCCACGGCCCTGCACGCCGTGGCCTACAACCGCCTGGGCGAAGCGGTTGCCACCGGGCGGCTGTTGCCGCACGGGCCCGGGGTGGTGAAGATCGGTCGCATGGCGGTGAACCGGGTGCTGCGGGGTGGCCAGGTCGGCCGCCAGGTGCTGCACGCGTTGATGGACGCGGCAGCTGAGCGCGGGGAGCGCGAGGTGATGCTGCATGCGCAGCGCAGCGCCGAGGGCTTCTACCGCCGATTGGGGTTTGAGCAGCGCGGCGAGCCGTTTGAAGAAGCCGGCATCACCCACGTGGAGATGTTCACACGCCTGTAAGCAAAGGTGAGCGACCGGGCAAGGTCGTTCGGTGCAGCTCCCCAAGCAGCGACAATACGCGGTTGCGACGGCGCCCCAGGCGGCCGTCTTCAGGCCAGTCGCCCACCCGGCGCGGGCCCGCACCTCCCGACTGTTTCATGGCCAAGAAAAAGCGCATCTCTCCACCCGCAGCGGGCCCAAACGGCGCCAGCGCCAAGCCCGTCGCCGGGCCCGCCCAGAACGGCCCTCCCCAAGCGCCAGCGGTAGCGCCCAACCCCATTTCCAGGGCGCGACCTGCGCCAGCACCTGCCTTGGCGATGCTGCCGGGCGAGGTGCTCAAGGGCGACTGGACGGTGGCCCTCCTGGCCTTGATGATGTTCCTGGCCCCGGCGCTGGGCGTGCCGAACGAGGAAATGCTGCAGGACACGCTCAAGTCCATCGTGGTGTCGTTTGCGGCGCTCGTCGCTGCGCTGGCGTTTTTCTGGAACCAGCGCACCCGCACTCAGCCCTTGCGCTGGCATGGCCTGATGTGGCTGCCGCTGCTGCTGATGGTGTACGCGCTGGGCAGCATGGTCTGGTCGCACACCTACCTGGCCGGCGTGGAGGCCATCCGCTGGTTCATCTTCTCGGTGCTGCTCTGGCTGGGTCTGAACACCCTGGACCGCGAGCGGCTGCCCACGCTGGCGTGGGGCATCCACGTGGGTGCGGTGGTCGCCTCGCTCTGGACTGCGTTGCAGTACTGGGCGGATTTCGCTTTCTTCCCCCAGGGTCCCAACCCAGCCTCGACCTTCGTCAACCGCAACTTCTTCGCCGAATTTGTGGTCTGTACGCTGCCGTTCTCGGTCTACCTGCTGGCCCGCGCGCGCAACAGCGCAACGGTTGCCTTGCTGGCGTTCAGCATCGGCTTCAACCTGGTCGCGATGTTCATGACCGGCACGCGCTCGGCGCTGCTGGCCTTTATTGCGCTGCTGGTGGTGCTGCCCTTCATCGTCTGGCGCTATCGCCAGCACCTGGCACTCTCCGGCTGGGACGCTGGGCGGCGCATCCTGGCCGGCGGCCTGATCGTGGCCACGGTGCTTGGCCTGGGCCTGATCACCACAGGCAACCCCAAGATGGTGGAGGAGAACCGCACCGAGGGGCGCGGCCTCAACGCGCTGGAGCGCAGCTTTGCGCGCGCCAAGTCCATGGCCGCCACCGAGGAGTACACCGAGCGCTCGTTCTCGATCCGCTGGGTGATGTGGAAAGCCACCGGCCGCATCATCCAGGAGCGGCCGCTGACGGGTGTGGGCGCGGGCGCCTGGGAAGTCGACATCCCGCTGTACCAGGAAGCCGGCTCCCAGCTGGAGACCGACTATTACGTGCACAACGAGGTCCTGCAGCTCTTGGCCGAATACGGGCTGGCCGGCTGGATCTTTCTGCTGACGCTGCTGGCGTACCTCAGCCGAGCAGCCTGGCGCACCTGGCGCCTGAGTGGTGACGACGCGCGCCAGGAGGGCATGTTGCGCGCCACCACACTGGCTGCGCTGATGGCGTTCCTGATCGTGAGCAACGCCGGTTTCCCCTGGCGCATGGCCAGCACCGGCGCGCTGTTCGCCTTGTGCCTCGCCATCCTGGCCGCGTCCGACGCGCGCCTCGCGCAGCGCGGCTGGTCGGCCGCGGCCCGTCTGAACTGGAAGCCGGCTTTTTCCCAGATCGGTGCGGTCACCACCATGGGCTGCCTGGCGCTGGCGGCCTACATCACCCAGCAGGCGGCCGCCTCCGAGAGCCTGATCGTGCGCGCCACCAAGATCGCCCTGTCGGTCAGCCAGTCGGGCGACTACAACAACCCCAAATGGATCAAGCAGCGCGCAGAAATGCTGGACCTGATCCGGCGCGGTATCGACATCAACCCTCACTACCGCAAGATCACGCCGATGGTGGCCGACGAGCTCGCCAAATGGGGCGACTGGACCAACGCGGTGTGGATCTGGGAGTCGGTGCTGGGCTCAAGGCCGTATGTGACGGCCATCATGAGCAACGTGGCGCGTGGCCACGCCCAGATGGGCGAACCCGACAAGGCCATGGCCATGCTGGAGCGTGCCAAGGTGCTGCAGCCCATGGCGCCGTCGGTGCGCTCGCTGGAGGTCATCCTCCTGAGCCGCAACGGCAACGAACCCAAGGCCCTGGCGATGGCGCGCGAAGACATCCTGGCCGAGCGCTACGACTACGACATGGTCAACACCGGCTATGTGCTGGCCATGCGCGCCAAAGACTATGACCTCGCGATCAAGTCGATGGAGCTGCGCAACAAGGGCTGGCCAGCGAACAAGCTCGATGCCGATGCCAAGCTCGGGAACGCCTGGGTCGGCAAGGGCGACACCAACAAGGCGATGGAGTATTTCCGCGCCGCCATGGCCGCCACACCGCCAGGCCAGGAGCAGGCCACGTTGAACATGATTCCGCAGCCGCTCTGGCCGCTGCTGCAAAAGCCTTGAGCCCTCGGGTACCTCTGCGTCTCACAGCGCCAGCGTGGCGTGCGCGGGTGTCGGCGTGGTCCAGCCCGGTGCGTCTGGCAGATGGGTCCATTCCCAGGCTTGCACCGTGGGGGCTAGAGATCCCCGCGCCTGCACCTTGAGCACCAGGCTGCTG
Source organism: Hydrogenophaga sp. (assembly GCF_030373245.1). Classification (GTDB taxonomy): domain Bacteria; phylum Pseudomonadota; class Gammaproteobacteria; order Burkholderiales; family Burkholderiaceae_C; genus Hydrogenophaga. The sequence continues at coordinate 252,210 of NZ_JAUCZF010000005.1, forward strand.
CGCGTGCCATAGCCCGCAGCCGGCAGGTGCACGAAAGCGGCTGACAGCGCACGTTCGCGCTCCGGATCGATGCCGGTGGCGGGTAGGCGGTCCGGTGGCGCTGGTGTGGCATCGGCCAGCGCGGCGCTCAGCTGGTGGCGTTCAGGATCCGACTCCGCGCTGGTTCCTGACAGATGGCTGGTCTGCAACGCCGTTTGCAGCGCCGCCTTGAGCCGCAGCGTCTTGGGCCAGGGGGTATCCAGCGAGGCGTTGGAAAGACCGTAAACGCCCGGACCCAGAGTTTGCAGAGCCAGCTCGGACTGCGGGCCTGCATGCGGTTGAGCCGGATCGCAGTTGCTCATCCAGGCCCAGTGGCCACGGCGCAAGTCACCGACCACCAGATTGAACCCCGCGTAGGCCATCGGCTCGATCTCGCGACCCATCATCGCCGGCTCATCGTGCGCTCCCTGCAACCAGCGTGTGGTCAGCTCGCCCCGGCTGCGCAAACCGCTGGCAGCGTCGGGGCCACGAACGTTGGTCAGCATCGCCACACGACCAGCTGCGCTCACGCCCAGCCAGGTGCCGCCATCGCGCAGGTCGCGCCCTGCCAGCACCTCGACACCAGCGTCTGCGCCCCAACGATGCAGCGGCGCGGTCGGGCGGTCAAAAAACTCGTCTCGGTTGGCCGCGAGCAGCAACGGCAAACCGGGTCTGGCCTGGATGGCAAAAGCGATCAGGCACACGGGCCTGGCCTCAGATGTCTTCCAGCAACGGGTAGGGCAGGGCCAGCAACCGGAGCTCTGGGCCATCGGCGCTGCCTGCAGACAGGCGGCCGCCCTGCGCGGCACTGACCTGCATGGAGACGATGCCGTTCCAGCCACCCGCGGGCGACGCCGCGGCTGCGGCCACCGTGCCGCAAGGCTGGTCAGCATCGCTGTCGTGAAACACGTCCTGACCCACCGCCAGAGGGACTTCGCAGGCGACTCGGTAGGCGCGCCGTTTGAGCGTGCCGCGGAACTGGCTGCGGGCGACCACCTCCTGGCCAGGGTAGCAGCCCTTCTTGAAGTTCACCCCGCCTACCGACTCGTAGTTCAGCATCTGGGGCACAAAGGCCTCGGCCACGGGCTGGCTCAGCGTGGCCACGCCGCTCATGACCTCAAGCCAGGACCAGACTGCGGGGTCCAGAGCGGGGCCAACCGGCGCCTCCGCCTCGACTCCCTCGGCCATTGGCCGCACGCACAAGGCACGCGCCATCCCTTCGGACGGATACAGGCGAGTCCATGACGTCCCATCCTCGCAGGCGCGGTGACTCCACGGGGTGTCGGGCAGACCGGCCACCGCCGCACCGGCCACGCCCCAGATGGCGAACGCGTCGCTCGCATCACTGAGCTTGACCTGGGCGCGCAGGACAAACATGGACAGGCGCTTGAGCGTGGCCGCCAGCAGATCCCGGCTGCACAGCAGCAATATCTCGTCGTGGCCCCGCTTCAAGCCGATGAAGCTGGCCAGCATGCGCCCCTTGGCTGAGCAAAAAGCGGCCAGGCGGGCTTCGGACAGACCGAGCAGGGCAAAGTCCTGCGTCAGCTGGCCTTGCAGAAACTTGGCGGCTTCTGGCCCCTGGGCGCGGATCACGCCCAGCGAGTCCAGTCGGGCGACACCTTGGGGCATTGAGGGGAGGGTGGTGGTCATGAGAGGTCCTGCGAGCGCTGGCACAGAGGTGCGTTGATGGCTCGATTATGATCATGGCGCCCTCGGGCCGGCCTCGTTGCCACCCTTGTCCCCACCGCCTTCCTGCCCACGGCTGCAGCTCTTGATTCGCCTGTTCAAACGCCTTCTGATTGCGTGTGTGCTGCTGGCCATGCTGGTGGCAGGCGCCGCTGTGTGGTGGCTCCAGCGCCCACTGGTGCCAGCCGACGCCACCCAGGCGCTGGAGCTGACGGTGGCGCCCGGCGCTTCGCCCAGACGAGTGGCGGAATCGCTGGCCAACGCAGGCGCCGAGTCGCCTGCCACGCTGCTGTTTGCCTGGTTCCGGCTGTCGGGACAGGCGCGCGACATCAAGGCGGGCAGCTACGAGTTCGAAGCCGGCACGACGCCGCGAAGTCTGCTGGACAAGCTGGTGCGGGGCGACCAGGCACTGCGCAGCCTGACCCTGCTGGAAGGCTGGAACATCCGGGAGATGATGGCGGCGGTGCGCAGCTCGCCCGATCTGCAACAGGACATCGAGGGCATGAGCCTGCCCGAGATCATGACGCTGATCGGCTACCCCGGCCGCCACCCCGAGGGCCGCTTTTTCCCCGATACCTACCGCATGGTGAAGCACGCACCGGCCTCCACCGTGCTGCGCCAGGCTGCTCTGGCGATGGACCAGCGCCTGGCAGAAGCCTGGGCGCAGCGCAGCGCCACGACGCCGCTGCGATCACCCGACGAAGCGCTGATCCTGGCCAGCATCGTCGAGAAAGAGACCGGGCTGGAAAGCGACCGTGCGCAGATTGCCGGCGTGTTCAGCAACCGGCTGCGCATCGGCATGCGACTGCAGACCGATCCCACCGTGATCTACGGTCTGGGCGAGCGTTTCGACGGCAACCTGCGCCGCATTCACCTGCAGACCGACACACCCTACAACACCTACACCCGCGCCGGGCTGCCGCCCACGCCGATCGCCATGCCGGGCTGGAACAGCCTGCTCGCGGCTGTGCAGCCGCAAGCCACCCGGGCGCTCTATTTCGTCTCGCGCGGCGATGGCTCCAGCCAGTTCAGCGTCACCCTGCAAGAGCACAACGCCGCCGTGCAGCGTTTCATCCTGCGTCGCTGAGCGCGCTGCCCGAGGCTTATGCTTGCCGCATGACAACAACCGGTTTGTTCATCAGTTTCGAGGGGATCGACGGCGCGGGCAAGTCCACCCACATCGCGGGCCTGGCCGATGCCTTTCGCGCCCAGGGCAGGGTGGTGACGCTGACCCGCGAGCCAGGCGGGACGCCACTGGCCGAAAAGCTGCGTGCGCTGGTACTGAACGACGCCATGGATCCGCTGTGCGAAGCCTTGCTCATGTTTGCAGCGCGCCGCGACCACCTGCAGCAGGTGATCGAGCCGGCGCTCGCTCGGGGCGAAGTGGTGCTGTGCGACCGCTTTACCGATGCCACCGTGGCGTACCAGGGCTTTGGGCGCGGCTTTGATCTGGCTGTGTTGCGCCAGCTCGAAAACTGGGTCCAGGCCTTGCCCGAAGGCGGACTGCGCCAGCCAGACCTGACGGTCTGGTTCGATCTGCCGCCAGCGACCGCCGCCAAGCGCCTGGCTGGTACCCGGGTGCCCGACCGCTTCGAATCCCAGCCGGTCGAGTTTTTCACCCGCGTGGCAGCGGGCTACGCCCACCGTCTGCTGGAGCAGCCCGCCCGATTCGCCCGCATCGCCTCCGACCGGCCGCTGGACGAGGTCTGGGTCAGCTTGCGCACCGCCTTCGAATACCGCGGCTGGCTGCAGCCGGTTGAGTCATGAGCCCAGGCCCTGCGGCGCTTGCGCCCTGGCTGCAAGACCAGTTGCGAACCTGTCAGACACAGCGCGGCCATGCGCTGCTGCTGGCCGGGCCGTCTGGTTTGGGGCAGTACGACCTGGCGCTGGCGCTGGCGCAGGCCTGGCTGTGTGAAGCGCCCACCGAAGCCGGTGCCTGCGGGCAGTGCGGCAGTTGCCATGCGGTGGACGTGCGCACCCATGCCGATCTCTGCGTGCTCATGCCGGAAACCTTGTGCCTGGAGCTGGCCTGGCCACTCGACGAATCCGCGCAGAAAGACATCGACGACAAGAAGCGCAAACCGAGCAAGGTGATCCGGGTCGACGCCACTCGCCAGGCCGTCAGCTTCACCCAGTTCACCCGCTCGCGCGGCAGCACCAAGGTGGTGCTGGTGTACCCGGCCGAACGCATGAACAACGAGTCGGCCAATACCTTGCTCAAAACTCTGGAAGAGCCGGTGGGCGCGGTGCGCCTGGTGCTGGCCACCGAAGCGGCCGACATGCTGCTGCCCACCATTCGCAGCCGCTGCCAGACCCACACCATGGCCTGGCCCGACGAAGGCCCGGCCGTCGACTGGTTGCTGGCTCAGGTCAACGCCGACCCCAAGCAGCACGCAACCCGGGAGCAGGCCCAGGTCTGGCTGCAAGCCGCCGGTGGACGCCCAGACGACGCACTCGACTGGGCCCGCAGCGGCCTGGACGCCCAGGCCTGGGCCGCCTTGCCACAAGCCCTGAGCCGCGGCGACTGGTCGCTGATGAGCGGCTGGCCTGCCGTGCGGCAGCTCGAGGTGCTGCAAAAGCTGTGCCACGACCTGATGGCCCACGCCAGCGGCGGTGCACCCCGGTTCTTCCGGGCCGCCCAGTTGCCGCCAGCGCCGCGCTGGACCGCGCTGGCCCAATGGTCCAAAGAATTGCTGGCGGCGGCGCGCTCGGTCGAGCACCCCTTCAACCCGGGCCTGACGCAGGAAGCCTGGGCAGCCCACACCCGCGAGGTGCTTTCTCGGACGCCGCAGCGTGTCTGAATCGCCAGATCTGGCGGCTTTTTCGCGCGTACTCTGAATCTCACACGCACCGGATTGCCGCTAAACTTGCAGGCCATGAGCACTTCACCGGCAGCCAGCGCATCACGCCCAAGCGTGATCCAGCTTTCCATCAAGGAAAAAGCGGCGCTGTACGCGGCCTACATTCCACTGTTTGCCGATGGGGGAATCTTCATCCCCTCCACCCGCGACTACCGTCTGGGCGACGACGTGTACGTGTTGCTGAGCCTGCCCGACGATCCTCAGCGATACCCGGTCGCAGGCAAGGTGGCTTGGGTCACGCCGGCCAAAGCCCAGGCAGGTCGCACCCAGGGAGTGGGCATCCGGTTCCCGGCGGACGAAAAATCGCGCCAGCTCAAGCTGCGCATCGAAGAAATCCTGGGTACCCAGCTGGGTTCTGACCGCCCGACCCAGACCATCTGACGGCCGTCCAGGCCGCGCTCGGGTCCGTGAGCACCCAGCAGGTGCGGCTTCCCGTGCGAAACTGCGGCCCATGTTCACCGATTCACACTGCCACCTGAGCTTCCCTGAGCTGCGCGCGCAACTGCCCGACATCCTGCTCTCCATGCAGTCCGCCGAGGTGGACCGCGCTCTGTGCATCTGCACCACGCTGGAAGAGTTTGACGACGTGCACAGGCTGGCCCGGGAGCACGCCAATCTCTGGTGCACCGCCGGGGTCCACCCGGACAACGAGGGCGTACTGGAACCCAGTCTGGATGATTTGCTGCAGCGCGCCGCGCTGCCCCGCGTGGTCGGTATTGGCGAGACTGGGCTGGACTACTACCGGCTGAACGGACGCAGCGTGGCCGACATGGCGTGGCAACGCGAGCGCTACCGGGTGCACATTCAGGCCGCGCGCCAGACCGATTTGCCGCTGGTGATTCACACCCGAAGTGCCTCGGATGACACCCTGTCCATTTTGCGCGAGGCTGGCGGCTTCGCCAGCGCAAACGAGGGCGGATGTCCCGTTGCCCGTGGCGTGTTCCACTGCTTCACCGAGACCGAAGCCGTGGCCCGCGCCGCGCTGGATCTGGATTTCTACATTTCCTTCTCGGGCATCATTACGTTTCGCAACGCAGGCGACCTGCGCGACCTTTTGCGCTGGGTGCCGCTGGAGCGCATGCTGATCGAGACCGACAGCCCCTATCTGGCACCAGTACCACACCGAGGCAAGACCAACACCCCGGCCTATGTGCCCTTCGTCGCACGACAGATTGCCGAGGTCAAAGGTCTTTCGGTGGAGGCCGTGGCCCGGGCCACCAGAGACAATTTTGACCATCTTTTCACGCGTGTGACAGCCTAAAAATATTAGGTAACACATGAAGTTTTATAAAAAGCTTATTGTTTTTGTTTGGGTATTTCTGGCGACATTCAGCGTCCGAGCCGGCGCATATGAAGACTTTTTCGCGGCCGCTCGCAGCGACAACGAATCGACCGTGGTGGCACTTGCGCTGCGGGGTTTTGACCTCAACACACGGGACGAGAAGGGCGAAACCGGGCTGCTGATCGCGCTGCGGCGGGGATCGCTCAAGGTCGCCGACTTCCTGCTTAAGCAAAACGCGGTGGCCGTGGAGGCGCGCAATCTCCAGGGCGAAAGCCCGTTGATGATGGCCGCCTTGAAGGGCAATCTGGTGCAGGCGCAGCGGCTCATCCAGCGCGGAGCAGAGGTCAACAAACCGGGCTGGACGCCTCTGCATTACGGGGCCAGCAACCCGGAGCCGGTCAGCCTGGCGATGGTGCGACTCCTGCTGGAGCACCACGCCTATATCGACGCCGAATCGCCCAACAAGTCCACGCCGCTCATGATGGCGGCCCGCTACGGGCAAGACCCGGTGGTCCAGCTGCTGCTGCAAGAGGGCGCCGATCCCCTGCTGCGCAACGAACAAGGCCTCTCCGCAATGGACTTCGCGCGGCAGGCCGGGCGGGCGGCATCGGTCGAGCTCATCGCCAAACACGTTCGAGCCAAGCAGCCCGCGGGCAAGTGGTGAGTCCACACCGTTGAGCGGGCAGAGCGCTCCTCTGTGCTGCAGCGGACCGCGTCGCCCCTAAACGGATCACGTCGACAGCGCTGCGTCACGGGCGACAGCGGGAAATTTGCCCGGGCCGCTACGCGAGGTTCACCCTACGTGCAACTACTTAAGCCGCAAGACCCCAAAACCGCGTCCAATGGCGGCTGAGCCGCTTGGCTCGACCCTGGCCTTCGTCCGGGGCACCCTGAGGAGAACCCATGCACAAAAGAGACACCCGCGACATCATCGGGGGACTGGGCTTGGCCGCCATCGGCCTCTTTGCCGTGATCTACGGCCAACGCTACGAGTTCGGCGACCTCAACCGCATGGGCCCCGGGTATTTCCCCGTGGCACTGGGCGCCTTGCTTGCTGTGCTCGGTGTGCTGATCGCGCTGCCGGCTTTCTTCCGCCGCGGCGAGCCGATCGTGGTGGCCTGGAAGACGTTTGCACTGGTCATGGCCAGCATCGTGGTGTTTGCCTCCACGCTGAAGGTGCTGGGTGTGATCTTCGCCACCGCCATCGCGGTGATCGTGGCTTCGACGGCCGACAACGCTTCCACCTGGAAAGGGCGCCTGCTGACCGCAGCTGGCATCGCGCTGATCACCTGGCTGGTGTTCAAGTTTGGCCTTGGCATGGTTCTGCCGACTTGGCCATGGAGCCCTTGAGCACATCCGACCGAACAGCCCGACCCACCACCTGACAGAGACATTCCCCCATGGACATCCTTAACGGACTGCTGCTCGGCCTTGACGCCGCACTGAACCCGGTCACGCTGCTGTACTGCTTTGTCGGCGTGTTTCTCGGCACGCTGATCGGTGTGCTGCCCGGCATCGGCGCACTGGCGACGATCTCGCTGCTGCTGCCGGTGACCTACCACATCCCGCCCACCGCAGCGATCGTGATGCTCGCCGGCGTGTACTACGGCGCGCAGTACGGCGGATCGACCGCTTCGATCCTGCTGAACCTGCCGGGTACGCCATCCTCGGCGGTGACCACGCTGGACGGGTACCCCATGGCCAAACAGGGCAGGGCAGGCGTGGCGCTGTTCATGACGACCATTGCCTCGTTCGTCGGCTCGATGCTCGGCATCCTGGTGCTTGTGCTGTTTTCGCCGGCTATTGCGGAGCTCGGCCTGAAGTTTGGCCCGGCCGAGTACTTCGCCATGATGCTGCTGGGTCTGATTGCAGCCTCGGCGCTGGCGTCTGGCTCTCCGGCCAAGGGACTGGCGATGGTGGTGTTTGGTCTGTTGCTGGGCACGGTGGGTACCGACATCAACTCGGGTCAGGCCCGCTTCGAGTTCGGCATCCCCGAACTCACCGACGGCATCAACCTCGTGGCACTGGCGATGGGCATGTTCGGCATCTCCGAGGTTGTCTCCAGCGTGAACCAGGTTCGCGAAGGCGAGGTGCGCGAAGACATCAACATGCGCACCATGACGCCCACCCGCGAGGATGTGAAGCAATCCATCATGCCGATGCTGCGGGGCACTGCGGTCGGCAGTTTCTTCGGCGCCTTGCCGGGCACGGGCGCATCGATCGCATCGTTCATGTCGTACGCGGTGGAGAAGAAGGTCGCCAAGGACCCGAGCCGGTTCGGCAAAGGCGCCATCGAAGGCATCTGCGCACCGGAAGCAGCCAACAACGCTGCCTCGCAAACCGCTTTCGTGCCCACGCTGTCGCTGGGCATTCCGGGCGATGCCGTCATGGCCTTGATGCTGGGCGCACTCATCATCCACGGTATCCAGCCAGGCCCGCTGCTGATGACCCAGCAGCCCGAACTGTTCTGGGGTCTGATCGTGAGCTTCGGTATCGGCAACATCATGCTGATGATCCTGAACCTGCCACTGATCGGCCTGTGGGTGGCCATTCTGCGCATCCCGTATCGCGTGCTGTACCCAGCCATCCTGGTCTTCATCAGCCTGGGTGTGTACAGCGTCAACAACAACACCTTCGACGTGTTCATGGTCGCCATCATTGGCGCGGTGGGCTACGTGCTGGCGGTGCTGAAATTCGAGGCGGCACCGATGTTGCTGGGGTTTGTGCTGGGCCCATTGATGGAAGAAAACCTCCGCCGCGCATTGCTCCTGTCGCGCGGCGACATGATGACTTTCATCGAGCGCCCGATCAGCGCCGGTTTCCTCGTGTTTGGTGCAGCCATCGTGCTGTGGAGCGTCTGGACCTCCATGAGAGCCTTCTTCAAGGAACGCGAACAGATTGCTGATCAGGCAGCCTGAAAAAGCGGAGCTGGCCTCGCGCTAGCTTTTTAGCCCCACCCTAAGTCGTTGATCTATCTGTATTTCCTAAGCTACATGGCCAAACAGCTGTCAACCCGATTCCGGTCTTCATTGCACTGGTAGCAGCGCTACAAGCGAAGCCACTGCAAAGATTGGCCGCACTGCAGCCAACTCACATGTAAATCTGGCCTAGCCCAAGCCGCTACTGTGAGCTGCTAAACGGGGATTCGGGATACGGGTCTGGCGCGCTAGCTTGGAGTGGACAAATCCACAGGGAGCCCGATGCTCGAGGACTTGAGTTCGTCAACGGACTGTCCAGCCGTTCAATAGCCCGCCGAGACTCATCAGCAAGTCGATGACGTGCTGCAGCCTGCCGCCGATCAAGTCGGTTGCTGAGTGGGCAGTCATCAGTAGACCGAACATGGCGAACAAAAGGAGCCAAGGCGTCGAACTTGACGTAGACGACTGCCGACTTGAAGCGATGACCAGCGCCAGGAAGCTATCCCAGACCGACTCCCTCGGTGATCCTGCGTTCACGGTAGCCGAACTAGCACCGCCGGAAGGGCGAGATTCAGCGTCGCCATGGAGCGAATCATCTGAACTGGCTGGCGAGGAGGGCGGCCCCGACCGCGCCGAGTTGGGTGTTTCGCCACTTTCAGCGCCGGCGTCAGACGAATCGACGGTCTTGGCAGCGGGGGACGAGTGGTCCGGCTGTGCCGGCTTGGTCAATGAATTGGGAGACCCCTCATCGAGCTTCGCGGCCTCTGACCCCCGATCAGTAGTTTTCGGAGCGGGCGGTTGGCGCCCCGGATCAGTTTCTACCGCGTACCTGATCGGCTGATCCAAAACAAACGGTGGCAAAGGAGCGGCACTGCCCATCCGGTCAGAGGTGCACACCCAAAGCTGGAACGCTGCCTTCGAGCCGCGGGAACCGCGGTACCTTACAAAGTAGATGCGTGGAAGGCGCTTCTCTCGACACCGATAGGCGTGATCCGCGGCGAACTCCTTGTATGCACGCGAGAGCGCATCCCAGGCGTCATCTGTCTTACCGAATTCGGACGCTACGGTCGCGTTGGGTAGGACATAGCTGCCGCTTGGCCGCCCGTGCGCCTTGAATGCGCAGACCAGCGCGTCAGCAATCATCGTCCGCGAGTCTGCGACCCTGCGATCCTCAAGCCTGGCGGCGATGTTCTCTCGTACACACAAGGCGAGTAGATCCATGCCAAGGATGAGCGACTCCCTGGCATCACGACTGTCAGCTGGTCGCCAATCAGCCGTGTCGCTGCCACCGCTGCGACCGGTTTCGCTGCCAAGCTCAGTAGCAATGGTGTCAACTTTTCCCATCTTCTGGTAACGCCTTTGATTGCGTCGGCGATCACCGAGATCTTATGCCGAAGGCGCGCGAAGCAACTTAGCGAGCGGCGCCGTGAGAAGCGGTGAGTAGAGCTGAGGCACTGTGAGAACACATGCGGAAACGTGCGGAAGTCTGCGGAGAACGCTGACAGCGACTTGGGCGCCTCGTACGCTGCCCCTCCCCAGTCTTGCGCCGACGGTTGCGCAGAGGAGACCACATGCCATAGACACCCACCGCAGTTTCGGGCGCCCAAAAAGAAAAAAGCCCGGGAGAACCCGGGCCTCGGCATAGGGACATGCCGCAACCGTACAGCTGGATTGTCCCTTGTCGCCATGGCCGAGTCAACGGTCATGGAGAGCTGCGCCCTGTTGAAAAACACATATCCCAGCACCTCATGGACAGCAAAGGACACCACGACCATGTTTCCATTTGTAAAGGGCGCCTTTGGGCGTCAAGCTCGCTATCGCCACAGCCCGCTCCCGGTACTCCGGACAGCGCACCCCATCAGCCACGACTTCCTGCAGCTGTCATCGACAGCGCATAAGTTCAACCTCCTTCACTATTTGACTGCGCCGGGCGTGAGCGGCGTGTTGGCCGACCGACAGCTTCCGGGCTGGGTCGGCGCATACTCGCCAGCTGATGGCACCAAGCCCTCGGTGAAGGACTGGTTTCGCATGGGGCGAAGTGGCACTCCCGACCCATTTCGGTCATTTGAGGTTCGCCGACCAGCCCTACTGCTCTGTCAAGTGGTGACGAGGTGGCATTGCCTAGGTGCGCAGGGGTGCCACCTAGGTTTACCCGCTTGCTCATATGTCCAAGTCTGTTACGGTGACATTGGCAGCATCTGGCTTCAGACCGGTTCAACCCGATTCGTCCCCCCCTGTTGTGCAAAGTTTCTTGTCATCAACATGAGGAAATTCCAATGGCCTATGGTGTGATTTCACAATGGACTTCCAGCGCCGCGTTTGATGCGGCAATGGAAACCGAAGCGCGAGAGAAATACATTCCTGGAATCAAGGCTCTAGGCGCCGTAAATGCCTTCTTCATTTATACCGGCGACACCACGTTCAGCGTGATCTCCATTTACCCGGACGAGGCCGCGGCCACCGCCGCTGCCGAGAAGCAGAAAGCAATGCGCGCTCAGGCAGCAGCGGAGATGCCAGTTAAGATGGTCGGCGAAGTGCGCGGGACTGTTTTTGCATCGTTCTAGAGGTGTGTCCAGGGTGTAGCCTCCGTGAGGCGGACCTGCGAAGCAGATGCTGAACACGGGTGCACGCAGCAGTCACAAGGGTCGACAGAAGTCGGCCCTTTTTTCCTCGTGAATCATCAACTGCCTCCAGTGCATCTTTCGGGATGTCTCACAGGGAGCGCCTCGGGTTCGCCGGAACAGCGGACTTCCGAGACGCTCGATATGGCAGCTCCTGGCAGGAACCGAGTTTCCGCTGGCGCGCTTCGAAGCTGCCTGTCAGCGCGGCTTGATGCCCCCGCACGGGTGGCAGCGTCCCGGTAGCACGAGAGCTCATCTTGCAAGGCCCTGAACTCGATGGGAGACCATTGTGGGTGTCGCATGTCTGCGTGCAGCACGTCGAAGGGACAACCGGCTGAAGGCGCGTCGCGACCTGTGTTCCGGATCAGGGCGGTGCTGTGTGAAATGATGCGGTATGCCATTGAGTTCCGAAGACCTGCAACAAATCGCCGCGCGCACCCTGGCGCACTACGAGCAGCACGCCCAGAGCTACTGGGAAGGCACTCGCGATCACGACGTCAGCCAAAATATCGCGGCATTGCTGAAGCACATACCAGGGCCACCGCCCTTTGACCTGCTGGATTTCGGCTGCGGGCCCGGGCGCGACCTGCACACCTTCAAGGCGCTGGGCCACCGCGCCGTGGGCCTGGAAGGCGCCCCCAGTGCGGCGGCGCTGGCGCGCGTCCACAGCGGCTGCGAGGTGCTGGAGCAGAGCTTCCTGCACCTCGAACTGCCCGCGCAGCGCTACGACGGTGTTTTTGCGAATGCCGTGCTGTTTCATGTGCCCCCCCAGGTCCTGCCGCAAGTTCTGAGAAAACTGCAGGCCTGCCTGCGGCCGGGCGGCGTGCTGTTCAGCTCCAACCCGCGCGGCGATGGCCAGGAGGGCTGGAACGGTGAGCGCTACGGCGCATTTCACGACTGGCCAACCTGGCGCACCCTGGTGACGGCAGCCGGCTTCGACGAGTTGGAGCACTTCTACCGTCCGTCGGGCCTACCTATCGAGCAACAGCCCTGGCTGGCGAGCGTGTGGCGCAAGCGCTGAGCCCCCGGCTTCACAGCACTGCGCATTTGCTGACCAAGCAGCTTAAGCAAGTGCCGCCCACGGCTGCCCTGCGTTTGATTGTCTTGGCAGTCGGATGCCCGGATTGGGTCGGCACGCGATGGTTATGGGCAACGATACTGATCCTTCGATCCGGCGAATGACCAGGGACCGCTGCCGGACTTGGCAGCGAACTGGCGGTATCGGCCATCAAGAGTCACTCGCGACCGTCCGCTGTCTGGTCGCCAGGTCCGGTGCTGGCCAGCGGGCGGGCCGAAGGGAAATCCTTCAACTTTCGCAGGTGGGGCCAAATGCACGTTTGTCGCTTGGCCGAACGCTGAGCAGGATCGCCGCCAATGCGGCAGTACGGCCTATGCCGTCAAACGGCTGTATCAGTGCAGCATCCCCAACGATCAGGCCGGAGCAACCCAGTCTTCTACCTTCAGTCCCCCGACGCGCAGGAACTCACTGGTGTTGTGCGTCACCAGCGTCGCGCTCTCGGCAAGTGCGTGGCAGGCAATCCATAGATCGTTTGCACCGATGGGCGTGCCTGCGTCCTTCAGACGCGTGAACTGCTCGGCGTAGTGCTCGCAGATGGCGGGGCCTGCCGGATACAGCACCGTCACTTGTCGGGCCAAGGCTTCGAGCCGGCGAAGGACCTCCGGCTTTTTCGTGCTGCGCTCGGCGCCCTTTAGCAACTCGGCCCATGTCACGAAGGACATGCACAGCCGGGCATCCTGCGGCAGCGCATCGACCCGCTGCGCGATGGCTGGCGGCTGGTTCTTGATCAGGTAGATGAGGATGTTGGTGTCCAGCACGTAGATCACAGGGCCTCGCGCTCCTGCAGGGGCTGATGGCCGGCCTGCTCAGCCTGCAGCGCTGCGATGAATGCAAGGTCCGCCTCGCCCACGGCGCGCAGGGCATTCAGCAGCGCAGCGCCACGTGCGGCCTGCAAGGGATGGATCACCAGATCCCCCGACTCGTTGCGCGAAATGCTCACGCGGTCAGTGTCGAGCCGGAACTCAGCAGGAATGCGAACCGCCTGGCTGTTGCCGTTGTTGAAGACTCTGGTGGTGAGCGTTTCCACGTGGCGCCCTATGTGTGTACAGTAATGTGTGTATTTTCATTCAAACATCGCTGGCGTGCAACCACGCCCACGGACGCTGCCGGTGTGCGGCTACCTCACGCCACCGGTGGGCCCGAACCTGGTGGTGGCGATGACGGCGTTCAAGCAGCCCTTCGGCACGCTGTGCCGTGCCGTGCCGCGCTGCCCTTCATCGGCCTGATGCTGGGCTGCCTGGCGCTGGTGATCTGGCAGCCGTGGATTGCGATGGGGTTGGTGGGGTGATGCGCAGAGCGGTGAAGTTGCCCCGATGAACGGCCTGCGGAATGGGATTTTGAGCTGCGGCGTGTACTTTCCGGTCAGTCTGGTCACAGAGTTCTATTTGTAGGCAATTGCAGCGCTCGTCGGTCCAGCCAGTGGCATCAGCGCCGTTCGCGAGAAACCTGCAGCCTTGGCCCAAGCCTCAAAGTCGGCGAAGGTGTAGTCGAAGCCATCGCTGGTTTCGATCAGCATGTTCAGGCTCATCATCAGGCCAAAGACGTTTTGGCGACGGTCGTTGTCGATCACGCTCTCGATGGCGACGAATGCGCCACCTGCGGGCAGTGCATCGTGGGCTTTGCGCATCAAGCTGATCTTCTTCTCCTCGTCCCAGTCGTGGAGGATGTTGCCCATGGTGATCACATCAGCCTTGGGGAAGGCATCGGCGAAGAAGTCACCAGCGGCGGTCGCCACGTATTCGGTGAGTTGGAGGTGCGCGATGTTGCCCTGCGCGATCGGCTGTACTGCCGGCAGATCGAAACTGGTGCAGCGCATGTGCGGCTGGTGCTTCGCCACCATCAGGGACAAGTGAGCGCCTGATCCGCCAATGTCCACCAGGCTCTTACTGCTGGAGAAGTCGAACTGCTGTGCAAAGGCCATGAAGGCACCCATCTGGATACCGGCCATCGCGTTCACGAAGCCCTTCAGTTTCTCGGGATCGCTGTAGAGCGTGCCGAAGAAATCAATACCGCTCTTGGCTTCGTTCTGCTGTTGTCCCGTGCTCAACGCCGTGTTGAGATCGCCCCAGAATCCATAGAGGCGGTCATCGGCCATCTCGAGGATGCCGCCGAGGTAACTCGGCTTGTTCTTGTCCAGGAAGAACGCGGTCTCCTTGCCGTTGCTGTACACCGCGTCAGCCAGTAGGCCTTTGCGCTCCAGGAAGCCGAAGTGCGTGAGGGTGTCGAGAAAGTCGAGCGCGTTGCGTTCGCTGCACTTCAGGCGCAAGGTTTGCATGATCTGCGCGGCACTCAGCCAGCCTTTCTCAGCGAGGTGGGTGAACAGTTCGAAGCGCGTGGCGGTGAGCAGCACCTTCGAGGCCCAGAAGCCCATGCCAATCTTCATGATCATCTCGGGCGAAGGTTGCGTTGCGTGACCATGGCTGGTCATCGAGGCGGGAACGGTAGCAGTTTCCATGGTTTTCTCCAGATAGCGATTTCGAACAGGGCGTTTCGTGACAGCCAAAGAGCGCCGCAGCCTCAGGCTGGCGACTTGGCCTTGGCCGCCGTCCAGCGCTGCAGCTTCTCGCGCGCGCCGTTGTGGGCCGGGTCCATCTGCGCGTCATGCCCGGCGCGCTTGGCGCACAGTTCGATGACGTAGCCATTGGGGTCGCGAAAGTAGATCGAGTCGACGAAGCCGTGGTTGGAGACACCACGCGTTTCGATGCCGCTGGCCTTGCCCTTGGCCAGCATGTCGGGCAGAACCGGTGAGTCGACTTCAAGCGCAATGTGCAGGTCGTAGTCGTGCTGTGGCTTGAAGTCGAAGGGCATGTCTGAGACCTCGAAAAAGGCCAGGTGCGAGCCGTCGTCGAGCCGGTAGAAGGTGTGCAGCACCTCGGTGGCGCGGCCGGTCTTGCTTCGGCTGATCTCCAGCGCGCCGACCATCGGCAGGCCGAGGAAGTCTTCGTAGAACGCGCGTGTCTCTTCCGAGTCCCGGCAACGGTAGGCGTTGTGGTGCAACTTGCGGATCATGGCGGGCTCTCCAGCGTCAGACCGCAACCATCGCCTTGCCCTTGAGCGACGCGGCGTAGCCGTCGATCACCTGGTACACCTGCGGCCAGCTCTTCAACGCCTTCATACGGCCGAGCCAGTGCTTCACGTTGGGGTAGTCCGACAGGTCGCTGCCGATCACCTCGGCCAGCGCTACGTAGGCCGCCGCGTGGTAATCGGCGATGGTGATCGAGTCGCCGCACAAAAAGTTGTGGCCCGGGCCCAGCACGTTTTCGTCAAGCACCTTCAGCCACGCCTGCGCACGCTCCTGGCCACGCTGCAAAGTGGCGGCCTGCGCCTCGTCGCTGCGGCGCTTGTGAGTGTCGAAGATCTGCGGATAGACCAGCGCGTAAACCAGGTCCTGGTTCAGCTGCGTGCTGGTCCAGTCCATGCGTTCGTTGACGCGGGCGCGTTGCTTCAGGTCCTTGGGGTAAGCCGGCGAGCCGATCGTGTCGGCCAGGTACTTCAGGATCGCCGAGCTCTCGGTCAGCACGAAGTCGCCGTCCTCGAGCGTGGGAACCAGCTTGTTCGGGTTGAGGCCCGCGTAGGGCGCCTGCACGTGTTCGCCGGTGAACAAATCCACCACCTGCATCTCCAGCGGAATGCCGCTTTCGGCGGCAAACAGCATGATGGTGCGGCTGGTGGTGGAGATGGGGTGGTAGTAGAGCTTCATGGGTTACTTTCCTTTGGGGTGGTGAAGGTCGGGGTTGCCGGTACTTAAAAAGGGCGAGAAGGCGAGATCATTCAGACAACAGCCTGGAAGCACCCTGGCAGCGACAGCGAGCCGCTGCCGGTCCTCAGAGCCAGGCCGCCCGTAGCCCCCCACTCGGTATCCATGACCACGTTTGAATTCGCAGGCACGGCCAGCACAAAGACGCCCCTTTCGTTGGTGAGCGCCGTACCCAGCGGGCGGCCATCTTCGGTACGCACATGGACGGCTGCATTTGCTGCGCCCATCCACGTCGAATCGACCACACAGCCTTCCAGCAAGACTGTGGCGGCGGCGGGCTGCCGTGCAGACTTCGCCTCACTCGGCAGGTCATTGATTTCACTGCCGCCACAACCCACGAGCATCAGGTTCGACACCGCGACGGTGGCCAACAGAAAAGGATTGCGCAAGCACATGAAGTTCTGCAGTGGACGGCCCAAGAGCCGACGACCTGGGATGAACTGTCTGCGCACGAGGCCAGCCGCGTCCTTGCTGGTGGGCGAGATGGGGTGGTGTACTGGCTTCATGGGGTGGGTCCTTTCAGGGTGGTGTTCGGCGCTGTGACCGACGGGGTTTTCGGAGGACTGAACGATAGGTGCCGACGGCCTTGGCGTCGATGCCGAGCGCCGCAATCGTGTCGTGCAGAAATCCGAAGGTGTGGTTGACCCATAAACGCACTAAAGTCGAGGCTGCCGAGGAGGGCGACGATGGAACCTGAGTGGAGTGACTTCAAGGTACTTTTGGCCCTGGCCTGCGCGGGCTCTGTGGCGGGCGCTGCCCGCGAGTTGCAGGTCGACCACTCCACCGTGAGCCGACGGCTCGCTGCACTGGAAGACGCGCTGGGTGCCAAGCTACTCATTCGTGGCGGGCGCGACTTCAACTGGACCGCCGAAGGCCGCACCATGCTGGCGGCCGCCGAGGCGATGCAGTCCGCCGCTGCGCAGGCTACGCGCTCGGTGCGCAGTGCCAAGGCGGAAGTGGCCGGCACAGTGCGCGTCTCGCTCTCGCCGGGGTTCGTGCCGATCGCGATGCGCCTGATGCTGCCGGCGCTGCGTGAAAGGCACCCCGACCTGAACGTTCAGCTGCGCGGCGACTACCAGCGTGTCGACCTGGCCAAGGGCGAGGCCGATGTCGCCGTCCGCATGGCCCGACCAAGTGAACCGGATTTGGTAGGGCGCCGCGCGTTCGACTGCGGCTGGTGTGTTTACGCTTCCAAGGCCTACCTCGATACCCAGGGCAGGCCCGAATCGCACGCCGACCTGGCCAGGCACCGGCTCGTGCTTTATGTGGAATCGATGCTCACGATCGCGCCGCTGCGCTGGCTGGAAACCCACAAGGACGCGGCGACGCAGGTAAGCCGCTTCGACAACCTGGAGATCGCGTGCCAGGCCATCGCGGCCGACGCCGGTATCGCCGTGCTGCCGTGCATGATCGGCGACCCGGTCGCCAGCCTGGAGCGGGTGTTTTCCGAGCCTGTCAGCGTCAACACGGGTTGGATCGTGTACCACGAGACACTGCGCGACGCGGCGCGCGTTCGGACGGTCGTCGACGCGCTGCTGGCATTCTTTGACCAGAATCGGACGATATTCTCTGGCTGCGCCAGTGAAGCTGGATCCCTCCCCGACCCACACTTGCCGTGAGGCTTTGTGTCAGGCCAGCTCCTGCGCAGTGCGACTCAAGTCCAGACCACCGGCGCGCCAGCGGCGTACCAGCCGTCCACCGCATCGGCCACCTCGGCCTCGATGCGGCTGCGCTTGATCTTCATCGTTGGCGTCAGCGTGCCGGCTTCGATGCCCCAGGGTTGCGGGACCACCACCAGCATCTGCAGGTGCTCGTGGCTGGCCAACTGGGCATTGACGTCGTGCAGCAGCTGCGTCAGTTGCGCCTCCACCTGCGCGCGCCGAGGCCTACGGCTACGACAAGGTGCTGTTCGGGATCATCATGATCCTGAACCTGGAGATCGGCTATCTCACGCCGCCGGTGGGCCTGAACCTGATCGTCGCGATGACGGCCTTCAAGCAGCCCTTCGGCCCGCTGTGCCGCGCCGCGCTGCCCTTCATCGGCCTGATGCTGGGCTGCCTGGCGCTGGTGATCTGGCAGCCGTGGATTGCGATAGGGTTGGTGGGGTGATGCGCAGGGCAGGCGACTTGGGCGCCCGCCAAACGATGGGCCCGGTCAAGGGCCGTGCAGGAACTCGGTCAGCACCTCGTTGACCTCAGCCGCGCGCTCGTCCTGCATCCAGTGTGTTGATTTCCATCCGGAAGCGACTCACTGCCCCTGCTGATTGGAGTGAACCCCAGTGGTCCAGCCTCAGGGGCTCACTCCAAAAGCGGGTCAGGATCGCGTGGAAATCAATAGTCGGGGGCCTTGGTGGATGTGCGACCGACTGCTGCGGGGCGATGAGTTCAAGGCAGCGTATGTCCCTGATGGGTCGGTACCGCCAATCCAGGTGATGGGGAAGCGGTCAGAGGCGCCGCGCATTCCGGGTCGAGGGAGCTCTATGTCCGCAGTACCCCATACAGCCGAAATTCATGACTTCGTGTGCGACGAGGCCCGACGACTGCATGGTGCCAGTCAGCGTGAGCACACCCGCCGCCAGCGACCGGCTCCAACCGCTGCACACCCGTCCTTAGGTCGGAGCTGTCGGTTTCAGGCTGGAAGCGGCTAGTCAGTGTCCGGCAGGCGTTGCTTAGCGTTAGACGCCCCCATGATCATCTAACGATGCTACGGCTTGAATGATTCCTGAGGCGCAGAAAACAGCTTCGCCGCTGCGCTGCGCTGCGACTCTGCCGCCCGAAAATACCCCATCAGCGTCGCAGACGACCTGTGTCCGGTCAGCGCCATGGTCTCGCCAATCGACACGTTCTGGCGCGCCGCCTCGGTGACGAAGCCCGATCGCAGCGAATGCGCTGCGAATTGATTCGAAAGACCCGCGAGCGCCGCTCGCTCTCGAACGATATCGCGCACTGCGGCGGCTGCAAGTGGCTCCCCGACTTTTTCGCCGCGACGAATCCGCCTGAAGATCGGCCCGGCGACGATGCCCGAGCGCCTGAGCCAAGCGGTGAGGGCGTCTGCGGCCTCGTCCAGAACAGGCTTCTCGTTGTCTGGCCGTGCCACACCGGTCTGATTGGTTTTTGAGTGCAGCAGCGTGAAGCTGTAGGCCCTTGGTCCGATCAGCCGCGTGTTTTCCATCGTTGCCGCCGTCACTTCCGAACGCCGGCGCCCGCCACTGGACCAGGCGAAGAGGAGGAGGGCGCGGTCGCGCACGCCACGCAGTGAGTCGTCGCAGGTGGCGAGTAGGGCCTGTAGAGGCTCGAGCGTGAGGGCGGCCTTCTTGTCTGGCACAGTGCCGCGTTTGGCGTACGCGCGTCGCGTCTTGGCCAGCAGTTCTCGGACCTTGGGATCCTGCACCGGGTTCGCCACATTCTTGACTTGGTGTGCTTTGGACAACACGCTGAGGCGATGCAGAACAGTCGACAAGGCGGGTGGGCCCAGTTTCGATTTCACGCCGCACTGCACCATGGCCTCGTCGACCAGCCTTGGTAGAGCGGTCTCGAGACCTGATTCGACACGCCGCTGCACGTGGTCGACGATGAACTGCTGGACCGCAGCCACTGGCACGGGCATCTGAATGACCTGCGCATAGCGCAGCCAGAACCACGCTGCCCAGTAGCGCAGCGCCGCCTGGTAGCTTCGCACCGTGTTCTCGGATTCGCCCTCGGCCAGCAGCGCGTTCACCGCGTCGGCGGTCATGGGTGCGAGGTCAGCGGGATCGAGCGCCGCAATGACTTGGGCGTCGGGGATCACGGGCTGGATGGCACGCTTTGGCATGGTTTAATTTTTATGTAATATGTATGATATGTAACTCAAAAGAAGCTTAGATCACGATAACATTCTATTATCGTTACTAATGTAGGCCCAGGGCAGGGCGTAGATCAAGGAGGCAAATCATGGCGCGCGGAATCACTGAGGACGAGGTTTGGAAGGCCTGCGACGTGCTGCTGCTTGAGGGCTCCCGGCCGACGATTGAGCGGGTGCGCCAAAAGCTGGGCCGCGGCTCACCGAATACCGTCAGCCCGATGCTAGAGACTTGGTTCAAGCACCTCGGCGCCCGCATCACAGACCCTGGCGCATTCTCGGCGCCGGCCTCGATGCCGGACCTGGTCCATCAGGCAGGGCTGCATCTCTGGGAAGCAGCACAGGCTGAAGCTCGTCGAGATTTGGCCGAGCAGCTCGAGGCAGGTCTCGCCGCCGCTGCGTCCAATGTGGAGGCAGAGAAAGAAAGAGCGAAGATCGCCGAGGCAGCCGCCTTTGCCGAGTCGTCGAAGGCCGCACACCTCCAGGCCGAGGTCGATCAGCTGCGGAAAGAGCTAGATGCCGAGCGAGCAGCCCACGTTGCGGCAGCTGCACGACTGCACGAAGCGCACCTACGGCAGGCGGACCTACAGGCCGACCTCGAAAAGGCCCGTGAGGCCATTGATGTCGAGCGGGTACGAGGGGCCCAGTCGATCGCTGCCGCTGACGAGCGCGCCGCCGGTGCCGAACGGCGGGCCGCTAAAGAAATCGAGCATGAGCGCATGCTGCGCTCCAAAACCGAAAGGTCTGCAGAATCCGTCGTGAAGCGCCTCGAAGTGGCGTTAAGGGCCCAGGTCAGCGCCGAAGATCAGCTAGGTACCGTCCAGCTTCACCTGACTCAGCTTCGCACCCAGGCCAAGCAGCGTGAGCAGGAACTGGAGGCTGGTGCACAGCAACGTGACGTTCAGATTCAGGAGCTTGAAGCAGCGCTGTCTACGGCGAACGTGGCGCTGTCCCGCGCGAGTGCGCAGGACGCCTTGGTCCGGCAGCTTGTGGTTCAGCTGGGTGGGTCCGGCAATAAGTCGGCTCGGCGTGGCGCCGGCGCGAAAACGCAGGCAGCGAAGAAAGGGAAGATCGCGGCGTGAGCACGCTAGCCCTGCAAGTGAGGGGGGACAGATGCTCACGCTCACGGGTCGAATGCCTCGACAATTTAGGCTTGCGCAACCGCCGTCAGCTGTTATCGACGACGCGCAGCGCAAGAGCTGACCGTATGAGCGAAATCACTGTGCAGAGCCTAGAGGAGATGGATCAGCTGCCGAACGCGCTGGACCGGACGCAGAACTTGACCAAGTGCTTATTCCGGCCAAGTAAACCACTCTATCCTGGACAAAAACGCCACAAGTTCCGATCCAGAAAGGCCAGCCATTCCGATCCAATGCTGCTACCCGATGCAACCATAGACTATCGAAAGAGGAGCAGCCGCTATGCAGCGGTTGCTGCCGGTCGAGGCCGAGAGCTGGGTTCACGGTGCTAGGCACGAAGCCGTCATCTGCTCACCCGGCAAAGCGGCGGCATCAACGATAGGTATCGAGGTAGCTCCCGTCATACAGCGAAGCAAGCCACAGGTCGCCCACCAACTCGCGATCGAATGACAGCTGCTCTAAGGGCCGAACTCACAATCTCGGCCTGTTACTGATTGTCTGATAACGGGCCTCACAGTAACCATTACGATTGATGCGATCGGAATGGCATCATCATTGATCGTTCAAAGGCCAGTGCTCGTGCGACTGCTGCACTTCCGAGACCGTGCGCTCAACGAGCAATGGAATATGCCCCCTTCATTCGGAGTTTGATCCATTCTTGGTGGGTTGCGGCTTTCGGTCGCGATGGGTAGACTTCGCCAATCTGCGATGAGCAGCCACTGCATCACCGCTGCTCTGAGCCGATCGCTCGGCAACTATAGAGCCAATTGCAGTGGAATCTCGATAAATGATGGCTCCAGACCTGAACTTAGGAGTTTTTGGCCAATTATTACAAGAGCTACTTTGGTATTGTAGCGTGGCCAGTCGGTTTGCGCAGTTTAAATTGCAATACTGATCTGACAGGTGGCTGCAGAAGCGGATATTTTGTTCATTTTCAGGCGAACTTGCGTCCTTTTTACCAACAGGGGTGTTGAATGAAATTATTCACATTGACGGTCTTGGTGTTATGTATAACGACATCTGCGGCACAGGAAACCAATCTCACAGATGCACATTCATTAGAAGAGTATCTCCGACTCGCGGATCGAACACCAATTAAGCCATCCCCTCCACCGGAATATGGAGCTGCAAGACCTGTAGATCGTTTGATGAGGCCGTGGGCTCAAAGGTTAAGCGCGGTGCCCCAGAATGAAGATTATCGGAATTGGGAGTGGTTTGATTTTGATTTCGGACCCGGATTATCATTTTCAGCATGGAGCAGCAATTTTCATTGCTTTCAAACAGGCTATGACGTCGAGGTTGTTAAATTTGGCTCGCCTTTTTCTGGGATACCGAATTTCTCCTCCGCTATTGCCGCCAGATGTGGAATAAATCAAGAATGCACTGTAAACCACATCGCCACTCCAGTTTCAGGATCACAATTCCGGGTGGTGCCCGGCGGCTTCTATCGTTGGCGTGGTCGTATTGCCGTGGTTCAATGGGGTTTAGTTGAAGTCCCGTCGGGAAATTGCCCAAACCCAAGGCCGAGAGGCGCATACGAATGGTTTACTCCGACCATTCAACCAAAGCCTCCAGAAGGCTCGGACCTGAGGGATTCCTTTGGATTCAAAGAACAGTGGTTGCCTGTGATAGCCACAGCAGGCGATATTTTTGTGGAGGGGGGTAGGCAAGAACAGGAAGACTGGCCAGAAGCCACGAGACAAAATGATGGGCGGTTTGTTTCGATAGTCTCTAACGAAACAGGTAATGGTAGATTCTCCGTGGGGGTACCCATTCGTATCGAGAATGTAAACTACGTTCGCAATGGAGTCATTCGTTTCGCCGCTCGAGCCCCACAAAGGTGCGAACACATCTTAACCCTTGTCTTAACAGATTATAAAAACCAGGTGTTGAGGAGGCAGCAAATCGATCGAAGAATCCTCAATGGCTCGCTAACGGCTGTTGAGATTCAAATAATTCGAAGCTCCCTCGATCTGCGTTCTTGGATTAAACAGGGGGAGGGCCAAATTGGAATGTCAGGCATACTGGCTGTTCTTGCCGAGTGTAGATCGTTAGGAGCAGGCAACATTGCCCGAGTAGAGTATGACCAGCTTTCTCTCGCGATGGAGGCCCAGACCTTCTTTAAAAGGACAGATTGGTGACTTTGCAAAGAGACCACCTGAACCGTGCCCCTGAACTATGCGTAGGTTATCGAGCTGCCTCGTGCGACGAAGGCGCCATCAAACTTGCCGTAGTTGAGATCTACGCATAGAGGTCGGGAGTACCGCTCTCCCCCCAATGAAACTGGTCTTTCATCCCGAGCTTGGTGCCACCTGACACACGAAAGCTGCGGGAACTACACTACTGTATAAATGTACAAACTCGCGCTTTTCCCTCATTGATGGACGCGCAACCTCCCATGACAGCTCTGACCAGAAGAAACCTGCAGGCCGCGACGAGTGGTCAGCAAAGCAGCTCAGAAGTGGTCTAACGAGATGCGAACGTGACTGACGCAAACGTCTCCGCCATCATCAGCGCTGCCTCTGGTCTAGCGGGCGTTGCGATCGGCGCATTGTTGACATACCTACGCGAGAGACGCGCCGAGCGGATCAAGGATGACAGAGACGGGTCATACCTCGCGATCCTCGTCGTCTCCCACCTCGATCGGTTCACCAATGGCTGCTGGCATGTTGCGCTTGACGACGGCACATCCGAAGGACGCCCTGCAGGCGACGACGGCGTGTACCACCAGACGACAGTCAAGACTCCCGAGTTCAAGCCACTGGATATCAAGGTCGAGTGGAGAGTCCTACCGAAGAACCTTATGTACGACATCCTGCAGATTCCAGACAAGCAGGAGCACCTAGACGCCCAGATCGCTGGCGCTGGCGAGTTCGCCGATCCGCCCGACTACACCGACTTCTTCTGGCGGCGACGGCGTGACTATGCGGAGCTAGGGCTTCATGTGTCTGGCGTCGCGAAGCGATTGCGCAGGCACGCCAAGATGCCGATCGAGGAGAGCCCGCCTGGAGAGTGGAATCGAGATGTCTCGTTGCAAGAGGTCATCGACAAGATCGACCAAACCCGCGCGGCTTACGAGAAGCGAGCGGCTGACGCGTGGGAGAAAGAAGAACGCCCGACGATTGCTGACCCGAAATGAAGCTCACGAACCTTCTGCTCGCAGGCACCGGACATTGCATAGACCTAACGCGCAGGACGGAACATCTGCTTTAGGCAAACGCTTTGAGGATGTTTTCGATGTTCGGCACGTGGGCGTTTCTGCCTCAATCACTGAGAATGTCGGAATGAAGCACCGATTTGAAAGCCACTATACGGAGGCCGCGTCATTGCAAAACCTCATGGTCGCAATCGCTCAAGGCGGGAAAGAGGGCGAGGCTGACTATGTTCGACTTCGACAGGCTTTGATCGGCGACCCCACAATAGAGCCGCTTCTACCTATCTTCGTGAAGACCTGCCGAACAAAGTTGCAGTTCTGGGGGTACATCCAACCGATATCCAAGACGTACAAGGGGAGACGGGAGCACATTTATGGAGCGTTTCTGCGTCTGCTGGACTTTCTTGAGAAGGGCGGTAGCGCTCCAGCGGACAAGAACGTTACAGGCGTGCTTGAGAAGTTTGACGCAGCTCACGTGCACGCCGCCTGGGCGAAAGCCTTGGAGCGTCGAACGGCTGATCCCGAAGGGGCCATCACCTCTTCTCGCACGCTCTTGGAATCGGTCTGCAAGCACATCCTGGACGAGGAAGAGGTCGCATACGACGATAAGGACGACCTCCCGAAGCTCTATCGCAAAACGGCGGAGAAACTGAACATCGCCCCGTCACAGCACACGGAGGACGTGTTCAAGATGATCCTAGGCGGCTGTACTGCGGTAGTGGAGGGTTTGGGCACACTGCGTAATCGGTTAAGCGACGCACACGGCAAGGGCAAGATTGCTGCAAGGCCGCAGCCCCGACACGCGGAGCTGGCCGTGAACCTCTCAGGAGCGCTGACGCAATTTGTGCTGTCAACGTGGGAAGCTCGCAACGACAAGTAGCATGGACAAGCAAGTCGAACAGCTCAAGGAGCTTCGCACGATCATCGCTGGTCAGCAGGAGCTCCTCCGTATAGCGCTGTACCTTATGACCGAGGGGCCAATCAAATACGCAGACACTGAGCTGAAATGCGAACTGGCGGAAGACCAAGTACGAGCTACAACGGCGGTCGCAATGGGAGCGGGACAGTCCCTTAACACCATCATGAAGCTCTCTGAGGGCGAGGGCATTGTTGTCCGTGACCTATACCCGATCGCTCGCTCAGTGGTCGAAGGCTTCATCAACGCAGCATTCTTCGTGACGCAACCTGTCGAGGTTTCTCAGCGCGCTCTGGAGCACAGGCACTTCGCAGCATGGAAGCATCACAACCGCATCATCGGCAGCGGGGACTTCATGATCGCGCTCGGTGTACGGGACCCGAAAGCCCAAGCCGCCAAGCTGTTTCCTGACTTCGCTGAAAAGGGCAAGGAATCTTGGACATCCTTGGATGCAGTGAGCCGCATCAACAAGATCGGGAAAGTCGTCAGCGCGTCTGGAGGTGCTTTGATGGGCGCTTATGGGGGCATCTATGCTGTGTCTTCGGAAGTCATCCACGGCTCCGTGTACGGAATGAGCTACTTCTTCTCAGCACATAGGAAGGAAGAGACTGTTGAAGCATTCCGGTCGGCAACTGTCGAACAGGTTATCGACATACTGATTGCTGTCTCGCATGCTTCAAGCGGTTTTCTCTCAGCATTTGCGAACGTGCAGAAGCTGGGGCAGTTCGTGTTGGCGGAGCACGAAATGTTCAAACGGCTGTTCAAGGTCTCAACTGGAGACGATTGGGGCGACCCCGACGTCTAGCGAATCTTGCTGTGGCTGTTGGCAACTACTTAGTCTTTCCACATCAGGAAGAAGCGCGTCAGCGAGTCCTCTGAATTGAACGTGAGCTTCGCCGTGTACGACATGTGTGGCCAATGATGGATGCCGGTCGCCTCGTCGTTGAGCAGCGCTACGTACTTCACTTCCACGGTCGACTTGTTGCCGTCCTTGATGTTCTCCCGGCACCACATGAGAACCTCGAACAGCGCCGGATCAATACGATCCCTTGAGTTGATCGCAGTTCCGACGACCTCAAGCGTGTCACCATTCCGGTCCCAACGGAACGTAGCCTTGTAGTTCGGGTAACTGCGCGGGTCATGATCAGCCAATTCTTCGGGGCGAAGCACCGCACCAGGTCCGTGGATGTTTTTGGTTTCACCCTTATCGAACTTGATCGTGAAGCGAAATCCACCATTGGGAGCACTCGGCGCAACATGCTCAACGATACCGGCACCGAAAATGCGGTGGACCACTCGGGAACCCACCTTGAACTCACTTTCGCCTACTAGCTTGAGGGATATCTTGCCTGTCGGCGAGAACTGCGGCTCTTTGGCGATGGCAGCATTTGTGGCGAGCGCGGTGGCCTCTGCTTCGGAGTCTGCCGCGATCTGCACCGCGATGGTCTTGTGGTGAACCAGATCGACCTTCGCGTCATAAAACTTGGTCATGTTTCCTCCTGTGAAGCACACTCTATCAGGAGCCAAAGGGACCAGATACGGCACTGAACCCTGAACGGCGGCTTGCAACGAAAGCCGACACCCGCAAGATGGGCATGACCAACTGCAACCAGCCTTCAAGCGACCTTCGATTCTTCAAGTTCGGCTGTGCAGCGTTAGCAGCCATCGACCCACGACCTGTGACTGATTGGTGTGGGCCTCAAGGAAATTTGGTCAAGTCCGATCACAGGAACCCAATTGATTAGGACTAGCCGTTGTACGCGGCTTGCAACCGTGACTTGGAAAGAGCTCGCGATAAAGCAGAACTGTTTTCATACCCAGCCAGACGAGCGGCCTCCTTTAGCCCTTTGCCCAAATCTACTGCACGCTGGGCAATCGCCAAACGAACGGCCGCCAGATATTTTCCTGGCGGGCGTCGCATCGTTTCATGGAACCTGTTTGCGAAGGCCGTTCGTGACATGCCAGCCTCATGAGCAAGAAGCTCCAGGTCCCAGCCAAACGCCGGACGCTGGTGCATCGCCACCAGTGCTTTGGCAATGCGGGGATCAGCCAAGCCATTGAACAGGCCACCCTCCTTGGCTACGGGGTGAGCGACGAGGTAACGCAAAAGTCCGATGAACAAAATGTCACCTGCTCGGTTGAGCAAGGCGGGATGACCGCAACGCGGCGCATTCAACTCGGACTCGATCATGGCCACTGCCAAACGCAAGGCAGGCTCATCATCGGCAAGCGACACGGTTCGCGGTTGCGCAAATTCCTCCAGAAAAAGAGTGGCCACTGGGCCCGTTAGTTGCACGTGGGCTCTGATTAGGCGATTTGGATCGCTTGCCGAGAAATTGTGGAGCACAAAGGATTGACTGGCATGAACCGCAACCAGGGCAGGTGACTCAACCTTCAAAGAGGAGTCCCCAATCTCCAGCTCGGCACTTCCACAAGTCAGAAACCACAGCTGTAAAGCGCTGTCATTGTCCGGGTACTGCGCCCCTTGCAGGCGCTCTTGTGATGACAAACCGAGCGTCACCACGGGTGCCAACCCATCCAGAAGGGCGGACAGGCGGTCCAATTTGTTGTCGTTCATTATGTACGAAATGCAATCGTTTATGAATTTTAAGTTGCAAATCATACGCCACACTCAGATCCACGTCATCCATCCTGAGAAGACAGCTCCCATTTTGAAAGGACTTCCCATGAGCACCCTCGCTTTGACTCCCCGCCAGCCTGTGCCCGCATTGAACATCCCTCTTGTTAGGGGTGGAAGATACGTACTGGGCGCCTCACCCGCCCCCACGTTTGAGCTGGTCGTGTTTTACCGGGGCCTGCATTGCCCCATCTGCGCCAAGTACCTGATGGAACTCGAGCGCCTGATGCCCGAGTTTGAAAAACGCGGTGTGCAGGTTGTCGCCGTCAGCAGCGACACCGCCGAACGCGCCCAGGCGATGGCGGACAAGATCAAAGCGGAGCACCTGCGTGTGGGCTACGAACTCAGCCTGCAAGGCGCACGTCAGTGGGGTCTGTACATCAGCACTTCCCGAGGTCAGACCTCGATTGGCATTGAAGAGCCCGCGCTGTTCAGCGAACCGGGCGTGTTCATCATCCGGCCTGACGGCACGCTCTACTACGGGTCTACGCAGACCATGCCGTTTGCGCGTCCGCAATTCCAGGATCTGCTGGGGGCCATCGACTTTGCAGTGGCCAAGGACTATCCAGCGCGTGGCGAATACACCGGTGCACTTTGAACAGAAATGAGCTCATCCATGAAAATCCTGATCCTGGGCGCCGGTGGCATCGGCGGCTATTTCGGCGCCCACCTGATACGGGCTGGTGCGAACGTCACTTACCTGGTGCGTGACAAACGCAAAGCGCTCATCGATGCCCAAGGGCTGCGGGTGGAAACCCCGCAGGGTGCATTTGTGGTGCAGCCGCAAACCGTCACCGCTCAAGACATCCAGCCCGAATACGACCTGATTCTCCTGGCACCGAAGTCTTACGACCTGGATGACGCCCTGCACTCATTGAAAGGCGCGTTGGGTCAAGGCATCGTTCTGCCCTTTTTGAACGGACGGGATCATCTGGACAAACTGGATGCGCTGCTGGGCCAAGAGCGGGTGATGGGTGGCGTAGCCCACATCGCAGCCACGATCACGCCCGATGGTGCCATCCGCCAACTGACCGACATGCACCGCCTGACCGTTGGGGCCCGGCACCCCTCACATCAAGAAGTCGCCTCTGACTTCATCGAACTGTGCAGGAAAGCCCCTTTCGACAGCTTGCTGGCTGACGACATTGAACAGGTGCTCTGGGACAAGTGGGTCTTTCTGGCCACCCTGGCCGGCATGACCACACTGTGTCGTGGCTCGGTCGGAGACATCGTGGCAACGCCTTATGGCCAAGCGACAACAGTGCAGATGTACGAGGAGTGCTGCCGTGTGGCCCACGCGTCCGGCCGCGCCATCAGCGCCGCGGCTTCCGCCAAGGCGCTCGAGATGCTCACCGCCACGGGATCATCGTTCACCGCATCCATGCTCAGAGATTTGCTGGATGGTCAGAACACCGAGCACGATCACATCTTGGGGGCCATGATTCGCCGAGGCCAAAGCCTGACGTGCTCGACTCCCCTCTTGGGAGTGGCGCATACGAACATGGCGATCCATGCGGTGCGCTTGGTGTCAAAAACTTGAGCTTCCCAGCACCCTCCCATGAATCCACAGCATCCACGAAGTTAGCTTTGGGGCTCTAAGTCCGCCTGTGTGGACGTCCGAATTAAGGCAGAGGACTAAACCTCGCGTGGTCGTCTTCGAGCGGGAACGGTTGGTTGACGGCACTGATGCATGTGCCGATGTGGTGAATTGAGGCAATTGTTCGTCCCGTCTGACTGCAATCAGCCTTCAACGGGCATTGGTTTTAAACTGACCAAATCTGCCTGTCGGCTGGCACCGTCCGTCGGCTGTCAGTCTGATGCCTCCTCATTTCTCTGGGCGACTTCCTCTCCCCACTTTTCAACGATCGACGTTTTGTCTACGTCGGCTGGCACTCCACCGTTTGAGCCCCGCGCCAGGAGTATTCATAATGATGCCGGGCTTGGTCTTCACCATGCCCATCCTCCCTGGAGTCGCGTCACTGCGATTCAATTTGCCCGGCTCTCGCCGGGCTTCTTTTTGGAAGATGCCGCAAGGATGTTTTGTCGAAAAATTGGCGCACTGATTCTGGCGCTGGTCGTGGTCGTGCCCCTTGCTTGGGCGGACATCCTGGTCGGCAAGGTTGTTGCCGTTGCCGACGGCGACACGATCACCGTGCTCGATGACACCAAAGTCCAGCACAAGATTCGGCTTGCTGGCATTGATGCGCCCGAGAGAAAGCAGCCGTTTGGCCAACGCGCCAAAGAGCAGCTTTCAGATCTGGTGTTCGGCAAGAGCGTCCAGGTTGAAACCGAGAAGGTGGACCGGTACGGGCGTCAGATTGGCAAGGTGCTGATCGACGGCCGAGATGCCAATCTGGCCATGGTCACCGCCGGCATGGCCTGGCACTACAAGAAATACCAGACAGAGCAGGCTTCCTCAGACCGTCTCATGTACGCCAGCGCCGAAGAACACGCGCGCGCAGGCCGGGTAGGTCTTTGGCGGGAGCCAGCGCCGGTAGCGCCGTGGGACTGGAGACGAGGGGAACGACAGGCAGGTCAGTAGGCGCTGGATTCCCAGCTACCCGAAGTGTTCTTCCCTTCGTTCTCCGTCCGGACGCTCAAAGTTCATCCTCCTCGAACCAGACCGAGCCCAGACTGCAGCCGGTCAAGTATTGCATCCGAATTTCGGCCGCCGCCGGAACCTGCCAGTCGTCATCCAACGGCAACTTCGGCCGTCTTTTAGCCAATGCGTCGGAGACTTGGCCGTGTTGACACCTTGGCGGAAGTTCTTCGGTCGCATGGCCAAGTTGCTGGGGCCGTAGGCGGCTAATGAGCTGGCACGAGGCCAGGAGCCTCAGAGCTCCGCTTTTTCGGCAGCAGTACATTCTACGATGTATATTATGTTAAGTACAATATCAATCGCGTGGGCGCGCAAGTTGCTTACCGTCGTTAGCCGGCCTGCTTTCGCTGAAATCCACATCCGGGCAAACACCAAGTTGGTGCCCTGAGATGCCTTGCCAGCGAGGCCTACAATTTGAAGTCTTGGATTGCCGCGCAAGCCAACACCCATCAACCCCACAACCTACCTCCATGAAAAATCTGATCCTGACCCTCAGCCTGATTGGCGCCGCCGCATTGACCGCCTGTGGCAAGACCGAGGCACCGCCAGCAGCTCCAGCCGCAGCTGCACCAGCCGCAGCACCGGCTGAAGCTCCCAGCCAGTTCCCCGAGATCCGCGTAGCCATCGACCCAACCTACAAGCCCTTCACCTACAAGACCGATTCGGGCGAGCCAGCAGGTTTTGACGTGGACGTGGCCAAAGCCTTGTGCGACGAGCTCAAGAGCAAATGCGTGTTCGTCGAACAAGCCTGGGACGGCATGATCCCCGGCCTGCAAGCCAAGAAGTACGACGCCATCGTTTCCTCGATGTCGATCACCGAAGAGCGCAAGCAGGCAGTGGATTTCACCGGCAAGTACTACAACACGCCATCTTGTGTGGTGGTGAAGTCGGCGCTGAACCTGGGTGCCGAAGCAGCCAATTTCAAAGGCAAGAAGATCGGCGTGCTCAAGGCCTCGACTCAAGAAAAATACGCCATGGGTGAGCTTCAGCCAGCAGGCGCGACCATCGTGGCCTATGACGCGCAGGACCAGGTGTATCTGGATATCAAATCGGGCCGTCTGGACGGCACTGTGGCCGATGTGGTCGAGGTCAACGGCGGCTTCCTGTCTACGCCAGACGGCACGGACTACGCTTGCGCCGGTGCCCGCATCCCGGTCGAGTTCGACGCCAAGTACTTCGGTTCGGGTGCCGGTATCGCCGTGCGCAAGGAAGACACCGCGCTGCGCGATGCGCTGGACGCTGGCATCAAGGCCATCCGCGACAACGGCAAGTGGAAAGAACTGGCTGAGAAGCACGTGCCGGGCGTGGACATCTGGGGTTCTTGAGTCCGGGCCAAGTAGCACCGGCCGGCCCCGCGGATGACGACGTATTTCCTGAACATCCTCCAGGGGCTGCTGGTCACTGTGGGTGTCGCGCTGGGGGCCTTGATCGTCGCCACCTGCCTCGGTCTGGCCGGTGCGGCCGCCAAGCTCTCGCCCTACAAGCCGCTCAACTGGCTGGGTGACATCTACTCCACCGTGATCCGGGGCGTTCCGGATCTCGTGTGGATGTTGCTGCTGTATTTCGGCGGCCAGATTCTGGTGAACGACATCGCGGAGGCGCTGGGCTTTCGGCGCGGGCCGCAGATCAACCCTTTCGTAGCTGGCGTGCTCACCATCGGCTTCGTGTATGGCGCTTACATGACGGAGACATTCCGCGGCGCCATCATGAGCGTGTCCAAGGGCCAGTCGGAGGCTGGCTGGGCCTTTGGCATGAGCCGCTTCTACACCTTCCGGCGCATAGTGCTGCCGCAAATGGTGCGCTTCGCTCTGCCCAGCTTCACCAACAACTGGCTGGTGCTGCTCAAGGCCACGGCGCTGGTGTCCGTGATCGGCCTGGCCGACATCACCAACCTGGCCAAACAGGCCGGGGCCGCTGCCCGCGGCGATATTCCTGGCGCGGCCATCATCTTCATGGCGTTCGCCGGCTTCCTGTACCTGATGATCTCCAGTGTCAGCCTTCTGCTGCTGCGCAAGGCTGAAAAACGCTACTCCGCCGGGGTCAAGCGGGGCGACTTCTGATGGACAAGTTCGCCATCATCTTCGAGCCTCAGAATCTGCATCTGTACTGGGTGGGTCTGATCTCCACGCTGGAGCTGCTGGCGGTGAGCCTGGTGGCAGGCGGCCTGTTGACGCTGCCACTGACGCTGATGCGCGTCTCGCGGAGCAAATGGCTGTCCTACCCGGTCTGGCTGTTCACCTACGTGGTGCGGGGCACGCCGCTGCTGATCCAGGTGTATTTCATCTATTACGGGATTGCCCAGCTCGAATGGGTGCAAAGCCTGTGGGACACCACCTGGCCCTTCACCTGGTTCAAGGATCCGTTTTTTTGCGCGGTGTTTGCCTTCACGCTCAACACCTGCGCCTACACCGTGGAAATGCTGGCCGGTGCCATCCGGGAAACGCCGGCGGGCGAGATCGAAGCGGCTCAGGCGGCGGGCTTTGGCAAGTGGAACATGATGTTCCGACTGGTCCTGCCCAGTGCACTGCGCCGCACCCTGCCGGGCTATTCCAACGAGGTCGTCATGATGCTGCACGCCACCTCGCTGGCCAGCGTGGTCCCGGCCCTGTACGACCTCACCAACGCGGCCTACGCCATCTACAAGACCTACTACCTGGCGTTCCAGCCCTTCATTGCGGTGGCAGTGGTCTACTTCTGCTTGACCTTCACCTTGGTCTATGGGTTTCGCCTGCTGGAGCGCCGCTTCCTGGCCTACCTGAAACCACGCACGCACTGACGGGCTGCAGGCGCCAGCACTGGCTGCACCTGCACCCAACAAGCCGATGCAAACTGTCCACCACCCTCTTCTCTCACCTTCGCTGGGTACCCGGCGCACACTGACGAGCCTGCATTTCGGACCGGAGCAGGCCACCCAGAAGGCCTATATCCAGGCCAGCCTGCACGCCGACGAGCTGCCCGGCATGCTGGTGGCGCACCACCTGCGGGACCTGCTGAGTGCTGCAGAAGCCCGCGACGAGCTGCTCGGAAAGGTGGTCCTGGTGCCGATGGCCAATCCGATCGGCCTGAGTCAGACCGTCATGCACCACCAGCTGGGTCGTTTCGAGCTGGCGAGCATGGAAAACTTCAACCGGCACTACCCGGACTTCTTTGTCCTTCTCAGAGACGAGCTGGCACCGCTGCTCGGTCCGGACCCCAAGCAGAACCAGGCCACTGTCCGCGCCGCCATGGCACGCGCCCTGGACGAGCAGGCACCCTCAACCGAGCTGCAAAGCCTGCGACAAAACTTGATGCGGCTGTCCCATGACGCTGATCTGGTGCTTGATTTGCATTGCGACTTCGAAGCGGTGATGCACCTCTACGTGGAGCAGGCGGTGATGGATCGCCTTGCGCCACTGGCGCGCTACCTCGGTGCGCGGGCGGTGCTGTGGGCCAACGGGTCTGGTGGGTCGATCTCGTTTGACGAAGCGCTTTCGGGGCCCTGGTGGCGACTGCGAGCGCATTTCGCCGGGCAAGCACCCGTGCCCCTGGGCTGCGCCAGCACCACGGTCGAACTGCGCGGACAGACCGATGTGTCTGATGCCCAGGCGCTGCAAGACGCACTGGCGATCTGCCATTACCTGCAGCACGAAGGCCTGCTGGCGGGTGCCCCGCCCGCGTTACCCCCTGCCCTGTGCGAGCCTACCCCGCTGGCTGGTACCGAGGCGCTGATCGCACCCCACCCCGGCGTGATCGCATTCACCTGCGCGCCGGGAGACGAGGTGCAGCCGGGCCAGGTGCTGGCGCACGTGGTCGACCCGGTCGCGCACCGGCGCACCGCGGTGACGAGCAGCATCGCTGGCGTGATCTATGCGCGGCAGAACCTGCGCTGGGCCACTGCCGGTCTTGAACTGTGCCGTGTGGCGGGACGCGAACCCATCCGGTCGGGCAACCTGCTCAGCCCCTGACCTATTCCGATTCGAACAAGATCAACGCCATGACCACCAAACTTGAAGCCATTGACATTCGCAAGAGCTACGGCACGCATGAGGTCATCAAGGGCATGTCGCTCACCGCTCGCGCAGGCGATGTGATCAGCATCATCGGCTCCTCGGGCTCAGGAAAGTCCACCTTTCTGCGCTGCATGAATTTGCTGGAGCGACCGCAACATGGCCGCCTCATTGTGGCCGGTGAAGAACTCAAACTCGTCACCGCAAAAGACGGCATGCTGAAGGCGGCCGATGACAAGCAGCTGCAGCGCGCTCGCGCCAAGCTGGCCATGGTGTTCCAGCATTTCAACCTCTGGTCTCACCTCACGGTGCTGGAAAACATCACCGAGGCGCCGATGCACGTGCTGGGCAAGAGCAAGGACGAAGCGGTCACGGTGGCGCGCAAGTACCTCGACAAGGTCGGTTTGAAAGACGTTGAAGGCAAGTACCCGGCCCACATGTCGGGCGGACAGCAGCAACGGGTGGCGATTGCGCGTGCGCTGGCGATGGAGCCCGAGGTGATGCTGTTCGACGAACCCACCAGTGCGCTCGATCCCGAGCTGGTCACCGAGGTGCTTCGCGTCATGCGCACCCTGGCCGAAGAAGGCCGCACCATGGTGGTGGTGACGCATGAAATGGGCTTTGCGCGCGAGGTCTCCAATCACCTGATCTTTTTGCATCAGGGCGTGATCGAAGAGCAAGGGGTGCCGGCCGAGGTGCTGGCACGCCCCAAGAGCGAGCGCCTCGCTCAATTCCTCTCGGGCAACCTCAAATAAGGCGTCGAGCGAGGCTGGTGGTCAGCGCGGACGGCCCAGCACCATCTGGCCATCAACCAGACGAAACGAGATGGTCGGCGCACTGAAATCGCTGAACGGCGCGCCCATCGCGATCTCGCCGTCGCTGTGCAGCAGACACTCCTGACGACGCAGGGAAATCGCGTTTTCCGCGCCATCAAACCGCACCCAGGTGCCGTAGCTGCTGATGTCCTCCAGCACATAGTTGCCTGAACGGATGTCGATGCTGGCATGCAGCCGCGACACCCGCGGGTCGTTGACCACAAAATCGGCCTCGGGCACGCGACCGATCTTCAGCGGCAGATCGGTCAGATTGAAGGACTGGTTCGCATCCAGCCAGCCCAGCTCGATGCCCCCGAAAACCGACTCGGCCGACATGCCGAGCTGATGCAGATCAGCCGGCAAGGTGAGAAACTCCGACAGCATCTCGGTCTGCCACTCGATGCGGAACACCTCGCAAGGCTCAACCCGACCCTTGATGCGCATAGGCCCGAGGCTGCGGCTGCGCACGCCGTGGCGAGTGCCGAGCTTGCGGATCACGACATCGGTGACGAGTATCTGCTCGGGGCCGGCCAGGTCACTCAAGCGCGAAGCCACATTCACCGCGTCGCCAAAACAATCTCCGTCGACCTGGATCACCTGGCCGCGGGCCATGCCGATCTGCATCATGAGCTTGAGCCGGTTCGGCCATTGCGCCACGCGTTGCGCGTGCTCCTGCTGGATCTGGGTCATAGTTTCAACCGCGAGCCGGTTGTTGGTGAAGGACAGCAAAACGCCGTCACCGAGCATCTTCACCACCTTGCCGCCGTTCTCCAGGCCGACGGAACCAATCCACTGGGTGAGCTTGGTCACGGCCTTGGTGGCGCGGTCGTTGCCCAGTGTTTCAAACACCGAGACACTGCCTGTGAGGTCCACAAACGCGATCGTCAGTTCTGCCATGTTCTTGCGGTCATTCTGCAGTTATTACAACATAGGAAGGCACCCCAAGCAGGGACGGACATGAGGCCTCTTATCACACGAATCTGCCGTCGCAGCACAGCCGGCCCGTGGCGAAAGTCACAAAAGAACCGGTTTTCTGCCGGCTATCTCAGCCACTTTTACATATCCATGCCAAGGGCTTAGTTGCTTGACGCGCTGGGGTTGATCCCCCATCTGTGGGTAACACCCAAGTACTCATATGTGCGAGAAACGTATTCAAGGACCTCTTGTAAGCGATTGATTCCAGCGTTGTTTTTTGTCATTTGAGGTATCTGGATGATTGCATTGCCCAGGCCAGCGGGCGTATCCTTCACACCACAAATACAACGTCGTTGAGGCATCCCCCATGCGCTGGTTCAAACCCGGTCTTCGCAACAGCATTTCAGCCCTCCTCGGGTCCGAGGTGCGCACGGAATCGCCAGAATCCCTGGAGCCGGTGCGTCAGGCCATGCTGGAGACCCTCGGCGAGGACGGTTCGCGCTTGAGTCCTCGCCTCAAGCACCGCCTCAACTACCTGCCCGATGCCCACGCCTTGTGGTTTGCCCGATCCGAGATGGTATCGGTGCTCAGCCGGCTGCATGGTGAAGCCAAAGCGGTTGACATGGTGCAAGCCATCTCACCCGCCTTTCATGGCCTGCTTCCCAAGACCCTGATCGATTCTGCCCGCATGCGCCGCTGAGGCATCGCCTTTTGCAAACCAGGCTCAGCCCCAGTAGATCAGGGCATCGCGCCCTTCCACCATCAGATCCACACGTTGCCCGACGGGCAATAGCACCTTGGTTGGCACATGGCCAAAGGGAAGACCGGTGAACACCGGTACGCGGGTCTGGCCCCTGATCCAGTTCACCACCGCAGGCAGGTTGAAGCCTCGGTCGTAGCCCGGCACCAGCTTGAACCGGTTGAACGATCCCATCAGCACCGCCTTCTGCCGCCCGATGATGCCGGCGTTGACCAGCTGCGTGAGCTGGCGCTCGATGCGATACGGGTGCTCGTTGGTGTCTTCCAGAAACAGCACACCTCCCTCCACCACGGGCATGTAGGGTGTGCCGGCCAGGGCGCAGATCACGTTGAGGTTT
This sequence comes from Hydrogenophaga sp., assembly GCF_030373245.1. GTDB lineage: Bacteria > Pseudomonadota > Gammaproteobacteria > Burkholderiales > Burkholderiaceae_C > Hydrogenophaga. Next base: position 289,527 of record NZ_JAUCZF010000005.1, read on the forward strand.
CCGCCCCAGAGTGTGGCACCGCGGATGCGCATCGCCGGCATGGGCCTGGGATGAGCAGGTGGCTTGCGGGTCGTGGATCGCGCCGCCAGTGCCTTCACATCGCCCAATGGCAGGCGCCAGCCAGCCCCCTCGCCTTGACCGCAGGCCAGATCGTCGAAGCAGGCGGCCATGATGTCGTCAGGTGGCAGCTCGGTACCGAAATCCTCGCCCACCGCTGGTCCGGCCCAGGTGATGGCGCCAGTCTTGGCCAGCAGCGCGCACTGCAACGCGGTGAAGTCGCTCAGGCCGACAAACCGGGTCCCGGCTTCGATGGCTTTGGCCAGTTTCTTGTAGGGCAAATCGGGCAACAGCCGGGTGAGCCCGTAACCACCGCGAGAAATCATGGCGATGTCGGCCCCGCAGGCCGCCGCACGACCTATGGCGGCGAGGCGGGTCGCGTCGTCGCCGGCAAAACGCTGGTGGCCGCGCAGCGCGGCCTCGTCGACCTCTACCTCGTGGCCGAGCTGCACCAGGCGTTTGACGCCACGCCGGAACGCGGCCTTGTCGCGCACAGCGCTGGACGGTGAGTAGATGTAGATGTGGCTCATGTCGAAAGGACTCGTGTTCAGTTGGTGCCGGTGAAACGGGTCACGGCGTCCCGAGCAAGCCCTGCCCCGTGTTCCTGGACAAAATGCCCGGCCTCTGGCAACAGCAAGGGAGCGGGACAACCGCGGATCTGGCTGGCCAGAGCGCGCATCACCGGCTCGCCCAGAACCGGATCCTTCTGGCCGATGGCCATCAGAGACTGACCAGCCCAGCGCGTTTGCCAGAAGATTCGGGCTTCGCGCGAGATGGCCGCGCCATCGTCATTTCCCTGCTCGGGAACCATGGCGGGAAAGGCGCGCAGCGCGGCCCGATGGCCAGCATCGGGAAATGGCGCGTTGTAAGCCGCGCACTCGGCCTCGCTCATTTGCGGGTTGCCGCGCGCAAAAAGGCGAGCCACATCAAAGTCCGGCTTCTTGGCACACATCTCACGCCAGGCCAAAAACCCGGGCGACAGCGGCGCGTCGCCGGTGGCCAGCGTGGTGTTCATCACAAGCAGGTATGCGTAGCGCTCGGGTGCGGCCATGGGCAGGGTCAGGCCCAGCAGACCGCCCCAGTCCTGGACCACCAGGGCCACGCGCTGCAGATCAAGCCGTTCAACAAATTCGAGCAACACCCGCCGATGCCAGCCAAAGGTGTGGAAGCCGTCTTTTTTGGGCTTGTCGCTCTTGCCGAAGCCGATCAGATCAGGCGCGACCACGCGGTGCCCGGCGGCCAGGAACACGGGGATCATGTGGCGATAGAGGTAGCTCCAGGCCGGGTTGCCGTGCAGACACAGCCAGGTGATGGGTGCATCTGACGGGCCCTCGTCCAGGTAATGGAGACGCAGGCCGTCCAGGCTGGGCAGATCGCTCAGGTGCTTCGGCGTCCAGGGGTAGCCGGGCAAGTTGGCAAACGCCGCGTCGGGCGTGCGCAGGGCGTCGTCTCGCAGGGGGTGAGGATTCACGCGTCGCTCCTTGAAGAATGCGCGCAACAGATGCGCGCACTCGTTTTCCAGCATGCCGCCCAGCACCTGGGTGTGGTGGTTGAGCTCGGGTTGGGTGAACAGATTGACCACCGAACCCGCTGCGCCGGTCTTGGGATCTGGCGCGCCAAAGACCACTCGTTCCAAGCGTGCGTGAAGCATGGCGCCGCTGCACATGGCGCAAGGCTCCAAGGTCACGTAAAGCGTGCAGCCTTCCAGGCGGTAGTTGCCCAGGGCTTGCGCTGCTGCGCGCAACGCCATGATTTCGGCATGGGCGGTAGGGTCGTGGCCCTGGATTGGTGCGTTGTGGCCGACTGCGATCACCGCCCCATCTTTGACCACCACGGCACCGACGGGAATTTCCCCGGCTCGCTGCGCCGCCTCGGCCTGAGCCAGGGCCAGGAGCATGAAGCGCTCATCGATCGACGTGGCTGGACGGGTCATTGATCGGCCGGCAAGCGGGGCTGCTGCAGGGCCTTCTCCAGATCTTGCTTGAACTGATCCTGGATCTCACGGCTTTGCTGCGCCGGATTCCCTGGCCGAGGCGACTCGGCGCCCGGCGCGGTGGGCAACTGGGTCGGCGCCAGTTGTTTGCGCACCAGCAAACCCACAATGACCACCACCAGCAACAGCCCAACCAGACCGAGCAAGCCACGCATCACGCCGTTCCCTTTGCGGTGGGCAGCACCATGCCCAGCCGCTGCATCCAGCCGGCCAGCGCCTGCTCGTCGGCATTGCCTGCGGCGTAAGCAGCGTGCATGGCCACATGGGACTCGGGCCGGTGCTGGTTGAGTTTGACCTTGCACTGCAGATCGGTCACCCGCAATTCGAACGCCACGATGCCCGCCATCATCTTGTGCTGGTACGCCTCCCCAAGACCGCGCCACTGGTCGGCGTAAGCCGGGTCGTGGTCGTGGATCAGGTGTTTGAGCAGGCGGTCTTTGTCCTCTAAGCCCTCGACGATGCGCGCCTGCACCGTGGCGTGCACCGCCAGGTAACTCCAGGTCGGCACACGCACCAGATCGGGATAGACCCGGGTGGTCATGTAGGCCTGCGGCCCCTGGAAAACGACCACCGCGGTGGGTCGCTCACGCAAGTAGCCAGCGTGTGGGTTGGGCCGGGCCACGTGACCCAGCAGGGTGAGGCCACCACCCTCTTCCACCACGTGCAGCGGCAAGGGCGTGATGAAAGGCAGGCCTTCGCCGTCAACCGAGATCAGCTGCGCCAGCGGATGCAAGCGCATCAGTTCAGGTGCGATGGTCGCGTCCTTGGCAATGAACTGGGGCGGTAGGTACATGGAGCTCATTCCCACTCGATGGTGGCGGGCGGTTTGCTGCTGACGTCGTAGGTCACGCGGTTGATGCCGCGCACTTCGTTGATGATGCGGCTGCTGACCTTCTTGAGCAACGCATAGGGCAGCTCGGCCCAATCGGCGGTCATGAAGTCGCTGGTCTGCACCGCACGCAATGCCACCACGTAGTCGTAGGTGCGGCCGTCGCCCATCACGCCCACGCTCTTGACCGGCAGGAACACGGTGAAGGCCTGGCTGGTCAGGTCGTACCAGCTCTTCCCGCTGGGGTGGTCGATGGTGGAGCGCAGCTCTTCGATGAAGATCGCGTCGGCCCGGCGCAGCAGGTCGGCGTATTCCTTTTTCACTTCACCCAGAATGCGCACGCCCAGACCTGGGCCCGGGAACGGGTGGCGGTAGACCATGTCGTGCGGCAGACCGAGCGCCACGCCGAGTTCTCGCACCTCATCCTTGAACAGATCGCGCAGCGGCTCCAGCAGTTTCAGGCCCAGCTGTTCGGGCAGGCCACCCACGTTGTGGTGGCTCTTGATGGTGACCGCTTTCTTGCTCTTGGCGCCGCCCGACTCGATCACGTCCGGATAAATAGTGCCTTGTGCCAACCACTTGGCGCCTTTTGTTGATGCACCACTTGAGATCAGTTTGGCGGCTTCGGCCTTGAAAACCTCGACAAATTCGCGGCCAATGATCTTGCGCTTGGTCTCCGGCTCGCTTACGCCAGCCAGGTGGCCGAGGAACTGGTCGGCCGCATCCACGCGGATCACCTTGGCGTGCAGCTTGCCGACGAACATGTCCATCACCATGTCGCCCTCGTGCAGGCGCAGCAAGCCGTGGTCCACGAACACGCAGGTCAGCTGGTCGCCAATCGCGCGGTGGATCAGGGCAGCGGCCACGGAAGAATCCACGCCACCGGACAGACCCAAGATCACCTCTTCATCGCCCACCTGTTCGCGGATCTTCTGCACCGCTTCTTCGATGTGGTCGCGCATCACCCAGTCCGGGCGGGCGCCGCAGATCTCCAGCACGAAGCGCTCCAGCAGCGCCTTGCCTTGCACCGTGTGCGTGACCTCGGGGTGAAACTGCACTGCGTAGTAGCCGCGCACCTCATCTGCCATGCCGGCGATGGGGCAGCTGTCGGTGCTGGCCATAAGCTTGAAGCCGGGCGGCATCTCCGTGACCTTGTCGCCGTGGCTCATCCAGACCTTGAGCATGCCGTGGCCGTCCGGCGTGTGGAAGTCCTCGATGCCCTTGAGCAGTGCCGTGTGACCTCGGGCGCGGACTTCGGCGTAACCGAATTCGCGGGTGTGACCGGCTTCGACCTTGCCGCCCAGCTGCTGCGCCATGGTCTGCATGCCGTAGCAGATGCCCAGCACCGGCACGCCCAGTGCAAACACGGCGTCGGGCGCCTTGTCGTCCACCTCGTAGACACTGGCATGACTGCCCGACAGAATGATTCCCTTGAGCTGTCCGTCGGCTGCGTACTCCCGCACCCAGTCGCTGCTCACGTCGCAGGGATGCACCTCGCAATACACATGGGCCTCCCGCACCCGGCGGGCAATGAGCTGGGTGACCTGAGAGCCAAAATCAAGAATGAGGATTTTCTGGTGTTGCATGGCGTGTCGGTGACTTCAGAAAAAACAAAGGCCGCCACAAAGGACGGCCCGAGAAGAGAGGGGGAGCCAACCCAGGGCACCGCGGAACCGGCTTTGCCGGGCTGCTGGCGCCGCCCCCTGGGGGCTGACGCCGCAGGCGGCGCGGGGGGATCTCACCCTGCGGCGCGGGGGAGAGCATCTACTCCGCCCTGTAGTTCGGCGCCTCTTTGGTGATCTGCACGTCGTGCACATGGCTTTCGCGGATGCCGGCGGAGGTGATCTCGACAAACTCCGCCTTGGCGCGCATGTGCTCGATGCTCGGGCAGCCGCAGTAGCCCATGGAGGCGCGCAGGCCACCAGCCATCTGGTAGATGATCGAAACCACCGAGCCCTTGTAGGGCACCCGACCTTCGATGCCTTCGGGCACCAGCTTGTCGGCGTTGGGGTTGCCGGTGGTGCTTTCCTGGAAATAGCGGTCGGCGCTGCCTTGCTGCATGGCCCCGATCGAGCCCATACCGCGGTAGCTCTTGTAGCTGCGGCCCTGGTAGAGCACGATCTCGCCCGGCGCCTCTTCGGTACCAGCAAACATGCCGCCCATCATCACGGTGTTGGCGCCGGCCGCAATGGCTTTGGCGATGTCGCCGCTGTAGCGGATGCCGCCGTCGGCAATCATGGGGATGCCAGTGGTTTGCAGGGCAGTGGCAACACTGTCGATCGCCATGATCTGCGGCACGCCGACCCCCGCCACGATGCGGGTGGTGCAGATGGAGCCGGGACCGATGCCAACCTTCACCGCATCGGCGCCGGCATCCACCAGAGCCAGCGCGGCGCTGCCGGTGGCGATGTTGCCGCCGATCACATCCACCTGCGGGTAGTTCTGCTTGACCCAGCGCACGCGGTCGATCACGCCCTTGCTGTGACCGTGGGCCGTGTCGACCACGATGGCGTCGACACCTGCCTTCACCAGCGCCTCCACCCGCTCTTCGGTGCCCTCGCCCACACCCACCGCTGCGCCCACGCGCAGGCGGCCAGCCGCATCACGCGCCGCATTGGGAAAATTGAGCTGTTTGGTGATGTCCTTGACCGTGATGAGGCCCTTGAGCTCGAAGGCGTCGTTGACCAGCAGCAGGCGCTCGAGCTTGTGCTTGTTCAGCAGGGTCTTGGCCTCGGCCGGCGTGGTGCCGTCGGGCATGGTGATCAGGCGCTCGCGCGGCGTCATGATTTCGCTCACTGGCAGATCGAAGCGGGTTTCAAACCGCAGGTCACGGCCGGTGACGATGCCCACCACCCTCCCCGCATCCACGACCGGAAAGCCCGAAACACCCAGCTCGTCGGAGAGCTGCATGACCTGGCGCACCGTGGTGGTCGGCGCGATCACCACCGGGTCGCGCAACACGCCCGACTCATAACGCTTGACCTTGGCCACCTGAGCCGCCTGCTCCTGCGCGGTCAGGTTCTTGTGCACGATGCCGATGCCGCCCTCTTGCGCGATGGCGATCGCCAAACGGGCCTCGGTCACTGTGTCCATGGCAGCCGACACCAGGGGCAGGTTGAGGTGGATGTTGCGGGAAAACTGGGTCGCCAGTGAGGTGTCCTTGGGCAGGACCTGGGAGTACGCGGGCACCAGAAGAACGTCGTCGAAGGTGAGCGCTTTGCCGAGGAGGCGCATGAGGTAAAGCTCCAAAAACACGATTGTACCCGTGCACCCCGGAGTCTCTGGCCGTGCCTCAGGACCTGCGGGAAGGTCGCCCGAGGGCCGAAAACCACGCCGTTCCGGTACTCAATCACGCCGCTGGGCTCCATGGCCTGGACGCCGGAAAACGCCGCGCTACACTGCGCGAATGGTCCAAATCCCAAGCTTTCGTTCGCCTGCCCGAATCCTGCTTCTGGTTGCCTCAGCGCTGTGTTGCAGTGCCGCTTTGGCGCAATGGCAATGGCTGGACGGCGCTGGCCGCAAGGTCTTCAGCGACACGCCGCCGCCCGCCAGCGTGCCCGACAAGAACATCCTGAAGCGGCCCGGCCCGCCTTCGGCGCAGCCGCTGGCGAATGAAACGAGTGCGCCGGCCGCTACCGCCAGCACCGCCACGACCGCGGCACCCAAGCTCAGTGGCCGCGATGAGCAGCTTGAAGCCAGGAAGAAGCAGGCAGAAGCGGAAGAACAGGCCAAGAAAAAAGCCGATGAAGAAAAAGTGGCCAAGGCTCGGCAGGACAACTGCGAGCGCGCCAAACGCAACAAGACCACGATGGATTCGGGCATCCGCATCGCCACCACCAATGCCAAGGGCGAGCGAGAGATCATGGACGACAAGGCCCGCGCGGCTGAAAACCAGCGCCTCAACGCCATCATCCAGTCCGACTGCGGACCCGGCGTTCAGTGAACCCCTGATATGGAGCTGGCTCAGTAGCCCGGCTTAGCGCCTGGCCGGCGGCGCGAAAACAGCCCGGTGCCGCGGGCGCCCTGTCCCGCAAAACGTTCCCGCCGAGCCACCTTCGGGTCCACGCGCAGGTGCCGATACACCTCGACCCGATCGCCCTCACGCAGCTCGTCGCTGGCCAGTGCTCGTCGGTTCCAGATGCCCACCGGCAGCGCCAACAGCCCAGGGAACTGCCCCGCCCAGCCGGAAGCCTCCAGAGCCGCCGCCACCGTGGAACCAGCAGGCACCGTCAGTTCCAACTCGTGCACGGTGCGCGGTGCGCTGGCATAGGTGAGTGTGACCTTCATTCGCCGTAGACCTGGTCGGCGCGCTTGACGAAAGCATCCACCAGATTGCCCGCGATCTTGTCGAACACTGGCCCCACCAGACTGGCCAGCGTCTGGCTGGCAAACCCGTAAGTCAGGCGAAATTCGACCTTGCAGGCACGCTGCGTGCCGTCGCCCAAGGTGTGAAAGTCCCAGCAACCTTGCAGATGCGAAAACGGCCCATCGACCAGATCCAGCAGCACCTGGCGATCTTCCACATGGGTGTTGCGGGTGGTGAAACTCTGGCGCAGGCCGCCAATGGACATACCCACCTTGGCCACCATGCCGGATTCGTGGCGCTCGACCACTTCGCTGTGGTCGCACCAAGGCAGGAACTGAGGGTAGTGGTGCACATCGGTCACCAGCGCAAACATTTCGTGTGGGCTGTGCCAGAGCAGGACGGACTTCTGAATCGTTTTCATACAATCGCGGGTCGAGCCAGGCGCACAACCCGGCTCGGGGCGCCGCCCAGACAACGCAGACGTTGTCATTGTATTGGTCCGATGCGGCCACATCTAAGACCCCATGTCCACCAAGCCCAGCAAAGCCGCCACCACCAAGACCGGCGACTCCCGCATCGCCGACAACAAGAAGGCGGTGTTCAACTACGCCATCGAAGAGCGCTTCGAGGCGGGCATGGTGCTGGAAGGCTGGGAAGTGAAAGCGCTGCGAGAGGGCAAGGTACAGCTCACCGATGGCTACGTGATCATTCGCAGCGGCGAGCTGTTCTTGATCGGCTGCCAGATCAACCCCCTCAACACGGCCTCCAGTCATGTCACCCCGGATTCGGTGCGCACCAAAAAACTGCTCCTGCAAAAAGACCAGATACGGCGGCTGATCGGCAAGGTGGAGCAGAAGGGCTACACCCTGGTGCCACTCAACCTGCACTGGAAAAACGGCAAGGTGAAATGCGAAATTGCCCTGGGCAAGGGCAAGGCCGAACACGACAAGCGCGACACCATCAAAGACCGCGAAGGCAAACGCGAGGTCGAGCGGGTGATGAAGTCTCGCACCCGCTGAGGGCGAGCGACCCGCCCGGCGAGATCAATCGAACAGGTCGGGCTCGGTAGGAATCAGGTCGTTCCAGATGGTCTGGAAATGCAGCCATCCGATGTACTCGCTGCCCACATGTTCTCGGCTGTAGCGCGCCCGGTCGGCAGGCACCAGACGCGGCGCCTGGCCGGTGGCCATCACGGCCAGTTGCTGCTGGCAGCAACGCTCCAGCGCGATGAACCAGAACGCCGCGGCTTCAATGCTGTGGCGGCTGGCCGTGAACAGGCCGTGGTTCTGGTGGATGGCGGCCTTGACGCCCTTGAACCAGTCGGCCACCTTCAACCCGGCCTTGACCTCCACCGCCACCTGCCCGGCCTCGTCGCCAATCACCACATGGTCTTCAAAAAATGCGGCGGCGTCCTGCGAAATGGGCAGCAGCGGCTGGCCGAGTGACGCAAACGCCGTGCCGTAAACCGTGTGGGCGTGGCACATGGCCAGGATGTCAGGGTGCGCCTCATGCACCGCGGCGTGCAGCACAAAGCCAGCGCGGTTCACCGCATGGCGCCCCTCCACCACCTCGCCCTGGTGGTCCACCAGGATCAGGTTGGACACCTTCACCTGCGCAAAATGCACCGCCATCGGGTTGGTCCAGTACAGATGCGGGTGCTCGGGGTCTCGAATGGTGAGGTGGCCAGCAAAGCCGTAGTCAAAGCGCTGGCGCGCAAACGCGCGGCAGGCGCCCACCAGACGCTCTTTCAGGTACTGCCGCTCCTGCGCCACGTTGTCGAAGCTGGGAATGCCAGGGTAAATCAGTCCGGGCTGATCGGGCTGATATATCGAGACCTTGGGATCGGCCAGCGGATCGTGACGGTGTTCTTTCTGGCCCAGCGACTGCAATTTTTCAAGCACAGCGGACATGTTGTCTCCTCAGGTATTTTCGAGCACCGATGCTGAGACAGCAGCCGTGAATTGACAAACGATGAATGCTCATGGAAACATGAGCCAGTTTCATCTGAAAGCTTTTGGCATGAGGAATTTTCCACCGCTTGCGCGCTTGCGCACCTTTGAAGCCGCTGCCCGCTTGCAGAGCTTTGCGCTCGCCGCCCAGGAGCTGCACCTGACCGCATCGGCCATCAGCCACCAGATCCGCGACCTGGAACGGCACTTCGGTCGTGCGCTGTTCGAGCGCCACCACCGCCGGGTGCAGACCACGCGAGAGGGACAGCGCCTGTTCGAGGGCCTTGCACGCCTGTTTGACGCGCTGGAAGCCACCTGCGCCGAGGTGCAGCTGCCATCCCACGACGAGGTGCTCGCACTGCACTGCGCGCCCAGCCTGGCGCTGAAGTGGCTCGGCCCGCGACTGCCCGCGTTCCTGGGGCAGCACCCTGGCCTCAACATTCGGCTCACCACCGGCGCCGAGCCGGTGGACCTGAGCGTGATGCGCGACATCGATGTGGTCCTGTCGTATGGGGCGCCGCGCCAGCAGGCAGGGCTGGACACACGTTCGCTTGACGACGAACTCATTGCCCCGATGGTGTCACCGTCCCTGCTGATCGATCGGGAAAGCGCCGCGAAGGCCATCCAGCGCCTGGTGCTGATCGAATCCCAGCTCAGCCCGGTGGACTGGGCCCACTGGTTCCAGATCAACGACCTGGCGCTGCCACCTGGCCCCCGGCAGTCATTTGACCGCGCCGCCATGGCCATTGCCGCCGCCGTCGATGGCCTGGGCGTAGCGCTGGAGAGCACGCGGCTGGCGTGGCGCGAACTGGAACGTGGTGAGCTGGTGGTGCTCGGAGGAAAGCGCCTGAAGACGGTCCGGCGGCCCCTGCATTTCGTCAGCGTGCGCAGCACCGACCAACATCGGGTGCCGGTAGCGGCATTTGTCAACTGGATCCAGGCGCAGGCCGCTGGTGCCTGACTGCCGCCCGTGCGTCCCTGAAGCGGGTGGCGGCAGCGCATGACAGGCGACAAAGTCTGAGACAAATTTTCGCCAAGGGCCGATCGAGGTGGGCCAAACGAGTTCGACGCAACGACTGCTCACGCCGAGGGTGAACTCACGCTCTCGACCTTATGCGGGCCTACAGGCATTGCCCGCAAAGCGGTCTGTCAGCCGATGTGCATTCGGTCCAGTGCCGTTGGGCAGCCTCACAACACAAACGCGTTGGTCCAGTAGACACCGACCGTCTCGGTCTGTAGGCTGGCCGGCAGTTCGCGCACCTGATCCAGCAGCCGGGCGGACCGGGGAGGGACCCAGTCGGGTTTGTCGGATCTGTTAAAACTGTTTATGCATACAGTATGAGGCGCTACAGGATTGATTTCAAACACATTTTGGGGATGTCATGAGACTTTGTTTAACGGCAGCGGTTGTGGGTATCCGGCGTTTTGCCGTTTAAATCAAAGTTGGGCGTTTAATCGAGGCAACTATGGAGCACGAATCCGCTAAGGCCATCGCAGAGTCACTAGAGTGCGCAATTGCGCACTTGACTCTCTCGCTGCAGCAAGCACAGCAAAGTCTTCCTCCGTCTGAGTTTGCCGCGTTCAAGAAATCTGTCGGCCTTGTCATTGGGCGCGTTTCGCATGAGTTGCTAGATCCAATTTACGCTGTGCATCCTGATCTCGCTCCACCTGGGGTGCTGTGATGCATAAGGTCCCTGGCCTCTCGGTCGTTCAGTTCAGCCGCCCCACATCCGTGCCATTGTTCATCGGCAAGCCCAACCCGGCAGTCGAGTGGAGCCAAAACGGCGAGGGTTGTTCGGAGCGCTTCGGCATCCACAGTGGTGCCATTTTGTCCCACTCACTTTTACGTTGAGCGACTGCTTTCCACTTGGCCATCCGACAGCGCCTGGCCGACAGTGACAGTAGCAAGCGCTGCCAGGAAGCTGACGTTCGATGCGTGCGCCTGGCCTGTCCAAGGCAGTGCGCGGTAAGTGAAACTTCGAGCAACTGGGACTGGTGTGAGCCTGTCTCCAGCATGGATTTCGCTTCGGATGGCCGAGCCGTTGATGGCTGGCGATATGCCTACTTGATCTGACCCAAACAACAGCGCTCAACGGAGGTACAGCCAATACACCACCACCAAACCCACCAGCACGGCCAAGCCGATCTTCACCCAACTCTTGGGGTACTCACCCGCCACCTGGCCGCTGTGTCCGTTGATGACGACCTGGTAGGTCTTGGCGCCATATTGGTAGCCGACCAGCCACACGGGCAGCAGCACGTGCTTGAAGGTCTGGGCGCCGAAGCTGGCCTGCATGTTCAGGTTGCGGTGGGTGTCTGCGCCGATGTCCTGGACGCAGAGGTTGCGCAAGGCCTGCTCCATGCGCTGTTGGCCCTGGGTCGCTGCGCCGCGCAAATCGAGTGAATAGCGCTCCACCGTCCACCCGCTCAGGTAGGCCGGGTCATAGGGGCGCAGGCCGGAGGTGGTGGCGAAGGGCTCGATGGCGCGCATCAACCTGGGGTGCACCCCCCGGGAGCCGCAGACCAGGGTGTCGTCGAACTGCGTGGCCACCTGCCCGCTCACGCGGCGCCAGCGCACCTGCTGTCGGTTGTTGTTGTCACGGTAGTAGGTGCCGGCCTCCGCCGTGTAGCGGGCCTGGGCGTTGGCGTCAAATGTCCAATACGGCAGGTACACGCCGTGCAAGGTGTCGGTGAGGGCCTTCTTTTTCAGCGCATTGGGTGCCCACCAGCGGCTGCCGTACCACTGACGCACCCGCTCACGGGCTTTGGGTTCGTCCACCTGAAAAGGCAACAGGCTCTGGGGGCGGATGACGTCCACGCCTTCGTCGAACGGCAGCAGCGCGCTGGAGCCGCAAAAGTCACAACGTTTGCCCTGCTGCTCGGCGCTGAAAAAGCTGATGGCCTGGCAATGCTGGCAGCGCACCTGGCGCCTTGCGTCCTGCAGGCCTCGATTCGCAGCGGGCGTGGCGCGCAAGGCGGCCACCAGGTCCAGCTCTTGCACTTCGCCTTCGGCCTCAATGGCATAAGGCGACTCGGTGCCGCAGAAGGCACATTTGAGCGTCTGGCTCGCGGGGTGCCATTGCGCCTCGCCACCGCAGGCGGGGCAGTTGAACTTGCGCTGCGCCTGATGCTCGGCCGGGTCGGTGGCGGCGCTGGCCGCTGCGTTGGGGTTCACGTGTCGAGGCCTGGAGCTGACGGACCAGCGCGCAGAGGCATCAGCCCTTCATGAACTCGTCGAGCGCGCTGCGCGTGATGCGCCACTGGCTACCGATCTTGCGTCCCTGCAACGTCCCTGCTTCCAGCTCCTGCAACACGTCTGCCGGTGTCACGGCCAGCGCCTCTGCCACCTGTTCCGGCGTGAAAAGCTCGGGCAACGCGGCACCACCGCCGGCAGAAGGCGCCACGGCCCCCCCCGCGCCCGGTACGAAGCCAGGCTGCGAAGGCGCCGCCGCCATGCCTCCGGCGCCGCCACCCTGCAACATCGATTGCCCCATGGCCAGCCCGGCGGCCAGCTCGGCGCCCACGCCGGCAACACCTGCCTTGCCTTCGGCCAGGGCGTTGCCCATGTTGTATTTCACATAGTCGTTCAGGTTGCCGATGGCCGTCATCGCGCCGCGCTTGTCGATGGCCTGCTCCAGCTCCGGCGGCACCGACACGTTTTCCACCACAAATGCGGTCAGCTCCAGACCGTACTTTTCGCGCATCACCGCATTGAGCGGCGCCAGCAAGGCCTCGCCCAGCTCGCCGTAGCGCGTGGCCACATCCAGCGCCGGCACCTTGGCCGTGGCCAGGGCTTCGCTGAACACGCTCACGATGCGCGAACGCATCACGTCGCTGAACTCGTCGAGGCGGAAATGGTGGTCGGTGCCCGCCACCTCCTTCAGGAACAGCGCGGGCTCGACCACCTTGAAATCGTAGGTGCCGAAGGCGCGCATGCGCACCACGCCGAAGTCGGCGTCGCGCATCATGACCGGGTTGGCCGTGCCCCACTTGTTGCCCGGGAACACGCGGGTGGTGACGTAATAGACGTCGCACTTGAAAGGCGTCTGGAACTTGTATTTCCAGCCCAGCAAGTCGCTCAGAATGGGGATGTTTTCGGTCTTGAGCGTGTGCTTGCCCGGACCCAGCGTGTCGGCAAACTGGCCCACGTAGACGAACTGCGCCACCTGGCTTTCGCGCACGATGAGCTGGGCATCGTTCTTGATCTGCTTGTCGTCGTCGGGGAATCGGAACGACAAGGTGTCGCGCGAATCGTCAACCCACTCAATGACGTCGATGAATTGACGGTTGATGAAATTCATGAGTGCCATGTTGACTCCGGTTCGGTCGATGTGCGGATGGAGAAAAGTTTAGCTGTTTTATGCACTGACGCTGGAGGGCCGATTCGAGAGGAAGCGACGCAGCCAGAAGAGCAATGGTGGGCCGTTGAACGCCGTGATGCTGGTTCAAGGGCTGGTTTCGACGGCCAAGCGAAAGCGCCTGTACAAGCCTTCTCGTGCACAGCACTGGATCTTGCAGGCGACTCAGTTGCTCTGGGCTTTCGGGTTCAACAGCGGAGGCCATACGCCCATCAAGAAAATGCCCGCTGCCCCCACAGGGTGGCTCAGCGGGCATTCAACCCTTGCTGCGCGGCCTCAGGCTGGTGGTACGGAACCCCTCGAGCTTTCTTCCGCCGTGGGGTTCTGCGGCACGATGGCGCCGATGATGTCGCTCATGGTGATCACGCCCAGATGTTTGCCCTTGGCAGTGACCACGTTGGCGGCTTCCTTGTTGTCGCCGCTGAGTTGGCGCGCAGCCTCTTCGATCACCAGGCTCGGGTCCACATCCGGTCCGTCGACGCGGGCGCCGGGCACCATGAGTGTGCGGCAGCGGATGACGCGGCCCCGGTTCACATCGCGCACAAAGGTCTCGATGTAGTCGTTGGCGGGCTTCAGCACGATCTGCTGGCCAGTGCCTTGTTGCACCACTTCGCCGTCGCGCAAGATGGCGATCTTGTCGCCCAGGCGCAGGGCTTCGTCCAGATCATGGGTAATGAAGACGATGGTCTTGCCGATCTCTTGCTGCAGGTCGAGCAACACGCTTTGCATGTCGCTGCGGATCAGCGGATCGAGCGCAGAAAACGCCTCGTCCATGAGCAGGATCGGTGCGTCATTGGTCAGCGCCCGGGCCAGGCCCACGCGCTGCTGCATGCCGCCTGAGAGCTGATTGGGATAGTTGTCTTCGTAGCCCTTGAGGCCCACCCGCTCAATCCATTGCATGGCGCGCTCGCGGCGTTTCTTGCCCTTGATCCCCTGCACCTCCAGTCCGTACTCGGCGTTCTCCAGGACGGTGTAGTGCGGGAACAGCGCAAATTTCTGAAACACCATCGCGGTCTTTTCGCGGCGAAATTTCAGCAGTTCGCTGTGGCTCATCTTGACCACATCCTGATCACCCACGAGCAGTTCACCCGCCGTGGGATCGATCAGGCGGTTGACGTGGCGAATCAGCGTGCTCTTGCCTGAGCCCGACAGGCCCATCACCACCTGGATGCCGCCAGCGGGCATGTCGATGTTGATGTCGCGCAGGCCGAGTACATGGCCGTGCACATCGCGCAACTCTTCCTTGGTCATGCCGTTTCGCACCGGGTCCAGGAACTTGTCTGGCGTGGGGCCGAAGATTTTGTAGAGCTTGCGCACCGAAATGCCAATGCCCGACGGTGTATCCGAGGTTGCCGCTGGCGCGGTTGGCACGGCGGCGGCTGTGGTGGGTTCGACGGATGCGCGGTTTGCTGTGAGGGCTTCAGCCATGGACGACCTCCAGGTGTTTCTGCAGTCGCTTGCCATAGGCCTGCGACACCCGGTCAAAGATGATGGCGATGCCGACGATCGCGAGACCGTTGAGCACACCCATGGTGAAGTACTGGTTGGAGATGGCTTTCAGCACTGGCTGTCCCAGGCCTTGCACACCGATCATGGAGGCGATCACCACCATGGCCAGTGACAGCATGATGGTCTGGTTCACACCTGCCATGATGGTGGGCAGCGCCAGCGGCAGCTGCACCTTGCTCATTTTTTGCCAGACCGAGGAGCCAAACGCATCGGCCGCCTCCAAAAGGTCCTTGTCCACCAGGCGGATGCCCAGGTTGGTGAAGCGAATCACCGGGGGAATCGCGTAGATCACCACCGCGATGAGACCGGGTACTCGGCCGATGCCCAGCAGCATCACGACCGGGATCAGGTAGACGAAGCTGGGCATGGTCTGCATCACGTCCAGAGACGGGTTAACGATCCTCTGCAAGCGGTCCCAGCGGCTCATCAGGATGCCGAGGGGCAGTCCAAGGGCGAGTGCGACGACGGTGCACACGAAGATCATCGAGATCGTCTTCATGGTGTCGTCCCACATACCAAAATAGCCGATGGCCAGCAGGGTAAGCACCGTGCCGATCACGATCTTGACCGAGCGCGAGGCGAACCAGGCGATGGCAGCGATCACGCCGACGACAATGGGCCAGGGTGACTGGGTAAGCAGTCGCTCGGAAAACAGGAGGAAATCGCGCAACGGATCAAAGGCGCGTTCCAGTGGTTCGCCGTAGGCACGGGTGAAGTCGCGAAAGCTGCCGTCGATGGCGCGTCGCATGGCACTCAGGGTCTCGGAACCGAGGGAGGGGAACTCTTGCAGCCAGGACATGGTGCTCCTTGGTGTTGAAAAGACAAAGCGGCGCGGCGCCCTTCACTCCCTAGGAGTTGAGGTACCGGCCGCTGCGGATCGCCCAAGCCGGAGAAGGCCAGGCGGTCTGGTCAGACACCGCCGATCAGAGGACTTCGCCTTTGATCTTTTCAGCGACTTCCGGGCTGACCCAGGTGGTCCAGATTTCAGGCTGGGACTTGAGGAAGTGCATCGCACCATCGGCACCGGTGGCCTGGTTGTCGCTCATCCAGGCCAGCAAGCCGTTGACCGTGTCATTGCCCCAGGAACGGGTGTTGAGGTAATCCACCGCCGGGCCGCCTGCCTTCTGGAAGCGGTCGGTGATGACGGTGTAGACCTCGGCACTCGCCCAGTCATTCTTCACCGGGTTGTCACACTCGGTCTTGGAGTTGCATGCCTCCCAGGCTTCCTTGTCGTGAGGCACGCCAGCGTCCAGCTTCACCATTTCGTACTTGCCGAGAATGGATGTGGGCGCCCAGTAGTAGCCCAGCCAGCCTTCTTTTCGCTCATAGGCTTTGGCGATCGAGCCGTCCAGGCCCGCTGCCGACCCGGTGTCGAGCAGCACAAAGCCTTGCTTCGCCGCATCCCAGGCCTTGAACGCGTTGCCGGTCGTGATCTGGCAGTTCCAGCCAGACGGGCAGTTGTGCACCGCGCCCTTGCCCTTGTTTTCCGCTGACGGGAACAGATCGGGGCGCTTCAGCGCGTCGTCGATCGTCTTGATGTCGGGGTTGGCATCCGCCACGTACTTCGGGATCCACCAGCCTTCCACGCCACCGTCTTTGAGTGCGAGGGCGGCGTAGTGCAGCTTTCCCTCTTTCACGGCCGCGTCCAGCGGCTGGCGCACGGCGTTCACCCAGGCCTCAGGTGCCACGTCGGGTTGGCCTTTTTCCATCATGGCCGTCAGGGTGGGCATGGTGTCGCCCGGCACCAGCTCGACTTCGCAGCCATAGCCCTTGCTCAGGATGATCTCGTCGATGTTGGCCAGCACCTCGGCGGACTGCCAGTTCATGTTGGCGACGGTGACTTTGCCGCAGGCCTGGGCAACGGCTTCAGCGGCGGGGGCGGCCGCTGGTGCAGCGACTTCTTCCTTCTTGCCGCAGGCGGCGAGCAGCATGGCGCTGCTGAGGGCGGCAAGTGCGAAATGGCGGGTGGGGTTCATGCGTTTTCTCCTTCGTGTCGATGAATCCACCGACGCGCGGGGTCGGTGAATGCGGAAGCACATCCAACGACCTGGAGAAAACGAACGCTGCTGCAAACAAAGTGACCAGCCGCTCAACCAACAGGACGTTGGATTGAACTTAGCGCCACATTATAAGATTTTATTTATAAACTGTGAACAGTTTATTACTTTTCATATAATGACATACCGATTCAGATCACAGGCTGAGGCCGACCCAACGGGTCAGTGCAGTGCGGCGAGTGGGTGATCGGCTGCCTTCCACGGACTGTCAAAAAACGCGGAAACCTGCGCCGGGCTGACCTCATCAATCGACGCTGGCTGCCAGCGCGGCGCGTGGTCCTTGTCGATCGCCAGCGCACGGATGCCTTCCACGGTTTCGCTTGCAGCGCCGGAACGCAGGTGGAAACACTGGTGGACCAGACCCCGCTCCAGGCGCAGGTTGTCGGCCAGGCCCAGAGAGCGCGCGCGGCGAATCTGCTCCAGCACCACATGCAGCATGAGCGGCGAGCGTTGGCGCAGGGTCGACGCGGTCTGACGCGACCAGTCATCCGGCGCGGCATCCAGCGCTGCGACGATGTTGGCCACGCTGTCCAGCCCAAACACCGCATCGATCTGTGCGCGTGGGCCAGCGCCCAGCGCGTCGGCCCGGGGCGGCGTTTTCTGGGTGTGGTTCTCGCACCAGCGTTGTACCGCCTCACCGCTTTCATACGGCGTTTGTCCCAGGCTCTGCCAAAGCCCTGCGAGCCGCCCGCTGTCCATGTGCGCGTCGGCAAGACCCACCGCGACCGCCTCTGCGCCGCTGAGCACGCGGCCGGTCAGGGCCAGGTATTCGCCCATGCGACCAGGCAGTCGGCTCAGGAAATAGCCACCACCCACGTCGGGAAACAGCCCAATGCCGGTCTCGGGCATGGCCAGCTTGCTGCGCTCGGTCACCACACGCAGGCTCGCGCCTTGGCTGATCCCCATGCCACCGCCCATGACGATGCCGTCCATGAAGGCGATGTAAGGCTTGGCGTAGGTGTGGATCAGGTGGTTGAGCGCGTACTCCTCGGTGAAGAAGGCTTCGAGGTCAGCGTCGCCAGCCAACGCAGCTCGGTGAAAAAAGCGGATGTCGCCTCCAGCACAGAAAGCGCCGAACGGGCCCCCTTTGCCCATGCCGCGCACCACCACGGCCAGCACCATGGGATCGTCTCGCCAGGCAATCAGCGTGGCCGTGAGATCCCGGATCATTTCCAGTGACAAGGCATTCAGCGCCTGGGGGCGGTTGAGCGTGATGCAGCCAACCCGACCTCGCAGCTCGGCGATCACCAAGAGAGCCGTGGGGGTGGGAGCGGTGGTCATGCAGGTTTCTCCGAAGGTGGGGGATCGGTGGGTCGGGCAGCTTCGGCCTCCAGCACCTGGATGCGCGGGGTTTCTGCGCGAGCGCGCCAACCCAGCAGTTCGTTGATCACAAGCGCGCTCAGCACGACGCTGCCGCCGGTCAGCACCTGGCTGCTTGGGGCCTCATTGGCCCAGAGCCAGGGCCAGAGGATGCCAAACACCACTTCCAGCAAAGCGAGCAGCGACACCTCGGGCGCCTTGAGTACGCGCGCGGCGGTCACGGCCAGCATGCACGGAATGGCCAGCTGGCACAAACCCAGCAGCGCCAGCCAAGCGATGTCGCTGCCGGTGGCAGCAAACGGAAAGGCCAGAGGCAGCGTCGCCAATGAAGAGATCACCGCCCCCAACAACACTGAGGGCACAAGGTCGATGCGCTCGCCCTGGTTCTGGCTACGTTGCACCACGGTCCAGTTGATGGCGCCCGCGACCGGCACACACAGCGCAATCAGCGAACCCACGATCAGGTTGTGCGCCTGCGCTTCGTCGCTGGCCATGAGGGCCAGCATCTGCCCGCCATACATATAGGCCATGCCAGCGCCAGCGATCACGATGGTGATCCAGACCCGCCAGGCCAGCGGCTGACCGGTGACCACCCGAGACAGCAGCGCGGTGAGCAAGGGACCAATGGCCATGATGATGAGCACATTGGCCACGCTGGTGAAGGTCAGGCCCACCATGAAGGCGGTGAACATCACGCTCCAGCACAGGCCGGACACCCAGAAGGCTGGGGCCTCAGGGAGCAGGCCCCAGTGCCGATGCAACCAGCCTGCCAGTGCGGAGCGGCGCGCCACTGCCGCCGGCTGGCTCATCACCCGATGAGCCGAGCGATTGGACGCCCGCCACAAGGGCAGGATCAGCAACAGCGACAGCGCATTGAAAGCGCTGCGCCAGAACGTGACCTCGAACCGCACCGCAGATTCCAGCTGGCGCGTGACCACCCCCGCAATCGACCACAGCAGCGCAGCCGCCACCATCATCACGACGGCCTGGCTGTGGCTGAGCGAACGGGTACTGGACATGGCGGTGCAGCGGAACGCGGGCGCGTGGCCCGACGTCCTGGGCTTACTCGCGCGAGGCGCGCTTGCGCTCGTGCTCTTTCAGGTAGCGCTTGCGCAGGCGCACGCTCTTGGGCGTGATTTCAACCAGTTCGTCTTCTTCGATGAACTCGACACCGTACTCCAGCGTGAGGTCGATCGGCGGGGTGATCTTGATTGCGTCTTCCTTACCGCTGACGCGGAAGTTGGTCAGCTGCTTGGTGCGCGTGGCATTGACCACGAGGTCGTTGTCGCGGTTGTGGATGCCGACGATCATGCCTTCGTAAACTGGGTCGTTGGCGCGCACGAACATGCGGCCGCGGTCGTCCAGCTTGCCAAGGGCGTAGGTAAAGATCTCGCCGTCGTCCATCGAAATCAGCACGCCATTCTTGCGGCTGCCGATGTCGCCCTTGTGCGGTTCGTAACTGTCGAAGATATTGCTGATCAGACCTGAGCCGCGGGTCAGGTTGAGGAATTCGTTGGTGAAGCCAATCAGGCCACGCGCGGGGATCCGGTACTCCAGGCGCACCCGGCCACGGCCGTCCGGCTCCATGTTGACCAGCTCGCCCTTGCGCTCACCCAGCGCCTGCATCACACCGCCTTGGTGGGTTTCTTCGATGTCGGCGGTGACCAGCTCGATGGGCTCGTGCTTCTCGCCGTCCACGGTCTTGAACACCACGCGCGGCTTGGACACGGCCAGCTCGTAACCTTCCCGGCGCATGTTTTCCAGCAGGATGGTCAGGTGCAGTTCACCTCGGCCCATCACCTCGAACACACCTTCTTCGTCGGTTTCGTTCACCCGGAGTGCCACGTTGTGCTGCAGCTCTTTCTGCAGGCGGTCCCAGATCTGGCGGCTGGTGACGAACTTGCCTTCGCGACCGGCCAGCGGGCTGGTGTTGACGCAGAAGTTCATGGTCAGCGTCGGCTCGTCCACCTTGAGCATGGGCAGCGGCATGGGATTCTGCACATCGGTCACGGTCACGCCAATGCCGATGTCGGCAATACCGTTGATCAGCACGATGTCGCCCGGGCCCGCTTCGCTCACCTGCACGCGCTCCAGGCCCTGGAAGGTCAGCACCTGGTTGATGCGGCCCTTGAACGACTTGCCGTCCGCACCCTCCATCACCAACACATCGGTCAGCGGCTTGATCGTGCCCGCGCTGATCCGCCCTACGCCGATGCGGCCGACGAAAGTGGAGAAGTCAAGCGCGGAGATCTGCAGTTGCAGCGGCGCAGCCGGGTCGCCCGTCTGGGCAGGCACGTGGTTGAGCACGGTGTCAAACAGGGCCGACATGTCGGGGCCCCACTGCTCACCAGGCTCACCCTCTTCCATCGACGTCCAGCCGTTGATGCCGGAGGCGTAGACGATAGGGAAATCCAGTTGCTCGTCGCTCGCGCCGAGCTTGTCGAACAGGTCGAAGGCGGCATTGACCACAAAGTCGGGGCGCGCGCCGGGCTTGTCCACTTTGTTGACGACCAGGATCGGACGCAGGCCCAGCGCCAGTGCCTTCTTGGTCACGAAGCGGGTTTGCGGCATCGGGCCTTCCTGGGCATCGATCAGCAACACCACGCCGTCGACCATGGACAGGGCGCGCTCCACCTCGCCACCGAAATCCGCGTGGCCGGGGGTGTCGACGATGTTGATGTGGGTGCCCTTCCAGCTCACGGCACAGTTCTTGGCCAGGATGGTGATGCCCCGCTCGCGCTCGATGGCATTGTTGTCCATCACCGTGTCGACGATCTTTTCATGGTCGGCAAAGGTGCCTGACTGGCGAAGCAGCTGGTCAACCATGGTGGTCTTGCCGTGGTCGACGTGGGCGATGATCGCGATGTTGCGGATTTGTTTGCTCATGGTGTGAGTTCCGATTCGGTTTCCAGGATTTGCTGTATTTCGATGGGGCTCAGCAGACGCCCCGGGATGAGTTCACCACCCGCGGTGTGGGCACTGCCCAGCAAGGTGGTGTTGTTGTGACCGGTTGAAGCTGGTCCAAACACCGCCACCTGCGCCTGGTTGGGCCAGTCGCCGCGACGGCGCACGCCGCTCAGGAAGCGTGCTGCATTGTCTTCGTCCAGTGTGACCGGTGTGTGTTCCGGCAACAGGCTGCGCACCGGCAGAAGGTGAGCGAGGCGCTCGCCCTCCGACTCGGCTTCCAGCGTCGCGAGCGACACGCATTGCTCGGTACCAAAAGGACCGGTGGCGACTCGGCGCAGGTTGCTCAGATGGCCACCGCAGCCCAGTGCCTCGGCGATGTCTTCGCCCAGGGTTCGGATGTAGGTGCCCTTGCTGCAGCGCACCCGCAGCCGCAGGCTTGGCGATTCGCCCTGCAACTGCATATCGATCAGGTCCAGGTCGTGGATGGTCACGCGCCGCGCCGCTCGCTCGATCGTTTCTCCAGCCCGTGCGTATTCGTACAGCGGCTTGCCATCCTTCTTCAGCGCGCTGTGCATGGGTGGGATCTGATCGATTTCACCCATGAAGCGGTCCAAAACCTCGACCACCTGACCCGGCGTGCAGGTGACCGGGCGCGACTCGATGACATCGCCCTCGGCATCCCCGGTCGCGGTTTTCACGCCCAGGCGGATCGTGGCCTCGTAAGTCTTGTCGGCGTCCAGATGCAGCTGGCTGAACTTGGTGGCAGCGCCGAAACAGAGCGGCAGCACGCCAGTGGCCAGGGGATCCAGCGTACCGGTGTGACCCGCCTTTTCGGCGCGCAGCAACCACTTGGCCTTCTGCAAAGCCTGGTTGCTGGAGAGACCCAGCGGTTTGTCGAGCAACAGCACCCCATGCACAGGGCGCCGCTGCACCCTGGTGCGTTGGCCCTGCATGCCTATTCCTCGTCTTTTGAACGGGAGGCCACGGCCTTGGAAATCAAGGCGTTCATGTCGGCCGCGCGCTCAGTGGTGCGATCGAACACGAAGTGAAGCGTGGGCACGGTGTGGATGTGAAGGCGCTTGAACAGGCTGTTGCGCAGGAAGCCGGCCGCCGCATTCAGACCATGCACGGCCTCTTCCGGCTCGCCTGTGAGCAGACTGAAGAATACCTTGGCATGAGCGTAGTCGGGCGTCACTTCCACGGCATTGATGGTGACCATGCCCACCCGCGGGTCCTTGAGCTCGCGCGCGATCAGCTCCGCCAGATCGCGCTGGATCTGGTCGGCCACTTGAAAACCGCGGTTGGGCTTGGAGGACTTGCGGGCCATGTCGACAAGGGCTTAGAGCGAACGCGCCACTTCCTTGACCTCGAAGAATTCGAGCTGGTCGCCTTCTTTGATGTCGTTGTAGTTCTTGAGCTTGATACCGCACTCGAAGCCTTCCTTGACTTCGCGCACATCGTCTTTCAGACGCTTGAGGCTCTCGACTTCGCCGGTGTAAATCACCACGTTGTCGCGCAACAGGCGGAAATGCGCACCACGCACCACTTGGCCTGAGGTGATCATGGATCCGGCCACCGTACCGATCTTGGAGGCGACGAACACGGTGCGGATTTCGGCCGAGCCGATCACCTCTTCGCGCTTGTCCGGCGCCAGCATGCCCGACATGGCAGCCTTGAGCTCGTCCACCGCGTCGTAGATGATGTTGTAGTAGCGCACATCGACATCGTTGCCTTCGGCCAGCTTGCGCGCACCCACATCGGCACGGACATTGAATCCGATGACCACCGCCTTGGATGCGATCGCCAGGTTGATATCACTTTCGCTGATGCCACCCACGCCAGAAAAGACGATCTGCACCTTGACCTCTTCGGTCGAGAGCTTGAGCAGTGACTGGCCCAGCGCTTCTTGCGAACCCTGCACGTCGGCCTTGACGATGATGGGCAGCACCTTGACTTCGCCTGCCGACAGGTCGGAGAACATGTTGTCCAGCTTGGCCGCCTGTTGCCGCGCGAGCTTGGTGTTGCGGAACTTGCCCGCGCGGTAGGTGGCGATCTCGCGCGCACGGCGCTCGTCGGTCATGACCATGAAGTCGTCACCGGCTTGCGGCACTTCCGACAGGCCCTGGATTTCCACCGGGATGGAGGGACCGGCTTCCTTGATAGGCTTGCCGTTTTCATCCAACATGGCGCGCACACGACCCGAGGTCTGGCCTACCAGCACCACATCGCCAGTCTTCAGCGTGCCGCTTTGCACCAGCACGGTGGCAACCGCGCCGCGACCCTTGTCCAGGCGCGCCTCGATCACCAGGCCCTTGGCCATGGCGTCCACCGGCGCCTTGAGCTCAAGCACCTCGGCCTGCAGCAACACCTGCTCCAGCAGCGCATCAATGCCCTCGCCGGTCTTGGCCGAGACACCCACGAAAGGCACCTCGCCACCAAACTCTTCGGGGATGACCTCCTCGGTCACCAGCTCGCCACGCACCTTTTCCAGGTTGATGCCGGGCTTGTCGATCTTGGTCAGCGCCACCACGATGGGCACGCCAGCCGCTTTCGCGTGCTTGATGGCCTCACGCGTCTGGGGCATGACGCCGTCGTCGGCCGCACACACCAGGATCACGATATCGGTGGCCTGTGCACCACGTGCACGCATGGCGGTGAACGCCTCGTGACCCGGGGTATCGAGGAAAGACACCATGCCACGCGGCGTCTCGACGTGGTAGGCGCCAATGTGCTGGGTGATGCCACCGGCTTCGCCTGCGGCCACTTTGGCGCGGCGAATGTAGTCCAGCAAAGAGGTCTTGCCGTGATCGACGTGGCCCATGACCGTCACCACCGGCGCACGCGGCATCAATTCCGCGGACTGCTGGGTGGCCTCGTCTTCGGTGAACGCCTCTGGATCGTCCAGTGCCGCCACCACCGCCGTGTGGCCCAGTTCTTCCACCACGATCATCGCGGTGTCCTGGTCCAGCGGCTGGTTGATGGTCACCATCTGGCCCATCTTCATCAGCGCCTTGATCACCTCGGACGACTTCAGGCTCATCTTGTGCGCCAGTTCGCCCACCGTGATGGTTTCTGGAACGTGCACTTCGATCGCTTTGAATTCGGTCGGCGCCACAAAGCTGCCATGGCTGTCGTCACCTGCATCTCGACCGCCTCGACGCCCCCCTCCACGCGGGCCGCCGCGCCAGCTGGAGCGGCCAGCACTGGTGTCACCACGGGTCTTGATGCCTTTTTTCTTGGCCGCATCGTCTTTCCACGTCGACGACAGGTTTTCCGATTTGATCTCTTTCTTGCCAGCCACCGTGCCGACAGCAGGCTTGGCACCAGGCGTGCCTGCAGGCTTGTGCAGCGTGCCCTTGAGCCCAGCCTTGGCATCCGGCTCGGGCTTCTTGGCCACCAGGGTCTTGGCGGGTGCCGCCATCATGGCGCGGATGTTGGCGGCTTCTTTTTCGGCCTTCTTGCGGCGGTCCTGCAAATCGTTGGCACGCAGGTCATCCGCCTTTTTGGCCTCGGCCTTCTTCTCGGCGCTGGCCAGGGCGTTGGACTCACGCTCCAGGCTCTCTTCTTTGGCCTTGGCGTGTTTTTCGGCCAGCGACTTCGGTTCGGTGTCGGTCTCGACAGCCGCCGCGGCGGCGTTGGCATCTGCCGTCAGCTTGTCCTGAGCCGCTTGCTCGGCGGCCTGCTCGGCCTGGGCCTGGCGAGCCTCCTCGGCTTCGCGCGCAGCGCGCTTGGCCACAAACTCTTCTTCCTGGCGGCGCAGCAGCTCGGCCTGGCGGCGCGCGTCTTCTTCACGGCGCGCCAATTCTGCGGTGTCGACCACAGGCGCCTCGGGCTGCGTCTCGGGAACGGCCACGGACTCGTCATCGCGCTTGATGAAGGTGCGCTTCTTGCGCACTTCAACCTGGATGGTGCGCGCACGGCCCGTCGCGTCCGCCTGCTTGATCTCGCTGGTGGACTTCTTGACGAGCGTGATCTTCTTGCGCTCGCCGCCGGCCGTTCCATGGCTGGCCTTGAGGTGGCCGAGCAGCTTTTGCTTGTCAGATTCAGAGACCGGGTCGGTGCCAACGGTCTTGGGCACGCCAGCAGCGGTCAGTTGCTCCAGCAACAGGGAAGTTGGCTTGTTCAGCTCTGCAGCCAATTCGGCGACGGTGGTACTTGTCATAGGGTCTTTTCTCCGCTGGGGCCTCCGCTGTTCAGGTGGTGGGTTGCGCTTCGTCACCGGCGAACCAGTGAGCGCGGGCCAGCATGATCAGTTTCACGGCGTCTTCGGCCGTCTGTCCGGTGATGTCGGTCAATTCGTCGGTGGCGAGGTCGGCCAGGTCGTCGCGCGTGTGCACGCCGGCATCGGCCAGCTTGGCCACCAGCTCAGGCGTCACACCTTCGAGGTCACGCAGCTCCTGGGAGACCTCTTCCACGCTCTCTTCGCGAGCGATTTCCATCGTCAGCAGCGCATCCTTGGCCCGCGTGCGCAGCTCGTTGACCGTGTCTTCGTCGAACGACTCGATCTCCAGCATTTCCTGCAGCGGCACGTAGGCCACCTCTTCCAGGCTGGTGAAACCCTCTTCGATCAGGATGTCAGCGATCTCCTGGTCGACATCGAGCTTGGCCATGAAGACCGCACGGATGCCTTCGGCCTCTTCGGCCTGCTTCTGCGCCGACTCGTCGGCCGTCATGATGTTGATGCGCCAGCCGGTGAGCTCGGAGGCCAGGCGCACGTTCTGCCCGCCGCGGCCGATGGCGATCGCGAGGTTCTCCTCATCCACCACCACGTCCATGGCATGACGTTCTTCGTCCACCACGATCGACACCACGTTGGCCGGCGCGAGGGCACCGATCACGAACTGAGCCGGATCATCGCTCCAAAGCACGATGTCCACCCGCTCGCCAGCGAGCTCGTTGGTCACGCCGGTCACGCGCGAGCCGCGCACGCCCACACAGGTGCCAATGGGATCGATGCGCTTGTCGTGCGACTGCACGGCGATCTTGGCGCGCGAACCCGCATCGCGGGCGCAGGCCTTGATGTCCAGCAAACCCTGTTCGATCTCAGGCACTTCCTGACGGAACAGCTCGATCATGAACTCGGGGGCCGAGCGCGACAGCAGGATGGGTGCGCCGCGCAGCGTCAGGTCCACCTCCATGATCATGGCGCGCACGCGATCCCCGGTGCGGAAGTTCTCCTTCGGGATCATCTCGCCTCGGCGCAGACGGCCTTCGACGCGCCCGCTCTCGACGATGAGGTCACCCTTGTCCAGGCGCTTGACGGTACCCACGAAGATCTTGTCGCCGCGCGACATGAAGTCGTTGAGCAGCATCTCGCGCTCGGCATCGCGGATCTTCTGCAGGATCACCTGCTTGGCGGCCATGGCGCCGATGCGGCCGATCGGCACGCTGTCAATCGGTTTCTCAATGAAGTCGCCTTCTTCAATGTCGGCGAGTTCGTCGCGCGCATCGCTCAGCAGCTCTTCAGCATCCGGGTTCTGCAGGCCCGCCTCATCGGGAACCACCAGCCAGCGGCGGAAGGTCTCGTAGGCACCGGTGTCGGGGTCAACCGCCACGCGGATGTCCACCTCGCCCTTGTAGAGTTTTTTGGTGGCCGAGGCCAGTGCCAGCTCCACCGCACCGAGCACCACATCGCGCTCGACGTTTTTCTCGCGGGAGATGGCATCAATCAGCATCAACATTTCGCGGTTCATTTCACTCGCCCACCTTTCCGGATGTCTTCTTGGAAATCAAAACAAAGCTGTTCTCGAATGCGACGGTCGGTCATCATCCGTTAGGCCCCTCGCCCGTGGCTTGGCGGCCTTTGAAATTCACGATCGGCGCCAATCGCGCCTGCTGCACATCGGCCAGCGAAAAATTCAACGCCTGCAGCGGCACCGGCGGGCGCTTCTTGCTGACGCGCTGGCCCGGTTTGGGCTCAGGCGCATCGCTCCAGACGATTCGCCACTCGACGCCGTCCTCGGCACGCTGCAGCGTGCCGCGAAACTTCTTGCGGTTGGCCGACACCTCGGTGCCGGTCACGCCGATCGGCGCCTTGAGCGTGATGTCCACCATCTGCCCCTCAAAGCGCATGTAATCCTGTTCACGGCGCAGCGGCCGGTCAATGCCCGGCGAGCCCACTTCCAGACGCCGGTACTCCAGCCCCTCGACCTCCAGCAGGTACTGCAGCTGGCGGGTGATTTTTTCGCAATCTTCCACCGTCACAAACCGCTCCACCGCTGCCTGACCGGGCGCCGGCGGCTGCCAGGGCCAGTCGATCGTCACCCGCAACAAACCGCCAGCGGACCGATCCAGGTCCACCAGATCAAAGCCCATGCCGGTGACGGTTTGCTCGACGGTTTGCTGCCAGGTCATTCGCTTGTGTTCTGTGGTCCTGATGGCGTGAAATGAATCGCTCGGGTTGAAAAACGTTCGGCCAAAAAAAATGGGCCGGTAGTAACCCGCCCAATTGGTCGTGAAGGCGGCATTATAGCCCGCTAATCGACGCCTTTGCAATCGAGAGCAGCGCCATGCGCAAACTTCGGCATCACAGCTCCAGCACCCACTGAATGATGTTCTTCGCCAGGAATCCCAGCATGCCAAAGGACAGCACCAGGAACAGGATGAAGGTGCCAAACTTGCCCGCCTTGGACTCGCGAGCGAGGTTGAACACGATGAACAGCATGTACAGGATGAAGGCGCCCACGCCAAAGGTCAGACCGAACTGGGCGATCTGGGCCTCGTTGTAGCCGAACAGGGTGGCTTCCATGGCGCAGCAGTAGGTCCGTTCAGGGCTGCCCGGCGCCCTGAAGCAGCCCATGGGTGTCGCGCTGGGTGAGGTCGCAGTAGACGTGCCAGCTGGCATGGGCGATCAGCGGCAGGATGACGATCAGCCCGATCAGGGCAGTCAACATGCTCAGGCCGACCAGTAGCGCGATCACCAATGCCCAGGCCACCGCGGGTCCCGGGTGGTTGGCCACTGCCGTCCAGCTGGCCTGGACGGCGACCATAACCCCGACCGGCCGGTCGACCAGCATGGGCAACGCCACCACGGTAGACGCGTAGACCGGCGCAGCCAGCAAGGCGCCCAGCAACAACCAGGCCTCGAACAAGCCCAGCTCCCGAACCAAGACCACATGGCGCAGGAAGTCCGCAGGTTTCTCGATCGGTACCGACGACCACAGTGTGATCAACCCGGCCGAGGTCAGCACCCAGCCGGTACCAGCCAGACCAAGCAGCAGGCCGAACGCCACCAGCCGCCTGTCGCCCGAGCGCCAGAGTGACACCACCTCGCCCATGCCCACGCAAGCGCCGCTGCTGCACGAGCGGCTGACGTGGTAGAGGCCGGTGGCCAGAATGGGCGCGACGATCAGAAAACCGGAAAAAGCACCGGCCAGCAACCAGAACTTGTCTCGCGCAGCCCAGAGCAGCAGCCAGCCAAAGCAGGCCAGCAACAGACCATGCAACAGGCCAGGGGACGGATTGCGGCGCAGATCGCCCCAGCCCAGCGCCAGCCAGCGCGCGGGTGAGGCTAGCGTCACGGGCACGGCGTGCGAATTGGGTGTTGTGGGATGAGCGTTCATGGGAGGCCAGGCAAAAATGCCAAGGGACCGGTTGGGTTATAGCGGTGCACCCGTGGGGTCCCCATGACAAATGTCAAACAAAGGAACGATGCCCCGAGTGTGCCAGCGTCATGGCGGCAGACTCCCCCGCCCGACCCGAGGGGCCTGGTATCAGCCTGACGCCTGCACCAACGTGCGCGTATAGGGGTGTTCGGGTGCGCCCAGCACCCGTTCGACAGGTCCGTGCTCGACCACCGCGCCATCTTTCATCACCAGCACCTCGTGGGCCATGGCGCGGATCACATCCACATCGTGGGTGATGAAGAGATAGCTCAAGCCCCGCTCCCGTTGCAAGCGCTGCAGCAGGGCCAGCACCTGCTTTTGCACCGTCACGTCGAGCGCGCTGGTGGGCTCGTCAAGCACCAGCAGCAGCGGCTCGACGATCAGCGCCCGGGCAATCGCCAGTCGCTGGCGTTGGCCGCCGGAAAATTCGTGCGGGTAGCGCTGCAGCCAGTCGCTGCCATGCCGGGCGTCGTCCACCAGGCCCACATCGGCCAACGCGTTCACCACCTTCGTGCGGCGCTGTTCAGCCGTCAGCTGGGGTTGGTGCACCAGCAAGCCCTCGCCCACGATCTGCTCCACCGTCATGCGCGGAGAAAGCGACGAAAACGGGTCCTGGAACACCACCTGGATGCGCTGGCGCAAGGCGCGCGACTGGCCGTTTTTCGCCGCCACCAGCCAGTCGGTGCCGGTGACCACCAGGCGGCCCTGGTGCGGCAGCAGGCCGAGTGCGGCCAGCGCAAGCGTGGACTTGCCCGAGCCCGACTCGCCGATCACGCCCAGCGTGTGCCCCGCGGCAATCCGCAAGTCGGCCCCCTGCACCGCCACGAATTCCCCCTTGCGAAACCAGCCACGCAGGCCCGGCAGTGGCACGGGGTAACTCACTCGCAGTCCCTGCGCCTCCAGCACCGGCGCGTCGGTACCCGCCGCCGGCGCGGGCTCGACCACATCGCGCTCGGGTCGGCTGGCCAGCAGCATGCGGGTGTAGGCGTGTTGGGGCGCGGAAAACACCGCCTCCACTGCACCCTGCTCTACCAGATGGCCGCGCTCCATCACCGCCACCCGGCTGGCAAAGCGGCGCACCAGGTTGAGGTCGTGGGTGATGAGCAACAAGGCCATGCCGTGCTGCCGCTGCAGGTCGCCCAGCAGGCTCAGGATCTGGCCGCGCAGACTGACGTCCAGCGCAGTGGTCGGCTCGTCTGCCAGCAGCAGCTTCGGGCTGCTGGCCAGGGCCATCGCGATCATGGCGCGCTGGCGTTGCCCGCCACTGAGCTGGTGCGGGTAGGCCTGAGCACGTCTGGTCGGCTCGGGAATACCGGTGGAAGCGAGCAACTCCACCACCGCCGCCTCGGCCTGGCGTGGCGTCAGGCCTTTTTTGAGCAGCAACACCTCGGCAATCTGCGCGCCCACCGTGGCCAGCGGGTTGAGCGCCGTCATGGGTTCCTGGAAGATGATGGACACCGCATCGCCCCGCACGCCGCGCAGCTCGCGCTCGTTCATCTGGAGCACGTCGCGCCCCTCCAGCTTCGCCGAACCCGAGACCTCCGCGTTCTGCACCAGGCGCAGCAACGACAGGGCCGACACCGATTTGCCCGAGCCCGACTCGCCCACCAGCGCGAGGCGCTCGCCGGCGTTGATGTGAAAGTCGATGCCATGCACCACGCTCTGGCCACCAAAGGACACGCGCAGGCCCTGCACATCGAGCAAAGTGGGCGTCATGCTCACCGGTCGGCCTTTCGGGGATCAAGTGCGTCGCGCAGCGCGTCGCCCATGAAGGTCAGCAGCAGCAGCGTGATCACCAGCACCGCGAAGGTGGACATGGATATCCACCAGGCGTCAATGTTGTTTTTCCCCTGGCTCAGCAACTCGCCCAGCGACGGTGTGCCGGGGGGCACACCCAGACCCAGAAAGTCCAGCGAGGTCAGCGCGAGGATGGCCGCACTCATGCGAAACGGCAAGAAAGTGACCACCGGCGTGAGGCTGTTGGGCAGCACATGGCGCCAGATGATCTGACCGTTGGACAAGCCCATGGCCATGGCGGCGCGCACATAGTCGAGCTGGCGGTTGCGCAGAAACTCGGCACGTACATAGTCCGACAGGCCCATCCAGCCAAACAGGCTGAGCAACACCAGCAGCAAGCCCAGGCTGGGCGCAAACACCGCCGAGAAGATGATCAGCAGGTAAAGCTCAGGCATGGCCCCCCAGACCTCGATGAAGCGCTGAAACGCCAGATCGGTCTTGCCGCCAAAGAAGCCCTGGATGGCACCGGCGACCACCCCCAGCAGCACGCCAATGAACGTGAGCGCCAGCGCAAACAGCACGCTGACGCGAAACCCGTAAATCAGCTGCGCCAGCAGGTCGCGGCCACGGTCGTCGGTACCCAGCCAGTTCTCAGCTGTGGGAGCCGAGGGGTTGGGTTCCTTGGCGAAGTAGTTGAGCGTCTTCGGGCCGTAGGGGTTGGGCGCGTAGACCGCCCAATTGCCGTCCAGGGTCAGCCGCTCGCGGATGAAAGGGTCGAGGTAGTCGGTGTTGCTTTCGAAGTCCCCACCGAACACCGTTTCCGGGTAGTCATTGAACAACGGCAGATAGGTCTGCCCCTCATAGCGGACCACCAGCGGGCGGTCGTTGGACAATACCTCGGCAAACAGGCTGGCCACCACCAGCACGCAAAAGATCAGCAGGCTCCAGTAGCCGAGCTTGTTGCGCTTGAAGCGGAGCCAGGCGCGGCGCGAAGGCGAAGGACTGACCACGCCGGTCATGAGGCAACCAACTCCACCAACAAAGTCTCCGGCGCGCGTTCCTCAACCCAGGGCAGCAGTGGAACCGGCTTCGCCGGGCTACAGGGTGCTTCCCCCCTCCCGCAGGCGAGGGGGGAAGCCGCGCAGCGGCGCAGGGGGGTGCTAGTCGAACTTGACACGCGGGTCCACCCAGACGTAACAGAGATCGGAGATGAGTTTGGTCACCAGCCCGATCAGCGTGAACAAAAACAGCGTGCCCATGACCACCGGGTAGTCGCGCCGGATCACGCTCTCGTAGCTGAGCAGGCCCAGGCCGTCGAGCGAGAACAGTGTCTCGATCAGCAGCGAGCCAGCAAAAAACGCGCCGATGAAGGCCGCTGGGAAACCGGTCACGATGGGGATGAGCGCGTTGCGGAACACGTGCTTCCACATCACCTGGCGTTCGCTCAGGCCCTTGGCGCGCGCTGTCATCACGTACTGCTTGCGGATCTCTTCCAGAAATGCGTTTTTGGTCAGCATGGTGGTGACGGCAAAGCTGCCCAGCACCATCGCCGTCACCGGCAGCGTGATGTGCCAGAGGTAGTCGACGATGCGCGCCCCCCAGGTGAGCTCTTCCCAGTTGGATGAGGTGAGGCCTCGCAATGGAAACCATTGCAGCTGGCCACCAAAGATCACCAGCAGTGCCACACCCAGCACAAAGCCGGGAATCGCATAACCCACCAGCACCAGCAGCGTGGTCACCAAGTCAAACCGCGTGCCCGCGCGCACTGCCTTGGCCACGCCCAGCGGCACGGCCACCAGGTAGCTGATGAAAAACGTCCACAGCCCGAGGCTGATCGAGACCGGCAGCTTCTCGATCACCAGTTCCGAAACCGCCTTGTTCTGGAAAAAGCTGGTGCCCAGGTCAAACCGCGCGAACTGTCCGAGCATCTGGAAAAACCGCTCGTGTGCCGGTTTGTCAAAGCCGTACAGCGCCTTGATCTGCTCCAGCCGCTGTGGATCCACGCCCTGCGCGCCCCGGTAGACCGATCCGCCCTCCGCGCCCGTGCCCCCCCCTGCCCGCGCCTCGGCCAGGTACTGATCCACCGGTCCGCCCGGCACGAACTGGATCACCACAAAGGTCAGCAGCAAGACGCCGAACAGCGTCGGAATCATGAGCAGCAAGCGCTTGAGGATGTAGACCCACATGGTCAGCCCGCGCTCTCACAAGGTAAACCAATGGCGTGAACGAAGCCGGTGCCCCCGGCGCGAGGGCCATCAACCCAGCAAACACCGTGGAACCGGCTTTGCCGGGCCACAGGTGTTGCCCCCTGGAGGGGGTGACGCGCGAAGCGCGGCGCGGGGGTGGTGCTCACTTTGCCCACCAGGTATCGATCGCCCAGGTCTCGCCCGCCGCGTAAGGCGGCATGACCTCGGGACGCGCCAGGCGCCAGGCGTTGTAGACCATGCGGTGGGTGGTGGCCGACCACTGGGGCACCAGGTAATGGCCATGGCTGATCACGCGGTCCAGCGCCCGGCACGCTGCCTGGAAGGACTGCTGCGTGCGGGCCGAGGTCATCTGGGTGATGATCGCATCCACCGCCGGGCTGCTCACGCCCGCCAGGTTACCGGAGTCTTCGGTTTTGGCGGCCTGGCTGCCGAACAGATCGGCGTATTCGGCCCCTGGGTTGTGCGTGCCGCCGAATGCGATCGAGATGATGTCGAAATCAAACGTGCGTAGGCGCTGCTGGTACAGCGCGAAGTCGACAGGACGGAACTGCAACGTGATGCCGAGTTTCTCCAGATTTCTCGCCCAGGGTGTCACCACCCGTGCGCCGGCCTCGTTGCTGTCCAGGTAGGTCAGCGACATGGGCTCGCCGCGCTCATTGCGCAATTCACCCGCCTGCACCGTCCAGCCGGCCTCGCGGAGCAAGGCCTGAGCGGCGCGCAAGTTGGCGCGCAGCGAGCTTTCACCGTCGGTTCTCGGCGGCGCAAAAGCCGGACCGAACACCTCAGACGGCAACTGGCTGCGCCAAGGTTGCAGCAGCGCCACCTCCTCTGCAGCGGGCAGACCCTGGGCCGAGCAGACGGTGTTGCCGAACAGACCTTGCACGCGCTGATAGGCGCCATAAAACATCTGCCGGTTCATCCACTCGTAATCCATCGCCAGACCCAGTGCCTGGCGCACCCTCAGATCGTCCAGCGGTGGTCTGCGGGTGTTGAGCACATAGCTCTGGAAGCCGGTGGGCAAGCGGTGGGTGAACTCGGTCTTCACGAGCTCACCCGAATCGAAACGCTTGCCGTTGACGCGCCTGGCCCAGTCGCCGGCAGAGAAAAACCGCATCAGGTCGAATTCACCGGCCTTGAGCGCCTCCAGGCGCGCGGTGTTGTCCCTGTAGATCTTGACCAGCACCCGGTCGAAGTTGGCCGTGCCGCGACGCACCGGCAGGTCGCGGGCCCAGTAATCAGGGTCGCGCACGTAGGTGATGTCTCTGCCAAAGCGCACTGGCCCGATGCGGTAAGGTCCGCTGCCAATTGGCAGGTCCATCACCACCTGGTCGAAGGTCTTGCGCTCGCCTGTCTTGGGGTCGATCTCGTTGCCCCAGGCGCGGCTGAAGACTGGCAACCCCCCCACGGTCAGGGGCAGCTCCCGGTTGGGTTTCTTGAAGCGGTAGCGCACGGTGCGCTCGTCGAGCACGTCAAGCCCGGCAACGTCTTCCAGGATGGTCTTGTAGGCCGGCGAGGTGTGAGGTCCCATCAAGATGTCGAAGCTGTGTTTCACATCTGCCGCCAGCACCGGATCGCCGTTGTGAAAACGCGCCTGCGGCCGCAACCGGAAGGTGACAGACAGCCCGTCTGGCGCAGCACTCACATCTTCGGCCAGCAAACCGTAGCCGGCACCGGTTTCGTCGAGCGATCCGGTGAGCAGGGTGTCGAACATCAGGTTGGCCAGATAGGCCGGTGCGCTGCCCCGCAAGGTGAACGGGTTGTATTTGTCGAAAGTCGAATTGCGCAGGTTGCTCACCAGCCGGATCTCGCCGCCCTTGGGTGCGCTCGGATTCACGTAGTCGAAGTGCGTGAAACCAGGCGGGTACTTGAGCTCGCCCCACAGGGCGTAACCATGCGCTGCCCAGGCATTCGACAGGCCCATGCCCAACGCCAGCAGCAGGCAGCAACGTGCGTGCTGCCAGCGAGAACGGGAAATAACGGGCCTCATGCGACAATTCTGCTGGAATTTTCTTTGGAGATAGAACAATGGGTTTTCTCACCGGCAAGAAGCTGCTGATCACGGGCGTTTTGTCCAACCGGTCCATCGCCTACGGCATCGCCAAGGCCTGCCACAGCCAGGGCGCCGAGCTAGCGTTCAGCTACGTGGGCGAGCGTTTCAAGGACCGCATCACCGACTTCGCAGCCGAATTCGACTCCAAACTGATCTTCGACTGCGACGTCGGCGACGACGCCCAGATCGACCGCATGATCGCCGATCTGACCCAGACCTGGCCCAAGTTCGACGGTTTTGTGCACAGCATTGGCTTTGCGCCGCGCGAAGCCATCGCTGGTGATTTTCTGGACGGCCTGACGCGTGAAAACTTCCGCATCGCGCACGACATCAGCGCCTACAGCTTCCCGGGCATGGCCAAGGCGGCCTTGCCTTACCTCAACGAGCGCGCCTCGCTGCTGACGCTGAGCTATCTCGGTGCGATGCGCATCGTGCCGCACTACAACACCATGGGACTGGCCAAGGCCAGCCTGGAGGCTTCGGTGCGCTACCTGGCCGAGTCGCTGGGTCCACGCGGCATGCGGGTCAACGGCATCAGCGCTGGCCCGATCAAGACGCTCGCGGCCAGTGGCATCAAGGACTTCGGCAAGCTGCTGTCCTTCGTGGCCAGCGCCTCGCCGATCCGGCGCAACGTGACCATTGAGGAAGTGGGCAATGTGGCAGCATTCCTGCTGTCGGACCTGGCGTCAGGCGTGACCGCCGAAATCACCTACGTGGATGGTGGCTTCAGCCAGACCGGCGGCATCAGCAAGGACAGCCAAGCGGTCGCCTGATCGCAGCCGACCACCCCCGACCTCTTCGAGGCAGGGTATGCGCAGGCGCCAGAGCTTGATCGCAATCGGCACCGCCTGGCTCTGGCCATGCGGCGTCACGCTGGCTCAGACAGCGACACCTTCACCGCCAGCGTTGATGCTGGCCAACCGCTACCACCCGGGTCTGGACCTCAATGCGTATTGGGTGAGCGAGAAGCTCGACGGGGTGCGCGCCTTCTGGGACGGACAGCGGCTGGTGAGCCGGGGCGGTCTGTGGATTCAAGCCCCCGCCTGGTTCACCGAAGGCTGGCCCGCCGAGCCAGCAGATGGCGAGCTCTGGGCGGGGCGGGGTCGGTTTCAGCAGACTGTGTCTGCGGTTCGCCAGCAGACGCCTGACGATGGTGCCTGGCGCAGCATCCGTTTCATGGTGTTTGACCTGCCCGAGCATCCCGCAGACTTCACCTCACGCATCGCTGCCTACCACGCATGGGTGCATGCCCGACAGCAACCCTGGGTGCAAGCGGTTGAGCAGGTGCGTGTTTCCAGCCACTCCGAGCTGATGCAGCGGCTCGACACGACCGTGCGCGCGGGTGGCGAAGGCCTGATGCTGCACCGCGGCGACACGCCCTACCGCGCTGAGCGCAGCGACGACCTGGTTAAGCTCAAGCGGCATGAAGATGCCGAAGCGCAGGTGATCGCACACGAGACCGGCCGCGGTCAGTACGCTGGCCTGACGGGAGCACTTCGGGTGAGAACGCCTGACGGGCGCGAGTTCCGCCTGGGCAGTGGACTGAGTGATGCGCTGCGCCGATCGCCACCGCCGCTCGGCGCCTGGGTCACCTACCGCTACAGGGGATTCAATGACAGCGGCCTGCCGCGCTTTGCCACCTACCTGCGAGTGCGAGGCGACATGGAGCCACCGCCAACGCCCGCCTCGCGCTGAGGCAGGCGACCCCTGGCGAGTTACCCCACCTGCTTGAGGTGGGCGTAAATCTGGTCCTTGAGCAGCAGCTTTTCCTTCTTCAGCTGCTCGATCTCGATCTGTGAACCAGGCTCGATGTGAGCTTCCTTGTTTTTGATCAACTGATCCAGATCGTTGTGCTTGTCGAACAGCCGGGTGAAGTGCGCGTCGTGCCCTTTGAGCTTGCTGATGAGATCGCGGTATTCAGGAAACATCGGTGTCGGCCTTCCGGGTTGGTTAGGGGAAAGAACCTGGAGCTGGCAAGCATGCCCAAACATCCATGACGTTCATGGTAACCCCGAGATCTGGCGCAGGATTTGAGGCAGATCAGGCGCTGACGCAATCGGCAAAGTGGCGCAGCACACCGTCGGCACCGGTTTCCTGGACCAGACCATGAATGTCGGTTTCAAAGCCCGGGCACTCGCGAGCGAACTCGCGGTTGAACTTGAGGTAGTCCACGATCTTCTTGTTGAACACCTCGCCCGGGATCAGCAGCGGAATGCCTGGCGGGTATGGGGTGACCAGGCTGGTGGTGATGCGGCCCTCCAGCTCGTCAATCGGCACCCGCTGCGTGGTGCGGTGTGCGATGTGCGCGAACGCGTCGCTGGGCTTCATGGCCGGCAAGTGGTCGCTGAGGTACATCTCGGTGGTCAGGCGCGCGATGTCGTGCTTGGCGTACTGCGCATGCACCTGCTGGCATAGATCGCGCAGGCCGAGCTGTTCGTAGCGCGGTTGCTTGGCGCAGAACTCCGGCATGATGCGCCACATCGGCTGGTTCTTGGCGTAGTCGTCCTTGAACTGCTGCAGCGCGGTCAGCAGCGTGTTCCAGCGGCCCTTGGTGATGCCGATGGTGAACATGATGAAGAAGCTGTAGAGCCCGGTTTTCTCCACCACCACACCGTGTTCGGCGAGGAACTTGGTGACGATGGACGCCGGTATGCCGGTTTCCTCAAAACGGCCGTCGAGGTTGAGGCCTGGCGTGACGATGGTGGCCTTGATCGGATCCAGCATGTTGAAGCCTGGCGCCATGTCGCCAAAACCGTGCCACGCCTCTTCGCCGTCGGACGGCTGCACGCCCTCGGAATCGGTGCGCTTGAGCACCCAGTCGCTGGAGCGTCCGATGCCCTCCTCCACCAGTTGATCCGGACCCCAGACCTTGAACCACCAGTCGTCGGTACCGAACTCGTCTTCCACCTTGCGCATGGCGCGGCGGAAATCGAGGGCCTCGGCGATGCTCTCCTCCACCAGCGCGGTGCCGCTGGGCGGCTCCATCATCGCGGCGGCCACGTCGCAGCTGGCGATGATGCTGTACTGCGGGCTCGTGCTGGTGTGCATCAGGTAGGCCTCGTTGAAGAGGTGGCGGTCCAGCTTGGTGTCTTGTGAATCCTGTACCAGCACATGGCTGGCCTGGCTGATGCCAGCCAGCAACTTGTGGATCGATTGCGTGGAGTAGACCACCGAGTGCTGGGGCCGGGCTCGCTTCTTGCCCATCGCGTGGAAGCTGCCGTAGAAGGAATGAAATGCCGCGTGGGGCAGCCAAGCCTCGTCGAAGTGGAGATTGGCCACGTAACCGTCGAGCAGGCCCTTGATGGTTTCGGTGTTGTAGAGCACACCATCGTAGGTGGACTGGGTGAGCGTGAGGATGCGCGGTTTGACCGCCTCGGCGTCCACGCCGGCGAGCAGCGGGTTGGCCCGGATCTTGGCCTTGATGGCGTCGATCTCGAACTCGCTCTGCGGAATCGGTCCGATGATGCCGTAGTGGTTGCGCGTGGGCTTCAGAAACACGGGGATGGCACCCGTCATGATGATGCTGTGCAGAATGGACTTGTGGCAGTTGCGGTCCACCACCACCACATCGCCCGGCGCCACCGTGTGGTGCCAGACCATTTTGTTGCTGGTGCTGGTTCCGTTGGTGACAAAAAAGCAGTGGTCGGCGTTGAAAATGCGTGCTGCATTGCGCTCGCTCGCGCCAATGGCGCCATTGTGGTCCAGCAACTGGCCCAGCTCTTCCACCGCATTGCACACGTCGGCGCGCAGCATGTTCTCACCGTAGAACTGGTGGTACATCTGTCCGATCGGACTCTTCAGGAACGCCACGCCACCCGAATGACCCGGGCAATGCCAGGAGTACGAACCGTCTTCGGCGTAATCGAGCAACGCCTTGAAAAAGGGCGGCTGAATGCCTTCGAGGTAACTCTTGGCTTCTCGGATGATGTGGCGCGCCACAAACTCGGGCGTGTCCTCGAACATGTGGATGAAGCCATGCAGCTCGCGCAAGATGTCGTTGGGCAGGTGGCGGCTGGTCTTGGTCTCGCCATGCACGTAGATCGGCACGTCGGCGTTCTTGCGGCGCACCTCTTCAATGAAGTTGCGCAGGTTCAGCACCACCGGGTCAACGTCGGGACCGGCGCTGAATTCTTCGTCGTCGATCGACAGGATGAAAGCGCTGGCGCGCGACTGCTGCTGCGCAAACAAGGACAGGTCGCCGTAGCTGGTCACACCCACGACCTCAAACCCCTCGGTCTCGATCGCCTGGGCCAGCGCACGAATGCCCAGGCCAGACGAGTTCTCGGAGCGGAAGTCCTCGTCGATGATGACGATGGGAAAGCGAAATTTCATGTCGGTCCTCTGCCTGCTCACAGGCCAGGCGATACAAATCGGGGGAATCGGCTTACGAGTGTACGGAAAACCAGCAGCCCGTCCCGAGGCGGTTGTGCATTTGACGCAGAATGGGTGGTGGCCGAGACCCCGGCCACGATGATTTCTGGAGCTCAAATGGCCGATTCGACAATGTGGTGGCTGCTGGCTGGCGCCCTGGTGGCACTGGAGCTGGTCAGCGGCACCTTTTACCTGCTGATGCTGGCACTCGGCGCGGCGGCTGCCGCGCTCGCCGCCCATCTCGGCGTTTCCCTGGTCACACAGCTGGTGACCGCGTCGGTCGTCGGGCTGGGCTCGGTCGCAATGTGGTACCAGATCAAGAAGCGCCGCCCAGGCGACCCCTCGGCGCGCTCACAGCGCAGCGTCAACCTCGACGTCGGCGAGATCATCCAGATCGACGAGTGGCTGCCTGACGGCACAGCGCAAGTTAAGTACCGAGGTGCATCCTGGAGCGTCATTCAGCGTCCCGGCAACGCGCCCGTGCCCGGCAGCTACCGCGTGGTCGAGCTGGTAGGCAGCCGCCTGCTGGTTGAAAAAGTCTGAGTCGCTGGCCGCTGACCCTTTCCCCATCCCTCCCCTCACGAGAAAATCGCCATGGAAATCGCTGTCCTTTTGTTCATCATCGCGGTCATCTTTGTCAGCCGCTCCATCAAGATCGTGCCCCAACAGAACGCCTGGGTGGTCGAACGGCTGGGCAAATACCAGTCTTCGCTGGCGCCGGGCCTGAACTTCCTGGTGCCCTTTGTTGACAAGGTAGCCTACAAACACAGCCTGAAGGAAATTCCTCTGGATGTGCCCAGCCAGGTCTGCATCACCCGCGACAACACGCAGCTGCAGGTGGACGGCATCCTCTACTTCCAGGTCACCGATCCCATGCGGGCCAGCTACGGCTCATCGAACTACATCATGGCCGTGACCCAGCTGGCGCAGACCTCGCTGCGTTCGGTGATCGGCAAGCTTGAGCTCGACAAGACGTTTGAAGAGCGCGACATGATCAACGCCCAGATCGTCGCTGCGATCGACGAAGCTGCGCTCAACTGGGGCGTGAAAGTGCTGCGCTACGAAATCAAAGACCTCACCCCACCTGCCGAGATCCTGCGGGCGATGCAGGCCCAGATCACGGCCGAGCGCGAAAAGCGCGCCCTGATTGCCGCCTCTGAAGGTCGTCGCCAGGAGCAGATCAACATCGCCACTGGCGAGCGCGAGGCGTTCATTGCCCGCTCCGAGGGCGAAAAGCAGTCGCAGATCAACATGGCTCAGGGTGAAGCTGCCGCCATCATCTCGGTGGCCGAAGCCACGGCAGACGCCATTC
The DNA here is from genome assembly GCF_030373245.1 of Hydrogenophaga sp. Taxonomy (GTDB): domain Bacteria; phylum Pseudomonadota; class Gammaproteobacteria; order Burkholderiales; family Burkholderiaceae_C; genus Hydrogenophaga. The sequence continues at coordinate 330,093 of NZ_JAUCZF010000005.1, forward strand.
GCAAGGTCGCGTCCGCGATCAACGAGCCAGGCGGCGAGCAGGCGGTGCAGCTCAAGGTAGCTGAGCGCGCGGTCGATGCCTACGGCAAGGTCGCGGCCGACGCCACCACCACACTGATCGTGCCCGGCAACATGTCCGAGCTCTCGGCCCTGATCGGGACCGCCATGACCCTTGTGGGCAAAACTCAGGCCAAGGCATAAGGTCCAACGCATGACCACCGACGCGCGAAACGTACTGGGCGGGCCGCTTCAGGCTTGCTCCTACGACCCGCTCACGGGTTTTTTTCGGGACGGCTGCTGCCGCACCGACGAGAGCGACGTGGGCACCCATGTGGTCTGCGCCAGGGTCACGGCAGAGTTCCTGGCCTACTCCACCGACCGCGGCAACGACCTCGTCACGCCGCGCCCTCAGTGGCGCTTCGCTGGCTTGCGCCCAGGAGACCGCTGGTGCCTGTGCGTACAGCGCTGGCGTGAGGCGCTTCACGCTGGCGTGGCGCCGCCCGTGGTGCTCGACGCCACCCACGAAGCCGCCCTGCAGCACGTGACCCTGGTGGAACTGCAGCAACACGCCTGGCGCCCGACTCGCAACGACAGCTCTCAGGCAGACAGCTGAGCCGCTGCCTCCAGGTCAGAAACGACTTATGCCGCCTGATACAATCAGTGGCTTCGCGGAGAGGTGGATGAGCGGTTTAAGTCGCACGCCTGGAAAGCGTGTGTGGGTTTATCCCCACCGCGGGTTCGAATCCCGCCCTCTCCGCCAGGATTGCGCACACACGTCTGATTCCATCCGCTCGCCTCGCATACTGGTCAGCGGCTACGCCAGTGCCCGGGTTCAAGCGTTCAACACAACCAAACCGAAAATGCCATTGGCGACGGACGTGTGGCTGAACAGCACTGTGCACGTGTGTACTGTGCGTATAAATTACAGCCCTTCGCTACCTTGCTATCAGCGCCGCGCGAATATCGAAAGCTGATATGTGGCCACCTCGCGTGGCTGGGCATCTACGGAGCATGGCACTTTGCGACCGAATTTGAACAAGGTCGTCAAATCCTAGGAGTTTTGAACCTATGAACCGCTTTGATCTCACGCTTCCAGTCAACAACGACGGCGTTCTGGGCATGGACCCCGTAGAGGCCCGGGCCACGGGTGCGATGCTGGCGCAGGAATACCAGTCGGCGCAACCCTTTCCCCACATCGTGCTAGACGGACTATTGCCGCAGGCACTACTCCAGCAGGCGCTAGACAACTTCCCTGCCGAGCCGCTGAAGTCAGACCGAGTGTTCGATATCGACTACGGCGGCCACCACAAGCGCCAGATCCTTCCCTACGACTGCAATCAAGATGCGCAGGCGCTTTTCGCCTTTCTAAACTCGAGTCCTGTCCTTCAGTTTCTGGAAGGACTCACCGGTATCGAAGGCTTGATTCCCGATCCTTACTTCGAGGGAGGCGGCTTTCATGAGATCAGCCATGGTGGCTTGCTGGGTGTGCATGCCGACTTTCGCATCAACAACAAGTTGCATCTTGAGAGACGTCTGAATCTGCTGATCTATCTCAACCCAGGTTGGCAAGAGGAGTGGGGAGGAGCACTGGAAATTTGGGATCGGAAAATGACGGCTTGTCATTCGAAGGTGTTTCCACTTCTGAACCGCTGTGTTGTTTTCAGCACCGACGCCGACAGCTTTCATGGGCACCCTGATCCGCTGGCAACGCCAGAGGGCGTCAAGAGACGCTCCATTGCCCTGTATTACTACACCAGCTCGCGAAACATTTACAAAGAAGTGCCGAGCCACAGCACGATGTACTACGCGCGCCCAGAGGATAGCAGCTCGACACATGCTCTGGCCAGACGGTTCCGAAGCGATGAGTACCTGAGAGACTGGATGCCGCCAAAGTTGGCCAGGCTGATCTTTCGAGTTCGCGATAAGTTGCAGTCAATTTTCTCGACTGATCGCAGCAGCTGAGTTTTGCGTGGGGCAACATGCCGCATCCTCTGCCCAACGCCAAGCAACGAGCATCAGTTCAACACATTTGGCCAGTCCACTGGCTTGGACTGAGGTCGAACATCAGCAATCAGGCCCCTCTGCGCAGCAAGAACGCCCTGATGGCTTGACCAGCTGGCCGCTCCAACCAGCGGTGCGCAGCAAAGGCTGTCACCACCGATACGATGAAGTAGATCGGCAACGTCAGGTAGCTGTTGGCAAACTCGCGAGATCCATCAAAGGCAAGATCTGCAACCAGAAGCGCTGTCATCTGAAGTGGGACATGCACGAGGTAGACGCTGTAGCTGATATCGCCCAGCGCGCTGAGGCGTACCCCCCATGCTGGGGCGACCCGGTCTGCCCCAGCAGCAATGGATACCATTGCCACGGCAATTCCAGCGATCGTTACCTCTTCGAAACCTGCCAACAGACCAACCAAAGCAGCGCATGAGCTGAGGATGGTCAATGTTGCCGCGCGCGCCAAGCCTGCGTCAGGGCGCAGCGCGTAGAGCAAGCAACCCAGGAAGAAATACCCGGCACAGACGAAAACACCTGTCTGGACCAGGGGGAGCGCCACCGGCTCGAGCGCCACCCAGATCCAACAGGCAGCGCAAAGAAACAGCGACACGCCTATGGCCCCCCGTCTCATGATGAACAGCGACAAGAAGAACATGGCATAGACGACCATTTCCAATGAAACTGACCAGATTGGCCCATTGAAACTCAGGCCTCGTGACAAACTGGTCCAGTTGGACGACATGAGCAACTGAAGTCCAAAGTGCCTGAGGTCGTTGTTACCGTAAACCTGCCAATGACCCACAGAATGCAGACTGATCGCCTGCAATACCGCCACGTAGATCAACGTGGCAAAGTGCAGGGGGTACAGGCGAGCGAAGCGAGCAACGCCAAATGCCCAGGCGCTAGATTGGCGCGGCAGATAGACATGCGCAAAGACGAAGCCAGAGATGAGCCAAAATAATTCAACAGCTTTGGCGGCAAAAGGACCATACAGGGGCGCCAGGAGGCCGGCGTAAGGGAATGCATCAACGGGGGGCATGGCTGCCCTGTCATAGGCGTCAGCCAGGTAAAAGTGGTGATAGTGAAACACCACAATCATCAACGCCGCAATGCCGCGCAATGCATCGACACAATAAAACCGTCCGATAGGCTCCATACATGCATCGTTGATCTTAGTCTTACCCAAAACGTGAACCCCCAGCTATGCGCACAACATGAACCACGTCTTTGAGTAGCTCAAGCTCAAAGGTTGGGTATTCCGACCCAAACACGATGGGCACCTCCTGGTCTCCACAGACACCCTGGAAAGCCCTCAGACATACTTTGGTCATCATCCTGCGGCATTCCCCATCAAAGAGTTGGAACCAGAAAGAATGTTTGCAACTCAGCGAAGTTTAGCAACAGCAATTGAAGCCACCTCGAAAACCTGTACCAGTCGGGAGTAGAGAATTCCAACCGATGGAGTCTCTACATGAAGAAATCAAGATTCAGTGAATGCCAGATCGTGGCGATCCTCAAAGAGGTCGAGCTCGGTGCCAAGGTCGATGAGACGTACAGGAAGCACGGCAACGATCCCACGTACTACAAGTGGAAGAGCCAGTACGCGGGCATGAGCGTGTCGCACCTGGCGCAGCTACGCGAGCTGCATGACCCTGTACCCGATTCAGTACCGCTCGGAAGTAGAGATTTCCGGCTCCTCTGAGATCGCCGTTGCAGGCAGCTGCCTGCAACGGCGGGCGAATTCGGCGGGGGTCGCCCAGTCTAGCGCTGAGTGGGGTCGACTCTCGTTGTAGTACTGCCGCCATGCCTCGATCTTGCCCCGGGCATCGTCGAGCGACAGGAACCAGGTGGCATTGAGGCACCCCTGACGCAGCCTGCCATTGAAGCTTTCCACGTTGGCGTTATCGGTTGGCTTACCGGGTCGGCTGAAGTCGAGTTCGACGCGGCGCTCATACGCCCACTTGTCCATCACCTTGGAGATGAACTCGCTGCCGTTGTCGGACTTGATCGTGCGTGGTAGACCGCGCTCATGGCTGATGGCCGTGAGCACACGAACGACGTCCTCGCCTTTGAGGCTCTGACCGACGTCGATTGCCAGACACTCGCGCGTGAACAGATCGACCACCGTGAGCATGCGTAACTTGCGCCATCGAACAGGGCATCGGCCACGAAGTCCATGCTCCAGATATCGTTGATCGCGTGTGCAAGCTGCTTGGGTTGCCTGAGTTGCGCGGCCTTGTTGCGCCGGGGGCGCTTCAGGCGCAGCGACAGGCCTTCCTCTCGGTAGAGGCGATACACCCGTTTGACGTTGTCCATGTGGCCCTCCCGGCGCAGCATCACGTGTACCCGGCGGAAGCCATAGTGCACGCGCGTGTCGGTGATCTCCTTGATGCGCGACTTCAGTGCGCTCTCGTCCCTGCGTTGAGAGACGTAAAGATAGGTCGAAGCCGACATGCGCACCACCCGCAGCGCCTGGCGCTGGCTGCAACCGAATCTCTGCATGAGTTCGGGTACCAACTCGCGTCGCTGGGAGGGTCTCAAAGCTTTTTTGCGACCACCGCCTGCAGCATGGCCTTGTCCAGGCTCAGGTCGGCCACGATCTGCTTGAGCTTGCGGTTCTCTTCTTCGAGCTGGCGCAATCGGCGCAGTTCGGATGGACCGACGCCGCCATAGCGCCTCTTCCACACGTAAAACGTCGCATCGCTGATGCCCATCTTGCGACAGACCTCCTCAACACGGGTACCCAGCTCGGCTTGCTTGAGAGCAAAGGCGATTTGCTCCTCGGTGAACTTGCTCTTCTTCACGACATGCTCCTGCCCACTCGGGGCGTTCATCATGCCGGTCCTCTCTGTAACTGAACAGTACGAAATCCTGGGACAGGGTCAAAGCAACCCTGCCCGGGCCATCACGCGGTAGACACGCTTGGGATTGACCCGCGCGTCGCGTCGTGTGCTGCGCTGGCGGTTGACCAGGGCGCAGGCGCGTCGTTACCCGTAGCTGGGCAGATCGGTGATCTGCTCACGGATCTGTGCGAGCAGCTGTGCGTCACCCGACGGCGTACGTCCCTTGCGACCATCGCGCCAGTCCTCGCTACGGCGAAGCAGCTCATGCACATGCGAGCGCGCTACGCCCAGCGCCCGGCAGACCGTCCTCCTTGGTCGCCCCCGGGCAACAAGGAGGTCAACCGCTTTGCCAAAGGCCGCGCCTGGAGCCGTGAACGACTGCACGAACCGTCAAACTGCGGTGGGCGCACACTCGTTTGGGAATAAAGCGTTCAAGTATGCTCCGTCGGATACGAAAGTGACCTAACCCGACGGCAGCCCAAATACTGTGCAATACCGCATGTTGCTCCTATTGGCAAATTTGGATGCCTTCACTATTTCCAGATCGCTAGTGCTATGCTGCCGAGGCTCTAGGTTGAGGGACGAGCCTATATGAACTCCAGGTGCTCACGATGCAAGATTCCACGCTGCACGCAACAGGTCTGATTCGGCGCAACTCTCTGTCCTTTGTGAGGCATGTTTTTGCTCTCAACAAAGAACGCCAACCTCTGGTCAGCTTTCCAGATGAGGCGGCCGCCAAGGAGCCCGCTGGCCTCAAGATTGAGAGGTGCATCGTCCCTGAGGATGGAGGCGGCTGGTTCACCGAACGGCACGCATTGATTCATGACGATCTACCTGCGCAGGTGACCTACACCTCGGGCACGGAAGGCAAACCCAAGGGCATCATCCTCAGCTACGCGAATCTCGCCGACGCCGCAGAGCGAATCATCAGCGAGATGGACCTGACAGCTGATGTGCGCGAGTACGTTGGCGTTCCGGTCACACACAGCTTTGGTATGGCCCGAATACGCGTGATCAGCGCAGTCGGTGGCTGGTCTTACTTGCCTTCGCGCGGCTTTGACCCCCTTGAATTGTCCCGCATGCTCGGGGCTGGTGAAGTCAACTCCCTTTCTGCTGTGCCCACGCTCCTGCGGATTCTGCTTCGGCGTCCCGAGGTGATTGGAGAGGCAGGCCAAAAGCTTCGCTGGATGGAGATCGGCTCCCAATACATGTCAGCTGCGGAGAAGCGCGGAATCCGTGAAATGTTTCCGAACGCGAGAATCGTGCAGCATTACGGCCTCACAGAAGCGTCGCGCAGCACATTCCTCAGGATCTCAGACGCTCCGGACGAATTGCTCGAATCAGTGGGCTGCGCTGTCGGCAAGACAGAGGTGGGCATATCGCCAGACGGGCGCATCCGAGTTCGAGGACCTCACGTTGCGAAGTGGCGCATTGAGGGGAATCATCAGCAGCCGCTATGTGAGCCCGATGGTTGGCTTCTGACCAGTGATCTGGGCCATATGAACGGTAGCCACCTCTATTTTGACGGTAGAGCCGACGATCAGATCAACAGCGGCGGCGTGAAGATCAACCCAGACCTGCTTGAGGCGCAGATCAGCAAGCTTCTGAAGCGAAGCGAAAAGTTGGTCGTGACCAAGGTGCCCGACAAGCTTCGCGGGGAAGGCGTTCTGGTGGTGGCGGAATCGCAGGACCTTGACTTGGCTCAGCTCAAGAAAGCTTCGGGCCAGGCCCTGAAAAAGCTGGGTCTCGACGTTGGTGATGCCTTGCACGCCAAGGTAATGCCGTCGATTCCACAGACTGCGACCGGCAAACCACTGCGTCGGATTCTGACAGAAGAGTTTGTTCGTGAGAACGAGGCTGTTGATAGAGGTCCCGAGGGTGGCCACTCGGTTGATCCAATGGCTGGGGATGTGATGGGTTTCTTCCAGCATTTTTTCCCAGGCCAAAACATTGACGCAGATGCAAGCTTCGAGGCTCTCGGAGGTGACTCGCTTGGCTACATCCAGTTTTCAATGGGATTTGAGCAACGATTTGGTCCGTTGCCTAGCAGATGGGAGTCACTCACAGTCGCGCAATTGCAGAGCATGATCTCCCCCGCTTCTGGGAAACCATTCCTGAGACTGGAATCTGCAACGCTGACGCGCGCATTCTTCATGATTTGTATCGTGGCGCTGCATCTCGACACTTTTGTCTATAGCAAAACCTGGGGTGCAGCATATTTCCTGTTCATGTTGGCGGGCTACAGCCTTATGCGATTCCAGTGGCCCGAAATCAGTCGTACTGGAAAGGTGAAAACGATCTTTGGTACTGTGTTGCGAATCGCCATTCCGACTGTACTGATGGTGGTGGCTATGCAGCTTTGGGCCCATGAAACTGAGCTAAAGCCACTGTTGCTGATCTCAAACTATTTTGATCCTCATCAATATCATGTTGTATATTTCTACTTCGCAGAAATATACATGCAACTGTTGCTGATAATTGCAGGACTGCTCTCCTTCCGGTCAATTCGGAACAGATTTCAAAAAAGCCCCCTCATCAGCGCAACCGTCCTGATCGTCCTTTCGATGGCACTAAGCTCCTTGGTTGAGTGGGTTTGGGACACCAACTATATCTACCATCGCACACCCATCTGGTATTTGTGGACAGTGGCTTGTGGAATGCTCATAGCCAGCGCGTCGTTGCGAAATTTGCCGATTCGCTTGATGGTGATGGCAATCGTTGCGACTGTTGTGCTGCTCCACCATGGCTTTACAGCAGCTTCCTGTTATATATGGAGTGGTTGCGCCCTCTTGCTGTTCTGGCCGGAAATATCGGTTCCAGTCTCAGTGAAAAGAGTGGTCGGTGAGATTGCTGGGGCGTCGATGTTTATGTACCTCAGCCATTATCAGGTTCAGTCAGTCGTAACCCGACTATTTCACGAGCCGAGGCCTTGGACTGCACTATTCACCGCGGTGGCAGTAGGCATTGTGTTCGCTCGAACCTACAACTGGATCGAGGGCCAAGTGCTGGCATTCGGTCGCTACCATGGTTGGTGGGGTCGACAAAAATGGCGACAGGGATCTAATCCAGTGGTGTAGCAGGTTCCTTGAGGAAACCTTTGGTGAGTGCTTGCGCCGATTTCTCGGGTCAAGCTGTCATCGTTTCACTGAGGCAGGAACCAGCATTCGTTCCGAATCTTGGGACGTGCTGAACTGTTTGGTTGATATTTGCAGGACGGACTCAAGACCCAATCACACCCAGTATACAGACGTTCAGGTGTTGACCTAACTCACCTGGGTCTGATGAGCGGAATCACAAAACGCAGAAATAAGGGCAAGAACAACCCCGTTGTAAAAAGTCCTAAAACGGCAAGCCGCCAAAACGGCTTGATTTCTGAAACAAAGGGTGCATGGGCTGCCATCCACCATCCGGTCAGAGAAACGATCAGGAAAAAGGTCAACATACCACCTTCTACCCGAGCATTTCTCAGACCAAGCGTTCGTCCGAGGTACTGACAGCAAAAGATTCTGACGACTTCGCTAGCAGCGAAAAACATGGCAGCAGTCGCGATGTCGAGCTTGAAAAGAAACAGCGGGATCAGCATCAACGCGTAGCTCCCCACCTTGACGGCACTCGTGATCGCAACCCATTTGGAACGTCCGGACGCAATAAAGGCAGCGCCGTACATGGTCTCCAGGCAACTGAACCACGCGCCTATTGCAAGCATCGGCAACAGCACACCACCCATCGAATAGCGATCGTCATACGCAAGAGCGAAAAAGCTTGAAGCTCCGCTGACCAGCAAAGCACAGAGATAACTTGATAGGACCAGCGCTGCCATATGGGTGCGCGCAAATGCAACTGGTAACGGCATCCCTTGCTGAAGCATGCGCGAATACCAAGCGAACAGCACACTTCCCTGAACCTTGCCCACCAGCGCAGGAATAATCGCTGCGAGGCTGGCTGCGATGGCATAAACGCCGACTTCAGCGAGCGGGAACGTGCCCGCCAGCGCGAGGCGATCAATCTGAAGAGCCAGAAATGTAATCACCGTGCTGATGAATATCCATTTGCCGAAGGAGATGATGGCTCTGATTGCCTCAGCCTCCCATCGCAACTGTGAGCGAGGCCCGTTGAGCATCCAGTAGCTCAGGGATGCGGAAAGAGCAGTGGACAACACGGCTGCAATCGCCAGCGCATAGACTGACCTCAGATACCAGGCCAAACCAACTATCACAAGTGCATTGAAAATGCCAGCGATAAAATCGATCTGTATCACCTCCTTGATGTTCAAGTGCCTCGCAGCTGTCATCAGCTTCGCAGACTTGAACCCATCAATCAAAGAAGTCAATGCCACGATAGGAATCAAGTACAGAAGTTCATACGCCTTAGGATCATTGGCACCATATATTTGAGCGAGCGGCCAAGCCAATATCAATGCAACAGAAAATAAACAAATTCCTCGTATTACCTGCAACGTCCAGGCGGTATTCAGAAAATCTGGCTCGTCCCCACGGGGATGCTGAACAACATTGGTTTGGAGTCCAATGTCCGAGAACATGGCCAGCCCCATCATCACGGCAGAAACAATGGCCATCAAGGCAAATGCCTCTTCGAAAAGGAGCGCGGCCAACACCACATTGGCACCCAAACGCAGGACCTGCCCAAGCCCAAAAGCCAAAACAATCCAGGCCGTCCCAGACCTGGCCCGCCCTCCAAAGCTCTGAACCGCTGGGTCATCTGAAGCCTCTTTTTCAGGATCGGAAGTCATACCCGTGCAGCCCATAAATCCGGGCGGCGTTGGGGTTGCATCCACAAAGCGTACGCGCAACAAATACCCAACAGGGCGAAATAAGTTGTCGGAACAAGCAAAATACTGCTGAGCGTAAATATCATTAACATCACAGTGACAACAGATGCAAACAACGCACGCCCTAGCAATAAGGCATCGGAATTTTCAGCTCGACGGGCCCAACGCATACCACGCATGAGAACCACCAAGGCTCCAACAAACATGCCGGTGTAGAGAAACAGTCCCACAATACCCGCCTGCAAAGCAACGCCGAGATAGCTGTTGACAATATCAATGATGCCTTCGCCTTGCCGCATCACCTGGAGTTCTGGTGCATCCCAGAAGTCGGTTGAGCCAAAAAGCAAATTTCGCTCGATGACCGGACGGGAAACAGTCAAAAGATCAGCTCGGTAATCAACGTTGCCTTGTTCCGCTGAGCCAACTAGCGGTAGCAGGTCGATGATTTTTTGTCCCGAAGGCGTCATGGACATTACCAAAAAGGCGCAGCTGGAAACAAGTACAGTCTGAGTCAGCCTCTTGAGTGGTCGAGGGCTGGTAAGAACGAACACTACGAACAAGATCCCTGCTCCCACCCAGGGTCCGCGCGACAGCGAGGCCAGTATGCCTGTCGCCAGCACTACCCAACCGACCAATCGCCAGGCTTTTTTGTCTACCAGACTCTGAAGGTATAGGTATGCCCCGGTAGCGACGACAATCGTATAGCCCAGAACAATAGATTCGATCACTGTCACGCTTGGCCGAATAAAGCCACCTCTCAATTTGTAGATACCAAAAGGATTCAATCCCAATGCCGTGGCGGAAGCGTCGTAGAGTTTCCAGCTGCGCAGAACCTCGACAACCGCCATCACGGAAAGAAGCACCCCACCCAGCAGCAGGCCGACAAGCGCATGTCGGAATCCCTCAGCATCGCGAATGCTTCGACTGGCCACGTAATAGGGTAGAAAAAAATCGATCCACATCATCAGTGCCGATCGCGCATCGCTGGTGAAATTACCGAAACGAAAAGCAAGCAATGAGTTGAGAACCAGGTAGCCCACAACAAACCCATCCACTGGCGATCGAAAGAACCTGATGGTTTCAGGGCGTTTTGAGAGTTGCCATGCGTAGGGCAGCAATAAGACCAGTGCGAGGAAGCGGTAGTGATTTATTTCGAAGAAATAATTGATGAGGCCAAATCCCGGTATTTGAGTGGACGAAGCAGGGGCAACGACCAACAGCAGCAAGTACAGCCCAAAGATTTGGGTTTCACGCCGGCTAACCCTGATGAGCACCACAGTCATGATGCCCACGTAGACCCAAAAATTCGGTGACAAGAACCAAGTAAGGGTGGTGACGTACCAAAGTGCACGCCAGCGCGCAAATGTCTCTAGTGAGACGACTTTGGTGATCGCGGGGCGAGCCAGCAGCCAGACTACACTGCCTAACGCGAGCACCATCACAAGTGCACGTAAATGCTCAGGCACGGCTTTCAGGTTCCATTGAAGTCAGGCCGGCTAGGAGGCATGAAGAGGCGCATGCGGCTGACCTGGACTTGCGAACGCAGTCGCACCGCATGGCGCGAGGACATCGCAGCACGATGTTTAGTAATACTCGTGGCCACTGGGCGCATCGTCCTTGTTAAGGACCACGCCCAGAACATGGCTTCTGGAAAGCCTTGTCATAGATTCCTCGATCTCTTTCTGCGTAGACACGCCATTGCCTACCACCATCAAGACGCAGTCGACACGTGGCAGTACGGCTAATACGTCGTCAGCTGCCAGTACGGGAGGCAGATCGATGATCACGATGCGGTCAGAATAGCGCTCACGAAACTCGCTCAAAAGCGCTGCGGTCCTGCTTGATCCAAGCAACTCAGCAGAGTTTGCAACAGATCTTTGGGTCGGCAGAACAACAAAGCGGGGAATGCCTGGGTTGACCAAAGCTTCATGAACGGGAGTGTCACCCGTCAAAACTTCGTTCAACGAAGGGGCACCACGCAAACCCAGCACGCTGGCCACCCTGGGCCGGCGCAAATCCAGATCGACCAGCAGGGAGGTTCGATCTGCCAGCTGTGCAATGCCAATCGCCAGGTTGATCGCCACAACGGTCTTGCCGGACGCCATAGAAGGTGAAGTGATGGCCAAGACCCGCCATCCATTCTCGTCCATTTTTTGAAGAACCTGGGTTCTAAGCAGGTCGAAGGCCCATGATGCGGGGTGTAATTTCTGGTGCGCAACAATGCGCTGGCTTTCAAGGTGCTCTTCGTCCAGATTTACCGTGAGCGTTTGAAGATATTGAACTTTAGGTGCTTCAACAGGGGTGGACGAATCATGTTCGAGCAATGGAGAGGGCCTGGAAGCCCCTGCACGAACTTGCCTCTCTGCGACGAGATGTCCCTCAGGACGGGTTCTGGCCTTCTCTATGGCCTGCTTGATGCGTTCCATGGACGGCCCTTAGCCCTGGCGGGTGGTAACAGAATTCAAAACATCCTGAAGGGGTGCCACCCATAGGTGAATGGCTAGAAGCAACAGCAGTCCGCTCGCCAGTACCATCCAGATTGCGCGTCTGCGAAAGCCCTCACTGGCCTGGAGCTCGGCTTTGGTAGAAATGTACTGAATGACCGCCAGTGGCTTCTGATTGACCGCCGCCGACAAGGCATTGGCACCCCAGACTCGGGCAAACAGCATCTCTAACATCATGGCAAAAGCCAGCGCTGAAGCGACCGCCGCGGCAAAACCGGCGGCGACGATCTTCTTGCGGCTAGGCTTGATCGGATACTCCGGCATCAACGGTGGCTCCAGCAAAGTAAACCGCTCGGCCTGCTCACCCCCCTCCAGGTTCTCGACAACCTGGGCTGACAACAGCTGGTTTCGCAATTCCTCATACTTGGTCTGAGCGGCCTCATAGTCGCGCTCAAGTGCAGCCAATTGCTTCTCCAGCTGGGGAGCCCTGACCGCTTGCACACGCATCTGCGAGATGCTGGCCCTCAAGCTCGCCTCCTGGCTGGTCAGCAGGCCCACCCTGGATCTGGCTGCTTCCACCTGGGCTTCCAGCCTAGAAGCGGCGAGATCAGCCTGATCTCTTACCGCTGCCCTCGCAGGCGTCTGCACCCGGGGCTCGTTGATGACTGCCTGTTCCAGGCTCTGAATCCGGCGGACCAGGGAACGAACGTCCGGATGGCTCTCCGAGTACACAGCGCGCAACCCCGCCAGTTCGGCACGAGCGCGTTCCAGCTCCTGTTCGGTCTGACTCGGGCCCAGCGAGGTGACAGAACCCGGCGCCATCACTCCTCTCTTCGCAGCGGCCAAGTCCACCTCAAGTGCGCTGAGTTCACTGGACGCCAAACGACGATCCCTTTCCACATTCCGCAGGTCAGCTTGCATGGCTTGGAGTCCTCCAAGCGCGATCCCTGTGTTTTCGGGCAATCCACCGGCCTGTTGTGATTTGAAGGTCGCTATCTTTCCCTCAAGCGACTCCAACTCTTTTCTGACGCGCTCGGCTTCGACGCTGAGGAACTCCGTTGTGCGGGAAGCCTGATCCACGCGATCCTGCCGGTTGCTGGCCAGGAAGAGGTCTGCCAGCTCGCGCGTCACGGCCAAAACCTTGTCCGGATCACCGTGTTGAAACCCCAGATTGAAAGAAAGAGAGGACGCTCTTGGCGCCCAGGGCTCTCCCTGTCCACCAATCACCGCCACCGAGATGCTGCTGCGCATGGCGTTGACCACATCGGTATCGGAGAGTCCACCCCCTCCACCAACCCTTGGAAAGAGCTGATGCTCATCAGAAATGCGGATCAAGTTCTCCCGCGTCATCAACCTCTGGCGGATGAGGTTCACGCGGTCTTCGGGGCGACGCTGGATGGCTCCATCAGCCACAGCCACTTGAACCTGAGGGCCTTCCACCAGAATGGTCGCTGTGGATTCGTAGACCTTGGGCGAGATAAACGCGAACACGACAGACGCGGTCAAGACCGCGCCAAATATTAGGATCATCGCCAATGCGCGTCGGCGCAGTATGGACAAATAGTCGTGGAAGCTGAGCTGGTAGTCACCGAACATAGATCAAGCCTTCAGCGCCCAGGATAGGCGTAGATCAAGCCCGCCCGAACCGACCAACCTCTGGCAGAAGACCCGGAGGAGCCTCGGGACCAGCGGTCTTCAATGCCCAACGTCGATGACCAACGGGCGCCCAACACGTTGTCAAGGCTCAGCCCGGACACACGACCCCGACCACCCGCAACTCCCTCAGATCGGCTGTTCGTCACGGTTGCGGACAGGGTGGCGCCCTCGGCGACCTGGTAGGCCAAACGCAGTCCCAGGGCTTCGGTCCTGATGTAACCAGACGCCGTACCGGTCGCGGCAACGTCCCTCGACCATTCGACTCCAGAGGACAGGCGGCTGCCAGCGTAGGTCAGCTGCAATCCGCTCAGGGTGCCCGTGGCCGTCTGCGAACCCTTGGTCCGCGCCTGTCCCGCAAAGGCCGCGAGCGACCATTCTGGCGACAAATCACCTCGTGTGCCCGCAAGCCAGCGGATTTGTGTCGACTCTTCGCCCGCACTCAAGGGAGTTAGTCGCCTGTAGGTTGGCTCAAGAAAGTACGCCATCCGGTCAGTGGCCTCCCACGAGAGCTGGCTGGAAACAACCAACTCGCGATAGCCCTGAAGCAAAATCGAGTCGTAGCTCACGCGGGTGCTGGCAACATCCATGGTCAGCCGCGTGCGTTCCGTCAGCTCCTGGTTCCAGCGAGCCCCTGCCACAACCGAGCGTTCACGGCTGTCGACCGTGATTCGTCCAAGATCCAAAAGTTGGCTGTTGCGCGTGGCCGATTCCGCCAGATTGGTGCGCAATTCGACGCCCGCCGTTGGCCAGCCGTAGGCCCAGGTGTAACCGAGGCTGGGAAAGTTGCGGCTGGGGACGAGCGCGGTGTTGCTGGATCGCTCAAGCACCGCACCCAACGACAGCCTGGATCGGTAGCGATCACCCAGTGTTTCGAGAGTGTAGTCAGGTGCTATACGCAACACCGTGGTACCGCCCGGACTGACGCTGGCCAGTGACGGATTCTCGATGCGCTCAATGCCGGACGCCACGCTTACCGACGGCTGAGCATGCGCGCTCCCCAAAGTGAGGCATGCCGTGATACCCAAGCATTGCAGCGTGGAGGTGTTCTTCATTGTCAAGGCACCAGAATGGTGTCACCCGGCATAAGGACAGCATTCGTGTCCAGCGAATTGCCCCGAATGAGATCGTCGTAGCGGACCTGCAACACCGTTGAACCCGAACTGGTCTGACGCAAAATCCGGATGGCATTGCCGTCAGCAAAACGGTCCAGGCCACCGGCTTGACTGAGCACTTGCAAAACTGTGGTCGATGGGGACATGAGCGTGACCGGACCCGGTGTGGCCACCTTGCCCAGCACATACACCCGGCTGCCATCGATGCCGGTGACGGCAACGGTGACGACAGCTTCACGGATGTAAGCCTTGATCTTGTCCGCAATGCGCTCTTCGGCCTGTGGCGTGGTCAAGCCAGCCACCTCCACCCGACCTGCCAAGGGAAACGTGATACTGCCGTCGGGCAGGACACGCACCTCCATGCGCAAGGCGTCTTCTCGCCAGACGGAAACCGTCAGAGCATCGCCGTGACGCAGCTTGTAAGGGGACGCCGTCTGGGCCGAGGCTGTGGTACCCAGCAAAACCAGCGACAAGAACAGAAAAAACTGTGCGGCGTATCTCATATATGAATCCCCAAGGCAGATGTTGTGGCAACCGGTGTAGCCAAGGCATTCGGCTCCGTTTTGAGTGTCGCAGAGTGATGACTGGTCATCAGAAAGACGAAGGCCCGATTGGAAACTGCGGCAGGCTGCAGGTGCTGTGTCACAATTTGTACCTACAACAGCGATGGTAATGCAATGCGCAGGAGGTCAAGCGTGAACAGATCGACATTCAGTCTATTTGTCTTGTCCGTTTTGCTCCAAAGGAGATAGCCTCCAACGCCGCACACTCGCCATGATGGCAAGGTTTTCCCATTTCCTGAGATGAGTCATCAGCCACCAACAGCTCCCACGATCAGTGCCACACACCCTGACTGGGCGAGGGAGCAATTGTGCCTCTTCGAGTGGAATCCAGGCAAAAGACTGCTCGCCAGCTTGCGCGATTTCCAGCGATGGGGCAAGGCCGGGGCTTGGTGCTTACCGCTGAGGTGGTGGGCAGTGGTCAGGCACGGTTTCTGGAGTGTGACAAGCGGCGCAGACATTCCGTTGACCTGCCTCATCGGCGGCGGCCTCTTGTTGCCTCACCCGAATGGAGTGGTGATTCATCCTGAAGCCCGTATCGGCCCAAATTGCCTGATTTTCCAGCAGGTCACCCTGGGAACTGTGGGATCAGGCGGCGTACCGGTCGTAGGTGGTCATGTGGATATCGGTGCCGGGGCCAAACTACTTGGCCCAGTCGTTGTGGGTGACCATGCGGTGATTGGAGCAAACGCAGTGGTGGTCCATGACGTGCCGGCTCACCATGTGGCCATCGGCATTCCGGCACGCTGCCGACCACGAATTCGGGACAGAATCTGCGATGAATGAGACGGAAACTGGCACACTGATAATCGATCGCAACAAGGTAGATGAACTCAGCGCCCGCCTCTTCTCTATGCTCCAAAAGAGCGACATCACGGTTTACCTAGACTCAGACTCCACTCATGGCTCCGTCTAGCTGGAAAACACCATGAGTGCGGATGTGCTGCCGCTTAGCATGCCCCAAACTTTCACCGTAGCGCGAGCGCGCAATACGAGGTTTCGTCGCGTTCTGGCCCAGCATCCAGAGACTCGATTTGTCCGGTTTGTGGACGGCGACTGCCAAGTGGTTGAGGACCGGGTGAAAGCAGCGCCTCAACACCTCAAATTCCATCTGCACCATGCGGTGGTCCGCGATGAATGTCGCGAACGGTTTCCGGAGCGCTCTATTTTCAACTGCATGTGCGAGCGGAAGTGGAACACCCCGGTAGGTAACGCCCTCGCTGCGGGTCTGCGCACCAGGCGCCAACGCATCAAATGTCGCAAGCGCGCCCAGCCGGTCACCGACACCTTGCTCCTTGGCGTGGTCCAGCACTTTCTGGCACAAGATTGGTTGCCTTCGCAGCTAGTGGGCGCTCTCCAACGTATGTGGCCCGATGAACCCCTGCGCACCGTCTTTCAAGAAACCATCCACACCTCCATCTACGCCATGCCCAAAGGCGAGTTGCGCCGTAACCGAATCGCCTGCCTGCGGCGAGCCAAAGCCAAGCGCATGCCGCGCAGCCGAGGAAAAGATCGCAGGGACCAGATGGCCGATCTCCCGAGTATCCATCTGAGCCCACCCAAGGCCAATGAACGGGCCTTCCCCCGTTACTGGGAGGGCGATCTCATCAAGGGCCCAGGCAACCGCTCAGCCGAGGGCGCGCCGCTCGAACGCAGCTCTCGAGTGACGATGCTGATCAAGCTGGCCAAAACGACGGCCGCCACTTTCCAGGAAGGCTGCACGGCCAAGCTGCGCAGCAATGTCGAACCGATGCACAAGACAGTGACAGGGCCTGGAGCTGGCCCGCCAAGCCGCGCTAACCGCCAACACTGGGTTGATGGTGTACTTCTGCAACCCGCACAGCCCTTGGCAGAACGGCTCTTGCGAGAACACCAACAGGCTAATCGTCCAGCAGCTAGCCAAGGGTCCGGCTCTGTCGGTCCACTGTCAGGAGCAGCTCGATGCGATTGCCGCCCTGCTCAATAGTCGCCGGTGCGCCATCCATGGCCTCTACCCACCCATCAGCGTCCACCAGGCCATGTGGGACAAGCTCAATCAACCTAAATCTTCAATTAAGGAACGTCTGCAAAACCTCCCCGCTGGCACGGGAAGTGCAGTATTGAAGCCATGAAACAAATGAGCATGAGCGAGAGCGGATTCGAGCGCAAGACCAAGAGGACGCGCAAGCGCGAGTTCCTGGACGAGATGAACCTGGTGGTGCCATGGGCCGAGCTTGTCTCGTTGATTGCCCCGCACGCGCCAGCACCGGGCGCCAAGGGCGGACGCCCGCCATTCCCCGCGCAGACGATGCTGCGCATCCACTTCTTGCAACAGTGGTTCAACCTGTCCGATCCGGCAATGGAAGAGGCGCTGTACGACACGCCGATGTTTCGTGAGTTCGCCGGTCTGGACGTGGGCGAAGACCACCTGCCCGATGAGAGCACCATCCTGCGGTTTCGCCACCTGCTCGAAGCCCACGACCTGGGCTTGCAAATCCTGGCCACCGTCAACGCCACGCTCAGCGCCAAGGGCTTGTTGCTTAAGCAAGGGACCGTGGTGGACGCCACGCTGATTGCAGCGCCCAGCTCCACCAAGAACAGCACGGGCACACGCGACCCGGAGATTCATCAGACCAGGAAGGGCAACCAGTGGCACCACGGCATGAAAGCGCACATTGGCGCTGACGCCGAATCGGGCCTGGTGCCCAGTGTGGCCACCACCGCGGCCAATGCGCACGACATCACGCAGGCTCACGCACTGCTGCATGGCGAGGAAACCGACATCTTCGCCGACTCGGGCTATCGGGGTGTTGAGAAGCGAGAAGAAGTTCAGGCCGAGCACCCCGATGTGAGCTGGCACGTGGCCATGATGCCGGGCAAGCGCCGGGTGCTGGACAAGATCAGGCCGATGGGCGCTGTCTTGGAGCAACTTGAGAAGACCAAGGCGAGCATTCGGGCCAAGGTGGAGCACCCGTTTCGGGTCATCAAGCGCCAGTTTGGGTACGTCAAGGTCAAGTACCGGGGGCTGGCCAAGAACACGGCCAAATTGGTGACGCTGTTTGCGCTGAGCAATCTGTGGATGGCGCGCAAGCGGCCTTTAAGCAGGGTCCAGGGATGGTTGCGCCTGCACACGGCCAAAGGGCCGCGAATGCGGTCGAAATCGACCTTCAAACACCGTGCAAAGCGCAGAAATTCCTGTTATCTGAATAACTGCGCATCAGCAACCGTCTCGGCGGGTGTTGTGCAGACCATCCTTAAATAGGTGTGGCGCTTCCTACCAGACTCCATCCCCCTCTATGTTAAAATCTTCTCGACCGCAACCAACGTTATTGCCAGTGGTGGATATCGTCGTCATTGGGCGCAATGAAGGAAAAAGACTGGACGCCACCTTCGGGTCGATTGAAACTGCCGCTCGACGGCTGATCTACGTGGATTCCGGATCAACCGATGACAGCGTGGCCATTGCCAAACGGTACAATGCCATTGTCGTCAACTTAGATGTCAACATTCCGTTTACAGCTGCTCGAGCCCGAAACGCGGGCTTGGCAGAGATTACTAGGCATCCACTCCCTCCTGCCTATGTGCAATTCATGGATGGCGACTGCAGTCTGTCCTCGGAATGGCTGAAACGAGGTATCGACCACCTTGCGAGATTTCCAGCGATTGGAGCTGTTTGTGGAAGGCGGCGCGAAATACATCCAGATGCCTCCATCTATAACCGCATGTGCGACTGGGAATGGAATACGCCACTCGGTCCGACGCACGCCTGTGGCGGTGACATGCTCGTGAGGTATTCTGCGATAACGTCTGTGGGCGGCTATAGGGAAGATGTTATTGCGGCTGAGGACAACGAGGTCTGCCAGCGGCTCATTGCGAAGGGCTGGGGTCTCTACCGCCTTGACGCAGACATGACGCACCACGATGCGGACATGAACAGCTTTTCACAGTGGTGGAAACGTGCAGTTCGGGCGGGTCACGGATTTGCACAGGTAGGCGATCTACATCCCGGGTATTTCAGGACAGAGCGGCGGCGCGTTTGGTTCTGGAGCACTTGGGTCCCATTGACCGGGCCGATATTGTCCTTGATATGGACCCCATTGATGCTGACTGCTCCGCTCCTCTACTTGGCTTCTTTTCTAAAGTGCCTACGGAGCTTCAGGCGTGGAGACTTCTCTTGGTCCCATGCAATCAAGCTTTCGGCTCTTCTCGTGATCTCCAAATTCCCGAACCTGCAAGGCATACTCACCTGGCGGAGAACTCGAGCCAAGCACCTCACCCCTACCATCATCGAGTACAAGTAAAGTCCTTGCAAAGCGAATTCATGAACAACCAAAAACTGAAAGTAGGCTTCATAGGTGCGGGCTACATAGCATCTTGGCATGCGAACGCACTGATCGAAACAGGAGTGGCCACCTTGGCTGCGGTCTGTGACCCTAGCTTAAAGTCGGCCAAGGGCTTGGCCGAATCGTTTGGCGCAAGGGCATACCTGTCGCTGGACGCCATGCTCGAGCAAGAACAGCTGGATGCAGTTCACGTCTTATCACCTCCCCACCTCCACTGCATGCAGGCATTAGCCGCACTCCATAAAGGATGCCATGTTTTGGTAGAAAAGCCGTTTGCCTTGACCCCGGAAGAAGCAGCAGAGATGCTGGCGACTTCTGAAAAAGTTCACAAACTGGTGGCGGTCAATCACAATTTTCTTGCGTTGCATTCATACCAAAGGCTCAAAGATGCCCTGACACAGGGATTGATAGGAAAGGTTCACCGCCTCGAAGCCAACTGGCACTTGCCATTGTCGCCGTTGCGCTCGGGGCCATATGGCCTGTGGATGCTGAGATCTAGCTTGAATCTATTGAATGAGATTGGCCCCCATCTATTTGCATTCGTGCAAGATTTGCTAGGTACAATGTCAAATGTGCATATTCGAACATCGAAGCCAATTGAGGTTCCTGGCTTGGGCATTCGTCCTCAGTGTTTTTCTATATGCGGGCAAGTTGCGCACACAGACGTACAGCTTTCGATATCGCTTGTCGAGGGTTTCGAAGACCGGTCGGTGACCCTGCACGGCGTCACAGGGCGTGCCGAGTTGGATTTTGGAGCTGACACCTTCATTTTGCATCGGGGGAACTCCAGCGAAATCATTCTAGATCCCTTACTGTCGGCCTTCTCGACCGGCACACAATATTTCAAAGAGGGACTTCGCAACACATGGATTCAGGCTCGCTCATTGAACAGAAAGAGTCCGTACGCATTGAGCATGGCGGGCGCCGTTGGTGCCTTTTACGATGCTTTGCGAGAAAACCGACCTTTGGACCGCCGCTTCTCGGGCGAGTCGGCTGCTTTCGTCTGCCAATCCATTGCTTCTGCCGCAAGCCAATTGGAAAACGAACCCGCACCCATTACATCAGGAGCGGTCGAAACCGAAAAAACTGCTAGCTCTAACCGAGAATCAGTGGTGATCATTGGTGGAACAGGGTTCATCGGTCGCTCGCTCACACGACGCCTTGTGAAGGATGGCTATCGCGTCCGGGTCTTTAGCCGTGGAAACAGTTCGCCCTTCAGCGACTTGGGCCGGACCGTCGAGATGGTCCCTGTCGACCTGTCCAATGCGGACACAATGGCCAGCGCCATGGCAGGATCGGCTGCCGTCTATCACTTGGCAAAGACAGATGGGCGCACGTGGGAGGATTACTTGGAGAACGACGTGAAAGTGACTGGCCAGATCGCAGAAGCAGCTCTTAAGGCTGGCGTGCGTCGGTTCATCTATACCGGCACCATCGCGTCCTACGATGCCTCTGACGCGACGAAAGTCATTGATGAGTCCACGATGTTCGGGCCAATGGAGTCCCGGCAACTTTACGGTCGATCAAAGGCGGCCTGCGAAGAGTTGTTGATGGCGGCCTGCAAGACGAAAGGTCTGCCCCTGGTCATTGCAAGACCGGGGATCGTCATTGGCCCCGGTGGCCCACTGCAGCACTGGGGTATCGGCCGGTGGAACGGGTCGTCGGCGGTGAAGATGTGGGGACGTGGCAACAACCCGCTTCCGCTGGTGCTGATCGATGATGTGAGCGATGGACTGGTGCGTTTGCTGGATCACGAAAGCGTTGTGGGTGAGTCGTTCAATCTTGTTGGTGATCCCAAATTGTCGGCCAAAGGGTATTTCGACATGATTTTCAAACTCACGGGGTCACGCATACGAACCAAACCAGGCAGTCTTGAACTGATGTTCGTGACCGAGTGGGTAAAGTACCTTCTGAAGCGACATGTTCTCAGAAAGGCCAACCTCGGTCGGCCTTCCCGGGCCGACTGGAAGTCACGCGCCCACCTTTCAAAGTTCTCCAACCAAAAGTCCAAGACCGTCCTCGGATGGAAACCCCTGGAAGACCCTGATCAACTGATGGAAAAGGCGATTCTCCACAGACAGTTCTTTGGCTATTGATCCATGAATTCACCAAACCCACGTTTGTTTCCAAGTTTGGATCTCAACGCTCCCAACCTGACAATAGTTCGCTCAGACACCGCCTGGCCAGGAGCGGTCCTCGCTTGCTTTGGCTCGAAGGAGCCTGGGTTGGTGTACTTGTGCGACGAAATCGTACAGGCGCAAGTCTGGTGAGCCCGGACTATGCGCTCCGCTTGGATCGGCACTTGGTCGCCCGGCATTGGCGACCCGACCATCGGCGGCTGGGTCACCGTGGCGCTCTATGCATGGGGTGCATGGGCCTGCCTGCGTGTGTTGCAGCGAGCACGGCGAGGCTGCATCTTCTTGAATGACAATGAGCGTGTTATATGGCGCTTGCTGATGGTTGGGATGATTGCGCTGGGGATCAACAAACAGTTGGACCTTCAGTCAGCCATGACCGAGTTGGCGAGAATCCTGGCTTTTCAACAGGGATGGTATGAAAATCGGCGGCAGTATCAAGAAGCGTTCATCGCTGCTGTGCCGGTGGTGGGCCTGACGATCCTGGCGGCAATCAGCCTTTTGGTCTGGAATGCGCACGCGGCCACTCGGTGGGCTTGCGCAGGTGCCGCAGCCCTGGTCATTTTCGTTGCCCTCAGGGCAGTTTCGTTTCACCATGTGGACGAGATGCTCGGCTGGCGTATGGGGGGGGTACCTTTGAACTGGGTGTTGGAAATGGGCTCATTGCTGGTGATCGGATGGGGAGCGCACACGAGGGCCAGTACCCCTGCAAGGATATGAGGGTTGCCTATTTCATCAATCAGTACCCGAAAGTCAGCCACAGCTTCATTCGGCGGGAGATCCTGGCGCTAGAACGTCAGGGTGTGGAGGTGGTCCGGTTTGCCCTACGAGGCTGGGGCGATCAACTCGTGGACGCCGAGGATCAGGACGAGCAGGCCAAGACCTTTTATGTTCTGCGCAGAGGGTGGTCGGGTCTGATCGGTGCCTTGCTGGGACAAATGGTTCGAACGCCAGTCGCCCTTGTGCGTGCGCTCTCCTTGGTTTGGCGAATGAGTCGGGGGTCCAGCCGTCCCCTGCCCTTTCATCTGGCCTATTTAGCGGAGGCTTGCTGGGTACTGGCTCGCCTGCGCACCCATCCTGTGCACCATGTCCACGCCCACTTTGGGACGAACTCAACCGAGGTCGTCATGCTCGCCCGCGCGATAGGAGGACCACCCTACTCCTTCACGGTTCACGGGCCGGAGGAGTTCGATCAGCCGGCTGCACTCCATCTGCGCGACAAGATTGAAAGTGCAGCGTTCGTGGTCGCCATCAGTTCCTACGGACGCAGCCAGCTGTACCGGTGTGTCAGTCATGAGCACTGGGACAAGATTCACGTGGTGCATTGCGGCCTGGACAAAGGCTTCCATAAGGGGGCAGAGACCGCACTTTTCCTCGACACGCCCCGCCTGGTTTGCGTCGGCAGACTGTGCGAACAAAAGGGCCAGCTCCTGCTGGTGCAAGCCGCGCGGATGCTGAAAGAAAGAGGTGCTTCCTTTGAGCTGGTTCTGGCCGGTGATGGTGAAATGAGATCCGAGGTGGAGCAGATGGCCATCCAGTTTGGTCTGAAGCAATGGGTTCGCATCACCGGATGGATCAGCAGCCAGCAAGTGCGCGAAGAGCTTCAGGCAGCCAGGGCCATGGTCCTGCCCAGTTTTGCCGAAGGCCTGCCCGTGGTCATCATGGAGGCCATGGCGCTGGGACGTCCCGTTGTAAGCACCATGGTGGCCGGGATCCCAGAGCTGGTGCGCCATGGTGTCGATGGGTGGCTGATCCCGGCAGGCGACGTCGATGCGCTGGCCGAGGTCCTGGCCGAGGTGCTGGAAAGCGACGTCTCCAGGCTTCAGGAAATGGGCCGCGCGGGCCGACAGCGGGTCCATGTTCGACACGATATCGACGTGGAAGCTGCCAAGCTGGTGCAGCTTTTCCGGGGTGTTGCGTGACGCCCGCGCCAGGAACCGATGCGCGTGCGCCCATGGCATCCGCGCCAGAGCGCCCCAGGCTCACCATCATCGTTCCAGCCAACAATGAAGAGGCTTACCTGGCCAGTTGCCTTCGGGCGCTGATGGCTTCGGAACCAGCAGCTGGTGAAGTACAGGTGTTGGTGGTAGCCAACGCCTGCACCGACAACACGGTTGAAGTGGCTCGGGCGTTTGAATCCGATGCAAGCCGAATCGGTTGGACCATGCAGGTCATTGACCTTGCTCAGCCGGGCAAGCTCAATGCTCTCAACGTCGGCGACGATATGGCCACAGGCGAGCTCCGTGTCTACCTCGATGCCGACGTACTGGTGAGCCCGCCACTGGTGCGCATGGTGTTCGCTGAACTGACTGCCACTTCCTCTCCGCGCTACGCCAGCGGCACTCCACGCATATCGCCAGCGAAGTCCTTGGTGACCCGTGCCTACGCGCGATTCTGGCAAATGCTCCCCTTTGCTCGCAGTGAGGCCCCGGGCTTTGGCTTTTTCGCGGTGAACGCTGCGGGACGGGCTCGCTGGGGCCGTTTCCCGAACATCATCTCCGACGACACCTATGTGCGCCTACTATTTGCACCGCACGAACGCAAAGGCGTGCAAGCCACTTACGAATGGCCGATGGTGGAAGGATTCAACCGACTGGTGCGAGTCAGACGCAGACAGGATCAGGGTGTGAAAGAAATCGTTCACAAGTGGCCCGAACTGATGCGCAACGAAGGCAAGTCGGCAACTGGCCCTGGTGACTTGTTGCTGCTGGCACTCAAGGCCCCTTGGGGATTTCTGGTTTATGCAGCAGTGGGGATTGCGGTTCGCTCACGGAGAGCCTCCGACCAGTGGACGCGCGGACGATGAAGCCTGATCGGAGTTTCTCAATCGGGCCAGCGGGAAATGCGTGTCGAAAAGGGTCGAGGCGTTGGCGAGAGCTGCTGCTGAATTCATCGCCGGCTTTGGCAACCCCACGCTTCAACCAGCCGCGCGGGCTGGCGCGGATCCTCTGCCTATTCACATGTCAAGGTTATGATGATCCGGACTCGGAAAGCGAGACTTTCATGAAATTTCAAGTCAATGTCGTTCGATAGGGAGTTGCTAGCACCACCCTATCGGTCCATTCGGGAATAGAAGAACTCGGGTGAGGTAATTTCTCGCCAGACGGAAAGGCTTACACATTGATTTCGTCTTCCAACCGCACTCGCGTCCTGGTGATCGCTGAAGCGGCGAACCCAGAGTGGGTGTCGGTGCCCTTGGTCGGATGGTCCATGGCCCAAGCCCTGGCGAAGCAAGCCGATGTTCACATCGTGACGCAATTGCGCAACCGGGAAGCTTTCCAGCGTGCAGGTCTGGTCGAGGGAAAGGACTTCACTGCGATTGACTCGGAGGCCATTGCCCGCCCTCTTTGGAAGATCAGCCAGATCCTGACGGGTGGCGGCGGCCAGGGCTGGACCATACAGCAGGCCATGAGTTTTTTGAGCTACCCCTACTTCGAACACCTCGTTTGGAAACTATTCGGTGATCGGTTGAAGAGCGGTGAGTTCGACGTGGTCCACCGCATTACCCCGCTCTCCCCGGTTCTGCCAAGTCCAATCGCCTCCAAATGCCGTCGCATAGGGGTGCCTTTTGTCCTTGGTCCGATCAATGGCGGCGTGCCTTGGCCTAAAGGCTTTGAGAAGGAAATGAGGCGCGAGAAGGAATGGCTTTCCAAACTCAGGGGAGCCTATCGGTTCCTGCCTGGAAGAGCAGGAACCCTGCGGGCCGACGCCATCCTGGTCGGGTCACGTTACGCCATGTCCGAGTTGCCCTCGCACCACCTTGCAAGATGTATCTACCTGCCTGAAAACGGGGTTGATCCTACTCGGTTTCATGGAGCGGCCTCACATGCGGCGGGGCCCTTGCGAGCCTGTTTCATCGGGCGTCTTGTTCCTCTGAAAGGCGTGGACATGCTGCTCAACGCTGCCGAACCACTGCTCCGGGGAGGTCGCATGACACTGGACATCATCGGTGACGGACCCATGATGTCCGACCTCAAACAGCAGGCCAAGGTCCTGCCTGGCGTTGTGTTTCATGGCTGGAAATCTCATCAGGAAGTTCAGGACATTGCGTCAACGTGTTCAGCGTTGGCTTTTCCCTCGATCCGGGAGTTTGGTGGCGGGGCGGTACTTGAGGCCATGGCGTTGGGCCTGTGTCCAATCGTTCTTGACTATGCAGGTCCCGCAGAACTGGTGACTCCTGCAACGGGATATAAAGTGCCGATGGGCAATCGTGATCAGGTGGTGGCCGGATTGCGAAAGCAATTGATCCATTGCGCTGATCACCCCCTAGAAGTGAAGGAACTGGGGGACCATGCTCGTGCAAGGGTTCAATCGCTGTTCACCTGGGAAGCAAAGGCCTCACAGGTGACCCAAATCTATGACTGGGTGCGCCGAAGGCGTGAGGACAAACCATCTTTTTTCCCCCTGCCCGTCGATCCTTCGTGACCGTTGCCCGTTGCCAGTTGCCCGAGGCAACTTTCGAAGGCGGCGGGCTCAGACGTTGTTCATCTCATCGGCCAAAACACAGAATCGTTTGGCATCAGAAACGTAGAACGCTTCGGCGTGTTTCACGTTGACCCGGAGTCCTCGGTAGCAGTTGAGCCCGAGAATGCCCTCCGTGTAGTGCAGTCCGGCAGTCTGTGAGGCGTAGATTTCGATCATCTGCCGCTTTTTCGCCTCAACCGTCGAGATGTCAACAGCCACATTGGGCCAGAGCGGAGACCACACTTCAAAACACCAAACTTCGCCTTGCCAGCCAGCCGCGCGAATGGCGAGGGCAACACCTTGGGCTACAGCGGCGTGATCACGGTGATGGTCACTCACAAACGGGCAGAAAATCTGCTCTGGGGCGTATTCACGCAAGTGACGAGCAAGCCCCTCAGCCAACTGAGCTTCGAAGTGCGACATCCGACCATCTGGCAAGTTCAGCCAGTCCAACTGAGCGAATCCCATTTCTAACGCTGCTTGCTTCGCCTCTGCCTTGCGCACAGCATCCACCTCGGCTGTCGCTCCAGCGGCGCAAAAGACCACGGCTACTTCGCTGCCCAACTCACGATGCAATAACAGAGCGCCTCCAGCACCGATGACATCGTCGTCCATGTGCGGCGCCACAACCAGAACGCGCGCTTTTTCAACCGGCCTTAAAACCAGCGACATACGATGGGTCACGCGATGCATTCGGCGCAGCAAACGCAATGCCGTCATCTCACGAATTCCGCGCAGCAAGGCCAGTGTAGGTTGAATCAAAAGCACCTCCCCCTTTCCTACAAAGCCCACAGTCTACCTCTGTGCATTTCAATCCAAGAAGGCACGCAAACAACCCAAAACCTCTGGGTAGGGTTAAAAACTCTCGCCGAGCAGGGTATGGCTTCTGTGGGATGAGGTGCCACTCGCCAATTCCAGCTGAGCCTGGAGGGTTCGCCTAAATTCAGAGCGTGGCGCATCGCCGCAAGATCAAAGCTGGCAAGGGTTCGCCCTACGCTGATCTTGTCGTTCGTCTGACCACGGCTACTGAGGTTGGTGGACGACATGAGTCTGTCCGGTCAGGTCGGGGCAGGTCAAGGTCAAGTCGTTGGCAGTGCGCTCCCTCCTAGGTGCTTTTCCGGGTGGGTGCAGCAATCGCGCCTAGAGCTGCCTTTTTTGCGATTCGGCACTATCGGGCAAAGAGGTTCGGGTGAGCAGCAAATCCTGATCACGAAGGTTATCGAGGGTGGCGTAAAGGGCAACGATCTGTCGAGCCTTGACTGGCCAAATGAACCTTTGCTGGACGTGAGTTCGCGCCCCAGCAGACCGTTCGTGTACTTCTGCGCGTGATGTCACGAGGCGGGTAAGAACGGTTCGAAATCCTGCAACGACTTCATCACGAGACCCTAAGGGAACTTTGAACCCAGTTTCCGTGGTTACCAATTCCCCTGGACCAGCGTAATCAACCACGACAGGCACCACGCCAAGCGCCATGGCTTCAAGCACGACCCCTCCACCGAACTCCCTGATACTCGGGAACGCCAAAATGTCGCACTGGCACAGAATGTCTTGCACCTTCTCATTCGGCACCCAGCCATGAAAGGTCACGACCGACCAGAGATCATGATGTTGCACGAATGAACGCAACGCTTCCATCATCGGCCCATCCCCAATGACATCGATGGTCATAGATCCGACGCGCAGCAACTCCAGCGCTGACTGAAGCAACATGTCTGGCCCTTTGTAGGGAACCAGTCTGCCGACAAAAGCCGCACGCAAAGGGCCGTCGTCGCGCCTCTGAACAGATTGAGAGAAACGCTCTGGATCCACCCCGTTCTCGGGCATGTAGATGTATTTGTCACGATACCTTGTAGGCAGGTCGCTCAGTGTGAATTGCGAGCCCACCAGAACCCTGGTCGCACAGCGGTAGGTCTCTGAGATGCCAGGCAGCAACCGGTAGGCAGACCGCACATAGGACAGCCACTCCTTTTCCCGGCGACGCTCTCTGCCAAACGCTCTGGGCCAGGGCACACCTCCGTTGAGCGGGCCAAGGACAAACGGAACTCCCGCTTGAGCACAGCGCATGGCCAGGGAACTGGGTGCTGTCGGAGTCAGGGGCGTGATCCGGTGGACAACACAAAACTCTCCCGCTTGGATCCTGGACCCGAACTGCTTCCAGACCAGATGCTCGAAATAGGGGTAGACGAGGCTGGACAACGCAGTGCGCGTCGTCCAGCCAACGCCCTGCCCGCCGCGCAGCCATTTCGAAAGCTTCCAGAACGGGCTCTCAATAGCTTCCGAATCGATAGCGGTGAAATCCACGCCCTCCCGCAAGCCAGCCCTGAGAAAAGCGTCCCGATTGCGGGTCTGGGTCACGATGTGTGCATCGATCTCTTTGGCGATCGCTGAGCACAGTGACCATCCGATCAAGGGAACGCTAGTCCATTCGGGGTTGGCTGACTCAGCAATCAGCAGCGCGCGACGGCAGATCATGGCGACCAAGGGGGCGACTAGAGGGAACTGTTCAGGGCGTGGTT
Organism: Hydrogenophaga sp.; assembly: GCF_030373245.1. Classification (GTDB taxonomy): domain Bacteria; phylum Pseudomonadota; class Gammaproteobacteria; order Burkholderiales; family Burkholderiaceae_C; genus Hydrogenophaga. The sequence continues at coordinate 358,931 of NZ_JAUCZF010000005.1, forward strand.
CAAGATTTCAGAACCCTTTCCCGAATGCCTTTAGTCCATTGCTCCGAGTTCGCTCACTTGCTGGCCACCAGACAGTCTTTGATCAGAAACCAAATTCCACGAGGATAGTTGATCAGGTAGCGTTTCCACAGACGGCCTGGATCTTTTGCCAGACGATAGAGCCACTCAAGGCCTCCCCGCTGCATCCAATGAGGAGCACGACCGCCCTTCGGCCCCAGGATTTCAAATGTGCCCCCAATACCCATCAGCACCGCCTGTGGCACTTTCCGGCGAAGCTCGAGGGCCAACAGATCCTGCTTGGGCACACCGAGTGCAATGAACACGACGCGTGCCTGGTGCCGGATCAGTTCATCAGAAAACCATGAAAGCTGTTCGTCTGAGAGGTCAACCATGCCGTCGTAGACAAACGCACACGCCTCAACCGTCCGAGCACCATAGGTCTTGATGGTCTCAAGCGGGCTCTTGCCACCGATGACGGCAAACTTCGGCACATTTTTGACTCTGAGCAAAGCGTCCACCAGATCAACGCCCGTAGTGCGCCCGTCGATCGTCCGCCCTGGATACTTAAAATTTGACGCCCAAACCAGGGGCATGCCATCTGCAGTGATGATGTCTGCCTTCTGGATCATTTTCCAATAGTCCGGATCGCGCGATCCGCGCGCGAGCATTTCAGTGTTAAGCGTCAGCAGCCACGCACCCTCACTCCGACCGACCCGGTCTGTCACCTCTTTAAGGTGATCGCTTACGCCCCTGCGGGAAACGGTCAGCCCGCAAATATCACAAATATCGGTCATGCGAACACAAGATTCCACTGAAACTGTCGGCCTGAGGCTCCCCTCGCCATGATCGTATTCGATAATGTTGTTTTGGATTAGTGAACAAATCGGCGCTCTCGCCCGTTGATTCGAATTCGTGCGCGAGGCCCAGTGCCCACCTGTGGAGCACCGCAGCATTTCTGGTCCAGACCGCCCCCCTGCCGAATCGGCGGCTTTCACCACCAGACAGAACATGTACGAATCCTTCTACGGTCTGAAAGAGAAACCTTTCTCCATTCAGCCAGACCCCGACTTTCTCTATATGGGCAAGCGGCATTCGCTCGCCTACACCATGCTGCAGTACGCCATCCACAACCGGGCTGGCTTCACGGTGATCTGCGGCGACATCGGGTGCGGCAAAACCACGCTGATCCGCCGACTGCTCAAAGAGATGGGCGACGAGGTTTCGGTAGGCATGGTCACCAACACCCACCCCGATCTGGCCGACCTGACAGAGTGGATCATGCTGGCGTTCGGATTGCCCTATGACCGCCTGACGCCCGTGGCGCGCTATGACGCCTTCCAGCGCTTTCTGATCAACGAATACGGGCAGGGCCGCAGAGTCTTGCTGATCGTTGACGAAGCCCAGAATTTGAGCGCGCCGGCCATGGAGTCGCTGCGCATGCTCTCCAACATCAATGCCGACAAGGATCAGTTGCTGCAGATCATATTGGTAGGGCAACCCCAGTTGCGCGACCTGCTGAAGCGGCCAGAGTTGCAGCAGTTTGCCCAGCGGGTCGCGGCAGACTTCTTCATCCCGCCCCTCAATTCGGTGGAGGGAGGCGACTACATCGCGCACCGGCTCAAGGTGGCCGGCAGAGAACGCCAGCTGTTCACGCCGCTGGCCACATCCAAAATCGCAAGGGCTGCGGGCGGCATTCCCCGAAGCATCAACATCCTCGCTGAAATGGCCCTGGTCTATGGGTTTGCGGAAGAGGAACGGCTGATCGACGTGCACATCGTCGATGAAGTGCTCAGGGATCGCCATCAGTTTGGGGTCCTGGGCGACATCAACTTCCAGATCAGCCAGCCCGGGGACCTCAAGCAGGTTGACGCCCAACCAGGTGACAGTCGCTTCAAGGATGATGCACCTCCCCAAAAAGCGTGATGTACCTCGCACCCATGTTACAAATTGTTGAGTAACAATGGGAGTCCCGGAGCCAAATTCGTCACCGGGCAGCTCAGTCAAGAACCCGCGTGACCACGTCCAGCTCAACCCAAAACGACATCGCCATTGTGGGCATGGCAGCGCACCTGCCCGGTGCCGCTGACCCCAACGCTTATTGGGCGAACCTTCGAAACGGCATTGAGTCCATCCGGCGCATCAGCGAGGCGGACCTGATTGCAGCCGGCGAGCGCCCCGAACGCATGCGGCACCGCAACTACGTGCCGGCGGCAGCCCCCTTGGACGGGTTCGAACAGTTCGACGCTGAATTTTTCGGCTTCAGCCCCAAGGAAGCGGCCATCATGGATCCGCAACACCGCCAGTTTCTGGAGGTGGCCTGGGAGGCGCTGGAGAGCGCAGGACACCCACCCGAAAGCTTTGCCGGCCCGATCGCTGTGTTTGCCGGTTGCGGCATGGGCAGCTACTTCTACTTCAACATCTGCTCGAACCCGGATCTGGTGGCCAGCACCGGGATGTTCTTGCTGCGTCACACCGGCAACGACAAGGATTTCCTGTCGACCCGAGTCAGCCACATCTTTGACCTCAAGGGTCCCAGCGTCAACATCCAGACCGCGTGTTCGACCTCGCTGGTGGCGGTGCACTACGCCTGTCAGTCCCTGTTGCTCGGGGAGTGCGACATGGCCCTGGCCGGGGGCGTGACCATCGAGCTGCCGCATGCCCGCGGGTACATCTTTCAGGAAGGCGAGATCCTCTCGCCCGACGGCCACTGCCACGCGTTTGACCACCGTGCTCAGGGCACAGTGTTCGGATCTGGTGCCGGTGTGGTGGTGCTGCGCCGACTCGAAGACGCCCTCCAGGACGGCGACCACATCTGGGCCGTGATCAGAGGCACGGCGATCAACAACGACGGTGCGGCCAAGGCCGGGTACCTGGCGCCCAGCGTGGACGGTCAGGCCAAGGCGATCGCCGAAGCGCAAGCTGTGGCCGGGGTGAGCGCCGACACGATCGACTACGTGGAATGTCACGGCACCGGCACTTACCTGGGCGACCCGATCGAGGTGGCCGCGCTGACGCAAGCGTTCCAGGCCACCACGTCCGAGACTGGCTTCTGCCGGATTGGCTCGGTCAAAACCAACATCGGCCACACCGACACCGCCGCGGGCGTGGCCAGCCTCATCAAGGTGTCGCTGGCGCTCAAGCACCGTGAGATTCCGCCCAGCCTCGGCTACGAAGCGCCCAACCCCTCGATCGACTTTGAAAACAGCCCGTTTCAGGTCAATCACTCCCTGAGGGCCTGGGAGTCGCACAAGGGCCCACGTCGCGCTGGCGTGAACTCGCTCGGGGTGGGTGGCACCAATGCACATGCGGTGCTGGAAGAAGCGCCTGAGCGCGAAGCTTCCGATCCATCGGATTGGCCCTTCCAGTTGCTGGTGGTGTCGGGGCGCTCGCGCGCTGCGGTCGACGCCAACGCCAAGGCGCTGGCGGCGCACCTACGGGCTCACCCGGAGCAGCTGCTGGCTGATGTGGCCTTCACGCTCAAGGAAGGACGGCGGGCTTTTGAACACCGGCGCGTGCTGGTGGCTGCCACGCACGAAGAAGCCGCTACCCTGCTCGAAGGCACGGACACGCGACGAGTTTTCACCCACATTCATCTCGGTGACGATCCGGAGGTGGTGTTCATGTTCCCGGGCGGCGGCGCGCAATACGCGGGCATGGCGCGCGAGCTGTACGCCACCGAGCCGGTGTTTCAGGACTGGATGGATCAGGGTCTGGACGTGCTGCAGAAGCAGCTGAATTACGACATCCGCGCGGTGTGGCTGCCCGAGCCCAAGCAGCATGCCGAAGCGGTGGAAAAACTCAAGCGACCCTCGGTGCAGCTGCCGCTGATCATGATCGTGGAGTACGCGCTCGCGCAGCTGTGGATATCGTGGGGCGTCAAGCCCGCCGCCCTGGTGGGCCACAGCATGGGCGAAAACACTGCCGCCTGTCTGGCGGGCGTGATGTCGTTCGAGGACTGCATCGGCCTGGTGCTGCTGCGCGGGCAGCTGTTCGACTCGGTTCCACCGGGCGGCATGCTCAGCGTACCGCTTCCGGCGGCCGAGGTGCAGGGTTTGATGGAACCAGCGCTGGACATGGCCAGTGTGAACGCGCCCGAACTGTGTGTGGTCTCTGGCCCGCAAGATGCGCTGGACCGTCTCGAGGCCCAGCTGCGAGCGCGCGAGGTGGAACCGCAGCGCGTGCAGATCGACATTGCCGCGCACTCGCGCATGCTTGAGTCCATCCTGGCCCGGTTCGAGGCGTACCTGCGCAGCATCCGCCTCAGCGCGCCCAAACTGACCATCATTTCCAACCGCGATGGCCAGCCTCTGAGCGCAGCCGATGCCACCGATCCGCTGTACTGGGTGCGCCACCTGCGCAACACGGTCCACTTTGCCGACTGCCTGTCGACCTTGAAAAAGGACAGCCAGCGGGTGTATTTGGAGGTCGGCCCGGGGAAGACGCTGGGCTCTCTGGCGCAGGCCAACGGCGTTCCCGCGTCGCAGGTCATCAACTCGATGCGCCACGCCGACCACGCCGTTCCAGACGATGTGTGGTTCCTGGGCACGCTGGGCCGGTTGTGGGCCAACGGGGTGTCGGTCGACTGGGAGCCGATCTGGGGCGAATCGCGCCGCCACCGCGTACCGCTGCCGACCTATGCCTTCCAGCGCAAGCCTTACTTCATCGCGCCCGGCGTGGCACAAACCAAGGTGGAAAACGCCCGGCCTGCGCGCACCGACGACATCACCCAATGGGGCTATCAGCCCCGCTGGCGTCCGCGCCCGGCCGACTGCGAGATCGACGTCACACAGGACCTCGCTCAGACCGAGGCACGCCACTGGCTGGTTTTTCTGGATGAGACCGGCGTCGCTGAAGCGGCCGTGGCACGTTTGCGCGATGCGGGGCACACCGTCACCGTGGTGCGCTCGGGCGACGTGTTCGCCCGCATCAGCGAATTCGAATACCTGCTGGCCCCGGAGCGCGGCCGCGAGGGTTACGACGAACTCGTGCGCGATCTGGTTTCGTCGGGCCACACGCCGCAGGCGGTGGTGCACGCCTGGCTGCTCACCCGCGAAGAAAGCTTCCGCCCGGGCAGCAGTTTCTTCCACCGCAACATCGAACAGGGCTTCTTCAGCCTGTTGTTCCTGGCGCAAGCCATGGCAGAAGAAAACCTACCCAAGCCGATGCACCTGACGGTGCTCAGTTCTGGCGCGGTGCGCGTGCGCGAAGAAGCCCTGCCCTACCCCGAAAAAGCCACGGTGGCTGGTCCGGTGAAGGTGGCGCCCCGCGAGTTGCCGGGCCTCACCTGCACTTGGCTGGACCTTCAATTGCCCACCCTGCCCACGGGCTGGCGCGCCAAACCCGACCCCGAGGCCGCTCGCGCGCTGGTGGACCAGGTACTCGAAGAATTGCTGGCTGCACCAGGTAACCGCCAGGTGGCGTTGCGCGGGCCCAAGCGGCTGGAACTCGGCTACGCGCCATTGCCGCTGCCACCATCGGACGACCTGGGCGCATGGCCCAGGCAATGCGTCTGCCTGATCACCGGCGGCCTGGGCGGCATCGGCCTGACCTTGGCCGAGCGCCTGGCGCGCGAGAAGCAAGCGCGGCTGGTGCTGCTGACACGCAGTGAGATGCCACCGGTCGAAACCTGGGACGAAGTTCTGCGCACGAACGATCCGGCCGAGTTGCTGGTGCGGCGCATTCTCGACGTCCGCCGCCTGCAGTCCCTGGGTGCCGAGGTGCTGGTACTCGCGGCCGATGTGTGCAATGTGCGCGACATGCAGCAGGCGGTCGAACAGACCACGAAGCGCTTTGGGCGCATCCATGCGGTGATCCACGCCGCCGGTGTGGTGGACGACGGACCGATCCTCACCAAAACCTCGGGCGGGGTCGAAGAAGTGTTCGCGCCCAAGGTGCACGGAGTGCAGATCCTCCATGGCCTGTTCCCCGACGGCAGCATCGACCATCTGGTCCTGTTTTCGTCCACCAGTACGGTCACTGCACCGGCCGGCCAGGTCGACTACGTGGCCGCCAACGAATACCTCAACGCCTATGCCCGGCACCGCGCTGGCGGACGCACCCGGGTGGTTGCCGTCAACTGGGGCATCTGGAACGAAGTCGGCATGGCGGCTTCGGCCATGGCCGAACGCCTGGGCGAAAAGCCACCGGCACCACGCCACCCGGCCGGGCAACCTCTGCTGGACGAAGCCACCTTCGATGCGCAAGGACACCGCATCTTCAACGCCACCTACCGCTGTGAAGACCGCTGGATTCTCGATGGCCACCGCACCAAAGCGGGTCAGGCCCTGTTGCCGGGCACCGGCTATCTGGAACTCGCCGCACAGGCCCTGCGCGGCAACGGCGAGACCGGACCGTTCGCGATCCAGGACCTCTACTTTTTCCGACCGCTGGAGGTGGAAGACGACAAACCGCGCCAGCTGCGCGTTCGTTTGCACCGCAGCGACGAAGGCTACCGTTTTGAGGTGCGCAGCGATTGCCGGCTTGATGGTCGCAACGGCTTCCAGCTCAACGCACAGGCCACGCTGGTACCGGGTCGCCTGCCTGCGGCGGCTGCCATCGACCCACAAGCCGTGCTGGCACGTTGCACACTGCACCGGGAAGAAGACCCGGCTGGCTGGCGTTCGCCGCAGGAAACGCACTTGAACTTCGGCCCGCGCTGGCGGGTACTGCAATCGGTAGCCTTTGGCCAAGGCGAAGGCTTGGCACGCCTGCAACTGCCCGCCGCTTTTGAGAGTGATCTGCAAGAGGGCTACCAGCTGCACCCTGCCCTGCTCGACCTGGCCACCGGCTGGGCCATGCACCTAATCAGCGGCTACGCACCAGACCACCTGTGGGTGCCGGTGTCTTACCGGGAGGTGCGCGTCCACCGGCCCCTGCCCGCCCAGCTGTGGAGCTGGGTGCGCAACGCACAGGACAACCGGGCCGATGCGCCCTTCGCCGTGTTCGACGTGACCCTGTGCGATGAACAGGGACAGGTCTGTGTAGAGGTGGAGGGTTTCTCGATCCGTCGACTGGAAGATTCGGGTTTCGGTGCGGCCAGCCGCCTCGACGAGCGCGAAGTCGAGTTTGAAGACCTGAGCCACGCGGGCGACAACGGTCATAAGCTTTCACCGAGCGAAGAACAGCTGCAGTACAACGTGTCGCAAGGCATTCTGCCGGCCGAAGGCGCTGACGCGTTTGGCCGCGCCCTGGCGACCGGTCTGCCCCAGGTGATCGTCTCGTCGATGGACCTCGAAGCCCTGGTGCGCCAGGCCGGTCAGTCCATGCAGACCGAAGCGAGCGACGGCCAGAAATTCCAGCGACCCGACCTCGACAGCGAATACGTGGCCCCGCGCAACGACACCGAGCGCACGCTGGTGGGCTTCTGGGAAGAACTGCTCGGCGTCAACCAGGTGGGCGTGGAAGACAGCTTCTTCGACCTGGGTGGTCACTCTCTGATCGCGGTGCGCCTGTTCGCCATGATCAAGAAGGCCTACCGGGTCGAGTTCCCAATCTCGGTGCTGTTCGAGGCGCCCACCATCGCTCTGAGCGCGGCCCTGATCCGCGAACGCCTGGGCGACGCGGCCGATGGACCCGCCGACGGTTCGGCACTGCCGGCACCCAAGGCCCCCCGCAAACGCTTCACCCACTTGGTGGCCATGCACGACGGCGAGGGCGGAGAGCGCACGCCCTTCTTCCTGGTGGCCGGCATGTTTGGCAACGTGCTCAACCTGCGGCACCTGGCCCGCCTTCTGGGGGCCGATCGGCCGTTCTACGGTCTGCAGGCCCGCGGGCTGTATGGCGACCAGCCACCCCACGAGACCTTTGAAGAAGCGGCAGTCGATTACATCGCCGAGATGCGCCAGGTCCAGCCCCATGGTCCGTACCTGCTGGGCGGCTTCTCGGGTGGTGGTATCACCGCCTACGAGATCGCCAGGCAACTGGAGGCAGCGGGAGAAGAGGTGGCCTTGCTGGTACTGCTGGACACCCCCCTGCCGATGCGACCATTGCTCAACCGCACGGACAAAGCCATCATCAAGCTGGCGGAACTGCGCAAACAGGGCGCGGGTTTCCTGCTGGACTGGGCCCGCAGGCGTTTTCAATGGGAACTCAACCGGTTTCGCAATCGCAACGCACCGCCCATACAGCCGCGATCGAACCAGCTCAACAACGAAGCCATCCAGACTGCCTTCCTGGCAGCGCTGCCGCGCTACCGGTTGGAAAGGTGGGGTGGCTCTGCGGTGTTGTTCCGGCCTCCTCAGGATCTTCATTGGAAGGTCTCCGGAGGACGCTGGGTCAGCTCCGGCCTAGAGTACGTCTATCCTGACAACGACTGGACTCGCTACATACCCGCTCTCCAGGTGCTGGAAGTCCCCGGCGATCACGACTCCATGGTGCTGGAACCAAATGTGCGCGTGATGGCCAGTCTTTTGAAGGACTGCATCGAAAAGGCCCAATCGCTTGGAGGGGGCGAGTGAAGCAGGTCACACAACCGAGCGTGTTGACGGTGGTGCTCAACTACAGAACACCCGACCTGACGATTCGAGCCGTGGAAGCGGCGTTGGGCGAGATGGAGGGACTTGCGGGCGCCATCACGGTGGTTGACAACGATTCGGGTGACGGGTCGTATGAAACCCTGGTCAAGTTGGTTCAGGAGCGCGGCTGGAACCGGGTGCGGGTCTTCCAGTCGGGGCGCAACGGCGGCTACGGGGCAGGCAACAACTTCGGCATTCGCCAAGGCCTGCCCGATGGTTCGGTACCGGATTTCGTTTACATCCTCAATTCGGATGCGTTTCCTGAGGCTGGTGCCATTCGAGTACTGAAGGAGTACCTGCAAGCCCATCCATTGGTGGGTCTTGCGGGAAGCCGTCTCCACGGGGAAGACTCTGTCTACCACCAGACTGCTTTCCGGTTTCCAACTTTCTTCAGCGAATTCGAAAGCGCTGCGGCAACAGGCCCGATCTCCCGCCTGCTGCGACGTTACATCGTTCCGCTGCCCGAACCTCTTGAAGCCCAGACCGTGGACTGGATGGCGGGTGCCAGCCTGATGTTGCGCCACCGGGTGTTCGAGGAGACCGGCGGCTTCGATGAGCGCTTCTTCCTCTACTTTGAAGAAACCGATCTGTCCTTGCGAGCCAAGCGGTTGGGATGGAACTCAGTGTATCTGCCGCAGAGCCGCGTCATGCACATCGGCTCGGTCTCCACCGGCATGAAGTCGTGGAAACGAATGCCAGCATTCTGGTTCGATTCTCGCCTCTGGTACTTCACCAAAAATCACGGGGCACTCTACGCCGCTACGGCTACAGTGGCCTATGCGGCAGGTGCAACGATTTCGAAGCTGCGCAGGCTTGGCCGCCCCGAAGATGGTCAGCCTGAGCACTTTCTCAAAGATCTGGTATCCCACGCCCTTCGCTGCGCTTGGAACCGCCGCATTGCCGGACATGGCAGCCACGAGTCCACGTGACACCCCAAATTCAGCGATTTCCGGAGTTCTCCATGAGCCAATTCTCCTGTGTATTGATGGGCAACGAGTCCCTGCTGATCCAGTGTGCTGATCGCCTGCTGCAAGGGGGCGACCGGATCACTGCCGTGGTCACACGCAGTGCCGACATCCGCGCCTGGGCCTTGCACCGGAACATGAGGGTGGAGGCGCCCGGTGCCGACTTGGCCGAGCGCCTCGCCGGCGTCGAGTTCGACTGGCTGTTCAGCATCGCCAACTTGTCGGTCATCCCGCAGACAGTGCTTGACCAAGCCCGTCGCGGCGCCATCAACTTCCACGACGGCCCGCTGCCCAAGCACGCGGGCCTGAATGCTCCGGTGTGGGCCATTCTCGCGGGTGAGAAACAACACGGCGTGACCTGGCACATGATCGAGGGCGGCATCGACGAAGGAGATATCGTCAAGCAGCGGCTGTTCGACATGGGAGCCAACGAAACCGCGCTCACCCTGAACACGCGCTGCTACGAAGCGGCGATGGAGAGCTTTGCCGAGTTGCTCTCCGACCTGCGTGGCCCCGGGCCGCAGCGCACACCACAAGACCTCAGCCAGCGCAGGTACCACGCGCGCCTCGACCGTCCGGCCGCAGCCGCGCGCATCGACTTTGCGCAAGCCGCCGAATCCATCGTGGCTTTGGTTTCTGCGCTGGACCACAGCACCTACTGGAATCCGCTGACATGCGCCAAGGTGGATGTGGGCGGTCGCGTGCTGCTGGTGTCAGGCGCCGTGGCCGAGCCCGCGGCAGGCGCCGGATCACCCGGGCAGGTTGTGGAAGCCACGCCGGCGGGTCTGGTGGTGGCGACCGCCTCGGTGCCGGTGCGCCTGACCGGCTTGCGCGATGCCAGCGGTCAGGCCGTGTGCCCGTCGACCATTGCCAAGGCGGGCGACACCCTGCCCCTGCTGAATGCCGACGAGGCGCAGTCACTGACCGGCGCACTGGCACAGGTGGTGGCGGGCGAAGACATCTGGCGCCGCCATCTGCAATCTCCCCACGCCATCGACCTTCCCTCGACCAGCACGGCCACAGGTCCTGCCGTGCTGCGTCAGACGCCGCTGCAAGCCCCCACTGGACTGACGGGCGACCGCCTGCTGGCCGCTGTGGCCGCCTGGGTGGCCCGGGTGAGCGGCAAGCCGTCCTTCGATCTCGCTTACCAGCACGCCACCGCGCCCCAGGCTCCGGGCTACCTGTCCACCTGGGTGCCTTGGCGACTTGAAGCAGCGGGAGAACTGCCGTTCGCAGCTTTCGTCGCGCAATGCACCACGGCGTTGGACAAGGCACGTCGCTACCCGGCGTTTGCGCTGGATCTGGTCGCACGCGACCCGGCCATCCACGGCCTCGCGGTTCCCCAGGTCGGTGTTTCGCAGAGACCGGGATTCATCGAAGGCAGCGCGGTCACTGTGGTGCTGGCGCCAGACGGCGGCGTGTCGATGTGGCACGACGCCGCCCGCCTGCCCGACGATGCCGCTGCACAGCTGGCCCAACGCCTGCAAAGCGTGCTGGACGCGCTGGGCGACGCGTCGGCGCAAGAGACGCCCTTGGGACGCCTGCCCATCATGTCGGCCTCCGAGCGCGAGCAGGTGCTCTATGGCTGGAACAACACCCACTGTGACTACGAGCGCCAGACCTGCGTGCACCAGTTCTTCGAGTCCCAGGTCCAGCGCACGCCCCAGGCCACGGCCGTTGTGTTCGAGGGCACAGCGCTGAGCTACACCGAACTCAATGTCCGCGCGAACCGTGTGGCGCACCGCCTGCAGGGCATGGGCGTCAAGCCTGGCACGCTGGTAGGCCTGTACACCCAGCGCTCGCTGGACCTGCTGATTGGCGCGCTCGCCATCCAGAAGGCGGGCGGCGCTTATGTGCCCCTGGACCCGGCCTACCCCGCCGACCGCATCGCGCTCTACATCGAAGACAGCGGCGCGCCGGTGATCGTGGCGCAGTCGGTCCTGGTGGCCAGCCTGCCGGCGCACCAGGCTCAGGTGCTGGTGATTGATGAAGACGCGCAAATCGCCTCGCAGCCGGTCACCAATCTGGACAGCGGGGTGCTGTCGTCCGACATCGCTTACATGATCTACACCTCGGGCTCCACCGGCCGCCCCAAAGGCGTGATGGTCGAGCACCGCAACGTAGCCAACTTTTTCCGCGGCATGGACGACCGCATCCGCCACGATCCACCCGGTGTGTGGCTGGCCGTGACCAGCCTGTCGTTCGACATCTCGGTGCTGGAGCTCTTCTATACCCTAGCGCGCGGCTTCAAGCTCGTGCTCTCCAGCGACGAAAACCGAGCGCTCGTCTCCAGCGGCCAGACGCCGATCTCGGCGCAGAAGATGGATTTCAGCCTGTACTACTGGGGCAACGACGATGGTGCCGGCCCCAAGAAATACGAGCTGCTGCTGGAAGGCGCCAAGTTCGCCGACCAGCACGGCTTTTGCGCAGTCTGGACACCCGAGCGCCACTTCCACGCCTTCGGCGGCCCCTACCCCAACCCCTCCGTCACAGGAGCCGCGGTCGCGGCAGTGACGAAAAACATCGGCGTGCGCGCGGGGAGCTGCGTGGGGCCACTGCACCACCCGGCTCGCATCGCCGAGGAGTGGGCCGTCATCGACAACCTCACCAACGGCCGCGCTGCCCTGGCCATCGCCTCTGGCTGGCAGCCTGACGACTTTGTGCTGCGTCCACAAAACACGCCACCGCACAACAAGAAGGCCATGTTCGAGACCATCGAGCAGTTGCGCCAGCTCTGGCGCGGCGAGGCAGTGGCTTTTCCCACCGCCAGCGGCGAGATGTTCAACGTCATCACCCAGCCGCGTCCGGTATCCAAAGCTTTGCGGGTGTGGGTCACCACCGCGGGCAATCCGGAGACCTGGAAAGAAGCGGGGGCCATCGGCGCCAACGTGTTGACCCACCTGCTGGGGCAAACCGTCGCAGAGGTCGCCGACAAGATCAAGATCTACCACCAGGCCTTGCGCGAGGCCGGTCACGACCCGGCGCAATTCACCATCACGCTGATGCTGCACACCTATGTGGCTCGCGACCGTGAGCAGGCCCGCGAAATTTCACGCGGCCCGATGAAGGACTACCTGCGCAGCGCGGCTGGCCTGATCAAGCAGTACGCCTGGGCTTTTCCCGCCTTCAAGAAGCCGGTGGGTGTGAACAACCCATTCGAGCTCGATCTGCGGTCGTTGTCGGAAGAAGAAATGGAAGGCATCCTGGACTTTGCCTTTCTGCGCTACTTCGAAGACTCCGGCCTGTTCGGCACCGTGGACGATTGTCTGCAGCGGGTGGAAGAACTCAAGGCCATTGGCGTGGGTGAAGTCGCTTGCCTGATCGACTACGGTATCCCGGCGGAGAAGGTGATGGAAAGCCTGTATCCCCTGGCCGAAGTGCTGCGACGGTCCAATGAACCGACGGCGGTGTCCGACGATGACTTCTCCATCGCCGCGCAAATCAAGCGCCACGGCGTCACCCATTTGCAGTGCACCCCCAGCATGGCTCGCATGATCGCCATGAACGACGAAGCCAAGGCGGCGCTGTCCCAGGTGAAGCACCTCATGATCGGCGGCGAAGCGCTGCCCGGCACGCTGGTGGCGGAACTCGGCCAGGTCACCCAGGCGTCGATTGAAAACATGTACGGTCCCACGGAGACCACCATCTGGTCGTCCACCGAAACCGCGAGTGCAGGCGAGGCGGTGGTGAACATCGGCCGCCCCATTGCCAACACCCAGATGTATGTGCTCGATGACCACCAGCAGCCCGTGCCGGTGGGCGTACCGGGAGAGCTCTACATCGGTGGTGACGGTGTCACGCGCGGCTACTGGCAGCGTGCCGATCTCACCGCCGAGCGCTTCCCCGCTGACCCCTTCGTTCGCCCAGACTGCGCCGCTCCCGCCGGTGCGCGCATGTACCGCACTGGCGACCTGGCACGCTGGCGTGCAGATGGTCGAATTGATTTCCTCGGTCGCGCCGATTTCCAGGTCAAGATCCGCGGCTACCGCATCGAGCTGGGTGAAATTGAAGCCGTGCTCGAATCGGCCGACGGCATCCGCCAGGCCGTGGTGGTTGCCCGCGAAGACCAGCCGGGTGACGTGCGGCTGGTGGCCTACCTCCGCGCTGACCCAGGCATGTCGACCGAGCGCCTGCGCGACTGGGCGGCCGCGCGCCTGCCCGAGCACATGGTGCCAGCCCACTTCATGACGGTTGACGAATTCCCGCTCACGCCCAACCGCAAGGTTGACCGCAAGGCCCTGCCCGCTCCCACGCAAACCACCCAGCGTGAACGCACCGAGGTTTTTGTCGAGCCAGAAAACGAAATCGAGCAGAAGATCGCCGCCATCTGGTCACGCATCCTGGGCGTACCTCTGATTGGCGCCAAAGACAGCTTCTTCGCGCTGGGCGGACACTCGTTGCTCGCGGTGCAAGCCCACCGCGAGATCAAGCAGGCCTTGAACACCACCCGCCTGAGCATCACCGACATCTTCCGCTTCCCAACCCTGGCCGCACTGGCTGCTCACCTCGACGACAAGCCCCGCGATACACCAGAAGCGGCTGCCGAGTCCACAGAGCGTGCGCAATTGCGCGCCGACGCCATGTCGCGACGGCGAGCCATGCGGGCTGGCAAAGAGCCGCAGGACTGATGCTGCCTCTTGCAGGAGCCAGACCCTCGCACGGATATTCAGTGCTGGATAATTTGCGCCAGCAGCTTGCGAAGGCACTCGGCCCAGGCATTGGCGTCGCCTGCAGAGATGTTGACGGTAATCCGGCTGATCTCTGGCCAGTCGAAGAGAGGGCGATTCAAAAGGCCATTCCCAGGCGCCAGCGCGAATTCGCCGCCGGTCGAGCGGCCGCCCGTGAGTCGATGGCCCAGATTGGCTATCCACCGGCGGCCGTGCCATGTGCACCAGATCGTTCTCCGACATGGCCCGTCGGGCTGGTAGGGTCGATCGCACACACGAGCAGCGCATGTGTCGCGATTGTGGCGAGTCGAATTCAGGTCCACGCAATCGGCGTGGATGTCGAAGAAGACGTTGAGATGGATCAGACGCTCTGGCCCACGATTTGTACACCAGGAGAACTGGCCGCCTTGGCCGCCTTGCCCCAATCGGAGCGAGGCCAGTGCGTGACTCGACACTTCTGTGCCAAGGAAGCCTTTTTCAAATGGCAGTACCCGCAAACCGGACGTATGCTGGAGTTTTGTGATGTACAGGTCACACTCATTTCAGACTACTCTAGCTTTTGCGTAAGCCCCGCGGTGTCTGTGACTGAATCCTTGCCCACTTGCAGCCGCGAAGGTGGCCTGATGGCATCCAATGGCCTTATGCTGGCCTGGATTATCGGACCACCCGTCTTGCAGACGAGATACGGGTAAGAGAATCGTTAATGTAGGTGCCTTGCAAAGATGCGGCTAATTAATACACGAAGTAGTTGAAGACGAAGCCACCTCGATTTCCTGAGCCAGTCAAAAGTAGAGGGTGGGAAATTGTTTCACACGGTATTCGACCGGTGGGAATTGAGTGGCTCTGCGGTGAGATTGCCAATAAAGACCCGTCTCGTAAAACTTAGGCTTGCTACTTCACCAAACTTCTTAACCAGAAAGGTAAAGGGAATGGTGCGGAAACTGCCTATCTGGTCACCGAAACCCTGATGACGAGCAACTTCAGATTTTGGGATTCATATCTCGCAAAGGATACAGATAGGCGAATTTAAACCTTTCGACCCACTAACAGCAGATTGTCACGCAACACTGGTCGTAACCTGTACAACGGCGTAGCTAATCGGCGTCCAACTCGTGCAGGGACAGTCGAACCTCCCATGTCGAGCTGCACATGCTCGCTGAGCTCGACTATGAACCCGGCCTCACGCATTTGCCACTCCAGTTGCATTTGATCGTACTCGATAAAATGACCTGGTGGCCGGTCTTTCTCAGGCATGACGAATGGCGTAAAAATAGGCTTTGCCATCATCATGCGCAAAACGTTTCGAAGTCGAAATAGATTGGGGGTTGTCAATACCAAACATCCACCATCCTTCAGGATCTTACTCAATTTTTCAAATATCCAATGAGGTGGAGCTGGAACATGCCCAATCACCTCTCCAAGCATCACCAGATCAAACGGCCTTTCGAAGCGGAAATCGTCTTTCATTAGGTCAAGGTGATGGAATGCGACGCCTGCCGAGTCGATTGACGCTCGATGACGCGAATCTAGATCAGCCACCTCGGAATCACAAGCATACAAAGCCTTGGTGAGCAAGGCAAACTGGCCACCTCCGATATCCAGCATGCGTTGACCTTGCACCAAGAACGGCTTCATCAGACGCAGCGTGTTCCAATACCGTTCTTTTCGCTGCTTGTAATAATCGCTGGTTTCGATGAAGGTATTGGAGAGAACGAGTCGGGCATATGCCTCATCAAATCGGCTACGTTCGGCAGACATACTCATTCCGAAATCCCAAAAAAGTTCTAAGAAATGTTGGACGATTCACCATCGGGACCCAGGAAAAAGTCAACACGCGACCACTCCGTCCGCGTCTCCAGCCATTGAGTATCGCAGGCAGAACAGTTCTGTACAACCCCGACGCCCCCCCCCCCCGGATTTGAGTAGCGGCTGACTCTGGAGTCCAATCCCGAAGACAGGAGATTGGACGTGAAGAAGAGATTTACGGAAGAACAGATCATTGGTTTCCTACGCGAAGCCGAGACCGGCCTGCCGGTGGCCGAGCTGTGTCGCCGACACGGCTTCTCGGAAGCCAGCTACTACCTCTGGCGCAACAAGTTCGGTGGTATGAGCGTCTCGGATGCCAAGCGCCTCAAGGAACTCGAGCTTGAAAACGCTCGCCTCAAACGGCTGCTGGCCGAGTCGATGCTTGAGAACGAGGTGACGAAAGAAGCCTTGAGAAAAAAGTGGTGAGCGCACCAGCACGGCGCGAGCTGGTGCGCCACATGGTCGGCAGCGGACTGAGCGAACGCCGTTCACTGCGGATCATCGGCATGAGCGCCAGCGCCTACCGGTACGAGCCCGCCGCAGACCGCAACGGTGCGCTCAAGGAAAAGATCATGGCCCTGGCTCAGCGTCATCGGAGGTATGGGGCCGGCATGATCTACCTCAAGCTGCGCCAGGCTGGGGAGGTGGTCAACCACAAGCGCGTCGACCGCCTGTATGCCCAGGCGGGGCTGCAGGTCAGGAAGCGCAAGCGAAAGAAGATTCCGCTGGCTGAGCGTCATCCTCTGCAGCGCCCGATGGCAGCCAACCAGGTGTGGTCGATGGACTTCGTCTTTGACCGCACGGCCGAAGGACGCAGCATCAAGAACCTGACGGTGATTGATGACGCGACTCACGAGGCGGTGGCCATCGTGGCCGAGCGAGCGATGGGTGGCAACCAGGTGGTGCGCATCTTGGATCAAATTGCCGCCACGAGGGGACTACCCAAAGCGATCAGGACAGATAACGGAAAAGAGTTCTGCGGTCGAGCCATGCTGAACTGGGCCCACGCCAGGGGTATTCAGCTGTTCCTGATCGAACCGGGCAAGCCCAACCAGAACGCCTACATCGAATCGTTCAACGGCCGCTTCCGGGAGGAATGTCTGAACGAGCACTGGTTCACCAGCCTGGCACATGCCCGCGTGATCGTCGAGACCTGGCGTCGGGAGTACAACGAGGAGCGCTCCAAGAAGTCCCTTGGCGGACTGACCCCGGCGGCCCATGCTCAAAGGCTGATGCAAAACCCGTTAAATTAACCCCCGGACTCCAAAGCCCAGTGCTACTGAATACGGGGGGACGTCGCCTGTACGGCAATAAAGGCCAAAAATTGTCTTAGCACAGGCTGCGGAAATCAATGTACGTAAATGTCAGAGAATCAATCACTTTAACAATTTCAAATTCCAGTCAGATCAAAGTAAGGCACAAGCCCGCCAAGATGATTAGCGATTCGGAACCGATTTCAGTTTCTGCGTTTTAGTCAAGAAATCAGCAATCGCTCTCGCACTGAGGTGATGATTAAATTTTTCCTGCACCTTTGAACGACCACTGCATCCCAACCGCTCAGCCTCTTCAGGATTGTTGAGCAAGTGCTCAATCGCGTTGGCCAAAGCATCGGCGTTTTTTACCTCCACCAATAACCCATCAATGCCATTGTCGATCAACTCACTATTGGCACCTGCGTCAGTCATCACCACGGGCACCTCCATGGCCATGGCCTCCATGGCAGCGACAGCACCTGCTGCCTCGTCCAGACTTCCCATGACATAGACGTGGGCATCACTGTACTGCAGAATATTTTCCTCTTCTGACACAGCGCCCAGCAAGGTCACACAATCCTGTAGTTGATTGTGTTCAATCTCTGACTCGATGACCTTTCGATAACCCCGCCCCATCTCTGCGTCCTCGCCCCCAATCTTGAGACTCACCTGATACCCTCGATCAATCAGTCGCCGTACGGCCTGAATAACGTATTCATGTCCTTTGACGGGGTTGAGTCGACCGCAGCAATAAAGTCTAACGGTAGAGTTAGGGGTCCATGCTTGGTACGGAACATCGCGACAAACAATCTCGGTATTGACACCCACAGGTGCAAACGCATGAAGATCAGGGATGGAATCTGGGATAGACTCGCGTGTTTCACGCAATAGCTTAATCGACTGAAACAAACTGAAGCTGGCATAACGCCATTTATTTGCCTGATTAGTCCCATAGGTCTCCAACCTTGGCCCCAAAAGAGACAGGCTATAGGGAGTCCCAGAAAGCAAATGATTGAAGAGAGCAATATTGGCAGTTGCGGCACAAGTCGTGCAATGAATGTGTGTGGCATTCTCATATGCCACCAGTTTGACCATCTTGGTAGCAAGAAACAGATGAACAATCAATAACATCCTGTCACGGACAGTCAAATTGCCAGTGCAGAAGATCACTCCAAAGATCTTTTTCAGCCTGCGCCTGGGGCAACGAAGCATCGCCACCGCTACGCCCCAGCAATCACTGAAAGAAAATGGGTACAGATAGTCGGTATCTTTCCTTGCCTGCGCACTCCAGCTGAATGAATTCATCCCGACGGGTGGAGCCCGTGTGGATACAATATGCACGTCAATCCCGATTCGAAGTAGCTCTTGATACTCACGCCACAAAAAGATGTGGGTCTGCCCGGGAAATTCAGCCGTAAAATAGATGATTTTCATGGAATAATTGAATTCAACCTATCATTCTTTTTTCCACCATCGCATTCGTACCGCCATCATACCAATCAATGAAGGATGCCTCAATACCTGCTGACATGCCGTCAACATTGCATAAAACAGCCCATCATTGATCCAACATGTATTGATATTCCGTAGAATCTGGGATTTTTTAAATTGCTCGATTTCTCTAGCACCAGGTTTATAATTTTTGATAAACTCATTCATGTCAGGCTCGTGCTGACCACTGGCCCGCGCCTCTTGGGCCGCGTAAATATAGGCAAAACCGCTCAGGAACTCAAGCGTATTCAGGTTTGCCGCCCCAGTGATACTGGTATGGCTCAAGCGGTAGAGAAATACGGGCTCTTCGAGCGCTGCCAGTTTGATGACCTCGCCAAGGCGGATAATCAAATCAGGATCATAGGCTATCGGCAGATTTTCTCGAAATCCACCAATCAGTTGCAAGGCATTCCTGCAGACAAGCAGTGACTGGACATAGCAAGTCCCATGGCGAGCTGGAAAATAATATGGTGGCTCCTCCAACGCGGGAGTATGACACGGACTCCAGAGCTTGTTGAAGACCCTTCCTGTCCAACGCGTCAATCCATCCTTGGCTAGGCGAGCGTAACCTCCTGCTACGCCGTCAATCTCAGGGTGATCTTCGATTATTTCGCACTGGCGCGACAGTTTATGCGGCAACCAGACGTCATCCTGATCATTGAAGGCAATCCACTGATGCCGCGCTCGCTGAATACCCACATTGCGCGATTTCGCAGTACCTAAGTTGGTTGAATTTTGAATGAGCTGAACCCTAGCATCGTCTAGGGACTGAATGATTGAAACAGTGGAATCTATTGATCCATCATCGATGACTATCACTTCGACAGGGCACGCGAGATCTTGCTCAAGTATGCTGACGATGGCGGCACGAATCCACGCTTCACCATTGAATGAGGTCACGACGACCGAGATGCCTTCAATGCGCATATCACAGCATCAAGTGGGCACCGGCGAAAACTGCGCCAGCAGATTAATCAAAAGATCTTGAATTTCCAGGTCTGAAAATCGCGCCATTTCTGAATGACATGGGATATTGACAATGCGCCGATATATATCAACTGCAATCGGGGTATTGGCCAACGGAAAATAGTACTTGCGCACAGGTATCTTGGAGTTCAACGGCAGATTGACTGGCCCAGGAAAGAGAATGGGAACATTGGCAGGAATTCCGGGATGCGGGCCATCCCCGCTGAGAATTGACAAGCCCAATTGACCACCGATACGAGCAATTCTGCGAAACTGAAACTGATACTCATTGCGAAATTTCTGCAAATCCTCAAGTCGCATCAGGAGATAAGCAGAAGCTATATCAGAAATTTTTCCATTGGATGCCAGGCGATTAATTGGAGCATCTGAGGAGTGGTGACCAAAAGCCAGCATATCGCGAAATAATTCGCTATGTTCTCGCTCAACAATCGCACACCCTCCCTCACCAAATCCCCAGGGCTTGGTGTGGTGCAAGCTGATGCATTCGTTTGCCATTCGTCCACCCGACTGAAAATTCATCGCTCCATCGATCAGGACTATTTTTCGATGTTTTTTCGCATATTCGTGATAATGACTCAAGTCTTGGAAATTGCCAAAAATATTTGTGATAACCATTCCATCGAAGGCCTCAGGATCGAGGGAACTCCGTTCCAACATGCCATTCTGATCACAATCGCTGATGGCTGCTGACTGAAGTATCCCATCGATGGATGAGTAAAATCCAAAGGAAGAGCTGATCCAACGCAGAGGTCTGCCTTGCAGGTGTTGATGCATTGCCACAAGTGTATGCAAAGCGACAGTTGCATTGCTACACGCGATCACTCGCAATTCACCTGGTACCCCCAGCACCTCTTCCAGCTTTTCCTCTAGCAGGCGACTGACTGGGCCAAAATTACTCCATTGATTTGCTTCGGCGCTGAGCGAAAGCAAGCGCTGTATGGTTGAATGATTGACAGGCTTATTCTCGATGTACCGAACTATTCGGCCTCCATCGCTCTTTAGACAAATCTCCTGCACCGGAAGTGTGGTCATCTGATCCTTGAAGATATATTTCTGAAGTCACGCGGGCCTGCCAGGTCTCAGCGCATCAAGCATCTGCGATACGGCCACCATTGACATTTTTTTCGCAGTCGCTTCGAAATTCAACTGGTTGTACCCAGTAGACCGAGAGGATTTTAGGACTCTTGTTGTGGAGGGAGCTCATGCTTCAGATGGCAGCATCCCTTGACCAAGGGACGTTGGCAGACCGGTCTCAACTCCGCCGGAGCGGTTTAAGCGCACACGACACATCGCCAACTGTCTTCGAGAAGCGAACGCGCCCGCTTCGAGGAATTGCTCACAAGTCCAACCTAGCCAATCTCTTCTCACGGCACTACACAACGCGATGATGCGGCAGCAATCCATAGTTGGTCAACGAGTGACGTCGCACTTTGAGCCTGTGCCACTTGAACTGCTGCTCTCACTGTTCGTCTGAACGGTCGTTCGACCCCGAACAACAGGCTGAGCAGTACCAAAAATTCACGCTTTCGCAGTACTTGCTTTGTGGCAGCTGCGTGATGCGGCTTAACCTTCGGGGGTAGCAACAGCAGATAGCGCGCTACTCGGCCCATGACCTGGCGTGTTTCGCCCAGCAGGTTCGTCAACTTTGCCGCATCTTGTTGCCCCTTCCTCCAGGCAAATGTCAGACCTTGCGCCGCAAACAGCATCGCGAATGTTCCCAAGAAACCCCCATGCCGCCCAAGCGCCGACCTCCCAAGGTCAGGGCCTTCAAGACTTGCTTCGAGGACAGGTAGAGGCCCTTGGCGAAAGCCCGGCTTATGTGTTTCTAGGCGGCGATCTGGAGGTTGCCCAAACGTTGAGCTACAACGAATTGGGCCGGGCTGCAGAGGCCATCGCTGGAAAGCTGCGTGAGCGGACTTCGCCCGGTGACCGGGTACTGCTGGCGTTCAACAACGATTTGGAGGCGGTCCAGCTGTTCTGGGGCTGCATTCTGGCCGGCGTGATTCCCATTCCAGCACCTGCACCGGAAACCCGGCGGAGCGGTGCCGGCAAGGCGCGATTGGGCAGCATAGCATCCAATGCAGGCGTGACCCTGGCCCTCACTCATGAGAGTCATTTGGAAGTTGCTCGCACCCAGATGCCTGACGTGCCGTGGCGCTCTCTTCAAGCCTTGTTGAGCGAACTGCATGAGGCTGAACTGGGTGAAGCTCCGCCTGGACGTCAAGCCAAGAAAGATATTGCCTATCTACAGTACACCTCTGGCTCCACCAGTACTCCGCGTGGAGTCGAGATCACCCATGGAAACGTGCTGGCGCAATGCTCATCGTTGAGCAGTGGCAAAGACCTCAAGAACAAGCGGGGGCTGATCTGGCTACCGTGGTTCCACGATTACGGACTGGTGCATGGCGTGATTCTTCCGCTTTATGCGGGTGGCACCTCGTTGCTGATGTCCACCACACACTTCCTCTTGAAGCCTTTGAGGTGGTTGGAGGCTATCGAGAAGCACGAGGTGACGCACAGTGGCGCGCCCAATTTCGCCTATGCCGCCTGTGTGCAAGCCCTGGCTCGCGCGCCCGGTTGGGCCGCCCGACTGGATTGTTGGCAACTGGCAAGCTGTGGCGCGGAGCCGGTTCGCGCCGCCACCATGGATGCTTTCGCCACCGCTTTTGCTCCCTTTGGCTTCAGCAATGCTTCACTCGCGCCTTCCTACGGCCTGGCCGAAGCAGTGCTGGCGGTTACTGTTCGCACGATCGGCGACCCACTGCAGCAAATAACACTCGACGCGCAAGCCATTGAGCGGCATGAGGTGCTGGTCACGGACCCAGCGACACATGGGAACCGAACCCTAGTCGGGTGCGGCCCAGTACTGCCAGGTTTCCAGCTGCGTATTGTCAATCCCGACACCACCGAAATCTGCGCGCCAGATCGCATTGGCGAGATCTGGGTGGCTGGTCCGAGCGTGGGCAGTGGGTATTGGGCGCAACCTGAGATCTCGGCCGAGCAATTTGACGCGACCATAGCCGGCGATGACGCTGATGCACCCCACTACTTGCGCACGGGCGATATGGGCTTCATGCACGGAGGCGAGTTGTTCGTCGCGGGTCGCCGCAAGGACTTGATTGTGGTGAACGGGCGCAACCTGTACCCGCAAGATTTGGAGCAAACCACCGAGGCTGCGCACCCTAACGTCAGATCCGGCGGTGTCATCGCTGTCTCTGTAGACAAGGGTCTAAAGGAAACTGTGATTATGCTGGTCGAGTGCAGCCGACGTCCCTCTCTAGAGGGTGGCCGGAAACTCATCGACAGCATACACAGACAGGTAGCCATCGAGCACCAGCTTGACATGCACGAAATCCTGCTGTTGCGACCCGGTACCTTGCCTCGGACATCCAGTGGCAAGCTGCAGCGCAATACCGCGCGCCGACTTTACCTGCAAGGTGTGCTGGAGCCCCTGCGATGCTCATCACAGATGGCGTCGCTTTGGACGGGCTCACCAAACCAAGCAGCTGACACTGCGCTCATCTCAATGCTGTCCAGCTTGTGGTCCGAAGTCCTGGGCCATGCGGCGATCGACCCTGACGCGAATTTCTTTGACCTGGGCGGGGACTCTCTTCTTGCCACCCAGCTGGTGTCGCGCCTGCGCGAGAGGATGGGTGTTGAGTTGCCCATCAGCGCCTTGTTCGAACGCACCACTGTCCGCAGACTCGCGGAGCTCGTAGCGCAAGCGCCAGCAAAACAGCAACTGACCGGGTCGCCGGACGCTCCAGATGCGCTAGTTTCGGCGCCCTCCAGCCCTCGAGAGCCTGGCACCCGGGTCGGGTTGTCCTTCTCCCAGGAGCGCATTTGGTTCATGAACGAACTGGCACCTGAGAGCAGCGCCTACAACGTGCCGGTTTCCATCCGGCTGCGCGGTCCGCTCGACAGGGCTGCCCTGCAAACAGCGCTTATACGTGTGGTTGAACGGCATGAAATTCTGCGCACGCGTTTCGTCAAGTCTTCCGAGGGCGTGGTGGGTGAAGTGGTGCCGCCACCACCCTCGCTGATCGTGGAAGTGAAACTCGCGACCGACGCAGGCTTCGTCTCTGAGGAGGTGCTGAATCGCCATCTGGCTTCCGTCACCTGCCAGCCCTTCAAGCTGGACAGGTGTCCGCTGATTCGCGCCCAGCTGGTCCAGCTGGCCGAGCAGGACGCCATACTGCTGATCGTGATGCATCACATCATCAGCGACCAATGGTCGTTTGCCGAAATGGGTCGGGAGCTGTCCGCGCACTACAGCGCCATCCAGCTCGGCGCCGAAGCCGATTTGCCCACGCTTCCCATCCAGTACGCAGACTACGCATCCTGGCACCGCAGATGGTTCGAGGGGAAGCGGCGAGAGCAGGAACTGGCCTACTGGTCACGCCGTCTCGAAGGTCTCGAACCTCTGGCGTTGAACGAAGACTTTGCGCGACCGGAGGTGCCCAGTTTTCGAGGAGCTGCGTTACGCCTGCCCTTGGCCCTCGAGCAGATTGCCGCACTGCGCCGACTCGGTGCGGACCATGGTGCCAGCCTGTCGATGGTGCTGATTGCGGCGCTCAATGTGATGTTGCATCGGCACACGGGCAGCTCAGACCTGGCCATTGGCGTGCCGATCGCCAATCGCCACCACCTCGCCTCGGAAAACCTCATTGGCTCCTTCGTGAACACCCTGGTGTTCCGCACCGACCTGAGCGGCGACCCGGATTTCTCGACAGTGTTGTCGCGTGTGCGTGAAGTCTCTCTGGAAGCTTTTGCGCACCAGGACATGCCATTCGAATTGCTGGTGCGAGAACTGGGTGGACGTCCCGACGCCAGCCGTCAGCCGCTGTTCAACGTGATGTTCAACATGGTGAACTCCCAGGCCCGCGACTGTCACTTCGAGGGAATGACATGGTCACGGCTCGATTTTGACCGGGCGACCACCCAGTTTGATCTGAGCGTGGTCGCCGATCTGCTTCACGACCACGCCATCGTGATCGAGTACGCGACCGATCTTTTCGCCCGTGACACCGTGCAGCGCATGGGAGAGCACTTGCAGCACATCCTGCTCGCCGCGGTGGAGGTACCCGAAACCCGCATATCCGCCATATCCCTGATGGGCGCCGACGAGCGTGCCCGCCTGCACGATTGGTCAATGGGCGCTGCCAGGGTGCCTGCTGCCCAATCCGTGCCAGAGTGGGTTGCCAATGGTTTCCGGCTCTACCCCCAGCAAGAAGCCCTGGTCTTTGGTGCAGCGCGAATGAGCCATCAGGAGCTCGACGCAGCGTCGAACCGCCTTGCCCGGGTGCTGCGCCAGCGAGGGATCGCGCGCGGCAGCCGCGTCGGACTCTGCCTGTCACGCGGTCACGATCTCGTCATCGCCCTGCTGGCCATCCTGAAAACCGGAGCCGCCTATGTTCCGCTCGACCCCGACTACCCGGTCCAGCGGCTGAGTTTCCAGATCGTTGACGCCGATCTGGCGCTGATGGT
This sequence comes from Hydrogenophaga sp., assembly GCF_030373245.1. Lineage (GTDB taxonomy): Bacteria > Pseudomonadota > Gammaproteobacteria > Burkholderiales > Burkholderiaceae_C > Hydrogenophaga. The sequence goes on from NZ_JAUCZF010000005.1 coordinate 384,100, forward strand.
CACCCACAGGTCGGTGGCGCAGGCGCTGGCGTGCGAATCGACGCCGAGTCTGCTGCTGGACGCCGAAGCCCAGGGGATTTCAGCCTCATCATCCGATTCCCTCGAAGCCGACGCTCACCTGGATGCCAGGCCTGAGGATCCCGCCTACGTGATCTACACCTCTGGATCGACAGGGCAACCCAAGGGTGTCGCAGTGCCCCACCGGGCGGTGGTCAATCTGCTGTCGAGCATGGCGCAAACGCCGGGCATCGCGCCAGAAGATCGTCTGCTGGCCGTGACCACACCCAGCTTCGATATTGCGGTGCTGGAACTGTTGCTCCCGCTGGGCACGGGCGGCACGGTGGTGATTGCCAGCGAAGCGCAGGCCAACGATGGCCGGGCGCTGGCTGCCATGATGGCCCAGGAAAACGTCACCCTGCTTCAGGCCACGCCCTCGCGCTGGCACCTGTTGATTGACGCCGGCTGGACTGGCCGCCCCCAACTGAAAGCCTTGGTGGGCGGCGAGCCCCTGACGGCCAGTCTGGCGGCCCAATTGCTGGAGCGCTGCGCCGAGGTCTGGAACATGTATGGCCCCACCGAAACCACGGTGTGGTCGAGTTGCTGGCGTGTTTTGGCAGACAGCACCCCATGCATTTCGTTGGGCCGGCCAGTGGACAACACCTCGATCCAGGTGCTCGACGAACACCGCCAGCCGTGCCCGATTGGCGTTCCTGGCGAGATCTGGATTGGCGGCACCGGCGTGGCGCTGGGGTACCACCATCGACCTGAGCTGAGCGCTGAACGCTTCATTGACCAGCCAGGCGCCCAAGTACCGGAAAACACGCGCCTCTACCGCACCGGCGACCGAGGGCGCTGGCGACACGACGGCTCGCTGGAACACGGTGGCCGGCTGGACGACCAGATCAAGCTGCGCGGGTTTCGCGTGGAGCTGGGTGAAATCGAAAGCAGCCTGCTTCGCCACCCGGCAGTGGCCAGAGCGGTGGTGATGCAACGAGAGGACACGCCAGGCCTAGCCAGGCTGGTTGCCTATGTGGTGCCTGCTGGGGCGATGCCTTCGAGCGAACAACTGCGAGAGCATTTGCGCCAGTGGTTGCCCGATCACATGGTGCCCGGCATTTTCGTCGAACTGGCCACTGTGCCCGTGTTGCCCAACGGCAAAACGAACCGACAAGCCTTGCCAGCGCCCGACCAGGGCCACACGGGTTCAAGCACGCCGCCACTGGCGCCGCGAAACGCCACCGAAATGACCATCCTGAAGGTCTGGCAAGCAGCCCTGCAAACGGACGGCTTCGGCGTTCTGGACAATTTTTTCGATCTCGGTGGACATTCACTACTCGCTGTCGGCGTGGTGAGTCGCATTGAGTCGGCCCTGAATCAACCGTGCGAACTGGGCCTTTTGTTCAAGCACCCGACGGTGGCCGATCTGGCCGCTGCGCTTGCACAGACCCGCCCATCGAATACCGTTGATACGCCGGTGGCAGTGCTTCAGCCTCATGGCCAAGGTCCTGGCCTGTTTCTGCTGGCAGGAGCGCAGATGTACCGCCATTTGGCATCCAGGCTTGACCCGGAAATGCCGGTGTACGGGGTGTTTTCGCAAACCGAAATCGATCTTTTGTACAGGCCTGATCAAGCGGCTGCATCTGCTGTGTCCGTCGAAGCACTCGCGCAGGAGTACGTCACCCTGATTCGCGGCATTCAGCCTCACGGCCCCTATTTTCTGGGCGGGTACTCGATCGGTGGTGCGCTGGCCTACGAGGTGGCGCAGCGGCTGCAGCGGTCAGGCGAATCCATTGGGCTGGTTGTCATGCTTGACTCCATGCTGCCCGGGCGAGGCCTCAAGCACTTGCGGGCGGGCGTGAGCAGGCGTCTGCGGCTGATCCGTCGTCAGGGATTGAAGCATCTTATGTACGTGTACCGTGTGTACAAGGCCCAGGTTGCGCGGCGCCACGAGCCTGGCAGCCGTCGCGTTCAGATCTATGCCCAGGCCATGGCCGCCTACGACGCGGCAAGCTGCAATCTGCCGATGTTGTTCCTGCAAGCCGGCGACGACCCATCCACATCGCCAGCCTATGGATGGAGGGGGCTGGTTCCGGGCTTGACCATGCAGCGCGTACCTGGAAATCACGGCGATATCATGGACCCGCCAAATGTGGACGTTTTGGCACCCATCGTGCTTGCTCACGTGAAGCAAGCGAAGGCGACGCGCACCCGGCCCCATGCCGTTGCCTCCAGCTCCGAACCTACCTCCGGTTTCATCGTATGTACCTGCAACGATCCTTGAAGTATGTGATGGTCCTGGCCCTGGCCGCCTGTGGCTGGCAGAAGTCATTGGACCCTGCTGAACTGTCGGCGCTGTACGCCCTGCCACTACCCCCTCCTGATAAGCCATTGCGGGTCTTCCACATCGGCCACAGCCTGGTTGGCCGGGACATGCCGGTCATGCTGGAACAACTTGCTGGTCAGGGGCACGATCACCGCTCTCAGCTTGGTTGGGGTGTCGCACTGAAGTCCCACTGGGAACCAGATGTGCCCATCAACGGGTTTGAGCAGGAAAATGCCCATCCCCGCTACCAGGACGCCACAGAAGCCATCAAGAGTGGTGACTTTGATGCGTTGGTTCTGACCGAGATGGTCGAGATCAAGGATGCGATCAAGTACTTTGACAGCCCGACCTACCTTCGGCACTGGGCTCACCTTGCCCACAACACCCGGCCCACGATGCGCGTCTACCTCTACGAGACCTGGCACCAGCTGGACGATCCGCAAGGCTGGCTCCAGCGTTTAGACGACGACCTATCGCGCCACTGGGAAGGGGAACTGCTGGCCAAGGCGTTGGCCCATGGCGACACCACCGCGCCGATCTACGTCATCCCGGCGGGGCAGGTCATGGCCAGGTTCGTACGACGGCTTGAGAAGGACGGAGGGAGGCCTGGCTTGTCATCCCGGGAAGACCTGTTTGCGATGACCGCCAACGGAACCCGCGATAACATCCACATCAATGACTTGGGCAGCTACCTGGTGGCGTTGACGCACTATGCCGTGATGTACCACCGCAGCCCGGTTGGCCTTCCTCACCGCCTGTTGCGAGCTGACGGAAGCGCTGCGGACGCTCCGAGCGACGAAGTCGCGAAAATGATGCAGGAAGTGGTTTGGGAAGTCGTCACAAGCTACCCAAAGACAGGGGTGCTTCAAGGCAAACGGTGACCCACGCAGCGGCCAACTCCAGCTACAGTCCCAAAAAAGGTAAATCAACATGGCAAAAGGCATGATCCTGGCGGCGGGCCAGGGGACCCGAGTGCGTCCACTGACGCAAAAGACCCCCAAACCGATGGTCCCTATCCTGGGCAAGCCGGTGCTCGAATACCTGATCGAACACCTCGCTCGCCATGGCATTCGCGAAATCATGGTCAACGTGGCCTTCAACCACTACAAAATCGAAAACTACTTTGGTGATGGTCGCCGCTGGGGCGTTGAAATAGGCTACTCCTACGAGGGCGCTCGCGAACACGGCGACATCGTCCCCCGTGCCATGGGCTCAGCCGGAGGCATGCGCAAAATTCAGGATTTCAGCGGTTTCTTCGATGAAACCACGCTGGTGATGTGCGGCGACGCCATCGTCGACTTGGACATTGGTGCCGCCTTGGCAGAGCACCGTCACAAGCAAGCGCTGGCCAGCGTGGTCACACTCGATGTGCCGCTCGACCAAGTGCAGAACTATGGTGTCGTGGTGGCCGACCAACAAGGGCGGGTTCGCTCGTTCCAAGAAAAGCCGCAGCCAGAGGATGCGCTTTCCACTGCCGCCAGCACCGGCATCTACATTTTCGAACCTGCAGCGCTCGAGCTGGTCCCCCCGAATCATCAGTTCGACATCGGCAGCCAGCTGTTCCCTCTGCTGGTTGAGCGTGATCTGCCATTTTTCGCGCAAAAACGATTCTTCAACTGGATCGACATTGGCCGCCTCTCCGACTATTGGATGGTGCTGCAAAGAGTGCTGCGCGGCGAAATTGCCCAGATGGACATGCCGGGCAAACAGGTCCGCCCCGGCGTGTGGGTCGGACTGAACACATCGATCGATTGGGACACGGTGCAAATTGAAGGACCGGTCTACATTGGTTCGAGCGTCTGTATTGAAGCTGGCGCCCGAGTCATTGGCCCCAGCTGGATCGGCCACGGAAGCCACCTGCGCAGCAACTGCCTTGTGGAGCGCAGTGTGCTTTTCGAGTACACCCGGATCGGTACTGATCAGACCGTGAGCGAACGCATCATGTCGCCGCAGTACTGCGTCGATCGACATGGCGAAACGCTCTACGTAGGTGATGAGTACGCAACCATCGTCTGGGGCGATGCGCGCGCCTGAGCCCCTTTAGGCGACCGGTGCGCCGTACACGTAGGCAAAGCCTGACTTCTTAGATTGGCCGTGCGTTTGCCTAACTCATCGAGATTTTTAGAGTCCTGGTAACCCTATACTCTTCAGCCATGGTCCCATCCAAGAGACCCCCTCGATCCATCCTCAAACGCCGCGGCAGTATTTCCACGTCTGTGCAGACGTTGCTGGATCTCACAGCGGTGATGGGACTGGGCCTTCTGCTGACCCGTCAACAGATTGGTGAACTGACGGCCGAGTACTCAGTGCTTTTGCTTCTGCTGGCCATGGGGATGCTATTCACCTATGACCAGTTTGGTGTCTACCGAAGCAACAGCAGCTTCACTCGCAAGGCATTGACCCTCTTCAAAGCCTGGTCGTTGGCCTTTGGTTTCCTTTTGGTGGTGGGTTTTGCCGCCAAGCAGACCGACACCTTTTCGCGCTTGCTGCTGCTGCAATTGTATGTGGCAGGCTATCTGCTTCAGTTGCTGCTTCAGTACCTCAGCCGCGAGGTGCAGACCCGTGTGATGCTCCATGCGGTGCCAGCTGAAAACGTGCTGATCGTGGGAACAGGCAAACTCGCCCGCTACCTCCAACACAAAATATCGGGCAATCCCTGGCTTAACCAGAAGGTGGTGGGGTGCCTAGAACTGCCGTCGGCCGCCCAGAGTCGTGTTGAGAAGCTGGGTGGCTCCCTCTACGAAACATCAGACTTCGGTACCCTCAAAGAGCCCAACATCATTGGCCCTCTGGACGAGATGTTGGCAATCATTGACCGCCAAGAGGTACGCACGATCTACTTTGCCATTCCCTTGGGCGAATCCGATCTGATTGAGGACATGTATTTTCAACTGCTGGATCGCCACGTGGCTGTTCACTGGGTTCCCGACATCTTCTCACTGCTGCTCGTCAATCACAGTGTGCGCGAGATGGCGGGGCTACCGCTGTTGACACTCTCTGAAACACCTCTGACGGGTACGCGTCTGCTGCTCAAGGCGATCGAAGATGTTGTCTTGGCGTCGCTGATCATGCTGCTGATCTCGCCGTTGCTGCTCGTGATAGCTGCCGCCATCAAACTGGACAGCTCGGGGCCAGTATTCTTTCGCCAGGCGCGCAAGGGCTGGAGCGGAAAGATCTTCCACATCTGGAAGTTCCGCAGCATGTTCGTACACCAGCCCGAGGCCGGCATAGTGCAGCAAGCCACCCGCAACGACCCCCGCATCACCCGCGTAGGCGCTTTCTTGCGCAAGACCAGTTTGGACGAATTGCCGCAAATCTTTAATGTGCTCAAAGGCGAAATGTCGCTGGTGGGCCCAAGACCACATGCAGTGCAGCACGATGAGGAATATTCACAGCGCATCGACTCCTATTTCGCGCGACACAACATCAAGCCTGGCATCACCGGCCTGGCTCAGGTACGAGGGCTGCGCGGAGAAACCAGCGAGATCGGCAGCATGCAGCAACGCATCGAGGCTGACATCGAGTACATCAACAATTGGTCGCTATGGATGGACCTCACCATTCTGATTCGCACGCTGGGCGCACTGACGGGTAAAAATGCCTACTGAATTGGTCCGCGCCTTTCCTGGAGCCTGTGTCTATTGGCCCTACGTCCCGAGTAGACCCACTTGGAACGCACGATTTCGGAAGCTAATTGGGCAAATGAGACGCGCGCCTGCGCCCGCATCGCTCACCATCAAGTCTCCGGCAAATCCTGGGCGCTGGGTGCTGTATTTCATCTTCTTGCCCGATGGACAGTTGACACCTGCACACCGTTTTTCACTTGAGCGTCTCGCCCAAGAAGATCTTCAGTTGATGTTGGTTTGCGCCTGTCCACCGGGTCACCCCGTGCTCGATGAACTATTGCCCCAATGTGACTCACTGGTGTGGAAGGAGTCCAGCGGCTGGGACTTTTGCGGATACGCAATTGGCCTTGCAGAATTGGCCGAGCACGCATCAGGCAGCGATGTTCTGGTGATGAACGATTCCGTGTATGGCCCGTTTAGTCCTGTCGCTCCATTCATAGATCAAGCTCCTTGGCGTTTGACCGGGTTCACTGGCAACAATCAGAATGAGAACCATATTCAATCTTATGCATTCATCATCAAATGCATAGATGGTGCATTCATAAAACACCTCTCAAGCATCCTGACCAAAACATTTCGATATCGCATGCAAGAGTCTGTTGTACTTTGTCAGGAGAACCCCATGGCTCGAAAGGTCGCTGAAAAGTACACCGTCGGCTCATATTGGTTCACCACATCGATCGAGGCAAATGATCTTTGTCTTGGCTGGCCCAAGCAGCTTCTTGAGGCAGGTTTCCCTTTTATGAAACGATCCTTGGTTGGAAAGTTTGCCAACGCCTTTAACAGTGCTGCGGAAATGGGCAACTTGCTTCGGAGTCTCGGGCATCCAGTAGATATCTAGAGAATGGCAATCGTCAAATAACTCGGTTTGCTCATTACCACATTAGCACACCAGTTGCCTCCCCAAAACGACTTGAACGCTTATCCTCGAAAAGAATATTTTACAATACATTGGATAGATGCAAAGCCAGTTGCAGCCTTCAACTCAAGTCATTTGTTTGAATCAAGAGCTCTCGCGCCATTCTGAAATAATTCGCCTGAGTCAATGTACGCCTTACTTCATATACAGCGAAGTTTCATTTAGTTACACTCAAAAAATAAGAACCATGACTCAATACTTCATTCACCACTTGGCTGATGTGCAATCCAGCTCTATCGGATCCGGGAGTAGATTCTGGCAGTTTGTTGTCGTGTTACCAGGGGCCGTGATCGGAGGTGAGTGCAACATATGCTCTCACTGCCTCATTGAGAACGACGTGATCATCGGCGACCGAGTTACCATCAAAAGTGGAGTACAGCTATGGGACGGCCTGCGGTTGGGCAATGATGTTTTCGTCGGGCCCAACGCATCGTTCACCAACGACCGATTTCCCCGAAGCCGACAGCGCCCCGAACGATTTCTGAACACAGTGATTGAAGACGGTGCCTCCATTGGTGCCGGCGCAGTGATTCTACCCGGAGTGACTATTGGACGAGGCTCGATGGTCGCTGCGGGCGCCGTTGTTACTCGTTCGGTACCCCCAAACGCAGTGGTTGTGGGTAATCCGGCCAAGATCGTGGGCTATACAGACGCTACGCGCGTAGCCGGTTTAAGTGATGAGACAAAGCCAAAACAGCCAGGCACCAATGCAACACGTGTGAATGGAGTGTCGCTTCACAGAATGCCCAGCGTAGCCGACATCAGAGGTAGTCTTTCTGTGGGGGAATTCGAACGCACCATCCCATTTCGGGTACAGCGCTACTTCCTAGTATTTGACGTTCCCAGCCGGGAAACCAGAGGGGAGCACGCGCACAAGATTTGCCATCAGTTCCTGATCTGCGTTCGCGGTAGTTGCGCAGTGGTGGCGGACGATGGCAATACTAGGCAAGAGTTTCTTCTCGATCAGCCAGACTTAGGCATACATTTACCCCCAATGGTATGGGGCATACAGTATAAATACTCTCCCGATGCCGTGCTACTGGTCTTTGCGTCGCACTTTTACGACCACACCGACTATATCCGCGACTATTCCGAGTTCCTGACCCTTATTGAGGACAACCGTGATTCCGTTTCTTGATCTTAAAGCCCCATACAATGAACTTAGGATTGAAATCGATGCAGCAGTCTCTGACGTGCTGCAGTCAGGCTGGTATATTTTAGGACCGGTCGTAGACAGATTCGAGCAGGAGTATGCAGCCTATTGCGAGATAAAGCACTGCGTTAGTGTTGGCAACGGACTTGACGCGCTGCACCTGACCCTTCTAGCCATGGGAGTAGGCCCTGGTGACGAAGTGATCGTCCCAAGTAACACTTATATAGCCACTTGGTTGGCTGTAAGCCAATGCGGTGCAATACCGATCCCGGTTGAACCGAGCGAAGCCACTTGCAATATTGACCCTACTAAAATTGAACAGGCTATCAATAAGCGCACCAAAGTCATTTTACCTGTTCACCTATACGGTCAGCCAGCCGACATAACCCCCATACTGACAATTGCTCGCCAATATGGTCTACGTGTACTTGAAGATGGTGCACAGGCTCACGGAGCTCGCCATAATGGACGTTATCTCGGCGGGCATGGTGATGCAGTGGCGTGGAGCTTCTACCCTGGCAAGAACCTTGGCGCATTAGGTGATGGCGGAGCTGTGACCACAAACGATACCGAATTGGCCGAACGTCTCCGATTATTGCGCAACTACGGTTCAAGTGTCAAATATGTTAACGAAGTTCGAGGCTACAACAGTCGGCTCGACCCAATACAGGCTGCTGTACTCAGCGTAAAGCTACACAAACTTAACGAATGGAATAGCCGTCGCCACAAGATTGCTCAGCGCTATCAGCAATCACTAGCTGGTTGTGGACTGAGGCTGCCACTAACGCCGCACTGGGCAGTACCTGCATGGCACCTGTACGTAGTGCGCTCCCCACAGCGCGAATCACTCCAAGCCCATTTGACTGCAAACGGTATTGGCACCTTGATTCACTATCCTATTCCGCCGCACCTGCAGCAGGCCTATTTGAATCTTGGCTATAAGCCAGGTGACTTCCCAATTGCGGAAACCATGGCCAACCAAGTTCTGAGTTTGCCTATGGGACCTCATCTCACCACCGCACAACAGGACAAGGTCATTGCAGCTATACTTTCGTTTAAGTCTTGACTTATTCCAATCTTGATTTGGAATCTCTAGTGCCCATCCCGCGCCAGGGCAAGCATCAAAATCGAACCACGATCGGGATCAGTATTGTCATAGAGCGCTTCACCGTATGATGCCAAGATCTGCAGTTTTGATTCTTTTCTTTAACAATATGATGCAACTGGATTTTGGTGAAAGAATACGTCAAAATACTCGATAGAAGAAGGGGTCTTCAAGGTCTCAATCCAGCAATCTAGAGATTTTTACGTTGCCTTTTATACCAAGAGCACCACCTCAATTGACTTGCTTGTCTGGCAGCCTTAAGCAATAGAAATTATTCCGCATCAACGAATGCGCAATATCTCCAATAGGCCAAAAATTCCTTTGAAAGAGTCGTATTGATGCTTGGATGGGCCCCATGAATTTTAGAAAATTAGCCCGGATTAGGAGCGTGCGTGAAATAAGAATTCATGTCGGGAGTGAAGATCGATTGGGCTTAAAAGGCTTTGCTGTTTTTTACGGAGGTGGAAATGCCTGAGCCAATATTGGTGAGCTTAATAGTTTGTTCTTATAAACAGGAAGGGTACATAGAGGAGGCCGTATTAAGCGCACTCGCTCAGACATATGATCCTCTTGAAATAATCATTTCGGATGACTGCTCTCCCGATAGGACATTTGAAATCATACAAAAAACATTATTTACGCATGCTGGGAAACGAAATATCACCGCCTATCAAAATCGAACTAATCTCGGACTTGTCGGCAATTTAAATACAGCATTTGCGCTCGCTCAAGGGGAGCTCATCCTTGTTCAAGGAGGTGACGATTGCTCGTTGCCTGACCGAACGAGTGAATTGGTTGCCGCCTATCAATCTCAACAACCCAAGCCCGATCTAGTATTTTCGAATGTGCATTTTATTGACAATAAAGGCAAACTGCTGAAGACACAAACAGAGCACCGTAGTATCCCGACTCTGGAGCAAGTTATCCGGGGTAGGTTCTTCATTGCTGGGGGTATGGCTGCGGCTTACTCCCGCGACATGCTTGAATTCTTTGGACCACTCGATCGTTTGATCCTGTACGAAGACTATGTCCTCACCTTCCGAGCGCTCGCCCGAAATGGCATCAAACATGTTCCTAAGCCCCTGGTGAAGTATAGGATCCACGATGAAAGCATCATGGCGCATGAAAATGCTATCGCCCAGGATAGAGAAAAACCTACGAAAATTTTGGCACGATCACTTGCACAGGAAGACGATCGCTACAGCACATGGCGAAAGAGTGGCCGAACCTATATATTCGACGGATGGCGTCTGAAACGATATCGAACATACCTTGTAGCGGACGCCCGTAGCAGTACAGCGTCCAGACCTCAAGCAATGCTCTGGCTTCTATGGGCGATCCTGACAATGCGCCCTTTCTTCGCAAGGACAATTTGGTCGCGTGACATCTTAAGGTTTCAAAATTCAGATAGTTATACGGGCGCTTGATGGAAAGATAGCCGCTATGTGGGCTTCCCCCAGTTTCCCGGCCACATCGAATGACATGAGGTGTTGAGGAAATTAGCATGACAAGAGCCTGAGGGAGCTCACGAACGACTTCAGGCGTGAGACTGTGCATGCAGCCAGGAGCCAATGTCACTTACATGGAGCGGGACCTGGATATCCAAGCCAGCGTGCTCAGGCGGTGGGTCACCCAGGAGCGTGGCGGGGTGTTGGGCCTCAGACCGAATACGCCCCTTCGCAGTGAAGCTGCCACAGAGGTGGTGCGTTTGCAACGCGAACTGTGCATGAAGCAACGACGTGTTTGATTAAATCGAACGCTTCTGCAAGCCGGTGCGCAAACACTCACAGCTAAACCCCCGTAAGCGCGCGGTCATCCCACCCTTAAAGGGATATGGGCCTAAGCGGCAACGATGGTGTCCACCAAGCGATGGACTGACCCCCGCCAGTCGATGCTGCTGAAACGCCAGAAGGTGCCCGAGGGCTGAGCAAGCGCAAAGGCGCTGGACTACAGCCTGGCGCGCGGGGAGGCGTTGACGCCGTTCGTGGGTGATGGGCAACTGCCCGTGCGACGTCCCCCCGGATTTGAGTAGCGGCTGACTCTGGAGTCCAATCCCGAAGACAGGAGATTGGACGTGAAGAAGAGATTTACGGAAGAACAGATCATTGGTTTCCTACGCGAAGCCGAGACCGGCCTGCCGGTGGCCGAGCTGTGTCGCCGACACGGCTTCTCGGAAGCCAGCTACTACCTCTGGCGCAACAAGTTCGGTGGTATGAGCGTCTCGGATGCCAAGCGCCTCAAGGAACTCGAGCTTGAAAACGCTCGCCTCAAACGGCTGCTGGCCGAGTCGATGCTTGAGAACGAGGTGACGAAAGAAGCCTTGAGAAAAAAGTGGTGAGCGCACCAGCACGGCGCGAGCTGGTGCGCCACATGGTCGGCAGCGGACTGAGCGAACGCCGTTCACTGCGGATCATCGGCATGAGCGCCAGCGCCTACCGGTACGAGCCCGCCGCAGACCGCAACGGTGCGCTCAAGGAAAAGATCATGGCCCTGGCTCAGCGTCATCGGAGGTATGGGGCCGGCATGATCTACCTCAAGCTGCGCCAGGCTGGGGAGGTGGTCAACCACAAGCGCGTCGACCGCCTGTATGCCCAGGCGGGGCTGCAGGTCAGGAAGCGCAAGCGAAAGAAGATTCCGCTGGCTGAGCGTCATCCTCTGCAGCGCCCGATGGCAGCCAACCAGGTGTGGTCGATGGACTTCGTCTTTGACCGCACGGCCGAAGGACGCAGCATCAAGAACCTGACGGTGATTGATGACGCGACTCACGAGGCGGTGGCCATCGTGGCCGAGCGAGCGATGGGTGGCAACCAGGTGGTGCGCATCTTGGATCAAATTGCCGCCACGAGGGGACTACCCAAAGCGATCAGGACAGATAACGGAAAAGAGTTCTGCGGTCGAGCCATGCTGAACTGGGCCCACGCCAGGGGTATTCAGCTGTTCCTGATCGAACCGGGCAAGCCCAACCAGAACGCCTACATCGAATCGTTCAACGGCCGCTTCCGGGAGGAATGTCTGAACGAGCACTGGTTCACCAGCCTGGCACATGCCCGCGTGATCGTCGAGACCTGGCGTCGGGAGTACAACGAGGAGCGCTCCAAGAAGTCCCTTGGCGGACTGACCCCGGCGGCCCATGCTCAAAGGCTGATGCAAAACCCGTTAAATTAACCCCCGGACTCCAAAGCCCAGTGCTACTGAATACGGGGGGACGTCGCGTGGACAACAAATGGATCGAGAACCAGATCCGGCCGATTGCCATTGGCCGCAACAACTGACTCTTCGCTGGCAGCCTGCGCGCGGGCCAGCGGGCAGCGGCCGTGATGAGTCTGATCCAGTCGGCGCGTATGGACGGGCAGGACCCCTACGCCTACCTGCGCGATGTGATGGCACGCCTACCCATGCAACGCGCCAGCCAGATCGGCGAGCTGCTGCCGCATCGCTGGCAGCCAGCCTGACTCTCATACCCAGAAACACGATCGCGTTACGTGGTCAAGATGGGATTGCCGCGCGCTTACAGACTCCCTCAGCACAGTCCACCTTGAGCAGGACTTGGTGGGCCAAGCAAATCGTCTGGGAGACTGGGGTACCCCATGTTCAAGCCAAAGGCCCCATGAAGCCGAGGTCGCGCGAAGCGAAGCGCCCAATGTTAGGTAGCACCAGTGGCAGGTTGCTCGAAGACACGCCAAACCAGCGCGAAAGCGTGGCTGCGTATTCGTCCACCGAGGTCGTGGGGATGAGGGCGCCCCGGCCTGCATCTTGGGGACCATTGAGAGCCACCGTCGGAAACTGGCCGTATACGCGGTTGCCCTGAACAGCACCTCCCATCACGAAATGGTGAGCCCCCCAGCCGTGATCGGATCCCCTGCCATTGTGCTGCTGCGCCCGCCCAAAGTCGGAAGCGGTGAAGGTGGTCACCTGGTTCGCCACGCCCAAGGTGGCAGTAGCTTGATAGAAGGCGGCCATCGCATCACCGAGTTCGCGTAGCTTGTCGCCTTGGTCGCTCAACAAGTTGTCATGGAAATCGTAGCCGCCTTGCTGGACGAAGAACATCTGCCTGCGTTGGCCCAGAGCACTTCGTGCTGCGATCATACGCGCCACCATTTGCAGCTGGCGCCCCAGACCCGTTTGCGGAAAAGTCGCGCCGGCCGTCACACCGCTGAGGGCTCCTCGAACCACCGCCTCGGAGTCAATGGCTCGTCTTGAGATCGTAACGAGTTCATTTTCCAGCAGTTGGGCGCGGGCATTGGTCATGAGCTGCCGGGCGGCAGTCCCGCCAGCGGCCGAACCGTAAAGGCCACTCAGCGCATCGACCCGCACGGCTCCATCGGTGGTGAGTTGGTACTGAATGGTGCTGCTGCCTGCCTGCATCAGGTTGTTTCCGGCCACCGACATGGCGATCGAGACGCCGCTGCCAGGGTTGTAGCTGCTGGCCAGCAGGTCACCCATACGACCTTGCCAGCCCGTCTGAGAAGAACGGTCCGGCAGACCCGTCTGCCACGCTCCCTGCTGATCCGAGTGAGAGAAAAGCTGAATAGGAACCGGAACCGTGGGGCGGGCAGAGTTCCATTGCGCTCGCGTGATGGGTACCGCCAGCGTTCCCACATTGGCCATTAAGGCCACGCGCTGCTGGTTGAACAAGGGCTGAATCGCTGAAAGCGAAGGGTGCAGGCCCAGTGGATCTCCACTGTAGCCCGTCGGGTTGATGGCCAGTAAGTTGGCTGCCGGTAGTGCCAGCGAAGGACGCCCCTGCTGGTAGCTGTTGTAGCCGCCGCCACTGCGAGGAACCACGGTATTGGACTGATCGTTACCGCCGGCCAGAAAAATGCAGACCAGCGCTTTGTGATCCCCAACTGTCTGAGCGCTGGCAGCGCCAGCGGCCAACAGGTTCATGGCGAAAGGGGTGCCAGCAAGAGCAGACAAACGCGTTGCCTGCCGAAGGAAATCGCGGCGAGCGAGAGAGCGATGAATGTAGGTCATGATTGATATCTCACTTCTGCACGATGAAATCTGGAGAAATCATGGTGAGTGTCACGGCGGTGTGAACACGCCGGGTTGAGTCCGCCGCAGGCACGGCGTTGACCGCGCCCAAGATGATTTGCCGCGTCGAAGTCGACATGCGCCCTGCCGTCAACAGCAAATTCAATCGATCCATCAAGGCTGCCGGGTTGTTGGCCAGCGCAATCTCGGGTGCGTAGTTGGCCAAGACTAGCGTGTTGTTGTCCCCGTGTCCCCGCTCCACGCCCCAGCTGATGAAGTTGGCGTAGCCGGTGACGGTGGTTTCATGCGTGATCTGGAACTCTGGTGCCACCAGGTTTCGACTCATCACCTCGCCTGGCGGCGCGTAATCCGGGCGGAACCAGTTGAACACACTGGGCGCGCGCAACGGGTTCTGGCCCAAGCTTCTGACGTTGTCCTCCAGATTCCAGATGCGGTACATAAGAGGTTGTGACTGGGTGCGGGCATCGAAGGCACGCATCCAGTTGCCGAAGCGCACCATCGGCTCGCGAAGCTTGCCCCAGGTAGCCTGGTTGGCGATGTTGGGATCCCTCGCCTCCGGATCCAGCAGCACCGCGCGCAGCACCGCACGCATGTCCCCGCGCACACCGCTGCCGTTGTTGTTGAACGCCGCTGCCACGCGCCCAACGTAGGCCGGGCTCGGATTGCTGGTTACCAAGCGCTGGATCAGCTGACGCCCGATGAACGGACCCGTGTTCGGATGGTTGAACAGCGTATCCAGAGCGATGCGCAAGCTCTCCTCGCCAGACGTGTTGGCCGGTATGGTCACTCCCAGGAACCGCTTTTCGCTGCGCGAGTGGTAACTGGGGTAGTTCTGCATTTGCTCACGCCAGTTGTTCACCCCGATCCAGCCATTCCACCGGCTGTCCGAGCGATCTGGCCCACCCCAGCTCCACCCCGTGAACACCCGAGCCAAGCCTGAAACATCGTCCTGAATGTAGGTCGGAATGAAGTTGCCACTGCCGTCGCGCCGGCGCGTGCCATCCACATTGAGCTGCCACAGACCGATCGTGAACAGCTGCATGACCTCGCGTGCAAAGTTCTCGTCAGGAATTCTCCCAGTCACCGGGTCCTCTCGCTCGTTGCGGAAGTGCGACAGGTACTGACCCATGGCCGGATGCGTGGCCACCTGCTCGAGCAATTGCCTGAAGTTGCCAAACGCGTTGCGCGAAAGCATGTCCAGGTAACTGGCATGCGCACCCTCAACGGAATCGATCTGGCTGTTGATGTTGGACACCACAAAAATCTCGCTCAACGCCAACACGGTGCGCTGGCGCAGCTGATCCGGCCCACGAACCGCTTGCATCCAGAAACTTTCCATCGCCGAATTGATGAAGGAAGAGTCGCAAACAGTGCAACCAGGCGGCCCGCGGCGCACCATGACGTAGTCCCAATGCGTGTCCATGCTGGCGGTAAGGAACTGCTGATCGATCCAGGCGGCGGGACCCATGCTCGACACGCGCTGAATCTCCGCCATGTTGGGGCCGTACGTAGCTTGGATCAGAAAACGCGCAGCTTCGGCTTGAGGGGTCGGAGCTGGAGCTGGAGCTGGAGCTGGAGCTGGAGCTGGAGCTGGAGCTGGAGCTG
>NZ_JAUCZF010000006.1 GCF_030373245.1 Hydrogenophaga sp.
GGGCCGCCCCAAGGCAGGCCCAGCCCCCTCGGGGGGCAGCGACCCGCGAAGCGGCGGAACGTGGGGGCTCGTGCTCAAGATTGCATCAGCCGCTTGGACTTCGCAATCGACATCAGCATGCCCAGTCCCACACCGAGTGTGATCATCGCGGTGCCGCCGTAGCTCACGAAGGGCAGCGGCACGCCCACCACCGGCAGGATGCCGCTCACCATGCCCATGTTCACGAACGCGTAGACAAACACGTTGAGCGTGAGCGCGCCGGCCAGCAGCCGCGCAAACAGCGTAGGCGCATCCAGGGCGATCGCCAGGCCACGCATCACCAGAAAAATGAAGGCCAGCATCAGGCCCAGGGTGCCCAGCAGACCAAACTCTTCCGAGAAGGCGGCGTAGATGAAGTCGGTGGTGCGCTCTGGAATGAACTCCAGGTGTGTCTGCGTGCCCTGCATGAAACCTTTGCCCCAGACACCACCCGAGCCGATCGCGATCATGCCCTGGATGATGTGAAACCCTTTGCCCAGCGGGTCTTTGGAGGGATCGAGCAGCGTGCACACGCGCTGACGCTGGTACTCGCGCAGCACATGCCAGTCCACGTCGGGCGCGCACCAGCTCGGCTCCATGATGATCAGCGTGATGATGCCGAGCACGCCGAGCACCACCGGAGGCACGATGATCTTCCAGCTCAGTCCGGCAAAAAAGATCACAAACAAACCCGAGGCGACCACCAGCAAGGTGGTGCCCAGATCGGGCTGTTTGAGGATCAGCGCGGCGGGCACGGCCAGCAGCAGCAGCGCCACCGCAAAGTCGAGCGACTTGAGCTGCCCCTCGCGGCGCTGAAACCACCAGGCCAACATCAAAGGCATGGCAATCTTCATGAGCTCACTTGGCTGGATCACCAGGCCCACATTGAGCCAGCGCTGAGAGCCTTTTTTCTCGATGCCAAACAGAAAGACCGCGATCAGCAGCACCACCCCGATGGTGTACACGGGTACGGCCAGCGACATCAACCGCTGCGGCGGCACCTGCGCCACGATGAACATCACGGCTGCCGCCAGCAGCATGTTGCGCCCATGGCTGGTGAAGCGCGTGCCGTGGTCAAAGCCCACCGAGTACATCGTGATCAGGCCGATGCCCGCCAGCAGCAGCACGGCGACAAACAGCGGCCCGTCAAATCCTTGAAAGATCGGGGCAACGCGCTGCAGCAGCGTGGGTTTGTCAAAAACGACGGCCATGCAGAATTATCCTTCGCCCATGACCACCTCGCCACACCAGCGCCCAGCGCCCCGCACCACCCACCTGCTCTACCTGCATGGGTTCCGGTCATCTCCCCAGTCGATGAAGGCGCAGAAGGTGGCGGCGCGGGTGGCCGCGCATCACCCGGGAGTGACCTGGTCGTGCCCTCAGCTTCTGCCCTCTCCCCACGCGGCCATGACCCTTCTGCAGCAGAGCGTTCAGGACTGGCCAAAAGCGCAGATGGTTGTCGTGGGGTCTTCGCTCGGGGGCTTCTATGCGCGCTGGCTGTCGTTGCGCCTGGGCTGCCGGACCGGTTTGCTCAATCCGGCGGTGTTTCCCGCCCGCGACCTGGCCAAATACATCGGCGAGCAGACCAGCTGGCACAACCCGAGCGACACCTTTCACTTCCGCCCCGAGTTCGTCGAGCAGCTGCGCTTGCTGGAAGCCGACATTGACCGCGAATCCAGCCGGCAAGCCACCGCGCCCAACGATCTGTTCGCCATCATCGCAAAGGGCGACGAGGTGCTGGACTGGCGCGAGATGCAGACTTTCTGCCAGGGCGGCGCGCTGCGGCTGCTGCCCGGCAGCGATCACGCCATCAGCGACTTTGACGAGCACATCGACGCCTTGTTCGATTTCCTGCAGTTGGCGGGCTGATTCCAGGACCGTCGCAGGCCGCGTGGGACAATCCCGCCCATGCACATTCTGTTCGACGATGCCGGGAAATTGCTGACCGGCCGCCTCATGTCCGAAGCCGAGAGCTCTCTTCAGGTGGAGCTGGATTCGGGCAAACGGGTGAAGGTGAAGTCCGCCAACGCCTTGCTGCGTTTCGAGAAACCCGCTCCGGCCGAGCTGATGCCGGCCGCCACCGCGCTGGCCGACACCCTGGAGCTGGAACTGGCCTACGAATTTGCGCCCGAGGACGAGTTCGGCTTTGCTGACCTCGCGCGTGAGTATTTCAGCGACCGGGCCACCACCACCGAGCAGGTCGCTGCCCTGCTCTGCCTGCAGGGTGCGCCTCACTACTTCCGCCGAGCCGGCAAGGGTCGCTACAAGAAGGCGCCGCCCGAGATCCTGGCGCAGGCGCTGGCGGCGATCGAAAAAAAGCAGCAGGTGCAGGCACAGATCGAGGTCTGGGCGACCGAGCTGGCAGCCGGCGTCTGCCCGGCGCCGGTGCGCGAGCAGTTGTACAAGATTCTTTTCAAACCCGACAAGAACGCACCCGAGTACAAGGCGGTGGTCGAGGCCGCGCGCGGCAGCCATGTCGCACCTCTGGTCCTGCTGGAGAAGGCGGGCGCCATCAGCAGCGCCTACCAGTTCCACTGGCAGCGTTTCTTGTTCGACCAGTTCCCTAAGGGCACAAGCTTCCCGCCGCTGCAGGCGCCCGCCATTGCCGAGGAGCTACCGCTCGCGGCCGTGCAGGCGTTTTCCATCGACGATTCCCACACCACCGAAATCGACGACGCCCTCTCCGTGCAAGGCCTGGGCAGCGGCACGGTCACCCTGGGTATCCACATCGCGGCACCGGGCCTGGCGATCCAGCCCGACAGCGAGATCGACAGCGTGGCGCGCCACCGCATGTCCACCGTCTACATGCCGGGTCACAAGATCACCATGCTGCCCGACGCCGTGGTGCAGGCCTACACCCTGGTGGCTGGTCGCGACTGTCCTGCGGTGTCGCTCTACGCCACACTCGACGAAGCCACCCTGGAGATCACCGAAACCCGCACTCAGCTGGAGCGGGTGCCGATCGCACTCAATTTGCGGCACGACCAGCTGGACGCGGTGATCACCGAGTCCTGGCTCTTCGGAGAAACCTCGGCCGAGCCCGTGGCCGCCGACATCGCAGCCCTGCAGCCACAGCTGGCCTTTCTGTGGCGCCTGGCGCGTCACCTCAAGGCCCAGCGCGAAGTGGTGCGCGGCAAGCCAGAGACGTTCAACCGGCCCGACTACAGCTTCAAACTGCAGGGCGTGACGGGCGACGAGCCCGATGGCAGCGAAACCGTGGTGATCGGCACGCGCCAGCGCGGCGCCCCGCTCGACCTGATGGTGGCCGAGGCCATGATCCTGGCCAACAGCACCTGGGGACAGTGGCTGGCGGCGTGCGGCGTGCCCGGCATCTACCGCAGCCAGGCGAGTCTGGCGCCCGGCGTCAAGGTGCGCATGGGCACCAAGGCCCAGCCGCACGCCGGCATCGGCGTGCCAGCCTATGCCTGGAGCACCTCGCCGCTGCGCCGCTATGTGGATCTGGTCAACCAGTGGCAGATCATTGCCTGCGCGCGCCACGGCAACACCGCGGCGCTGGCCGCGCCATTCAAACCCAAGGACGCCAACCTGTTTGCCGTCATCAGCGCGTTTGACGCCGCCTACACCGCGTACAACGGCTTCCAGAACGGCATGGAGCGCTACTGGACGCTCAAGCACCTGCAGCAGGCCCAGATCGGTGAGCTCACCGCCACCCTGTTCAAGGACAACCTGGTGCGCGCCGACACGCTGCCGCTGGTGTTGCCGGTGATGGGCGCCGAGGGCCTGCCGCGCGGCGCGCATGTGCGCGTGCGCCTGGGTGCCATCGACGAGATCACACTGGACATCTCGGGCACCGTGATTGAGCGGATCGACCAGCCGGTGGACGACACCACCGAGGACGACAGCGGCGAGGATGACGATGCGCTGGCCAGTCCGCTGGCGCTGGCGATCAACCTCGACGAATCGGTCGATGACGCGGCGCAAGCCGGCGCAGCAGCCCCGGCAGGCGGCTGAGCCAGCAGGGATAATCGGCGCCGTGAAGTCCGTCCTTGCTTCCCTGAAGGCCCTGAGCACCCTGCAGCTCGCGCTGGGCGTTTCGGTGGCGCTGCACGCCGCCCTGCTCACGGTGCGCTTTGTGAATCCGGAAGGCTTCAACAGGGTGTTTCAGGACACGCCGCTGGAGGTCATCCTGGTCAATGCCAAGAGCGACGAGCGCCCCGACAAGGCGATGGCCATCGCCCAGGCTTCGCTCGCCGGCGGCGGCGAGGCGGACAAGGGCCGCGCCACCTCGCCGCTGCCCCCCACACCCAATGCCCGCCTGGGTGACACTGCAGACGAAGACGAACGCCAGATCGAGGCCCTCAAGCAGCAACAGAACCAGATCCTGGCCCAGGTGCGCAAACAGCTGGCCTCGATGCCACCGTCCGACCTGGAGGCGGTCAACCCGAGCCCCCAGCTGGTGGAGCGCGAGGCGCGCCGCAAAGCCCTGGTGAAAATCCTGGCCGAGATCGAAAAGCGCATCAACGAAGAGAACGCGCGGCCCAAGAAGCGCTACATCAGCCCGGCGACGCGCGAAGCCGTCTACGCCATCTACTACGACGATCTGCGCCGCCGCATCGAAGACCGCGGTACCACCAACTTCCCCGAGGCCGCCGGACGCAAGCTCTACGGTGAGCTGACGATGATCATCACCGTCAATTTCACCGGCGATGTGCTGCACACCGAGGTTGTGCAATCCTCAGGCCAGGCGGTGCTCGACCGCCGCGCCCAGGCGATCGTGCGCAGCCTCAACTTCGACCGCTTCAGCGACGCCATGCGGCGCCAGGCCGATCAGATCGTGGTCGTCTCGCGCTTTCGCTTCACGCGCGACGCCACGCTGCAAACCCAGATGACCGGCCAATGAGAGCGTTTGGCCGCTGGTTGCTCTGGATGCTGCTGGCCGGCATCGCGCTGCAGCTGTTTTTTCTGTTTCGCATCGCGCTGATGACGGTGGTCGATCCGCAGAGCACCGCCTTCATGCGCTCGGAAGCCTGGCGCGTGGCACACCAGAGCCTGACCACCGAAAAGACCTGGCGCTGGTCGGCCACCTGGGTGGATGATGACCAGATCAGCCCCCAGCTCAAGCGCGCAGTGATGGCCTCGGAAGACGCCGGCTTTGCCGAACACGGCGGGGTCGACTGGGAGGCGCTGCAGTCGGCCTGGCAGAAAAACGAACGGCGCCAGGCGCAGGCAGAGAAACGGGTCGAGCAAATCGAGCGCCGGCTGGCCAAGCAGCCCGATGCGGCCGAGGCTGCGCTCAAGGCGATCAAACCGCCCAAAATCGTCGGCGGCTCGACCATCACCCAGCAGCTGGCGAAAAACCTGCTGCTCTCGGGTGAGCGCAACCTGTTGCGCAAGGGTCAGGAGCTGGTGCTCTCGCTCATGCTCGAAGCGCTGCTGTCCAAACAGCGCATCCTGGAGATCTACCTCAACAGCGTGGAATGGGGCGAAGGGGTTTTTGGCGCCGAGGCCGCTGCCCAGCGTTACTTCAAAAAGCCGGCGGCGAAACTCAGCGCCTATGAAGCGGCGCGGCTGGCGGTCATGCTGCCAAGCCCGAAGTTCTTCGAGACCCGCCAGGGCTCAGCCTACCTCGCCCGTCGCACCAACACCATCGTCGCGCGCATGGGAGCGGTGAGTCTTCCATGACCTTGGTAGACGCAAGCCCCCCCTGCGTCGCTTCGCGCCTTCCCACGCGCAAGGGAGAACGACACCTGCGGCCGGGCGAAGCCCGTTCTGTGGTGTCTCTGAAGGGAGGCATTTCGCGCCTCGACTGCGTGTGGATGCGCTGGTTTTTGGTGCGGGCGCGCTCATGAACCTGCGCGCCAAGGCGATGAGTCTGTTTCTGCTGGGGCTCGTGCGCTTGCTCACCGGCGCGCAGGCGCGCTGGCACGGCTGCCCGCCCAAGGCCGAACAGCGCATCTATTTTGCCAACCACCAGAGCCACGCCGACCTGGTGCTGATCTGGGCGGCCTTGCCGCAGGAGCTGCGAAGCATCACTCGACCGATCGCGGCACGCGACTACTGGACCACTTCGAACCTGAAGCGGTTCATCACCACCGAGGTGTTCAACGCGGTCTACGTGGAGCGCGAGCGCAAAGGCGATGAGGATCCACTGCAACCGCTGATCGACGCGCTGGAAAGCGGCGACTCGCTGATCCTGTTTCCCGAAGGCACGCGGGGTTTTGCAGAAGATCCGCAACCGTTCAAGTCAGGTCTGTACAACCTGGCCAAGCGCTTTCCCGAGGTGGTCCTGATCCCGGCCTGGATTCACAACGTGCAGCGGGTGATGCCCAAGGGCGAGGTGGTGCCCGTCCCGGTGCTGTGCTCGGTCACGTTTGGCGAACCCATGCAGCTCGGCGCCGAGGAGCCGCGCACTGAATTTCTGGCCCGAGCGCGCGCGGCCGTGATGTCACTGCGAGACGTCTGATGCGGACCTTCCTGCGCAGCCTCACGCCGGAACAGCAGGTTGGCCTGCTGTTTGTGGGTCTTTTCGGCCTGCTGGCCATCGCCACGGTGGTGGGCGTGCTGCTGTCCTTGCGCGAGCAAAGGACGTCAGCCACCGAACCCAGCGCGCGCGCGCAGCAACTGCAGGACTACGGGGACCTGCTGCGCAGCTCCTGGCTGATGGCACTGGTGTTCTGGGTCGGGTGGGCAGCGGGCGACGGTGTGGCCATCACGCTGTTCGGCCTGATCTCGTTCCTGGTCCTGCGCGAGTTCATCAGCCTGTCGCCGACGCGGCGCGGTGACCACCGCAGCCTGGTGCTCGCGTTTTTCCTCGTGCTGCCCATGCAGTACGCGCTGGTGTGGACCGAGCATTTTGACCTCTTCACGGTGTTCATCCCGGTTTATGTGTTCCTCGCGGTACCTGCCGTGAGTGCGCTCGGCAACGACCCGGAGCGATTCCTGGAGCGCAACGCCAAGCTGCAGTGGGGCATCATGGTGTGCGTATACGGCATGAGCCACGTACCCGCCCTGCTCATGCTCGACTTCCCCGACTTCAGTGGCAAGACCGCCTTTCTGGTGTTTTTCCTGGTTCTCGTGGTGCAGTCCTGCATGCTGGTGCAGCATCTGACTTCGCGGCGACTGCAGCGCCCGGTGGCTCCTGCGGTGAGCGACAGTTTTCACTGGCGCAGCTGGGTTTACGGCCTGCTGGCTGGCGGACTTCTGGGCGTGCTCATGGCGGGCATCACGCCCTTCAAGCCTCTGGCGGCGCTGGGTATGGCGCTGGTCGCCTGCATCGCCGGCTCACTGGGCCACCTGGTGATGAAAGCCATCAAGCGCGACCGTGGCGTGACCCACTGGGGCTCGGCCGGTCGCTCGGTCACCGGCGCCAGCGGTCTGCTTGACCGGGTTGACGCCCTGTGTTTCGCTGCACCGGTGTTTTTCCACTCGGTGCGCTGGACCTTCGACCTATGAGAATCCTGGGCATCGATCCCGGTCTGCAGTGCACCGGCTTTGGCGTCATCGACACCGAAGGCGCCGAGATGCACTACGTGGCCAGCGGCACCATCCAGACCAGTCCGAAAAACGGTGCTCTCCTGCCCGCTCGCCTGCGCATCCTGTTCGACGGCATCAACGAGGTGGTCGCGCGCTACCAGCCCGGCGTGGCGGCCTGCGAGATCGTATTCGTCAACGTCAACCCCCAGGCCACGCTGCTGCTCGGCCAAGCCCGCGGTGCCTGCCTGACCGCGCTGGTGTCCAACGATCTGTCGGTGGCCGAATACACCGCTCTGCAGCTGAAGAAGGCGGTAGTGGGCCACGGCAAGGCCGCCAAGTCGCAGGTGCAGGAGATGGTGAAGCGCCTGCTGCGCCTTCCCGGCCTGCCGGGCCAGGATGCCGCTGATGCCCTGGGTCTGTGCATCACCCACGCGCAGGTGAGTCGCACGGTGGCGGCGATCAACCGGGTGTCGCCTCTGCAAGCGCGCACCCACGCGGCCTACAAGGGCGGACGCCACTACTGAGCCCGGGCCGATTGTCTCGGCCTGAACTTCAGCGCGGCAGCGTCAGCGTCTGCACGTTCAAGCCATCGGACAGACCAATTTCGAACAACCCGCCGGCTGGCAGGTGCGCGGTACCCAGCTGGGCCTGGCCCCCTTGCGCTTGCAGCGCGAGCACGCTGCGCTGGCCGTTGGGCAGAACATGCTCGATCGTGGCCAGTGGATAGAGCGCGGCGTTCCAGGTGAACACCGTGCTGGCGCCGTTCACGCTGCGGTTGGCCCAAGGTGTGGTGTCACGCGGGCTGGCACTGGCTGCACGCGCCTTGGGCATGGCGGCGACGCGCTCGCCAATCTTGCGGCCACCGCTGAGCACCGCGATCCTGGCGACGCGGCCAGGATCAGGCAGCACGCCGGTGAAGTGTTGCGCGGGTGGATCGGCATGGTCCACTTCGGTGGCCACCACCCCCACACGAATCGTGCGCCCGTCGGTGGTGGTGACCTCGACCTGGTGCGTGGTTTCCGCTGGCGCAGGCACCCGCCCGCGACTGGGCAACACTTTGTCGATGCGCGCGTTGCTGCCTTCGATGGTGCCACTGATCACCAGCAGCGGGGTCTCCGCTGCAGCAACCTCGAACAAGCCGATGTTGCCCGCACCACGCTGCGCTTCCAGGAAGCTCTGCACAAAGCTGTAGTTGTAGTCAGAGAACCAGCTGCCGCCGCAATAGCCCATGACATCGGCCCGGGTAGAGCCTGCTCCCGGCGCCACGATGGTGCGCGTATTGCTGTCGAACAGCGGCACAGGCGGCATGACGCCGCCTGCATAGGGATAGGCCGCATCCGCGCTGGCGGTGTTGCCACAATCGGTGTGCCGACGCGAGAAGTTATGCCCCAGCTCGTGCACCATGGTGCGACCCCAGCTGGTGCGTGAGGAATCCCAGCCCAGGCTGGACAGGCTGGGGGAAAACGAGGTCTGGGAATTGACATAGCCGATGCCCGCGATGCCTCCGCTCACCATCGGCCGGACCAAGCCGTAGTACAGAGCGTTCGGTGCTTCGCGGCGGCGCAGTGCTTCAAGTTCAGACAGCGTATCGCTCCATTCGGCGCTGGTGTCCACGCCGTCGGTCACGCTGGTGAGCGTGTAAGGCGCGCGGAAGTTCACGGTGATTTCGTTGCGCGCCAGCGGCAAGGTGCGCGCCAGCTCGTTGAGCACCTGAGCCTGGCTGGGCAGCGCGGGCTGGTTAGAGCCAGATACCAGCGGCACGATCACCACGGTCAGTCGCGTCGCCGAACCCACCACGGGCGTAGCCTCCTGGCTGGTCTGGGCGCCAACGGCATTGCTCGGGTCCACTTCCACTCTCACACGCAAACCGGGGTCGACCCAGGCGGCGGGCAACTGCACCCGGAATGTCTGCGTCAGGCTGTAGCGCTGGCTGTCGGAGGGTGTCTGGCCAGTGGGCAGTTGCGGCAGCGTCGTCGGGCCCGTCATGTCCAGCGTGCCCAAGGTGGTGGTGCCATTGAAGCCGCGCAAGCGCACCGACGGCGCCGGGCGACCTGCCGTGGGGGCGTTGACATAAGCTCTGACCCAGGTCTCCTGTCCTGGGTTGAGGCGCTGGTAGTTCGCATTGGCGGCTTGCGACTGCACCTGGGCGAATTCAATGCCCGAAATCTGCACCGGATTCACACAACCCGATCCGACGACCAGGTTGCCCGCCGCCACATTGGGCTGCGAGGCGGACGTCAGGGTGATCGCGGCACAAGCTGCGCCGGCAGGCGCTGGGAACACGATCTGAGTCGCACTGCGACCGCTGATAGTCGCTGGACTTCCACCGACCAATACGCCGCTCACCTCGTCCAGACCGCGACCCGTGAGAGTCACTGGGTCACCGGCAGCGCTCACCGTGTACACGGCAGCGCTGTCCACCTCGATGCGGGGAATGACGCTGAAGCTCGCCGTGGACCGCAGGCTTTCGCCAACGCCAAACTGCAGCGTGATCGGCCCGGTGGCCGCGCCGACGGGGACCGTCACCGTGAGCGCCGATGTGCTGCGCGCCGTGATGTTGGCGGCGGTGCTGGTGCCGCTGAACAACACCGCGCCGACGCGATCCAGCCCCTGACCGCTCACAACCACCTGCCCGCCCACCAGGGCAGCCATGGGCGAGAAACCGGCGATGCTCACTGGGGTCAACACCGTGATCGCCTGTGGCAGCACCTGGGCCACATTGTTGACATCCACCACGGTGAGGCTGCCCGAGGGCGCGCCCATCGGCACCGTCACGCGGAGGCTGGTTGCGGTCGCCACACCCACCGGCGGCAAGGTCACGCCACCGAGGCTCACGCGCTGGATGCGATCGATCTGCGTACCGCTCAAGGTGAGCTGGCCGCCAGCGACCACGGAAGTCGGTTCAACCCGGCTCACCGTGACCACCTGGAGGATGGTCAGAGGCACACCCGACTGCGCAGCGCCATTGGGCCCCGAGACCTCGATGGCCCCGCTCAACGCACCGCTGGGCACCACCACGTCGATGCGGGTGGCCGAGCGCACGGTGAAGCCAGGCGCAGCAACGCCGCCCAGCCGCACGCTGCTCACCCGATCAAGGTTCGTGCCGATGATGGCCACCTCGCCACCTGCAGCCACTGACGTTGGCGAGAAACTGGTGATCGTGGGCGCCGTGGCAGGCGCCGCAGGCAACGCAGGCGCCGGCTGGCCAACCTCTGGAACCAGGTTGCTGGCGCTCTCGCCACCACCACAGGCCACCAGGAGCACCAGGGCCGTGGCAGCCAAAAACCGTTGTAACAGGCGCCTATGGCCTTCAACTAAGGCAGGCCTACAAATCAGAAACAGGCTCACGGCGACAGGCTCCCCAGGCAACAATGCATCCAGTGCCGCGACGGCACCACAGCCCGAGGCGACAGCCAGCGGGATTCGCGCATTGTGAGGGGCTGCACGCAGGCCTTGAGAAACTGACCAGCAAAACCGCGGGGTGGCCTGACGCGCGGCTTTTTTGGTCGACAGGCGGTGAGCGTCGGCATGGCCGGCACCGACAAGGCGCGCCCGTGTCGAGTCCACGTCCTGTCTTCGCTCCGTGCATCCGGTCTGTCT
Source organism: Hydrogenophaga sp. (assembly GCF_030373245.1). Taxonomy (GTDB): domain Bacteria; phylum Pseudomonadota; class Gammaproteobacteria; order Burkholderiales; family Burkholderiaceae_C; genus Hydrogenophaga. The sequence continues at coordinate 11,053 of NZ_JAUCZF010000006.1, forward strand.
GGCGGGAGCTTCAGTCGATCAGAGACTGAAGCACCGTTTTTCGACACGCGTGGCGGTTCAAGAGATCTATATGCGAGGCGAGAAACGCGGCCGGGACAGCCTAGCGGCAAGGCAACGCAGTCGTGGCGCTTGGCCTCTTGGGCCACAGCCCGCAGGCAGCGGGGTGAAAAAAGTGTGAACAGACCTTAGAGCAAACGCTCCAGGATCAGCACACCAAAAAAGCCCAGCGCGGCGATGACCGTCCATTTGAGGATCATCAATCCCCAGCGCTTGTAATGCGGCTTGCTGGTGGCGATGTAGAGAGCGAAACAGACACCGGCTGCCAGCAGCAGGAAAAAGATGGCGAAACGAAAGAGCAACATGCTCAGGGCCTACCAGGCGGGCGCGAGCTGGGCGAATCCCTGCGGCGCTTGCTGGTCCTGATCGAAGGTCACGATCTCGTAGGCGTCCGGCTGCGCCAGCAAAGCGCGAAGCAGCTGATTGTTCATGGCGTGACCGCTTCGAAACGCGCTGTAAGCGGCGAGCAGCGGCTTGCCCACGATGTAGAGGTCACCCATGGCATCCAGAATCTTGTGTTTCACAAACTCGTCCTGGTAGCGCAGGCCATCGGCGTTGAGCACTTTCACATCGTCCATCACGATGGCGTTGTCCAGCCCGCCCCCCATGGCCAGTCCATGGGAACGCATCATCTCCACGTCTTTGGTGAAACCGAAGGTGCGGGCACGCGCGATATCGCGCGCATAGGTGCCGCTGCCGAAGTCAAACACCACGCGCTGCCCGGTGGCATTGACCGCGGGATGATCAAACTCGATCTCGAATGTCAGCGTGTAACCGTGGTGCGGCTCCAGGCGCGCCCACTTCAGGCTGGCACCCTGACCTTCTCGCACTTCCACCGGTTTGAGCAGGCGGATGAAGCGCTTGGGCGCCTTTTGCGTGACGATGCCTGCGCTCTGCAGCAGGTAGACAAACGACGCCGAGGAGCCGTCGAGAATGGGCACCTCTTCGGCGGTGATGTCGACCATGAGGTTGTCCAGCCCCAGCCCGGCGCAAGCGCTCATCAGGTGTTCAATCGTGTGCACCTTCACGCCGCCGTTAGAGATCGTTGAAGCCAGCCGGGTGTCGGTCACCGCTTCGGCATTGACCGCGATCTCAACCGGCTCCGGCAGGTCGACGCGTCGGAACACGATGCCGGTGTCTGGCGCCGCAGGTCGCAGCGTCAGCTCCACCCGCTGACCACTGTGCAGGCCAACGCCCACCGCTTTGGTCAGAGATTTGAGGGTGCGTTGAGCCAACATCTTTGAATTTTAGTTTTTCGAGCGGAACCAGGCTGCTCAAGGCCACTATCCTGGCCATAGCCAAGAGGACCGAACCGCTTCGATTGATCGATTGGATAGCGTAGCGAGCGGTTCGAGGTGACGCCGCGGCGCGGAGCCGTACTTGGGTACGGCGAGCACCACAGGCGTCAGATCGGGCTGCGCAGTAGCTTTACAACGATCAATCGGCTTGTTTGCGCAGGAAAGCCGGAATCTCAAAATCGTCCATGCCGCCCGAAGACAGCGCGTCCACCTTGGCTGCAGCCTGGGTGCGGTTGGTCCGCCAGACGCTGGGGGTCTGCAGGCCTTCGTAGCTTGGCTGAACGGCGCCGCTGCCACCCGGGCCGGCGACCACCGAATTGAGCGTAGGTGGTGCGTTGAAGGGCACGTTGTCGGTACCCGTTCTCAGCACCTGCAGCGGAGGCGCCGTGCGGCGAGCGCCCTGGCGCGACAACCCGGTGGCCACCACCGTGACGCGCATTTCATCGACCAGGCTGTCGTCGTAGGCGGCGCCGTAAATCACATGCGCTTCGGGCGAGGCGTAGGCGCGAATGGTGTTCATCGCCAGCTTGGATTCCGACAACTTGAGCGAACCCTTGGCTGCCGTCACCAGCACCAGCACACCCTTGGCGCCGGAGAGATCGATGCCCTCGAGCAGTGGGCAGGCCACCGCTTGCTCGGCCGCGATGCGCGCGCGGTCCGGTCCAGCGGCCACGGCCGTGCCCATCATGGCCTTGCCTGGCTCGCCCATCACGGTTCGCACGTCTTCAAAGTCGACGTTCACATTGCCGTACTCGTTGATGATCTCAGCGATGCCGCCGACAGCGTTTTTCAGCACGTCGTTGGCGTGGGCAAAAGCCTCGTCCTGCGTCACGTCATCGCCCAGCACTTCCAGCAGTTTTTCGTTCAGCACCACGATCAGCGAGTCCACATTGGCTTCGAGCTCGGCCAGGCCGTTGTCGGCGTTGGTCATGCGGCGACCACCTTCCCAGTCGAACGGCTTGGTGACCACGCCCACGGTGAGAATGCCCATTTCCTTGGCCACGCGCGCGATCACGGGTGCTGCACCGGTGCCGGTGCCACCGCCCATGCCGGCGGTGATGAACAGCATGTGAGCGCCGTCGATAGCCGCTCGGATGTCGTCGATGGCCTGCTCCGCAGCATCGCGGCCCTTTTCAGGCTTGCTGCCGGCGCCCAGACCGGTGCCTCCGAGCTGGATGGTCTTGTGCGCCGAGCTGCGTGCCAGGGCCTGCGCATCCGTGTTGGCGCAGATGAACTCCACGCCCTGCACGGTGCGCGAAATCATGTGGTCCACCGCGTTGCCGCCACCGCCGCCGACACCGATCACCTTGATCTGGGTGCCCAGGTTGAACTCTTCCACTTCAATCATTTCGATGCCCATTTTTTCTCTCCTGTTGTGCCCGCTGCCGCAAGGCGTTGATTCGTCAAAAACCAGAACTCAAACCCAAAAATAGACGCTGTGTCTGCCTCAGCCAGGCGGTCCGGTGTGCTCCGAACATCGCCATCGTCGTCGACGGAGCGGCCGAGGCGGCGGACCAAGATGCATGCCGGGATCCAGTCCAGAGGCAACGTGAAGCTGGCTTGGCCAGCCCTCAGGTGCTGCCCCCTTGAGGGGGTCGCGCGAAGCGCGGTGAGGGTGATTCATCAAAACGTCCCCACAAACCAGTTCTTCACCCGGTCCAGTGCGCCCTGCATGGACCCCGCCTTCTGTGCCACCTTGTGGCCGCGCACCCGCGCCAGCCGCGCTTCTTCGAGCAGGCCCATGACAGTGGCCGCACGCGTCTGCGCCACCATGTCCGAGAGCGCGCTGGCGTAGCTCGGCATGCCACGGCGCACCGGCTTCAGGAAGATGTCTTCGCCCAGCTCGACCATGCCGGGCATCACCGCACTGCCGCCAGTGAGCACGATGCCCGAGGACAGCACTTCTTCATGGCCCGAGTCGCGCACCACCTGCTGCACCAGCGCAAAGATCTCTTCCACTCGAGGCTCGATCACGCCAGCGAGCGCCTGGCGACTGAGCATGCGCGGTGCGCGATCGCCGAGACCAGGCACCTCGACCTGGGTGTCCGGATCGGCCAGCAGCTGCTTGGCGCAACCGCTCTCGACCTTGATGTCTTCGGCATCCTTGGTCGGCGTGCGCAGCGCCATCGCGATGTCGCTGGTGATGAGGTCGCCAGCGATCGGAATCACCGCGGTGTGGCGGATCGCACCGCCGGCGAAGATCGCCACGTCGGTGGTGCCTGCGCCAATGTCAACCAGCGCAACGCCCAGTTCCTTTTCGTCATCGGTCAGAACCGCCTGGCTGGACGCCAGGGGGTTGAGCATGAGCTGGTCCACTTCCAGCCCGCAGCGGCGCACGCACTTGATGATGTTCTCGGCCGCGCTCTGCGCGCCGGTCACGATGTGGATCTTGGCCTCCAGCCGGATACCGCTCATGCCGATGGGCTCGCGCACTTCCTGGCCATCGATCACGAACTCCTGCGGCTCCACCAGCAGCAGGCGCTGGTCGGTCGAAATGTTGATGGCTTTGGCGGTCTCGATCACGCGGGCCACGTCGGCTGCGGTGACCTCGCGGTCTTTGATCGCCACCATGCCGCTGGAGTTGATGCCGCGAATGTGGCTGCCGGTGATACCGGTGTAGACACGGGCAATGCGGCAGTCGGCCATCAGCTCCGCTTCCTTGAGCGCCGCCTGGATGCTTTGCACGGTGGCGTCAATGTTGACCACCACGCCGCGCTTGAGTCCATGACTGGCCGACACGCCCAGACCGGCGAGTTTGAGCTGACCACCGGGCAGCACCTCGGCCACCACCACCATGATCTTGGCGGTGCCGATGTCGAGTCCGACGACGAGGTCCTTGTATTCCTTGGCCATGATGATCCGTGGGTTATCTCGTGTTGGGTTGGGGCTTGGTGTCGCTGTCCGACACCGTGGTCACGCCGCGCACACGCAGCGCGTAGCCGTTGGGGTAGCGCAAATCGACCGACTCCAGCGCCCCGGGGTAGCGCTGGGTGAGCTGGCTGAGGGTGGCGGTGAAGCGCTGCACCCGGGCCTGAAGTTCATCTGGCGTGCCTCGGCCGATTTCCACCTTGGCGCCGCTGTCCAGCGTGGCTCGCCAGCTGCCGCGCTCATTGAGTTCCAGGCGATCGAGCCCCAGGTCGAGTCGCGACAGGTCTGTGCGCAAGGCCTGGTAGAGCACCCACACTGTGGCGGACTGGTCGCGCGGTCCAGCAAGCTCGGGCAGGCCGTCGAGGTCTTCCGGATTGGCCTCGAACACTTCGCCGGCATCGTTGACAAGCTGGCCAGAGCCCGCTTCACCCCACCAGGCCACAGCCTGGTGTTCCTGCAAGGTGACGCGCAAGCGGTTGGGAAACTCTCTCTGGACCACCGCTTGGCGTACCCAGGGCACGGTTTCAAACAGACGGCGCACCTGCTGCAGATCCACCGTGAGAAAACTGCTGGACAGGCTGGTCTTCATCTGCGTGGCGAGCTGGGCGCGAAACGTCACCGCGTTCTGGTGCACCACATCACCGTGCACCGAAATGCCCTTGACCGACCACACAGGATGGCGAACCGCCCACAGGCTGAAGGCACCCAGGCACATGAACGCAAACAGCGCCGCCAGCGCGCGCGTGGCGGCGGTCATGAGCTTGACGTCCAGGGGCAGGTCGGTGGCCGGCATGGTGGGCCTCAGGGGGTCGCAGGACTGGGGTTATCCAGCGCCGCGCTGGCCAGCAGCGTCAGGCACAGGTCTTCGTACGACATGCCGGCCGCGCGCGCCGACATGGGCACGAGCGAGTGGCTGGTCATGCCAGGCGAGGTGTTGATCTCCAGCAGGTAGGGCGTTCGTGTGGCGGCGTCGATCATCACGTCGGCGCGCGACCAGCCGCGACCGTCCAGCGTGCGGTAGGCCTGCAACACCAGCGCCTGGATCGCGGCCTCCTCGCCCTCGGGCAGACCGCAGGGCACGAGGTACTTCGTGTCGTCGGTGAAGTACTTGTGCTGATAGTCGTAATTGCCATCGGGCGCCACGATACGGATCACCGGCAATGCCTGCGCCTCGTCGCCAGTGCCCAGCACCGGGCAGGTCACTTCGTCGCCGGCGATGAACTGCTCACACATCACCATCGGGTCTTGCTTCGAGGCGAGCGTATAGGCGGCATCGCACTGTTCACGGCTCAGCACCTTGGTCAGGCCAATCGTCGAGCCCTCGCGTACCGGCTTGACGATCATCGGAGTGCCCAGTGCATCGAACGCGGCGCGGGTTTCTTCGGCGCTGTGCACCTGGCGCCAGGCGGGAGTCGACAAACCCTCGGCGATCCAGATGCGCTTGGTCATGAGTTTGTCCATCGCCACCGCCGAGGCCATCACACCGGGACCGGTGTAGGGAATGCCCATGAGTTCGAGCGCGCCCTGCACCGTGCCGTCTTCGCCAAAACGGCCGTGCAGCGCGATGAAGCAGCGAGCAAAACCATCGCGTTTCAGCTCACCAAGTTCGCGCTCGGCGGGATCGAAAGCGTGTGCATCCACGCCTCTGGCTTGCAACGCCGCCAGCACGCCCTGGCCAGACATCAGCGAGACCTCGCGTTCGGCCGAGCGGCCGCCCAGCAGCACCGCCACCTTGCCCATGGCCCGTGAGTCGATGTGGGTCATTGGAGTTTCCTTGTTCATGCCTTGACCTCACCGGCCCGTTCGATCACCTGAGCCGCCACCGCGCCGATGGAGCCCGCGCCCATGCAGAGCACCACGTCGCCGTCGCGCGCGTTGTCCAGAATTGCCTGGGGCATGGCGGTCACGTCGTCCACGAACACCGGCTCCACCTTGCCGGCGATCCGCAGCGCACGCGTCAGCGAGCGACCGTCGGCCGCGACAATGGGTGCTTCGCCCGCGGGATACACCTCAGCCAGCAGCACGGCATCGGCCAGGCCGATCACCTTCACAAAATCTTCAAAGCAGTCGCGTGTGCGGCTGTATCGATGCGGCTGAAACGCCAGTACCAGACGCCTACCGGGAAATGCACCGCGCGCCGCCGACAGCGTGGCCGCCATTTCCACGGGGTGGTGGCCATAGTCATCCACCAGGGTGCAGGTACCGCCACTGGCCAGCCTGGCCTCTCCGTAGCGCTGGAAGCGCCGGCCCACGCCCTTGAACTCGGCCAGGGCGCGCACCACCGCGGCATCCGGAACGCCCAGCTCCACCGCCACACCGATGGCGGCCAGCGCGTTGAGCACGTTGTGGTCGCCCGGCAGGTTGAGCAACACCTCCAGATCGGGCAGCGACACGCCGTTGCGCCGCTGCACGGTGAAGCGCATCTGGCCCGCTTCGGCACGCACGTTGGTGGCGCGAACCTGGGCGTCCTCGGAGAAGCCGTAGCTGGTGATGGGACGGGCGATCTGCGGCAGGATTTCGCGAATCGAGGCGTCGTCCACACAGACCACCGCTGCGCCATAGAACGGCATGCGGTGCAGGAACTCGACGAAGGCGCTCTTGAGGCGACCAAAGTCGTGGCCATACGTGTCCATGTGATCGGCATCGATGTTGGTCACGACCGAAAGCACAGGCAGCAGGTTGAGGAACGAGGCGTCGGACTCGTCCGCCTCGACCACGATGTATTCACCAGAACCCAGCTGGGCATTGGCACCCGCGCTGTTGAGGCGCCCACCAATCACGAAAGTTGGGTCCAGATCGGCTGCCGCGAGCACGCTGGCGACCAGGCTGGTGGTCGTGGTCTTGCCGTGGGTGCCGGCAATCGCCACCCCCTTCTTCAAGCGCATGAGCTCGGCCAGCATGACCGCGCGCGGCACCACAGGCACCAGCCTGGCGTGTGCCGCGACCACCTCGGGGTTGTCGGCCTTCACAGCGGTGGAAGTGACAATGGCATCGGCGCCCTCGATGTGGCGCGCATCATGGCCGGTGAACACCTCAGCGCCCATGGCCACCAGCCGCCGCGTGGCGCTGCTCTCGGCCAGGTCGCTACCGGAAATGCGGAAGCCCTGGTTGAGCAACACCTCGGCGATACCGCTCATGCCCGCACCGCCAATGCCGACGAAATGGATGTGGCGAATGGCATGTTTCATGCCGTGAGCCCTCCGCGACCCTTGTCGGCATTGGCGGGCACCGCCCCGCACAGCCCAGGCCGCGGCTGCGCGTTATCGCACTCGACGAAATGGATGTGGCGAATGGCATGTTTCATGCCAGTTTCACCTTCGACAGTTGTTCACAGGCGGCCACGACCGCTGCCACAGCATCAGTTTTTTGCATCGTCTTGGCCTTGCTGGCCATCTCCTGAAGTTGCTCGCGCTGCACCGTCCGCAGCGTGCGGGCCAGTGCTTCGGGCGTGAGCTCGGGCTGCGGCACCAGCCAGGCTGCGCCGTGGTCGGCAAGAAAACGGGCGTTGGTGGTCTGGTGGTCGTCCACGGCGGACGGGAATGGCACAAACAGGGCAGCGGCGCCCACGGCGGCGATCTCGGTCACGGTGCTGGCACCCGCCCGGCAGACGATGAGATCGGCGTCGGCGAAGGCCTGTGCCGTGTCCTCGATGAATGGGGTCAGCTCGGCTTGCACGCCAGCGGCTGCGTAGCCTGCACGCAGCGCGTCGATCTGCTTCTCGCCGCTCTGGTGAATCACCGTGGGGCGCTCGGCTTCGGGCAACAAGGCAAGGGCCTTCGGAACCGTGTCGTTGAGCGCCTTGGCGCCCAGGCTGCCTCCCACCACCAGCAGGCGCAGCGGCCCACGCCGCTCGGCGAAACGCTGCTCTGGCGCGGGCTGGGTCAGGAAACCGGCGCGCAAGGGGTTGCCAACCCATTGCGCCTTGTTCATGACGTTCGGGAAGGCGGTGAATACGCGGTCGGCGATGCTGGCCAGGACCTTGTTGGCCATGCCCGCAACCGAATTCTGCTCGTGAAGGATCAGCGGCTTGCCGAGCAAGGTGCCCATCATGCCGCCCGGGAAGGTGATGTAACCCCCCAGCCCCACCAGCACGTCGGGCTGCACACGACGCACCACCTGGAAGGCCTGCCAGAAGGCGCGCTGCAGCCGCAGCGGCAGCAAGAACAGGGTCTTGAGGCCTTTGCCGCGCACGCCACCGAAATCGATGGTCTCCAGCGCAAAACCCCGCGGCGGCACCAGGCGACTTTCCATGCTGCTGGGTGCACCCAGCCAGTGCACCCGCCAGCCACGCTCACGCAGTGCCTCAGCCACAGCCAGACCCGGGAAGATGTGGCCACCGGTGCCACCAGCCATCACGAGCGCGCAGGGTGTGTGGGAAGTCATTTCCGACCTCCGCGCATCATGGCTGCGTCCCGCAGCCGCGTCTGCTGTGCAGCCGCCTGTCGGTTTTGACGAAACCGCGCAATGATCATTTCCGACCTCCGCGCATCATGGCCGCGTCCCGCAGCCGCGTCTGCTGCGCAGCCGCCTGCCGGTTTTGACGAAACCGTGCAATGATCATTTCCGACCTCCGCGCATCATCTGGCGGTTTTCATAATCAATCCTCAGCACGATGGCCAGGGCCACGAGGTTGATCAGGATCGCCGAGCCGCCGTAACTCATGAGGGGCAGGGTGAGGCCCTTGGTGGGCAAAGCGCCGAGGTTGACACCGATATTGATGAACGCCTGAAAGCCCATCCATACCCCGATGCCCTGTGCCACCAGGCCGGAGAAGACCTGATCGAGTGCAATTGCCTGTCGTCCGATGTCCATGATGCGCCGCGTGAGCCAGAGAAACAGGCCGATCAGCAGCAGCACGCCGATCAGGCCGAACTCTTCGCCAATGACCGCGAGCAGGAAGTCGGTGTGGGCTTCCGGCAGCCAGTGCAGCTTTTCCACGCTGCCGCCCAGACCGACGCCGAAAATCTCACCGCGACCGAAGGCGATCAGCGAGTGCGACAGCTGGTAGCCCTTGCCCAGCGCGTGCTCCACGCTCCAGGGGTCCAGGTAGGCAAATACCCGCGCACGACGGAACTCGCTCGTCATGACCATGACCGCAAAGGCGCCGATGACCACCAGCGCCATCAGAAAAAACATGCGCGCGTTGACGCCACCCAGGAACAGGATGCCCATGGCGATGACCACGATCACCATGAAAGCGCCCATGTCGGGCTGAGCCAGCAGCAACATACCCACCACACCCACCGCAAACGCCATCGGCATCACCGCGCGGAAGAAGCGCTCCTTGACTTCCATCTTGCGCACCATGTAATCCGCCGCGTAGAGCAGCACCGCCAGCTTGGCCAGCTCGGACGGCTGGAAGTTCATCACGCCCAACGGAATCCATCGCCGAGCGCCATTCACTGCCTTGCCCAGTTGCGGAATCAACACCAGGGCCAGCAACACCAGGGTCAGTGCAAACAGCCAGGGAGCGAGCTTTTCCCAGACGTGCATGGGGAACTGGAAAGCCACCACCGCGGCCAACAGCCCGATGGACATGAAGAACGCGTGGCGAGTGACGAAATGGGTGGGCGCGTAGTTGCCGAAGCGGGGGTTGTCTGGCAGCGCGATGGAAGCCGAATACACCATCACCAGGCCCCAGGCCAGCAAGGTCACCACGACCCACAGCAAGGGCTGGTCAAAGCCCATGTCGCGCACCGCCGGGCCGCGGGTGCCGCCGTAGCTGCGGCTGGACAGGCGCACGGGCAAACCGTCGCTACCGCCGGCCATCGCACCGCGCAGCCGCGCCCAGGTGGACTGCAGAACCGCGATCACGCCGAACCCTCCAGTGCCACACCGCGCTCATCGGCGAGCGCCCGTACCGCCTCAACGAACACCCATGCGCGGTGCGCGTAGTTGTCGAACATGTCGAGGCTTGCACAGGCGGGCGACATCAGAACGGCGTCGCCCGGTTGCGCCTGTTGCTGAGCCAGTCGAACTGCTTCAGGCAGGGTCTGCGCATCCAGCATCGGCACGGGGTCGAGCGAATCGGCCACGGCCGAGCGGATCAGGTGAGCATCGCGGCCGATCAACACCACCGCGCGTGCGTGACGCGCCAGCGGCTCGGCCAGCGGCTGGAAGTTCTGCCCCTTGCCATCACCGCCGAGAATGACCACCAGCCGGCGCTCGGCGCCCAGGCCGCTCACCGCCGCCAGCGTGGCACCGACGTTGGTGCCCTTGCTGTCGTTGAAGTACTCGACGCCATCGATGATGCCCACCGGCTCGACGCGGTTGGGCTCGCCACGGTATTCGCGAAGACCATGCAGCATGGCGCCCAGGGCTGCGCCGGTGCTGGACGCCAGCGCCAGTGCCGCCAGGGCGTTGGCGGCGTTGTGGCGGCCACGGATGCGCAGTGCATCGACCGGCATCAGACGCTGGAAGTAGATCTCCTCGGCCTCTTGCGCGGCGCGACCGCGCTTGCGCGTTTCGTCCAGCGCCAGCGCGCGCACCAGCCAGTCCATGCCGCCGACCGACTCGATGCCCCAGTCGCCCACTTCGGTGGGCGCATTCAGGCCAAAGCTGGCCCACGGCCGAGCGGGCTGCTGTCGGTTGCGCCCCCCCACCTTGACCGTGTTCATCGCCGGCTTCAATGCCATCACGCGCTCGTCGTCGCGGTTGAGCAGCATCAACGCCTGCGCGCCGAAAACCGCGGCCTTGGCACGCGTGTAAGCATCCAGGTTGCCATGCCAGTCGAGATGGTCCTCACTGATGTTGAGCAAGGTGGCGGCGGTGGGCACGCTGTCCCAGGCACCACCCGCCACCCCATCGAGCTGGAAGCTCGACACTTCGAGCACCCAGACAGCGGGCAGGTGAGGCGGCAGCGCAGGTGCTGGGGGGGACGGCACCAGCATGGGCATCTCTGCCTCATCGCCGCTGCCTTCATCCGTGTCGAGGTCTTCATCACCGGCATCCGGGCTCGGTGCAGCTTCGGCGCTGACGACAGGCATGGCAGCGCTAGGCTCGTTCGCTCCTGCCTCCACCACGGCAGAGAAGGAATCCGGCGCCTGTTCGGCTTCGAGCCGCGCGGTGGTTTTCTCCGCTTGCGTCTCTGCGTCCAGGGCCTGCGCCAGCACGTCGAGCAAGGCCGGTCCAATGTTGCCGGCTACGGCAGTGCGCACGCCTGCGCGTTGCAGCAGGAGCCCGGTGAGCGCGGTGACTGTGGTTTTGCCGTTGGTGCCGGTGATGGCCAGCACCTGGGGGTGGTAAGGCAAGTGCTCGCGTTGCGACAGATCGCGCAGGGCTTGCGAAAACAGATCCAGCTCGCCTACCCAGGCAGCGCCATGGGCATGGGCCCAGTCGCGCAGTGGCGCCAGCTCCTGCGGCGAAAGGCCCGGGCTGCGGGCGATGACGGTCCAGGGCGCCTCCGCGAGTAAAGCCTCGTCCAGTGGGCCTGAGCGAAAGCGCACACCGGAGCATTCGGCGCGCAGAGCGGCCAACTGGGGTGGCGTGGCGCGCGTGTCGGCCACGGTGACCTGCGCGCCGCAGCGCACGCACCAGCGCGCCATCGCCAGGCCGGAGATGCCCAGGCCCAGGACGAGAACGGTTTGGTCCTTCAGCGTGTTCATCGAAGCTTTAGGGTCGACAGACCGACCAGGCAGAGCAACATGGTGATGATCCAGAAGCGCACCACCACTTGCGTTTCTTTCCAGCCTTTTTTCTCGAAGTGGTGGTGCAGCGGTGCCATCTGGAACAGACGGCGACCCTGACCAAAGCGGCGTTTCGTGTACTTGAAATAGGTCACCTGCGCCATCACGGAGAGCGCCTCGACCACGAAGATGCCGCCCATGATGGCGAGAACGATTTCCTGCCGCACGATCACGGCGATGGTGCCCAGCGCGCCGCCCAGTGCGAGTGCGCCCACATCGCCCATGAACACCTGGGCCGGGTGGGTGTTGAACCACAAAAAGGCTAACCCGGCGCCGGCCATGGCGGCGCAGAAGATCAGCAGTTCGCCCGCGCCCGGGATATGGGGCACCAGCAGGTAACGCGCGAACACCGCGTTGCCGGTCACGTAGGCAAACACGCCCAGAGCTGAGCCGACCATCACCACCGGCATGATGGCCAGGCCATCGAGACCATCGGTCAGATTGACTGCGTTGCTGGATCCAACGATGACCAGGTAGGTCATCAAGACAAAGCCGAACACGCCGAGCGGGTAGCTGATCTCCTTGAAGAACGGCACCATCAGACCGGCCTGAGGCGGCAACTCGACGGTGAATCCTGAGGTGACCCACTCGAAAAACAGCTGCAGCACGCGCAGGTTGTTGGTCTCGGACACACTGAAGACCAGGTAAAAAGCGGCGACCAGGCCAATCACCGACTGCCAGAAATACTTCTCTCGCGAGCGCATGCCCTCGGGGTCTTTGTGAACCACCTTGCGCCAGTCGTCTACCCAGCCGATGGCACCAAAACCCAGCGTCACCAGCAACACGATCCAGACAAAGCGGTTGGACAGGTCGAACCACAGCAGCGTGGACAGTGCGATTGAGAACAGGATCAAGACACCGCCCATGGTGGGCGTGCCGCTCTTGCTGAGGTGTGACTGCATCGCGTAGTCGCGAATCGGCTGGCCGATCTTCAGCGCCGCCAGCCGACGAATGAAATACGGGCCTGCCACAAGACCCAGGATGAGCGCCGTCATGGCCGCCATCACGGCGCGGAACGTCAGGTACTGGAACACCCGCAGGAAGCCAAATTCCGGCCCCAGCGATTGCAGCCACAGGGTGAGGCTAAGCAGCATGCGGGGCGTCCTTCCGTTGTTCTGTCGTGTCCTGGTCCAGTGCCTTCAGCGCCTGCACCACACGCTCCATGCGCATAAACCGCGATCCCTTGACCAGAACGCTTCGCAGCGCGCCGGCACCCGTGGCGTTCACCTGGTCGGCCACATGCGCGCTCAGGGCTTCCACCTCGCTCCAGTGTTGAGGGGCCGCCTCGCCAGCACTTTTCAGTGCCGCACAAGCCTGGCGCATCCAGTCACCCGCGCAGTGCACGGCCTCGATGCCCCGGGTGCGGGCATGGCGCAACACCTCAAGATGAAACGCCAGTCCCTGCTCGCCGACCTCGCCCATGTCACCCAGCACCAGCAGGCGCGGCGCGGGCAACTCGGCCAACACGTCGATGGCGGCCAGCACCGAATCGGGGTTGGCGTTGTAGCTGTCGTCGATCAGGGTCAGGCGGCGATCGGGCAACGCTACGTTCAGCGCGCGCGAGCGGCCACCGACCGGCTCAAAGGCATTCAACCCCTGGGTGATGGCAACCAGCGGCACGCCGGCGGCCACCGCACAGGCCGCAGCCGCCATGGCGTTGCGCAGGTTGTGGCGGCCGGCCACCTGCAGGCGACAGCGTGAGTCGCCCTGCGGCGTGGCGAATCGAACGGTCCAGGCATCGCCTTCCCAATCGGCGCTGAGCACATGCACGGCGGCCGCGGCATCCTGGTCGCTGAAATCGATCAACCGGCGTGGGCCGGAGAGTTTGCGCCAGATGGCGGTGTGCACTTCGTCGCTGGGGAACACAGCCACACCGTCTGAAGCCAGCGCGGTGATCACAGCCCCGTTCTCCCGCGCCACCGCTTCCACCGACACCATGAACTCCTGGTGCTCGCGCTGCGCGTTGTTGACCAGGGCCACCGTGGGCTGGGCGATGGCCGCCAGGGTGGCAATCTCACCCGGGTGGTTCATGCCCAGTTCCACCACCGACAAACGGTGCGAGGGCATGAGCTTGAGCAGCGTGAGTGGTACGCCGATGTCGTTGTTGAAATTGCCTTGGGTGGCGTGCGCTGCATCACCTACGGCTGCGCGCAGGATGGACGCGATCATTTGCGTGACAGTGGTCTTGCCGTTGCTGCCAGTCACCGCAATCAGCGGCAAGCTGAACTGCGCGCGCCAGCGTTGTGCGAGCTCACCCAAGGCAAGACGTGTGTCGGGTACTTCCACGCCGGGCAGGCCGGAGGCCATCAGACCGCCGTGCGCGATGGCAGCCACCGCGCCCTGTGCCCGGGCCTGCGGCAGAAAATCGTGGGCATCGAAGCGCTCGCCCTTGAGCGCCACGAAGAGATCGCCGGGTTGCAGGCTGCGTGTATCGGTATGCACTCGGTTGATCACCAGCAGGTCGAGCGCACCCACCGCGTGGGCGCCCTGCAATTGCGGCAGCAGCTGACTCAGGGTCTTCATGCGGCGGCTCCCTGCGCGCCGGCCCGCCGGGTCAGGGCGGCGGCGGCTTGGTCGCGATCGGAGAAGGGGCGCTTGACACCCTGGATTTCCTGGTAGTCCTCGTGACCTTTTCCCGCAATCAGCACCACGTCGGCGGATTGAGCTGTTTGCACGGCCAGCGCAATCGCCTCGGCCCGGTCGACCTCCAGCCGAACCGGGCGCGCCATCGTCAGACCAGCGCGCATCTGCTTGAGGATGCTGAGCGGGTCTTCGCTGCGCGGGTTGTCGCTGGTGAGCACGACCCGGGTCGCCTCTCGCTGGGCCACCGCCGCCATGAGTGGGCGCTTGGCCGCATCTCGGTCGCCACCGCAACCCACCACTACCCAGAGCACACCGCCGCGTTGACGCGCCAGCGGCTGCAAGGCCTGCAGCGCTTTCTCCAGCGCATCCGGCGTGTGGGCGTAATCCACCAGCACCAGAGGCTGGTCGGTACCACCGGGCACCTGCTCCATGCGGCCTGGCACCGCTGTGAGCTGACCGCAAGCGTGCACCGCATCAGCCAGCGGCCAGCCCAGCGCGCGCGCCGCACCCAACACACACAGCAGGTTGGACAGGTTGTAGCGTCCCACGAGTGGCAAGCTCAGCGGGTGCGATGCCACCACCACCCCCGCCGCATCGCGCTCGACCACCGTCATGCGCATGCCCTGGCGGGTGATCGCGACACCGGCCGCGCTCAGGCGAGGAGCCACCGCAGCGCTCTCAGAGCCCACGGTCCAGAGGTCGATCCCGCGTTCTCGCACTCGCTGCACTAGCTCGTGTCCCTTGGCATCGTCCAGGTTGATCACCGCTGCGCTCAGACCCGACCAGTCGAACAGCAAGGACTTGGCTGCCCAGTAGGCGTCCATGCTGCCGTGGAAGTCGAGGTGGTCCTGGGTGAAGTTGGTGAACACGGCCACACGCAGTCGCGTGGCATTCAGCCGCGCTTCTACGAGGCCGATCGAAGACGCCTCGATGGCGCAGGCGTGCATGCCGCCATCGACCATCTGCCGCAACCTGGACTGCAGCGTGACCGGGTCTGGCGTGGTCAGTCCAGTGGCCACCAGCGGGGCAGCTGGCGCGCGCCCGGTGGGCGGCTGACCGATACCCAGCGTGCCGACCACGGCGCAAGGACGTCCCAGGGCCGAGAGCAGTTGTGCGGTCCACCAGGCACACGAGGTCTTGCCGTTGGTGCCGGTGACGGCCACGATCTCCAGCGCCGTGCTGGGCTCGCCAAAGAAGGCACTGGCGATCGGACCGGCCAGCGCCTTCAATCCTGGCACCACGAGTACGCGCTCATCGTTCAAGCCAAAGGCATGCAGACCGTCTTGTTCGACCACAGCGGCTGATGCGCCCGCACTCAGCGCGCCCGGCACGAAGCGCCGCCCGTCGGTGGCCGCTCCTGGCCAGGCCACGAAGCCGTCGCCGGCCTGCAAGCGGCGGCTGTCGCATTGCAGCGTGCCAGAGACGCGCTGGCGCAGCCAGGCGGCGATGGCGGCGGGTCGATCGAGCGTTCGCATCAGAACGATTCCTCAACCAGCTCGGTGACGATCTGTGGCTTGACGTTCATGTCGGGCTGCACGCCCAGAATGCGCAGCGTCTGCTGCACCGTCTCGCTGAACACCGGCGCCGCCACCAGGCCGCCGTAATACACACCGTTGTTGGGCTCGTCAACCATCACCGCCACGACGATGCGAGGCTGGTCGACCGGCGCCAGACCAACAAAGAAGCTGCGGTACTTGTTTTCAGCGTAACCCTTGCCTTCTTGTTTGCGGGCGGTACCGGTCTTGCCTCCCACCGAATAGCCCATGGTCTGGGCCTGCGGTGCGGTACCACCCGACGCCGTGGCCATCTCCAGCATCTTGCGCACAGCCTGCGCATTCTCAGCACTGAACACGCGCACGCCCACCGCTGGTGCGTCGGTCTTGAGCATGCTCACAGGGATCAGCTCGCCATCGCGGGCGAAGATGGTGTAAGCCTGGGCGAGCTGGAACAGCGATGCCGAAAGACCGTAGCCGTAACTCATGGTCGCTTGCTCGATCGGGCGCCACGACTTATAAGGGCGAAGCCGGCCACTCACCGAGCCCGGAAACGGCAGCTGCGGCTTCTGACCAAAACCGGCCTGGGCGTAGCTCTCCCACATTTCGCGCGGCTGCATCTGCATCGCGAGCTTGACCGTGCCCACGTTGCTGGACTTCTGGATCACCTCGTTGACGGTGAGCACACCGTGCGGGTGCGAGTCGGAGATGCTGGATCCTCCGATCTGGATGCGCCCGGGCGCGGTCTGGATCGGCGTGGTCGGCTTGACCAGCCCTTTCTCCAGCGCCAGCGCGGCGATGAAGGGCTTCATCGTCGACCCTGGTTCGAAGCTGTCGGTGAGCGCGCGGTTGCGCAACTGCTCACCGCTGAGGCTGCGGCGGCGGTTGGGATCGAAGCTGGGGTAGTTCGCCAGCGCCAGCACCTCGCCACTCACTGCGTCGAGCACCACCACGCTGCCAGCACGCGCTTTGTTGGTCTGCACCGCCTCGCGCAACTTCTGGTAGGCGAAGTACTGCACCTTGCTGTCGATGGAGAGCTGCAAGTCAGGCCCATCCAGAGGCGGAATCACATCTCGCACGTCTTCCACCACCCGGCCCAACCGATCCTTGATCACCCGGCGTGAACCGTTCTTGCCAGAGAGCTGCCGATTGAACGCCAGCTCGACGCCCTCCTGGCCACGGTCTTCCACATTGGTAAACCCGACCACATGCGCAGCTGCTTCGCCCTCGGGGTACTCGCGCTTGTATTCCCGGCGCTGGTAGATGCCCTTGATGTCGAGCGCAGCGATCTGCTTGGCCACGGGCGCATCCACTTGGCGCTTGATCCAGACAAAGGTCTTGTCGTCGTTGGCCAGCCGTTTTTTCAGGTCCGACAGCGGCATCTCCAGCAGCTTGGCCAGTTCTCGCAGCTTGGGATGCGCCTTATCGACATCCTCGGGAATCGCCCAGATGCTTTGCGCCACGACGCTGGAGGCCAGGATCAGACCGTTGCGATCCAGCACGCGGCCGCGGTTGGCCGGCAGTTCCAGCGTGCGCGCGAAGCGCACTTCGCCTTGGCGCTGGAAAAAGTCGTTGCCAAACACCTGCACATACGCCGCGCGTGCACCCAGTCCGGCGAAGGCAATCGCCAGCGATGCCACGATGAACTTGCTGCGCCACATCGGCGTCTTGCTCGCGAGCAATGGGCTGGCGCTGTAATTGATGCTTCGGCTGCTGCCCCGATCGTTGCGGCGGCTCATGGGCGCTGCTCCTGAGCAGTTGGCATGGTGGAAGGAAGCGTCACGTACTGGGTGATGCCCGGCGTGACCGGCCGCATCTGCAACTGGCGCGTGGCAAGCTGCTGCACCCGGGCCGACGCCGCCTGGCCGCGTTTTTGCACCACCAGCTGCTCGTGCTCGGCATCGAACTTGCGCGCCTGTGAGTGGCCCTTGTCCAGCGCGGCATACAACCGACGCGATTCGTACTGGGTGTGCACCAGATAAAACGCACTCACCATGACCGCAGCCAGCAGCATGAGGTTCAGGCGAATCATGACCAGGTCCCTACGGTCATCGCTGCGCAGACCTCACTGCCCCCCGAGGGGGTACGAGCTAGCTTGGGGTGGCCCTGAGCTGCGCTCATGCGGCCACCTCGGTGCGCGTGGCCACGCGCATCACGGCGCTGCGGGCGCGCGGATTGAGCTGAACCTCAGCTTCACTGGGCATGACGCGAGTGACCTCGCTCAGTGGCATGGGCGCAGGCTCGGCGAACGGCACGCGGCGGTCGACCACGGTGCGCGAGGCGCGCGCCATGAACTGCTTGACCATGCGGTCTTCCAGCGAGTGAAAACTGATCACCACCAAACGTCCCTGGGCACGCAGCACGGACAAGCTGGCGCTCAACGCTTGTTGCAGCTCTTCAAGCTCGGCGTTGATGAAAATCCGAAGAGCCTGAAATGTGCGCGTTGCAGGGTCCTTGCCCGGCTCGCGGGTTTTGACCGCGCCAGCCACGACTTCGGCCAGCTCACGGGTGGTTCGAATAGGGCCCCGTTCCTGTCGGCGACGATCAATCGCCTTTGCAACCGATTGAGCAAACCGTTCTTCGCCATAGTCACGAATGACCTCCGTGAGGGTGGGTACGTCGGCCGTTTCCAGCCATTGAGCCACGCTCTGGCCGCGCGTGGTGTCCATGCGCATGTCCAGAGGACCATCGTGACGAAATGAAAAACCACGCTCGGGGTTGTCGATCTGCGGCGAACTCACCCCCAGATCCATCAACACACCATCCGCACTGGCCGGGCCCAGATCGCCCAAATGGGAAAAGCCCTCGTGGCGGATGGCAATGCGCGCATCGCGGGCAGCCCATTCCTGAGCAGCGGCAATCGCCTGCGGGTCCTTGTCGAAGACGGTCAGCCGTCCCTGCGGCGAGAGCTGCTGCAGGATGGCGCGAGCGTGCCCCCCGCGGCCGAAGGTCGCGTCGACATAGTGTCCGTCGGGGTTGATGGCGAGGGCTTTCACAGCTTCGTTCAACAGGACGGTCTGGTGGCTCCATGGGTCTTGCACCGCGGGCCTTCAGAATGAGAGGCGCTTGAGCGCCTCCGGCATGTCGCCCTTCATGGCCTCAGCCTCCTGGGCGGCGTAGGTCTCTGCGTCCCACAGCTCGAGAAAGCTCCCCATGCCCAGCAGCACGGCCTCTTTGGAGATCCCGGCGTTAGCACGCAGCTCAGGCGAAATCAGAACCCGACCCGTGGCGTCCATGTCCACGTCCATGGCGTGACCGAGGAAATAGCGGCGGTACCAGAACGCCTCCATGGGCAGACTGGCAATCTGGTCGCTGAACGACTTCCACTCGGTGCGACGGAATATCATCAGACACCCGTGGGGGTGGCGCGTGATGGTGAGCTGGTTTTGACATTCAATCAGGGCGTCACGGTACCGGGTCGGCACAGACAGCCGCCCCTTGGCATCGAGATTGAGAGAAGAAATACCCTGAAACACCTAGGTCAGTCCTGAAAAAACACTTTTCACCACTTAATTGCACTTTTTCCCACTGTAGCAGCAAAACTCTGCAGTGCAAGCGCGTGGCTACATATTTTTTCAATGAAATCAACCACTTAGAGCGGTTTTGAGACGCTCTTTCAGTGTGAAATCTGCTGTAAAAGCAAGCACTTACAGCACCCAGTGCAAGTGATGCTTCAAACAGAGGCAGTGCAAAGGCCCGTGAAAAACCTCACGCTAACGCTGGTGCGACCGGTAGGACGGCACGCTCGCACAAGCCTCCGTCGCCGGAGTCGGCCATCCACCATCGGTCATGCCCTGACGCAGGGCTCACCGGACCGGGTCGAGGTTCAGAGGATGTAGCGAGAAAGATCCTCGCTGCGGCTGAGCTCAGCCAGCCGGCCGTCGACGTAGGAGGCGTCGATGGTCAGGGTCTTGCCCTGCCAGGCCGTGGCACCAAAGCTCACTTCGTCGAGCAGATGCTCCATCACCGTAGCCAGCCGCCGCGCACCGATGTTTTCGGTGCGCTCGTTGACTTCGCAGGCGATCTGGGCAAGCCGCAGAATGCCCTCGGGCCGGAACTGCAGCGTCACGCCCTCGGTGGCGAGCAAGGCCTGGTATTGCACCACCAGCGAGGCGTGCGTCTGGGTGAGAATGGCTTCGAAATCACTTACCGACAGCGACTGCAACTGCACGCGGATCGGGAAGCGCCCCTGCAGCTCGGGAATCAGGTCGCTGGGCTTGCTGAGGTGAAACGCACCGCTGGCGATGAACAGGATGTGATCGGTCTTGATCGGGCCGTGTTTGGTGCTTACGGTCGTGCCCTCCACCAGTGGCAGCAGGTCGCGCTGCACGCCCTGGCGCGACACTTCAGCGCTGCCGGAGTCATTGCGCGAAGCCACCTTGTCGATCTCATCGATGAAGACAATGCCGTTTTGCTCGGTGTTTTGCAGCGCGCGCTGCTTGATTTCTTCCTCGTTGACCAGTTTGCCGGCCTCTTCGTCGATCAGCAGCGGCATCGCTTCTGAGATTTTCAGGCGCCGGGTGCGCCGCTTGTCCTGACCCATCTGGCTGAACATGCCACGCAGCTGTTCGGCCATGTCTTCCATGCCCGCCGGACCCATGATGTCCACCGTGGGACGAGGCTCAGCGAGTTCGATCTCGATCTCCCGATCGGCCAGATGCCCCTCGCGCAACTTTTTGCGAAAGGTCTGGCGCGCCGTGCTCTCGCTGCTGGCGACCAGCTCACCGCCGCCCGGGGCTGCGTGCCGAGGTGGTGGAATCAGCACGTCCAGAATTCGGTCTTCGGCGGCATCTTCAGCCCTCGCGCGCTGCTCGCGCACCGCGGCATCGCGCGTCTGCTTGATGGCAATCTCCACCAGGTCGCGGATGATGGCGTCCACGTCTTTGCCCACATAGCCGACCTCGGTGTACTTCGTGGCCTCGACCTTGATGAAAGGTGCGTTGGCCAACGCCGCCAGGCGGCGTGCGATCTCGGTCTTTCCCACCCCGGTGGGGCCGATCATGAGGATATTCTTGGGTGTGATCTCGGGCCTCAGCTGGGCATTCACCTGCTGGCGACGCCAGCGGTTGCGCAAAGCGATGGCCACCGCGCGCTTGGCGCCCTGCTGCCCGATGATGAAGCGGTCGAGTTCGGAAACGATTTCCTGGGGCGTCATGGAAGACATGGGGCAGAGACCTTGATCAAGATTCACCGGTGGGGAGCCTGCCGTCTTTCGACCTGGCGGGCGAGGCGAGCAGCGTCAGGCGCCGCGAGCGCTCACAACACCTCGACCGTGTGGTGCATGTTGGTGTAGATGCAGAGTTCACCGGCGATGGCCAGCGACTTTCGAACAATGTCTTCGGCGCTCAGGTCGGTGTGATCGAGCAGCCCTTTGGCGGCAGCCTGCGCATAGGCACCGCCCGAGCCGATGGCGACGATGCCGTGCTCGGGCTCCAGCACATCGCCATTGCCAGTGATGATGAGCGACGCACTGCGGTCGGCCACCGCCAGCATCGCCTCCAGGCGGCGCAGCACGCGGTCGGTGCGCCAGTCTTTGGTGAGCTCGATAGCGGCACGCACCAGGTGTCCCTGGTGCTTTTCCAGCTTCGCTTCAAAACGTTCAAACAAGGTGAAAGCGTCGGCCGTGGCGCCGGCAAAACCCGCCAGCACCTGGTCGTGGTGCAGCCGGCGCACCTTGCGCGCTGTGCCCTTGACCACAATGTTGCCCAGCGTGACCTGGCCGTCGCCGCCAATGGCGACCTGCACACCCTCGGACGTGTTGCGCCGAACACAGAGGATGGTGGTGCCGTGAAGCGATTCCATGGTGTTCAGCCCGCGAACAGGCTCAATCGTTGCGCTGGACCACGCGCGCGTATTCGGTGATGCCGATGACGTGGAAGAAGGCGGCAATGAGGCGGTGAGCATCCACGAACTGCACGTTGCGGCCCTGGGCATGGTGACTCGAAACCCAGTTGAGCATGGTCCCCGCAGCGGAAAAATCGACCCGGATCAGGTTTCGGCAGGAAATGATCATCACGTCTGCGCCCTGAAGCCGCTTCTCCAGCGCCTCCAGGATGGGCTGGGGATCACCACGGATTTCACCCGACAGCTCCACCAAGCCGAGCTGATTGAGTTCCGAAGACTGACTGTCCGGGCTTTGGGAGTCGCCCGAAAAATGCGAGGGCACGGACTCCATGACCGGTTCGCTCAGCACCGACTGCCCACTTTCGGCGGACGCTGCAGGAGAGATGTTCTGGAAATGACAGCGAGGCCGCTCCCAGCCCGGCGGCGACACCTCGTAGGTGACGCAGAAGTCCAGGGCCGTGAGTTCAAACTCATCGGCGCGGTTCATCACGCGCAGCGCCGCCATGCGCAGCTCCCACCAGAGCTGCTCGATGTCGCGGCGGCCGGAGGGCGTCGAGTTCTTGAGCACCTCGCGCAAGGTGTTGGCACCCAGGCAACGCAGTTCCACGTCCTGATCGCCCCAAAGCGTGAACATGCCGAGCAGTGCGCGCGCAGCCTTGACGTCGATCGACTCAAGCTGTGACCAGTCGAGCACCCAGGGTTGGGGAGCGCGCATCAGCACGGTCTGAAGGGTGCCTACGGCGTGCGCATCAACGTCGGGCTCGCACACCCACACCGCCCGGCTGGTGCCGCTGGTGGGCCGGTAGGTCTTGCCGGTGATCTGCCCGATCATCTCGGGCATGTCATACCACTGCGGGGCGGAGCGGCTGAAACGGTTCACGAACTCGACTGCGCGCCCCTCAAAAGAGGCCAGCTGACCGGTCGCCCGGTACAGGTCGAACAGCGCCAGCCAGTCCTCTTCCTGCTCAATACGGACGCCCCCTTCGCCCACGGCTTCCAGCAGACCCTGCTCGGCACCGGCATCGTCGCCGTTGGCAAACCGGATGGCGGCTTCTTCGACTTCGGGGTCCTGAGCCACCTCCTGCACATCAAGCGCAAAAAAGTGCGAAGGCGAAAAGGTCGAGTTGGGCCCGCCGGGCGCGGCCTGCGAAGGCCCGGCCATGGCCATCAGGCCGGTGCGGACGGTCGCTGCAGCGACTGGAGCGGACTGGCGGTCGGCTGCGGGACTTTCCCGCTGCATACCCGCAAGACGTGGCGCAGGCACGTCGGGAGCATCTTTGGTCGCGGGAGGACTGTCGTGGCCCGAGATCAGGGGCGTGCCTTCGGTTTCCCCATACTGCTTGACACGGGCACGGGATTTTTCCTCGTCCGGTCCATCCTGCTCCCGGGACTCCGGTTTTTTCTCCAGAGGTGTGCCGCCCGTGCTGTGCTGGCTGGACCCGGTGACCAGCGAGTCAGGCCCCTTGGTTTTCCACCATTGCATGGACATCTGAGCTTCGATCTCGTCGATCTTCTTGAGCGTCATGGCCCGGTCGTCCGGCTTGGACGGCAGGCTGCTCTGGAAGAACGAAGGACGGATGCCATGCCCCCCCTCGCCACTGGCCTCGCGGCTGCGGATCTTGCGCAGCATGTCGAATTCGCGCTTGCGCACAAAATCGTTGCGCCGCTTGCGCTCGATCATTTCTTTCAGCGCAGCCTTGCTGTACTCGCTTTCCCGATCCGCGGTGCGCGTGTCCAGGTCGGCCCAGCTGGTGGTCGGGTGGCGAACAAATTTCGCCACCTTGGACAGAAAGCCGCCGTTCGATTCGTCCTTGGACATGCCGAGAGGTTACCGGAACTGGGTGAAGAGGAAATCTCGAAAAGCGGGCTAGTCGCCAAACATCTTCTGCTTGAGCTCGCGGCGTTGCTGGGCTTCAAGAGAAAGACTCGCGGTGGGGCGAGCCATGAGGCGACCCACACCAATGGGTTCACCGGTTTCTTCGCAGTAACCGTAGTCGCCCGAATCGATACGGGCGATGGCCTGTTCGATCTTTTTCAGCAGCTTGCGCTCACGGTCGCGGGTGCGCAGCTCCAGAGCGTGCTCTTCCTCGATGGTGGCGCGATCGGCAGGATCGGGCACCACCACCGTGTCTTCACGCAAGTGCTCTGTGGTTTCGCCCGCGTTGGCCAACATATCGGCGCGCAGCTGACTGAGTTTGCGGCGGAAGTAGGCCAGTTGCAGATCACCCATGTACTCGCTGTCGGGCATGGCCTGGATGTCTTCGTCGGTGAGTTGGTCGACCGACAGCGACTTCCAGTTGTTGGCGCGCTTGGGATCCTTGCGGATGGCGGAGGGGACGGGAGGCGTCATGACAACACGTTCATTCATGGTGGAAAAAGTCGCTTTGGCAGCATCGGGCGCGTGGGTGGGCACCACCTCGGCCTGCGTCATCTGCTCCATCATGACCTTTTTGGCAGCGCGTTTGCCCAGCGGCCTGGGCGTGGGCTGCACCACCGGCAGGGTGATGGGTTTTTTGGGTGGTGCCACGGTGACCGGCTTGCCGAACACAGGAGCGGCACTCTTGGCTGCGGGTTTGGCTGCGGGTTTCGGCGCCGCACTGGGCTTCACGACCGCCTTCGGCGCAGGCTTTACCGCAGGCTTGGTCGCAGCTTTGGCTACCGGTTTGGCAACGGCCTTGCTGGTCTTCACCGAAGCAGCTTTGGCCACCGGCTTGGCCGGTTTGACGGCCGCTGCCTTCTTGGCGGGCGTGGCGGGCTTGCTGGATTTGGCCACGGGCTTGGCTGCGGGCTTTGCTGTCGGCTTGGACTTCGCGGCGGGTTTGGCAGGGGCAGACGCTCGACCCTTGGCCCCCGTCCCGGCGGATTTGGCAGCTTGGGTGGTCTTCTTGGCCGGGGCTTTCACAAGGGGTCTCCTCTCAATGCCTGACGAGGCGGAATGCATAACGGGCTGTGCGCTTCGGGTGTTGGTCCCCGCTGGGTCACCGGTGACCGGCAAACTCGTGGTTATACCCCTAATCACATCGGCACCCCTGGTTCGAGTCGACTTCGATCCAGGCCGCGCCGGGTGTGCATGGGTGGCGCGCGATTGTAAGGACTGGGCGCGTTTTGTGGCGGCTACTGGTTCCGAGCGGAAGCCCAGCCGTTGAAGAATCGAGACAAACAGCACGTTGGGATCCAGCAGAAGCAACAGACAATTCGCGCCGCGATCAGACCAGCGACTGGTCCAGCCCCTGCACCAGGATGTCCCGGGGCAGATCCAGGCCAATGAACACCATCTTGCTCACGCGCGCCTCACCTTCAGCCCAGGCTGGCCCCAGATCGCTGCCCATGAGCTGGTGCACGCCCTGAAAAATGACCTTGCGGTCGGTGCCTTCCATGGCCAGCACACCCTTGTAGCGCAGCATGCGCGGCCCGTAGACCTGCACCACCGCGCCCAGGAAGTCCTCCAGCTTGGCCGGGTTGAAGGGCCGCGTGGCGCGGTAGACAAAACTTTTCACGTCGTCGTCATGGTGGTGGTGGTGACCGTGACCTTCGTGCCCATGCTGGTGCGACGGGTGGTTGCAGGGCTCACCGGGGGCATGGTCGTGCTGTTCATGGCCGTGACCGTCGCCATGGTCGTGATCGTGGTCATCGTCGGCCTTTAGGAAGTCCGGATCGATGTCGAGCTTGGCGTTGAGGTTGAAGCCTCGCAGGTCGAACACCTCTTTGAGCGCCACCTCGCCGAAGTGCACCGGGCGCATCGGCGCGCGGGGGTTCATGTGCTTCAAGCGGTGGGTCAGCGCATCGAGCTCACCAGCATCCACCAGGTCGGCCTTGCTGATGAAAATCTGGTCGGCAAAGCCTACCTGGCGACGCGCCTCCTGGCGATCGTTGAGCTGCTGGGCGGCGTGTTTGGCGTCGACCAGGGTCAGGATGGAGTCAAGCAGATACTGCTCCGCAACCTCATCGTCCATGAAGAAGGTCTGAGCGACCGGGCCAGGATCGGCCAGACCGGTGGTTTCGATCACCACCCGATCAAAGACGAGTTCCCCCTTGCGCTTCCTGGAGGCCAGGTCCTGCAGCGTGGCGCGCAAGTCGTCGCGGATGGTGCAGCAGATGCAGCCATTGCTCATCTGGATGATGTTTTCCTCGGTGTCAGCCACCAGGATCTCGTTGTCGATGTTTTCTTCGCCAAATTCGTTTTCGATGACCGCGATCTTCTGACCGTGGGCTTCACTGAGCACCCGCTTGAGCAGCGTGGTTTTGCCAGAACCGAGGAAGCCGGTGAGGATGGTGGCAGGAATCAGGGGCATGGCGGGCGATGGGAGACGAGCAAACAGGTTACAGAAGCTGGCGGGCAGTGTAGTCCACCCACTCGGCCACTGCTGGCGCACGGGGCTTCACCCTGGCTCATCCAGGTGGGTCTTTGGGCGGTTTCGGGGCCAAGGTGGAGGGTTCGCCG
Organism: Hydrogenophaga sp.; assembly: GCF_030373245.1. Lineage (GTDB taxonomy): Bacteria > Pseudomonadota > Gammaproteobacteria > Burkholderiales > Burkholderiaceae_C > Hydrogenophaga. The sequence goes on from NZ_JAUCZF010000006.1 coordinate 37,322, forward strand.
GGCTGGCGGACCAACTGGGCCCGGGGGTGGGCGGCGTCGTAGACCTGGGCCAGGTGCTGAAAGTCGAGGCGGGTGTAGACCTGAGTGGTGCCGATGCTGGCGTGACCCAGCAGCTCTTGCACGGCGCGCAGGTCCCCACTGGACTGCAGCACGTGGCTGGCAAAGGAGTGGCGAAGCATGTGCGGATGCACTGGCGTGCTCAGGCCGGCGAGCATGGAGCGGCGTTTCAGGCGCACCCGAAGGTGCTGAGGGGTGAGCCGCTGCCCTTGGGCACCGATGAACAGCGCGGGGTCTTCGCCCGCCCAGGCGGCACGATGCTCCAGCCACGCTGCCAGGGCGCTCAAGGCCGCTCGACCGACAGGCACGCTGCGCCGCTTGCTGCCCTTGCCCAGCACATGAGCTTCACCTTCGCTGGTATCGATCCAGCCACGCGCCCGCGGACCAGCCGCCACATCCAGCCCCACCAGTTCGCCAATGCGCAGGCCGCAGCCGTACAGCAGTTCGGTGACGCAGGCATCTCGGGCGGCCAGCCCCGGCGGATCGCCGGTCTGCACGTGACTGGCCAGTTGAATTGATTCGTCCACCCCAAGCGCTTTGGGCAAGGGCTTGCTCGCCTTGGGCGCGCGCACGTCTTGCACCGGGTTGTGGTCAACCAGCGCTTGTCGGCCCAGCCAGACATAAAACCCGCGCCAGCCCGACAAGATGAGGGCAATGCCGCGCCCACTGCGCCCGACGCTGTGCATTTGAGCGACCCAGCGCCGGACGTGGGCGTTTTGCACCTGCCTCAGGCCCAGACCGGCCTTTGAGGCCAGCTGGCCCAGCCGCTGGAGGTCACCGGTGTACAAAATGACGGTGCGCTCAGCCAACCGTTTCTCCACGCGCACATGGTCCAGGTAGCGCCGCACCAGCGCGCCGTCTTCGGCGCTGAGCGCCTCTTGTGCCGATTCGGTGCGGTGCCTCAACGGAGCGTCACACCGCGGCGGGTACCACCGGTCGCAGCCGCGAGAGGGCGGCGCTGGTGATTTCGCCAATGCGCTCCAGAAAATCGGTCCCCATGTCGGTGGCGAAGCGCTGGCTGTCCGATGAAGCGAGCACCAACAAACCAAAGGCGTGTGGCGCGATGCCAGCGCGCATCGGAATCAATGCCAGCGAGGCTACAGAGGCCGCGTCCTCCAGCCACTTCGCAGCCTCCAGACCCGGGTTGGCGCCGCAGTACGGCAGCGTGAGCGAAGAAGCAAAGGTCTGAACGTCTTCGCTGGCGCCCTGGGCATAGTCCTCGGTAGCGTATTCCGGCGCCACCCCCCAGACCTTGATGGCCACCTGGGGCACCAGAAACTGCGCGGCAATCTCGCGCACCGCCACCCGCGGCAACTCGCGCGTCTCACGGGTCAGGAGCAGTTCGCGGGTCCATCGCTGCAAGCGGTCGGCAATGGCGGTGTTCTCGTGACCGTGGCGAATCATGCCGGCAGCCTTGAGCTCCAGTGCCTTGATCTTTTCGCGCAGCATCTCGGCCTGGCGCTCCTGCAGACTCACCGCGCGGTGGCTGTGCGGGCTGGTGAGCTGCACCGTCGCGAGCAGGCTGGCATGACGCTCGAAAAAGTCGGGCGTGTTGGCCAGGTAATTGGCGATGTCGTCTTCGGTGATGGGGGGAATGGTGGGTTCGATCATGGTGTGCAGACGATACAGCGGAGGGGAGTCAGGTCAGATCAGGCACGTCGACCGTGCCCTCGAACACGGTGGTGGCGGGTCCGGTCATGTACACCGCTGCGTCATGGGTTGCGCTGGGAGCCCATTCGATACTGAGCACTCCGCCGCGCGTATGGAGCTCAACCTGCGGGTCCAGCAGGCCCAGGCGGATACCGGCCACGACAGCTGCGCACGCGCCCGTGCCACAGGCCAGGGTTTCGCCAGCGCCGCGCTCATACACACGCAGCCGCGCCGTGTGGCGATCGACCACCTGCAGAAAGCCCACATTCACACGCTCGGGAAAGCGCGCGTGCGACTCGATCATCGGGCCCCAGCTTTCGACTGGCGCCTGGTCGACGTCGCCCACCAACAGCACCCCATGCGGGTTGCCCATGGACAGCACCGACACCAGCACCTCGCCCACCTCCGGCAGGGTCACAGGCCAGCGCTCGAAGTTGCCCATGGGATGGGCCTTGAGGCCAGTGCCATCAAAGGGAACACGCGCCAGCGCGAACACAGGCGGACCCATGTCCACCGTGACGCGGCCGTCGGCGTGCAGCTGCAGCGACAACACGCCTTTCATCACCTTCACCCGCACCGGGTTGCGATCGGTCAGCCCATGGTCATGCACATAACGCACGAAACAGCGTGCGCCGTTGCCGCAGTGCTCAACTTCGCCTCCATCGGCGTTGTGGATCACGTATTCAAAATCCAGCTCGGGACCAGGCGAGGGTCGTACGCTCAGGATCTGGTCGGCGCCAACGCCAAGATGTCGGTCGGCCAGCCAGCGGTACTGAGCCGGGCTGAGGTTCAACCGGGCACGGGTCTCGTCGAGCACCACAAAATCGTTGCCCGCACCCTGCATTTTGGTGAACCGGATCTGCATACAGCCGATTATCCCCTCTCGAGCCGACCGGCCAAAGCGGCGAGAAGCCCGATGCAACCAAGACAACCGGGAACGGTTTTCAGGGTTTACCTGCATCGATGCTTTCGAGGTAAATTTGTATGATAACCACATCAATCGTACACATAGACTTGGTTCGATGCCTCTGCTTTTCCCGTTTCAACCTCCATCCCCAACTCTGCCCACATGAGCACACACACCCCTCGCACACTTGGCGTCATCGGCCTGGGCTCCATGGGCATGGGGGCTGCCTGCTCAGCCGTGCGCCAAGGCACACCCACCTGGGGCTTCGACCCTCGTCCAGAGGCGCTCGCCGCATTCGGAGAAGCCGGTGGCCACCCGGCCGGCAGCGTGGCCGAACTCGCTGCGAAATGCGACGTGGTGCTGGTGCTGGTGGTCAACGCGGCCCAGACCGAGCAGGTGCTGTTCGGCGAACAGGGGCTGGCCACCCACCTGAAACCCGGCAGTGTGGTGGTCACCTCGGCCACGGTGGACCCCGCACTGCCACCAGTGTGGGAGCGGCGACTGGAAGAAAAAGGCCTTTGGCTGATCGACGGCCCCGTCTCGGGCGGTTCAAAAAAGGCGGCAGCTGGTCAGATGACGGTCATGGCATCAGGCAAACCCGAGGCGTTTGCCGCCGCGGGCAAGCTGCTCGACGCTTTCGCTGGCAAGGTCTACCGGCTGGGCGATCAGGCTGGGGTCGGTTCGACGGTGAAAATGGTCAATCAGCACCTGGCGGGCGTGCACATCGCCACCGCCTGCGAGGCCATGGCGCTGGGCATCAAGGCAGGTGCCGACCCGCGCCAGCTGTATGAAGTGATCACCAACGCCGCCGGCAACAGCTGGATGTTCGAGAACCGCGTGCCGCACATTCTGGAGGGCGACTACACGCCGTTGTCGGCGGTGAACATCTTCGTGAAAGACCTGGGCATCGTGCTCGACGCGGCGCGCGCGCTGAAATTCCCGCTGCCGCTGGCCGCCGCCGCCCACCAGCTCTATTTGTCCACCGCCGCCATGGGCCTGGGGTCCGAAGACGACTCGGCCGTGGTCAAGTACTATGCCGCGCTGGCCGGGCTGGAGTTGCCCGCACTCAAGGGAAACCTCCCATGATCCTCGGCGTCATTGCAGACGATTTCACCGGCGCCACCGATGTGGCCAGCATGCTGGTGCGCGCTGGCATGCCCACGGTGCAGGTGCTGGGTGTGCCCGATGGCGAGTTGCCGGCGGCTGACGCGGTGGTCATTGCACTGAAGACGCGCACCATCCCCGCTGCTGACGCGGTGGCGCAAAGCCTGCAGGCGCTGGCCGCCTTGAGGGCCGCTGGCGCGCGCCAGATCTATTTCAAGTACTGCTCCACCTTCGATTCCACCGCAGAAGGCAATATCGGCCCGGTGACCGACGCGCTGATGCAGGCGCTGTCCACCGACTTCACCATTGCCTGCCCAGCCTTCCCCGAAAACGGGCGCACCGTGTTCCGCGGCCACCTGTTCGTGGGCGACGAGTTGCTCAGTGATTCGGGCATGAAGCACCACCCGCTCACACCCATGACGGACGCCAACCTGGTACGTGTGCTGCAGGCACAGACAGCGCAAAATGTCGGTCTGCTGCGGGTAGACGCGCTGCGCACCAACGCAGCCGCCCAGATCGTTCAGCTGCGTGCCGACGGCGTGCGGATCGCCGTGGCCGACGCCATCGACAACAGCGATCTGCTGGCCCTGGGCGAGGCCTGCGCCGATCTGCCCTTGATCACTGCGGGCTCCGGCGTGGCACTGGGCTTGCCGCCGGCCTACCTGCGACGCGGCGGATGGTCACCGAGCGACACTGCGGCCCAATTGAGCCCCGTGCAAGGGACGGCGGCTGTGTTATCCGGCTCCTGCTCACAAGCCACCAACGCCCAGGTCGCGCGCTGGATCGCCGACGGTCGCGCCGCCATCGCGCTCGACCCACTGGCCCTGCACCGCGGCGAACAAGGTGCAGCGACGCTGCTGGCCCAGGCGCTGGCGCTGCTGTCCCAAGGCCCGGTGCTGCTGTACGCCACAGCCGCGCCCGACAACGTGAAAGCAGTGCAGTCTGCGCTGGGCGTGGAAGCCGCTGGCGCGCTGGTGGAAGACACGCTGGCGGCGCTGGCGCAGGGTCTGGTGACGGCGGGCGTGCGCCGCCTGGTGGTGGCGGGCGGCGAAACCTCAGGTGCCGTGGTGCAAGCCCTGAACGTGCCACAGCTGCGCATCGGCTCGCCGATCTGCCCTGGCGTGCCCTGGACCGAGGCCACACTGCCGGACTCGGGCGAACCGATGTGGCTGGCGCTGAAATCGGGCAACTTCGGTGGCGTCGATTTTTTTGCCGACGCACTGCGGCAAGCCGGGGTGACGCTGTGAGCAAGGCCGTCTGGCCCGAGGCACAGAACACGATTCGTTCCGAGATCGTGCGCGTAGGTGCATCGATGTTTCAGCGCGGCTACGTGCATTCAACGGCGGGAAACATCAGTGCGAGGCTCATCCCAGAGCAAGGTGGCGGCTTTCTCATCACCCCGACCGACGCCTGCCTGGGTGTTCTTGATCCCGCCCAGCTCGCCTGGGTGGATGAGAGTGGCACCCAGCTCAGCGGTGATCGCGCAAGCAAGACGCTGACGCTGCACCGCCGCATCTACGGCAGCGCGCCCGAGGCGCACTGCGTACTGCACAGCCATGCCACCCACCTGGTCGCGCTCACGCTGCAAGGTGTCTGGCGCGATGACGACATCCTGCCCCCGCTCACGCCCTACCAAGTGATGAAAGTCGGCCATGTGCCACTCATTGCCTACCGCCGCCCGGGTCACCCCGCCGTGGCCGACGACGTGGCAGCGCGCATCGAACACGCCGCACGGCCGCTGCGCGCGGTGATGCTGGAGCGCCTGGGTCCCACGGTGTGGCACACCAGCCCCGCGGCCGCAATGGCTCTGCTGGAAGAGCTGGAGGAAACCGCGCGCCTGTGGCTGCTGGGAGCGCGCGCGATCAAGCCGCTGAGCGACGCGCAAATCGACGAGTTGCGCACGCAGTTCAATGCCCCCTGGTGAATCTGCCAATCCACCCATCGAGACACCCATGCCCCGCTTCGCTGCCAACCTGTCCATGATGTACACCGAGGTTCCGTTCCTCGACCGGTTCGCCGCAGCCGCACGAGACGGTTTCGACGCGGTGGAATATCTGTTTCCCTATGAGCACACGCCCGAAGAGATTGCATCGTGCCTGACGGCAAACGGCCTCACCCAAGCCCTGTTCAACCTGCCACCAGGCGACTGGGCCGCTGGCGAGCGCGGCATGGCCTGCATCCCGGGACGCGAGGCCGAGTTCGCCGCCAGCGTCGACCGGGCCCTGGTATTTGCTCAGGCCACCGGCTGCCAGCGGCTGCATGCCATGGCCGGCCTCAAGCCTGCGGGTGTGAGCGAAGCGCAGCAGCGCGCCACCTACGTGGCCAACCTGAGAGCGGCGGCCCAGCGCCTCGCGCCGCACAGCATCACGCTCTTGATCGAGCCCATCAACACCCGCGACATGCCGGGCTTCTACCTGAGCTGGCAGCAGCAGGCGCACGACGTGCTGGCGGAGGTGGGTGCGCCCAACCTCAAGGTGCAGATGGACCTCTACCACTGCCAAATCATGGAAGGCGATCTGAGCAAGCGCATGGAAAAGCACTTTGCCGGCGTGGGTCACATTCAGATCGCCGGCGTACCCGACCGCCACGAGCCTGACGAAGGCGAGGTCCACTTCCCACACCTGTTCGACCGCCTGGATGCGCTGGGCTACAGCGGCTTTGTGGGCTGCGAATACCGCCCACGCAGCGGCACCAGCGAAGGCCTGGACTGGCTGCGCCGGTACCAGGCCATTGCCTCCTCAAAAAGCCCATGAACATCCTCATCACCGGTGGCGCGGGCTTCCTCGGCCGAGGCCTGGCGCACGTCCTGCTGCAACGCAGCCAGCTCGCCGGGCGCGACATCCAGCGCATTCATCTGGCCGATCTGATTGCACCGCGCGACCCCGCGCTCACGCAGGACTCACGCGTGAACGTGCACACGGGCGACCTGCTGGCCAGCGTGCCTGCGCTCATGGCCGCTGGCCCATGGGACGCGGTGTTCCACCTCGCCTCCGCCGTCTCGGGCGAGTGCGAAGCGAATTTCGACCTCGGCCTGCACGCCAACCTCGACAGCACCCGCGCCCTGCTCGACGCCTGCCGCGCGCAGACCGCTACCGGCCACGCACCGCCGGTGTTTTTCTTCTCCAGCTCGGTGGCCGTGTTTGGCAGCGACGCAGCAATCCCGCTGCCCCCCGTGGTGCGCGACGATACCCTGCCCACGCCACAGTCCAGCTATGGCATCCACAAATTCATCTGCGAACAGCTGGTGGCCGATTACACGCGCAAGGGCTTCATCGACGGCCGCTCAGCGCGGCTGATGACGGTATCGGTGCGTCCCGGCCAGCCCAATGGCGCGGCCTCCGGTTTTCTTTCCGGCCTGTTCCGCGAACCGCTGGCTGCTCAGCCCAGCTCCTGCCCGGTGGACCGGGACACCGAGGTTGCGCTCTCCTCGCCCGCCAACACCATCGCCGGCATCCTGGCGGTCACCGAGGCCAGCCGGGAGGCGTTTGGTGGGCGCACCGCCATCAATCTGCCGGCGCTCACGGTCACGGTGCGCCAGATGTTGCAGGCCTTGCAGGACCTGGCCGGGCCCGAGGTCATGGCCCTGATTCGGGATGAGCCCGATGCCAGTGTCAGAAAGATTGTCCAGGCCTGGCCCTCGCGATTCGAAAGCCCGCGCGCCGCCGCGCTGGGCCTGTCCCCCGATCCCGACTTCGGTAGTGTGTTGCGCCAGTACGTTCAAAACCATCCCGAAGCCGTGACTTATCCGGCCGTACTGGCCCGCCTCGCGCAGCACTGAGCGACGTGCACCCGGGCTTCCAGGGCCGCCGCTTCGGCGACCTGCCGCACAATGCGGTCATGGTCCGCTCCACTCAACTGCTCCACACCTCCCGCACCCCGGCGCCGCTGCGTCCGGCCGCCACCGTTCTGCTGTTGCGCGACGCGGCCGGCGGCATCGAGGTGCTCATGACACGCCGCTCCATGACGGCCAGTTTCGCACCCGGCGCCTACGTGTTTCCCGGTGGTGGCATCGATGCCGCCGACGCCCAATGCCACGCCCAGGCCACGCGCCGGGTCAGCCAGAGCGACCTGCACCTCACCCAGGCGATCGCTGCCATCCGAGAGAGCTTTGAGGAGCTGGGCGTTTTGCTGGCGCGCCGTTCGAACGGCGCGCACGCCGGTGCGGATGACATCACAGCACTCGATCGCAAGGCGCCCTTCGCCGAGCAATGCACCGCGCGCGGCCTCACGCTGGACGCGGCCGAGGTGTTCGTGCTCGCCCACTGGATCACCGACCGCGACCTGCCGCGCCGCTTCGACGTGCCCTTTCTCGTTGCCCGTATGCCGGAGGGTCAGGAGCCGGTGGCCGACGAGTCCGAGCAGTTCGAACCGGTCTGGGTGCGCCCAGCCGAGGCTCTGGCGCGCCACGCCGCCGGCAACTTTTTCATCATCTTCCCGACCATCCGCACACTGGAGCGCCTCAAAGCCCACGCCACCGTGGAATCGGTTCTGGCAGCGTGCGCAGTCAACGACGAACCGCTGTTCACCAGCTGCCCACGCGCCGGTCTGCTGGGCGGCGCCGAGTCGCGCCACATGGAGCACGAAGCGCCGTTTGGTGAGCTGGCCCTGGTCTGCCCCGATGGCCAGATCACCCATGCACTGGACTGGCAGACCGAGCGACCCGTGCCGCTGCTGAAGAACGTGATGCGCCTGACCGCACCCAACCCCGGCTTCATGACGGGGCCAGGCACCAACAGCTACCTGGTTGGCGACCCGAACACGGGCTATGTGGCCATCGACCCCGGACCGGACCTGCCCGAGCACCTGGAGCGGTTGTGGCGCGCCGCTGGCGGCGACCTGCGCGCCATTGTCTGCACCCACTCACACCCGGACCACTCACCCGGTGCCACTCGCCTGCAGGCCCTGTGCAGCGCCGGTGGTAAAACCCCGCCACCCATCCTGGGCCTGCCGAGCGCCCCGACCTCGCGCGAAAACAGCCGCTTCACGCCCGATCGAGCGCTGGCCGACGGCGAACGCCTGACGCTGCAGAACGCGAACGGCGAGACGCTGCACACGTTGCGCGTGGTGCACACTCCCGGCCACGCAGCCAACCACCTGTGCCTGGTGCTGGAGGAAGACGGGCTGCTGTTCAGCGGCGACCACATCCTGAACGGCAGCACCACCGTGATCGATCCGCCGGATGGCAACATGAGTGCCTACCTCGATTCGCTCGACCTGCTCGACCACCACTGTGAGCAGTTCGAAGTCGATTTCATCCTGCCCGCCCACGGGCACGTGCTCGGCGATCTGAAGCGCACAGCGGACAACCCGAGCGCGCCCGAACACGGCGGTGCCCGCGCAGCCATCGCCCACCTCAAAGCCCACCGGCTCGCCCGCGAAGCCAAGGTAGCCCGCGCCATGCAGACTCAACCGCAGGGGACGATGGACGACTGGGTGACACTGGCCTACGACGACGTGCCCGAGCGCCTGTGGCCAGTGGCCAAGCGCTCGCTGCTCGCGCATGTGGAGCGCATCCAGAGCCTGGGCGGCTTCAACCTCTAGCGGTGGCTGGCGGGGGCATGCGTCTGGCTCTGGTCTCAGACATTCATGGCAATCTGGCGGCCCTGGAGGCTGTCATCGCCGACATCGCGCACCGCCAGGTGCATCAGGTGGTGAACCTGGGCGACACCCTCAGCGGGCCTCTGTTGCCGAAGGAAACCGCCCGACGGCTGAGCGACCTGCCGTGGTTGCATGTCGCTGGCAACCACGAGCGTCAGGTGCTGACCTTGCCCCTGGCGCGCCAGAACGCGTCGGACGCGTTCACCAGCCAGCAGTTGACCCCACACGACAGACACTGGCTGAGCAGCCACGCAGACCCCTGCGATCCCCGTTTGCATCGCGGTGAGATGTGGCCCGAGCGGCTGGGGTCCGATGTGGCTCTGTGCCACGGCAGCCCGCGCAGCGACATCGAATACCTGCTGGAAACGCCGGTGGGCGAGGTGGCGCTGCTCGCCTCAGCTGAGGAAATTGAAGAGCGCCTTGATGGTCGCATCCCACCCCACATCGGCTTGCTGGCTTGCGGCCACAGCCACGTGCCGCGGTCGGTCCGCACTGCCCAGGGCCTGCTCATCGTCAACCCCGGCAGCGTCGGCCTGCCGGCCTACGACGACGACCACCCCCATCCCCACTCCGGATTTCACCGCATTGAAAACGGCAGTCCGGACGCGCGGTATGCGGTGGTGGAGCAGCGAGAGGGCGGCTGGTCCAGCGATCTGATCAGCGTGCCCTACGAATTCGGGCAAATGGCCGCATTGGCCGAGCGCAACCGTCGCCCGGACTGGGCCCACGCCTTGCGCACGGGCCGCATGACGCGAAGCTGAGCGGCAGAGCCACTCAGCGGCTCTGCGTGATGAAAAAAGTGTGAAGCGCGCCGATACGCCGGATTTTGTGCGTCCCGGTTGCCCGGGACGTGACCGTCATTCCTCTGGGCCGCTGGTCACCCAGGCGGCTCGATGCTACCTACCCGCCAGCTCCGCGGAACCACATCAACGCTGGCCTATTTGGTATTGCTGCGCGCAGAGATTGCCCGTTTCACCCGCACTGAAGCGGCTCGTCTCTGTTGCTCTGATCCTCACCTTAGGGCCCTTTGAGCGAACTCGCCGGGCTTGTCGGTGGAGAGGTGTTACCTCCTGCGCTGTCCTGTGCAGTCCGGACGTTCCTCCAGCACACCCTTTCGGGTCTAGTGCCAGCGACGGCCTGGCGCGCTCCACACCGGTATTATCGACCCACCCTCCTGCTTGATCACCACAAGCCACCGAGAAGCCCATGATCCGCGTTTCCGAACTCAAGCTGCCGCTGGCGGCCATCGCCACCGAGCACCGCCGCGCCGCCGACGCACCGGCAGAGACCGAGCGTGACCGCCGGCCGCCTCCCCACCCCATTGAGGCCCTCACGCGGCTGGCAGCGCAAGCCCTCGGGGTGGATCCGATCGCCATCGCCGAGCTTCAGGTTTTCAAGCGCAGCTTTGACGCCCGCAAGGCCGATCTGCTCGCTGTCTACATCGTGGATCTGAGCCTGGCAGACCCTTCGCAGGAATCAACGCTGCTGGCCCAGTTTCAGAGGCACCCCCACATCCAGCCCACGCCCGACATGGCCTGGCACCCGCCTGGCCAGGCGCCTGCAAGCTGGGCGGCTTCGGACGCCAAGCGCCCGGTGGTGGTGGGTCTTGGACCGTGCGGCCTGTTCGCTGCGCTGGCGCTGGCGCAAATGGGCTTCAGGCCGATCGTGATCGAGCGCGGCAAACCGGTGCGCGAGCGCACCCAGGACACCTGGCGGCTGTGGCGGCATCAGAAGCTCGATCCGCAAAGCAACGTGCAGTACGGTGAAGGTGGAGCCGGCCTGTTTTCCGATGGCAAGCTCTACAGCCAGATCAAAGACCCGCGCTTCCTGGGTCGCCAGGTGATGCGCGAGTTCGTGGCCGCTGGAGCGCCCGCTGAAATCCTGTACATGGCGCACCCGCACATCGGCACCTTCAAGCTGGTGAAAGTGGTGGAGGCCATGAGAGAGAAAATCATCGCGCTGGGCGGTGAGATCCGGTTCCAGCAGCAGGTGGTGGGTGTGTCAATGGCGCCCGGCGACAACGGCAACGGGTCCCAGGAGCTCATCGGCCTGCAGGTGCAGCACCTGGCGACTGGGGCCACCACCGAGCTGGCCACACGGCACGCGGTGCTTGCCCTGGGCCACAGCGCGCGCGATGCCTTTGCCATGCTGTTCGACGCAGGGGTGTTCATGGAAGCCAAACCGTTTTCGGTCGGCTTTCGCATCGAGCACCCGCAAAGCGTGATCGACCAGGCTCGCTGGGGTCGCCACGCGGGGCACCCGCTGCTGGGCGCGGCCGACTACAAGCTGGTGCACCATGCGCAGAACGGCCGCACCGTCTACAGCTTTTGCATGTGCCCGGGCGGCACCGTGGTGGCAGCGACCAGCGAGCCCGGTCGCGTGGTCACCAACGGCATGAGCCAGTATTCGCGCAACGAGCGCAACGCCAACGCCGGCATCGTGGTCGGCATCGAGCCAGCCGACTTTCCCCAGCAGTTCCCGCAAGACATGGCGCTCTGGACCGCCGCCTTCGGCGGGACCGACGGCGCGCGATACGCCGCGCAGGCACAGGCCCTGGCTGCACAAGGCCAGGTGCATCCGCTGGCTGGCATCGTGCTGCAGCGCCAGCTTGAAGCGCGCGCCTTTGAGCTGGGTGGTGGCAGCTACGAGGCGCCGGGTCAGCTGGTAGGTGACTTTGTGGCGTCCCGACCCTCCGCCTCGCTGGCCGAGGTGGAACCCTCCTACAAGCCTGGGGTGCGACTTGGTGACCTCGCCACTGCCCTGCCCGCCTACGCGATTGAGGCGGTGCGCGAAGCGCTGCCGGTGTTTGGCCGCAAGATCAAGGGCTACGACATGGCCGGCGCGGTGCTGACCGGCGTGGAAACCCGCACCTCGGCGCCGCTGCGCATCACCCGCGGCGCCGATTTCCAGAGCCTGAACACCCGTGGCCTTTATCCGGCCGGCGAAGGCGCGGGTTACGCAGGCGGCATCCTCTCGGCAGGCGTGGACGGTCTGAAGGTCGCCGAAGCGGTGGCGCGCGAACTGCTCGGCCAGACCGCAACGACCTGATGCCGGCCGTCGGGTTGAGGCTCAACTTTACACAGGCGCCACATTCGCTTGACATGAGCTGCTCACACTTCAAGTTCTTCATTTGCCGGAGTGATTCATGAAACCTGTGAACAAGCCCGTGTTGCTGCCCCTGATGGCAGGTCTTCTGGCGCTGGGCGGTGCCAGCGCCGCGCAAGCGCAGGAAGCGCAAGGCCGTGTGCTCAGCAGCACGCCGGTGGTGCAGCAAGTGGCCGTACCGCGCGAGGTCTGCCAGGACGAGCAGATTTCGGTGCAAGACCGCAAATCGGGTGCTGGTGCGCTGATGGGCGGCATTGCGGGCGGGGCCATCGGCAACGCCATCGGCAACGGCAGCGGGCGCGCCGCCGCCACGGTGATCGGCCTCATGGGCGGCGCCATCCTGGGCGACCGCATCGAAGGCGGTGGTCAGACTCGCACCGAGATCGTGCGCAACTGCGGCACGCAGACCTTCTACGAGAACCGCACCGTGGCCTACGACGTGGTGTACGAATACGCCGGCCAGCAGTACAGCGTGCAGATGCAACAGGACCCAGGCCGGTTTGTGCGTCTGAGCGTGACGCCGGTGGATGCCCTGCCGCCGCCAGCGCCCCGCTACGCGCCTCAGCCTCGGGTGCAGTACCAGGCGCCTCAGGTGGAGTACCGCGCTCCGGTCGTCACCCGCGTGGTCGTTGGTACGCATTTCATCCCGACCTACCCGGTGGCGCCGCAGGTGGTGTGGGTGAACGGCTATCGGCCCGGCCACTGGTACGCCGGCCCGCCCCGCCACTGGCGCGAGGACGACCGGCGTGAGCGCCAGCACGACCGCCGCGAGCACCGGCGCGAGGAGCGCCGCGACCAGGACGACCAGCGCAAATGGCAGCGCCACTGACCAGCGAATACTTGTCCAAAAAAAAGCGACCCGGAGGTCGCTTTTTTTCTTGGGAGAACCCGGAATGGTCAGAGCTTCTGCAGCGCGGCAATGCGTTCTTCCATGGGCGGGTGGGTGGAGAACAGCTTGCCCAGCCCGCCGGCAATGCCCAGCGCCTGCATGGTCTTGGGCAGCTCGCCCGGCGTGAGGCCGCCCAGGCGGGCCAGAGCGTTGATCATGGGCTGCTTGCGACCCATGAGGTTGGCAGCGCCCGCGTCGGCGCGGAATTCGCGCTGGCGGCTGAACCAGGCGACGATGATGGCGGCCAGAAAGCCCAGCACGATGTCCATCACGATGGTGGTGACCATGTAGCCGATGCCCGGACCAGAGTTGCTGTCGCTGCCGCGGCGCAGAAAGCTGTCGACCGCGTAGCCGATCACACGGCTGAGGAACACCACAAAGGTGTTCATCACGCCCTGGATCAGGGTCATGGTCACCATGTCGCCGTTGGCCACGTGGGCCACCTCGTGGCCGATCACCGCCTCGACCTCTTCCTTGGTCATGCTTTGCAGCAGGCCGGTAGAGACGGCGACCAGGGCCGAGTTTTTGAACGCGCCGGTGGCAAACGCATTGGGTGCGCCCTCAAAGATGGCCACGTCGGGCATGCCGATGCCCGCCTTGTCCGCAAACTTCTGCACCGTTTGCACGATCCAGGCCTCGTCGGCGTTCTGGGGCTGGTTGATGAGGCGCGCGCCGGTGCTGAACTTGGCCATCTTCTTGCTCATCAGCAAGGAGATGATGGCTCCGCCAAAGCCGATGACGAGCGAGAACCCGGCCAAGGCCGTCATGTTCAGCCCGTTGGCGGTGAGAAAGCGGTCCACTCCCAGGATGCGGGTGGTGACCAGCAACACCGCCATCACGGCGAAGTTGGTCAGAACAAACAACAGGATGCGTTTCATGTGTGCTCCATCGATTCGGATTGCCGGAAACCGGCGCGCTGCTTGCGACCCAGCCGCATGACCAAGGTTCCCCGGCGACTTGAGCCGCCGAGGGTCGCGAGGTGCGCGGATGATACCGAGAAACCGTTATGGGGACGCCGCCTGCGGTTTCAAGCCAAACCCCTTGGGGCTCAAGGGCTTGCGGCTGACCTCGGCGGCCGAAACACCGAGGCATCTTCGTAAAAGACGGGATCTTCATTCGGCGCCCACCAGCCCGGCACGCCCAGCACTGGCAGCGGGGTGAACGGTTTACCCGCCAGCTCGCTCGCTTGCAGCCGGCCGGACAGCCATGAATCCCACTCGACCAAATTGCCATTCAACTCCATCGGCACAGGCACCGCGTAAACATGGGCGGTGATCGATTTGTAGGGCGTGACCAGCTTTTCCAGCAGGGCATGGCCCACCAGCACCAGGCGCGCCTGGCACCAGAGCGGGCGCAGCTCCAGGAACAGCCTGGGCCAGTCGCGCTGTCTGAGTGCGTCCCACAGTTCGTCTGGCGCCTGCAGCAACGCGGCGTTTTCATCGAAGAGCGTCAGCGCGTCGCGCACCGGCCCACGCACCTGGCACACCCCGCTGCGCGCGATCTCGGCCGCCTGCAACCGGTTGAGGCGGTGCTTCGTGGTGGGAAAGCGGTGCCAGCACAAGCCGTTGAAGAAATCGTGCAGGTTGTCGCGCGTGGGCACGCGGCCGGTGTCGAAAATGTGCTGCTCGTAGGGGGTGCTGTCGGGCAGGTCGGACTGGGGAACGAAAGAAACACCTGGCAAGGCCATCTTTTCGAGAGCGCCCAGTGCATCCGGCAAGGTGCGCCCAGTCTGCAGCATCTGGAGGACTTGCTGCCCCTGGCTGGCCACTGGTTCGAACCACGGATGTTGCCAGTCGAGCGCGAACCCAGCTGGCGCGACGGCGTCAGGGCTGGCGGTCACGGCGTCGATGAGACCCAGATCAGGCCACCAGTCTCCAGGCCAGCGGCTCGCCTGAACGCAAGGGTTTGAGCTCGGCTTCGCCGAACGTGAAGCTCTCGGGCGGCGTCCAGCTTTCGCGCTTCAGCGTCACGCTGCCGCTGTTGCGCGGTAGACCGTAAAAATCGGCGCCGAAGAAGCTGGCAAAGCCTTCGAGCTTGTCGATGGCACCCACGGCATCGAAGGCCTCGGCATACATCTCCAGCGCGGCGTGAGCGGTATAGCAGCCGGCGCAGCCAGTGGCGTGCTCTTTCAGGTGGGCCGGATGCGGCGCGCTGTCGGTACCCAGGAAGAACTTCGGGCTGCCGCCAGTGGCGGCGGCCACCAGCGCCTGGCGATGGGTTTCGCGCTTGAGCACCGGCAGGCAGTAGTAGTGAGGTCGGATGCCGCCAGTGAACAGGGCGTTGCGGTTGTAGAGCAGGTGGTGGGCGGTGATGGTGGCCGCCAGGAAGCGGTCTCCACCAGCCACATACTGCGCTGCCTCTTTCGTGGTGATGTGCTCCATCACGATCTTGAGCTCGGGGAAGTCCTTGCGCAGAGGCTGGAGCTGCTGCTCGATGAACACGGCCTCGCGATCAAACAGGTCGATGTCGGGGCTGGTCACTTCGCCATGCACCAGCAGCAGCACGCCGGCGCGCTGCATGGCCTCCAGCGTCTTGTAGGTCTTGCGGATGTCGGTCACACCCGCGTCGCTGTTGGTGGTGGCGCCCGCAGGGTAGAGCTTCACAGCGACCACACCGGCTTCCTTCGCACGGGCGATTTCGTCGGCCGGCAGGTTGTCGGTGAGATACAGCGTCATGAGCGGCTCAAAGACCATCACTTCGGGCACCGCAGCCCGAATGCGGTCGCGGTAGGCCAGTGCCTGCGCCGCGGTAGTCACCGGCGGCTTGAGGTTGGGCATGATGATGGCGCGGCCAAACTGAGCGGCCGTGTGCGGCACCACGGTGCGCAGGGCCTCGCCGTCGCGCACATGCAGGTGCCAGTCGTCGGGGCGGGTGAGGGTGAGGGCGTTCGGGGCCAGGGTCGCGGCGGCAAGGGTGTTCATACCCCATTGTCGCAAAACCCGCCCCGCCGACAGCGGCGTCCAAGCCCGAGAAGGGTGGACGCACTTCGGTCGCTCAAGGCATGTTGGCAATCGGGTACTTCCCGAAATCGCGAAACAGGTGGATCGGTGGCCATTGAGCACGGCACCCTTGGACGGACGGGGACTCCGAACCACTTTTCGTCAATGGTCTGAACATCGGGGCTGTCAATCAGGCGGCGCGGTTCGTCGTTGATCAACTTGCGAAAAGCTTCTTCGCCATTGGGGTACAGGATGGCAAGCGGCTCGATGGTGAAAAACCGGCCCTCCCCCTTCACCGCCTTGGGGCCCGGGCGGCTGGCGGCCAGGTCGCAGAGCATCACTTCGTCCAGGGCGAAAGCATCAGCCTGTCCTTTCGACCCCATCTCCAGCGCCTGCAGATGATCCTCGCACTCCACGAGCTTAAACTTGAGGCGCTGCGCCGCATCGCGGTGACGGGCGTGGAACCTCGGGTGGAGACGAGCCGCTTGATGTCCGGGCTGTCGATCGAATCAATCCTGCTGCAAGCCTTGACCAGCAGGCGCACGCCCGCCATGCCGTGCGGGATGGCGAGGTTCACCTGTTCGCGACTTGCCGCGTTGTTGGTGGTGTAGCCGCATTCCGGCAAGGCCTGCGGCTTCTCTGCCGTCTCGATGCGGTTGGCCGAGGTCAGCGGCACCAAATCCGGTTGCAGCTTGCTCGCGCCAGAGGCAGCTGGATCGCTGCACCTGCCCGCCTGGCCTATCGAGGAACAAGCCAGGATCCGACGTATCCCGATGGGCGATGTTGAGTCGAGCGTCGCGTCTCCCCATCCCGGCAGCGGTCTGGCTCAGGGCACCATTACAAACCTTGCCTGGGTCAACACCGCTGTTTTTTCGATTCAGGGTGGCAGCTTGATGAACACTCCGTTGGATTGCGCCGTGCAGTGTCAGACACTTCGCGCCGGCTTCCACCGCCCACAGACGACCACCGAAGAACCGTGCAGCGTGTGGAATGCTTCAGCCGGCCGAGCCCAGGCGCGTCTGAAGGTCTTGCCAGAACTTCTCGAGCGCCCGCTTGGCCTTGCGGGCATTGGGTCGCTCGCGATAAATGCGGATATCCAGCGCCGTCTCCAGTCCATCGCCGGCCGAGACCAGCTTCTTGGCGCGCACATCCTTGCGCACTGCCGTGGCCGGCAGAAACGCGATGCCGTGTCCTTCCAGCGCCATGGCCTTGAGGCCCTCGGCCATGTCGGTCTCATAGATGCGATCCAGGTGCACCGGAATCGGGCTCTGTTTCACCAACTGCTCCACCGCACGCCCCAGATAAGCGCCAGGCGCATAGGCCAGATAAGGCACCGGCTGGCCCGGCTGCCCAGGCAACGCGTACATCGGACCGCCCTGCGCATTGGGTTTCACATAGGGCGCGAGGATTTCACGGCCGAGGGGCAGCATCTCGTAACGATCGATATCAAGCTGGATGGGCTGACCCGCATGGTGGTAGGCGATGAGCAGGTCACAACTGCCCTCGACCAAGCGCATCACCGCGTCGTGTACGTTGAGCGCGATCAGCCGAGTCTTGGTCGGGCCGCAGGTTTCGCGCAGGCCCGACAGCCAGGTGGGGAAAAACGTGAAGGCCAGCGAGTGCGGCACGGCGAACTCGATCACGTCCTGCGCCGCCGCCGTGTGAGCGCGCAGCGTGGCGCGGGTGACCTGCAGAGCCTGCAGCATCTCCAGCGCCTGCTCGTGCAGGGTCTGGCCTGCCGGCGTGAGGCGCGTGGGGTAAGAGGATCGGTCCACCAGATCGGTGCCGGCCCAGGCCTCCAGCGATTGGATGCGTCGCGAGAACGCGGGCTGAGTGACGTGGCGCAGCTGCGCCGACCGGCTGAAACTGCGCGTCTCGGCCAGGCTCACAAAATCTTCCAGCCATTTGGTTTCCATGACCCACCCCCGCGTCGCGCTGCGCGCGCCACCCCTCAAAGGGGAGACACTGTCCGCCCGGCAAAGCCGGTTCGGGGGTGTCATGGCACGAATCTCCGCTCCGAAGAGGATTCTCCTTTCTATTCTTGGCTCACTTGTTGCAAGGCCCACATTTCAGCATAGGCGCCACCAGGCCGGGCCACCAGGTCGGCGTGCCGGCCGCGCTCGACGATATCGCCGTTGACGAGTACCAGGATTTCGTGGGCGTCGACCACGGTGGACAGGCGGTGGGCGATGACCAGCGAGGTTTTGTTGCGTGCTGCGCTGCGCAGCTCGGCCTGGATGGCGCGCTCATTGGCCGAGTCCAGGGCCGAGGTGGCTTCGTCGAAGATCACGATCGGCGGGTTTTTCAGCAGCGTGCGCGCAATCGCCACCCGCTGTTTTTCACCCCCCGAGAGCTTGAGGCCACGCTCGCCCACTGGCGTGGCGTAGCCCTTGGGCAGGCGCTCGATGAAGCCGTGGATGTGGGCGGCCCTGGCCGCCTCCACGGCCGCGTCGTGCCCTGCATCGGGCCGACCATAAAGGATGTTGTATTCAATCGTGTCGTTGAACAGCACCGTGTCCTGCGGCACGATACCGATCGCCTGACGCACACTGGCCTGGGTGACATGGCGGATGTCCAACCCGTTGATGGTGATGCGGCCGAAATCGTCGCTGACTTGCTCGGAATTCGGAAGCCCGGAACCAGAACCCGTTTCGCCGTCGGGCCGCCCCAGGGCGAAACCACCCCCATGGGGGGCAGCGACCCGCGCAGCGGCGGAGCGCGTGGGCTCCCCATTCGTCACGTCATAAAAGCGGTACAGCAAGCGCGCCAGCGTCGATTTTCCCGAACCTGAAGGCCCGACCACCGCCACCGTTTTGCCCGCTGGAATTTCGAAGCTCACGCCGTGCAGGATCTCTCGTGCCGGCTCGTAGCCAAAGCGCACGTTCTCGAAACGCACCGCCGGAGGACCATCGAGCACCAGGTCGGTAGCACCGGGCAGGTCAGCGATTTCGCGCTCCTTTTCCAGAAGGACAAACATCTTGTCCAGATCGGTCAGGCTTTGCTTGATCTCACGGTAGAGCACGCCGAGAAAACCCAGCGGGATGTAGAGCTGGATCATGAAGGCGTTGATCATGACCAGATCGCCCAGCGTGAGGTCGCCGGCCACCACGCCCTGGGTGGCGCGCCAGAGCATGAGCACCAGGGCAGTGGCGATCACCAGCTGCTGTCCAGCGTTGAGCATGGACAGCGTGGTCTGGCTCTTGATGCGCGCGCGGCGCAGCTTCTCCAGCGCCTCGTCGTAGCGCCGCGCCTCGAAGGTCTCGTTGTTGAAGTACTTGACGGTTTCGTAGTTCAGCAGCGAGTCGATGGCGCGCGTCTGGCTGGCCGACTCCAGCTCGTTCATCTCGCGCCGGAAACGGGTGCGCCACTCGGTCACGATCACCGTGAAGGTGACGTAGAGCACCAGCGCCACCAGGGTGATCCAGACATACCCCATGTCGAACTGCGTGCCCAGCAGCGCCAGCACCATGGCGACCTCGATCAGCGTGGGAACGATGCTGTAGAGCGAATACGAGATGAGCGACTGCACGCCACGCGTGCCGCGCTCTATGTCGCGCGTCATGCCACCGGTCTGTCGGTCGAGGTGAAAACGCAGGCTCAGCGCGTGCAGGTGGCCAAACACCTCCAGCGCAATGCTCCGGGTGGCGCCCTCGGTGGCCTTGGCGAACACCAGCTCCCGCAGCTCGGTGAAGATGGCAGTGGACAGGCGCAGACCTCCATAGGCCAGCAACAGGCCCAACGGCACCACCAGCAAGGCCTCGACACTGCCGGGTTTGATGGTCATGGCGTCGACCAGCTGCTTGAGCAGCAGCGGCACACTCACGTTGGCCATCTTCGCCGCGACCATGAAACTCAGCGCGATCACCACGCGCCATTTGTATTGCCACAGGTAGGGCAGCAGACGCCGAAGCGTGGCCCAGTCGGATCCACGGGCAGTGGCCGCCTGCCCGTTGGGCGAGGCGGTGGCAGCTGTGGCGTGGGGTAGGGAGGTGGCGGAAGTGGAGGAAGACGGGCGCATGCAGGACAATCGCGGTTTGCATCAAGATTGTGCCCATGTCCGTCGAATCAAGCTCCCCCGCCCAAAGTACCCTGCCCGTCGACCGGGAGCTGGTGCTCAAGGTCATTCCCATGCCCGCCGACTGCAACGCCAACGGCGACATCTTCGGTGGCTGGGTCATGGCCCAGGTCGATCTCGCGGGCTCGGTACTGCCAGCGCGCCACGTACAGGGGCGCATGGCCACGGTCGCGGTGAACCAGTTCGTGTTCAAGCACCCGGTGCGCGTGGGCGACATCCTGAGTTTCTTCGCGCACATCGAGCGCATCGGCAACACGTCGATCACGGTGCAGGTGGAGGTGTACGCCGAACGCTTTCGGGCTCAGGGCCAGTACGTCAAGGTCACCGAGGCCAGCCTGACCTACGTGGCGATCGACGACCAAGGCAAGCCTCGCGTCATTCCCCGCTGAGACTGCGCGCGCGGGTTGATACGGGCGGCGCGTCGAAGGCCTGTCGCCGAGCCTTCAGAACCGGCCGTGACGCCCATGCCCGGCCGAGAAACGCACAGCACCTTCCAGAGCGTCGGGGATGCGCTCTCGGCCGCGCTGCCACTCCTGCTGCAAGGCTTCGCCCAGTGGCAAATCCCATTGCGCGTACGCGCTCTCACGGTCGGCGCGCATCGTGGCCTGCGGGAAGGCAGCGAGTTGCTGGGCAAGGGTGATGGCCGCTTCGCGCACGGTGCCAGTGGGCACCACGCGGTTGGCCAGGCCCATCTGCAACGCCTCGGGCGCCTCGACCTTGCGCCCGGTGAGGATGAGGTCCATGGCATGCCCCATGCCGATCAGGCGCGGCAGGCGCACGGTTCCGCCGTCGATCAGCGGCACACCAAAGCGCCGGCAGTAGATGCCGAAGTAGGCATCGGCCTCCATCAAGCGCAAATCGCACCAGAGGGCCAGCTCCATGCCGCCCGCCACCGCGGCGCCACTGACGGCGGCGATCACCGGTTTGCGCAGGCGCAGGCGCGACGGACCCATGGGACCCATTGCACGGGCGTCGTCAACGTCGAAGTCCAGCCCGCTCAAGGTCTGGTCATCGCCCGATGCCGCCAGGCGGGCGCCGTGCTGTAGATCCCACCCGGAACAGAAGTGCCCATGCGCGCCGTGGAACACCGCGACCCGCGCGTCCTTATCGTCCTCGAAGGCCAGAAAGGCCGTGTGCAGCGCCTCTGCGGTCTCGCGGTCGACCGCGTTGCGAACGGTCGGGCGCGAAAGCGTCACCACGTGCACGTGTTCCAGGCGCTCGACCGTGACCGCGCTCATTCAGGCCACCAGCCGACGCGCGGGGCGCTCAAGGCCTGATCCAGCTCGGCCTGCGTGACCTCGATTTCCATCCTCAGCAACGCACCGGCCATGGCCTTGCCCAGGTTGTCCAGCCGCAGGTTGCGCGCGCCGCCACCTTGCAGTGCGCCCTTGAGGACGAGTTTGATTGCGAAGATGTTGGGCAAGGCCCAGCGCTCGACCTCCCCGGCCAACCAGGGTGCGAAGTGCGCCTGCACGCGAGCAGCGGTGACTTCGCGCTCGATGAGCCGATAGCCTTCGGTGTTCCAGGCAAACAGGCCGAAGTCCACCCAGTCGGCCTTGTCGCCGCTGCGGGCGTGGGCGATGCGGGCCAAGGGGATGCGGATTCGGCTCATTATTCCGATTCACCGACGAATTGCACCGTCACGCCGGCCTCGACATCCGCGCGCGGCACCAGCGTAGGCCAGATCCCGAGCAGCTCGCTGGTGTTGTGCAACCCGTTGAAGCCGCAGGTGTAGGCCGGCCCGCTCAACGCGAGCCAGGGAAAGAGGCGGCCAAAACCTTCGGCGGCGGCTTTCACCGGCGTGCGCAAGACCATGCGCGTCCAGACTTCGTTCAACCCTTTGAGTGCGGCGGGTTCGGGCAAGGGCGCCAGCGCGCCGTGCGCCGAATTCAGACCCGGGTACTCCACGAACAGCTCGTCGTGCGGGATGCGTTTTTCGCGCAGCATGCTGCGCACGGTTGCCTGCGCCGCTTGCGCCTTGTCCCAGGCGTCAGGCCAGGAAAAGCCCCAGGTGACTTCGGCCTTGAAACCGTCACGAAACCCCGCCACCACCTTGAGCTGCTCACTTGGTGGCTGGCCGCGTGCCCCGGTGAGGCGCACGCGGTCGTGACCTTCGTCGTGCAGGGTGACGGCGCCCATGTCCAGCACCACATCGGGCGAGTGGTAAGCGTGCGGGTTGTGCACCTCGTAGAGCAGTTGCTGGCGCACGGTGTCGAAATTCACCCGCCCGCCGGTATCGGGCGCTTTGGTGATCAGCGCCGTGCCGTCCTGGTAGACCTCGGCGATCGGGTAGCCGATGTGGGCCAGATCGGGAATGCGCTGCCAGGCTTCCTGGCTGCCGAAATTGCCACCACTGCCTTGCCCCGAACACTCCAGCAGGTGGCCGACCGTGAGGCCCTGCGCCAGGCGGTCGAGATCCCTGGAGGTTGTTGCCCCGGCAAGCGTCCAGCCCAGGCTGTGCACGATGGGGCCGAGGAACAGAGCGGCGTCGGCCACGCGACCGGTGATGACGATCTCGGCCCCGCCGTCCAGAGCACGCACGATGGGTGCAGCGCCCAGGTAGGCGTTGGCGAACACCAGCCGCTCGCGCACGCCAGCCACCGGCTCGCCGGTGAACAGGTGGGGAAAGTCCGTGGCGGACACATCGGCTTGCATCAGCTGCGGCAATACATCGTCGCCCCCCACCACCGCCACCCGGGCCCGCCAGCCTTTGGCCTCAAACGCCGCCAGCAAGGCCTGAGCCGCACCCGCCGGATTGAGTCCCCCCGCATTGCAAACGAAGCGCACCCCCCGCTCGCGCATCAGCGGCCAGAGCCGCAGCAGCATGGGCACCAGATCGCGTGCATAGCCCAGATCTGGATCCCGCTGCCGGTCTTTCTGCAAGATCGCCAGGGTGAGTTCGGCCAGGTGGTCGCTGGCGATGAATTGCACGCCACCGCGATCGATGCTGGCGGCCACCGGCTCCCAGTTGTCACCGTAAAAACCCAGGCCAGCGCCGATGCGAACCGATTGCATAGGCAGAACTATCGTTGGCACCTCGGTGACTCGTGATCGGGACAACCCCTAGCGCCAGTCTCATACAAGACAGCTATAACTTCTGCAGGTCAATTCGAGCGACACGGTCTGCAGCAGGAACGGCGGGCGCCATCAAGACAAAACGACAGGAGACACCCGCGTGCAATTGCTGCAACTGCTCATCGACGGCGTCTCCCAGGGCTGCATTTACGGACTCATTGCCCTGGGTTTCGTGCTGATCTACAAGGCCACCGAAACGGTGAGCTT
The DNA here is from genome assembly GCF_030373245.1 of Hydrogenophaga sp. GTDB lineage: Bacteria > Pseudomonadota > Gammaproteobacteria > Burkholderiales > Burkholderiaceae_C > Hydrogenophaga. Next base: position 60,928 of record NZ_JAUCZF010000006.1, read on the forward strand.
TGCCCAGGGCGATCTGATGATGGTCGGCGCCTTCGGCGGCCTGGCCCTGATGACATTCATGGGCCTGCCGTACTGGATCTCGGTCCCCGCCACCATCATCGGCATGGCGCTGTTTGGCGTCGGCGTCGAACGGGTGGTGGTGCGACCCATCCTGGGCCAGCCAGCATTCTCCATCGTCATGCTCACCATCGGCGTGGGCTTTGTGCTGCGCGGCGTGATCACCATGGTGCCCGACATCGGCACCGACACCCACACCCTGCCCGTGCCCTACGCGGGCGGCGTGTTGCGCCTCGGTGGACTGGTGATCTCGGCCGAGCAGACGGTGGTGATCGCCTCCACCGCCCTGCTCTGCGCGGCGCTCTACGCCATGTTTCGCTACAGCAAGCTGGGCATCGCCATGCAGGCCGCCTCGCAAAACCAGCTCGCCGCCTACTACATGGGTATTCCGGTCAAGCGCATCAACGGACTGGTGTGGGGTCTGGCGGCAGCGGTCGCAGCCATCGCCGGCCTGCTGCTCGCGCCCATCACCTTTGTGCACGCCAACATGGGCTTCATCGGTCTCAAGGCCTTTCCGGCCGCGGTGGTCGGCGGCTTCGGCAGCCTGCCCGGCGCCATCGTCGGCGGCCTGGTGATCGGCATCGTCGAATCGGTAGCGGGCTTCTACCTGCCCGAAGGCTTCAAGGACATTGCGCCCTACATCGTGGTGCTGCTGATGCTGGTGCTCAAACCGAATGGCCTCTTCGGCGAAAAACTCAGGAAGAAGGTATGAGCAGCTTGGCCCACCCCCGCGCCGCGCTTGCAGCGCGTCACCCCTTCGAGGGGGCGCCACTGGCGATCCGGCAAAGCGGGCTCCGCGCTGGCCTGGAAACGAACCCCGCCCGCCGAACGACCTGTCGGCAAATCGAGCTGCGCTGCGGCTTCTGACAAAAGGCACCGAGCCACATGCGGTTTATTTTCAAAACGGACTACAACCAGGACATCAAGCTCGCCAAGCATGGCGGTCATGTGTTCTGGTACGGGCTGCTGGTGCTGGGCCTGCTGGCCGCGCCCTGGCTGATTCAGGAATACTGGCTGGCGCAGCTCACTTTTGTGCTGATTTACGCCATCGTCGGTCTGGGGCTGATGCTGCTCGCCGGCTTTACCGGGCTGTTTTCGCTCGGGCATGCGGCCTTCCTCGGCGTGGGCGCCTACACGCAGGCGATCATGGTCAATTCCGGCATTCCGTTTCCGATTGCCATCGCCTGCGCCGGTCTTCTGTCGGCCGCCGTGGGCATGGTGGTTGGCCTGCCGGCCTTGCGCGTCAAGGGCATTTACCTCGGCATGGCGACGCTCGCGTTTGGCTTCATCGTCGAAGAAGGCATGGCGCGCTGGGAGTCGGTCACCGGTGGCAACGCAGGTCTGATGGTGAACTACCCCGCCATGTTCGGCTGGACGCTGGACAGCACCAACGAGTTCTATTTTCTCTGCCTGATCATCACCATCGGCGCCACGCTGGGCATCGTCAACCTGATGCGCTCCAGCACCGGGCGCGCGTTTGTGGCCATCCGAGACTCAGAAATTTCGGCCCAGAGCATGGGCATTCACCTGGCCCGGTACAAGACCCTGAGCTTCGCCATCTCCGCGGCGTTGGCCGGAATCGGGGGCGCGCTGTATGCCCACAAGATCCAGTTTCTCTCGCCCGAGCAGTTCAGCATCATCCAGTCGATCGATTTGCTGCTGATGGTCGTGATCGGCGGGCTGGGCTCGATCCACGGCGCGTTCCTGGGCGCGATCTTCCTGATCGTGATGCCGCAATTGATCGCCATCGCCAAGGACTTCCTGCCCACCGCCATCGGTCAGGCCACTGGTCTGCAAGGCACGGTCTATGGCCTGATGTTGATTGCCTTCGTGCTGTTCGAGCCCATGGGCCTGTACGGGCGATGGCTCAAGATCCGGACCTATCTCCAGCTGTTTCCGTTCTACCGCAAGGGCATGTTCAAGCGGCAAAAGAGCTTCCAGAAATCGGACCGCCTGAAATGACCCACCCCCGCGTCGCTTCGCTCTACCCCCTCAAGGGGGCAATGCCTGCGGTCTGGCAAAGCCAGTCCCGCGGCATTCTGGGTCGAGACACTTCTCTTCGGAGTCGCCTGCATGAGTAACGACATCCTGCTCTCAGCAAAAAACCTCAGCGTGCGCTTTGGTGGCGTGCTGGCGGTGAACAACGTGAGCTTCGACGTGAAACGCGGCGAGGTGTTCACGCTGATCGGCCCCAACGGCGCGGGCAAGACCACGGTATTCAACCTGATCAGCCGCATCTACACGCCCACCACCGGCTCCATCGATTTCGCTGGGCCGCAAGGCATGCTGCGCCTGACCGATCAGCCGCCGCACCAGATCGCCAGCCTGGGCATCGCGCGGACCTTCCAGAACATCGAGCTCTTTGAACACGCCACCGTTCTGCAAAATCTGCTGATCGGACGCCACACCCATCGCCGCACCGGCTTGTGGAGCGAGATCTTCTTCACGAGCAAGACCCGGGCTGCGGAGATCGAGGCCCGGGAAAAGGTGGAGCATGTGATCGAGCTGCTCGACCTTCAGCATCACCGTGAATCGATGGTGGCCGGTCTGCCGTATGGTGTGCGCAAGGTGGTGGAGCTGGCACGCGCGCTGTGCACAGAGCCGCAACTGCTGCTGCTGGACGAGCCGTCCTCTGGGCTGAATGTGGAGGAAACCGACGACATGGCGTTCTGGATCACCGACATCAAGAACGAGCTCGGCATCACGGTACTCATGGTTGAGCACGACATGAGCCTGGTGTCCAAGGTGTCTGACCGGGTGCTGGCCATGAGCATGGGCGAAGAACTGGCCACCGGGTCGCCGTCGGAAGTGCAGTCGCATCCGGGCGTGATCGAAGCCTACCTCGGCTCGGTGGACGATGTGTCCAACCTGCGCCGCGAAAACCACAAGGTGGCTGCATGAGAAACACAAAGCCGTCCCAGGTTTCGAACGCCCCCATGGGGGGCAGCGCCGTCTGCGCGGCAACCAGCTTGGGGGCAGCATGAGCGTGGCCACCACCGACGAGCCAGTACTCAGGCTGCTCAACGTCGAAAGCTCTTACGGTCCGATCAAGGCCATTCGGGGAGTCAGTCTGCAGGTGCGCCGCGGCGAGATCGCCACGGTGCTGGGCTCCAACGGCGCGGGCAAGACCACCATCCTGAAGACCATCAGCGGCATCATCGATCCACGCAAAGGGTCGATCGATTTCAAGGGCGAGAACATCACCGCCAAGGATCCCGCCTTCATCGTGCAACAAGGTCTGTCGCACGTACCCGAAGGGCGCGAGGTGTTTCCGCTGCTTTCGGTGCGCGACAACCTGCTGATGGGCGCCTACACACGCAAGGACCGCGATGGCGTGGCGCGCGACATGGAATCGGTGTTTGCCTACTTTCCCATCCTGCGCGAGCGCGCTGCGCAAGACGCCGGCCTGCTCTCGGGCGGCCAACAACAGATGCTCGCCATCAGCCGGGCGCTCATGGCCAACCCCGACCTGATCCTGCTTGACGAGCCCAGCCTGGGCCTGAGCCCGAAGCTGACCAAGGAAATCTTCGAGATCGTGGTGCGCATCAACCGCGAGCGCGGCACCACCATCCTGCTGGTCGAACAAAACGCCAACATGGCGCTCAACGCGTCCGACTACGGCTATGTGCTGGAGAACGGCCGCATCGTCATGGAAGACACCTGCGCCCACCTGCGCGAGAAGGACGACATCAAGGAGTTCTACCTGGGCATGAAGGAAGAAGGCGTGCGCGCTGACCGGCGCTGGAAAAAGAAGAAGAACTGGAGGTAGATGTGACTCCCCCCGCAGCGCTTCGCGCTACCCCCCAGGGGGCGGCACTGGTCACCCGGCAAAGCCGGTTCCACGGTGCCCTGGACCGCGTCTTCTCACGCGCACCACACTTGGCTTCGGCGTTGGACATCTAGCATGAGCACTCTCTGGGATCTTTCCGGTATCCAGCCTAGGACTGACATCGTCCTGCCTGGCGAAACCATTCCTGCCTTGTTCTGGAACGGTGTGAAAGCGCGCGGGCCCCAGGTCTGGATGCGGCAGAAGGACTACGGCATCTGGCGCAGCTGGAGCTGGGACCAGACGGGTGAGGCCGTGCGGGAAATCGCCAACGGCTTGATCGCTCTCGGGTTTGCAGAGCGCGAAACCGCGTCCATCCTGTCCAATACCACCATCGAGTGGGTCTTGTGCGATCTGGCGGTGCTCAGTGCCAACGGTGTGTCCAACGGCATCTACCCCACCGATGCGGCCGAGCAGGTGCAGTACCTGTGCGAGGACTCGGGCACCACGGTGCTGTTTGTCGAAGACGACGAGCAGCTCGACAAGGCACTCGCCGTGCGCGAGCAACTGCCCCGCCTGCGCAAGATCATCGTGGGCGACATGGAAGGTCTGCGTGAGCTGAACGACCCGCAGGTGATGAGCCTGGACGCGCTGCGCGAGCTCGGTCGCCAACACGCTCGCACCCACCCGCAAGCGCTGGAGACGCGCATTGCGGCGAGCAGGCCAGAAGACCTGGCGATCCTGGTCTACACCTCGGGCACCACCGGACGACCCAAGGGCGCAATGCACAGCCATGAGGGTCTGGTCTACACCGTGCGCGGCTACAACACGCTGATTGCGCGCGATGAGAACGACGAGTGCATGTGTTTCCTGCCGCTGTGCCACATTGCCGAGCGCATGGGCGGCGAGTATTTTTCGCTCTACACCGGCGCCAGACTCAACTTCGTGGAGAACCCCGAGACGGTCCCCGAAAACGTGCGCGAGATCGCACCCACCGTGTTCACCGCCGTGCCGCGCGTGTGGGAGAAGTTTTATTCCGGGGTGATGATTTCGCTCAAGGAAGCGGGTGCGCTGCAGCAGGCCGCGTATGCCTGGGCCATCGGCATTGGTCAGCGCGTGGCCGATCTGGTGATGGCGAAGCAGCCGGTACCGGGTTCGCTCAGGCTGCAATTCCACTTCGCGCGACTGCTGGTGCTCAACAACGTGCGCAAGCTGATCGGCATCCACCGCGCGCGCTTTCTCGTCACCGGCGCAGCACCCATTTCGCCCGATCTGGTGCGCTGGTACCTGGCGCTGGGTGTGCCCATGCTGGAAGTCTGGGGCATGACCGAGACCTGCGGCGCCTCCACGGGGATCCCGGCCGAGCGCATCAAGCCCGGCTCGATTGGCCCGGCGGCGCAATACAACGAAGTCCGGCTGGACCCGGTCACCAGCGAAATCCAGGTGCGCGGCAAGAACGTGTTCATGGGATACCTGAACCTGCCAGAAAAAACCGCCGAGACCATCAGCGCCGACGGCTGGCTGCACACGGGCGATGTGGGTGTGGTCGATGAGGAAGGGTTTTTCCGCATCACCGACCGCATGAAAGACATCATCATCACCGCAGGGGGCAAGAACATCACGCCCAGCGAGCTGGAGAACGAGCTCAAGTTCTCCCCCTACGTGACCGACGCGGTCGTGATCGGCGACAAGCGGCCCTACCTCACCGTGATCATCATGATCGACCAGGAAAACGTGGAGAAGTACGCGCAGGACCACGATGTGCCCTTCTCCAACTACGCAAGCCTGACACGAGCACCCGAGGTGCAGGCGCTGATCCAGACCGAGATTGACCGGGTCAACAAGAAGTTTGCCCGGGTCGAACAGATCAAGAAGTTCTTCCTGCTCGACACCCAGCTTTCGGCCGAAGACGAAGAACTCACCCCCACCATGAAGCTCAAACGCCAGCTGGTGCAGAAGAAATACGCCGAGCAGATCGACGCCATGTACCGCTGAAGTCAGAAACCAGTTTTTCCCCACCACCCAGGAGACAACCCCCATGAAAATTTCCCTGAGCCTGATCGGCGCCGCCTTGGCGCTCACCACCGGCGCTGCCCTGGCGCAGTCCCAGGGTGTGAGCAAGAACGAAATCGTGCTGGGCTCGATCCAGGACCTGTCGGGACCGATCGCCGGTTTTGGCAAACAGATCCGCAACGGCATGATGCTGCGCGTGGACGAAGCCAACGAACAAGGCGGCGTGAACGGCCGCAAGATCCGGCTGCTGGTGGAAGATTCCAAGTACGACCCCCGCAATGCGGTGCTCGCTGCGCAAAAACTCGTCAACCAGGAGAAGATCTTTGCCATGGTGGGCCACCTCGGTACCGCGCAAAACATGGCCGCCATGCCGGTGCAATTCCAGAAGAACGTGATCAACTTCTTCCCGGTGACCGCAGCGCGCCAGATGTACGACCCGTTTCACAAGCTGAAGTACGCCTTTGCTGCGCCCTACTACGACCAGATGCGCGTGGGTGTACCCAAGCTGGCCAAGGAAAAAGGTGCCAAGAAGGTCTGTGCGATGTACCAGGACGACGAGTTCGGCCTGGAAGTCTTGCGGGGCGCTGAAGAAGGCCTCAAGGCCGCGGGCATGGCCATGGCAGAGACCACCAGCTTCAAGCGAGGTGCCACCGACTTTTCATCCCAGATGCAGAAGCTGGCGGCAGAAAAGTGCGACTTCGTGGTGATGGGCACCATCATCCGCGAGACCATCGGCGGCATCGCCACAGCCAAGCGCCTGGGCTTCAATCCCACCTTCCTGGGCTCCAGCGCTTCGTACACCGACCTGATCCACAAGCTGGGTGGCCCAGCCATGAACGGTTTCTACTCCACCATGGCGACGCAGCATCCCTACGCCGACGATCCTTCGCAGAACATCCGCTTCTGGGCCAACAAGTACCAGACCAAGTTCAGCGAAGAACCCACCGTCTTCTCTGTCTATGGCTACCAGCTGGTCGACGCGTTTCTCAAGGCCGCGGGCAAGGCGGGCAACAACCTGACCACCGAGAGCTTCATCAAGGCCATGGACACCATGGTGATTCCACCCGACATGTTCGGTACCGCAGAGATGACCTTCAGCCCCACCAAGCGCCTGGGCAGCGATGCCACCCGCATGTCCCAGATCCAGGACGGCAAGTGGAAGGTGGTTTCGGACTACATGAACACCAAGTGATCTGCCGCGCCGCCTGATCGATCAGGCCTGGCACAAAAGCCGCCATTGCCCCGTGCGATGGCGGCTTTTTCTTTGACCTGGGCTACCCACCTGCACCAACATGCCGCCATGAACGCCACCACCGCTGCCCTCCTGGCCGACGCCCTGCTCGTCCTGCATGTGGGCGTGGTGCTGTTCGTGGTCGGCCTGCTGCCGCTGATCCTGATCGGTGGTGCGCTGGGCTGGCGATGGGTGCGCAACGTCAGATTGCGACTCACCCACCTTGCCCTGATGGTCTTCATTGCGGCCCAGGCCTGGCTCGGCCAGCTGTGTCCACTCACCGTCTGGGAGCAGGACCTGCGCCGCCTCGCGGGCGAGACGGCCTACCGCGAAAGCTTCATCGAACACTGGCTCTCGCGCCTGCTGTATTGGGAAGCCCCGTGGTGGGTGTTCGTGGCGGCGTACACGGGGTTTGCGGTGCTGGTGGCAGCCGCCTGGAGATGGGTCAGGCCCAGGCCATGAGCTGGGTCATGGCTGGCACCAGCTGATGCCGGTCGCGCGAAACCGATCGAACCCGGTGGGCACATCGGATGAAGATCGGTACGCGGAAGACCTCAGTCGATCGCTCTTAGGCAGGGCACGAGCGCCGAGCGCGGTGAGATCCCGTCAGCTCAGGTGCTTGCCCACCAGCCCGGTCATCTCGAACATGGTGACTTCATCTTTTCCGAAAACCGCCTTGAGCTTGGCGTCCGCCAAGATGTTTCGCTTGTTTTTCGGATTCTGAAGATTGTTGGCCTTGATGTACTCCCACATCAGCTTCACAACTTCGGTGCGGGGTTGCGGCGCTGCACCGATCACAGCGGCCAGCTCGGCACTGGGAGTGAGGGCACGATTGAATGCGGTTTGCTTCTTGGCAGTGGTCATTTGAAACTTACTGGTTAAAAGCCCGATTCTAGGGCGTGCTTTCGATCGCCCTGGAATCACGTGCCGACGAGCCATCGATTCAGAGCGCTTCTTGTCCGCTACAGCGGCGTGTTGGATGACCGCCATAGGGGCGATTACGTCAATCAACAGCCATCAGCACGCCGCGCCTCGACCTCGAATCGGTTGTCCCAGTAGGCATCACGCCCACACAGCCACTGCCAGAGGCTGGAGCCGAGGTAAGCAGGCAGGAACAGCGGCCCCCAGCGCTCATACTGAGCCACGTGCACCCGCTCATGCGCACGCCACTGATCAAGCGACGCCTGATCGACCGCCAGCACCACATGGTCGAGCGTGATGGCAGCAAACGGAAGCCGCCATGCGCCCTGGCGCGGGAAACGGCCGGTGTCAGCCAGCGCAAGCTCCAGCACACCATGGACCCGCTGCGGGCGAGCCCCGCCCAGCCACCAGGCCGCGCCGAGCACCAAGCCCAGCAGCGTGTAAGGCGATGCCCAGGCCAGTCGCAGTACCCGCAACAGGCGGGACGTGGGTGCCGGCGCAGCCGGGGCGCGAGGCACCATTGCCCTCAGGAAACGATGTAGGCGCCTGCGCCGGTGGACAGCAGCTTGCCGTCTGCGGCCAGGAACTCCATGCGGGTGGAGGCCACGCGCGAGCCCAGGCGCATGACCTCGGCGCGCAGTTCGAAGTGGTCACTGATGGCGGGGCGCAGGTAATCGATGCGCAAGTCGATGGTGCCGAGTTTGCCGAAGCGATGCAGGCGCTGCACGGGGGGCTCGTTCATGTGGCGCGCACCGATGGCGGCCATGCAGGCCAGGCCACCCATGGCGTCCAGGCAGGCGCTGATGACGCCGCCGTGGATGCGGTTGTGGCTGTAGTGACCGACCAGCTCGGGCTTCATGTTGATGCGCGCGGTCACCTTGTCGGGCTTGATGGCGGTGATCTTCAAGCCCAGCACTTGGTTGAACACAATTTTTTCTTCAAACAGTTGTCTGAGCGCGTCGACAAACTCCGTCTCGAATGCATCGGGGGTGATTGGGGCGGTCGCGGTGGTTGGGGTCATAGGTTCCATTGTCGTGCGGCGAGTTCTTTCATGATTTCTTCAGCTCCGCCACCGATCATCATGACCTTCACCTCGCGGTACACGCGCTCGCTCACGGTGCCGCGCATGAAGCCCATGCCGCCGAGCATCTGCACCGCCGCGTCGGCGCAAAACTGCATGGTCTGGGTGGCGTGGTTCTTGAGCAGGCAGACGTTGGCGACCCAGTCACTGTTAGCCCCCACGCTCCCCTGCTGCGCAAGGGTCTCTGCCCCCCAAGGGGGCTGTTCCGCCTTGGGGCGGCCCGGCGGCGGAACGCCCGCTTCGCCCGCATCCGCTCGGGCACCCAGCGCGTCGACCCAGGCCTGGGTGGACTGGATGCGCATCTGCATGTCCATGAGTTTGTGGCGGATCACCTGGCGTTCGATCAGTGGCACGCCGAAGGTCTGGCGCTGGCGCACCCAGTCCAGCGCCTCGTCATAGCAGGCCTGTGCGAAGCCCAGAGCGATCGCGCTCATCGCCAGGCGCTCGCCATTGAAGTTGGCCATGATCATGCGAAAGCCCGCGCCCTCCTCGCCCAGCCGGAGAGCCACCGGCACCCTCACGTTGTCAAACCGCAGATGGGCGGTGTCGGAGCACAGCCAGCCCATCTTGTCGAGGCGAGTGCGCGAGATGCCCGGCGTGTCGCAGGGCACGAGCAGCAGAGAGATGCCCGTCGCGCCTTTGCTTTGTTCACCGGTTCTCACCGCGAGCGTGAGCCAGTCGCAGCGCATCCCGGAGGTGATGAAAACTTTTTCACCATTCACCACGTAGTGGTCGCCATCGAGCTTCGCGGTGGTGCGCAGGCTGGCCACATCCGATCCGCCACCGGGCTCGGTGATGCCCAGCGCCGCAATCGCTTCACCGCGCAACACAGTCGGCACCACCCGGGCCTGCAGCTCGGCGGTTCCATGCGCCATCAGCGGCGGCAAGCCGATGTTGTGCGAAAACAGGCTGGCCATGAAGCCGCCGCTGCCTCCCACGCGCGACAGCGTCTGCATCACCGCGTTGCGAACCGACCAGGGGGCCGGCGTGCCGCCCAGCGCTTCCGGGTAGCCCAGGCCCAGCAGGCCCAGATCCGCAGCCTGGCGGTAAATCGACCGCGGGAACTCGCCAGCGGCCTCCCAGGCGGGCACTTGGGGTGCCACCACCTCGCGCGCAAAACGCGCCACCATTGACAGCAGCGCGCGCTGGTCTTCAGCGGTGAAAACAGGTGTGTCGGTCGGGATCATGAGGTGATCTCAGTGGTCAAGTCGCAGCAGAATTTGACCCGGCGCCACCTGCGCCCCCGCGGCCACCAGCACCTCGGCCACCACGCCATCGCGCGGCGCGCACAAGACGTGCTCCAGCTTCATGGATTCGATCACCAGCAGCGGTTCGCCACGCGCCACCTGCTGACCAGCGGCTGCGTGCACCGCGAGCAGCTTGCCGTTGAACGGCGCTCGCAGCTCCCGGTGGGCATGCTCTGCACCACCCGCGACGGCAGGCGCGTGGCTCAGGTCCGCCAGCCAGACCTCCCGCTCCGCAAGCTGCAGGTGCCAGCGCCGATCGTCCACCAGCACCGCATGGGTCCAGACGTCCACGCCATCCAGCGTGATGCGCCTGCCCGATGCGCCGCCGGCCTGAACCGTGGCCCGGTGCACCGATCCGTCTTCCGTCGTCAGCTGAACCTGGCCTGCACCGAGCTCCAGAACCGACCCCACCGTGGTCTCGCCATCGGCCCAGGCCATGCGCAGCGAGCGCGGATACGGGCAAGGCAATGCCGCCGACGGCGCTGCCTGGGCAAAATACACGGCCAGCGCAGCGGCCGCGCGCAAGGCTGGATCGCGCAGCACCAGGCCTTCGCGCAGCTCGTCACCGTGTTGGGCGAGAAAGTCGATGCGCGCGTGGCCGGCACGAAATACCGGATGGTGCAGGCAGGCCGCAAGCAAGGCGCGGTTGGTGTGCAGCCCGAGCACGCGGGTGTCGCGCAAGCCCTGGAGCAGGCGATCGATCGCCGCTTCCCGAGAGGTGCCGTGGGCAATCACCTTGCCCAGCATGGCGTCGTAATGCGGCGTGATCTCCGTGCCCGAGGCCAGCGCGTGGTCAAGACGCAGGCTGGCGCTCTCGACCGGTGGTTGCCAGTGAAGGATCTCTCCGGTGTGCGGCATGAAATGCTCGTCTTCGGCACACAGGCGCACCTCGATGGCATGTCCATGCAACCGCAGCTGCTCTTGCGCCCATGGCAGCGGTTCGCCCCGCGCCACGCGCAGCTGCCACTCGACCAGATCCAGCCCGGTCAACATTTCAGTGACAGGATGCTCGACCTGCAGGCGAGTGTTCATCTCCATGAGGAAGAAATGGGGCCCCCACGCTCCGCCGCTTCGCGGGTCGCTGCCCCGGGAACTGGGCGGAACCAGATCCCTTCCCGGTTCTGGGGCTGTTTCGCCTTGAGGCGGCCCGGCGGCGAAACCTGCCGCATCCTCGTCGAGCAGAAACTCCACCGTCCCGGCCCCCACGTAGCCCGCAGCCTGCGCCAGCGTGACCGCGCAGCGCCCCAGCTCGGCACGCAGCTCGGGCGAGACCGCCGGGCTCGGCGACTCTTCGATGATCTTCTGGTGCCGTCGCTGCACCGAGCAGTCGCGCTCGCCGAGGTGGATGCAGTGGCCGTGGGCGTCGGCAAACACCTGCACCTCCACATGGCGCGGGCGCAACAGCGCACGCTCCAGCAGCAGATCACCACAGCCAAAACCCGACAGCGCTTCCGAGCGCGCGCTCTTGAGCGCAGGCAGCAACTGCGTCCACTCGGTCACCAACCTCATGCCACGACCACCGCCACCCGCCACCGCCTTCACCATCAAGGGCAAGCCGATGCGCTGAGCCTCGGCCTGCAGGCGATCTTCGTCTTGCGCCTCACCGTGGTAGCCCGGCAGGCAGGGCACGCCGTTCGCCAGCGCCAGTTGCTTGGCGGCGGCCTTGCTGCCCAGCGCCCTGATGGCCGAGGCTGGCGGACCCACCCAGATCAGACCAGCGTCCGTGACCGCCTGAGCGAACTCGGCACGCTCGCTCAGGAAGCCGTAGCCCGGATGCACCGCGTCCGCACCGCTCACGCGCGCTGCATCGAGCAGCTTGTCAATGCGCAGATACGTGTCTGCCGAAGCGTTGCTCCCCAGCGCCACTGCCGTGCCGGCGTCTCGCACGTGCAAGGCATCGCGATCCACGTCTGAATACACGGCCACCGTATCGATGCCCATGGCGTGAGCCGTCCGGATCACGCGGCGGGCAATTTCACCGCGATTGGCGATCAGCAGCTTTTTCATGGCTTGCCGTGATCCACCCAGGGTGCGGGTCTTTTCTTGGCAAACGCGGCCAGACCATCCCGGGCCTCGGGGCCGCGCAATGCGCTGGCAAAAGCGATGGCGGCTTCGTCGCGCAGATCGGGTACGCGGCCGCGCATGCGCTGCAAAAGCTGCTTGGTGCTGGCCACAGCACCCGGCGCGGCGCGGCGCAGGCGCTGCAGCCGGTCTTCCAGAGCGGAGGCCAGATCGCCATCGGTCAGCTCATCCACCAGGCCCACGGCCATGGCCGCATCGGCCTTGAGGCTCAGGCCTTGCAACAGACATTGCCTCGCCACCCGGTCGCCCAGGCGCGCCGAGACAAAGGGCGCGATCTGCGCCGGCGGCAGGCCCAGGCTGACCTCGGGCGTGCCGAACACCGAACGCTCGGTGGCGATCACATGGTCGGCACAGCACACCAGACCAAAACCGCCTCCCATGGCCGCACCGTCCACCGCGCAAACCAGCAACTGGGGCAGTTCACACAACGCGTGCAGCACATCGCCAAACGCCCGGTTGGCCGCCACCAGCGGATCGCTCTCGCCCGGGGCCAGGGGTTGGCCAATGGCGCTGGAAAAATGGCCCAGACTGCCGCCCGCACAAAACGCACCGCTCGCGCCGGTGAGCACAATCAGGCGCAGCGACTCATCCTGCTTGGCGCGCAAGCAGGCCTCAAACAGAGCCACCACCATCGCATCGCTCAAGGCGTTGCGCGTGGCCGGATCGCTGAGCGTCCAGCGCTCGGTGTCGCCGGTTCGTTCGATCAAGAGTTCGGCCATGGTCTTTCCTCATTTGCATTCGACAAGTCGGAGCGCAATGCCTTCAACCCAGAAATCCCGTGGAACCGGCTTCGCCGGGCCACAGGGATTGCCCCCCTGGAAGGGGGGTGACGCAAAGCGGCGCGGGGGGTCATCGATTCGCGATGCCCATTGTTTTGGCCAGAATACCCAGCATCACCTCATCGGCCCCGCCACCGATCGACGCCAGACGGCCATCCCGGAACATGCGCGAGACCTTGTTCTCCCAGGTGAAGCCCATGCCACCCCAGAACTGCAGGCAGGTATCGGGCACCAGGCGGTTGAGGCGGCCGGCCTTGAGCTTGGCCATGGTGGCCCACTCAGTCACATCCTCGCCCGCCACATAGTGTTCGCAGGCCTGGTAGGTGAGTGCGCGCAGCGTCTCCACCTCGGTCTTCATCTCAGCCAGCTTGAACTGCACCCACTGCTGGTCGGCCAGCGTCGCACCAAAGAGCTTGCGCTCCTGCGCCCACTCCACCGTCCACTGGATACAGTTGCTCAGGCTCTGGATGCAACTGGCCGCGGCCCACAGCCGCTCTTCCTGGAACTGCTGCATCTGGTAGATGAAGCCTGCGCCTTCCTGACCGATGCGGTAGCGCTGCGGCACGCGCACCTCGTCGAAATAGATCAGTCCAGTGTCGCTGCTGTTCATGCCGATCTTGCGGATCTTCTGACCCACTTCGATGCCCTTGACCAACCGGCCGTGCTCGCGCATCGGTACCATGACCAGGCTCTTGTTCTTGTGCGTCGGTCCCTCGCTGGTGTTGACCAGCATGCACATCCAGTCGGCCTGCAAGCTGTTGGTGATCCACATCTTCTGGCCGGAGATCACGTAGTCGTCACCGTCCTTCCTGGCGAACGACTTGATGCCCGAGACATCGCTGCCGGCGCTGGGTTCGGAGACGCCGATGCAGCCCACCGCGTCGCCCGCGATGGCTGGCGCCAGGAACTGCTCACACAGCTCAGGGCTGCCAAAGCGCGCCAGCGCGGGCGAACACATGTCGGTCTGCACACCAATGGCCATGGGCACGCCGCCGCAGTGGATGTGACCCAGCGCCTCGGCCATGGCCACGCTGTAGGAGTAGTCGAGACCCGCGCCACCATAGGCCTCGGGCTTGGTCAGGCCAAGCAGGCCGAGCTGGCCCATCTGCTTGAAGACCTCGTGTGCCGGGAAGATCTCAGCGGCCTCCCAATCGTCCACATGGGGATTGATCTGGTCGTCGATGAAACGCTTGAGCGTGTTCTGGATTTCGCGGTGTTCGTGGGTGAATTGCATGGTTGTCTCCTGAGGTCCGTCCTATCAAGTTGGGGACAGAGCCAAGGGGCGCTTCGCGCGTCCTTGGGTCTGTCCCGCAAGGTCTCACATACGTGCCACCGAAAACTGCATGGGCCTGGCCTGTCGGGCAGCGGCCTCGGCGCAGGTATCCAGACAGAAGCTGAGAACAGCGCGCGTGTCGCGCGGGTCGATCACGCCATCGTCCAGCACCAGGCCGCTGGTGAAGAAGGCGTCGGACTGGTCGTCAAACACCTGAACGATCTGGTCAAACTGCGCCTGCATCTGAAGCGGGTCGGGTGCGATACCTTTGCGCTTCATGCCGGCCTCGGCCACGATCTGCATGGTGCGCGCGGCCTGCTCGCCGCCCATCACCGCGGTTTTGGCGTTGGGCCAGCTGAAGAGGAAGCGAGGCGCGTAGCCGCGTCCACACATACCGTAATTGCCCGCGCCAAACGAGGCGCCGCACTGGATGGTGAGCTGCGGCACATTAGCGCTGGTCACGGCCTGAATCATCTTGCTGCCGTGCTTGATCATGCCGGCCTGCTCGCTCTCTTTTCCGACCATGTAGCCGGTGGTGTTCTGCAGGTAGATCAGCGGATGGCCGAGCTGGCACATCCACTGAATGAAGTGCGTGGCCTTGTTGGCGCCAGCCACATCGATCGGGCCGTTGTTGCTGACGATGCCCACCGCGTGGCCGCCAATGCGCGCCTGCACACACAGCGTGGCTGCGCCATACAGCGGCTTGAATTCGAGCAGCTCGGAAGCATCGACCAGGCGCGCCACGATTTCGCGCATGTCCACCGGCTCACGGTGGTGGGTTGGCATGAGAGCCAGCAGATCGTCCGCAGGCAGCGCGGGCGATGGCGCGGCTGCGCGCGCGGGCAGTGCCCAACCGGTGCGTTGAACCACCTCGCGCGCGATGCCCAGCGCCTGCCGGTCGTCTTCAGCGAGGCACTCGCCCAGGCCCGAGATGCTGGTGTGCATCTCGGCGCCACCCAGTTCTTCTTCGGTGGCCACCTCGCCCGTGGCCGCCATCAGCAGGGGCGGGCCAGCGAGGAAAGCGCGGGACCGGCTGCGCACCATGATGACCACGTCGGAAAGCCCCGGCATGTAGGCGCCGCCTGCCGTGCCCGAGCCGTGCTGCACCGTGATCACCGGCAGGCCGGCGGCCGACAGGCGCGCCAGGTTGCGGAACAGCGCGCCGCCGAGCACGAAGCCCTCGACCCTGTATTTGGTGAGGTTGGCGCCTGCGCTCTCCACCAGGTGCACAAACGGCAGCCGGTTTTCCAGCGCCATCTCCTGCACCCGCAGAATTTTCTCCAGTCCGCGCGGCTGAATGGCACCCGCCTCGATGCCCGAGTCGCTGGCCACCACCATGCAACGCACGCCGCCCACGAAACCGATTCCCGCGAGGATGCCGCCACCCGGCACCGATTTCTCGGGGTCTTTGCTGTCCTGCAGAAACCCGGCCAGCGAACACAGCGGCAAAAATGGCGCACCGGCGTCGAGCAGCAAGCCGATGCGCTCGCGCGGCAGAAGCTGACCGCGCTTGTCGAACACGGGCATGGACTTCGCCGAGGCCTGCGCGGCGCGGTCTTCGAGTGCGCGCAGCTGCGCGATTCGGGCCAGCATGGTCGAGCGGCGATGCTGCGCTGCTTCGCTCTGAGCGTTGAACGCAGAGTTGAACCGGCTCATGAAAACACCTTGGGTGTGACCGCGCGATGGAAGCCGTCAAACGGTTTCACCGCGTCGCGCGCCTGGGCCTCGGCGCTCGCCGCCACTTGCCCCCAGCCCAGACGCACCTGAGGCCGTGCGCCGTCCACCCGCAACACCGAGCCGCTGATGAAACTGGCCGCGGGCGAGAGCAGGAACACGATGGCAGCCGATGTTTCGGCCTCGTTGCCGAAGCGCCCGGCCGGCACGGTGTCGCGCATCGCGCGCAAATGGGGGCCGGCTTCAGCGGGGTAGTGGTCCATACCGCTGGACGCGATGTAGCCTGGCGCCACCGCATTCACCCGTACGCCGCTCTTCGCCCATTCCAGCGCCGCGGTCTCGGTGAAGCTCACCATGCCCGCGCGCGCCGCGCCGCTGTGGCCCATGCCCGGCATGGAGCCCCACATGTCGGCCACGATGTTGACCACCGCGCCACCCCTCGCCTGCATGGTTTGCAGGTAACACTCGCGCGCCACCAGGAAACCGCCAGTGAGGTTGGTGTCGATCACGGCCTGCCAGCCCTTGGCGCTGATCTTTTCCAGAGGCGTCATGTACTGGCCGCCGGCGTTGTTCACCAGGCCATCGATGCGGCCGTGTGCGTCCAGCACCGCGGTCACCATGGCGCGCACCGTTTCTTCCCGTCGGATGTCGCACACCTGCACACCCGCGCGCCCGCCATCGGCTTCGATTTCGGCCAGGGTGGTCTGCAGCTTGTCGGGGTTGCGCCCCACGAGCACCGCGGTTGCTCCCAGGCTGGCAAGCTCGTGCGCGGTGCAGCGGCCAATGCCCGAGCCGCCGCCGGTGATGACGATCACCCGGCCCGCAAACAGGCCAGGTGCAAAAACGGAGCGGTAGCGGGCAGCAGACTCGGCACTCATTCGGGGTCCTTGAGAAACAGACGCAAGGCAGTGGTGGTGAGGTCGTCCAGCGTGGCACGGTGACGGCCGCGGCCGGCCCGCGCGGGTGGTGGCTGGTACCACTGCACGGCCCAGTTCAGCGCACCGAAAATCATGAGCCGCGCCAGCACAGGATCGCCTGCCAGCTGACCACTGGCGTGCAGCGCCGAAAGCACCGGCACCCAGGCAGCTTCATAGGCGTCTTTGAGCGCGGTCACTTCACCGACCTGCTCGGGCGCCAGTCGCCTCCATTCGTACAGCATCACCGGGATGAAATCGCTGTCGGGCCCGAGCAGCACCTCAAAGTGGTTGCGAACCAGCGCTGACAGCCGCTCGCGCGGGGTCGCCTGCGCGGGCAGCAGCGTGATCGCCGCCGTCTGACGCGCCAGCGCGCTGCGCATGCCTTCGCGCATCACCGCCGCCAGCAGCGCCTGCTTGTTCTCGAAGTGGTAGAAGGGCGAACCCGATCGCATGCCGGTCGCGCTGGCGATGTCGCGGGTGCTGGTGGCGTCGAAGCCCTGCTGGCGGAACAGTCTCGCCGCGGTCGCCAGCAGCGCCAGTCGACGGTTGCCGTCGTCACGCTCTTCGGCGGTCTTGCGCGGCCGCCCGCGCGGTCGAACTGCGGCCGCAGGGAGCATGTCGTCAACGGGGCTGGCGCTGGTCATGAGGGGGACAATAGCAGGCCAGTCTATTTTCAGCAAGCAATTGCTTGGCGAAAATAAATGGGCGCTGTCCCGCGTCTGACAACACGCCGCGTTCGCAGGGTCACGTGCCTACCGCGCGGGCGACGCATGTGCGAGGATGAAAACATGAACCCAAAAACCCATGACCTGATTGTCTTCGGCGCCACCGGCTTCACCGGTCGGCTCGTCGCCGAGTACCTGAACACCACCTACGGCGTTGGCCGCGACGTGAAATGGGCCATGGCCGGGCGAAGCCTGGACAAGCTGCGGCGGGTGCGCGACGAGCTCGGGATCAGCGAAGACCTGCCCCTGCTGGTGGCCGACGCCAGCGACACAGCAGCGCTGAAAAAACTGGTTGCCCAGACCCGGGTGGTCATCACCACGGTAGGGCCGTACCAGCTGCACGGCAATCAACTGGTCGGTGCCTGCGCAGACGCCGGCACCGACTACGTGGACCTGTGCGGCGAACCCGGGTGGATGGCAGAAAAGATCCCACAGCTGCAAAAACCCGCAGCCGCCAGCGGCGCGCGCATTGTGTTTTCCTGCGGCTTTGATTCGATTCCGTTTGACCTCGGCGTGGTCTTCCTCCAGCACGAAGCGATGAAGCGCCTGGGCGAGCCGCTGGTGCGGGTGCATGGCCGGGTCAAGACCATGAAGGGCACGTTTTCCGGCGGCACCGCCGCCAGCCTGCTGGCCACCATGGAGGCCGTCGGTCGAGACCGCTCGCTCATCAAGACGCTGGGGAACCCCTACGCGCTCGTGCCTGGCTTCAAAGGCCCGCGCCAGCCCAACGATGGCGTGGCCGAGTACGACGAGTTGGCCAAGGCCTGGACGGCGCCGTTCGTGATGGCGCCGATCAACACCAAAAACGTGCACCGCACCCACGCCCTGCGCGGCCACCCCTGGGGCACCGACTTTGTCTACAGCGAGCGCATGCTCACCGGCAAAGGCAGCAAGGGTGAGCAGCGCGCCAGAAAGATGGCGCGCAACACCAAGATTCAAAACGTGTTGCTCGCCATCGGACCGACCCGCGCGCTGATTCGCCGCTTTGCCCTGCCCAAGCCGGGCGAAGGCCCCAACCAGCATCAGCGCGAGACCGGGCACTATGAGCTGCTGTTCGTGGGTCAGACCGCGGGCGGACAGACACTGAGCGCCACCGTCAAGGGCGACCGCGACCCGGGCTATGGCTCCACCTGCAAGCTGATCACCGAGAGCGCGCTGTGCCTGATCCAGGAAGTGGACCACCAGATGGCGCCGGGCGGCGTGTGGACGCCTGGTGCCGCCATGGGGCTCACGCTGGCGAGCCGCCTGCAAGCCCGCGCAGGACTCAGCTTCGCCATCAACGCCGCGACCGCGTAGCGCTGGCACTCGCCCACACCACTGGCCACACGCCACCAGTCCTCGCGGCGCGCGCGCAGCGGCAAACATCGTCCACTGGGGCCAGTTCAAGCCTTTGTTCTGAGATGAAGAACGGGATGAACAGGCTCTAAACTCACCTTCCGACTTCTCCGGCGCCTTCGCCCCGGATCGACAACGAAAGAATCCGCATGGGTGCGCAGTGGAAAGCCAAGCACAAAGACCTCGCCGCCAACGCCAAGGGGCGGCTGTTCGGCAAGCTGGCCAAAGACATCATGATCGCGGCGCGCCATGGCGCCGACCCGGCTGCCAACGCGCGGCTGCGCCTGGTGGTGGAGCAGGCGCGCAAGGTGTCGATGCCCAAGGACACGCTGGACCGCGCGATCAAGAAAGGCGCGGGCCTGACCGGCGAGACGGTGCAGTTTGACGCCGTGATGTACGAGGGTTTTGCGCCGCACCGCGTGCCGGTGATGGTGGAATGCCTGACCGACAACGTGAACCGAGCCGCCTCCGACATGCGCGTGCTGTTCCGCAAAGGGCAGCAAGGCGCCCCAGGTTCGGTGGCCTGGGATTTTGACCACGTCGGCCACATCGAGGCCGAGCCCAGCGTACCGGGAGCCGACCCGGAGGTGGCCGCGATTGAAGCCGGCGCACAAGACCTGGAGCCCGGCGACGACGAAGGCAGCACCCGCTTCATCACCGACCCGGCCGACCTTGACCTGGTCAGCCGCGCCCTGCCGCAGCACGGCTTCACCGTGCTGGCGACCCAGCTCGCCTACCGCCCGAAAAACCCGGTGGACTCGACCAGCCTCACGACCGAGCAGCTCGAAGAGGTCGAGGCCTTTCTGGCCGCGCTGGACGCCAACGAAGACGTGCAGCACGTTTACGCGGGCCTGGCTGGGTAGGTCACTGCGCGCCCACAGGCGCTGAAGTCCACCGCGTCGGCGATGCCACAGCGTCAGCCGCCAGCCACGACGGCAAAAAAAAGACCCTAGCGGCCTCAACCTTGATGCGCATCAGCCTCGTTCGCCGCCATGCCGATACAGTGAAACGGAGTGATCAATGCCCCCTTCCACTGGAGTGTGAAACGTGCGGTCGAGCCCGGACAAACAACCCCCTGCACCTTGGCACGCGCTGTCTGCCGAAGCGGTGCTGGCGTTGTCCCATGCGTCGGCAGGCGGGCTGACCCAGGCTGAGGCCGACGTTCGCCTCCAGACCCACGGTCCGAACCGGCTGGCTGAGGTTGAGCCGCCAGGCTTGCTGGCACGGCTGCTGCGCCAGTTCAACAACCTGCTGCTCTACGTGCTGATGGCCGCGGCACTGGTCACCGCGCTGATGGGCCACTGGGTCGACACGGCGGTCATCATGGCCGTGGTCGTCCTCAACGCGGTGATCGGCTTCGTCCAGGAGGGAAAGGCCGAAAAGGCCCTGCAGGCGATCCGCCACCTGCTGTCGCCGCACGCGGTGGTGCTGCGCGATGGGCACCAGCGCGAGGTCGACGCTGCCGATCTGGTGCCTGGCGACATCGTGCTGCTGGCCTCCGGAGACAGTCTGCCGGCCGATGTGCGCCTGCTGCTGGCGCGCAACCTGCGCATCGACGAGTCGGCGCTGACGGGCGAGTCGGTGCCGGTTGAAAAGGGGGTCACGCCGGTGGCGGCTGATGCCCCGATCGGCGACCGGCTGTGCCTGGGCCATGCGGGCACGCTGGTCACCCAGGGTCAGGCGCGCGCGGTGGTGGTGGCCACCGGTGCGTCCACCGAGATCGGCCGCATCGGCAAGATGATCGAGTCGGTCGAAACCGGAACGACGCCGCTGCTGCGCAAGATGGGGGAGTTCAGCCGCACGCTGACGTTGGTCATCCTGGTCGCGGCGGCCGCGCTGTTCCTCTTTGGTCTGCTGGTGCGCGGCATGGGGGCCGGTGAAGTGTTCATGACGGCCGTCGGCCTCGCGGTTGCGGCGATTCCCGAGGGGTTGCCGGCGATCATGACGATCACGCTGGCGATCGGCGTGCAGCGCATGGCCACGCGCCATGCGGTGATCCGCCGCCTGCCGGCGGTCGAGACGCTGGGCTCGGTGACGGTGATCTGCTCGGACAAAACCGGCACCCTGACACGCAACGAGATGACGGTGCAGGAGGTGGTGTGCGCCAACGGCGTGATTGCAGTCGAAGGCGCCGGCTATGCGCCTGAGGGCGCGCTGCGCATCGACGACGAGGTGGTGGCGCCCGAAGCGCTCAAGGCTCGCCTGCCGGCGCTGCACGCGCTGGCCGAGGTGGCGGCGCTGTGCAACGATGCTGCGCTGCATGAGCGAGACGGTCAGTGGCAGCTCTCCGGCGACCCAACCGAAGGCGCGCTGCAGACACTGGCCGGCAAGGTTGGAATGCACCCGGCCGAGATGCGGTTCGATCGGCCAAGGCTGGACCTGATTCCGTTCGAGTCCGAGCACCGCTTCATGGCGACGCTGCAATCGGAACGTGGTGATGGTGGCTCACGCGACGAGGCGCGCGTCGTCCTCGTCAAGGGCGCACCCGAACGCGTGCTGGCGATGTGCGCCAACCAGCTCGGTGCCGACGGCACCATCGAGCGGCTGGACGGCGAATACTGGCACGCTGCGGTCGAGACGCAAGCGCGAGCCGGACGTCGCGTGCTGGCGCTGGCCCGCCGCGCCCTGCCCGCCGGCACCGAGGATCTCGACCACGCAGACGTTGCCGCCGGGCTGACGCTGCTCGGTCTGGTCGGCATCATCGACCCGCCGCGCCAGGAGGCGATCGAGGCGGTGGCACAGTGCCGCACGGCGGGCATCCGGGTCGTGATGATCACCGGCGATCACGGCGTGACCGCCAGCGCCATTGCCGGACAGCTCGGCCTCGGCGAAGGCCTGCACGCCATCACAGGGCCAGAGCTGGAGGCTGCCGACGACGCCCAGCTGCGCGAGCTGGTGCGCGACACGCGCGTGTTTGCACGCGCCAGCCCAGAGCACAAGCTGCGCCTGGTGCGGGCCATGCAGGCCAATGGCGAGGTGGTCGCGATGACCGGCGACGGCGTCAACGACGCGCCGGCGCTCAAGCAGGCCGACGTTGGCATCGCCATGGGGCGCAAGGGAACCGAGGCGGCCAAGCAGGCCGGCTCGATCGTGCTCGGGGACGACAACTTCGCTTCGATTGCGCACGCGGTGAAGGAAGGGCGAACGGTCTACGACAACTTGAAGAAGACCGTCACCTTCCTGCTGCCGATCAACGGTGGTGAGTCGCTGTCGCTGCTGCTGGCGGTGCTGATCGGCGTCGCGCTGCCGATCTCACCGGCGCAGATCCTGTGGGTCAACATGGTCAGCTCGGTGGCGCTGGCGCTGGTGCTCGCGTTCGAGCCGACCGAGGTCGACGTCATGCGGCGCCCGCCACGCCGGCCCGACGAGCCGATGCTGTCGCGTTTCGTGCTGTGGCGCATCGGCTTCGTCTCGACGCTGTTCCTGGCCGGCATCTTCGGCATGTACGAATGGGCGCTGTGGCACGGCGCATCCGTGGAGACAGCCCGCACGGTTGCAGTCAATACGCTGGTGGCCATGGAGGTCTTCTATCTGTTCAGCGTGCGCTACCTCAAGGCACCGTCTTTCACGCTGCAAGGAGTGAAGGGCACGCCGCGGGTGCTGCTGGCCGTGGCGGCGGTGTTCGCGCTTCAACTGGTGTTCACCTACACGCCCTTTATGCAGGGGCTGTTCGCCAGCACCGCGCTCACGCTGCGCACCGGCATCGCAATCGTGGGTATTGGAGTGGCGGTGCTGGTCGTTCTCGAACTCGAAAAGTTGCTGCTGCGCCGACTGGGCGTGGTCACCGGATGACGCGCCGATGATCGCTCAGGACACGTTCAGCGAGATCGCGATGCTGCTGCTGATCTGCGCCCTGATCGGCGCTCTGTTCGTGCGGCTGCGCCAGCCGGTGCTGATCGCCTACATCTTCGTGGGCGTGGTGGTGGGCCCGGCGGTGCTGGGCCTGGTCACGGCACACGACCAGATCGACCTGCTGGCGCAGGTGGGCGTGGCGGTGTTGCTGTTTGCGGTGGGCCTGAAGCTGGACCTGAACCACATCCGCCACATCGGCCCGGTGGCACTGGCCACGGGGCTGGGCCAGCTGACGTTCACCATCGTGATCGGTTTCGGCATCGTCATGGCGCTGGGCCGCGACTGGGTGGAGGCGTTGTACGTGGCCGTGGCGCTCACCTTCTCCAGCACCATCATCATCGTCAAGCTGCTGTCAGACAAACGCGAACTCGACAGCCTGCACGGGCGCATTGCGGTGGGCTTCCTGATCGTGCAGGACCTGGCGGTGGTGGTCGCCATGATGACCATGAGCGCCCTGCGCGGCACCGGCGGCGCCGACGGCAGCGAAGCGACGCTGCTCGACGTGGCGCTGTCGCTGTCGTGGCGCCTGGCGCTGGCGGCGGTGGCGATGTTCGTGCTGATGCGCTGGGTGCTGCCGGTGGTGGTGGCCTCGATGGCGCGCTCGCAGGAGCTGCTGCTGGTGTTCGCCATCGCCTGGGGCGTGGCGCTGGCGGCGCTGGGCGACTGGGCCGGCTTCAGCGAGGAAGCGGGCGCGTTTCTGGCGGGCTTCTCGCTGGCGTCCACGCCGTTCCGGGAAGCCATGAACGCGCGCCTGACCGGTATCCGCGACTTCCTGCTGCTGTTCTTCTTCATCGACCTCGGGGCCCAACTCGACTTCTCCACCCTGGGCGCCGAGGTGGGTCCTGCGGTGCTGCTGTCGCTGTTCGTGCTGATCGGCAACCCGCTGATCGTGATGGCCATCATGGGCACCATGGGCTACCGCAAGCGAACCGGTTTCATGGCCGGGCTCACGGTGGCGCAGATCAGCGAGTTCTCCATCGTGTTCATGGCCATGGGCATCACGCTCGGCCATGTGGGACCGCAGGCGCTGGGCCTGACCACCCTGGTCGGGGTGATCACCATCACGCTGTCGACCTACATGATCCTGTATTCGCAGCCGCTCTACGAACGCCTGGCACCCTGGCTGGGATGGTTCGAGCGCCAGCAGCCCTTCCGCGAGCAGGCGGCAGAGCAGGCGCCGGCCGACCAGGCCCCAGCCGAGGTGATCGTGTTCGGTCTGGGACGCTACGGCAGCCGGCTGCTGCAGCAACTGCGCAGCGCCGGTGTGCAGACCATCGGAGTGGACTTCGACCCCGAGGCGGTGCGTGCGTTGCAGGCGCAGCAGCTGCCGGTGCAGTTCGGTGACGGCGAGGACCCCGACTTCCTGGAGTCACTGCCCCTTTCCCGATTGCGCTGGGTGGTGACCACGTTTCCGCAATGGGAGTCGAACCGAGCGTTGCTTCACGCGCTGAAAGTGGCGCGCTTCGAGGGTGAGGTGGTGGCCGCGGTGCGCGATGCCGCCCACGGGCGCGCCCTGCGCGAGGCCGGTGTGCGCCAGATCCTCAACCCGTTCGACGATGCCGCCGACTTCGCCGCCGAACACCTCGCGAAAACCATCCGCACCAAGGAGCCAACGCCATGACCGCCTGGGGACCCATCCTTGCCACCACCGATTTTTCTGGCCCGGCGCGGCACGCTGTGGATCGCGCAGCCCACCTAGCGCACGAAACCGGCAGCCCGCTGAGCGTGATGCATGTGATGCCCGGAGAGGTCTTGGCCGAACTGCGCCGCTGGCTCGGCACAGGCCATGCTTCCGAGAGCCAGTTGGCTCAAGCCAATCGCCAGCAGTTGCAGCAGCTGGTGGACGCCGTCGGCACTGCGCGAGGCATCACTGCGAAGCCGGTACAAACCAATGGCTCGGTGCTGGAGGAAATCCGCCGCGAAGCCGATGCGCTCGACGCAGCCTTGTTGGTGGTGGGCGCGCGGGGCGCTGGCTTCATGCGCCGGCTGGTGCTGGGCTCCACCTCGGAGCGCCTGCTGCGTCGCACCACCCGCCCCGTGCTGGTGGTGCGCCAGACGCCGCACGAGCCCTACCGGCGGGTGCTGGTCGCGCTGGACTTTTCACCCTGGTCGGCCCAGGCAGTAGCGGTCGCCCAGCGCGTGGCACCACAAGCCCACTGTGTGCTGTTCACCGCCTACGAGGTGCCGTTCGGGGACAAGCTGCGCTACGCCGGCGTGGACGAAGCCACCATCGAGCACTACCGGGTGCAGGCGCGCGCCGACGCCACACAACGCGTGAACGCTCTCGCTGCCCAGGCTGCCCTGTTGCCGGGCAGGTGGGAGGCCTGTGTGGTCGAAGGGGAGGCCTCGCAGCGCATCGTTGAGCAGGAACAGGAACGCGATTGCGATCTGGTGGTGCTGGGCAAACACGGCCGTTCCGCCACGGAGGATCTGCTGCTTGGCAGCGTGACCAAACACGTGCTGGCCGAAGGCAGCGTCGACGTGCTGGTGTCGACAGCGAGATGAAGGAACACCCCCGCCGCGCTGCGCGCGACCCCCTCAATGGGGCGATGCGGTGCGGCCCGGCAAAGCCGGGACCAAAGCATCCTGGGTTGGCGCACTGCGCTCCGGTGGAGACCTGCCCATGCCGCTGAGCGCACCCGGTCCCCTGCTGCGCGCACTGGCCTGCTTGGCACTTGCCGCCGGGGTCCACGAGATGGCGCCCGGGACCGACGCCTTGCGGGCTGGCCTGGCTTTGTTCACGCTGATCGGCGGGCTGTGGATGACCCAGGCCCTGCATCTGAGCGTGACCGCCCTGCTGGTGCCGCTGCTGGCGGCTGGCGCCGGGTTGATGGATCTGCGCACCGCCCTGAGCGCGTTCGCGCACCCGATCATTTTCCTGTTTCTCGGCGGTTTTGCGCTGACCGCGGCCTTGCAGCAGCACGGCCTGGACCGCGCCCTGGCCCAGGCCGTGCTGCGCCTGGCCGACGGGCGGCGGGCGCTGGCGGTGGCGCTGCTGTTCGGCCTCACCGCCCTGCTGTCCATGTGGATCAGCAACACCGCCACCGCGGCCATGGTGCTGCCGATGGCGCTGGGCCTGCTGAGCAGCCCTGGCCCGGCGGGTGACGGCGATGACACTGGTCCCCGCGAACGGGTGTTCGTGTTGCTGGGCGTGGCCTACAGCGCCAGCATCGGCGGCATCGGCACACTGGTGGGCAGTCCGCCCAACGCCATCGCGGCGGCCCAGGCCGGGATCAGCTTTGCCGAATGGATGGGGTTCGGCATCCCGCTGGTGATGCTCCTGTTGCCGGTGATGGTGGCCGTGCTGTACGGGGTGCTGCGGCCCCGCCTGGGCGGACGCATCGCGCTGACGGCTTCGGCACCGTTTCAGTGGACGCCAGCGCGGCGCCTCACGCTGCTGATCTTCGCGCTCACCGCCGCAGGCTGGATCGGCGCCGCGCCGCTGGGCAGCGCACTGGGCATCACCGCCGACATGGACAGCTGGGTGGCACTGGCCGCCGTCGCGGCCCTGGTGGCCAGCCGCACACTGAGCTGGGAGGCCATCGAGCATCAGACGCACTGGGGCGTGTTGCTGTTGTTCGGCGGCGGCCTGGCGCTGAGCCAAGTCATGCAGGTCAGCGGCGCCAGCGGCTTTCTCGCCACCGCGCTGGTGGACGCCTTGCAGGGCGCCTCCACGTTCTGGCTGGTGCTCGGTGTGGTGGCGTTTGTCGTCTTCCTCACCGAACTGGTGAGCAACACCGCCAGCGCCGCCCTGCTGATTCCCATCTTTCTCGGCGTGGCCCAGTCACTGGGTCTGCCGGGCGCGCCACTGGCCGTGGCCATTGCGGTGTCGGCCTCGTGCGCCTTCATGCTGCCGGTGGCCACGCCACCCAACGCCATCGTGTACGCCACCGACCAAGTGCCGCAGGCCACCATGATGCGCTGCGGCTTCGTGCTCAACCTGGTCTTTATCGCTGCCATCACCCTGGCCGCCACCGTCTGGATGTCCCAATGAACCTCTGGACCTCGCTGGGCTTGCTGGCCGGTGGTCTGGGCCTGTTCCTGATCGGCATGGGCATGATGACCGACGGGCTCAAACTGGTGGCAGGTCCAGCCCTGCACAACATCCTGACCAAGGCCACCCGCACGCGATGGCACGCACTGGGTACGGGTGTCCTGGTCACGGCCATGGTGCAGTCGTCCACCGCGGTCGGCATCGCCGCCATCGGTTTCGTCAACGCCGGGCTGCTGGGGCTGGCACCGGCGGTGTGGGTGGTGTTCGGGGCGAATGTCGGCACCTCGATGACCGGCTGGATCGTGGCCCTGGTGGGCCTGAAGTTCAAGGTGGAGGTGCTGGCGCTGCCGCTGGTGGGACTAGGCGCGGTGATGCGCCTGACCGGCGAACACCAGCGGCGTGGCGCCATGGGCACCGCCCTGGCGGGCTTTGGTCTTCTGTTCATGGGCATCGGCCTGCTCCAGCAGGCCTTTGTGGGCCTGGCCGCCGAGATCAGCCTGCCGCAGGGCACGGACGCGCTGTCGGTGCTGGCCCAGCTGGGCATTGGTCTGCTGATGACGGTGCTGATGCAGTCGTCCAGCGCGGCCCTGACCATCACCCTCACGGCGGCCCAGAGCGGACTGATCGGGCCTCAAGGCGCCGCTGCGGTGGTGATCGGCGCCAACATCGGCAGCGCCGTGACCACCGCCCTGGCCGGCATCGGCGCCACACCCAACGCCCGCCGCACCGCCGCTGCGCACGTGGTGTTCAACCTGCTCACAGGCGCGGTGGCGCTGCTGCTGCTGCCCTGGCTCATCGGCGCCCTGACCAGCGCGGGCGAGGCGCTGAGCCTGCCGCCCGATCCGGCCACTAAACTGGCGCTGTTCCACACCACCTTCAACATCCTGGGCGTGCTGCTCATGTGGCCACTGGCCGACCGTCTCACGCGCTGGCTGCAGCAGCGCTTCCGGGCGCGCGAGGAAGACGAGGCCAGGCCCCGCTTCCTGGACGACAACGTGCTGGCCGTGCCCACGCTGGCGCTGGACGCACTGACTCAGGAAGTCACGCGCTTCGGCCAGCTGTGTGTGCGCCAGGTGGGTGCGGTGCTGGAGGGCAGCTCGCCCGCCGACCTGGGCAAGGCTCAGATCGTCATCAAGCAGCTGGACGCGGCGGTGGAAACCTTCGTCGAGCGCATCGGCCGCTCGGCGCTGTCGGGCCTGGCTGCCGAACGCCTGGCCGAGCTGTTGCGTGTGCAGCGGTACTACGCCACCTGCGCCGAACTGGCACTGGCAGCGGCGCCGCTGCCACCCTATGCCATCACCGACCCTCAGCCGCTGCAAGCCCACCAGCGCCTGGTGTCTGCTGCGCGGCAGTTGCTGGCCGCACACGAGCAGCCGCCAACGCCCGGAGCGCCGCCAGTGGCGCTGGATCCGGCAGCGATGGAAGAGGCCTACCAGCAGCTCAAGGCTGCGGTGCTGGCCGCTGCCGCGGCGGGACACCTGCCCATGGTGGAGATGGAGGCCGCGCTCGAACGGTACAGCGCGCTGCGCCGGGCTTTGCAGCAGGCGGTCAAGGCGCGCACTCGGTTGCAAGGGCTGCAGGCAGACTGAAGCGGGACCGTGCAACGGCCTGGATATCCGCCTTTGTTGGCTGGTCCAACTGCCGCATCCCGGGTGATCGCAGGAGTTCCCTGGTCGAGAAGACAACCTGCCCCTATCCGTTTCCCTTGGCAGGCCATCCAGCGCAGCGAAAGTCAGCTCACTCGCGCCACCTCGCATTTAGGCTGGCGGCCAGGAGCAACAGTTCGCTCGACCGCGGGCAATATCGGGTGAAGGCTGGTCAGAGTCACTCGCGGCCGTAGCCTGAACGACAGCAGCCTTCATCACCGGTGATTGGAACGGCTGCGCTCCACATGACTGCTGGACCTCCGAGACCGGGTGCCCGACGGTCTGCGCGATGAGATTGCCATGCCACAAGCCGGGCGCGGACAATTTGGCTACGAGACGTTAGTGATGCGACGGCCTTGTGCCTGTCTGGCGCCATAGAGGATCGAAACATGGACTTTTCTTCGAATTTGAGGCCGCACTCCGAGACCATCGCAGCGATGTTCAAGGCGACCTTCACGGCATCGGAAGGGGCTGAGGAAGGGACCCTGATCGGGGATCTCGCCCGCCGCTTGATGGCCGAGACGCCGCCCGACGCGTTGCGCGTCTTCACCGCGTGGGACGGCGGCGCGCTGGTCGGCGCGATCCTGTTCACACGCCTTGTCTTCGACGACCCCCGCACGGCCTTCATGCTTGCGCCTGTGGCCGTGGCAACGGATCGCCAGGGCGAGGGCATTGGGCAGGCGCTGATCACCCACGGCCTGGACCTGCTGCGCAGCGAGGGCGTCGACATAGCGGTGACCTATGGCGACCCTGCCTTCTACAGACGCGTCGGCTTCGTGCCTGTGGCCGAGGGCACCATCCCCGCACCTCACAGCTTGCAGCATCCCGAGGGCTGGCTGGGCCAGTCGCTACAGGAGGCCCCCCTGACGCCGCTCAAAGCCCCCGCGTCCTGCGTCGCCGGCTTCGACGATCCAAGGCTCTGGTGATGGTTCGCGTCTACAGAGATGAGAGGCCAATGCCGTGAGTGCCTTTGTACCCTCTGCGCTTGTCGCTGATCGTCTGGTCGTTCTTGGCCAACACATTCGGACAGTGCGAACATGCAAAAACATTTCGCTCGCTGACTTGGAGACTAGGACGGGGTTAGCCGCAGTGCACTCAAGGCCATCGAGCTCGGTCGCTCGAGTACCCCAGTAGGAGCTTATTTCACGGTTCTTTGGGCGCTGGGCTTAGGGCAGACCCTGGACGAGACTTTGAGCCGATACGCTCAACCCTCAGACCGCATCGGATTTGATCGGCCGAGCGCGGAAGATGCGCAGGAGTGATTGGGGTACGAGGGCCGTTGCGATCTCCACGGGTGGCTGATTTCGATGCAGGTCACGAGGGCGCGCTGACCGCTGAAGGCTGATCAGCGATCATTCAATGTGGATGGCCTGAACGGCTGCATTTGCCTCACTCCAGCCCCTGGCAGATTGCGATGGGGCGCCAATACCACCGCCAGGAGATCTGTCAGAGGACACGCTAGGGCATGAGCCAGCCGACGTTGTAGCGCTGGGCTACGCCTGATGGGCGTGGCGCGGCGCCTGCAGGCGCAGCAGCTCACGCTCTCGCGACATATAGCCGAGCTCGAGCTGCAGCTTGGCGTGCCCTTGTTCAAGCGCACCGGCCGTGCCGTTACACCCACCTTTACCGGGCTGGCCATTGCCGAGGCCGCACGCCAGGTGGAAGGAGGTGCCAGTGAACTGACGCGCATTCTGGCGAAGAGCCGCGGCGCCACCACCAACACAGCAAGCCAACGACCTGGCTGGGCTTGCAGTATTAGGTTTGGCGGGTGAGGTGGCCCTGAGCTCACCACGTACGGGCTGCAGGCCAAGACCTCGCCAACGGCCCGCGATGGTTAGCAACACCAGTTTCACGGCAGTTTTGAGGTTCAACCCAGGGCGGGGTGGGACGCCAAGCTCGACATTTGCTTGGTCGATCAGGCCTGCGACAGCGTCGCAAAAAAATGCAGTCCGCTGCCTGCCATGACAAACAGATGCCACACCAGATGCGCGAAGCGCAGCCGTGAGCTGAGAAGGAACAGCGCAGCGCCAAGCGTGTAGGCAACGCCGCCTGCCAGCAGCAGCGTGACGCCTGTTGTTGAGACCTGTCCGATCCACGGCAGTGCTGCCAGCAGCACCATCCATCCCAAGGCGACATACAAACCTGTCGACAGCAGCGGTCGCTCAACCCGCTTCGACAGGCTGTACACCACGCCCAGGACGGCCAGGGTCCAGACCAGGGCGAACATCAGCCAGGCCTGCAAGCCTTGCAACGCTGGCGCTGCAAACGGCGTGTAGCTGCCGGCGATGAAAAGGTAGATGGCTGCGTGATCGACTTTCTCGAAGAACAGCTTGCTGCGCCCCGGCGGCAGACCATGAAACAGAGCCGATGACAGGTACAGCAGCATCATCGTTGCTGCGAAGACGGCGACCGATAGGGTGTGCAGCGCGCCGCTGGCTTGCTGCAGGGAGCTGTGCACGAGGATCGGCAGTGCCGCGACGGCCAGCAGGAAGCCGATGCCGTGACTGACGCTGTTGGCGACTTCCTCGGCGGGGCTTTGTTGGCGGGCTTGTGGAACGTTCACGGGGCTGGAGGTCGGGCTTGCGTGTCGGCTGCCAGAATGCGCGCGCTCCAGTCGGCAAGGTGGGAAGCGAGCCAAGGTCCGGCGTCCAGCGGCAGATCGTGACCTGCCAACGGATGGTTAATCTGCGCGGCGCTCCAGCGCCTGGCCAGTTCACGTGAGCAGATGGCATCGACCAGCGCATCGCGCGTGCTGAAGGCCACCAGCAAGGGCACCGAGGGCCAGGGCCCCGGGTGGCGGTAGCGCGCCGCCGCCAGCAACTGGCGCATGGCATTCGCTGCGGTCACCGGCCGCAGCTGGCGGATAGCAGTCCACGAGTCGATGACAGCCGCATGCTGCTCGGGGAAATTGCTAGTCAGGTGCAGCACAGTCTGCTCGGCAGACCGTGCGTCCCCAGGGACCAGCAGCCGGAGCAAGGTCGGTAGCCGGGATGGCCGCAGTCGGTGGCGCGCCGGACTGAACGGTCGCATACTGGTGTTGACCAGAACACAGGCTGACAGCTCGCCAGGCCAGGCCGATGCCCAGGCAGCAGCGACCATGCCGCCAAGCGAAAGCCCGAGCAGTGCATATGGCGGCATCAGCGCTTTTTCATGTAACTGACGGCGACAAGATTCGACCATCGCCTCGACTCGCGGGGGACAGGTCTCGCGCCACAAGCTGCCCGCACCCGGCAGGTCGATGGCGACGATGTGGGAGCCGGGCATGGCCTGCGCCAGCAGCGCGGGGAATTCACCCCAGTGCGCTGCTTCGCGCGTCAGACCGCGCAGCAGAACCCAGGTGGTCATTGGCTTGCCTGCGGTGAGTACCAGTGGGCAAGGGCGCAGGCGCGCTGCTCATCTCGGGAGTCACCGCCGGGCAGCCAGCGGCGGTAGCTGTACGCTGCGCGCATCGCGAAGTCCAGCAGAGCGACGTGGCGGCGCAGCACACGTTGCTGGCGGTGACCGATCAACGGGTTGAAGATGCCGAGCCGCGAGAAGAGCTGGCGCGGGTTCTTCTTGACCCACAGCCAGGATCCCATCTCCAGCGTCAGCGGCAGGAAGGTGCGCTGCGGCTGCGCTGCCGCGCGAAGGTAGAGGTGATCCCAAAGGTCGCCATGGGCGAGGTATTGTCGACTCTGTGGTTCGAACAGGTAGCGGTGATGCAGAAGGCTGTCGTCCAGCAAGCGGCTCAGCGCATGCATTTCGGGCAGGTGTTCGATTGGGCTAATCGTGTGTGCGTGTGGGAACCACAAGCGATCGGCAAGGCCGAAGCCCGAATGGCAGTCAATACTCACTGAGAAATCGCGCACCAGCAACTCGGCGGCGACGAAGTCACACAGCGCCTGAGCTTCTGGCTGCATGGGATGTCCGACCCCACCCCGGTACCAGGGTAGGCCCGCGCTCAGCCGCTGCCCGCCGAGCAGGAATGCGGCACCTTCAGTGCACTCAACAGGCGCGTTGCGCATCAGATCGACACCCTGAGGATTGGCACGCGTGCCGCGCCAAAGCCCGCCGGGGTTGACGAGCGGAACCAGCACGACACGAAGGCCTTCGAGGATCTGGTGCAAGCTGGTGTCCCAGCGCAGACGGCGCACCAAGCTGCGCAGGCAGGCCAGCACGACCTCGGCGCCAATGCGCTCAAGACCGTGAACGCCCCCGAAGAAGCCGACAGCAGGCAGCGCTGGGTCAGGATTTCCAAGCGAGATCGCATGGACGTCGAAGCTGCGCTCACCGGTGGTCACCTGGCAAAGCGTGCGGCAGCACAGGTACTTGCCACCTTCGTCGACGAGTTGCAGCAGTTCGTCGAGCTCGGGCAGGCGAGCCGACTCAGGACCTGGGTCATCGTTCATGGCTTGCGGCGTATCCGCGATCTGCCATCAACACGTCATATCTCAATCGCAAACTTCCGGCAGTCGACCACGGTCACCATTGGGAGCAATCATGACGTCCAAGCCAATCACCTTGACTGCCTTGATCTTCATCATCGCTGCAGCAGCGTATGGCGTGATCGAATGGCTGGCACTGTCACGGTCACGAGCGCACGATCGTCTGGCGGGTTGGCGGCGCACGATCACCCGCCCATGAAGCGCCTGCGATAGGCAGCAGGTAGATCCCTAAGGTCCATCATCATCGGCAGGTCAGCGACTCCGAAATCGGGGTCCCAGGCTGGCGCGCCGAGGACCTTCGCACCGCACTTGAGATAGCCCTTGATCAGCGGTGGCGGCTCAACATTGCGCTCGCCGTCTAGGTCATCGACCGGCAGGGCCAGCAGTGGCTGCACCGTGCGCTCAGCTGCGGCCAAGTGGTTCTGGCGCAACTGGTTCCACAGACTTGCAGCGAAGTGGCCGCCGTCAAGCATCGGCACACTGGCGCAGCCGATCATCAGATCGAGCCGACTGCGTTGCATGAACTCAGCCAGTGAAGCCCACAGCAGCAGGATCACGCCACCCTGTCGCCAGGCAGGCGCGGTGCATGATCGACCGAGTTCGGCCATGCGTGGGCGTAGCGAATCAAGGCGCTGAAGATTGAACTCGGACTCGCTGTAGAGACCGCCAGTCAGCCGCGAAGCGGCCGGCGTCAGCACCCTGTAGGTGCCGACCACCTGGGAGGCAGTGTCCGCAGTTCTTATCGTGCGAACGATCAGATGTTCACATGCGGCGTCGAAGCGGTCAACATCGAGACCTGCTGGCGTCCCCTTCGGTGGCGACAGACGCGCGCCCATCTCCTGGGCAAAAACCTGGAAGCGCAGTCGCTGTGCCTGCTCCACCTCATCGGCATGCCGGGCCCAAACAACCTCGAGCGCAGCAGGCCGTGCCGTCGGCGGAGGGAGCCCCGCAGGTGTTGCGAAATGTCCGCTTCTTTCGGCAGTGGGCGTGGCGAAAAAATAGTTTCGATCCATGCCCGGATGCTGTTCCAGTCAATTGACAGTGTCGTGACGGCATCGCGGCAATGTTGTGACATCGCGTGCTGGTGCGCGGATGGCGACAGTGCCTTTTCAATCGGGTCTCCTGAACGCAGACCAGACCGCCAGCAACGTGAAAGTGACGAGGATGACGACCTATTCGAAGCATAACCATGTGCGTCGGCCGCAATCCACTCAGTTCAGATCGCTGTATGTTGACCCGATGTCTCGGAATAAATCGGCTCTAGAAAAGCGCATGCACATGAGGCGCTCAAAGGACTATCACCGAGACGCAGGCGAAGTAGATGAGAAGGCTTAAAACATCCTGCATGATCGTCGCCAGAGGCCCGCTTCCATAGGCTGGGTCGGACCCGAAGCGGGCGAGCAACCAGGGCAGCAGAAGACCGAGGACCGAAGCCAGCATGCTGGCCCCCGCCAACGCCAGCGTCACGGCAGCGGCCAGGCGGAACTCGCCGAACACCAGCCAGACCATTGGAAACGCGAGCAGCGCGAGCACCAACCCAATCAGGGCACCGGTCCGCAACTCCCCGCCAAGAAGTCTCGCCAAACCGACATGGCTGAGCGACAGACCGCGCACCGCCACGGCCTCACTCTGCGTTCCGATGGCGTCAGCCAGATAGACCAGACCCGGCACGAAGAACGCCAGCGCCGGCTTGACCGTGAGGGCCGCTTCGAAACGTGCGACAACAAAAGTCGCCACCATGCTTCCGCCAAGGCCGACGACGAGCCAGGGCAACCGGTGACGCACCCGGCGCAACGGCGGCTCTTCAATCGCCTCGCGCGCCTGGTCGGATTCGCGCGTGATGCCGGCTAGGCGGTGCAGGTCCTCAACGTGTTCGCGTCGCAGGATGTTCATCAGCTTGGCCGGGCCAACCACCCCGACAAGGCGACCGTCTTCGGCAACCACCGGCATTGCGACTACGCCGTGATGCAAGGCGATCGACGCCATTTTTTCCTGGTCGGCTCCCGGCAGGACGCTGACACGATCGCGTCGCGCCACCTGACCGAGCGCGGTGGTCCCTGGCAGTGCAATCAGCTCGGCAGCCGTCAGCGTGCCAAGCAGGCGTTCGTCGCCGTCGATCACGCACACCAGGTCCCATGCAGTGCTTCGGTGGTGGCGAATGCGTGCGACGACCGCCTCGGCCGTTTCGCTGGGGCTGGCCAGCATGGCGTGAGGACTGAGGTGGTCGGAGGAGGTCTCGCGACGCGACTTGTGGCGGTGCGGCAATTGATTCCGATCAACAGCGCAGCCGTTCTTGGTTGCGGGTGCTCTGCGCTGCTGCATTATCGGATTTATCGGAAGGCGCGTCTTGGTCAGAAGGCACCGCCAGTGATGTCACGGTTTTGTCATGTTCTTCGACTAGCTTTGTCAAATCCATGTCCGTTCTCGCACGTCAGGTTGTCCTCACTTCACGCAACGGACGCCGGACCACTTTCCGGGTGCGTGGTCTGCTGCGCAACGCTGCGTTGGCCGCCAGATTGGCAGCTGCCAGCGCCGACGCCATCGAGATTCGGCTCGACACCGGTTCGGTTCGTGTCCTGTTGTCGCCTGAGCGTCCCGAGGCCTTCTGGTTTGAATGGTTGTCGGTGACTGTCGAGGCGCAACTGGGCGCAGCACCGCCAGCCCCATCGCCGATTGTTCCTGGGCAGCGTGCGGCTATGCGGCGCTTGCGGCCGCCGAAGCCATCGATTGCCGCCGGTATGGCTGTTGCCACTTGGACCGATGCGACCCACAGCACGCCAATGCCGCGGCTGCTGGAGGATCTCGGAGACGATGGACAAATCGATCTAGAGAAGGGTTTGTCAAGCGCGCAAGCCGAGCAGCGTCTGACCCGCAACGGTCCCAACGAAATCCGTGACATCACCGGCCGCAGCACGTCGGAGATCCTGCTCGGCCAGTTCAGGTCGGTACCGGTCGCGCTGCTTAGCGGCTCGGCCGGACTGGCCTTGGCCACGCGCGCGTTCGTCGACGCAGGGGCCATCGGCACCGTGCTTGCCGCCAACGCCGCGCTGGGCTTCGTTACCGAGCGGCGCGCTGAAGAAACGGTGTCCAGTCTGCGCAAGCTCGGTCCACGCGAGACGACGGTGTTGCGCGACGGCGTACCGGTCACGATCAATGCGCGTGACGTGGTCGTGGGCGATGTGCTTGTGCTCAGGCCTGGCGAACCTGTGGCGGCCGACGCCCGTGTCATCCAGGCGCACCGACTGGCGACCAACGAAGCGGCATTGACTGGCGAGAGCCTGCCGGTGCGCAAGGAACCCGTTGCGTGCTTGCCAGAAGATACGCCGCTGGGGGAGCGCCGCAACATGATCTTCATGGGCACGGTGGTGTCGGGCGGTGCCGGCCGCGCGGTGGTGGTGGCCACGGCCGAACACGCCGCGCTCGGTCGCATCCGTCAGCTCGCGCAGGGCTCCGAGGCGCCGCACACGCAACTGCAGCAGGAACTAGACGGCCTCGGGCGGCGCCTGGCGATCGGAGCGGCCGCGCTGTGCGTCGGCGTGTTCGCGATCGGAGCGCTGCGCGGCCGGCCGCTTCTGCCGCTGCTCCGCACGGCGGTGTCGCTTGGCGTGGCTGCCATCCCCGAAGGTCTACCAACCGTTGCCACCAGCCTGCTGGCTTCCAGCATCCGTTCGCTGCAGCAGCGCCAGATCTACGCCCGCCGTCTCGACGCCATCGAAAACCTCGGCGCGGTCGACACCGTCTGCTTCGACAAGACCGGCACGCTGACGCAGAACCGCATGAGCGTGGCGTCCCTGACGCTGGGACTGGACCTGATTGTCCTCGGCGACACGCCGTCGCCGCCTGCCTTGCCCGAGCATTGGGTGCGCGTGGCCGCGCTGTGCAACACGGTCGAGCGACCGAATGGTGATACGGCAGGCGCCTGGCAAGGCTCGTCGACCGAGGTCGCGCTGCTCGAGTTTGCAGCAGCCCAGGGTGCGGATGTGGACCAACTGCGCCGCTGCCATCCGACCCTGGGCGTGCGCCATCGTTCCGAGCACCACCCGTACATGGTGACTCTGCATGCCTCAGCCGAACGTGGCCTGTTGGTGACTGTGAAGGGGCGACCGGAAGAAGTTCTCGCGCGCTGTGACGCCTGGTTTGACGGGCACCGCATGCGGTCCTTGAAACCTGCGCAGCGGCGCCACCTGCTTCAGCTGAATGACCGGATGGCCGCGCGCGGTGAGCGGGTACTGGCGCTGGCTATTCGGCAGCAACCGGACCAGGCCTACGGTGAGACGGTCGGACTGTCCTGGCTCGGGCTGGCAGGGCTTGCCGATCCGCTGCGGCCTGATCTGCCGCAGATGGTTCGACGTTTCAAGGATGCTGGCATCCGCCCGCTGATGATCACCGGCGACCAGATGGGCACAGCCCAGGCTGTGGCCGATCGCATCGGTCTGGACGGCTTGCAGCCGATAGTCGATGCAGCGAAACTGCCCGAGTCGGCAGCGCTGATTGCCGACCAGGCCGAGCACTCCAGTGGCTTCGCACGCACCAGCCCTGCGATGAAGCTGGAGATCGTAAGGGCCTTGCAGCAACGTGGCCATGTGGTGGCGATGACTGGCGACGGCATCAACGATGGACCAGCGCTGAAGACCGCAGATGTCGGCGTCGCGATGGGCGTCACCGGCACCGACTTCGCCCATGCGATGTCCGACCTCGTGCTGCGCGACGACCACCCGGCCGCGATGCTGGTGGCCATCGAGCAGGGGCGCACCGCGTTTCTCAACATCAAGAAGTCGGTGCGCTATCTGGTGGCGACCAACCTCAGCGAACTGGCGGCCACGACCATCGCGGTGGCAGCAGGGCTGCCCGACCCGTATGACCCTCTGGCCCTGCTGTGGACCAACATTGCAACCGACATCTGGCCAGCGATCGCACTCGGCCTGGAGCCGGCCGAGCCGGGCATCCTGCAGCGTCCGCCGGTTTCGCTTCGCGGTGGATTGCTTGACCGCAGCGAGTGGGGCGCTGTGGCCACGGATGCAGGCGCGATGACGCTGGCCTCGCTGACCAGCTTCGGCTACGGGCTCGCCCGCTATGGGGCCGGGCCGCAGGCGCGCACACTCGCCTTCATGACGCTGACCTCGTCGCAATTGCTCTACGCGCTCGCGATGCGCTCGCCGCGGCCCCTGCGCAGTGGTGGTCTGCAGCCGAATCCGATGTTGGGCCGTGCCGTCGGCTGGACACTGGCGGCCCAAGCAGGCACCGTGCTGCTGCCGTTCGCGCGGCGCATCCTGCGAACGACCCCCATAGGTCCGATCGACGCCGTCGTGGTCGCGGCCACCGCGATGCTGCCGCTACTCACACGCGAACTTCTGAAGGAGCGCGAGCAATGAGCGGCGGTGAAATCCTGCACGAGACCGCGCGCAGACTGCGGCTGGGTGTGGCGCCGGGCGTCGACCTGGACACGCTCGGCGCCAACCTGGTGCCACTGCTCGGCGTGCAGTCCGTGCGCATCAATGCCACGCTGCGCTGCGTCGTCGTGCAGCACGACGGCCTTCCCGAAACCCGGGCCGCCGTGTTGGCCCGCCTGCGTACCCCACCAGAACAAGATAGCGCCCGGACCTCCTTGCACAAACCAAAGCGGCCACGACCTCGGTCACACCGACTGGCCACCGAGACGGCTGCGTGGACGCCGGCCGTGCTGGCAGTGGCTGTGCCGGTGCTGCCGCAAGACTGGCGCCGCGGCGCGGCGCTCGGCGCAGTGGTGACGCGCGTGCTGACCCAGGCCGATCGAATGCGCAATGACCCGGCCGCCGTGCTGCTCGATGCTACGTCGCTGGCATCGCTGGCCCTCAGCGGCCAGCCCCTTGTCGTCTCGACTTCGGTGCTGCTGCGCATGCTGTCCGAGCGCCTCTCCGGACGTTTGGTGCGCCAGGCGGACGACCTGCTCGACCACCTGCTGCCGACCGCAGCAGCGCAGTACACCGCGTTGCGTGATCCTGAGGACGGCGGAGACTGGTCATTCTTGCCCTTGCGCTCGCTGCGCGCGGGTGACCGCGTGCGCCTGTTTCGCGGCGACGTGGTGCCTGTGGACGGCTGCGTAGTCCAGGGCTCGGCCGTTCTCGTCCCAGCGGCGCAGCGGGGCCAGCCGCGCCTGGTGAGCCTTGGTGACCATGTGGCATCTGGCGAGCGCTTGCACAAAGGCACGCTCGAACTGCGTGCCGAGGCCGACGCGGCGGCGTCGCGGCTGGAACGCCTGCGAGCCCAGGTGCGACACGCCGTCAGTTCACACGAACCGGCGGGCCGCCTGGCACCAGGCATCGAGCGGCTGCTGTCCCTGCCGCTGACCGCATCGGCCCTGGTATTCGGCCTCACAGGCGACACCGCACGCTCGGCGGCGATGCTGCAGGCCGACCCTCAGCAGGGGCTGGACCTGGCCTTGCCTCTGGCTCGCGAAGCCGCGCTGTACGCACTGGCACGCCACGGCTTGCTGACCGCTGGGCTTGAAACCATCGAACGCCTGGCCACGGCGAGCACGCTGGTGCTACAGGACACTGGCGTGCTGTCCAGCGGTCGTTGGACCATCGAGGCCGTGAACACCGAGGCAGGCGGCGACGCTGAACGGGTGCGCAGCTGGCTGGCCGCGCTGGCCGCCATGCCGCCCGAGGTGCTGGGAAGCGCGAGTTTCCCCGACCGTGTGGTGCGTCTGTGGGTCCGCCACGGTGCCGTGCTGCGTGTCGACGAACACGAGGTGCATCTGGCCAGCCGGGATCGATTGCAGAAGGTCTGGGGGCGGCCACCTGGTACCGAGACCCCTTTCACTGTTACCGGACCCATGCGCCGCGAGTTGTTGGTGGTGGCCGCCGGGCGGGTGGTCGCTCAGGTCGTTCTCGTGAGTGCATTGCGCCCTTCGGCGCTCGACCGCTTGAACGAACTCGCGGCGCTGGGCTTTGATCGCGTCGCCATATTCGTGGAGGGCGATGGGGGGTGCGGCGGGGAGGCTGGCCCAGCCGCCTGGAGAGGCCAGCAAGGGCTGGAACTTGTCATCGACGAGGCAGGCACTCGTGCCGACTGGCTCGCCGACGTCGCACGTGACGGCTCACCGCTCGTCATGGTGCATACCGTGCTGCGCGATCTGGTGCCGCCCGGTAGCCTGAGCCTGACCCCGACCGACGCCGATGCCGGCTCGCACGGTGTGCTGCTTGGCGACCCGCTGACCAGCTTGGTGGTGGCTCGTCGTTTGGCTCAACGCGTGCATCGGCGGCTGCGCTTGCATCAGGGCACGGCGACGGCTGTCAATGCGGCGCTGATGACAGCCGCCGCCCTGCGCTGGCTGCCGCCGATCGGTACCTCGCTGGTGCACCATGCCTTCGCTCTGCTGCTCTTGCTGGACAGCCTGCGTGTTGAATCGCTCGAAGCACTGCATCAAGAACCCTTCGCTGCGTTGCGGCAACCTGCGAAGATCCCCCGGCGGCGTCGAGCCGCCAGATCCGTAACCCAAAGGAGTGATTCCTCATGAAGATCGAAGATGTGGCCCGCCCGGGCGTGCTCGCACTGGGCATCGTGGGCGTCGCTGCCACGGCGCTGCTCGGTTTTGCCGCTGGCGTTGCGGTGGCGCGCGACCCCGCAGTCCTGCGTCGTACGGTGCGCGGCTTAGCCCGCAGCATGGAACGCGCGACGCTGTTGGCCGCGCAGGCCCGCGAACATGTCGAAGACCTGTGGGCTGAAGCGCGCGAGGAAGCGCTCGCCGAGGTCGATGCAGCTGACTTCGAACGTGCCGCCACGAGTGCAGCCACGGCAGCACCGGAGACCATGCCGGGCAAGGCAACGCACAAACGGACAAGCCGTTCGCGCAAAGCAATCACACCCCGAAAGTCAGCGACAGTGAACGCTGCGGATCTGCCCCCAGACCAGGCCTGAAGGGCGGCGGCGCAGCCGTGGTTCCTGACCTGACAACGGCACTGACACATGTGGGTGAGGACGGTGCCACGGTGGAAACCCAGATGCGCTTGACCCAGCAGCCGCACAGCGCTTCTTTTGTGCCGGTGTACCGCTGGCCAGCAAGGCCAGTGACCCTGCACTGGCGCGAGGGGCTGGAGGACGTGGCGGGCAATCGGGTGGGAGCGGCCTTTGAAGCGCGGGCGTCTTGAGGGGCTGCAACAATCGAATGTTGCGACGCTGCCGGTTGAGACAA
Organism: Hydrogenophaga sp.; assembly: GCF_030373245.1. GTDB lineage: Bacteria > Pseudomonadota > Gammaproteobacteria > Burkholderiales > Burkholderiaceae_C > Hydrogenophaga. Next base: position 102,118 of record NZ_JAUCZF010000006.1, read on the forward strand.
CATCGCCGTGCGGCGGCAGTTGAACCGAAATCAAACCCCACAGGAGAGAAACGATGGAACACATGGCAGCCGATCTGGACAAGATGGTGCGCAGCCTTTGAGCGTAGCCCATGTGACCGCGATGTCGAAAATTGCAGACGCTTTGTAGCGGTCAGCGCGCATCGTGCGTTTACCACCCACAGTCAGTATTCGCTGCGCACTTGTCCAAGGCATCGGGATGTCGTTTTGAGACTGGGGGTAGGCCTTGGCAGAAAATCAGACGACAGGCTGCAGGCGACCCGGAGGGGATATCGGGCTGCCAACCTCAAGCCCTAGTTCTGGAATCAGCAGTCTGCAGGCTCTATCGAGCTCACGAGCTGCAAAACTCCCTGGGCTTGTGAGTTGCGTCAACCCCAGTTGCTTGCCTGGGCTATGGTTCAAATCCGTTCCTTAGGCAACCTGGGAGTCCGTCATGCGACTGCCGTTTTCAGTAGAACAGTTCTTCGCAATCATCCGCCAGTACAACGAGGCTGTCTGGCCCGCACAAGTGCTGGTCCTGCTGATGGGGTTGGCCGCGATCGCTTTGCTCCTGTGGAAGCGTTCTTGGAGCAGCGTTGCCATCGCTGGCATCCTCGCGTTGCTTTGGACGTGGATGGGTGTGGCCTACCACCTTGCCTTCTTCACGAGCATCAATCCACTCGCTTACGTCTTTGGTGCGATGTCCCTCGTGGGCGCTGCAGTGTTCGTCTGGCTCGGGATGCTCCGCCGCGAACTTGATTTCGTTCCGCGCCGCGACGGGCGAGGTCTGATGGGTATGGTGCTCGTTGTATTCGCCTTGCTGATCTACCCAGTGTGGTCGTCAATTGCCGGACACGCCTACCCCAACCTCCCCACCTTCGGGCTGCCATGCCCGACCACGATCTTCACCATCGGCATGCTCGCCATGGCAGTTGGAAGCAAGGTGCGAATCGCGCTCGTCGTACCGATACTGTGGTCGTTCGTTGGTGGCCAGGCTGCGTTCCTCCTCGATGTCCCTCCAGACTCGGGCCTACTTGTTGCCGGGCTCATCGCTCTTGGGCTGGCGCTGCGATCCGGACGATCCCCTAGTAGGGCTCCGCAGGTCTGAAGCCAAGGAATCACTCGGCTTGGGCGGAGTCCTTCCGCCCAAGCAAAGGCCGCAACTGGCCGCGTGGACGAGGCCCCCGGGCTTCCGACGTTTCATTGGTACGACGGGCAGTTCAGCCGAACGCGCGATCGATGCCAGGCTCGCAGAGCTGCAGGCGTAGTACCCCCAAAACGGGGCGGCGGTTTACCCAGCGCGTTGACGCTCAGGCCGAAAACTCGCCCGTGAAGCCTTTGGATACCTTGTAGGTCTGCGACTTCACCGTATCTAGGAAGTACCATTCGCCCTGCGCGGCTTCCTGCGTGAAATGCATCAGCAGAAAGCCACGACGGAAGGTGTCGGTGAACTTCAGTGTGTCGATCACGCCGCGGAAGATCGCAGTTGTCTGTGCGGGAGACAAGGTAGCCAGCGCCTGCTCCAAGCCTGGGGAGCTCACGCTGGGGGTGGCAAACTCCTCACCAACCAGGGTTCCATCGATCAAGCGCAGTTCGTTGTACCAAGCATTGTGGGTATCGCCCGCAAGAGACACCAGTCGCTTGCCCAGTGCGGAAGCTGTGCCCAGCACCATCTCGCGGGCGGCCGGATAGCCATCCCAGGCATCGAGGTTGTAGCCCAGGCGCGGGTTGGTCCGCGGATCGAGCAAAGCCTGCTGGAGTGGTGTGAGCGCGGCGGGATTGGCGGCAGCGATGGCCTTGGCGGTGAGGTAATCCTGCACCGCCCGCTCGCCAGCGGCGATGGCCTCGGGGCTGGTATTGGCTGGATTCAGAGCGGTCAGGATGGAGACCGGAAACTCCATGCGGGCCATCAGCACCTGTTGGCCTAGCACCTGCCAAACGGCGTCGGACTGAATGAACCGCTGCTGCAACCAGTTGAGTTGCTCGGTGCCAAGCATTTCCCGTGTTGGGGAAGTCAGAGCAGCCAAAGCCTCAGGAGCCGTTTCCGGGTTGACCAAGGAGACGATGTCGATGGGCTGCTCGCGGCCAAGCAGCCGGGTTTCGAGCATGTGCAGAGACAGCAGGTCTCCGAAGTCGAAGCTGCGATAGCCGCGCTTGAGGTCATTGACATCGGGCGTTCTGATAGGCATCCACTCGTGATAAGCCTTCAGCGCAGCTGCCACGCGCGTGCCGAATGCACCTTCTTCACCTTCCGTGTGGTTCTCTGCTCCGTCGGTCCAAGTGTCGTTGGCAATCTCGTGATCGTCCCAGATGGCGATCATCGGGAGACGCGCATGCATCTGCTTGAGGTCGGGGTCGCTGCGGTATTGAGCATAGCGGCGGCGATAGTCGTCGAGGCTCAGCAGCTCATTGCGAGGTTGGCTGACTCGGCCGAGCGTACCTGCGTCCTCCGAGGCGTACCCGTCGGCCGCATACTCATAGATGTAGTCACCCAGGTGCACAGCGTACTGCGCCCCGGCGCGTACTGCCTCGCTGTATGCATGGAAGAAGCCAGCCGGATAATTCGAGCAGCTGAATACCGCAAGTTTCACGCCTTGCACACCCTTTTCAGGCAGTGTGCGCGTCACACCCACCGGAGAAACGTCGAACAAGGTTCGGAATCTGTAAAAGTAGGTGTGCCCGGGGCGAAGGTTGGTGGCATCGACCTTGACGGTATGTCCGTTGTCAGGATGCGCAACCGTCCAACCCGATGAGACCACACGGCGAAAACGTGCATCCAGCGACACTTCCCAGCGCATTCGGATGGGGATCGGGGTGTGACGCCGGTGCGCGTGAGTCCAGAGGATGACACGGTCCGCTAACGGATCGCCGCTGGCTACGCCATAGTTGAACTCGATTGGACCGTGTATGCGGCGCCAATGCTTTTCTTCCCGCGCGCTGTGCGAATCGCTCGCCATGACCTTGCCGCTGGTTGCCACAGCCGAAGCCGAAGCAAGGTGAATCATGAATCGCCGCCGATCGATTGCCATACGTACTCCTGGATCAAGCCGAATACTTCCGACCTTCAAGTTTCACCAGGGTGTTTGCCATTCCCATGTCGCGCTCACTGCAAAAACATGATCCGTTTAGGTTCTTGTCAGGGCCTCGATCCCAACCCATCCAGATTGAACTCGGGCAAAAGCCCAACCCTGGGCCGCCGACTCGCTGATGCTGTGCCGAAGGGCAGAGTAGCTGGCGGGGCATCCACAGCGGCGCGGCAAAGGTCAAGACCGCCGATATTGCGAGGCAGGCCCAGGCTGCCAGCGCGCCCAGAAGGAGTCGGTTCATCACCAGCCGTTCACCGGGACAGCTGGCGCAGCAGCGCTGGCTCAATGGCCACCGCCGCCATCATTCCGCTCATTGCCGCGGCCTGTACACCCGCACCCGAGACATCCTGGCCCGCCAGCAGCAAGCCTGGCACTGGCGTGCGCACGTTCAAGGCTTGCGAGCCCAGCCGCTCGGCATCCATCTCCAGGCCGTACATGGCGCCGCGGGGTGCGCGCACGTAGTGCTGTTGTGTCACCGGCGTGGCCAGTTCGTGGAAGCGCACCATCGGCGCCAGAGCCGGGAAGTGTTGCGCAAACTGCGCCAGCAAACGCTCTTCAACCCAGGCCTTGAAGGCGAGATAGTCCTCGGGGCGTTCACCGGGCGGCAAACCGAGCCAGGGCGCAAACGCAGCCGCGTCGCAGGGAGCCAGCACCTCGGCCGTGGGCGGGCCGCCGCTGGAGGGGTCTTTCAGCGAGGGGAATGAGACGAAGAGCCCCGGCGCGTCCTCGTCGGCCGGCCGCTGCCACAGGCGCCCGATGTCGGGGGACGCATAGAGCCAGTAGTTGGCCGCACTGGCACCGGCGGCGACGATGTCGCCCTCCAGACCCAGGTAGAGCGACACGTAGGAGAAGCCCGGCTCGAAGCCCGTCAGCTCGGCCTGCCACTCGGGTGCCTGCGCCGCATCGAGGCACCCCGCGGTGTTGTGCGCGCCAATGGCCGAGATCACCTGCTGGGCATCGGCCTGGTGCATCTGCCCGCCCTGCACATAGTCCACCCCGCAGGCGCGCCCGCCCTTCACGCGGATGCGCTGGACTGAGGCCCCCAGCTCCAGCGCCCCACCGGCCGCCCGAATCACCGGTACCAGGGTCTGCGCAAAGCGCGCTGGGCCACCCAAAGGGAAATAGGAGCCGTGGTTATAGGCGCCGGTGACGAGCGCGTGCTCAAGCAGGGGTGCGTGATCAGGTGTGGCCCCGTAGTCGCCCCAGCGAGCGCCCAGCACGGCAGCCAGGTAAGGGTCGGCGATGTCGGCCAGCGCCTGCGCAAGGCTGCGCTGCGACATGCGCTCGATCTCGGCCCCGCGCCAGAGCTTCATGCCCCAAGCCAAGGGCGCCGGCAGCGCGCGCAGCGCGAACAGAGACATCGCGGCTGCGCGCGCCCGCTTCACCTCATCGAACCAGGTGTCGATGGCGGCGTGCTGACCAGGGAAGCGTTCGCGCAGCCGATCGCGGTAGGCCGCCTCGGGGTGCTCGATGCCGAACTCGAAGCCCGGCAATCGCACGATGTCGTAGGGGTTGCCGCAGTCATGGAACTCGAGCGCGTCACCGCTGAGCCACCCGAGCAGGCGGCCGAACTGGCCCGCCTCGCCGACCTGCGGCGCCACGCCGCCGATGTAATGCACGCCGGTGGCAAAGGTCCAGCCCTGGCGCTGGAATGTCTGCGTCTGTCCGCCCGCCACCTGGTGCTGTTCGAGCACCAGCACGCGCTGGCCGCGCCGCGCCAGCGCCGTGGCGGCCGTGAGCCCGCCGATGCCCGAACCGAGAACGATGGTGTCCCACATGGTTAGCTCCTCAAGGGGTCGGCCTGCCGGGCGTCGGCCCGGCACCAGCGGCGATGGTGTTGCGGATGAATCCCAGTCCGTCGACCTGCAGCAGCAAGCGGTCGCCGGGCTGCAGGTAGATGCCAGCCTAAGCCGATTCGCGGAACCATGGTTCGGTCGGTGGGTAGGTCACGTGCCAGTGACAGCTCCTGCCCAACGCAGGCACGCCTTAGCCGCCTGGCGATATTTCCGAAATCAGGGTATCCCTCATCAGGCCCAAAAAGAGACTTGTGAAGCCGCGTACCCACATGACTCTCCCAGCATCAGTCCCGCCAGCACGTCCGAGGGGAAGTGGGCGCCTGCGTGAACCCGCGCCCATGCGGTAATCACAGCAATGATTGGCACCAAGGCGATTTCGGGCCAGGCGACCATCCATGGCGACAGCGACCCGGCCAGACAGGCCATCACCGCGGCGTGAGTGCTGGGCATTCCCCCCCGATCCGAATGCTGGAGGTGGTTGGCGCAAAGACCGATGGCGAACGGGCGCCGCGAGGAAAGTCTTTTCGCCAACCGTTTGACCAGTACTTGCAGCAGCGTCGCCACCACCAAGGCCTGCAGCACGGGGCCGATGGAGTTCGTCCTGACGACCAGGGTAAGTCCGAGCACGGCGGCCAATGGCAACCAGCTCCAGTCGGCCGTGACGATCGCACACCTCAGGCGCAAGGGGCGGTCGGTTTGACCAGCACCCATCCAGAGAAACCACGCAACATCACGGGATCGACCCGATTGGAGGGCGGGTGCGGCACTGAGTTCGGGGGAGCTCCTCATTCCACCATTGAACCCGCTGAATGTGTCACCCGCATTTCTTTGCCACACGCACACCACGTGGGCTGGCGCTGCAACCACAGTGTCATATTGACTGCGCACACTTCAGCGTATCCGCTGGTCCTGACGGGTAAAAAATATCGGGACACCATATTCCAAATGAACGCCGGCTTCAGTTCTTCGGCCTTCATAGATGGCTCAGAGGCAGACGGCAGCTATCGCCGACGCTTGAAGTCCCAGGATGAGCCGTCCTGAGCAACCTCCCAGGAAGTCGCGCAGGAAAAGTACACGTCGCAAGGCTGAACTCCATTTCCCGGCTGGCAACAGGCATTTGACCTAGATGCCTGCACGTCAGTGCCAGCGCCCGTACCCATCATTTGCGCAGATGAGTCGCTTGCGATGCTGATTCACCGAAGTGAGCCGCCCCGGGACGGTTCACGATAGAACTCTGCCTCGGTGGAGCAGAGTGGGCTGCCGCCACTGGAAGCACGCTCGCCCAAGCCGCCAAACTTGAAGGCAGGGTAGCGGTCTTCAAGCTGTCATAGACATCTCAGTGGCGCCCTTGACTTGTAGGACCACCACAAATGCACCGAAGTGCCAGTGGCGCTAATGGCCCCAAGGCTGGTCTACCCAATCCAACAGGGGTTTCCAATCCTGCAGTTCGCGGGCAGCAGAAGACTCCGGCAGATCGAAGACCGTCGCCCCTTGTGCCGCGACCCGCGGGTACAGCTGAGCCGGGCGGATTGTCGTCAAGACGCGAAACCCTTGCTGCGCCAGGAACTGTCTCAGTTGAATTGACGCCAATGTCCGAGGGTCAACTCTCATTCCCACTAGGGCTACCTGCGCTTTTCCACCAGCCACGCGCCTGACCTCCGCCAATGCATCCAGAAATCGCTTGGAAGCCCACAGGTCGAATGGCGAGGCATGTACAGGGACGATGATTCGGGAAGAAACTTTAACCACCTTTTCCAAGGCTTTGCCGGACAAGCCCGCGGGCGTGTCCAGAATCGCGTGAGTAACGCCTTTGGGTGGTCTTGCAACGCCATCTGCCCCAATCCGCCACGTCTCAATGGAAGGCAGAGTCTCGGGGCGACTGTCAAGCCAGCGCTTGCAGGACTGTTGCAGGTCAATGTCCCCCAACAGGACGGCAGGACTTCGCTGTGCGAAGTAGCCTGCCAAGTTGGTGGCAATGGTTGACTTTCCCGAGCCACCTTTTGGATTGACAATGCTGATCGCCTTCATCGCCCTACGTCACTTCTTCGGGCGCCCAGTCTTCAGCTTCTCCACGCTGGCAATGGCCTTGAGCAACCTCTGATTGTCCAGGGAGGCAAGTAGGTCCAGGGCAGCGCGGACCAGCTCCCCTTTCTTCACTTCAATGCCCAGCGCGATGACCCGCTTCTTGAGGTCTACCAGACTCCTGTGATCAGATTCGGGAAATGTGAAGCTGTCTCGCACAAGCTTGATCTTCTGAGGCCTTTGAGACGAAGCTTTGACAACCTTTGGCTTTGTAGCATTCTTGGTCGGAACTGAGGCTTTGGTCGACACTGGTGTTGCAGCAGCCTTTTTCAGAGGGGGCGCCGTCCTTTTCGGGGCTGGCACTCGAGCGCCTGTCTGAGGGCTCGTGGATGCCGGCTTTACAGCCTTTGGTGAAGTCGTTTTTATTTGAACCGTTGCAGCGTCGGGGGACGCGTTCGCAGCGGCCTTGCTGGTTGGTGTAGCGGCAGATTCTTGCATGTTGACGATCCTTTGATTAACTGTATAAACAGTTTATACCAAGCTGATGCGGGTGTTTGCCGTTTGAGAGCCTTTTCCGACGCGGACCGCTCAGGCCAGGCTGCTCTGCAGACGAGTGCTCGCCGGTGAGCCGCTCAAGGTCCGGTCACGCATGTCGGACAACGGCATCATCTTTTCTGACGGCATGCAGACCGACTACCTCCAAGTTTCAGCGGATACAGAGGCGTAGATTGCGCCTTCTGCAAAGGCTGGCCGGCTGGTGATCTGAAGCCTGATCTCCAGTGGAGACAATTCAATCGATGCGGTTCTTGGATTTCGAAGTCGGTCCCAGGCTGTACTGAGTCACTCAGGGACGGCGGTCCAAACAGCAGGGACGGTCATCAGCGGTCATTCAGCGATCGGCCACACCACCGACCGCTTCACTACCAAGACCGGGTACTCGCCAGCGGATGGCATCAAACCCTCGATGAAGGACCGGTTTCGCATGGGGCGAAGTGGCACTCCCGACCCGTTGCAGTCTTTCGCGCATTCTCCGCAAAGCGGTCACTCAACAGTCCAACGCCATGGCATCCAGATGCCTGGCCTGATGCAACAGCTTTTCGTTAGGGCTTGCGCATCGAAATTGGCCACTCGGTGGCGCTGAAAACCGTGAGGAGACTACGGCGCAGCAAGGCAGGCATTGAACAGGCTGGTAAACCAGCCAGGGCCAAATTGGAGACCACAAAGAACACCCCCTTTCTGATCTTCATGGCGCCGACTTCACGAAAGCGATGCCCGACACTTCAAAGCCGGGCTGGCCATTAATTTCGTGCAACCGCACGGTTTCGCCAAAGTCGGCCAGGGAGCGCAAAACGCGGGCTTCGCGCTCGGAGACTAGGCGAATGGGCAATACTTCGGTAGCGCCGCCTTCTATGGCGGTCATGTGCACCGTGGCGAGGAGCACTTGCTTGTCCATACGCAATTCGATGCGCTCAATAGGCTCTTCATTGTTTTGCACTACTGGCTTGTAGGTGCCCACCCATGCGGCCGCGCGGGGATCGGGTTGAGGGCTAAGGCGCTCGCCCACCAATATCTCTTGCCCGCCCGATCTGGCGACCAGCAGTTCCCGGGTGCCCACCCGCTTGCGCGAGAGTGTGAACCTCTTGAAATCGGGGATGGGCAAGCTGAACAGGCCCAGCAGTTTGTAGCTCAACCCCATGTCGCCGCTTTTCCCGGGAACAAGGTCCAGCGCCTGGCCCATGGCTTGTACCTTGAGCCTCTTGCCATCGCGCTCCACCCGGGCATGGCCTGCGATGGTGGCGTAGTCGCCCAGCCAGCTTTGAAACTGGGCTTCGGAAATGGGCGCCTGGGCGACGGTGAATTCGGGCTTGGGTGCAGGTTGTTGAATGCCGGTCTTGGCTTCCAGGGCCATGGCCAAGGCGCGTTTCGCCACAGCGTCCACAAACTGGGCCGACCCCGCCGAATTGGCCGCCACGATCACGCCCAGCTTGTGTTCTGGCAAGACATACATCTGGCTGTGAAAATTGATGGTGCCGCCGTTGTGGTGGGCCACCAGGCCGCCGTTGCGCAACGCGTCTGGCCCCAGGCTGTTGAGCATCCAGCCCAGGCCGGTGTGCAGGTCAAAGTCCAGCGCATTGTGGGCATTCTGGGTGTTCAACATTTCCGCCATGTCCTCGGGCAGCAAGATGCTTGCCCCGGTTGCGCTCCGGCCCTGCGCGAACACCATCATCATGAAGCGGCTCATGTCGAGCACGCTGGCGTTCAAGCCGCCCGCAGGCGTGTCGCGCAGCGCGAGCTCTTTGGCCGGTTTCCCGTCTTTGTAGGCCCTTGAGAGGCCGGGGCCTGGGGCGCTGGAGAAAAATGCGGTGTCCATGCCCAATGGTTCCAACAGCGTGGTTTTGATGTGGGCTTCAAACGGCTTGCGGGCTGCGTTTTCGATAGCGGCGCCCAGCACCGTCATGCCCACATTCGAGTACGAAAACAGCAAGCCCGGGGGGAAGTCTTGGTGGTCGGAGTTCAGGGCTCTGACCATGGCTTGAAATTGGCCCACATCGCTGCCCCACATGCCCTCGCCTTTGTCGCGGGTGAGCCCGGCGTGGTGGGTCATCAACAGCCTAGGAGTGATCGCCTGCTCACCCGTCTTGAAACCCGGCAGCGCCTGTTGAATCGGCGCGTCGATGTTCAGCTGCCCTTGCTGGGCGAGTTGCATGGCGGCGGTGCTGGTGAAGAGCTTGGAGATCGAGCCCATGCGGTACAGGGTTTGATCGGTGGCTTTCAATTGGGCATCGGTATCGGCCCAGCCAAACCCCTCAGACCAGAGCACGCGCTGATCGCTCACCAGCGCGATGCTCAAGCCCGTGACCTTGTTCGTCTTCATACCCGATGCTATGAACTTGGCCATGTGGGTTTGCAGGGTTGCATGGTCGCCCCTGGCCAGCCTGGGTGGGCTGGACGGTGCGCTGGCGCAGCCTGTCAATGCAGCCAACAGAAGGAGTTTGCTCATACGGCTGCCTGGCTTGGATGGGCGGGTGGTTTTGGAAGGGGTTTGTTTCATGGCGGACGGTGAGCGGTAAATGCAAGTATTTCAGTGTGGCGGCGCCAACCTTGGGCTTTCCCAAAGACAGGTTCGCTAGACTTCTCCGTTATGCACATCCTGATCGTTGAAGACGACATTGACCTGGGGCAAGCGCTGTTGGCCGCGCTCAAGGCGGAGGGCTTCTCCGGGCTCTGGGTGCGGCGTTTGTCAGAAGCGCCTGAGCCGTCTGCGGCAGGAGTGGATTGTGTGTTGCTGGATCTGTCGTTGCCCGATGGGCTGGGCTTGCAACTGTTGAACCGCTGGCGGCGCGAGGGGATGTTGGTTCCGGTGATCGTGATCACCGCCCGCTCGGCCTTGGGTGACCGCTTGAGCGGTTTTGAGAGTGGCGCTGACGATTTTCTGGTGAAGCCTTTTGCCATGCCCGAACTGATGGCGCGCATTGGCGCGGTCACGCGGCGCAGCGCGCGGCAGGCCAGCCCGGTGTGGCAGGTGGCCGACCTGAAGCTGGAGCCGCAGGCGCACCTGGCCTGGCGCGATGGCGCGCCCCTGGAGCTCTCGCTGCGCGAATTCAGGTTGCTGATGGAGCTGGCGCGCGACCCTTCGGCGGTGGTCTCCAAGCGCGATCTGGGGCGGCGCATGGAGCCACTGGGTGAGCCGCTGGATGCGGCGACGATTGAAGTGCATTTGTCGCATCTGCGGCGCAAGATCGGGGCCGAGCGCGTGCGCACGGTGCGTGGCGTGGGCTACCAGTTGGTGCCATGAACACGGTGCTTGACGCTTTTCGAAGACCATCGTTGGCGCGCAGAGTGGTGGCGGCCTTGTTGGCGGCGTTCACCCTGGTCTGGGTGGCGCTGGTGGTGGTAGATTTTTGGGATTTCAAGCGTATTTCTGAAAGTCGCAAGGCGCAGCGGTTGGCGGTAAGTGCACTGGTGGCCTCGCTGGATTTTGCTGATGAAACCCGGGCGGTGCAGGTAGTGCAGGCAACCGAGACCCAGTACAGCCTTTTGCGCCGAGAGTCGCTTCCGCTGCCCAGGGACGAGTTGTTGTTTCAGTTGGCGAGGCTGGATGGCTCGCTGGTTTACGCCTCGAAGGGGTTTAGTGGCGCCGCGCTGTCCATTGCCGATTCAGAACGCCCCAGTTGGACCGGCAACGGCCAAACCTATTGGATGGCCACGCTATCCACGCCGCAATGGCGTGTGACTCTTCTGGAACCATCGTTGTCAGACGCAGAAGCGATGTACCTAATCTCGCGCAATTTGGTGCAATCGATGCTGATCGCATTTCCGCTGGTGTTGTTGCCGCTGTGGCTGGCGGTGCGCCGAGGACTGCGGCCGTTGCGGGAGCTGGTGACGCGGGTGGGCGAGCGGGCACCCACCGATTTTTCACCATTGGCGCTGGACCTGCGCTACGCGGAGTTGCGGCCGCTTGAAGCGGCGTTCAACGATTTGCTTGCACAAGCTCGAAACAGCATCCACAGCGAGCGTGGCTTTGTGCAAGACGCCGCTCACGAGCTTCGCACGCCCTTGGCTGTGATGGCCGCGCAGGCGCATTTGCTGGTGTCCACCACCGATCCCGCGCTGCAAAAGGTGGCGCGCGCCGAACTGGAGCGGGCCATTCAACGGGCTTCTCACCTCGTTCACCAGTTGCTGACGCTCGCGCGCCTGGAAAGCCAGCCACCTCAAAACCGCCAGCCCCTGGATCTGGTGGAGTGGTCGCAGGCCCAGTTGGCCCGAGCCCAGCCAGCAGCTCTAATGCGCGGGATCGATCTGGGGATGGTGTCACCCGAAACGCTGGTGGTGAGGGTAGATACGCAGTTGCTGCAATCGGTGTTGGAAAACCTGGTGAACAACGCCATGGCTTATGTACACGAGGGTGGCCGGGTCACTCTGACGCTGAGTGAAGAGGGTGGCGATGTGGTGTTGCTGGTGGCCGATGACGGGCCTGGCATATCCCTGACGGAGCGCGCGCGGTTGATGCAGCGCTTTCAGCGCGGGCGAGAGGTGCAGGTTTCAGGCTCGGGGCTGGGGCTGGCCATTGCCGCGCAAGCCGCATCGCAGCTGGGTGGCAGCCTTCAGATGGTGGATGGGTTGGATGGAAAGGGTATTGGTTTTTGGGTGCGTTGGCCGTTGCAGCCAAAGCCTGACCTGCATCAAATTTGTTGACTCGCTGGCTGGCTATACCCGCGAAGGCCGCGGCTTGAGGCTGGGCGTATTGGATTGGTGAACTCAAGTGCGAAGATGAGCACTCAGGCCTTTGATGGGCAAGGTTGAAAAGTCGCTCAGCGTTGAGCAAAAAGATGAAAATCTCCACTGTGCGACCTAGGTTGCAAGTTTGCTAGCCCGCACCGACGGTAAGTGGCTGCTTTTGACTTTCGGCAACGACCGCTCCTGGCCGATACCGGGTTCGCTGTAGTGCTGTTGGAACCTGACTTTGACCCTTGACGTGGGTCTATCAATCGACAGTCAGCTTCCCGGAGCGGCCTCGTACTCATACTGCCGGCCAGAAGCTGGACATTGCTGTGGAAGCAAAGAATCTGAGCTTGTCCAAGATTGAGAGATTCTTCGACATGATTGGGAAGGTATGCGAACTTGGCCAAGTTGCTAACCTTGTGCTTGGGCTCTTCGTGCAATCTGCTCCCTCAACATAAATCAAATTTCGGACAAAGCTCGCGAACTATGCATCTTCAGCGCCAATGTTCCAGGTGCAATCTTGAGTTTCCCCAAGGAGCGTTGAGGTGCCCTGCTTGCGGAGCGGGACCCGACCTGTCAAGTTGGATGCACTCCATCCCAGACCAAATACCCCCGCGCGATGCTTTAGACCAAGTCAGTGAGAGGGCGTGGAGTCCGGCACTGCGAGTGATGATTATCTTCTTGGTAGTGGGCCTGTTTTTCGCGGTGCCCGCAGGTCTCTACTTTTTGTGGATCGAAAGCGTGAAGGGGTCGATTGCTGCCGGAGCTGTGACACTGTATTGGGGAGCCTCGCTAAGGTATTTTCAAAACCGCTTAGCGGGCAAAGACGCGTTTTTTATGAGCACAAGTCGTGTGCGTCCCACAGATTCCTTCAACCGTAAGCGGTTGTTCGATTTATTTGTCGCCGCGGTGTCTTTCTTGATCCTATTTTTTCTTGTTCTGTCTGCCGCAGATCTTGTGGGGTAATGCCATCTCAACTTCGGATCGCAAAGAGCCTGTCGCCTTGGCGGGAAGGAGTCGCTCGGCAGCTAGTGCGGCCCATCGCTGTTGAGTGGCCGCTGATGCACATGCAGCGGTCGGTCGCCTCGCAGGATGACGAATGGCAGTTTCCGGCGGCGGCTGTCATTGGACTGCACAACCTGACCGGCGGCAGTCAGCCTTCACTTGACCTTGGTCACGCCCGAGTGAACTGCTGTTCCTGGCCGATACCGGGTTCCTTGGAGGATCGCTGTAAGCTGACGTTGACCTGCATGAACGTCTCGCCGAAGGTCAGCTTGCTGGCGCGACCTCGGTCTCACACTGTCGGGCCAAATGCGGACTATGGCCTTCGCCTTCAGCCTCTTTAAGTTCACGAGGGAGAACCTGATGTTGATTGTCTTCGGCGGCCTACCTGGAACGGGCAAGACGGCCGTCGCGCACGAGCTCGTCGCTCGCATGCCCTCTGTCTATCTGCGCATGGACATCATCGAGCAGGCGCTTCGGAGAAGGACTGCCCGCGAAGACGTCGGGCCCGCCGGCTACCTAGTGGCCTATGAGCTGGCCAAGTCCAACTTGACGCTGGGCATGGCAGTCGTAGTGGATTGCGTCAATCCGCTGTCCGTCACCCGGGAAGCGTGGCGTGCTGTAGCAGACAGCACATCATCACGCCTGTTCGAGGTCGAACTCGTGTGTTCTGACCTGGCTGAACACCGCCGGCGGGTGGAGGGGCGGAGAAGTGACATTCCCGACTTCACTCCACCCGCCTGGGAGGCGGTACTTCGTCATGAGTACGAGGCGTGGACGACGAGCCGCTTGGTCGTCGACTCCGCTTACGTCAGCGCGAGCGAAGCGGCTGAACAAATTCTGCAGAAATCGCTCAGCCAGCCTGGGCGGAAGTAGGCGGGGGCAGAATGCGGCCACAAGCAGATGCTCAGAAACCTATGAACATTCAAACCCGACCCGCAACGGTGGACGACGCAGTTGACGCCTGCAACGTTGTTCGCGGCTCCATCCTCGCGTGCTGTCATGACGACCATCGCGGTGACGAAACTGTCATTCAGGGGTGGCTTCGCAACAAGACGCCTGAGTTTTTCCGCGGTGTCATCTCGGAGCCAAACGCGTTCTCGGTTGTCGCCAGCGTGATGGGAGAGACTGTCGGATTCGGGTCCGCTCTGAACACCGGTGAGGTGACGCTTTGCTACGCAGTACCTTCTGTGCGATTCGCAGGGGTAGGCAAGGCACTGCTTGCTGCAATCGAAGACCAGGCCGTTCGAGCAGGTGTCGAGGCATTGCGCTTGGAGAGCACCCGTACAGCTCGGACCTTCTACCTTCGCAACGGGTTCATGCCTGATGGGCTTCCCGTTCAGGCCTTTGGCATGGAGGCGCTACCCATGAAAAAGCTGCTCAGGCCAAGGGCCTGATTTCCGGAGGCCCGAAACGGCATGATGCGCCGAGATGCTGATGTTGCCCATTTTTTACTCAGTTCGGTGTCATGGCCATTACTGCATTTGTCGTCCGTGTTCCATCCGCCGAAGTCATCGTGACTGAACTGCGTACGCGCTACGACGCAACGTTCCAGCAGGGCGTGCCTGCGCATATCACTGTCTTGGTACCGTTCATGGACCCAGGCCAAGTGACACCCGCTGTCCTCGCGCAGGCGCGTGAAGCGTTGATGGAGGTCCCGTCCTTCGAGTTCAGCTTGCGTCGGGTGGGACGCTTCCCTGCGACTGCCTATCTTGCCCCTGAGCCCCCAAGCGCTTTCGTGGCGTTGACGTCTGCACTCGTGCGGGCGTTTCCAGAGTTTCCTCCCTACGGTGGAGAACATGCCAGCGTGATTCCACATCTCACGGTGGCGCATGGCGAAGCGCAGAGTGCAGCCCTGGGCGCGCTCGAGCTCGAGAAAAAGATGCGCACAACAGGGCCCATAGCGGCAAGGTGCACGTCTGTGGTGTTGATTGAAAACTCCACGGGGCAATGGAAGGAACTGCATGTCTTCGACCTGCCGCTGTCGGCGAAGATGTGAGCATGACAGCGAAAGAGCCGTTTTAGCGCGCAAGTTTCGGAGTTGCCTGATGTCTGCTTTTGGCGTGGTCGAACATCGGCTCAGTGCCCAGCACAGCCGCTCACCTCGGGCGTGAGGACTCGTTCTCAAAGCGAGACCAGGCAGGCCTGTGTTGAGAGGCCGGTGACGGCGGAGCAGCGGTCGTTCGACTCCTCCAACATCACATGACAAGTGATCGCTGCGTTCGACATTCAGGGCGTGCTAAGTCACCGGCAGCAACCAGCCTTGAACAGACTTTGCGGGACCGAGAGGCAGCAGTGCAGCGAGAGGAGCCATTCGCTGGATGCGGGCGCACTCTTGGTGATTGGCGCCAAGCAGTCGTCGGGCCTCGACGCAGGCGAAGTCATGAACGTCGGCTATATGGGGTACTGCGGACATCGGGAAATCAGGCTCTGGGCAATAGAACAGGAGCGTCGCACGCCCCAGTACACGACCCGGTGGGAGGACATGCCGGTGGTGCGGGCTTGAAGGAACTGTGAATCAGCATGCCCCACTCATTCTTCATATTGCACCAGCCCGCAAAAGAAAATTCGCGCAGGTCCGCAATGCTGGTTTGGCGTACAAATTGAACAGAAACGAATTGCGTGTTAACTCGAGGCAGCACTATGGGTGGCATCGATGTTCAGGTCCGACAGAGCCAGCGCCAGGCCGAAAAGGTCGCTTGCGCGCTGGCCTGGCCGCTGATGGCGCCGGTGGCTGCAAGTTGTAGACGGGTTTGACGCGCTGTCCGCAGTCGGTGAGGCGGCCGTTGATCAGGTGCGGATCGGGTGGCTCATGTGGCGTTGTCCAGCTGGTTCAGGCCGTTTGGTTCAGGGTGTCGCCCAGCGCACTCACCAAGCGGTCAATTTCGTCGGGCGTGCTGATGAAGGGCGGTGCCAACTGGATGGTATCGCCGCCGTAGCGCACGTAAAAGCCTTTGGCGTACATCGCCATGCCGATCTCGTACGGACGTTTGGCGGGTTCGCCCGGCAGCGGGCTGATGCTGATTCCGGCGGCCAAACCGTAATTTCGGATGTCGGCCACATGTGGGGCGCCGCGCAAACCGTGCACCGCCTTCTCAAAGTAGGGCGCGAGCTCTCTCACGCGCTCAATCGCGTGGTCGCTGGCCAGCAGATCCAAGGACGAAATGCCAGCGGCACAGGCCACTGGATGCGCCGAGTAGGTGTAGCCGTGCGGAAACTCCAGCATGTAGTCTGGGCCACCTTGCGCCATGAAGGTGTCGTAAATCTCCTGCTTGACCACCACCCCGCCCAGCGGCTGCGTGCCGTTGGTGACCTGCTTGGCGAAGTTGAGGATGTCTGGCGTGACGCCGAAGGCTTCCGATCCCGTCCAGGCGCCCGAACGCCCGAATCCGCTGATGACCTCATCAAAAATCAACAGAATGTTGTTGGCCGTGCAAATCTCGCGCAGGCGCTGCAGGTAGCCCACCGGTGGAATCACGACGCCGGCCGAACCCGAGAAAGGCTCGACGATGACGGCGGCGATGTTGGAGGCGTCGTGCAGGGCGATCAGGTCCAGCAGGTGGTCGGCCAATTCGGCCCCTGTGGGCGGCATGCCCTTGTAAAAGCTGCCGTTGGCTGGCTGGGTGTGCGGCAGGTGGTCGGCCTCTACGCCTTGGCCGAACAGCTTGCGGTTGGCGACGATGCCGCCCACTGAAATACCGCCGTAGTTCACGCCGTGGTAGCCCTTGAGACGACCGATCAACCGCGTTTTGCTGGCCTGCCCCTTGGTACGCCAATAGGCGCGGGCCATTTTGAGCGAGGTGTCGGCCGACTCCGAGCCGGAGCCGGTGAAGAACACGCGGTTGAGTCCAGCCGGCATGCGTTCGACAATCTTGTTGGCCAACTCGAAGGACAGCGGGTGGCCGAACTGGAAGGCGGGGGAATAGTCCAGCGTGGCCATCTGTCGGCTTACGGCTTGCGTGATCTCCGCGCGCCCGTGGCCCAGCCCCGAACACCACAAGCCCGACAGGCCATCAAAAATCTGCCGTCCGTCGTGGCTGGTGAAGTAGGCGCCCTGGGCCGCCACAATGAAACGCGGATCAGCCTTGAACTGGCGGTTACCGGTGTAAGGCATCCAGTGGGCGGCCAGCCATTCGGCGTCGGTACGAACGGATGTGTTCAAGCGCTGGATATCGTTCATGTCCATAAGTGGCTCCTGTTGATGATTGCGCAATTCTCAATGGCCGTGTTAGTCTTGAAAATGAGAACTTATCTCAGCTTGTTTGAACATTTATGCAAGTAAGAACTGCGATCCCAAGCGTGCCCACGATGGGGCAGTTGAGCGATATCGACCTGCGCCTGCTGCGGGTTTTCAAGGCGGTGGTGGACTGCGGCGGCATGGCATCGGCCGAGCTGGAGCTGAACCTGGCGATGTCCACCATCAGCCGCCACGTGAAAGACTTGGAAACACGTTTGGGCCTAGTGCTGTGCCGACGTGGGCGCGCCGGTTTTGCACTCACACCCGAAGGGCAGCAGCTGTACGCCGCAACGGAAATGCTGCTGGCTGCCACTGACGCTTTTCGCAGCAATCTGCACGACATCCACCGCAGCATGAGCGGCGACCTGCACGTTGCGGTTTTCGAAAAAACCGTAAGCAACCCGCAGGTCCGGATCGCGCAGGCGGTGTCGGCGTTTCGCCAGCAGGCACCTCAAGTCACGCTGCACATGCACGTAGGCACCATCGCCATGATCGAGCGAGGCGTCATCGACGGCCAGTACCACCTGGGCATCAGCCCCGAGCACCGGCGCTCCGAAAGCCTGGCCTACGACCCGCTATTCGACGAAACCATGTATCTGTACGCCGCGCAGAACCACCCGTGGTTCGATGACAGTTCAGGCTGCCACGAATGGGCGGACTTGCGCCGCCAAGACTTGGCCGCGCTGGATTACCACTCACCCAACATGGCCCTGACACACGAACGCCGACTGGTGCGAGCCGCGACCGCCAGCGACCAAGAAGCGGTCGCAACGCTGGTGCTTTCAGGGGCTTACGTCGGCTTTTTGCCCGACCACTACGCGCGGGCATTCGTTGAAGCCGGGCTTCTGCGCGCGGTTGCGCCTCGCACCTTGTTTTACCGCTGCGCCTTCGCTTGCATGCATCGGCGCGCACCGGCACCGACCAGGGTTGCCGAGGTATTTAGACAGGCCTTGCTGGATGCCCACCGCTGACACGTGCCCGATTCACCATCGCGTGCCGCTGGCCCAGCCGGCAGAAATCGCCGTGGTGCTCGCCGGTGAGCTGGCTCCGCACATGGTGGCGACCAAACCCCGACCTGGGCCCGGCGTCGCCCTTGCTGCCAAACCGTGGAGGTCAGGCGTTGGCACGATCCAACATCACGCAGCGGCTGGCATGGGCTGTGAAAGCAGCCATGCGCGCGCAACCCAACCTAGCTGGTCGCCATCTCTGCGCACACCTTGCGTCACACGACGGCAACAACGGTTTGCCCGCCTATTGGGAGCGCGTTGGTGCTCGACAAAATGACGGCGGTGCAGCGGCCGACCGACCCTCCATCCGTGAATGAAAAGACCAACGCGGCATGGCATTCAGACTTGCAACGTCACCGGCTGCAATCAGCCTGAAGTGTCCTTGGAGTTTCCAAATGCGGCTTTGCAGCGATTGCCGTCTCTCGCGGCCGAGAGCTGAGTTCCCGGTGCCTGGCACGAAGCTGTCATCGGCTTGCCCTGCAGTGCGGCAGCATCGATGACCGGAATCGAGGGGGCTGCAGTCACCCAGCTTTGAATGCCGCAGGTACCCCTTCAAATTCCGGTTGAATGTCAGCTGCTCGAAGGGCTGAACTCACACTCTCGACCCATACCGGGCGTAGGCCATCCGTTGATGGGAGGTTTTGAAGCGGTCATCCATCAGCGCAGGTTCGCCAACGGAGGGGCTGGCCGTCATGCGAGTCCGGCCATGGCCCGGCAACAGGATCGACCAGCTCAACCTGCCAGGTCTTTGGTAACCGCGCCGACCAACAGGTCCATCGCGCCGGTCCACCGCGTCGGATCCTCACCTTCGGCTAGGGCCCGAGCGGCGCGATCGAATGCGGCCGAGAGCAAGCCGCCCAGTTCGTCCAGAGGCACGGAGCGGCCCGCGCGAAGGCAGGCCTGCAGGCCATTGCGCAGTTCGTCGGCCCCGGCGGCCTCGCTCAGCAGCGCCAACTGCGCCGGGGACAGAACTGCCGGCGCGTCCAAGAGAAGCACGCGCGCCCGTCCACCTTCTGCCATCGCTGCGAAATAGGCGTGACTGCCGGCCAGCAGGGCCTGCTGCGGCGGCACCCCAGGAGGCGCTGAAGCGGCCACTGCTGCTGCGACCTCGAAGGCCATGTCGGCAGCCACGGCCATCAGCAGCTCTGATTTGTCCACGAAGTGATGGTAGAGAGCACCCCGGGTGACGGCGGCCTCGGCTACCAGTTCCGGGGTTCCGGTGGCGGCGTAGCCGCGATCCACAAACAAACGCCGCGCCGCTGCGATCAGCGCGTTGCGCGTGGCCTCGCTCCTTGATGCCTGTGTTCGGGGTGGTGTTGACATACGTACAGAATGTATGTAAAGTTGAATTACATACATAGTGTATGTTGTCTTTCACAAAGGAGCCACCATGAAGTGCCTGCAGTACTACCCGGTCCTGACGACAGACCGCCTGAGAGAAACCACCGACTTCTACGTCCGGCACTTCGCGTTCCGGACCTTGTTTGCCTCGGACTGGTACGTGCACCTGCAATCCAGCGAGGACGATCGCGTCAACTTGGCGGTGATGCAGGCAGGGCACACGACCATCCCTGGCCCCAAGGCCGAACGGGCCAGCGGCCTGTTGCTCAACTTCGAAGTCGAAGATGTGGATGCACACCACGCCAGGTTGACGGCTGCAGACGTGCCAATAGTGCTTTCGCTGCGTGACGAAACGTGGGGGCAGCGCCACTTCATTGCCACCGACCCGAATGGCGTGCTCATCGATGTCATCACACCGATTGCCCCCTCGCCTGAGTTCGCGGCTGCCTATGCAGCCGACGCACTGCCTTCCTGATCGACAGCACTGCGCGCGCAGGACCTTCGTCTCGCGAACCAGTCGTCCAGGAACATCCGCTTCTGGCCGAAACCGGGTCTCTGCGGTGACCGCCACAAGCTGACTGTGGCCAGCAGGGGTATCCCATCAAAGATCGGCTTCCCGACGCTGCCTCGCATTTACACTGTCGGCCACAACTAGACCCATACACGATGCCTCCGAAGCCGCCGGTCAAATCTCCACGTCTACGGGCTCTTCTCCTCATCCTCGTTGTAGTCGTCCTATGTCTGCCTATCATCGCAAAACTGGTCGCCAGAACTGAAGGGCTGGAACAGCACAGGGAAAGTATTGAAACCTACAGTGCGCTCATCTTGGTTACGGCGATGGCACTGGCTCTTGCGGAGATGTGGCGACGCAAGGTTCCCCTGCGCAGATACGGCAGCGTGATTGACCCCAAGAAACGCCCCATGGCGTATGCGCTGTGCATGGGATTCCTAACTCTCTTTTTGGGATTTCTTGCTGCTTTTGGGTGGGTTCGACTGGTGCTCCCATAGACATCAATCTGTGTTGCACATGCTTTGCTTGCCATTCAAAGGTACTTTTTTGGGCGGCCGCAAGCTTTCACGTTTCCCACCTTCTTTCGAAACTCTCAAATGACGGCCCCAGGTCGGGAGTGTCACTTCGCCCCGTGAGAAACCAGTCCTTCTCCGTGGGCTTGAAGCCATTTATTGGCAAGTACCCTGTCTTGAAAGCGAAGCGGTCGCTAGCTTGGTCGATCCTGAACGACCGCTTTTGACCCTCGCTGTTGTTCGTTACCGCCGTCCCCGAGTGACTCCGTTCAGCCTTGAGCTGACCTTGGGCGCGACTGAGTGATCTAAAGCCCTTGGCCGACACCAGTTGGATACGACCGGCGAATGCCTACCAGGTCGCTGCATTCGGACAAACTCGTCGCCC
This sequence comes from Hydrogenophaga sp., assembly GCF_030373245.1. Classification (GTDB taxonomy): domain Bacteria; phylum Pseudomonadota; class Gammaproteobacteria; order Burkholderiales; family Burkholderiaceae_C; genus Hydrogenophaga. The sequence continues at coordinate 123,237 of NZ_JAUCZF010000006.1, forward strand.
AGCATTTGATGTTGGTCCTTCGGGGTGCACCAGCCTCCCACAACGGTCCAAGGACACGTCGACTGTCCCAGGTCGAATAAACGACGTCGTTTATTTTTCGCGCAACACCTGCGGCCTCGATCACTTGCCTCCTCCTGTTTCCTGCTGCATCATTTCACTTATGTCGCAGCACTTCTCCCTGAAGGCCACCCGTCCCACCGCGTGCATATGCACCCGCTGGGGTGTGCCTCTGCGACCGCGCCTCTAGCGGTCTTGCGTTCGGCCCACCTTGTCACTCACCCAGTGAATCAACAAGGAGCCAGGGCAGAACACACAGCACCGGCCGGGCTCCGCCAAGGAGTCCGACATGCGCAAGTACATTCCCCGCGTCCCGCCCTCTTACGACAAGAAGTTTCCTGACTTCGCCCTCCGGGACGTCGAGTATTTCAACGATGGCGCCGCACGCAGCTTCAAGCTCCTCCTGCCTGCCACCGAGCAGGTGGACCAACTGCTGCTTCAATGCGCTTCGGATGCACGCAACCGGGAGGCCGAATTCGCTGAGGAACGGGCTCGGAAGATCGACGAGGAACGGGCGGCCAGACACGCGAGCAAGCCAGAACCCTCGCCGTTCATCTCCCCCCGCAAGAAGGACGCTGACCAGTACAGCGTCATCGATGCCCGCGCCGAGCTGAGGCTTCAATTCGACTTCCAGCGCGAGCAGGCTGCCGATTTTGAACAGGGTTGGAGCGGCAAGGTACAGGTCTATGCGTGGGAGGAGCCGGTCAAGCTCCTGGCGCAGGCGAGCTCGAATCCTGATCGACAGCTTCGAGACCGTGACCGTGTCCTGTTCGATCAGCTGAAGGCGCTGGGGGCCTTCCGGCAGGTGAGCCGATCGCAGGATCTGCAACTCGCGCTGGACGGGCTCAAGGCCCTGCGGGACACGCAACCGCACTTCGGCGAGGTCATCGACCTGATCGAGGGCCAGGTCCTGCTGGCGTTGGAACTGGGTCAACCTTTGCGCATTCCGCCCATCCTGATCGCCGGAGCGCCCGGTGTCGGCAAGACCCACTTCACGCTGGACCTGGCCCGCTGTCTGGCGCGACCCATCTACCGGCACAGCTTCGATGCCGCCCACACGAGCGATGCCCTGACGGGCTCGGACAGGCACTGGGCCAACACGGAAGTGGGTCTGGTCTTCAGGGGTGTCTGCCTGGGCAAGCGCGCCGATCCCGTCATCCTGATGGACGAGATCGACAAGACCAGCAACTACCGCAGCACCAACCCGCTGGCGCCGCTGCACAGCTTGCTGGAGCCGGTCACGGCCTGCGCGGTGGTGGACATCTCCTCCGGCATTCAGTTCGACGCCAGCCATGTGCTGTGGGTGGCCACGGCCAACGACCTGGCCGGGGTGCCCGAGCCCATCCAGTCGCGGTTCCGGATCTTCCACATTCAATCTCCCTCGGCAGAACAGGCGATCGTGCTGGCGCAGAACGTGGCCAGTGCCGTTCACCGCCGCTACCCGGGATTCGAGGCTCCGCCCCGGCGCCTCATCGTGCTGCTGGCCCATGCCACGCCCCGGGAGCAGATCCAGGCCCTGGAGCAGGCCTATGCCCGGGCACTGGTGAACGGGCGCAGGTACCTGGTGCACCAGGACCTGCCAGTAGATGTGCTGGGCGGAGATCCTGGCGAGACGTCCGATGACCGTTGTCTGCATTGACCGGGAGCCGATGTTGAGCAAGCCCACACCGATCGTGTTCCTGGACTTTGACGGGGTGACCCACCCCGAGCTGTGCAGGACGGACCAGCTGTTCACCTGTCTGCCGCTGATCGAGGCCGTGCTGCGCTGCCATGCGCCAGCTGAGGTCGTGATCAGCAGTTCCTGGCGCGAGCACCATCCACTCACCGAGTTGCGCGAGTTCTTCTCCGCGGACATCGCACTCCGGGTGGTGGGCTGCACGCCGGTGGTCTCGCGCCACCCAGCCATGCCTGCGTCAGCGGGACTGCGGGAGATCGAGTGTCTGACCTGGCTCGCTGCGAACCGTCCCGACCACCCATGGATAGCGATCGATGACGTGCCCTGGATCTTCAGCCCGGGCTGTCCGAACCTGCTGCTGACCCATCACCGCGTTGGCTTCACGCCTGCGAACGCGGCCCACCTTCATTCCATTCTCGAAAGACTTTCATCATGAACAACCCCAAAGAACTTCAGGCTCGCTTCCCGTACCAGTTCGAAGGCGAGGCCATCGGCATGAGCCACTCGCGCGGCTGGTTCCGGCTCTTCTCTCGGCTTTGCTCTGACATCGACCAGGCGCTGGGTGAGGACAAGCGCGGGTTTCACTGGCTCCAGGTCAAAGAGAAGTTCGGCTCTGCCCGGATGTACTTCCGGCTGGCTGAGGGTGTGCACGAACAGGAGCCAGAGCTGATGAAGCAGCTTATGGACCTCAAGTTCGCAGCCGAGGCGGCCAGTCAAGACATTTGCGCGGCATGTGGTCGTCCCGGATGGATCGATCAGAGGACGGGCTGGATGTTGTCGCTGTGTGGCAAGCACCACCAGGAACGGCTGGATGACACGCTGGGTTCGGTCTGGTTCGAGGAGGATGAGCTTTGAGCGTCCGGACGGAGAACGAAGGGAAGAACACTTCGGGTGGCTGGGAATCCAGCGCCTACTGACCTGCCTGTCGTTCCCCCCGTCTCCAGTCCCACGGCGCTACCGGCGCTGGCTCTCGCCAAAGACCTACCCGGCCCGCGCGCGCGTCCTCCTCAGCGCTGGCGTACAGGAGCCGGTCTGAGGTCGCCTGCTCTGTCTGGTACTTCTTGTAGTGCCAGGCCATGCCGGCGGTGACCATGGCCAGATTGGCATCTCGGCCGTCGATCAGCACCTTGCCGATCTGGCGTCCGTACCGGTCGACCTTATCGGTTTCGACCTGGACAGTCTTACCGAACACCAGATCTGAAAGCTGCTCTTTGGCGCGCTGTCCAAATGGCTGCTTTCTCTCGGGTGCATCGATGCCGGCCAGGCGGATCTTGTGCTGGACTTTGGTGTTATCGAGGACGGTGATGGTGTCGCCGTCGGCCACGGCAACCACCTTGCCGGCCAGGATGTCCGCCCAGGCTGGGGAGATGACCAGGGCCAGAAGTAGCGTGCCAATCAATCGATAGAGCATCTCTGCTGCATCTTCCAAAAAGAAGCCCGGCGCGGTGCCGGGCAAATTGAATCGCAGTGACGCGACTCCAGGGAGGATGGGCATGGTGAAGACCAAGCCCGACATCATTACGAATGTTCCCTGTGCAGACTTCCAACGGTGGAGTGCCGGCAGACATAGACAAAACGTCGATCGTGTAATAGTGGAGAGAGGAAGTCGCCCAGAGATATGAGGGGACTTCTGACTGACCACCGGCGGATGGTGCCGATCGACAGGGGGAACTGAGCAGTTCAGCAACAGTGCCCGCTGAAGGCTGACTGCAGCCGGTCAGGTTTTTGGGTCCCCATCACATCCGCTGCCGGAACCTGCCATTCCTCGTCTGCCAAGCGACCGACCGCTGCACCTCCAAGAGCGGCGACTCAACAGCGGTGAGCCACACGAGGGAGCCGTGCGACTGCTACCCGCCGAGGCGACCGCCTCTTCTGGGCCCAGAGCGGCTGTACGGCTTTCTCCGAAGCAGCCGTTCGGTCCGCGCGCTTCAAAGCCTCCCGCACGGTGCTACATCTTCTGGGGTTCGGCTCTGAGCACGTATCGAAACCGGTCCCACTCAGGCTCTCCAAGGTTACAAACGTTCAGCAACGGTTCGACAAGGCGAATGACGTCTGCAGGGTTGCAAGGCCTTGGAACCAAGTTGTCGGGCACCACGACCACTCCGTCGAAATCGACCTCCCCATGCAAGAACAATGGGATGTTCTGCGCGTCAAGTTCGCCGTAGCCCTTTAGGTCGAACGCGCCAGAAAGAGCAATATTGAAGCGGGCCGAATCCGCGATGCGACTTACAGACAGCGCTTCGAGGCGAACGGGATGGTGCTCGGTGAAATAAATAGAACACTCTAAGGACGCTTGGGCAGAGCTTGTACGCAGAGTCGCTCCGTCCAGACTTGTCCAGTCCCGAACAGGCCACTGGAGCCATTCGCACAGAACCGAGCATTCCCACTCCTCGCCTTCCCATGCAATCGGCGCACACGGCAAAGAAAAGTTCCAAAACAGACCGCGTGGGACGCCGGTTGAGTCATTCTCGAACAGATGCCCGTAGAGCTCGCCGCGTCGGTCTCGTTCACTTGAAATCAATAGCGTCATGTGATGGTCAAGCGCGTTGGTCTTGGATGTCGGGTTCTGGCCGATTCGCTGGGACAGCGGTGGTCCCTTAGCGGGCATCCATCAGCGGCCTACGACCACTGCAACACGGGACGGCCACCTTGTGTGGTCAACCCAGACCGTTACCCTTGCCTCTCGCGATAGCCCCTGCACGAGACCCAGAGACAAACGTTCGGAGGTTTCCACACCTATGGCGCCACTGGCAGTCTTGACGAACCCGTCGAATACACGGGTCAGTCCTTCCGGTTCGACTCTACCAATCGATACCTCGGTCTCACCGTCTACGTCCGCTTGGGTCCCAACGCATACGCAGCCGTCCGTGTGAGAGACCAAACCTCCGTGCTCCAGGGGAAAATCCGAGGCTACGCTCTCTGGGTCGGTCACGAAGAGGATGGCGTTAGGTACAGCGAGTTTCATACTTTTCAATGCCTGTTTCTGGCCGTCAAGACTCGGTGTTGACAAGGTCGGCGAAGTCGTCGGCGACGTGGACCAACTCGCACATCTCATGCAGCCAGATGAAGACCTCTGGTCCAAGCACTGGTCCGTTCGCGAGAAAGACGAGCTGGTCACCTCCGCCGTTATTACCCAGCGAACTTGCACCTGAGGGAAAACCTCGCCAAGCTCTTGCCCGCTCCGTCTCTGGAACGACGCCATTGAGGGAACGCGCCAATCGTCTCCTGTCGGAGTCGTCCGAGATGGGATACAAGTCCCAGTCATCGCTCTCGGTTGCGATAGAGCCTCCGTTGCTCTTCATCATTGCCAGGCGATACGACGCCGGCAAGCTGACACCCAACGCTTGTTCCGCAGCCTGAACGTAGCGCTCATTCAAATCGAACGGCATCAAATCCCTCTCATTGAGAACTTGCGCGGGAGGTCCGCTTCTGGCCGATGAACGCCATGCCCGCTCATCAAGCTTGGCACTCCTCGAACTCTCCCGTCAACGGATTGCGGACGTAGGCACAACCGTTGGGTGCGCCAAGCAGGTCGCGAAACGAATCGTCCTTGCTCAGAACAGCGCCGAGCGACACGAAGGCTATGTTGTCGCTGTCGGACATGTACTCGTCTGACTCGTCATTCGCTGTGATGCGCCAACCGCTATCGTTGTCCGTATCGGGTTCTTCCCGATACAGATAGCCGACCTTCAGACCGTCTTCCAACACCCTCATGGTTACGAAACACCGCTTGACGTACCGCTCGACCAAGTTGTCGTGCTCATCGTGCTCAGTTGCAATGATGTTGCAGGGCTGAAACCACACCGTATCGTCGGGTTTCAAATCTTGGATGTGGCGCGGTTCATTGTCGAGGCGTCCGCGAAATCTACCGTCAGTCAAGCATTCGTCTACCAGCACCCACATGCGTTCCGCCCGGGGTGCGTCCGGCTCATCGCTGCTGAAGCCAAAAATCAGTTTGACAACCTCCCCAGGTCGTACTTTTGCAATGATTTCGCGCGACGGCTTATAGAACGTGTACGGGTTGTTGGCCGCGATGGGGTCAGCGTCCTCGAGGTACCAACTTGGCATCGTAGTTCCTGTAAATGTCCGCTCTTGGCCGATGACCGTCATGCTGCGTGGGATATGTACCACTCCTAGACTCTCAGCAAGCAATCACAGAAAATCTTCGACAGCAGTTCGCACATCTCGCCGGAAGTGCTCAAACGCCATATCCACTTTTTTTCTTTCAGCCAACTCGTAGAGTTTATCCATCGCCTCAAGCACCCCGCCGACAAGGCTCATTCGGATGCTCGCAGAATCACAGGCAAACCACTTTTCGCGTGGCATGTGAATATCAACAATCGCAAGTGACCTCTTACTCTTCAAGATTGTTCGAGATGCAACTTCTTTCGGCCAAGCCTGCACCGACCCATCGATAACCAAGGCGAAATCAAACCTTTTCACAATCGAACTGTATGGTCCTTTGCACTTCTCTCGCAGAAGCTTTCGAAGTGCAAGGATATGTTCGTGAGTTGCAGCATGAGCATCCTCGCCCCCCACCTCTGCAGACAATGAAACTACATCCGATAGCTCGAGGCTCATCTGTTCCTCCATCTCAGCTCCACGCCGTGACTCACGGTTAAACGCACCGTCGTGGTTCCTTTGGACGAGCTAGTGCTGGACGACCGCTTCTGGCCGGGACCGGGTCCCCACGGTGACCTTAACGAGCAGACTTTGGCCAGCACTGTTTTCCCACCGCAGGTCAGCTTTCCGGCTCCGAATCGTACTTGCACTCCCGGCCACAACTGGTCATTCGTGCTTTGTGCGGCGAACGGCTGGTCTGAGCCCAAAGCACCGCGCAGCGTATCGCGAATGAATGTCAGCTACACACATCTGCCAAGCTTCTCAGCGCAGCAGAGATCTGATGTCTGAGGCCATGTCTCCACCTTGCCCCATCGTGCCGTGACAAGGCATGACCAACGTAGGCGACCCGACTCTGAGTTGCGATTCAACCCAAGCGGCATAGGTATCTTTGTCTTGAATCCCAAAGGTCGGAAAGGTACCCAACATCTCAATCTGCTTGGTGACTTCGCCTAGTTTTCCGGAAGATCCTTTGAACGCATCGCAGACCACCCAGACAACATCCTTCAATGTCTTCACCGTGAACCAGACTTCACCCGTCTTCAATCCAGCTGGTTCAATCAGTTGGCAATCGTCGACCAGCAGCGAGACCAAATTGGTAAGTCCTCCAAACACGAGGCTAGTCTGATTCTCGAGACGCGGACGCGCCCGCTCGGAGCAAATCAATTCAGCCTCAGGGAAGGCCTCTGCATATTCCACCAGACCTTTGTTGTGATAATGATTTGGCGCGAGTAGGAACGATACGTCTCCCAGCGCTGCCAAGCTATTCCGAGCATCATCCCCGAGTCCAAGAACCGGGCTGTACAGGCAGAGTGAATTGTCCCGCAATCGCAATGCAGTGCATCGCAACGCCCCCTTTTCTGCCGACCAAAGGCCTGGATACTGGCGAATTGGCGCGAACTCTGAAAGAGCCTTACTCATGGAGCGTCCATCCCATTTCGTGCGGTGAACCACCAAACAACCAGGGAGGCAACAACCAGCTCCAACCAAGCCAACGGAAGAGCAACCGCAAGCACGGCCAGATTGGCAAGATTCATGTTGTAAAGTGCCAGCCACAGAATCACAAAGACTGCCAGCCAAACACCGGTGCCATACACAACGGCGCGTAAAGGTGAAGCTCCGAAAACTTTCAGGGCCATCCAAGGGACAAGCGTCGCTGCAATCACCAAGATCGTGTCCCAGACACCCCAAATCATAAATACAGGCAGATTCATCGGAGCGACGTCCGGCAGGGTGGGAAAGGCTTCACGCATCATCGGCATGACGAAGGCGAAGTATCGAAAGATCTCGGATGCGTTGATCCAAATGAAATTGACGAGGATTGCCATGACGAAAGGCGACAAGCGCCGATTGTTTTCAGAATATCTAGTCGCAATGTTCATTTTGTGTTGTCGCTCAAAAGATGGAGAAAGTTGCGAACCGCGCGGCGCAGCGGGTCTGCGCTGCTCACGCTGCGCGAAAGCGTCCAGAGCCCGTTGGTAAAGATCACCAGCACTTCGGCGAGATTGGACGCTTTGCCCTCGTCAATTGAGGGCATGCTGGCCGTCAAAGCGCCCGCGAAGCCGCGTTTCAGGCGGTCATTGTGACGTTTGACTAGCAGCATGACATCCGGATCACTCGGAGCCAGTTCGGCTGCAGAGTTGGCAACGAAACACCCTGGGCCGGGCAAACCGGCAGCCTCTCCTGCCGAGATCTGCCTTTCAAAGTACTCCGCAACACTCTTTAGGTCTGCGCTCGGTGCTTCAACGACTTCAAACGCGGGAGTAACAACCTGCTGCTGGTACTGATCAAAACAGGCGAGAAACATAGCTTTTTTGCCGCCAAACGTAGCGTAGATCCCGTGACGGCTGACCCCCGTTGCCTTGACGAGGTCATCCATGGACGATGCATGAAAGCCGTGCGTCCAAAAGTGCTGCAATGCACGGTCTGCTAACTCATTGGCAGTGAAGGAGGTGTGACGAGGCATGGCGTGACTGTAGCAGAATGATCATTCTGAAACAATCCGATCTTTGCCTTGCCTCGCTGTGGCGAACGGCAGAGAAGTCCGTATAGGAGTCGCTCAACTTGCTTGGACCGAACGTCCGCTTCGGGTCGACTTGCGCCGGTGGTGACCTGAGGAAGCCGTCGTTCGGACCGGCATTTCAGTGGGTGTCGCCTTCTTGGTACCGCCGCGAACTGATAGTCCCGGCCAGAATCGAGTGTTCGGGAAAATGGCGACCAACCTAACTAGGAGGGGAGGTTCATGGGGACATATGGCGCGGCGCTTTTTCACGATGACGTGGCGAACGATGTGCGCGAGGATTTCTTGCACTCGCTCAGACAGGGACGTTCGGCTGATGACTCTACGAAGGCCGTACTTGAGAAGTGGTCGACCTCCGCAGACGATGTTGATGATGGCCCCGTTCTCTGGTTGGCTCTGGCGGCGACGCAATGGGAATACGGGCAACTGCAGGACGAAGTACGGCAACGTGCCTTACACGTTATCGACACAGGCCAAGACCTTGGACGGTGGTCAGGCCCGCTGTTGGATAGACGCCGAAAGACTCTCACCAACCTGCGAGCAAAACTGCTCGGCCCACAACCCAAGCCGAAGCGACCTCGAAAGCTTAAGTTGGTTGAACCACCCCCCAGCCACGAGGCAACGGCGCCAGACGGACGCGGGAAAGCCGTAGCGTTCAGTTTGCCTGGCGCAGATTTCATGCAGGTGTATGTAGAGCGACAAGTAAACGACTCCCGAGGCGGCGGAAGCGTGTTCGTCGCTTGCTGTCCCTTTAATCAAGTGGACTTGATTTGGCAGCCCGGACCGAGGTTGTGCGTCATCTACCCCCGCACAGCTAAGGTTCGGCAACAGGAGACGGAGAGCTACTTCTGCGGAGAATCGATACCCATCGTCTATCAAATGAAGGATTAGCTTCTCCCGTAGCGAACTTCCGCTCCGAGTGGCGAATCCGTGAGTCCAGGTGATGAGGAAACGGTCAGTAGCGCTGCGCTAGCAGGGTTGCGGAAACCTACGACCGCAGCACCTCCTAAAGCCGGCATTCAGGCCAGCGCCGGTCGTTGTGACCAACAGCCGCTTCATGGCACTCAGCGAACTCACATCCGGCAGCACCCACTGGCAGCAATCGCTGCACAGCCGAACTTGAAAAATCGAAGGTCGCTCGAATCCCTGTCAACCTCAGAACGCGCTGCTTCCACCTAGGTAAGTGTTACTGCTATTGAGAAACGATGCTCACGCAAAACTGCGACGGCCACCCTGTTTTGGGACTCATGCACCGGCCGGACAAAAGCCAGACGCCGGACCAGCAGGACAAACGCAGCGTGGTGCCCATTGAGCGCGCCGACTGGGATGCCTGGCTGCACGGATCTCGTGAACAAGCTGAGGGACTGATTCGCGTGCCTCCAGTCGAACTGCTGAATCATGTGCCGGCTGATCGGGGTAATCCGGCACAGTTGCCGTTGTAGTGCCCGGTATTTTTTTTGCCAACACAGAAGGTCTTCGCAGGTTTTTGACACTTTATATTTTTCAGAGGCGAAACCACCCAGCTGTTTTCGCCCGTTTTGACACTTTTTCAAAACTTCCGCCCCAGAGGCAGGGCTTTGACACTTTTTATTTCTACGGTCAACAATTCACAACCGCCGCGAAAGGCCTCACTCCACCGTGACACTTTTCGCCAGGTTGCGCGGCTTGTCCACATCGGTTCCCTTGGCCAGTGCCGTGTGGTACGCCAGCAATTGCAGCGGCACCACATGCAGCAGCGGGCTCAACGCGCCGTAGTGCTCGGGCATGCGGATAACGTGAATGCCTTCGGCGTTCTGAATGCGGGTGTCGGCATCGGCCAGCACATACAGCACGCCGCCGCGCGCGCGCACTTCCTGCATGTTGCTCTTGAGCTTTTCCAGCAGGGTGTCGTTGGGCGCGACGGTGACCACCGGCATGGCGCTGGTCACCAGGGCCAGCGGGCCGTGCTTGAGCTCGCCAGCCGGGTAGGCTTCGGCGTGGATGTAGCTGATTTCCTTGAGCTTGAGCGCGCCTTCGAGCGCGATCGGGTAATGCAGACCGCGACCCAGGAACAAGGCGTTGTCCATGCGGGCGAAGTCTTCGGCCCAGCTGATCACCTGCGGCTCCAGCGCGAGCACGGCCTGCAGCGCCACGGGCAGGTGGCGCATGGCCTGCAGGTAGTTGGCCTCGGCTTCCTCGCTGAGGTGGCCACGGGTCTGAGCCAGCGCCAGCGTGAGCAGGAACAGGCCGGCGAGCTGCGTGGTGAAGGCCTTGGTGGAAGCCACGCCAATTTCGACACCGGCGCGGGTGATATAAGCCAGTGAACATTCGCGCACCATGGCGCTGGTGGCCACGTTGCAGATGGTCAGCGTGTGCTTCATGCCCAGGCTTTGCGCGTGGCGCAGGGCGGCCAGGGTGTCGGCGGTCTCGCCGCTTTGCGTGATGGTGACGACCAGGGTGCGCGGGTTGGGCACGCTGGTGCGGTATCGGTATTCGCTGGCCACTTCCACCTGGGTCGGGATGCGGGCGATGGACTCCAGCCAGTACTTGGCGGCGCAGCCGCTGTAGTAGCTGGTGCCGCAGGCCAGGATGAGCACATTGTCCACGTCTTTGAACACACTGTAGGCGCCGTCTCCGAACAGCTCGGGCGTGATGCCGACCACGCCTTCGAGCGTGTCGGCGATGGCGCGCGGCTGCTCGAAGATTTCCTTTTGCATGTAGTGCCGGTAAGGGCCAAGCTCGGCCGCGCCGCTGTGGGCGTGCACCGTCTTCACCGGACGCTCGTCGGCGGTGAACGGGCGGCCACTGCGGTCGGCCACCCAGTAGCGGCCCAGTTGCAGGTCGACCAGGTCGCCCTCTTCCAGGTAGACGATCTGGTCGGTCACGCCGGCCAGGGCCATGGCGTCGCTGGCCAGGAAATGTTCGGCGCCGTCCTGGCCCACGCCCAGGATCAGCGGCGAGCCGGCGCGCGCGCCCACCACGCGGTGCGGCTCGTCTTTGTGGAAAACGGCCAGCGCAAACGCACCGTGCAGCTGCTCCACCGCGGCCTGAAGGGCGGTGAACACGTCGCCCTCGTACAGCGAGTCGATCAGGTGGGCAATGACTTCGGTATCGGTCTGGCTCTCGAACACATAGCCCTTGGCTTGAAGGGCGGCGCGCAGCTCGTCGTGGTTTTCGATGATGCCGTTGTGCACCAGCGCCACGCGCCCAGGGGTCTGAGGCGTGCTTGATGGACCGAGACTGAAATGGGGATGGGCGTTGTGCACCGCGGGCGCGCCGTGCGTGGCCCAGCGCGTGTGGGCGATGCCGGTGCCGCTGGCGATCTGCTCGGTCCTGACCTGCTCAATCAGCTCGGCCACCCGGGCGGTGCTGCGCGCACGCCTCAGCCCACCGGCATGGATGGCCACGCCGCACGAGTCATAACCCCGGTACTCCAGCCGCTGCAGGCCTTGCACCAGCACCGGCACGATGTCGCGCCCCGAAACCCCCGCCACAATGCCGCACATACCGCACCCCTCTGAAATGGAATGGGATCATGCTACCGAAGCAGGCGAAAAATTAACGTTCATAGTCAGGCACTTTCCGACCAATAATTCCATCTGGGAATCTTGATCGCCAAAATCTTCACTTCGATCTTCCAAATGGAACAAATCACCATCGATGAGGCCGATCTGCGGCTGCTGGACCTGCTGCAATCGGATGCCTCGCGCAGCAACCAGGCGCTGGCCGAGCTGGCGCATCTCTCGCCCCCCACCAGCCTGCGGCGGGTGAAACGCCTGCGGGCCTTGGGGCTCATCGAGCGCGAAGTGGCCATCTTGCAACCGGATCGGATGGCACCGCTGATCGGCCATGGTCTGACGGCGCTGGTGGAGATCACGCTGGAGCGCCAGGGGGCCGAGCAGCTGGAGGCCTTCGAATCCCGGGTGGCGCCGGATACCGCCGTGCAGCAGTGTTATCGGGTGAGCCCAGGACCGGACTTCATGCTGGTGGTCCACGCTGCCGACATGCCCGCCTACCTGGCGCTGGTGCAGCGCCTCTTCACGAGCGATGCCAATGTGCGCAACGTCAAGGCGTTTTTCAGCGTCAAACGGGTAAAGTTCGATCCCCGGTTGCCGCTGGGTGCCACCGCTGGCGAACGCGGCGTCACCAGACATCCGATCGACTGATGCAAACCGCACGGTTTTCAGGGACACTTGCCGGCCTAGACTTGACCGGACCGGCCATATCTAAGACTCTTGGCTTAATCTTTCACACAACAAGAGGTTCTCAGCATGCCTGAAGGGGCTTTCATGTCACCACTGTGGATCGCGATCCTCATCGGGCTGCTGCTGGTGGTCGCGGCCGTGTTTGCCTGGCGGTACACCCGCCAGCAGAGCTCAGGCCGGGACGATCGGTACACCGCCGAGAAGCTGGTCGAGCCCGAACAGGCCAAGATGCTGGACTACCTGCGCAGCACCTTTCCGGGCCAGGTGATCATCCCCAACGTGTCGCTCAAGACCATGCTGTCGATCCGCCGGGCGGCCGACCGCACACGTGCCGAACAGCGGCTGCAGCAGCACAAGGTGGACTATGTGGTCTGTGCCGAAGACGGGCGGCCGGCCTTTGCCTTCGACGTGGAGCAATACCATCTGAGCAACGCCAAGGCCAAGGCCTTGCAGGCCAAGCTCAAGAACCGCATCCTGAAAACCGCGGGTGTGCGCCTGGTCTACATCAAGGACAGCCTGCGCCGCATGCCCTCGCCGGATGAGTTCCGCGCGCAGCTCAACCTGGCGGCGCTGCCCCAACCCGAGCTCAAGCGCCGGGCTTCGGACCGGGACAGCGTGAAGCAGCAACTGGAGTCGCGCATCTCCGAGTTCGACAGCCTGCACAACCACAGCGAGTTCAAGGAATCCGAGGTCATGGGTCTGAGCGGTCTGATGGAGCTCGACGAAATGCTGGGCCGTCCCGGCAAGCGGCGCATCCAGAAAGAACGCGACCGCGAAGGACCGGACTCGCTGCAATCGGGCCACAGCGGATTTGACGGCGGCACCATGGACGTGCGCGGCGGCTGAAGCTCTCCGCCAGCCTGAGCGCAGCCGGCCTCTTCAGGCCGGCTTTTTCTTGACCGGTCGCTGCCAGTTCCCCAGGCTGACCTGCTTGGCGCGCGCCACCGACAGCGTGCCGGCGGGTGTGCTCTTGCTGATGGTGGAACCCGCGCCTACCGTGCCGCCCGCGCCAATGGTCACCGGTGCCACCAGCACGCAGTTGCTGCCCACGTGCACGTCGGCCTCGATCACGGTGCGGTACTTGCTGGCGCCATCGTAGTTGGCGGTGATGCTGCCGGCGCCGTAGTTGACCCGCTCGCCCACGTCAGCGTCGCCCAGGTAGGCCAGGTGGTTGGCCTTGGCACCAGCGCCCAGCGTCGAGTTCTTCACCTCGACGAAGTTGCCGATGTGCACCTCGGCACCCAGGCGTGTACCGGGGCGCAGGCGGGCGAATGGCCCGATCTCGGCGCGCGGCCCCACCGTCACGCCGGCCTGCCCACCCTGGACGTGGGTGAAAGCCTGCAGTGACGCACTTGCTTCGATGGTGGCGTTAGCGATCACGCAGTTGGGGCCGATGTGAACACCGTCACCCAGCACCACCCGGCCTTCAAACACGCAGTTGATGTCGATCTCCACGTCGGTTCCGCAGACCAGTTCGCCGCGCACATCCAGCCGCGCCGGATCGGCCAGCCGCACGCCCTGCTCCATCAGCGCATGGGCCAGACGCCGCTGATACGCCCGCTCCAGATCGGCCAGCTGCACCGGGCTGTTGACCCCCGCCACCTGCACCGGGTCGCGTGTGGTGATGGCGCGCACAGACTGCCCCAGGCTCACCGCGTGCTTGACCACATCGGTCAGGTAGAACTCTTTCTGGCTGTTGTCGTCTTTCAGCATGCCGAGCAGTTGCTTCAGCAAACCGGCCGGCGCGGCCATCACGCCGCTGTACCACTCGGTGATGGCTCGCTGCGCATCGCTGGCGTCTTTGTGCTCCACGATCGCGAGCACCGATTCGGGTCGGGCCGGGTCGCGCAGCACGCGCCCGTAGCCACTGGCGTCGCCCGTGTCCACCGTGAGCAGGGCCAGGTGCGTCTCGTCGCAGGCTGCCAGCAAGGCCCGCAAGGTTTCTGGCTCGATCAGCGGCACATCGCCATTGAGCACCAGCACCACGCCGTCGTCCGCCAGCGCCGGCACCGACTGCTGAACGGCGTGGCCGGTGCCCAGCTGCGGCTCCTGGCGCACATACTTCAATGCCACGCCTGCAGGCGCACACAGCCCCGTCTCCACCGCCTGGGCACCGTGGCCGGTGATCACCACCACCGAGCGGGCCGATACCCTGGCGGCGGTGTCGATCACATGCTGGGCCAGAGCGAGACCGCCCAATCGGTGCAACACTTTGGGCTTCGCGCTTTTCATGCGCGTGCCTTTGCCCGCCGCCATCACCACCACATCCACCGGTAACACCATGCAAACCTCTCCTGGAGCCGTAGGAGGCCCTCGATTGATCGTGGGCCGGATTATCGCCCGCGCCCTGTTGCTGCTCGGCGTGACGCTGGTGCTGGTGGCCTGCAGCGCCACGCGCGTGGCCTACAACCAGGCACCCAACTTTGTTTACTGGCGACTCGACGGTTTTGTGGATTTCACCGACACGCAGTCGCCTCAGGCCCGTCAGGAAATCGACCGGTTCTTCGCCTGGCACCGCCGCGCCGAACTGCCGCTGTACGCCGATCGCCTGGTGCAATGGCAGGCGCTGGCGCTCCAAGACATCACTCCCGAACAGGTCTGCACCGAGTTCGAGGCTATGCGCGGCAGCCTGAGGCGCATGGTCGATCAGGGCCTGGAGCCGATCACCGCGCTCGCGCTGCAACTCGGCCCGCAGCAGCTCGAACACATGAAACGCCGCCAGCTCAAGGGTGACGAAAGCTTCGAGAAGGACTTTTTGCGCGGGACCCCAGCGCAGCGGCTGGACAATCGCATGGACCACGCCGTTGATCGTTACGAAACCCTGTACGGCGCGCTCGGCGCGAGCCAGCGCGACCTGCTGCAGGCGGGCCTGCAACGCTCGCCTTGGGACCCTCAGCGCTCATTTGCCGAACGCCAGCGCCGCCAGGCCGCGCTGCTGCAGACCATCCGCGACATCCAGGCCAGCCATGGCGTTGCATTCAGCGCAACGGCCAACGGCGCGCGCAAGCCGCCACCGGAAGCGGTGGCCGCGGTGCGCACCTGGTCTCAACGCCTGCTGAACTCGCCCACGCCCGGCTACGCTGCCTACAGCGCCAGCCTGGTGCGCGAAGGCTGCGCCCAGTTTGCGCAGCTGCACAACAGCACCAGTCCCGAGCAGCGGGCACACGCGGTGAATGTGCTCCAGGGCTACGAGGCCGACCTGCGCGCGCTGGCCGCGCAGGACTGACGCACTGCCCAGACGACTGGGCACGCGTCCTGCCACGCTCCCGCCGCACAGCGGCGGTGCGGGAGGCCCCTGAATCGTGCGAACACGGCCCACAGACCGATGGACTGCACCATTCCGGTACACCCGTCTTGAATACCAGAAGGGCATACCCGACAGATCAACATGGCACGGAATTCGCGTGGGTGATTCCATTCGCATCCCGCCCATGGTCAGCTCCACCCTCATCACCCAGCGCATCGTCGAAGCGGTTCTGGCGCAGCGCCTCGCACCCGGTACTCGCCTGGGCGAACAAAGCTTGGCACTGCTGTTCGACTGCAGCCGCACGCTGGTGCGCGAAGCCCTGGTCCGGCTGGCCGATCGAGGAATCGTCACCGTCAGCGCTCGCCGGGGCTGGTATGTGGTGCAGCCTTCACACGAAGAGGCGCGCGAGGCCTTCGAAGCACGCCGCGTCATTGAAACCGGACTGATTCGGCGCGCCAGGCCGCTGAACAAGCCGGCGCTCAAACGCCTGCAGCAACACCTGGCCGAGGAACGCTCGGCACTGAAAGGGGAAGACGTGGGGCAGCGCAGCTACCTGCTGGGCGACTTTCACGTTTGCCTGGCCGAATGCCTGGGCAACCATTTGCTTGCCGACACCTTGCGGGGCTTCACCGCCAAGACCACGCTGATTGCCATGCTCTACCAGAGCACCCACGACGCCATGCAGTCCTGCAGCGACCACGTGGCCATCGTCGACGCTTTGGCGCGCGGCGATATCGCCCAGGCCGAGCGGCTCATGGAAGAGCACATCGGCCAGGTGCAGGCCGCCCTGCGCCTGGCACCGGCTGAAGACCCCCTGGCCAGCTTGCGTGAAGCGCTCGCACCTGTCGGTGCCGCAACCCGGCCTCTGAAGCAAGAAGCCAACCGCAAAAAGATCCCTGTTACCCACCCTGTCACCGAAACCTACCTAGGAGCTGTTCTATGAAAACCCCTCGCCGCCTGCTGCTCGCTGCCGTTGCACTCACTGCGCTGTCTGCCCTGGGCAGCGCACAGGCCCAAACCGCACTCGACGACGTGATGAAGTCCAAAACCATCAAGATCGCCGTGCCTACCGATTTCCCTCCCTACGGCTTCGTGGGCACCGACCTGCAGCCCCAAGGTCTGGACGTGGACACCGCACGCCTGATTGCCGCCAAGCTGGGCGTGAAAGTCGAGCTGGTGCCCGTCACCAGCGCCAACCGCATCCCCTACCTGCAGACCCGAAAAGCCGATCTCGTGATCTCCACGCTGGGCAAGAACCCGGAGCGCGAAAAAGTCATCGACTTCACCGTGGCCTACTCACCGTTTTTCCAGGCCGTGTTTGGTCCCAAGAACATTGCACTGGCCTCGTTCGCCGACCTCGCAGGCAAGACCGTTGCCGTCACGCGCGGCGCCATCGAAGACCAGGAGCTGACCAAAGTGGTGCCGCCCACCGCCGACATCAAGCGCTTTGAAGACAACAACACCACGGTATCGGCCTTTGTGTCAGGCCAGGTGCAGTTCCTGGCCACGGGCGCCTCCGTGGCCGGCAACATGATGGCCCGCAACCCGCAACTCAGCGCCGAATACAAGCTGCTGCTCAAGGACAGCCCCAACTTCATTGGCGTGGCCAAAGGGGAAGATGCGCTGCGTGGCAAGGTCAATGAAATCATCCTGGCCGCCAAGAAGTCGGGCGAGATCGACGCCATGGCCAAGAAGTGGCTCGGCCGTCCTGCAGGCAATCTGCCTGAATGAGGTTGTTCTCCTCACCCTGCTTCACCATTCAGCGGGTCGCTGCCGTCCAAGGGGGCGGCTCGGCGATTGATCCAATGCATGCACAGAGCACCGGATTGCAGGCCTGAGTCGAGGACACCATGCGCATCGATCTGGACTTCATGGCCGTGCTGAGCCAGTGGCCGCTGCTGGCCACTGGCGTGCTCTGGACGCTGGGTCTGACCGCGATCTCGGCGGTGCTGGGTCTGGTGGTCGGCACGCTGTGCGCCTGGGCGCGCAACAGCGGCCCGGTCTGGCTGCGCTGGGTGGTGAGCGCCTACGTGGAGCTGATCCGCAACACGCCTTTCATTGTTCAGCTCTTTTTCGTCTTCTTTGGTCTGCCAGCGGCCGGCGTGAAGCTCACGCCCGAGCTGGCTTCGGTGATCGCCATGGTGATCAACCTGGGGGCCTATGCCGCCGAGATCGTGCGCGCCGGCATCGACGCCACCCCCAAGGGCCAGCTGGAAGCGGCGGCCAGCCTGGCACTGTCGCGCTTGCAGACCTTTGTGCATGTGGTGCTGCCGCCGGCATTCAAGAAAGTATGGCCTGCGCTCACCAGCCAGATCATCATCGTCATGCTCGGCTCGGCGGTCTGCGGCCAGATCTCCACCGAAGAGCTCAGCTTTGCAGCCAACCTGATCCAGAGCCGCAGTTTCCGCGCTTTCGAGGCCTTCATCGTCGCCACGGCGATCTACCTGCTGCTCTCGATCGGCGTGCGCGCCCTGCTCAACTGGGTGGGGCCGCGTTACCTGTTTGGAGGCCGCCGATGACATCGCGGCGGGCACCACACCATGGTTGACTTCACCCTCTGGGACATTGTGCGCAATCTGCTGCTGGCGGCGCGCTGGACGGTCGCGCTGTCGCTGATCGCCTTCATCGGCGGCGGTCTGGTGGGTCTGTTGCTGCTGGTGGCCCGCACGGCGCGCTGGCCGCTGGCCGAACCGCTGGTGGCCGGCTATGTGCAGCTGTTTCAGGGCACGCCGCTGCTCATGCAGCTGTTTCTGGCCTACTTTGGCCTGGCGCTGTTCGGTGTGGACACCTCGGCGTGGACGGCGGCGGCGGTCGCACTCACGCTCTACACCAGCGCGTTTCTGGCCGAGATCTGGCGCGGCTGTGTGGCTGCCGTGCCGCGAGGTCAGTGGGAAGCGGCGCAGAGCCTGGCACTGAGCTTTGGCGAGCAGCTGCGCTATGTGGTCCTGCCTCAGGCCACTCGCATTGCGATCGCGCCCACCGTGGGTTTTCTGGTGCAGGTGGTCAAGGGCACCGCACTGGCATCGGTGATCGGTTTTGTCGAACTCACCAAGGCAGGCACCCTGATCACCAACGCCACCTTTCAGCCGTTTCTGGTCTATGGCTGTGTGGCCCTCATGTATTTCGCGCTGTGCTTTCCCGTGAGCCTGTATGCGCGCCACCTGGAAAGGAAGCTGCATGCCCCTGGCTGAACCCACGCGCGCCGACGAAGCCCGGACATCCACCGCGCCGCCCATCGTCGACATCCACGGTTTGCGCAAATCGTTTGGCAGCAACGAGGTGCTCAAGGGCATCGACCTGCAGGTGCAGCCTGGTGAGGTGATCGCCGTGATTGGCAAGAGTGGCTCGGGCAAGAGCACGCTGTTGCGATGCATCAACGGTCTGGAAGCCTTTCAAGCCGGGTCGCTCAGTGTCGACGGCCAGCCGCTGCTGCACGGCAACGCCGCCGCCATGCGCGCGCTTCGCCAGCGCGTAGGCATGATCTTCCAGAGCTTCAACCTGTTCCCCCACCTCTCGGTGGGACGCAATGTGATGCTGGCGCCCGGGCTTGTGAAGAAGACCGACGCAACCACCGGTGAAGCCAAGGCGCGCCAGTTGCTCGATCGCGTTGGACTCGGTGAAAAGTTTGACGCCTTTCCTGACCAGCTCTCTGGTGGTCAACAGCAGCGCGTGGCGATTGCCCGCGCGCTCGCCATGGAGCCCAGCGTGCTGCTTTGCGACGAGATCACCTCGGCGCTCGACCCCGAGCTGGTGGGCGAGGTCTTGCGGGTGGTGGAGTCGCTGGCCACGGAGGGCATGACACTGCTCATGGTGACCCACGAAATGGCGTTTGCGCGCAAGGTGAGCAACCGCGTGATCTTCATGCACCAGGGCCGGGTGCACGAAATGGGGTCACCCGCTCAGCTGTTCGGGCAGCCACAGACGCCAGAACTGCAGCAATTTCTCTCGTCGATCAACGACTGATCCGGGCCACTCGGCGCGCGCTCAAGACGCCCGCTGCATCAGCGCGATCGCCTGCTGGCGCTCTCGCCAGGCCGCCTCGACCAGCGGGTCGGTCACGCCGTAGTGGCCGTGCCTGACCCGCATCAGCAAATTCGCACCCATGAGCTGGCCCAGCACCGCCTGCACCTCGGGCGCGGCCACATCGCGCCCCAGGGTGGCCGAGTAGGCCCGCAGTGCGTCGGTGGTGAAGAGGCCGCGCGCGTCGCCGTCCATGCCGCAGATGCGCGCAAACACCGCCTCGGCCAGCGCACCCAGCGCCTCCACTTTTTGCAGCTCGATGTCGGCCGCCGCCGCACTGAGCGCCTGAGCGATGGTGGGCAAATGCGTGTTCGCGTCGGTACCAACAGGCAGGCCGCGCAACACGTTGAGCGCCTTCATCAGCTCTTCGGGTCGGTGACCCATGGCGCGAAACGCCGCCTCGGTGACCTCGCCCGACGGCGTTTTGTCGCCCAGCTGCGGCTGCACCTGGGCCAGCACATGGTCCACAAATTCACGGCCCAGCAACGGAAACTCGTGGGTCACAGCGCCGTTGAACGCCTGGTTGCCCTTCACCGCCAGCTCCTGAACCCGGGCCCGGTGCGAACCGGTTCCCACAAACAGGAAGTGGCCGGGCGTGGCGGGGCGGGTGTTGATGGCGTCGCGCGTGGCTTTGAGCGCATGCAGCATCGCGTCGCCTTCGGTGTGGCCCAGCGCATGCTGCACCTCGTCCACGATCAGCACCACATCGGTCTGCGCCTGGTCCACCACCTCGGTGAAGGCCTGGGCCAGGCTCACACCACCGGGCTTGCCCAGCTCCGCCAGCTTGAACCCGAAGCTGAAACCCGCCACCCCCAGGTCGAGCCCGGTCACGCTTTTCAGGCGCTTGAGCAACCCCGAGCCCGGTGCCTGCAGCTCGCCCAGCGCCTTGCGGATAGCGGCATGCACCAGTTCGGCCGGGTTGGCCTGCGGCTGGCTCCAGAGGTCCACATAAATCACCACCGCGCCCAGCGCCTCCAGCGCCGGGATCAGGTCGCTGGCCAGAAACGTGGTCTTGCCCACCCGCCGCTGACCAGAAAGGAACAGGCCCGAGCGCAGGCTGGTGTCCAGAAACGAAGGCCGCAGCAGCTGCTGCGCCATCTGCGCGGCCAGGGCTGAGCGATGGTAGGTGGCGGTGCTCATGGCTGCAGTTTATGGCGTTTTAGGAAATTTCCATAAATATCGGCAATCTCTAAAAATACCCAAACGCGCTGCGCACCAGCCAGTCAGCGCGCAGCACAGATCTTGCACAGGAGAGCGAGCGCGCTCAGTCCTGCAACGCCGCCCACATCTCTTTGTCGCGCTCGGCGGTCCAGATGCGGGGGTTCTTGATGCCCTGGGCTTCGTCGTAAGCACGGGAGACGTCAAACGGCAGGCAGTGTTCGTAGATGAACACATGGCCAAACACCGGGTCCATGCTCTGGCGGGTGTGGGCCATGGCGGCTTTCAGGTCCATGCCGGCTGCAGCGGCTTCCTTGCCGGCCTGGAACAGGGTGGTGACCCAGCGCTTGGTGTAGTCGAGCGCCTTGTTGACCTGGGCATTGCCCTTCATGGCTTCGCCGCGGCCGGGCACGAGGAACTCGGCCTTGAGCATGCGAAGAGCCTCCAGCGTGGCGGGCCACTCTTCGAGCTGGGCGTCGCCGGTGTAGACGCCAGCTTCGTACTCCACCAGGTCGCCGCTGAACAGCACTTTTTCGTCTTCCACCCAGGCAATGGTGTCGCCACGCGTGTGGCCCGGTCCGGGATGCCAGATCTGCACCACCACACCACCGAGGTTGATGGAAAGCTTGCCCGGCACGGCACCCAGGGTCGGGTCACCGCCGCCGATCACCATGCTCGGCCAGGTCAGGCCGGGGATGGAGTTGGCGCCGCGGAACAGGCGCGGAAAACGCTCCATCTCGCTCTTCATGTCTTGCTCACCACGCTCGCGGATCAGCTCCAGCGTGCCTTGGCTGGCGATGATCTCGGTGGCACCTTCGGCCACATAGGCACTCGCGCCGAGCACACGCACCGCGTGGTAGTGCGTGAGCAGCACGTACTTGATCGGCTTCTTGCTCACTTTGCGGATCTGCTTGATCAGGTCCGTGGCCATGGCAGGGGTGGCAGTGGCGTCGCTGACGAGGATGCAGTCCTCGCCCATGATGACGCCCGAGTTGGGATCGCCCTCGGCGGTGTAGGCCCAGCAATGGGGGCTGAGTTGTTCGAAGGTGGTCTTTTTCTCGGCAAGATCGGCCTGGGAGGCAAAGGCTTTGCTCATGGGGGGTCTCCTGGGGTGGGTGCAACGGCTCGGCAAGTGCAACCGCAAATTTTACCTAATCGAAATGCATTACGCATGATTGAATGACCAAGGACTGACGGGTTCAGCCCGCAAGGCCTTTTTCCAGCACCGTGACCACTTCGTCGGCAAACGCGCTGTAGCTCATGGAGCCGCCTGGTCGCAGCCAGGTGAAGGTCCAGTTGATCATGCCGAACAGCATCATGGTGAGCGCGGTCTGGTTGGCCGGCGTCATGCGCTCCGGGTAGGCTCGCCGCAGGAAGCGGGTGAAAGCGGCGACCACGTCGCGCTGGCGGTTCAGGATGAGTTCGCGCTGGACTTCGCCGAGGAACTTGGTGTCGGAAACCAGGGCGGCATGGCGCGTGGCGGAGTGTTCGTACTCGGCCAGAAAGGCATGCACCAGCTCGGCCAGCGCATCGCGCTCGCTCAGGTTTTTGCGCTGCGCCCGCGCCTCGGATTCGCCGATCAGGGCCAGCAGGCGCTGGGTGTAGCGGTCCAGCAGATCGAACAGGATGGCTTCCTTGCTCTCGTAGTAGTGGTAGAGCCGCGCCTTGCTGGTGCCGCAGGCGGCAGCGATGTCGTTCATGCTGGCAGCAGGAAAGCTCTGGCGTGCGAAACAGCTCGCAGCGATGTCGAGAATTTGCTCGCGCTTGATGTCGTGGGAGGCGGATTTGGGACGGGCCATACCGGATTCTCCCACCCCGCTGCAGGCCGGTGTGGCTCAGGCGGTGAGTGCGCGCCACAGGCCCCTGAGCGTGAGCAACTTGCCCGGATTGGTGGTCTCTTCCAGCGCACCGCTCATCTTGCTCAACAACCAAGGGCTTCGGCGCGCACGCCAGATCATCAGATCGGTGATCCAGGGATGGCGGTTGACGAGATTGGCCCTTTCGTACAACTGGAACTGTGGGCGCAATGCCGACAGCAGGGCTTCGTACTGCCGCAACACATCGTCATCGCAAATGCCCGCCTCACGGCCCTTCAGCAAGAGCTCGGCGGCACCGATGGCGCTCTCCATGGCCTTGCCGATGCCTTCGCCGGTAAGCGAGTAGGTGGTGCCCGCGGCCTCGCCGATCACCATGAGGCCCGGACGGCCGAAACGGGCGCCATTCAGCGTGGTGCGCAAGGGCGCGCCTTTCATGGTGCCCAGCAGGCTGCCGCCTGCCATGAGCTCGCGGGCCGGTGCATGAACGCGCACGAACTCGTCCATCAGGTGGCGCAGATTGGGCGAGCGCCTGGCTCGACCGGAACGCAGCGAGGGCTGAGCGTCCATGGTGCACACACCGATGTTGAACACACCATCTGGGCAGGGAAAAATCCAGCCATAGCCGCCAGCCAGCGCCCGATGCCAGACGATCTGCAGACGGTCGATGCGCCCAACCATGGCTTCGTTCTTCACGTAGCCACGCATCGCCACCCCGCTGGGTGACTGCCGGGTCGACATGCCGGCGACCATGAGACCCTGCGGCACGGCACCGGTGGCCAGCAGCACCCACCGGGCGCGCACGCTGTGCTCGCGTTCGCCCTGCGCCAGCCGGGCACCAACCACCTCGCCGTGGCTCTCGATGGGAGCAAGCAGACGCAGCGGCGCGAACATGCGAGCACCCGCCGCCACCGCGTTGCGCAGCAGCAGCTGGTCCAGCTCGCGACGCGGCAACACCGCGAGCGACCCCGGCACGTCAATCGCCTGGCCGCGCGTGCCCACGCAGGTCACATGGCTGCAGTGCACGGCCTGCGCCATCACCTCGTCAAACACACCCAGGCGCCGCAAGGCCCGGTGCGCGTCGGGGATGAGGCCATCACCACACACCTTTTCGCGCGGGAAACAGTGCTGGTCGACCACCACCACGTCCAGCCCGCCACGCGCGAGCAACATCGCCGCCGCGCTGCCCGCTGGGCCTGCACCGATCACGAGCACGTCGCAGGATTCGGGCAGCAGGTCGGGTGACAGGTTCATGGCTTCAGGTTGCTGGATCTGGGCTGGCGAAGCCGGCGGGGATGCGATGCATACGGCCAGCGGGTTGGCGAGATCATAGGGGCAGCAACAAACCTGGCCTCTGGCATCGCGCAGCAGAGCCGGATCGGCGGCATTCTGGGGTCAATCGGTCTGCGGATCGCGCTACTCGCGGCAGCCCTTCGACAAGCTCGGTGGGAACGGTTGAGGGAGTTTCGGCCTGAAGCCAATCCCTTTCGGGTTGAGTCTGTCAAAGCGTTGCACCAGGTGGTCGCAACCGAACGGCTTGGGTACGATGCGTCCGTGCCCAAACCGATCACCGACCCTTTCGTGCTGCACGCCTGCGAGCTGCTGTCTTGCCTGGGGCCTTGTGTGGCCAAGCGCATGTTTGGTGGCTGGGGTATTTCGGTGGACGGAATGAACGTGGCCCTCATTGCCTGGGACACGCTGTACCTGAAGACCAACGCCGACACCGAGCCAACATGGCTGGCCGCGGGCTGTGAGCCCTTCATCTACGAGGCCAAAGGCAAACCGATGAAGCTGAACTACCACACGCCGCCCGCAGAGGCCTTGGAATCGCTCGCGCTGATGGCGCCATGGGCACGGCTCGCGATGGCTGCCGCGGTGGCAGCGCGCAAACCGGCGCCGCGCCGCAAGCCGGCATCACGACCGAAGTGATTCCAGCGGCGAGAGCACCCGCCCTCGCCCAGCCACGAGGTAGTCGCTGTACCCCAGCAGTCCGCGCAGCACGCGGGCGACCGCCGTGGCGGTCTGCCTCAGCGCAGCACCCAGTTCGCGGGCGGGCGACAGCACTTCGCGGTCAAACCGGCCCTGTCTTGCCGGGGCTGCTGCGACAGACCAGTCGAAGTGCACCGGCGCCGTGTCGCCAGGGCTGGCCAACGGTTCCAGGACCAGGCGGGTCCCGGCCGGCACGGTCAGCATATCGCCGGGCCCCAGGAAACGGTCGCCCGCGCTCTCGGGCGTGGCGCCGACAGGCTGGCCCTGGGTCACCCACACCTTCCCACAGAAGATGCGCAGCACAGCGGTCTGTTTCGGGCGCAGGCTCATGGCATGGCCGGGATGCAGGCGCCAGGTTCCGATGGCCTGACGGCAGCTTGAGGCAATGGCTGGATGTGACATGGAGACCTCCTGTGAATTCGATGTGGGTGTCATCTTCTCGCCAGGTAGCCGCCGGGTCCAATGAAATGGCGCTAAGCTATTGATTCGATAAGCGCATTAATCTTCCGGCCAACGACCATGCAGCTCACCTCCAGTCATCCCCGCACCCGGCCGATCTCCGCCGGCCACCTGCGCGCCTTCGACGCTGTAGCGCGGCACCTGAACTTTCGCGCCGCCGCCGAAGAGCTTTCCCTCACGCAGAGCGCCGTCAGCCGACAGATCCAGGCACTGGAAGACGAGGTTGGCACTGCACTCTTCCTGCGCCACACGCGTGCCGTCGAACTCACCAGCGCGGGCTCGCGACTGCTGCGCGCGGCGGGCATGGCGCTGGAGCGCATTGATGCGGCGGTGAGGCAAATCCGCCAGAGCGCCGGACGCAAGAGCGTGGCCGTCACCACCTGGGCTTCATTCGCCTCGATGTGGCTGATTCCCCGGCTGGAGGCTTTCCAGCGTGAGCACCCGGACATCGACATCCGCATCGATGCTTCTGACGCCACCGTGGACCTCAGTACCGCCGACGTGGACTTGGCGCTGCGCTACGCCGTGCCACAGGCCATGCCCACGGGGGCCATCCGCCTGTTTGGCGAACAACTCACGCCCGTGGCCAGCCCCTGGCTGCTGAAGGAGCACCGCGTCGCCCAGCTGAAAGACCTGGCCAACGTCACTCTGATCGAAGCGGGCGACGCCCACCGCACGCGCCACCTGGAATGGCTGACCTGGCAGCGCTGGCTGGACACCTTTGTCAACGCGGCCGCAGCGACCGGCACAGGCCAGGGCAAGGCTACCGTATCGTCGCGGACGAACAAGACCAAGTTCACACCGCAGCGCTGGCTGTACTTCAACTACGCCCACCAGATCGTACAGGCCGCGCTCACTGGCCAGGGCGTGGCGCTGGCGCGGCTGCCGCTGGTGGCAGAGAGCCTGGCCAGTGGTGACCTGGTCGAACCCCTGCCGCAGATGCGGCTGGACTCGCCCCTGGTGTACTGGCTGGTCCTGGCGCCGCGCGGCGTGCAGCGCCCGGAGGTCAAGGCCTTCTGCGACTGGC
This sequence comes from Hydrogenophaga sp., assembly GCF_030373245.1. Taxonomy (GTDB): domain Bacteria; phylum Pseudomonadota; class Gammaproteobacteria; order Burkholderiales; family Burkholderiaceae_C; genus Hydrogenophaga. The sequence goes on from NZ_JAUCZF010000006.1 coordinate 149,507, forward strand.
TGCTGGCGCAGGCGGCCGAAACGCGCGAAGCGATCGGCGATGTGCCCGATCCCGACACGGTGGACCATATGGATTGATCTCCCTGCGCCGCACTGCGTGCGTCACCCCCAACGAGGTGGCGCTGGCCGGCTGGCAAGGCCAGATCGGCAGCAGCCTGAACGGAATTCCCCCTCCTTGTCCCACGCTTTGGATACGCCCTACCTCTTTCCTTCATGACGTCTTCTGATCTGCTCGCGCGCGGCAACCTGAAAAGCATCACCGCGATGGTGGTCGCAGTGGGTTGCTTTGCGCTGATGGACACGGTGCTCAAGCTGCTCTCGGCGCGTTACCCCTCGCTGCAGATCGCGGCTTTGCGTGGCTTGAGTGGCTTGCCGCTGATCCTCGGATTCATCACCGTGCGCCGCGCCTGGGGCACGGTGTGGCGCGTGCGCTGGCCGCTGCATGTGTTGCGCGGTCTGCTGGGCATTGCCATGCTGGCGCTGTTCACCACCGGTGTGCGTGAACTGCCGCTGGCCGCCGCGTACACGCTGTTTTTCATCGCGCCGCTGCTCATCACCATGTTGTCGGTGCCGGTGCTGGGCGAGCGCGTGCCAGCGGCGCACTGGTGGGTGATTGGCATCGGCTTCATCGGCGTGCTGATCGCACTGCAGCCGCGCGGCGAAGACTTGCAGGCGGGCTTGGTCACCGTCGGCGGCCTGGCGGTGCTGGGAGCAGCGGCGTGCTACGCGGTGGCCGCCGTGGTGGGCCGTCTGTCCAGCCGCACCGACAGCACCGAGAGCATGGTGCTGTGGATGATGGTGATCGTGGCGGTGGGTGCGAGCGCGCTGGCCTGGCCTCGCTGGGTGCCTTTGCAGGCAAGCGACTGGCCGCTGCTGCTGGCCCTGGGCGTCACCGGCTTTTGCGGTCAGCTCGCGATCACCGTGGCCTTTCGCCACGGCCAGGCGTCGGCCGTGGCCCCATTTGAATACACCGCGCTGGCCTGGGGCGTAGGCCTGGACTGGCTGATCTGGCAGACGCTGCCGATGTCACACACCTGGCTGGGTGCGGCGATCATCGTGGGCAGCGGCATCTACCTGGTGCGCAGAGAAAAGCGCATCACGCAAGCGCACGCGACTGCCGAGCACCCCTGACGGCCGCGGATCACTGCGCCATGCGCAAGCCCTCGTCCACGTAGCGGTAAACCTCGTCAGGAATCAGCTTGTGCTGGTTGTAGGTGCGATGCCGCACCTGGCCCAGGCGCACCACCACCAGCTGGGCCGAAGGCACGACGATCACGTATTGCCCCAGGTGGCCTTGCAGGAAGTAGAAGGGTGCCTGGTAGTCCGGGTCCATCCACAGGCTGTGGCCGTAGTAGTTCACGAAGCCATTGGGTCGAACCATCTGCTGAACAAACTCGGCCGGCAACAGTTGCTGCTCTCCCCATAGCCCACCTTGCAGCAGCAGCTGCCCCAGGCGCGCGAAATTGCGCGCCGAGCTGTGGATGCAGCAATAGGCCATCTCCATGCCACCTTGGGCACGCGGGCGGTCCAGGCTCCAGCTGGCGTCACCCTCCATGCCCATGGGCTGCCAGAAGCGGCTCGCCAGGTAGGTGGAGAGCGTGAGTTCGGGCTGGCGCGCCTGCAACGCCCGCTGCAGCGCCAGCGCCAGCACCTGCGTGGACGCGCTGCTGTATTCGAACTCCGCTCCAGGATCGCGCTCAAAGCCTTGCGCAAGCACGGTGCCGGTGACATCGCCGCCGAAATACAGCTTCGTGGTCGGGTTGAGCGGCAGGTAGTAGTGCTCGGTCCACTCGTGGCCCGAGGTCATGGCCGAGAGCTGGGCCAGCGTGGCCTTCGATCCCCTCGGGTCGGTCGCGTATTCAGGCAGGTAGAGGGAGAGCGGCGTGTCAAAACTCGGAATGAAGCCATCGGCCACGGCCGCGCCGGTCAGCATCGTGACAACCGTCTTGGCCATTGAGAACGAATTGGTCTGGCTGGTGGCGGTGTAGGGCGCGAAGTAGGTTTCGTGCAGCAACTTGCCCTGGTGGATCACCAGGAAGGCCGCCGATCGTTCGGCCTGCAGGGACTGCAGCAGATCGGGTGCGATGCGGGTCTGGGCGGCGCGATCGTCCTGCAGCCAGGGCTTGGCAATGGTCGAGGGCACGGCCGCCTGCTCGAAGTTGGCCGCGTCGTCGATGTGCGCGGTGTTGTGACCATCAAGGTAGGTGTAGCGCAGCGCGGTCCAAAAATAGCTGTGACCGCCGAACTGGATGTAGACCGCCAGCACCCCGATCAGCAACAACAAGGCACCCAACCCGCGCGCGATCCAGCGCATCGCCGGGGCTTTCATCGGCGCTGCTCTGGCCACATCACACCGGTGTCGGTGATGATGGCGTCCAGCGGCACATCGTGGATCTCGGGCTGGAGCTCGGGCAACCAGGCAAAGTCATAACCCAGGCCCACGGTGAAGGGTTTGGGCTGCAGGCTGGCCAAGGTGCGGTCGTAAAAACCGCCGCCGTAACCGAGCCGGAAGCCCCCGGGCCCATAGCCCACACACGGCACAAAGATCAGCGTTGGCGTCACGGTTTCGGTGTCCTTGGGCTTGGGGATGCCATAGGCGTCCTCTTCCATCGGACAGCCGGGGTACCAGGTGTAGAAGGTCAGCGTTTTGTCCACCTTGTTGACCACCGGCAGGCCGATGCGTCGGTGCCGCTGCGCGCTCTTGGCATCCTCCTCCAGGCCAGCTTCCTGCCAGCGAAACAGCGCGGGCAGCGGATCGAACTCGCCTTTGATGGGCCAGTAGGCGCCGATCACCGCATCGGGCCGCTCGATCAGCCACACGCGCATCACCCGTTGCAGCATGTCGTTGCGCCAGGCGCGATCTGCCAGCGTCTGGCGTTTGTCAATCAATGACTTGCGCCAGGCGGCTTTCTGACTCTGCAAGGAACTCTGGCCGTCTTTGTTGTCCATAATCAATCTATGACATTGCGAAGCGTTCGATACCTGAAAACCCTGCGGGGCTTCGCGGCCATTATGGCGTTGCTGTGCCTCACAGGACCGGGTTGGGCGCAGACCAGTGGGGATACCACCCTGCTGGAGATGCGCGAAGCCTTCCGCCGCGGCAACACCACCACACTGGCCACCCTGCTGCCCCAGGTGCGCGGCCATGTGCTGGAGCCGCTCGCCGGCTACTGGGAAGCCCGCAGCCGGCTGGATACCGCCACGCCCGAACAGATGCGCGCCGCGCTGGCCCGCCACCCCGGCAGCTACTGGGAGGACCGCCTGCGCAACGACTGGCTGCTGCACCTGGGCAAGCAGCGCGACTGGACGAATTTCGCTGCCGAACTGCCGCGCTTTCGCATGAACGACGACCGCCAGGTGCAGTGCTACGCGCTGCTGCTGGACGCGGTCAACCTGCGCACCCCGGCGGCCGAGGTGGCGCCGCAGGTGCAGCAACGCTGGCTGCAGCAGCGCGATGCGGACGATGGCTGCTCCACCGCCGCCCAGGCGTTGCTCGACAGCGGTCACCTCAAGCCGGCCGCGGCCTGGGAACGAGCCCGCCTGGCCATTGAAGTCGGTCGCACCCGCGTGGCCACCCAGGCCGTGGGTCTGCTCGACCCAGACTGGGCCATCACGGTCGAGTCGATTGCCAAAGATCCCGCCAAATACCTCGATGAAAAGATCACCGCCATCCGCCCGCGCACCAAGGAGCTGGTGACGCTGGCCATGATCCGCCTGGCCAGTCAGGACCCGGACGCTGCCGCGCAGGAGATGGACCGTACCCGCTGGAAAGCCCAGCTCACGCAGGAGGAGCGCAGCTGGGTCTGGGGCGTGATTGGCAAGCGCTCCGCGCAGCGCCTGCAGGACAACGCGCTGAACCACTTCGCCAATGGCCAGCCCCGATTCATGACAGACGATCACCTGGCCTGGAAAGCGCGCGCCGCACTCAGGGCAGGCGCCTGGGGCCATGTGCAGGAAGCCGTGGCAGCCATGAGCCCCGAGCAACAGCGGGAGCCGGTCTGGGTCTACTGGAAGGCGCGCGCCATCGAGTCGCTCAGACAACCCGATGCGGTGCAGGCGGTGGCCCAGGCGCGCGAACTGTTCGCCTCCATCGCCTCGGTGCAAGGCTTTTACGAACAGCTCGCACTGGAGCAGCTGGGCCGCAGCATCACCGTACCGCCGCCAACGGCCCCGCTCACGCCGCAGGAAATCGCCGAAGCCCGCAACGATGTGGCGCTGCAGCGAGCGCTGGCGGCGATTCGCCTGGGGCTGCGCAGCGAGGGCGTGCGCGAATGGAACTACGAGGTTGCGCTGCACACGCCGGGCGGCATGACCGAGCGCGAGCTGCTCGCCGCAGCACATCTGGCCTGCCAGAACGAGGTCTGGGACCGCTGCATCAACACCAGCGAACGCACGCCTCAGGCGCGCGACCACGCGCAGCGCTTTCCGATGCCGCACCAGGCTGCCGTGGTGAGGCGCGCGAATCAGATCGGCCTGGACCCGGCTTATGTCTATGGCCTGATCCGCCAGGAGAGCCGCTTCGTGATGGACGCGCGCTCGGGCGTGGGCGCCTCGGGTCTGATGCAGGTCATGCCAGCTACCGCACGCTGGACCGCGCGCAAGATCGGGCTGACCGAATTCCGTCCGCACCAGATCACCGAGCTGGACACCAACATTGCCATCGGCACCGCCTACCTCAAGCTCGCACTCGACGACTTCGAGGGCTCGCTGCCCATGGCGGCCGCAGCCTACAACGCCGGCCCCAACCGCCCGCGCGCCTGGCGCAACGGGCCGGTCCTGGCGGCCGAGATCTGGGCCGAGAACATTCCCTTCGACGAAACGCGCGACTATGTGCAGCGCGTGTTGTCCAACACCGTCAACTACGCAGCGCTCATCTCTGGCCAGCCGCAATCCCTGCGTGCCCGACTGGGCGAAGTGGGCCCGCTGCCGGTCAATGCCGCCATCAATCGCGACCTGCCCTGAAGGCCTTCAAGTCCACGTCTCTGCATGAAAAACATCCTGGTTCTGGGTGGCACCGGCTTTGTCGGTCGCCACGTGTGCGAAAAGCTTCAGCGTCAAGGCTGGTCCATCACCGTGCCCACACGCCGGGCCATCAACGCCAAGGCGGTGCAGCACCTGCCCCGCCTGACGGTGCTGGAAGCCGACGTGCACGACGAAGCGACGCTGACGCGCCTGCTGCAAACCCACGACGCGGTGGTGAACCTGATCGCCATCCTGCACGGCAGCGAAGCCGCTTTTGAGCGCACCCATGTGACCCTGCCGCAGACACTGGCGCGCGCCTGCAAGGCCAGCGGCGTGACGCGGCTGGTGCACGTGAGCGCGCTTGGCGTCGGGCTCGACAGCCCATCGCGCTACCAGCGCAGCAAGGCGCGCGGCGAAGAACTGTTGCGCCGCGCCGGACTGGATCTGACCATCCTGCGTCCGAGCGTGATCTTTGGCGCAGGCGATCGCTTCCTCAACCTTTTTGCCCAGTTGCAGGCTGTGTTCCCGGTTGTGCCCCTGGCCGGTGCGCACGCGCGCTTCCAGCCTGTCTGGGTGGAGGACGTCGCGCAAGCCGTGGTGGCCTGCCTGAAGGACACTGGCATGCCCATGAGCACGGTGGGCCAGACCTTTGAATGCGCCGGGCCCGAGGTGCTTACCCTGGCCGATCTGGTGCGCATCTCCGGGCGCCATGGCAGCAAACAGCGCCCGGTGCTGCCGCTGCCCATGGCGATTGGTCGCCTGCAGGCGATGATGATGGAGCTCGCGCCCGGCGAGCCCCTGATGAGCCGCGACAACCTGGACGCGATGTCGGTCGACAACGTGGCCAGCGGCCAGTGGCCAGGCCTGAGTTCGCTGGGCATCACGCCCGCATCGGTGCATACCGTCGCTCCCACCTACCTGGGCACGCGCGGTGGGCGCAGCAGCCTGCTCAAGGCGCGCGCCGGCAGATCCTCGCGCTGAGTCGAAAAAAATCCACCCGGCCTTTCAGCGCGGGTGGATCAAGAGACTTCGTCTCAGATGAAACCGTTCAGAATTTGCGGCTGTACTGCAGGCCAAAACCGTTCTGGCTCATGCCAATGGTGGTGGGCGCGGGGATGCTGCCCGTGACGGTGTTCTTGCGACCATGCCAGGCCGCAAAGCTCAGCTCCTCCTGACCGGACAGAGCGTAGGTACCGCCCAGCGTGATGTGCGACTTGATGACCCCCGGGGCGATGGTATTGAGGAACACATCGGCCGACTGGATCGGATTGGTACCCTGGTTGTAGCCTGCCCGCAGCGTCCACTGCGAGTTCATCTGCCACTGCACGCCGAGCTTGACCACTTTCACATCCTGCCAGCCAAAGCCCGGGCCATCGGGAGAGCCAAACCCGTTGGCGAAGTTCGCCAGACTGGGGTTGCCGATCGATGGGACGCCGCTGTAGTTGATGCGCGAATAGTCCATCGCGATCTGAACCGAGGGCGTGACCTGCACAGCCACGCCAACCGCCATGTTTTCGGGAATGTCGAAGTCACCCCCCTGGGCGAACAGGTTGGCATATTTGTCGAAGCGGCTCATGTTGATCTTGGGCGAGTAGGACGCACCGACGGTCACGCGGTCGCCAAGCTTGCCCATGTAGCCCAACCTCACGCCCAGACCCGTGCTGCTGTCTTTGCCCTGATTGGGTATGCCGAAGGCCTGCAGGCCGTAGGCTTCGAACTGCTGGTAAACCAGCAGCGGGGACAGGCCCAGCGAATGGTTGTCCGATACCTTGTAGGCGACAGTGGGTGCCACGATGAGCTGCATCAGGTTGACACCCAGGCGTCCGGTACCGCAGGTGGTCGGGCTGCTGCACAGGAAATTGGTATCACCCGGGAAGGTGGCCGGGTACTGTGTGTTCATGCCGCCGTTGCCGTACACGGTGATGCCAACACCCAGACGGTCCGACAGGTTGACGTTGTAGCCAAACTCGGGGATCAGGAACGCAGACTTGCCGCTTTCGATCTCCATCGGACCCATGGGCGTGCTCACTGTGGCGCTGCGCTTGGGCATGAAGATCTCGCCCCCGATGTCCCAGCGGTTTCCCACCCACGCCGATGACGCTGGGTTGTTGACGCCAGCGAATGCGTCGTGCGCGAGTGCGACGGCCGCGCCACCCATGCCCTTGGCCTTTAGCCCGAAGCCGTGCGGAAAGTACCCGTTGGTGGCGTGAACGGTCAGGCTTGCGGTGGCCAGGCCGAGTGTGGCTGCCGCACGCCAGGCGGTGCGTTGAAATTTCATGGTGTCTCCTCGTGTGTTGTTCTTGGATGGGGCCGGATCAGAACTGACCCTTGGAGCCGCGCTCCATCATTTCCCAGATGGTGTTGCGCACCGCCATGGCCTCTTCCTTGAGCGGAGAAGGCAGCTTGCGGCCCATCTTGACCATCATGTCCATGTTGAGCGTGTACATCCACAGGCTGCCGTCGTCGTGTTCAACGAGCGTGACCCGGCATGGCAGGTAGGCGGACATGTGGGGACTGAAGTTCACCATCTTGCGCGCGGTTTCCGGGCTGCAGAACGAGTAGACCGTCAGCAGCTTTTCCTTCTTTCCTGAGCGGGCTGCCAGTTCTTGCGACAGCGGCAGTGTGCCCACGTCGCGCATGTTGCGCTCAGTGGCAACGAACTTCAGGATCTCTTCCACTTCCTTGGCGCTCACGCCTTCCTTGACCTTGCGCTCCCAGGTGGTGGCGATCGCAATGTCGCCGTTGCCTTCGATCCAGCGGTCCCACATGCGCGAGGCTTCGGCGCCCGCCCCATCCTCCAGTTTTCCGATGGTGGACAAGGTGCCGCAGCCGGTCGTGAGCAGCAAGGTGGCGGTGAGCGCAAGGCCGGTGGCGAAGCGTTTGAAGATGTGCATGGGGTCTCCTCGTTTGAATGGTGGCTCGGTCGCCGTTTCACCGGTCGACGCCTCCCCAAGTTAACGATTGCAAAGCAAACGGGCATCGGTGACTACCCTAGGGGGTAGGGTACTTGTTGAGTTGCATGTGAGTGAAAAGACAACAAGTGATCGCCCGGCGCGGTTTTTTGGCAAACTCCACCCACCGTCCCAGCACAGGAAACACCATGGCAGCCTCACCCGCAAAAACCGCCGCCCGCGCCGCCGAGCCGGCTGAACCCAGCCCCGCCGCGACCTACCGCTCCGAGCATCAGCGCGATGTGGTCAACCGGCTCAAGCGCATTGAAGGACAGGTCCGAGGCCTGATCGACATGGTCGAGCAGGGTCGGCCTTGTGAGGACGTGGCGCAGCAGATGTCGGCCGCACGCAAGGCGATGGACAAGGCTTTCTACCGGATGATGGCCTGCTCGGTGATGGAGGCAGTGTCCAGCGGCGACTCCGAGGCCGAGACCTTCCGCGAAGTCGAGCGATCGGCGCGCATCCTCGAAAAATACGCATAAGGCTGAGGCCCCCACGCTCCGCCGCTGCGCGGGTCGCTGCCCCCCGAGGGGGCTGATCCGGCTTGGGGCGGCCCGGCGCCGTATCGCTGGGGCCCCCACACTCCGCCGCTGCGCGGGTCGCTGCCCCCCCGAGGGGGCTGATCCGACTTGGGGCGGCCCGGCGCCGTATCGCTGGAGCCCCCACACTCCGCCGCTGCGCGGGTCGCTGCCCCCCCGAGCGGGCTGATTCGACTTGGGGCGGCCCGGCGCCGTATCGCTGGGGCCCCCACACTCCGCCGCTGCGCGGGTCGCTGCCCCCCGAGGGGGCTGATCCGACTTGGGGCGGCCCGGCGCCGTATCGCTTATGCCCCCACACCCCGCCGCTGCGCGGGTCGACCATTTCTGGGGGCGCGCCGCGACCAGCGAATCAATTCTCGGCCCAGTTCGCATCAATGCCGCTGACAGCTCGGGCTAGCATGCGGGTCATCACTATCGGAGGCCCTATGGCACTGCAGCTCTACATTGGCAACAAAAATTACTCGTCCTGGTCGATGCGTCCCTGGGTACTGCTGAAGCAGGCTGGTATCGCGTTCGACGAGATCATGGTGAGGTTTGACTCGTTCGAGGCCCATTCGAGTTTCAAGCGAACGCTGCGCGGCATCAGCCCGGTCGGCAAGGTGCCGGTGCTGGTGCACGACGGTTTCGCCGTCTGGGACACACTGGCCATCGCCGAGTATCTGGCTGAGCGATTCCCAGAACACCAGCTCTGGCCAACCGACCTTCAGGCGCGCGCCCGCGCCCGCAGTGTTTGCGCGGAAATGCACAGCGGCTTTGGGGCCTTGCGCAGCCATTGCCCGATGAACATCGAGGCCAGCCTGCCCGACACCGGCCGGCTGATCTGGCGCGACCAGGCGGGTGTGCGGGCCGACATGGCTCGTCTGTGCGGCCTGTGGAGCGAATTGTTGTCGGTCCAGCCCGACAAAATGTCCGATGGCAGCGGCCCTCTGCTGTTCGGTCGCTTCAGCATTGCCGACGCCTTCTTCGCCCCGGTATGCATGCGGCTCAAGACCTACGCCCTGCCCTTGCCGGCGGACCTGGCGGCCTACGTCGAGCGCGTGGCGGCACTGCCGGGCGTGCAGGCCTGGATTCAGGACGCGCTCGCCGAACACGACTTCCTTGACTTCGAGGAGCCGTATCGCCTCGGTCGCTGAGGCTTTTCGCGCCTTGCCCACCAGCGCCTAAACTGGCGGTCATGGACATTTACCTGGTCGGCGGCGCGGTGCGCGATGCGTTGATGGCACCGGCTTCGGTGTCATCCGCCTGTGCGCATGTGGACCGCGACTGGGTCGTGGTGGGTGCCACGCCCCAGGCCATGCAGGATCTGGGCTACTTGCCTGTGGGGCGCGATTTCCCGGTGTTCCTGCACCCGGACACAAAAGAGGAATACGCGCTGGCGCGCACGGAGCGCAAGACTGCGCCGGGTTACCACGGCTTCGCCTTTCAAGCCGCACCGGGCGTGACCCTGGAAGAAGACCTGGCGCGCCGCGACCTCACCATCAACGCCATGGCGATTGCGGCAGGTGAGGCCCAGGATCCCGTACGCGCCAAGCTCATCGACCCGTTTGGTGGCCTGCGCGACCTGCAGGCTCGCGTGCTGCGCCATGTCACCGGCGCATTTGCCGAAGACCCGGTTCGCATCCTGCGCCTGGCGCGCTTCGCCGCGCGCTTTCCCGATTTCAGCGTCGCGCCAGAAACCGAGACCCTGATGCGCGACATGGTGGCCGCTGGCGAAGTCGACCACCTGGTGCCCGAGCGCGTGTGGCAGGAGCTGTCGCGCGGCCTGATGGAGCAACGTCCCAGCCGCATGTTCGCAGTGCTGCGGGCCTGTGGTGCCCTGGAGCGACTGCTGCCCGAAGTCGACCGCCTCTGGGGCGTGCCACAACGCGCCGAGTACCACCCCGAGGTCGATACCGGCGTTCACCTGATGATGGTGCTGGACATGAGCGCACGGCTGCAGGCCGAGTTGCCGGTCCGCTTTGCCTGCCTGTGCCACGACCTGGGCAAGGGCACGACACCGCCCGATCAGTTGCCGCGTCACATCGGCCACGAGGAGCGAAGCGCCCGCCTGCTCAAAGGCGTCTGCGAGCGCTGGCGCGTTCCACGCGAAAGCCGCGAGCTGGCCGACGTGGTGGCGCGCGAACACGGCAACATCCACCGCAGCGGCACGCTGGGTCCGGCTGCCCTGGTGCGGCTGCTGGAGCGCTGCGATGCACTTCGAAGACCCGAGCGTTTCCAGGATGCACTGGTGGCCTGCGAATGCGATGCCCGCGGCCGGCTGGGGCACAGCGACAGCGTCTATCCGCAACGTCCCCGCTTGCTGGCCGCCCTGGATGCGGCCCGATCGGTCGACACCCAGGCGGTGGTCAACGGCATGGCGCAGAGAGCGGGCGGTGCGGTGCCCCAGGGACCCGACATCGCGAAGGCCATTCACACTGCGCGGGTCGAGGCGCTGGCGCGGGTGTTCACATCCATTGCGCTGGGATAATGCAACATGGCCCATCTGCTGATAGTGGAAGACGACGATTTGCTGCGCGATGGGCTGGCCGCGCAGCTCACGCAGGCGGGGCACAGCACGGCCACCGCAGCGGATGGTGAAACAGCCCTGACGCGGGTGCTCAGCGAAACATTCAACGGGGTGGTGCTGGACCTCGGTTTGCCCAAGGTCGACGGCCTGACCGTGCTCAAGCAATTGCGCCAGAGCCTGCCCGCACTGCCGGTGCTCATCCTCACCGCGCGCGACAGTGTGGAAGACCGTGTGGCTGGCCTCAATGCAGGTGCCGACGACTACCTCACCAAGCCCTTCAACCGAGATGAACTGCTGGCGCGCCTGCAGGCCCTGTTGCGGCGTGCCAGCTTGGTAGCGCCGCAGGCGCCCACCCCGCCACGCGCCGGCAGCGACGAAACGGCTGCGGTGCGACTGGACCCAGAAGGCTGGCGCGCCTGGCTGGGACACGAAACCATCGATCTGACCCAGCGGGAATGGGTGTTGCTGGACCTGCTGGTGCGCCACACCGGCCAAGTGGTGAGCCGCGAAGCGGTGCTGGGCGCCTGGCAGCAGGAACCGGGCGAAACCGGCGGCCTGGCATCGAATGCGCTGGAGGTCTATGTGCACCGCTTGCGGCGCAAGCTCAGCGGCTCCAGCTTGAGCATCCGCAACATCCGGGGTCTGGGCTACCTGCTGGAGTCCACCGGCGCGCCATGACCGGCCTGTCGCGCCCTTCCCTGCGGCGCCAGCTGTTGCTCTGGCTGCTGCTGCCACAACTGGCCTTGTGGGCCGGTGGCGGGCTGCTGACCTACCGCATCGCCATGTCGTATGCGGAAAAGGGCATCGACCAGTCGCTCACCCAGTCGGTTCGGGCGCTGGCCCGGCAGGTCAAGCCCGTGGGTTCGGGACTGCTGATCGATTTCCCCAAAGCCGCCCAGGACGTGCTGGAGCAAGACCCCGCAGACCGGGTGAGCTACATGGTGTCCTCACCACCGGGGCAGTTTCTGCTGGGCAACCAGCGCCTGCCGCCACCGGAACAACCGCCCGAAGTGGGTGGCGCCCCGGTGCTGTACCGCGGCTTGCTGGATGGACGGCCCTTGCGCATCGCGGCACTCGACCTCTCCTACGGCGAGAGCAGCGCACCGCGAATGCTGCGCGTTCAGGTGGGCAAAGGCCTGTCGGTTCAACAGGCGATCGCGGGCGAGCTGGTGGCCGACCTGCTGGCGCCGCTGCTGTTGCTCGGCCTGGTGCTGAGTCTTCTGGTCTATGGCGGTATCCGGCGTGGGCTGGCGCCCCTGACGCGCCTGACCGCGCAGCTGGAGAACCGCTCGGTCAATGCGCTCTCGCCCATCGGCATGACACAGGCGCCCAGCGAGGTGCACGCCCTGGTGCAGGCCATCAATGGGCTGCTCGGTGAAGTGGTGCGCAACGTGGACCAGGAAAAGCGCTTCATCAACGACGCAGCTCACCAGCTGCGCACACCGCTGGCCGGTCTCATCAGCCAGGTGGAGCTGGCTCAGCGCGAAACCACCGATCCGGTGCTGGGTGCTCGGCTGGCGAAGGTGCTCTCGGGTGCGGACCGCAGCGCCCACCTGGTGCACCAGTTGCTCACCCTGGCACGCACCGAGACCACGGCGCGGCGGGAGCCGCTGGACCTGGCCGACCTGGCGCGGGAGGTGGCCCGAGAGTGGACGCCCAAGGCCATGGCAGCGGGGGTCGACCTGGGCTACGAAGGCGATGCGCACCGACCGATCCAGGGCGATGCCGTGCAGCTGCGCGAAGCCCTTGCCAACCTGATCGACAACGCCCTGCGCTACACGCCACGCGGCAGCTCGGTCACGCTGCGGGTGGATGCCGTGGGCGAGTCCAGTCGACTGATCGTGGAGGACAACGGACCTGGACTGAGCGACGACGAACTGGGCCATGTGTTCCAGCGCTTCTGGCGCGCCAGCGAACAGCCGGGGGGGTGTGGACTCGGGCTGGCCATCGTGCGCGAAATCTCACGGCGCCATGGCGGCGACGCCACCGTGAAAGCCTTGCAGCCCCATGGCCTGCAAGTGGTGCTGTCACTCAGCTGAGCGCCAGGCTCTCAGCCCAGGCGCTGGCCCGACGCCAGATCAAACCAGTTCGCGTGGCTGGCCTGGATCTCCAGGCCCACCTGATCGCCCGCAGTCACCCGAAGCTGTGGCGCCGCACGCACGCTGACATCGCCCGTCAGGGTCTTGATCACCAAATAGGTGTCGGCGCCCGTGGGTTCGACCACGCTGACGGTGCCGCGCCAGAGCGCGCTGTCAGCCAGCGCAATGTGCTCGGGGCGCAGGCCAAGCACCACCGCGCCGCCTGCGGCGGCGGGGCAAGGCAGTGACAGCTCGACACCGTTCATGGCAAATCCGGCGCCGCCAGCCACCGGATGGCCCTCGATCAGGTTCATGGTGGGCGAGCCGATGAAACCCGCCACATAGGTGTTGGCCGGGCGGTGGTAGATCTCGTCGGGTGTGCCCAGTTGCTGGAGCACGCCGCCCTTCATCACCGCGATGCGGCTGCCCAACGTCATGGCCTCGATCTGGTCGTGCGTCACATACACGCTGGTGATGCCGCTGGTCTGATGCAGCCGCTTGATCTCGGCGCGCATTTCCACGCGCAGCTTCGCGTCCAGGTTGGACAGGGGCTCGTCAAACAGGAACAGCTTGGGCTGGCGTGCCAGCGCACGCCCCATGGCCACGCGCTGGCGCTGCCCGCCCGAGAGCTGGCTGGGCCGTCGATCGAGCAGGTGCGTGATCTGCAGCATCTCTGCCACCTCGTTCACGCGGCGCTGGCGATCGGCCTTGGGCACTTTGCGCATTTCCAGCGCGAAGCCGATGTTGTCGGCCACGCTCATGGTGGGGTAGAGCGCATAGCTCTGGAACACCATGGCGATGTCGCGCTGCGCCGGCGGCACACCCACCACATCACGCGAGCCAATGCGGATCGCGCCTTCGGTGGGCTCTTCCAGCCCGGCAATGATGTTGAGCAGCGTGGATTTGCCGCAGCCCGACGGCCCGACCAGGATGAGGAACTCCCCGGGTTCAACCGCGATGTCGATCTTCTTCAACACCTCCACCGCCTTGTCGCCCTTGCCGAAGCATTTGCGAACGCCATGGATGTCGAGTCCCGCTGCTGTCATGGTCTGCTTTCTTATCCTTTGACGGCGCCGGCGGTGAGGCCGCGCACGAAGAAGCGGCCCGCCAGCACATAGACCGCCACCGTGGGCAAGGCTGCGATCAGCGCTGCCGCCATGTCCACGTTGTAGGCCTTGACGCTGCTGGTGGTGTTCGCCAGGTTGTTCAGGCCCACCGTGACCGGTTTGGAGTCGGCGCCGCTGAAGGCCACGCCAAACAGGAAATCGTTCCAGATCTGGGTGAACTGCCAGATCAGCGTGACCATGATGATGGGGGTGGACATGGGCAGGATGATGCGCAGGAAAATCTGCCAGAAGCCAGCGCCATCGAGTCGGGCCGCGTTGAGCAGTTCGCCCGGCACGGCCGCGTAGTAGTTGCGGAAGAAGAGCGTGGTGCTCGGCAGGCCAGCGAGGCAGTGCACCAGGATCAGGCCACCGATGGTGCTGGAGATGCCCAGCCAGCCCAGCACCTGGCTCATGGGCAGCAACACCACCTGGAAGGGCATGAACACGCCAAACAGCAGCAGTCCGAAAAAGGTCTCGCTGCCACGGAATTTCCACAGGCTGAGCACATAGCCGTTGAGCGCTCCCCAGGTGGTGGAAAGCAGCACCGCCGGCACCGCCATCCAGACCGAATTCCAGAAGAAGGGTTGCAGACCATTGCACTCCACCCCGGTGCACGCGCCGGACCAGGCCATGCTCCAGGCCGAGAAATCGAGACGGGCAGGCAGGCTGAGCAAATTGCCCGAGCGGATCTCTTCGGCGTCTTTCAAGGACGTGATCACCATCACGTACAGCGGCGCCAGAAAAAACGCGGCGCCCACCAGCAACGTGGTCATGAGCAACCAGCGCCCTGCGCGCCGGGAAAGCGGGCTACCGGTCATGGGGCTTGCTCCGCAGTTCGCTGTAAAGGTAGGGCACCACGATGGCGGCCACCGTGGCCAGCATGATGGTGGCGCTGGCGGCCCCCAGACCGATCTGGCCGCGGGTGAAGCTCATGGCATACATGAAGGTGGCGGGCACGTCGGTGGCATAACCCGGACCGCCCGAGGTCAGCGCCATCACCAGGTCGAAGCTCTTGATCGACAGATGGGCCAGCACCATGAGGGTGGAGAAGAACACCGGGCGCAGCGCCGGCAGCACGATGCGCCAGTAAATGCGGGGCAAGGATGCGCCATCGATCTGCGCCGCCTTGATGATGCTGTCGTCGATGCCGCGCAGACCAGCCAGAAACAGCGCCATCGCAAACCCGGCCGATTGCCACACGCCAGCGATCACCACGCAGTAGATCGCCATGTCCGACTGCACCAGCCAGTCAAAGGTGAACGAGGTCCAGCCGAAGTCCTGAACCAGTTTCTGAAGGCCTGCGCTGGGGTTGAGAATCCATTTCCAGGCCGTTCCCGTGACCACGAACGACAGCGCCATCGGGTAGAGGTAGACGGTGCGGATGAAGCCTTCGCCACGCACCTTCTGGTCGAGCAAAATCGCCAGAAAGATGCCCAGCGCCATCGATCCGCCCACGTACAGCACACCGAAGATCGCCAGGTTTTTCAGCGCCACATGCCAGCGATCCATCTGCCACAGCGCGCTGTACTGCGCCAGCCCGACCAGCTCGTAGTTGGGCAGCATGCGCGAGGCGGTCACCGACAGCAGCCCGTTCCAGACCATGAAGCCATAGATAAACGCCAGCCCGAGCACGAAGGCCGGGGCCAGCACCAGCCTGGGCAGCAACTTGTCGAAGGTTTGGGTCATGGTCGGTCCGCCTGCAGATCGACCCCGCACCGGGCTGGATCTGCAGGTTAGTGGCAGTTTTGCAGTGCCTTACTTGACGCCAGCAGCCTGAGCAATTCGCTTTTGCGCATCGGCGACGCTTTGCTTGTCGTCGTTCCAGAACTGGGTCACCGCATCCTGGATCGCGCCTTGCTTGGCCGGCTCGATCGCCATGCCGTGGGCGATCGACGGCACCAGCCCACCAGACTTCGCGGTCTCGACAAAGTCGGTCGCCGACAGCTTGGCGCAATCATCGAACTTCGACATGTCGTGACCCAGACGCACGGGAATGGAACCCTTGTTCTGGTTGAACACTTCCTGGAACTGGTCACTCAGGATGGCCGAGGCCAGGGCAGCCTGGCCCTTCTGAGCCGCCTCGTCCTTCAGCTTGAACATGATGAACGAGTCCACGTTGAAGGTGTAGGCGTTGGCCGTGCCTGGCGCTGCCGCGCACAGGAAACCTTCGCCCGGCTTCTGGCCTGCTGCCGTGAATTCGCCCTTGGCCCAGTCGCCCATGAACTGGAAGCCGGCCTTGCCACCAATCACCATGGCGGTGGTCATGTTCCAGTCGCGTCCGGTCGAGGCCGCGTCGGTGTAACCCTTGAGCTTGCGGAAGGTGTTGAGCGATTGGGTCATGGTGGGGCTGGCAAGAGCGGCCCCATCGAGCTCGACCAGTGCCTTGCGGTAGAAGTCCGGTCCGCCAACGCCAAGCACGACCGACTCGAACAGGGTGAAGTCCTGCCAGTTCTGTCCACCGTGGGCCAGCGCCACGTTGCCCGACTTCTTGATCTTGTCAGCGGCAGCGAAGAACTCGTCCCAGGTCCTGGGCATACCGGTCACGCCGGCCTGCTTCAGCACCTCGGGGTTGCCCCACATCCAGTTGACGCGGTGAACGTTCACCGGCGCCGCCACGTAGCTGCCCTGGTACTTCATCACGTCGGCCACCACCTTGGGCAGCAACTCGTCCCATTTCTCGGCCTGGGCCACGCCGTCGATGCTGGCCAGCATGCCTTCGTTGGCCCATTCCTGAATCGCGGGACCCTTCACCTGGGCTGCGGTGGGCGGATTGCCCGACACCGCCCGGCTCTTGAGCACCGTCATGGCGTTGTCACCGCCGCCACCGGCCACCGCAAAGTCCTTCCACTCATAGCCCTTGGCCTCCAGCATGGCTTTGAGCTCGGCCGCCGACTTGGCCTCGCCGCCCGAGGTCCAGTAGTGCAGCACCTCGATCGCGGTCTTGGCCGGGGCTGGCGCTGCCGCAGGGGCTGCTGCGGTGGGGGCTGCTGCGGGAGCCGCCTCCTCTTTTTTGCCGCAAGCGGTGGCCAGCAAAGCAGCCACCAGGGCTGCACCAAGGGTGAGGGGGAATTTCATGCTTGTCTCCGTCGTTGGCCAGGGGCCTGAATGTTGGGCAAAGTGCCTGCTCGCACTTCGTTGTTCATTTTTCATTAATTAATTAACACGCACATGGGTAAAAACCCTTGTGAAGCGCTGCGCACCCTGCGCCTTGCGCGGAGTTTTGTGCAGCGCGTGCCCGGTTCCCTGAACCACCAACCCAGCACAACGCCCGCCACCCAGCGGCGCCGGCGCCGGCCTGGAAACGCCTGCTGACTGGCCCGGACAGACACTGCACACAGATGCGGCGGGCAGAGTCTGCTAGGGTTGGTTCTGATGAGCCTGCTTTCCAACCTGCTGACCACCCGCTCAGCCCTGTTCCTCGATTTCGACGGCACCTTGACCGACATCGCACCGCGGCCAGGCGATGTGGTGATGCATGGCGACCTACCCAAGTTGCTCGGTCATTGGTATCGGCGCCTGGGAGGAGCGATGGCGCTGGTCACCGGCCGGGCCCAGGCCGACATCGACCCGCTGCTGCTGCCTCTGGGCCTGACCCTGCCGGTGGCCTACGAACATGGGGCGGTGCGGCGCAGCGCCGACCAGACGCTGGTCATGGCCGATCCACCGCCGCTGGACCGCGCACTGGCCGCGGCCCAGGCCATGGCCAGCCGACACACCGGACTCCTGGTCGAACACAAGCGCGCGTCGGTGGCGTTGCACTACCGCCTGGCCCCCGCGCTGGCGCCGGACTGTGTGGCGGCCATGACCGAGGCAGTCGACGATGACCCCAGCCTGCAGCTGCTGCACGGCAAGGCGGTGATCGAGGTGAAGTCGGCGCGGGTGGGCAAGGGCTGGGCCATCGAGGCCTTCATGGCTGAACCGCCCTTTCTGGGCCGCGTCCCGGTGTTTGTGGGCGACGATGTCACCGACGAACCCGGATTTGTCGCCGTGCAGCGCCTGGGCGGCGACGGCATCAAGGTGGGCCCGGGCGAAAGCGCAGCCGCTCACCGCATCGACAACCCCGACGACCTGCGCCACTGGCTGCAGCAATCCCTGTCAACGCTCTGACCGACATGCCCGATACCCCTGCCCAGACCACCCAAGAAGCCTCGGGTTTCGGCACGCCTGCCGCCCCATCACTTTCGCTGGGTGTGGTGGGCAATTGCGCGTTCAATGCGCTCATCGATCCGCTGGGGCGCGTGGTCTGGAGCTGCCTGCCTCGCTTCGACGGCGACCCGGTGTTTCACGCCCTGCTCGGCGGAGAAGATGGCGCTGGCGCCTTCGCCTTCGAGATCGAGAACCTGGCCAGCAGCAAACAGCACTACGAACCCAACACCGCCGTGCTGCGCACCGAGCTCTGGGACCGCCACGGCCAGGGTCTGCTGATCACCGATTTCGCGCCTCGCTTTCCTTCCCGGGGGCGCTTCTTCCGCCCCACCATGCTGGTGCGGCGGGTGCGGCCCCTAAAAGGCACGCCGCGCATGCGCGTGAGCCTGAAGCCGCGCTTCAACTGGGGCACCACCCAGCCATCGGTCACCTCGGGCAGCAACCACATCCGCTATGTTGGCGATCAGCAGACGCTGCGCCTGCAGACCGATGCGTCGGTTTCGCATGTGCTGCTTCAGCAGCCTTTCCTGCTCACGCGAGAACTCAACTTTCTGCTCGGTCCGGATGAAACCCTGGAGGGCGGCGTGAGTGACACCGCGCGCCATTTCGAGCAGGAAACCGTGGCCTACTGGCGCGCCTGGACGCAGCGCCTGGCCCTGCCCCTGGAGTGGCAGGATGCGGTGATCCGCGCTGCGATCACGCTCAAGCTCTCGGTGTTCGAAGACACCGGCGCCATCATCGCCGCCATGACCACCAGCATTCCCGAAGCGCCCCACACCCAGCGCAACTGGGACTACCGCTACTGCTGGTTGCGCGACGCTTTCTTTGTGGTCCGAGCGCTCAACAGCCTGGCCGAGGTCGGCACCATGGAGCAGTACCTGGACTGGCTCACCAATGCAGTGGCCGGCTCCAGCAGTGACCACGTGCAGCCCCTGTTCGGCATTGGCCTCGAACGCGATTTGCCCGAGCGCATTTGCGAAGGCCTGCCAGGCTACCGAGGCATGGGCCCGGTTCGGGTGGGAAACCAGGCCCAGGAGCATTTTCAGCACGACGTCTACGGCAACATCGTGCTCGCCGCTGCGCAAGCCTTTCACGACCGGCGCATGCTCCAGCCAGCCGGTCTGCCGGAGTTCCAGAGGCTGGAGAAGGCGGGCGACAAAGCCGTGCGCATTTTCGACCAGCCCGACGCCGGCATGTGGGAGCTGCGCACCCGTTCGCGGGTGCACACGTCTTCTGCCCTGATGTGCTGGGCCGCCTGTGACCGGCTGGCCAAGATCGCGCTCACACTGCAGCAAGCCGATCGCGCGCAGCATTGGCAACAGCACGCCCAGACGATGCGCGAGCGCATCCTGCGCGAGTCGTGGAGCGAGGAGCGCCAGGCCTTCGCCGAAAGCTTCGGCGGCCGCGACCTGGATGCCAGCGTGCTGCTGATGGCCGAGGTGGGTTTCATCGATCCGCTCGACCCGCGTTTCATCGCCACCCTGGACGCGCTGGAAAAACACCTGTGCGATGGCCCCTACATGCGCCGCTACGAGGCTGCCGACGACTTCGGCAAGCCCGAGACCGCGTTCAACATCTGCACCTTCTGGCGCATCGACGCGCTGGCGCGCACCGGACGTGTGGACGAAGCGCGCGCCATTTTCGAGACCATGCTCAAGGCACGCAATCCGCTGGGTATGCTGTCAGAAGATACCCACGCCGTCACCGGCGAGATGTGGGGCAATTACCCGCAGACCTACTCCATGGTTGGCATCATCAACGCGGCGGTTCGACTGTCAGCAGCCTGGGACACGGTGATCTGATGGGACGCCTTGTGGTGGTTTCCAACCGGGTGGCCGACCCACGCAAGCCCGCATCGGGCGGCCTGGCGGTGGCCGTGGGTCAGGCGCTGGAGGCCTCGGGTGGCCTGTGGTTTGGCTGGAGCGGCAAGGTGGTGGACAACGGCACGCCCGGCGAAGGCGATCTGCACCTGCACCAGGCAGGCAAGGTGCAACTGGCCACCGTGGATCTCAGCCGCGACGATCACCACAGCTACTACCTGGGCTACAGCAATGGCGTGCTCTGGCCGGTGTTTCACTACCGCGTCGACCTGGCGGATTTTGACGCCGGCTTCATCGGTGGCTACCGGCGGGTGAACCAGATGCTGGCGCAGAAACTCGCGTCCCTGCTGCGCCCAGACGACATCCTCTGGGTGCACGACTACCACCTGATCCCCATGGCAGCCGCCTTACGCGCCATGGGTTGCCAGCAACGCATCGGGTTTTTCCTGCACATCCCGCTGCCCCCGCCGCTGATTCTGGCCACCATTCCGCACCACGAGTGGCTGGTGCGCTCGCTCTTCGCTTACGACCTGGTGGGCTTTCAGACCAAGGCGGATGTGGCGCATTTCTCCAGCTACGTGGGCACCGAAATTTCGGCCGATGTGCTGGGAGAACATGAGTTCCGAGCCTACGGCAAGACCCTGCAGGTGCAGGCGTTTCCCATCGGCATCGATGTGGATGAGCTCGCTGCGCTGGCAGCGGGGCCGGAGTCGCAGGCCATGGAGGAGCAGATGCGCACCGAGTACTCACGCCGCCGCGTGCTGCTGGGGGTGGAGCGCATGGACTACTCCAAAGGTCTGCCGCAACGCTTCAAGGCCTTTCGCCTGCTGCTGCAGAACTATCCGGAGAACCTGGGCCGCGCCACCTTGATCCAGATTGCCGCACCGAGCCGCGAGGCGGTGGATGCCTACGCCACGCTGCGCCAGGAGCTCGAGAGCCTGAGCGGCGCCATCAACAGCGAGTTTGGACAGCTGGACTGGATGCCCATGCGCTCCATCCACCGCAACGTGGCACGCAAGCGCCTGCCCGGCCTGTACCGCGCGGCAGCGGTGGCGCTGGTGACCCCGCTGCGCGACGGGATGAACCTGGTGGCGAAAGAGTTTGTGGCCGCGCAAGATCCGGAGGACCCGGGCGTGCTGGTGCTGTCCCGTTTTGCGGGTGCAGCCGAACAGATGCACGAGGCCCTGCTCGTCAATCCCTATGACACGGCGCA
Organism: Hydrogenophaga sp.; assembly: GCF_030373245.1. GTDB lineage: Bacteria > Pseudomonadota > Gammaproteobacteria > Burkholderiales > Burkholderiaceae_C > Hydrogenophaga. The sequence continues at coordinate 170,827 of NZ_JAUCZF010000006.1, forward strand.
GACGGCAGAGACCATCCAGCTGGCCCTGCAGATGCCACTGGCCGAGCGCCAGCGCCGCCATCAGGCGCTGTTGAGGGGCGTACGGGAAGAAGACGTGCACTGGTGGCGCCAGCAGTTTCTGCACGCCCTGGCCGCCACGCAACCCTGAACCTAGGGCCACAAAGCTGCTGGATCAGCCCGGCGAATCCAACGATCGCGCCGCACCCAGCAAGGCCGGCGACTGCGCCGAGGTGATCACCCAGACCGGGATGTTGGCCAGATAGGACTTGAACCGACCCTTCGCCTCGAAGCGCTCACGAAACGGCGAGGAGTCAAACCAGGCGCCCAGCCGTGGCACGATGCCACCCCCGATGTACACACCGCCGTGCGCACCCAGGGTGAGCGCGAGGTTGCCCGCCACCGTGCCGAAGACGGCGCAGAACATGGTGAGCGCTTCAACAGCCTGCGGGTGGTGTGCCTTGAGCGCCGCCTCGGTCACTTCGGCCGCGCTGTGGACAGCCCCCGGCCCGACGCCATCGGCCTGACACAGCAGACCAAAGGTATCGAGCAAACCTTGGCCACACACCAGCCGCTCGGCGGAAGCGTGTCCGTAGCGCTGAGCCAGACCGTCCATCACCACACGCTCGCGCGCTGTGATCGCCGGCATGGTCACATGACCGCCCTCCCCCGCGAGTGGCATCCAGCCCGCCTCGCCCACCGGCAACAGTCCCGAAACGCCCAGCCCGGTGCCCGCACCGACCAGCCCGATCGGCGCGCGCGGCGCCGGTGACTGGCCACCGACCTGGCGCAGCTGGTTGGCCGGGAGACCGGGCAAGGCCAGCGCCAGTGCGGTGAAATCGTTGAGGAGCCGAAAGGTGGTGAAGCCGAACTCCGCCTTCACCGCTGACTGGGAAAAAGACCAGGCCGCATTGGTCATGTGCACCTGGTCGCCCGTGATGGGGTTGGCAATGGCGATCGCCACCGCGCTCGGCACGCCACGGCCGAGTCCGTCCAGGTAGTGGCGCATGGCATCCTGCAGGCGCGCATGCTCAGCAACCTGCAAAACCTGGATGTCGCTGATCGGCTCGCCTGGCCCTGCCTGCCAGCCGAAACGGGCATTGGTGCCGCCGACGTCGGCGATCAGGCGGTGGCGGTCAGATGTTGAAGATGACATATCGTGAAAACCAAAAAGCAGATCAGTGCTGCGCCGTTGCTTACGGCTCGAACGAGCCGGGATTATGCTGAACACGTAATTCAGTTACAAGCCGTTCGAGGCCAAGGCATGCTCGCCATGGGTTCGGCCTTTGAAGCGTTTCAAGCAGCGTATTTGACGAACTCCAGCCATTGGTTTCAGCTGGGCCTGCACCATCTGGCATCCGTGGTTGTCGGGCTCTGGCGCGTGTACTGCCGCGCAACCAGTCGTTGCACGCTCTTGGTCTGCCGCAACTGAAGCAGGCAGAACTGCTGGCGCTGCTGGAACTCCAGAAGGCTACCTTCGTTGCTGTAGCCCGAGCCCCTGCGCACCAGCGCCGCGCGACGTTCGCCGAGGTCGTCCAGCAGCTTGCCTGTGGCGCCTTGGCATGCACGTTGCTGTGCTGGTTGCTCCAACTCAGCTGCGCGTCCACCAACGGACACAGGTTGGCCACCACAGGGATATGAAACACATGGCTAGGCTGCATGGGCTTGCTCTGGTTGTTGCCTTGGCAATGCAACGGGCCGCGAGGTGGTCTTTTCGACTCCATTCCAGTCACTCTTGTGAAAGCGATTTCACATCATAGTGACTTGAACCCAGCGAAACAGCCGTCAAGCAGCAAAGTGAGCCCTTTCTTTCCGGGCAAACCCGCGGGCAGGAAAACCCTATGACATTCTGAAAGCGCTTTCACTATCATCTGATTCTTGCTTTGGTTAACTCAAATGCCTTACCGCCTGATCGCTCACCTGTTGATGACCTGTTGGTCGCTGTGCGGCAAATCGCTGCAGGCACAACAGCGCGTGAAAGCGGGCAATGCGCGGCGGTGGCTGCCACCTCAAGGTGGCGAACCCGGTGCTTCGCCGCCCCCCCGCCGCGAAGTCCGTGGGTTGCAATTGTCCGTCCCCACCAACCAGCGGTTATCGGGTCGGGTTCTCGGCCCGACTGCGCAGCCGCTAGATGCGCAACCGCTGGCCGGACGCGCAGTCGTCGATGGCTTCCGCAAATTGCTGCCGCTCAAGCAGGTTAGGGCCGACGGGCGCAGGGACAATCAAATCCTGTGCTCCCAACGTGTAGCCCTCACGGCGCGGTTCAGCGACAGCCTCACCCTCAGAGCTCCGGCAGGCCGACGGGCCTACCGGGCTTTGTGACCTCGATCAAGGAGAGGCCGGACCACCGCCCCAGAAGCCTGCTTTCAGTCAAATTTGAAATCGCTTTCAGATATCCAACCACCTGGAGAGACAACATGAAACTTCAACCCGTACCGTTTCGCATGACCCTCGCTGCCCTGGCGTCTGCCGCCATGCTCGCAGCCTGTGGCGGCGGTGATGCATCACCACCACTCGATATCATTGCGCCTTCGCTGGCCATCTCTGACAACGTCAGCGCCACCAACGCCACGGGGCCTGTCACCTTCACCTTCACCTTCAGCGAAGCCGTGGCCGACTTCGACGCCTCGGACATTGTGGTCAACGGGGGCACGGCTGGCGCGTTCACCCTGGGCGCGACAAACCGATCGGCAACGCTCGTCGTGACCCCAGGCGCCAGCACCACCGGCATACTCGCAGTGAGCGTGGCAGCCGGCCGGTTCACCGACCTTGCAGGGAACGCCAGCACAGCTGCAGCCAGTGCCAACCAGGCGTTTGACACCAGGACCGTCACCCCGCCGCCACCGCCTCCCACCGCAAACCTGGTGGCCAACGGCAACTTTGAAAACGGATCCACAGGCTGGATTGGCAATGCTGTCGATGTCCGCACCGAGGGAGGCAACAGCTTCAACTTTGCGAACGTGACCGCGGTAGGAAACCCGTTTGATGTCAACATCTCGTATCCCTTGTCCATCCCCACCCAAGGTGTTAGCTACCGTTTGACCTTCACGGCCTCATCGGACCGGAACAGGACGATGCTTGCTGGAATCGGTCTTAACGAAGGCCCCTTCACCAACGCATCCGTGAGCGTCGACCTGACCACGACCCCTCAGACCTTTGTGAGGGAGCTGACGGCCAACTTCGCCAGTGCCAACAGCCGCGTGCTCTTCGACATGGGCGCTGCGATCGGCACCGTCGTGATCGACGATGTCATTCTGGAAGTCATTACAACCACGCCTCCTCCGCCTCCGCCGCCTCCCGCCATGAACCTGGTGGCCAACGGCAACTTTGAAAACGGATCCACAGGCTGGATTGGCAACGCTGTCGATGTCCGCACCGAGGGAGGCAACAGCTTCAACTTTGCGAACGTGACCGCGGTAGGAAACCCGTTTGATGTCAACATCTCGTATCCCTTGTCCATCCCCACCCAAGGTGTTAGCTACCGTTTGACCTTCACGGCCTCATCGGACCGGAACAGGACGATGCTTGCTGGAATCGGTCTTAACGAAGGCCCCTTCACCAACGCATCCGTGAGCGTCGACCTGACCACGACCCCTCAGACCTTTGTGAGGGAGCTGACGGCCAACTTCGCCAGTGCCAACAGCCGCGTGCTCTTCGACATGGGCGCTGCGATCGGCACCGTCGTGATCGACGATGTCATTCTGGAAGTCATTACAACCACGCCTCCTCCGCCGTCTGGGCCGACCACCGCCGCGCCGGCCCCGACCGCGCGCGCGGCTGGTGATGTGCGATCCATTTTCAGTGATAGCTTCACCAACTTGACCAACGTCGACTTCAACCCGGACTTTGGCCCGAACGCGCGCATTGAAGACGCCTTGATTGCGGGCAACAACACCAAGTACATGGACATACTCGCGAATGAGTTGTTTGTCGGCATTTCATTCACGTCAGCCAAGTTCGACGCCAGCACTTTCACGCACTTCGCAATGGATTATTGGGTGGCTGACCCAGTGCCGGCTGGCCAGATCTTGGACATCAAGCTGTCCAACCACGACGGCGTGGACCAGGAAACCAGCGCTATCCAGTTCACGGTGGCTCCCGTCACGGGCGGTTCATGGCAGAGGCTCAACATTCCTCTGAGCACTTTCGGGCCAGCCAGTAACCCAGCCAATTTGAACAGGAACGCCATTGCCCAAGTGGTCATCACCGCAGCCAGAGCGGCCCCCACTCCGCCGGTCCGCATTTACTTCGACAACATGCACTTCTACCGCGCGAACTGAAAAGGCTAGCCCAAGGGTTGCCGACCGGGTTGCAACAACTCGGTCGGCCCAGCGGGTTCGTTGTATGCAAAGAGGGGCCTTGCGCCCCTCTTTTTTCGTTTTCGGCCCAATCTGTCAACCCATATGCGGGGCGGTTATGCCCTGCGGGAACACCACAGGTGGTCATCGCCCGCGCCCCACATTGGGGGATTAGCCGTCTTGTAGAGCCATGCTCACAGGGGTCTCACCACCGGCCAGCGCGCAACGGGTCTGCGGCGCAGGTGGCTGAGGGTGAGTGCGTGAGTGCATGTGGGCACCGCGTTCAAGACAAGCCGGCGCGACCGTCATCCCAATCAAGGGGGCGGTCGCGACGTCGGTGCAGTCGTTGGGAGGGGCCTGGGGACTCGTGAGTGCTTAGGAGCGGGGGGTTCCACCGAAAGAGCGCGACGGGAGCTGAGGGCTGCGACTGCCCATGTCCACACGGCAAATTAACGAGTTGCGCGGGCCCAGGGACTGGGCCTCTTTTTTATGTCCGCTGGTACACCCGCACGTACTCGACTTCCATCACCGCCGGCAGCGCGGCGGCGTCCACTGCCCCGCCCAGGTCACCGCCAATGGCGAGATTCAGGATCATGAACTGCGGTGCGTCGAACGGCCACTGGGATCGGTCGCCGTTCCTGGGGTTGCGGAACTCGAAGTAGTTGGTGCCGTTGACACCGATGGTGATGCGATCGGCGTCCCAGCTCATCTGGTAGTTGTTGAAACTGGTGCAGGCATTGGGCAGCGGCGTGGCCGCACCTCTGGCCACGCCCAGCGTACCGCCACTCCAGTTGTAGGCGCGGGTGTGCAAGGTTCCCAGCACTTCGCGCTTGTCCGCGGCCGAGGTACCCTTCTGCTCCATGATGTCGATCTCGCCGTCGTCTGGCCAGCGGCCACCGGTGCCGAGCATCCAGATGGCGGGCCAGGTACCCAGTCCGCAAGGCAGCTTGGCACGGACCTCGTAGTACCCATAGGTCCAGCTCGCCAGTCCACGCGTGATCAGACGCGCCGAGGTGTAGTTCTGGCCACCAAAATCCGAGGCACTGCTCAGGCGCTCCTGCCGCGCCGTGATCAGGAGGCGTCCGTTTTCCACCCGGGCGTTCTCTGGGCGATTGGCGGCGTAGTACTGCAGTTCGTTGTTGTACCAGCCGAGCCTGTTGCGCTCGGTGTCATAGGCCCACTTGCGGACATCGGGCAGGCCGCTGGTCTCAAACTCGTCGCTCCACACCAGGCGCATGCCCGTCGCCCCTGACGGCAGCGGCGGGGTGACTGCACCGCCACCCGAAGACACCGGCGGCGGCGTCAGCGGATCACCGGCACCAGCCACCGTGGAATCGGCTCCGCCGCCGCCGCATCCCACCAACAGCAGGGGTAAACAGAAGAGCAACCCCTTCATCGGAGCACGCCCAGCGTGCGGGGCATCACCTTCAGGGTCTTGCCATCAGAGAACTTCACGTCGATGGGGGTGCTGCCGGCGTTGTAGGCCAGGTGGGTGGTGCCCCCGTCAGGACGCTTGAACACGCTGTAGAGCGGTGTGTTGGCCGTCACCCCGAAATGTGGTGTGCCCATCTCTTTGAGGCTCAACATGAAGTGCAACGCATGCGTGCGCGAGTCCCCTGCGTTGACCGATCCCCATCGATCCCAGGTCTTCAGAGCCTCATCAGGATCGACCAGGGCGAGGTACTTGGAGAAGATGTCGTGCCAAATGTCCCTGGGCGGCGGGTTCCTCGGCCGCTTGCCATGCTCTTCATATACCTTCATTTCGGCCTGCAGCGCATCGAGGTTCTTTCTGACGAACTTCGGGTCGGTGGCCAGATACAGGTGGGCGGTCGTGATGGGCAACAGGTTGATGCCCGTGATCTGCCGAGGCTCATCGGTCCACCAGGTGTTGTGCATGTATTGACCACCAAACACGAGGCTGACGTCGGCATTTTTGTACTCGGGCGCGAACACCAGCCCGTGGATATTGAACCAATAGTGGTTGATCGCCTGGATCTCGGTGGTGCGAAGGAAGATGCCGAGGTCGCGCAGCGCCTTGTCGCCCGTGATTTCACCCCAGAGAATCAGACTCGACCAGGCGTTGATGGCCTCAGACGACGATTCGTTGTTGTTGCCGAACTCCCCCACACCGATGCCATTGGCCCAGGAGTGCCCTTCGTAGGCGTCGTAGGTGCGCAGGAAGGGCGCTTCAGCCTTTCCACGCTCGGTGGTGGCAATGTCCGAAATCAGCAACTCAATCATTCCGCCCCACTGGTCTTTGGCAATCCAGGACGGATCGCGCAATGCAATCTCGGCCGCTGTGCGGATCCAGTAGCCGTACCAGAAATGCCGGTCGTTGAGTTCGGTCACGGCAAAGAACTCGTCCGGATAGATGGCCGTGTTGCCGATCGATTTGTTTACGTGCACATAGTTCTTGCTGCCGCTGCCATCTAGCCACTCTTCGGCACGCTTCTTCACCATCGCCAGCAACCGATCGCGCCCTGCGAGATCGCCCTGCTGCTCGAAGACGTCGGCCAATTTCATTGTGCGCTGCAGTCCCAGGCCCTGCCAGTAGGCGCTTTGGCCGACCTGCAGCATCTCGCGCCGAGCATCGCGCAGGTCGCGTGACATCACCTCTTGCAGTTCTGACTGGCGCGGCGAGTCCTTGATGCCGGGCCAGTACGGCACAAATCCGTTGTGGGTGTACGTGGTCTTGAACTGTGGTGCAGCGAGCAAACGCAGTTGGCCGCGCACGGTGTCGAAGGCTGGACCCAGCTTGCCTTCGACCGAGGCGTTTTGGAACCAGTGGTGCGGGTACAGACCCAACAGAGGTCCGTTGTCGGGCCCTTCCATGGCCTTGGTGGCGGCCTTGAATGTGGTCTCGACCGTGCTCGCGGCTTCGTCGTAGCGCCATTCCACCCTGGTCTGCTGTACGAAGGCATAGGCATGCCGGGTGAACAGCGCCAGTGTTTCAGCCTTGTCGTCAGGAAGTGCAGCGGCGGACAAATAGCCCTTGCCTTCGGGCAGGCGAGCGTTCCATTCCGTGGCCGACACCTGCTCCCATCGCACCCCTGTGGGTGCGAACATGGCATAGGTTTTTCCGCCGACCTTCAGCGCGAGCACACGCGCATCCGATCCGGTATGCAGGCGCTCGCCCGCCACTGGCAGACGCAAGCGCACATCGCCTCGGCTGACCAGAATCGGAACAATCGGGCTGCCGCGGACGACCGTCACCCGCATGTCATCTGCACCGCGAGCCATCGTGATGTCAATCGACCAGTCGTCGGCCTTGGCCAGTTTAGCGGCTCCGGGTTCGAACGCCAGCGGCGAAATCACCAGCGGATCTTTGTGCGGGTAGCGAATTTCGACGTCGCGTCGCCACGTAGGCACCACCTCTTTGACTGGCAGCGCGAACTCCAGCCCCGCAGGCGTCGTCTTCACGGTGATCGGTTGCACGAAGATCGCTTCGGGCTTGGCCGCAAACAGCAGCGTGGAGTACCACTGGTTGGTTTGAGCGGCGGTCTTCAACAGCGCATCGGTGCGCCCGGGTGCTGCAGGCAAGGGTTTGTCGCTGCCCTTGGGCGCCAGAAAGTAGGTGCCGGCACCGAGTTTGACCGGCTGCGCGAGGGCTGCGCCGTTGCCAGCAAAAGCCAACACCAAAGCACATTGGCAAACGTGGAGAAATCTCATGTCAGCGTCCTTTGATTCATTCGAAAACGGCCATCGAGAAATCATAGTGAAAGCGCTTTCATATTGCACGCTGAGGATTTCCCCTAATGGTTTACCCCCGCCGAAAGAGATGAAGAGTCGTCAGAGGTAAAACCACTCTGAGCGCAAGGTTTGAGACTGAGACAGGGACGGCTGACATCCCCCTGCCGCGCGACAGCACCTCATAAGGGGGCTGCGGGTGTTATTTGAATGGCTCATGGCCACTTGCTTGGCGTGCGCAACGTGACGCAACGCTCGAACGGTTCAGCGCTAGGGTAAATACGGGTGCCGCTGTTTCAGCGTGTAAATATCATGGTGAAAGCGCTTTCAAATTTACCGAGACAAACACCGCCATGAGCCAAGCCAACGCCTCGCCTGATCTGCGACCTGGAATACGAAGCGCACGCCTTCGCGAAACGCCGCGCTGGGTGCGATATGGCACCGCCCTGCTCGCACTGGCGGCCTCGATGCCCGCGCAGGCGATCGAATTTGGTCCCGACGGCATGTTCAGCATCAATGGCTTTGGTGAGGCCACGGCGACGGTGGGCAACAACCAGTGCCCGGACGAGGGCTGCCAGCTCAGTCCGGAGACCGATCGCCAACGCATCTGGGCCGACGCGGTCGTGCCCGGCCGCAAGCTCTCCACCGAAGTCACCGGCTTCACGCAGTTCCAGCTGTGGCTGGGCGCCAAGTACGACCTGGGCGGCGGCTTCCGACTCAAGGGCACGCTGAGCCAGAACTGGCGCGACTTCAGCATCGACACGCCGGGTTTCGTGCGCGAACGCAACGTGGCGCTCAGCCACGAGGATTACGGCACGCTCACAGTGGGCGAAACGGTCTCGCGCACCTGGCAGTTCGCCGACTTTCCGTTCGGCTCCAACCTGGGCCTGTCGTCCGCATGGGCCGGCACAGGCGCTGGCTACCGCAACCTGCGACGCGCCATTCGCTACACATCGCGTGTGCTGGACGTGGCGGAAGGCGACATGGTGCTGGAGGCGACCTACGACCGCGGCTCCGATGACTTCAAGATCAACAAGCCCCGATTCTTCGAACTGTGGACCCACTACGGCAAGGGCGATCTGTCGGTCGACGCCATGTACCAGGACACACGCAACGGCTCCCCGTCAGCGTTTGGTGCGGCCGGCTTTTATGCGCCCTTCTACGACCCGGCGGGCGACAGCCGGCTCGGCGGCTCCGGCCAGAGCGTGGCGCTGCTGCAGGCCATCTACCAGTACAGCCCGAAGATCGAACTGTCCGGTGCGGTGCGGCGCAACAAATGGAGTGGCGCTTACGCGGTGGTCGCGCTCGACGGGCCACCCGCCCAGTTCAATTTTCCGTTCAACGTCAACTGGGGCGGCACGCTCAATGGGGTTGCGAACCCGGGCTATCCGGCCCGCTCGACCGACTTCGCCCTGGGTGCCCGCTACCGAATGGACAAGTGGACCTTCTCGACCGGCCTGGTCTACATCGGCAAGGCCAGCACCAGCAACCCCAGCGAGCGCGGCCAGAGCAATTCGGCATTGGTCAACACCATTGGTGCAACCTACAACTACGGCAACGGCTGGGAAGCCTCGGCATTCGCCGGCATGGTGCACTACCGCCTGAAAGGTCTGTCGCCTCTCGGTATGCCGTCAAACGCCACCATCAACGCCGTCGACTCGCGCGTCACCAAGGCCGGCAACTGGTTCGGCGTTGGCATCAAGTACAACTTCTGAGGCGAAATCCGATGAGAGCCCCCACCATGACGTCTCCTGCCCACTCCACTCAGTCCGTGTTTTCCTTGCGCCGCCTTCGCGTGGGCATTGCCGCGCTCATGACGGCCGCGCTGACCGCCTGCGGCGGTGGCGGCGAAATCGGGGTGGACCCGCCGTCCACCGCCGTCTTCGTCACGAACCCGCGCGCCCTGCCCGCCGAATATTTCGCGCGGCAGGCGGTGGCCTATGGCCCCTACCGCGACAACCTGGGCCCAAGAAGCCCCGCCAGCGTGGTCACGTCCGCCAATATCGAGCAAGACATGAGGTTGCTGGAGGCCGGCAATTTCCGGCTGGTCCGCATCTTTGACAGCGGCGACAAGGTGGCGCGGCAAACACTGGACGTCATCGTCGACAACGGACTCGACATCAAGATACAGCTCGGCGCCTTCATGGGAGGGTTCAGATTTGAACTCAACCCCGTCCGGGTTCAGGAAATCCAAGACGCCAACATGGCCGAGCTCGAACGGGCCATCGCACTGGCCAACGATCCGAAGTACCGCGATGTGATCCTCGCGGTCAGCGTCGGCAACGAAAACATCGTGGACTTCTCGGCCGACCGCAACACCCCCGAGGTGATGGCGGGCTACATCAAATACGTGCGCGACCGCATCACCCAGCCAGTGACCACCGACGACAACTTCCAGGTCTTCAGCAACCCGCTGCCCCAGGTCGTGGTGAACGAGATCGACTTCGTGGCCATTCACGCCTATCCAGCCATTGACACCGAGTTCCCCACCAGCCCGCTGTACTGGGACTGGAAACAGCTGAGCGTGCCCGAGGGCCCCGCGCGAGCGACCGCCATGATGGACGCCAGCATCGTCGAACTGAAGAAACAGTACCAAGCCAGTCGAGATGCGCTCAACAGCGTGGGCCTGAGCCAGATGCCGATCGCCATCACAGAAACCGGCTGGAAGGCCCGCATCACGGGCGACCAGGCCTTCCGCGCCCACCCGGTGAACCAGAAGATGTATTACGACCGCCTGGAGCAATGGCGCCAGGAAAGCCTCATGAGCGGGAATGGTCCCGTCAACATCTTCTACTTCGAGGCATTTGACGAGCCCTGGAAGCAAAACGACGACGGCTGGGGCCTGTTCAACGTGCAGCGGCAACCTCGCTACGTGGTTCAGAACCTCTACCCCAGCCTTCAGCCGGAAAATGCCGCCCTGACCGACGCCGACGCGGTGTACTTCATCCCCCCGGTCATCACGGCGCCTTTCGCAGGCAACGCCTTCACCTTGTATTCCGATGCCCCGGGTACCGCTCTGGTGACCGGCTACAACCTTGACGCATTCGGTGGCAACACCGCATCCAGGAGCGTAGACCGAACCTCGTTCGCACCAGATGGCGGCAGCGAGAGTCTGCGAATCACCCCCAGTCCGGCCGACTACGGTTGGGGATTGCTCTACAACCCGCAAGTGGCCCGCACCACCCAGAACCTGGCGGCCTTCGCCACAGTCAATGCGTGGATCAACACGACTTACCCGGGCAGGATCGAAATCGGCGTGTCCACGCTGGATGTCGATGGCAATGGACAGGAAGCCTTTGTCCAGATTGGCAACGGTGAGTATGGCTACTGCAACACCGGCGCATGGTGTCGCGTGTCGATTCCGCTGAGTGCGTTCAGGGCCAAAAACGCCAAGATCGATTTCCGACTGGTGCTAAATCCCTTCTACATCGCGGACCGCTACAGCTTCACCGGCAAACCGCTGAATTCCGGGATCACGACACCGATCAACATCGACGGTATCGGCTGGTCGCGCTGATTTCACATCACCCGCCTGGCCCCGGTGGACAATACCAGGGCCAGGCTTTTTTTGATTGTCCGGAACCCCGCTTGGCCGCGGACCCGCTGACCGCCGCGTTTTGACGATTCCCTTTTTTCGCCCACCACCATGCGTTCCTTTGTGACCGCTCACGGCACCGAGCTGCGGCTGACGCAGACGGGGCTGCTTCCCCCCTCCGACGACATGGGACCGCCCGCCTCGCTCTGGATCGATCCCGAGCGCAGTTTCCAGACCATGGAAGGCTTTGGCGGCGCCTTCACCGAAGCCGCCGCCCATAGCTGGCTGAAGCTGAGCGAGCTGCAACGCGAAGCGGTTCTGAAAGCTTACTTTGATCCAGTGGAAGGGCATGGCTACAGCTTCTGCCGCGTGCACATGAACAGCTGCGATTTTTCGCTGGGCAACTATGCCCATGCGGCCACCCCCGGTGACGTGGCCCTGAGCGACTTCAGCATCGAACGCGATGAACTGGCGCTGCTTCCCTTCATCATCGCGGCCCAGCGCGTGGCGGGAAAGCCGCTCAAACTCCTGGCTTCGCCCTGGAGTCCACCGGCGTGGATGAAGAGCCATGGACAGATGAACCACGGAGGTCATCTGTTGCCCCAGTACCGCGATGCCTGGGCGCGTTGCTACGTGCGCTTCATCCAGGCGTATGCCGAGCTCGGGGTGCCGATCTGGGGCGTGTCGGTGCAGAACGAGCCGATGGCGGTGCAACGCTGGGACTCGTGCATTTACACAGCCGAAGAGGAGCGCGATTTCGTGCGCGACCACCTGGGCCCACAGCTGGAAGCAGCAGGCTTAGGTCATGTGAAGATCATCATCTGGGACCACAACCGAGACCTGATGGTGGAGCGGGCGGGCACCGTCTATGCGGACTCGGCTGCGGCGAAATACGTCTGGGGAACCGGCTTCCATTGGTACGGCGAAGACCATTTCGACCATGTGCAGCTGGTGCACGACGCCTGGCCTGACAAGCAGCTCTTGTTCACCGAAGGTTGCCAGGAAGGGGGTCCGCACCATGGCAGCTGGGACCTGGGCGAACGGTACGCAAGATCCATGATCAATGACATCAACCGGTGGACCGTGGGCTGGATTGACTGGAATCTGCTGCTGGATCAGCAGGGAGGACCCAACCATGTGGGCAATTTCTGCAGCGCACCCATCTTGGTCCGTACCGACCATGACAGCTTCGATCTGCAGAGCTCGTATCACTACATCGGGCATTTCGCCCGCTTCGTGCAGTCTGGTGCACGGCGCATTCTCTGCGCATCGACCAGGGAGGCGCTCGAAGCAACCGCTTTCGTGAACCCCGATGGCAGCGTGGTGGTCGTGGCCATGAACCGGACCGAACAACCGCTGCCGTTCTCACTGAACGCCAGGAGCGTCAGCCACCAGGCGGCTCTGCCGCCGCGGTCGATCGCGACCCTGCTGCTCCCTTAGCCCTGCGAGCCGTCCGACACGCTCAGCGCGCGCGGGCAAGCGTCCGCATCATGTGTCCCGGCCAGCGACTTGGGGGCGTGCAGCTTGAAGCGCTGTCACGCCACCTCCACACGCATGTGCCTCAAACGCCGTACTTGGGGCGCTCGTCTTTGTCCCACAGCCCCCAGCTTGTGCCCACTTCACCTTCTTGTTGCAGCTTCCATGGCTCGTCGAATGAAGAGAAGTGGTAAAGCCTGACCCCCTCGCGTCGGGCCCACTGCTGCACGTCGACAAAGTAACGCATGGCGTTCTCCGGCGAAGGTACGGCCTGAGCTACGGGCTGGCCCAGACCAGGCCAGCCGGTCTCCGTGACGATGACGAGTTTCTCGCCGCCGGCGGCCTGCACCAGGCCATGCATGCGCTTGAGGTACTGCGGCGCCAGGGCCACGTCGGTGCCTTCCCAAAACGGGTAACAGTTGGGCAGCAGCACGTCGCATGCTGCTGTGAGAGCCGGGCGCTCCAGGAATTGGTAGTAGGCATCCACACACCCCACCGGCAGGTCCACTGGGAGCGCTGCCCGGACCCGCTGGATGTAGACCAGCAGTTCGGCTTCGGGAATCTCCCCGCGCAGCAGCACCTCGTTGCCCACCACGGCGATGTCGACCAGCCCGGCCTCGGCCAGGGTCAGCAGTCCGCTCAGCTCGCGCTCGTTGCGGTCCCGATCCTGGCTGATCCAGGCACCCACCATCGTCTTCATCCCGCGCTGGCGGGCCAGCCGGGGGATCATTTCGTGGCCCTCGGTGCAGGCAAAGGAGCGCACCCAGCGCGTGTGGGGCGCGATGAGGTCCAGGCGACGTCGCACCTGCGCCTCGGTCAACTGGTCGCCCGCGCCCTGGCCTTGCATGTAGGCACTGAAGCACAGGCCGTACACACCGCCGCGCAGTTGCTCGGCATACAGCGCCTGAATGTCGGCTGCGGACTTGCTGGCCAGTGGCGAGCGCTCCATGGCCGGCAGCAGCAGGCCATGCTCCTCCAGCCACGGCCGTGCACCCGAGCCCTGGGACGACGAGGCGGAGGCGCGCCGCTTCCGGCGCTCGATCTCGGCGTGCACCTCGGTGGCGCGCTTCTCGTCCAGATCGTAGTCGCGCATGATCCACATGGCCAGCATCGTGCCCAGGATGGGCACGCCGGAATAGAACAGGCGCAGGCCGTCCACCGCACCGGCAGGCTGCGCGGCTGCTCCCGGCGTGAAGGCGACCAACGCCATGATGCCGCCGCTGAGCAGGCCGGCGATGGCGAAGCCGAACTTCACCATCCACCAGTAGATGGCGCCGAAGATGCCCTCGCGCCGCTTGCCGGTGGCCAGTTCGTCAAGGTCGCAGACATCGGCCGTCATCGACATCATCAGCGTGAACAGGCCGCCGATGCCGAAAGAGAAGAACGGCAGCGCGAACATGAACATCCACGGCTTGCCCGGAATCATCAGGAACCACAGCAGTATGTACCCGATGAGCGAGATGCCCTGCGACACCATGAAGGCGTTCTTCTTGCCCATCTTCCTGGACATCCACGCCACGGTGGGGATCACTGCAAATGTGGTGATCAGCGCACCGATGCTGCCGAAGAGCGTGGGCCAAATGCCGGCGGCCGCGGTGTCGCCGTTGAACAGGTGGTAGACGACGATGAAGAACGAGAACGCCGCCACCGTATTGAAGGCGTTGAAGATCAGGAAGGTCGCGTAGCACAGCTTGCGGAACGGGACCGAGCCGAAGGCCTCCTTGAAGCCGATGAGGATCTCCTTCATGCCGCCGCCGAAGTTGGCCCAGGTCAGCGGCACGAGATGCTCGTCGTCCTGAGTCGAGCGGCTGGGCAGGAAGATGGCCGGCACCATGGCCAGCAGCATGCAGACCACGCCGACCCAGACCGACAGCGTGCGGGTGGCGGAGTCGGCATTCTCGAACCAGCTGGGGTCGTACATCACCACCCAGAACCAGGGCGCGATCACCCAGGCCCACTGGCCGATCCACTGCGCCACGGCCATGATGCTGGTGCGCTCGTGGAAGTCGTCACTCATCTCGTAGCCCATCGCCACGTAGGGGATGCTGAACAGCGTCAGCCCCGCGTAGAAGACGATGGACCAGGCCAGGAAGTAGTAGAAGTTGTAGTTGACCCCGTCGTCGCGGTAAAGCTGCCACATCGCCACGAAGGAGATGCCCATCACGATGGCACCGATGAAGACGTACTGCTTGCGCCGGCCCCACTTGGAGCGCGTGTTGTCGGAGATGAAGCCCATGATCGGGTCGGTGACCGAATCGAAGACCCGCGGCAGGAAGAACAGGATGCCCCACATCCAGGGAGGAAAGCCCAGGTTCTGCACCAGCACCACCATGAAGATGCCCAGCGCCGCCGGGAACATCTGATTGGCGAGCATGCCCAGTCCGAAGGCGACCTTGTGCCCGAACGGGATCTTGTGGCCTGGGGTGGCTGCGGTTGGGGTCATGGTGGACTTTCTGTGGTGAAGTGCACCGCCGGACCGGTCGTCCGGGCATGCAGGGAAAAGGCGTTGGTCTCTGCCGTCAGCCGACGGTCTCTGCGGGCATCAGCTCGGGAAACAGCGCCTGCATCACCAGCTTGGGACGGCGGTCGACGGTGAACAGGCCCCAGTGCTTCTCGGGCTCCAGCGGGTCGGGCGATCCCTTCCAGTTTTCGTCAAACGCTTCGAACACGAAACAGAGCAGGCCTTCTGCCCGTGTCCAGTCCATCAGGTCCTGGTAATAGATGGCCTGCAGTTCCTGCACGGCGTGCTCAGCATGCATGCCCCGACCGTTGCTGTTGGTGCACCAGCCGGCCTCGGTGATGACGACCGGTTTGTCGGGGTACAGGCTGGTCACGCTGCGCACGTTGTCCTTGGTGTAGTCCAGCGCTTCGTGGATGTGCTTGTATTCCCACACCGGGTAGGTGTGCAGCGAGATGAAGTCGAGCTCGGCCACCAGGTCGCGCAGTTTGTGCTGCCAGGGCACATAGTTCTCGCAGAAGGTCACTGGCTGCGGCACCGCCGCCTTCACCTGGCGAACGTAGCGGATCATCTGCGACACCGGAACGTAGTGGTCGGTCCAGTCGACTGTGGCCTCGTTGCCCACCGCCACCGAGAACACAATGTCGGAGTAGCGATTGGCCAGGGCAATCAGGCGCGCGATCTCGGCTTCGTTTTCGGAGCGGCTCGCTTCAAGCTGCTCTTCTGAAAAGGTGGCGCCCCAGGGGCAGCCGAAGTTGTTCATCTCGGCACCCAGGTAGGCGCCCAGCATCACCTGAAACGGCAGCCGATCCTCGGCGATGACCTGCAGCACCCTGTCTGCATGCGGGCTGCAGTCGTACAGACGAAGCAGCTTCCAGTGTTTGCGCAGGATGGTGAGGTCTTCGCGAATCTCGTCAAGCGACGGGTAAGTCTGCTCACCCGGGTTCTGGCCGTCTCGATAGCCGCTGTAGCAAATGGCGTTGCCCGAAGGCAGGGTCAGCTGGGTCATCAGATCATCCGAATTTGAGTGCACCGTCTTTGTCCCACAAGCCCCAATAGGCCCCCACGTCGCCCTCGGCGCCCACCTTCCAGGCTTCGTCGAAAGCGGCGAAATAGAAGATCTCGATACCGTCTTCTTCGGCCCAGCGGCAGCAGTCGACGAAGTACTGCATCGCGCCTTCACGCGAAGGCACCGAGCCATGGAACGGACTGCCCTGATCGGGCCAGCCGGTTTCACTGATGAGCACGCGCTTGCCCGGCGCGGCGGCGCGCGTACGAGCCACCATGGTCTGCATGTAGGCCAGGGCCTGCTCGCGCGGGCAACCTTCCCAGAAGGGATAGCAGTTGGTCATCACCACGTCGCAGGCGGCGGTGATGCGCGGGTGTTTCTCGAACAGGTAGTAAGCGTCGACGTAACCCACTGGCACACCGGGCAGTGCGTCCTTCACGCGCTCGATGCAAGCGAGCAGTTCGTCTTCGCTCATGTCCTCGCGCAGCAGCACTTCGTTGCCAACCGCCACGATGTCGGCGTGGCCGGCGCGCGCGACCTCGATCACCCCCTGAAGTTCGCGCTCGTTGATTTCCGCGTCGGTGCCCAGCCAGGCGCCGACCAGCGTCTTCAGGCCGAGCTCGTGGGCGACACGCGGCGTGTGCTCGTGGCCATCGGTGCACGAAAAACTGCGCACCCAGCGCGCATGCGGCTGCAGGATGCGCATCCGCTCCCGGATCTGCGCCTCGCCGATCTGCGAGCCCGGTTGCTGTCCTTCGAGATAGGGACTGAAACACAGGCCGTGCACACCACGCTGCAGCGTGGAGTTGAAGTCGGTGGCGAGCGCGTCGCGCGCTTCATCTGTCCAGACCGTAGGTCCTTGGGTAGCCCAGCGGCCGCTGCCGCTCTCCGCGACAGGCTTTGCACCGGAGTGCGCTGGGTGGGCTTCTTGCCACGCGCCTTGTTCGGCGGCGTTGGCCGCGTTTGAAGCACTCGCCGGATGGGGTTTTGACATGGTTGGACTTTCGATGCGCGGCTGCGCCAGGCTGAGCACACTCAGCGCTTTTTCTTTTCGGACTGCCAAGGGAAACGGCCCTGACCGATCGGTGATGGCGGGCCATAGCCGCCGACTTTTTCGTAGACGCGCACATAGTCCACCACCAGCTCCGCAGGGAAGTGGGTCTGGGGACTGGGCACGCCAGGGAAGTTGCCGCCCACGGCGACATTCATCACCAGATAAAACGGCTGGTCGAAGGGCGCGGGCCAGGGGTTCAGGTCGGCTTTGCGGCGGGCGATCACACCCTGACCGGCTTCCGTCAGGCTGCAGCTCCACCAATGGTTGTAGGTGCGGGTATGCACCTCATCGACATAGAAGCGGATTTCGCCCGGCTCCCACTCGACCGCATAGGTGTGCCAGTCGGCCACGGTGCTGCCGCCGGGCAGCGGGTGCACGTGGGTGATGAGAGCGCGCCCTTCGCTGCCTGAGGAGCCGAAGTGGATGCTGTTGAGCACTTCGTGCGGCTGGTCGCCGACGATCTCCATCAGATCGATCTCGCCCGAGGCGGCCCAGCCTCCGTAGGCATCGGCCTGCGGCAACATCCACAGCGCTGGCCACAGACCCTTGCCCCAGGGCACCTGGGCGCGGAACTCGAAACGACCGTACCGCTGGTTGAACAGCGGCGTGCCGTCGCGCTTTCGCGTCTTCAACCTGGCCGACGTGTAGCCGCAACCATGCAACGACTCCTTCTGCGCCCGAATGGTGAGCAGGCTGTCCTTGACCGAGGCGTTGACCGGTGAGTCGGTGTAGTACTGCAGCTCTTCATTGCCCCAGCCCGCTATCCAGGTGTGACTGGCGTAATCGAAGAAGCCATTGCCAATATCAAAATCCCACTTCGTGCGGTCGATCTCGGTGCCCTCGAACTCGTCGTTCCACACCAGCTTCCAGCCTGGGAGCTTTCTGGGTCGTGTTGCCATCGCGCGTTGTCCCTTCAGACGGCCACCTGGGGAGCAGCGTCGACACCCCGCGCGCCGGCCATTTCCGGCGAGAGCTGTGTCGGCGAAGCAGCCCCGAATCTGGTGATGCGTGAATCCGAGCACCGGGCGCCCACCACGTCCTCCAATGGGAGCAGGCGATCACCATCGCTCAAACCCGAATCGACCCCTTGGCAAACTCGGAATCGGCCCATCGATTCGTGCCCCAAGTCAAGCTCCAGTGGACACGACCGCCACCGCATTGTGCTGACTCGAAGCCTTGCCGATCGGGCCAGGCCTTGGCGTCTGACGCAGTGCCTTCTGGTGACGAAGGAAGTCGCGGTACCAGAGTGCGCTGTCTTTGAGAGTTCTGGCCTGGGTCTCGTAGTCGACATGCACGATGCCGAAACGCTTCTCGTAGCCGGAAGCCCATTCGAAGTTGTCGAGCAGACTCCAGACCATGTAGCCCTCCATGTGCACGCCCTGCTGCATGGCGTCGGCCACGGCGGCGATGTGGCGCGCGATGTAGTCCCGGCGCTGGGTGTCGTGCACGCGGCCGTCCTGAAGCTGGTCTTTGAAGGCGCCACCGTTTTCCGTGACGTACATCGGCGGCACCGAATAGTCCTGGTGCATCCGCACCAGCAGTTCGGTAAGGCCCTCGGGATACACCTCCCAGCCCATGTCGGTGATCTCGCGCCCGCTGCTGTGCACGTCCCATGGCCCGGCAGCGCTGATGACCGAACGCGAGTAGTAGTTGACACCCAGGAAGTCCATGGGGGTGGCGATGGTGGCCATATCACCCGGTGACACCTGCGGAGCGTCGGCACCCAGGTGGGCCAGCACATCTTCCGGGTAGCTGCCGGTGAACAGGGGATCCATGTACCAGCGCAGCAAACGCCCGTCTTCCAGCCGGGTCTTCTCAAGATCTTCTGCTGTGTCGGTGGCCGCGTGCATGGGCGAGAGGTTGAGCACGATGCCCAGGCGGGTCGCATGCCCTTCGGCTCGCATCGCCTGCAACGCCATGCCGTGACTCAGCAGCAGGTGATGGGTAGCCTGCATGGCGGTGGCGCGGTGCTTGATGCCAGGCGCAAAAATGCCGGTTTCATGCCCCAGCACCGCAATCACCCAAGGCTCATTGTGGGTGGTGATGGAGGCCAGGCGATCGCCCAGGCGCCTGGAGACGCCCTGCGCATACTCGACAAACCGGTGCGTGGTGTCACGATTCGCCCACCCGCCCTGCTGCTGCAACTCTTCGGGCAGGTCCCAGTGATTGAGGGTCAGGTAAGGCTTGATGCCTCGCGCGAGCAATCCGTCCACCAGGCGTTCGTAGAAATCCATTCCCTTTTCATTCCAGACGCCGCTGCCGCCTGGTCGCACGCGCGGCCAGGACATCGAGAACCGGTAGGCGTCGACGCCCAGGTCGGCGATGAGGTCCAGGTC
Source organism: Hydrogenophaga sp. (assembly GCF_030373245.1). Lineage (GTDB taxonomy): Bacteria > Pseudomonadota > Gammaproteobacteria > Burkholderiales > Burkholderiaceae_C > Hydrogenophaga. The sequence continues at coordinate 190,677 of NZ_JAUCZF010000006.1, forward strand.
CTGTTCCCAGCGCTTGACGTGTTCGCAGGCCACATCGCCATTGCTGCCATCTGCGATGGCGCCCGGCTGCCGGCAGAAAGTGTCCCAAATGGAGGGGCCCTTGCCGTCTTCGGTCGCAGCACCCTCAATCTGAAAGGCGCTGGTGGCCACACCCCAGACAAAGTCGTCAGGGAAGCGGTGCAGATGGCGGTAGATCTCTTGGGAAGGCATGGGCTTTGGCAGAAGGGGTAAAAAGGGAGACTAAGGTCAGCAAACGCTCAATTGAGGGGGCATGCCCTGAGCTCAGAAGCGTGGCTTCGCCACCATCGCATACGGCGCAAGCAGAGGCTCGCCTCATTGGCGTGCATCACGGTAAATGGATGGGCCGTGATGGGCCGGGTGCTGGAGGGCTGGGTGGGCGGAGCAGAGGTCATGTCTGTGCGTGGCTGCCAGGCAGGCAGAACATCGATATGAAAGCGCTTTCAAAAAAGTATACGCGTTTCCGAATGAGCGCCACCAAGGGAAATCCCGGGGGGCACGACCCGCAGACGGCCACCCGGCGGGGTAGAAACAGGGGAGCGCGGGCGCCTTCGCCCGCTCAGACCTTCAGTCTGCGACAGGAATCCCGCACGATCAGCCGTGGGGGCGGCACCATCTGGGTCGGCTTGGTGCCGTCCAACAGCTGCAACACAGCTTGTGCAGCGAGCCGCCCCATGTCGTAGGCCGGCTGATGCACGGTGGTCAATGGCGGCAGGGCATACAGTGAGGTGGGCAGGTCGTCAAAGCCCACCAGGGAGACGTCATCCGGCACCCGCAATCCGTGCCGTTGCAAGCCGTGCGCCGCACCAATCGCCATCTGGTCGTTGGCCGCAAACACGGCGGTGAACTTCTGCCGGCTGGCCATCAGGGTCGACACCGCCTGCACCCCGCTGGCCTCGTTGTATTCACCCTGGACCACCAGCTCAGACTTGAAAGGGATGCCCGCCTGTTCAAGCGCTGTCCGGTAGCCCATCAGGCGCTGGGTGGCATCCGGGTGACGGGGATCGCCAGAAATGAAGGCGATCTTGCAGTGCCCGCCGTCGATCAGGTATCGGGTTGCCAGGCGACCACCCTCGGCATTTTCGAAGTTGAGGGAGAACAGTCCAGGCGCCTTGACCGAGCGCCCGGTGACCACCGTCGGCACCCGCTTGGCGACGGATTTCAAGGCGGCGTCGGTCAGTCGACCGGTGAGCACAATGATGCCGTCGACCCGACGCGACAGCAGGATGTCGATGCAGCGACTCTCGGTCTGGGCGTCCCAGTGCCCGCTGACAAACAGCGGGCTGTAGCCTGCGGGGTCCAGCGCATCCTCGACCCCGCGCAAAGAGGCGCCGTAAAAGGGGCTGTCGATGGCTTGCGTGACGACTCCAATGCTCATGGAGCGACCGCCCGCCAGTCCACGCGCCATCGGGTTCGGCACAAAACCCAGCTGGGCCACCGCCTGGTCGACCGCGGCTTTCTTGGCCGCACTCACCACGGCTGTGCCATTGAGGATGCGGGACACGGTGCTGGGCGACACGCCCGCGAGCTCGGCCACGCGTTCGATGGTGACCACACCGTTTTTCTTGGCAGCGGCTCGCGATGCGCCCGTGCCCGCCGATTTGTTGCTCATGCAGTCCCTTTTCGCAAACACCCAGGTTCACGGGGTGCAGTGTACGAAATGGCGAGATCCCCTTCCTCAGGGCCTCACGGCGCGGGAAGCGCTTTCAATGTCGCGCAAACCGACGGCACAGGATCAGGCGCAGGAGTCGCGGGTCAGGGGGTGCTGTGCGACCGCGCCCAGCGCACGATGTCGGCGGCGCCCATGGCGCCAGGCTGTCGGGCCACCTCACGTCCGCCGGCGAACAGGGCCAGCGTGGGAATGCTGCGGATGTTGAAGCGAGCTGCGAGGCTTTGCGCTGCCTCGGTATTGACCTTGACCAGGCGCATCCGCGGCTCCAGCTCACGCGCCGCCTGTTCGAACGCGGGGGCCATTGCGCGGCAGGGGCCGCACCAGGGCGCCCAGAAGTCCACCAGCACCGGCAACTGCGAACGCGCGATGTGTTTGTCGAACGCGACCTCGTCCAGCTCGACTGGCTTGGCATTGAACAGGGGTTGGTGGCACTTGCCGCAATCAGGCGCTGCGCCAAGCTGGCTGAGGGCCAGGCGGTTGGTGGTGTGGCAGTGAGGGCAAACGATGTGCAGCGGGTCGGCGGGCATAGGAAAACTCCTGAAATTCTGCTGCAGTTGATGCCAGCCACAGGTTTTTCAAGACACCCTACAGGGTATTCAGATCACCTGCGCAATCAGACTGGCCACCATGCTGAGCACGATGGTGGTGGTGATGGGCAGAAACCATTCGCGGCCAAAGGCGCGAAAGCGCACATCACCTGGCAGCTTGCCAAACCCCAGGCGCTGCAGCAGCGGCGTGAACCAGCTGATGAGCAGCAGGGCCAGGAAAATCACGATCATCCAGCGGATCACGTCGGCTCCCGGCTCAAAGTCTGTGCGTGCGGTCGCCCGCCGAGAAGCCCACTGGCGCCCACCCGGCGCAAGAAACCTGCGGCGCGAAAGCGATCACTTTGAAGAGCTCGCCCATTTCGTGCTCGTTCACCAGCTTTTGCATCATGGCGTTTTCGCGCGCTCCCGCATCACGGGCCAGATCCAGCAGACCGGAGTTGATGAGGAACCGGCCCTGGCTGGTGTAACCGAGCACCTCCATGCCGGCGTCCTGCGCCGCCAGGGCGATGCCGGTGAAGTTCACGTGGGCGGTGATGTCTTTCAGCCCCAGATCGCTGAGCGGATCGCTGTCGCTGCGGTGAGCGCGATGGCAGATCAGCGTGCCCATATGGCGCTGGGGGTGGTAGTACTCGGACTCCGGAAAACCGTAGTCCAGGAAGAAGGCCGCGCCGCGCACCAAACGTTCGGCCACGGTGCGCACAAAGGCCTCAGCCTGCGGGTGGATCTCGGTCAGGTAGTCGTGATCACCCGGCAGGTCGATCGGTGGCCGCTGGTCGGTCGGCCGGTCGCTCCAGTGAAAAGAACCTGACGCATCCAGGCCCACACCGCGCTCATGCCACACACCGCCGGTGCGCGCCAGCAGCTGCACCGGCATCGCGTCCAGCACCTCGTTGCCCACCACCACGCCGTGCATGGAATCGGGCAGACGGTCCACCCAGCGCACCAATGCGGCATGGCGCAACAGGGCAGCGCGCTGGCGCTCGCGCAAACTGCCCGAGAGATCCACGATGGTGTACTGCCGTGGGCTTTGCCCCAGGAGCGCCAGCGAATCGAGCAGCTGCCCCGCCAGCGCCCCGGTGCCGGCGCCAAATTCCCACAGCTCGTCGACCCCCGTAGCCTGCAGAGCCTGAGCCACCTGGCGCGCCAGCGCCTGGCCAAACAGGGGCGTGACCTCGGGCGCGGTCACGAAATCGCTGCCGCCACCGCGCCGCCCCTGGGGCAGGAGGCCAAACTTGGGGACCTCGCTGGCGTAATAACCCAGACCGGGTTCGTACAGCGCCATGGCCATGAAGCGGTCGAACGGCAACCAGCCACCCGATGCGCCCACGGCCTGCGCCACCCGCTGGCGCAGGGCGCTCGTTAAACTTGATGGTTCGCTCACTGTGTCGGTGCTCACCCGCCGATTGTCCTTCATGGCCTCCTCCGCGCCTTCGGCTCTCACTCCCCCTCGCACCGTGCTCGTCACCGGCGCGGGCAAGCGCCTGGGCCGTGCCATAGCACTGCAGCTGGCCGGTGCGGGCTGGAACGTGGCGGTGCACCACCGACATTCGGTCAGCGAAGCGCAGCAGACGGCGGCCGACTGCGATGCCCTCACCGGACGCGTTGGCAGTGCTGCGCTCCTGTTTGCTGATCTCGGTGACGAGACCAGCGTTCGCGCCTTGCTGCCGGCGGTGGTGGCGCGTTTTGGGGTTGTGGATGCCGTGGTCAACAGCGCGTCCACGTTCGAGCACGACAGCGCGCAGAGCTTCGGCTTCGCTGCCATGGACACCCACTTGCGGGCTAACACCGGAGCGCCCGTGCTGCTGGCGCAGGCCCTGCATGCCCATTTGAGCGAGCGCGATGCACAGGGCGCGGTGGTCAATCTGCTGGACCAGAAACTCTGGAACATGAACCCGGATTTCTTCAGCTACACCCTGTCCAAGGCCGCCCTGGAAGCAGCCAACACCATGCTGGCACTGGCGCTGGCGCCTCGTGTGCGGGTGGTCGGTGTGGCGCCCGGTCTCACGCTCACCAGCCACCTGCTGAGCGACGACAGGTTTGCCGAACTGCACAAACAGTCGCCACTCGGCCGCTCGTCCACGCCCGAAGATGTGGCCGCCACCGTGGCCTTCGCGCTGGGCAACCGCTCCATCACCGGCACCACGCTGCTGGTGGACGGCGGCCAGCACCTGATGCGCTTCGAGCGCGATTTCTCCCTGATGTGAAGCGCCCGACCGCATGAGCCCCGACACCACGCCACCGTCTGGAACCCAGATCCTCGCCCTGACCGGCCTGCGTTTCGACGCCAATCTGGGCATCCTGGATCATGAAAAGACCGCGCCGCAGCCGATCCAGGTCGACGCCGAACTCAACCAGGGTCAGCAGCCGCTGCTGCCGCATGACGACGACATCAGTCACGTGCTGGACTACCGCAAGGTGCGCCAGATCATCATCGACGAGTGCACCGCCGAACACGTCAACCTGCTGGAGAGCCTGATCGGCAAACTCGCGCGGCGCTTGATGCAGCTGCCGGGCGTGATCGGGGTGCGGGTGAAGATCGCCAAACTCGAAATTTTTGACGACTGCGAAGTGGCGATTCGCATGGAAGCTGGCAGGTGGTAATGCAATGAGCACCGAAAAAACCCAACACGAAAACCACAAACTGGAGAAGCGCCTGTGTCGAGAAGTCGGCCGTGCCATCGTCGACTACAACATGATCGAGGAAGGCGACCGCGTCATGGTCTGCCTCTCGGGAGGCAAAGACAGCTACGGCATGCTCGACATCTTGCAGAAGCTGCAGGCACGAGCGCCCATTCAATTTGAGCTGATCGTGGTCAACCTGGACCAGAAGCAACCGGGCTTTCCGGAGCACATCCTGCCCGCCTACCTGACGAAGCTCGGTGTGAAGTTCCACATCGAGAACCAGGACACGTATTCCATCGTCAAGCGTGTGATTCCCGAGGGCAAGACGATGTGCAGCCTGTGCAGCCGGCTGCGCCGCGGCATCCTGTACCGGGTGGCGAGTGAACTGGGTGCCACCAAGATAGCGCTCGGGCACCACCGAGACGACATCCTGCAGACGCTGTTGCTCAACATGTTTTTCGGCGCCAAGCTCAAGGGCATGCCACCCAAACTGGTGAGCGACGACGGGCGGCACGTGGTGATCCGGCCGATGGCCTATGTGGCCGAAACCGATCTCGCGCGCTGGGCCGAGGTGCGCGAATTCCCCATCATTCCCTGCACGCTGTGCGGCAGCCAGGACAACCTGCAGCGCCAGCAGGTCGGCCTGATGCTCAAAGACTGGGAGAAGCGCTTCCCGGGTCGCATTGAAAACATGTTTTCCGCTTTGCAGAATGTGGTGCCCAGTCACCTGATGGACCGCCAACTGCACCCCTTCACCGCCCTGCGAGCCACCGGCGTCGCCGACGACGGGGGCGACAAGGCCTTTGACGACGAGCCGCTGCCGACCCCCGCGCTGCGGCAGGCGCCACCCGAAGACGGCGACATGGGGAACGAAGCGGTGCGCCGCTCGGTCATACCGATCGCCGTATCTTGAGAATCCGGCGCTGTCTGCGCCTTGCTGCTTCCGCCGGAGGTCACATGCCCCCCACCCTGTTGTCACTGCCCTTCGAAATTGCACTGCGCCGATGCAGCGCATGGCTGCTGGCTGGCGTGGGGTTGGCTTTTCTGAGCGGCTGCGCCAGCGTTTACCGGGTGGACAGTCAGGTAGAGAGTTTTGCGCGATGGTCCGATCCGGCCTCTGCCACGGCGGCATCTGCCGCGTCGGTCAGTGCCATCCCCCGGGCGCCTCAGGACTACCGTTTTGATCGCCTGCCTTCTCAGGCCAGTGGCGACGCCGCTCGCTCTCAGGACGAACTGGAAGCACTGGCCCGGGTGGCGCTGGCCAAACAAGGCTGGTCGCTGGCCGACGCCGGCGTCTCGCCGCGCTGGACCGTGCGCGTGAGCGGCGGCACATTGAAGCTGCCGCGAGCCCCTTGGGAAGATCCTTGGGACGGCTACTGGGGCGGCTACGGATTCCCGGGGCGCGATTACGTGGTGACGGGCAGAGGCCAGGTGATCTGGGCGCCGGTCTTCATTCGCATGGACATGCCCTACTACCAGCGCAAGGTGGCGTTGCTGATCAGCCGCGCCGACACAGGTCAGGTGGTCTACGAAACACAGGCCGCCCATGATGGCCGCTGGAACAGCTCACCCGAACTCTGGGGCGCGATGTTCGATGCGGCTTTGCAAGGTTTCCCCACACCACCCAGCGGCCTGCGCCAGATCAACACCGATCTGCCGCGCTGAGAGCGTGCGCTGATCGGCGAGAAACGCCAAGGCGGCGGCTACTGAGCCAGAAGACCTTCAAGGGCCTGCTGCAGCTGGGCCGTGTTGGCCGGCAGGTGCACGGTGCGCACCGCTTCGCCGTTCGCAGAAAACAGCACCACCGTGCCATTGACGGCCTCGTGACGCTGTCCGAATGCGAAACCGTGCGGTGCGCCCAGCGGGGCCACCAGGAATTTGACGCGATCTGCATAGTCACCGCGCAGCTCGTCCATCATCGCCATCACCTCCATGCCTCCCATGGACTGGATGTCATAGGCCAGCACCAGCGCCGGCTGCCCCTGCCCGATACGAGCCAGATCGGTGGAATACGGGCTGCGCGGCAACTGGCTCCAGACCAGCGCCAGCACGCCACCGGCGATCGCCAGGTAGATCAGCCATTTGGTTTTCCGAGAAAGTCCTGTGTGTTGCACGGTCGTCATGGATATCGCTCTCAAACAGAACACGGGCCAGTGGCCATTCAGGCAGCACTTGACCAAGAAGGCAAAGGGTTATTGGGGAGGGTTGAAAACAGGATGCGCTCTACAATCCCGGCCAACCATTGGCAAGAAATCTTCGCTGTTTTCCTCGTTTCGCGTTGCACCGAGGGTATTGGTTCATGACCCACCGCTTCCAAGCCACCTTCGATGACGGACCCTCTGCCGGCCCCCCTCCTGACCGCCCACGACCTGGCTTGTGAACGCAGCGAACGGCTGCTTTTCAACCGCCTGAACTTTACCCTGACCCGTGAGCAACTGCTGCTGGTGCAGGGCGGCAATGGTCAGGGCAAGACCAGCCTGCTGCGTTTGCTGACCGGCCTGGGTCGACCGGACGCCGGGGAGGTGCGCTGGCGCGGCGAACCCATCGCGCGCTGCCGTGATCGCTACCACCGGGAAATGGCCTATCTGGGGCACACCAACGGCATCAAGGACGAGCTCAATCCGGTCGAAAACCTGCGTTTTCACGGCGCCCTGCACAGCCGGGCTTTCGATCCCGATGCAGCGGTGGCCACACTCAAACGATTGGGTCTCTCACGCTGCCTCGATCTGCCCTGCCGCGCGCTGTCGTTCGGCCAGCGCCGCCGCGTGGCTTTGTCGGCCCTCTTGCTCGCAGGCGCCAGCCTCTGGATCCTGGACGAACCGCTCACCGGGCTGGACACACACGCGGTCGCCCTGGTGGAGGGACTGATCCGTGACCACCTCCAGGCCGGTGGCATGGTGGTGGCCACCACCCACCAGGTTATGAACCTGGAGGGCGTCAACGTGCAGCGCCTGCTGGTCGGCAACGCAGCCACGCCCCACGGCGCGAGCGCGGAAGCCTTCTGACATGGGGCACTTCTTCTGGAGCGTTTTGCTCCGCGATCTCACGCTCGCCGCTCGGCGGCGCAGCGACTGGCTGACCGCGCTGTTCTTTTTCGTCATGGTCACCAGCCTGTTTCCGCTGGGGGTCGGACCAGAGCCTGAGTTGCTGCAGCGCATCGGCCCGGGTGTGCTGTGGGTCGCGGCCACCCTGGCCTCGCTGCTGTCGCTGTCGAGGCTGTTCGAAGACGACCACCGCGATGGCAGCCTGGAGCAGATGGTGCTGTCGCCCGCGTCCACCGTGCTGCTGGTGCTGGGCAAGGCCATGGCGCACTGGCTGGTTTATGGCATCCCGCTGCTGCTGATGGCGCCCTTGCTGGGCATCCAGTTCAACCTGTCCTGGGAAGCCATCGGGGTGCTGATGTTCTCGCTGCTGCTGGGTACCCCCATCCTGTCCCTGCTGGGCGCAGCGGGTGCGGCCTTGACCCTGGGCTTGCGCGGTGGCGGCGTGCTGCTGACGCTGCTGATCCTTCCGCTGTACACACCGGCCCTGATTTTTGGTGCGGGCGCGGTCGATGGCGTGATGGCGGGCACCGGTGCCGAAGCGCACCTGTCGCTGCTGGGCGCCTTCTTTCTGTTGTCGTTTCTGGTTGCGCCCTGGATCGCAGCCGCTTCCTTGAGGGTGTCCCTGGAATGAGATTCTTTCACTACGCATCCCCGTCGACCTTCTACCATCTGGCCGGCAAAGCCATCCCGTGGACCGCCTGGACGGCGGGGATTCTGGCCGTGCTGGGCCTGTACATCGGCTTCTTTGTGGCGCCCACCGATTTCCAGCAGGGCGAGGCCTACCGGATCATCTTCATCCATGTGCCGGCGGCCTGGATGGGCATGCTGATTTACCTCGTGATGGCGTTCTGGGGCGCCATCGGCCTGGCTTTCAACGCCCGCCTGCCCTTCATGATGATGCGTGCGCTGGCACCCACGGGGGCCATGCTCACCTTCGTCTCGCTGTGGACCGGCGCGGTGTGGGGCAAACCCATGTGGGGCACCTGGTGGGTCTGGGACGCGCGCCTGACCTCGACCCTGATCCTGCTGTTCCTCTACATCGGCACCCTGGCCCTGTGGTCGGCGATCGACGATGTCAAGCGCAGCGACCGTGCGGGCGCCTTGCTGACCCTGATCGGTGTGGTGAATGTGCCGATCATCCTGTTCTCGGTGGTCTGGTGGAACACCCTGCACCAGGGGTCTACCGTGGGCGTCACTCACGCCCCCAAAATGGCCGCTACCATGCTTCAGGGCTTGTTGCTCATGACCGCCGCAGCCTGGGCCTACGCCATCGCCGCGACCTTGGTGCGCGTGCGCCGAATCATTCTGGAACGTGAACGAAAAACCGAGTGGGTGATCGAATTGCTGAGAAAGGGGACCTGACATGGAATGGGCCAGCTGGTCGGATTTTTGGAACATGGGAGGCCGGGGCTTTTTTGTCTGGAGCGCTTATGGCGTCACAGCCATCTGCGTCCTGACCGAAATCGTGTGGCTGCGACGCTCGGCGCAACAATCGCGCCGCCGTCTGGTGCGCATGCAGCAATGGGACTCGTCGTCTGAGGGATCGGAGCCATGAAATCTCGGTACAAAAAACTCTCGCTCATCGCGGTCGCGCTGGTGGGCCTCGGCGGCGCTGCCGCGCTGGTGCTCAACGCCTTCCAGTCGAACCTGGTGTTCTTCTTCTCGCCCACCGAGGTTCACCAAGGCAAAGCACCTGCCGATCGGGTGTTTCGCATCGGCGGGCTGGTGCAGGAAGGCAGCGTCCAGCGCCAACCCGATGGGCTGACCACGCGGTTTGTGGTCACCGACACCGCACGGATCATTCCCGCTGTCTACACCGGCATCCTTCCCGATCTGTTCGCCGAGGGCAAGGGTGTGGTGGCCGACGGCAAGCTCGGCAGCGACGGCCTGTTCGTCGCCAACCGGGTCCTGGCCAAACACGACGAGAACTACATGCCGCCAGAAGCCGCTCACGCCCTGGAGCAGGCCAAGGAAGCCGGGAAAACCCTGAAGTCGTATTGACCCGAAGCGCCAGCGCTGCAGGCCAGAAAGGAAACTTTTTGCCTCGCGTGGTATTCGCAAGTGCTGCGCCTACTGAGCGCCTGGCAACCAAGGAAACCTGATCGTGATTCCCGAAATCGGCACCCTCGCCCTCATCCTGGCCCTGCTGCTGGCCCTCACCCAGGCGGTACTGCCGCTGGCCGGCGCGCAGCGTGGCAACCGCACCTGGATGGCGGTGGCGCGCCCGGCAGCCTGGGGGCAGTTCACCTTCATTGGTATCGCCTACCTGTGCCTGGTCTACGCCTTCCTGACCAACGACTTCACCGTCATCAACGTGGCCAGCAATTCGTATTCGAACCTGCCAGCCTTCTACCGAGTGACTGCCACCTGGGGCTCTCACGAAGGCTCGCTGCTGTTCTGGTCGCTGATCCTGGCCGTCTGGACCATCGCAGTCGCCACCTTTTCGCGCACGCTGCCCGAAGAGATGGTGGCGCGCGTGCTCGGCGTCATGGGTCTGATCTCGGTCGGCTTTCTGTCGCTTTTGCTGATCACCTCCAGCCCGTTTCTGCGCCAGTTCCCAGGCCCCGCCGAGGGCAGCGACCTGAATCCGCTGCTGCAGGACTGGGGCATGATCATCCACCCCCCGATGCTCTACATGGGCTATGTGGGCTTCGCGGTGGCGTTCGCTTTCGCGGTCGCCGCCTTGCTCTCCGGACGGCTGGACGCTGCCTGGGCACGCTGGTCGCGGCCCTGGGCCACGGTGGCCTGGGCCTTCCTCACGCTGGGCGTGGTGCTCGGCAGCTGGTGGGCCTACCGAGAGCTCGGCTGGGGCGGCTGGTGGTTCTGGGACCCGGTGGAAAACGCATCCTTCATGCCCTGGCTGGCGGGTACTGCCCTGATCCACTCGCTGGCGGTGGCGGAAAAGCGCGGCGCCTTCAAGGCCTGGACCGTGCTGCTGGCGCTCATGACCTTTTCGCTCTCGCTGCTCGGTACCTTCCTGGTGCGCTCGGGCGTGCTGTCGTCGGTGCACGCGTTCGCGGTCGACCCGCAGCGCGGCGCCTACATCCTGGGCTTCATGATGGTGGTGGTGGGCGGCTCGCTCGCCCTGTTCGCCTGGCGCGCACCCCGCATGGTGGCCGGCGGCGCCTTCACCTGGTTCTCGCGCGAATCGCTGCTGCTGGCCAATAACGTGGTGCTGGTGGCTTCGGTCGCGGCTGTGCTGCTTGGCACGCTGTATCCGCTCTTCATCGACGCGCTGGGCATGGGCAAGCTGTCGGTCGGTCCGCCCTATTTCAACGCGGTGTTTGTGCCGCTGATCACGCCGGCGCTGTTCCTGATGGGTGTGGGTCCGTTGCTGCGCTGGAAGGGCGACAGCGTGCCCGACGTGCTGCACCGCCTGAAGTGGGCGCTGGGGGTGTCCATGGCCACCGGCCTGCTGCTGCCGCTGACCCTGGAGGGCTACAAACCCTGGGCCGTGCTGGGGCTGGGGCTGGCGACCTGGATTGTTCTGACGGTGCTGATCGCCTTTCGCGAGCGCGTCAAAAGCGTCGCCCATCTCACGACGCTGCCGCGCGCTTTCTGGGGCATGCACCTCGCGCATCTGGGGCTGGCCATCGGCATCGCGGGCATCACCATGGTGGTCAACTACGAACGCGAACAGGACGTGCGCATGAACGTCGGTGACCAGGCCCAGATGGCCGGCTACACCCTGACTTTCCTGGGCACAGAAAACTACGCTGGGCCCAATTACCAGGGCACCCGTGGCACGGTCATTGTGAGCAAGGACGGCGCTGAGCGGTTCCGGCTCTACCCGGCCAAGCGCATCTACAACCGGTCGGGCTCGGTGATGACCGAAGCCTCGGTGCGCCCCAGCCTGTTCAGCGATCTCTATGTCTCGCTTGGCGAGCCGCTCAACAGCGAGCTCACCACCTGGGCCGTGCGGCTGTACTACAAGCCCTTCATCAACTGGCTGTGGCTGGGCGCCCTGTTCATGGTGGTTGGCGGGTTCCTCGCAGCGTCCGACCGGCGCTACCGCATCGGTGCGAAGGCGCGTGCGCCGGTTGTGTCGGGCGCACAGGGAGCCTGAACCGTGAAACGATGGCTGCCGCTGTTCTTTTTTGTTGTGCTGGTTGGCTTCTTTGCCAAAGGGCTGTTCCTGAACCCGCGCGAGGTGCCCTCGCCCTTCATCGGCAAGTCGGCGCCCTTGTTCACCTTGCCCGTGGCCGGCAATGCCGACAAGGTCTTCAGCACGATCGACATGAAGGGCCAGATCTGGATGCTCAATGTCTGGGCGCCTTGGTGCGTGTCTTGCCGCGTCGAGCACAAGTTGCTGATGGCGCTGGCCGAGAGCCGCACCGCGCCGCCCATCGTGGGGCTCAACTGGAAAGACAAAAACCGCGAGGCAGAACAGCTGTTGGTGCAGACCGGCAACCCCTATGTTGCCGTGCCCAATGATCTGTCTGGCCGGGTCGGCATCGACTGGGGCGTGACCGGCACCCCCGAGACCTACCTCATCGACCGGGCTGGCATCGTGCGGCTGAAGCACGTGGGGCCAATCGACCTGGATGTCTGGCAGAACAAGTTCGTGCCGAAACTCAAGGAGTTGGGCGCATGAGGTCCTCCAGAATCCAACAGGTTCTTCTGAGCATGTTGCTCGCACTGTTCCCGCCGGCATGGGCCAGCGATCCAGCCAGCGTCTCGCCCGCCGGCTCGTCCGCCGCACAACCCTTGTTTGAGGACGTGGCCATCGAAAACCGCCTGAACCATTTGTCGCGCGAGCTGCGCTGCGTGGTTTGCCAGAACGAGTCGCTCTCGGAATCCCCTGCCGAGCTCGCGGGCGCCATGCGCCAAGAGATCCGCGACCTGATGAAGGCCGGCAAGACCGACGCCGAGGTGCTCGGCTTCTTGACCGCCCGCTACGGAGACTTCGTGCTGTTTCGACCGCCCTTCAAACCGCTGACCTACCTGCTGTGGCTGGGGCCATTTCTGTTCCTCGGCTTTGGCGCCCTGGTCTGGTACGTGGCGCTGCGCGCGCGCCGCACCTTCCAGGGCGAACCGGTGAGCAGCGCACAGCTCGCCGCCGCGGCCCGCCTGCTGGAAGACAAGCCATGAATCTGTTCTGGTCCATCACCCTTTTCTGGGGCGCCGCTGCGGTGGCGGTGGCCTTGGCCCTGGCTTTTGTGTTGCCTTTTTTGTTTCGCAGCCGGCAGGACGAGCGCCAGCAGGCCGCGCGCCGCGACATCAACCTGGCCGTTTACCGCGACCAGATGAAAGACCTGAAAACCGAGCGGGCCAACGGACAGCTGTCGGAAGAGCAGTTCCTGGCCAGCAAGTTGGAGCTGGAGACCCGCGCGGCAGAGGATGCCTTGGCGCAGGATGACGGTGCGTCCGCACCCCAGGCCAGCCGCCGGCTCGGGTTCACCCTCGCCGCGGTGTTGCCCATCGCAGCCATCGGCATGTACGCCTGGTTTGGCAACCCCGGCGCGCTGACCGCTTCGTCCGGCGGACCCATGGACGCCGGCATGGCCGCCGCACCGACCGAGCAGGACATCATGAGGATGATCGAGCAGCTCGAAGCGCGCACCCAGTCCAACCCGACCGAAGGCGAGGCCTGGGAAGCGCTGGCCTCGGCCAACGGTTTGCTGGCTCGCTGGCCCCAGGCACTGGAGGCTTACCAACAGGCGTACCAGTTGCTGCCCGCCAAGCCCGCCGTGCTGAGCGGTTATGCGGAGGCGCTGGCCATGACCAGCAACCTGGTGCTGGCGGGTCGCCCGATCGAGCTGGTCAGGATGGCTTTGCAAGCTGAGCCGGACAACCGCAAGGGTCTCGAACTGGCCGGCATCCACGCCTACCAGAACCAGGAGTTTGCCCAGGCGGCGCAGTTTCTCGACCGGCTGTACCAGTTGCTGACGCCGGAGACGCCGTATGCCCAGGACATCCTTTCGATGCGCAACGAAGCCGCTCAACTGGCGCTGGCCGCCGGCAGTACTCAGGCTGCCCGTGCGCCGGACCAACAGGTCACCGCCGGGCCGCAGGCCAGCATCGGTGGCAGCGTGCAGATTGCCGATGAGCTCAAAGCCCAGGTTGGCGAGCAGGACACGATCTACCTGATTGCCCGCGCTGGCGAAAGCGGTCCGCCACTGGCCGCGGCCCGCGTGGCCATGGGGACGTTTCCGCTGCCGTTCAGCCTGAACGACAGCATGGCCATGAGCCCCGCAAACGTGCTCTCAAACCACCAGGAAGTGGTGGTGGTGGCCCGCATCTCCAAGTCGGGAAATCCGATTGCCCAGCCAGGTGACCTGGAGGGTCGGGTCATGGGCGTGAAAGTCGGTGCCGCGGATGTGAAACTGGTGATCGACCGGGTGGTTCCGTAGCACCTGGGCCTGAGGCCTGCGCAGCATCGACCTGCCGAACCTGACCCAGATCAGCTTGCTGCCAGCTGCGCCTCGAGCAGCTGGCGGATGGCCTGGCCCAGAGCATCCATGCTGTCCTGCTTGGCCATCACCTCCTGCACCCCCAGGGCCGCCGCATCGGCCAGCAATTTGTCGTTCACATGTCCCGAGACGATGGCGATTCGCTGGCCAGGACGCAGCTGCATCACCGCTTGTGAAAGCTCCAGCCCCGACATGCCGGGCATGTTCTGGTCGGTCACCAGCAGGTCGATGGGCTCCGGGTTGGCGTGCATCCAGGCCAGCGCCGATTCGCCCGAGGTGAAGGTGCTCACGCGGTAGCCTTGTTTGCGCAGCAGCCGCCCAACGAGAAACACCATGGCCTCGTAGTCATCGATGTAGACCACATGACGCCCTTCGGTTGCGCCCGCAGGCGTGGTCACCGGCGCTGCGGGGGGTCGAGCCACCACAGGCCCACTCGCCGAGGCCAGGGGCAGGTAAACATCAAAGCGGGTGCCTTCGCCCAGTCGGCTGCTCACCGCAATGGCTCCCTGGTGCGCCTTCACGATGCCATGCACCACGGCCAGGCCCAGGCCGGTGCCGGCACCAGGCGCCTTGGTGGTGAAAAACGGCTCAAAGATGCGGCGCTGCGTATCGGCCTCCATGCCCGGCCCGTTGTCGGCCACGCTCAAGCAGGCATAACTTCCCGCGCTGATCCCGCCCACCTCCAGCGCGCGGGCCGCGTCCAGCCTGACCAGGCGCAGGGCCACGGTGATTTCACCAGATCGCCCTTGCAAGGCCTGCCAGGCGTTGGTGCAGAGGTTCATCAGCACCTGCTGCATCTGCGTGGCGTCGGCCATCACCGGTAACTCGCGCTCGTCGAGCTGGGCCGACATCTTCACGCCTGCAGGCAGCAGTGAACGCATCAGCGCCAGCGATTCCTGCACCAGCGGCAACAAGGCCTGGCGCTCCAGAACCTGGGCCTGGCGACGGCTGAAGGCAAGAATTTGCTGCACCAGCTGGCGCGCCCGGATGGCCGCGCGATTGATTTCGTTCAGGCTTTCCTGGGCCACATGCTCGGGGCCCACGTCTTCGCGTGCCAGAACCAGGTTGCCCAAGATGGCTGCCAGCAGGTTGTTGAAATCGTGTGCGACGCCTCCGGCGAGCGTTCCGATGGCTTCCATCTTCTGGGATTCGCGCAACTGCATCTCCAGCGCCCGCTGCTGCACTTCGGCCATCTTGAGCTCGGTGATGTCGGTGTGGGTCCCGACCATGCGCAAGGGCTTGCCTTCGTCGTCACGAGCGATCACCATGCCGCGCGAGAGCACCCATTTCCACGAACCGTCCTTGCACTGCACGCGATGTTCATTGCGGTAGATCGCCGTCTGTCCACTGAAATGGGCCTCACGATCAGTCCGCATCTGGTTGATATCGTCCGGGTGGGTGCGCCGATCCATCTCGGAAGCCAGGTTGGTCAACTCATCGTCTCCGTAGCCAAACATGGCCTTGATGCGCTGGGAGAAAAACTCCTCGCCGGTTTCGAGATTCCAGTCCCAAACGCCATCTCCCGCACCTTCCATCGCGAGCTTCCAGCGGGTCTCGCTTTCGAGCAGTTCGGACTCGACCCGTTTGCGTTCGGTGATGTCGATCAAGACCCCCACACGCAATTGCCCCGTCTCGTCGCTGCGCACGGTGGTGGACCGGCGCAGCAACCACTTAACCGCGCCATCGGGTAGCACGATGCGAAATTCACCAGCGAACTCATTTGTTCCGTTCAGCGCATCGCGCAAACCCTGTGACAGCTTCATGTGGTCGTCGGGATGGCGGTAGCGAACCACCAAATCAGGGTCGTCTACCAGCGCCTGGGGAGATACACCGTAGAGCCCCCGGATACCTTCACTCACAAACTGGTAGGTTCGTCGCTCCTGCAAGTCAAAGTGAACGACATAAACCATGCCCGGCACCTGCGCGGCCAACAAACGCAATTGCTCGGTGTTCTGCTGCAACGCAACACGGTCGCGAACCCGATCGGTGATGTCTTCAATCGTGCCCTCGTAGAACAGCACTTCTCCACGCGCATCGCGGACCAGATGCGCGTTTTCGCTGATCCAGATGCGCTCACCCGAGGCGACCCGTCGCACCTCGGACACGAAACCGCGCACCACGCCGTCGCGCAACAGGACGTCCAGAAACTCTTTGCGACGACCTGGCTCGACAAACCAGTCCACCGCCACATCGCGCACCGTCTGAATCAGTTCGGCCTCTGTCTCGAAGCCATTGAGAGCCACCAGCGCAGGGTTGGCACGCAAAACGTGACCGTCTGGTGACGTGCGGTAGGCACCAATCGGTAGAAACTGAAACAGGGAAGAAAAATTCCCAGAAGCATCTGGAACGTGCTCGGCCATGCGTCATTGTGCGCCAGCTCATTGAGAGAAACATGCCAACTTTGTCAGGTTCAGCGACCTCAAACCTCCGGTTAAAGTTCAAGGGGCTGGAGCAAGGCCTATCGCCTCGCCCGAAACCATTCCAGGACATCACTTGCAAGTCACACGCATCCTCGCCGTGCGCCATGGAGAAACCGCCTGGAACCACGCCTCGCGCATCCAGGGTCACACCGACATCGATCTCAACGAGCATGGCCGCTGGCAAGCCGCCCAGCTGGCGCAAGCCTTGCGCGACGAACCCATCACCGCCTGCTACGCCAGCGACCTCAGCCGCGCGCGCAGCACGGCGCAGGCGGTGGCGGACTTGGTGGGACAAACGGTGGGCACGCATGCGGGTTTGCGCGAGCGCTGCTTCGGCCAGTTCGAAGGCCAGACCTGGGTCCAGCTCGAAGCCGCCTGGCCGGCCGAGACGCAGGCCTGGCGCAAGCGCTTGCCTGATTTCGCACCGCCTGGCGGTGAGTCGCTGCTGCAGCTGCAGGCGCGTGTGGTGGCCGCGGTGGACGAGCTCGCGGCCCGCCACCCTGGCGAGCAGGTGCTGATGGTGGCGCACGGCGGCGTGCTCGACATCCTGTACCGGGCCGCCACGCGGCTCGATCTGCAGGCGCCGCGCAGCTGGGAGCTGCCCAACACCGCCGTCAACCGCCTGCTCTGGACCCCCGAGGGCCTGAGCCTGGTGGGCTGGGCCGATACCAGCCACCTGCAACAAGGTTCGCTCGATGAACGCGCGGCCTGAACCCGGCCACTTCGCGCGCGCGCGGCGCGACCGAGCGCAGGGCTGGGTGGGCCACAGCGTGAGCGCCGTGGACACACCAGCGCTGGTGATCGACCTCGACGCCATGGAGCGCAACCTGGCGCGCATGGCCGACTTCGCTCGTTCGCACGGCCTGCGCCTGCGGCCTCACGCCAAGATGCACAAGAGCGCCGAGATCGCCAAGCTGCAGATGGCCCACGGCGCCGTGGGCGTGTGCGTGCAGAAGACCGACGAGGCCCTGGCGCTCGCGCATGCGGGCGTGACCGACATCTACATCAGCAACGAAGTGGTCGCACCGGCCAAGCTCGCGCGGCTGGCGCAGGCGGTGCACGGTCTGCCCACGCGATTTGCGATCGCGGTTGACAGCGCGCTGGGCGTGGAGCGGCTGGCTGAGGCTCTCGTGGACGCAGGCGTGTCGCGCAGCGGCGCGATCGACGTGTTCGTGGAGATCGACGTCGGGCATGGTCGCTGCGGTGTCGATGCGGGTGCGCCTGCGCTCGCGCTTGCCCGCCTGATCCAGAACCACGCCGTGCTGCGCTTCGCGGGTCTGCAGGCCTACCACGGAAGCGCGCAGCACAAGCGCGCCAGCGCCGAGCGCGACGCGGCGCTGGCCGCGTCGGAGGCGGCGGTGCGCGAGACGATGGATTCGCTGAGCGCAGCCGGCATCGCGGTGCCGCTGGTCACTGGAGCGGGCACCGGCAGCTTTGTGCGCGAGGCGGCCAGCGGTGTGTGGGGCGAGCTGCAGGCCGGCTCCTACCTGTTCATGGATGCCGACTACGCAGCCAATGAAGCCGATCCTGCTGCGCCGGTGTTTGAACACGCGCTGTTCATCAAGACCGCGGTGATGAGCCTGGCTGAAGACCGCGCCGTCTGCGACGCCGGGCACAAGAGTCACGCCATCGACAGCGGCATGCCCACCGTCTGGTGGCCCGGCGGCCTGTCCTACACCAGCGGTGGCGACGAGCACGGCATCCTGCGCGTCACCAGCGGGCAGGACGAACTGCCCGCGCTGGACGAGACCGTCTGGCTGGTGCCCGGCCACTGCGACCCCACGGTGAACCTGCACGATTTCGCCGTCGGCGTGCGCGGCGGCCTGGCCGCTGGTCAGGTCGAGCGCCTGATCGACATCGACGCGCGCGGCGCGCTGGCCTGAGGCTGCTCGCATGAGCCCGAGCCAGATCATCGTGCTGGCCACGCCGGCGTTTTTTGCGCTGATTGCGCTGGAATACGCGGTGGGCCGGGCGCGCGGGCGCAACACCTACCGGTTGGACGACGCGGTGACCAGCATCGGCCTGGGCATGTTGAGCCAGGTCAGCGCGGTGTTCACCCGGCTGCTGCGTTTCGGCATCTACACGGCTGTGTACAGCCTGGTCGCACTGACGCCCGATAGCGGCTTCTGGACCACTTGGAGTGGCTGGCTGCTGGCCCTGGTGTTCTACGACTTCTGCTACTACTGGCACCACCGCCTGGGCCACACCTGTTCGCTGTTCTGGGCCGCCCATGTGGTGCACCACCAGAGCCAGGACTACAACCTCTCGACCGCGCTGCGCCAGACCAGCAGCGGCGCCCTGTTCGGCTGGGTGTTCTACCTGCCGATGGCGCTGGCCGGCGTGCCGCCGCTGGTGTTCGGCGTGGTGGCGCTGGTGGACCTGCTCTACCAGTACTGGATTCACACGCAGCAGATCGGCAAGCTCGGCTGGTTCGACCGCGTGTTCGCTTCGCCCTCCAACCACCGGGTGCACCACGCGGTCAACGACCGCTATCTGGACAAGAACTACGGCGGCATCCTGATCCTGTGGGACCGGCTGTTTGGCAGCTACGCCGATGAAGACGATCGTGAGCCTTGCGTCTACGGCACGCGCAGCCCGCTCAACAGCTGGGACCCGCTCTGGGCCAATGCCGAGGTCTACGCTGACCTGGCGCGCGACAGCTGGCACACCCGACGCTGGGCCGACAAGCTGCGCGTGTGGTTCCGACCCCCTGGCTGGCGACCAGCGGATGTGAGCCAACGCTTTCCAAAACCTGCGTTTGACATCGGGCAGGTGCGCGCCTTTGCGCCGCCGCTGAGCCCAAACGTGCAGCGCTTTGCCGCATGGCAGTTCATCACCCTGCTCGCAGGTTCTGGCGCTTACCTCTGGCTCACCGACAGCTGGCCGCTTTGGCAGAGCGCGGTCTGGCTCGTGGTGTTGCTCGCTGGCCTGTGGTCGGTGGGCGCGGTGATGCAGGGCCGCATCGGCATGGGCGAAGCGCTGATGATCGAGTGCGCGGCGCTCAGCATGGCCACAGCTGCCACCGGGCTGGTTGATCTGCACCGACTCTTCAAGCCGCTGACCATGGGCTTCGCGCTCATGGTGGTGGCGCAGGCCGGCCTGGTCGCCCGCAACGGTGGGCAATCGTCCACGCGCGGCATCGGGTGGTTGCTGACAGCGCTGGCCGCTTCGCTGGCGGGCGATGCGTTCCTGATGTTCGACGGCTTTTTCCTGCCTGGCCTGCTGGCCTTCTTGCTCGCCCACCTGGCCTACATCGCCCTGTTGCGCCAGGATGCGCCGTGGCTGGCTGCGCGCCGCGCGGCGCTGGTCATCGCGCTGGTGGGGCTGGCGGTTTTCGTTCTGCTGTGGATCGGCGGCCTGCCAGCGGCCCTGCGCGTACCGGTTGCGGTGTATGTGCTGGCGATCGCAGTCATGGCCAGCTGGGCGGTGAGCCGCGCCACCGTGCTGGCCGATGGACCGGCGTGGGCCGTGGCCGTGGGCGCGATCAGTTTCCTGATCAGCGACGCCACCCTGGCGGTCAACCGCTTCGTGATGCCGCTGCCCCACTTCGCGGTCTGGGTTCTGACCACTTACTACGCCGCGCAATGCCTCATGGTCATGGGCTGGCTGCGAGGCCGCCCGGCGAGACGGGCGAGCAGCCGGGCCGATCAGGGTGCGTAGACCCGAGCCTCCAGACCGAGCGCGCGCACCCGCTCAGCCGCCGCCTGCGCCTCGTCCCGGGTCTCGAACGGCCCCACCCGAACCCGCGTCATCGGACCTCGCGCCGACTCGATCGGATCGATGATCACCGGCAATCCGCTGCCGGCCAGCGTGGCCACGACACGATCGGCGTTGCTCGCCACCGCAAACAGCCCCACGCTCACGCCAAACCCCTGGACGCGGGTGCGCACATCGGGCAGTGTTGCCACGGAGGCCGCGGGGGCACCGGCCTCAGCCGGTGCGGCCAAGGGTATGGTCTTCGGCGAGTCGCTGGCGGGCTCGGCTGGAACGACTTCAGCAACCGCAGGCGAGGATTCAGGCGGCTCGGACGCAACCGGAATGGGCGCAACCACCAACGCGGGTGTCTGCGGTGGAGAGACCGGCACCGACTCGGCGGGCGGTGAGGGTGTCGCCACCGGTGGCGCGGGTCGATCAGCCGGGTTGGCGGTCCAGGCCCAGAGCGCCCAGGCCAGTGCGCCACCGCCGACCAGCAACCCCGCCACGGCCCATGCGCCCTGGCGCCGTTGCCGATGGCCACTCGACTGCAGCAGCTCGCAGGCGGCATCGATGGTGGTCGACTGCTCCACCGCTTTGATCATGCGCTGGCGCACCTGGGCGTGCAGCAAGGCGGTGCCGAACAGTCCCGGCACGAGCAACACCAGCACCAGCAAGGCCAGCACCAGCCCCACGCGAACCCCCAGCGGCCAGGCATCGGTCAACCACCACAACCCGCCACCGAGCGCAGCCCAGGCGGCAAACAGCAGCGCAAACTCGCCGGCGGCGCCCCACAGCTGGCGGTACAGCAGCCAGCCCAGGTGAAAAACAAAGGCGGAGAGATTCCAGACCGGACCGGCGCGGCCACGCTCATCAAATCGGGCGAACGCCGGCAGGTAGTGCTCGGCATGCACAGGCCCCAGGGCCGCACGGTACAGGGCATTGCGCACCGAGCCGCCGGCCGGGGTGCCGCTTTCGTCGGGTGTCGCAGAGTCGACCATTGGATCAGATTTTGACACGTGACACGGCTACGCCACGCCTTCGGCCGGCACTGGCTCGTCGCGAGCAATCTGGCCGTCAACCAACTCGACCAGCCGGTCGCAGCGCGCGCCCAGCCGGGCATCGTGGGTGACCACGACGAAGGCGGTGCCTCGCTCGACATGGATGCGCCGCAGCAGCCGAAACACCTCGTCGGAAGAGACCGTGTCGAGGTTGCCGGTGGGCTCATCGGCCAGCACCAGCGGCGGGTTCATCACCAGCGCGCGCGCAATCGCCACCCGCTGCTGCATGCCACCCGACAGCTCAGAAGGTCGCTTGTCCAAGGCCGCCGACAGCCCCACCGCATCAAGCAAGTCCTTGGCGCGCGAGCGCTGCGCATCGCTGACCCGGCCCTCGGCCATGAGCGCGGGCAGGGTCACGTTCTCCAGTGCGGAAAAGGCAGGCAGCAGGTGGTGAAACTGGAACACAAAACCCAGCAGGCGGCGTCGGCGCAGGGTCAGGCCGCCATCGTCCAGCCCCACCATTTCCTCGCCCTGCAGCCGGTAACTGCCCGACGTCATGCGCTCCAGCAGCCCCACGATGTTGAGCAAGGTGCTCTTGCCCGACCCTGAGGGCCCCATGAGCGCCACGAACTCGCCAGCGTTGACGCTCAGGTCCAGCCCGTGCAGCACCTCGGTGGCGTTGGGCAGGCCGAGGTTGTAGGTCTTGCGAACCTGATGCAGCTCGATCAGCGGTGTGTCGCTCATCTCAGATCCGGATGGCTTGCGCTGGGTCCATGGCAGCCGCACGCCGCGCCGGCGCGATGGCCGCGAGCACACCGCACACCGTAGCCACTAGGGCCACCTGCAGCGCCAGCGACGCGGGCAGGCTGATGTTGAACAGCGGCAGGCCGTCCGATCCGCGCACAAAGCGGGTGAAAAGGAACACCATCACCCAGGCCAGCAAGACCCCGAGTGCCGAGCCCAAGGCCCCGACCACCGCGCCCTGCACCAGAAACACCCGCAGCACCTGCGCCCGGGTCGCGCCCATGGCCCGCAAGATGCCGATCTCGCGCTGCTTCTGCACCACCGAGACCACCAGCACGCTGGCGATGCCGAGCACCACCACCACCAGCACCACCGCCCGGATCAGACTGGTGCTGACCGACTGCGCATTGAGGGCCGACACCAGCTGCGCATTGCTCTCCTGCCAGCTTTCCACCTGGTAGGGCAGCTGGCGCCGCAGGTCGTCCGTCATGGCCTGGGCGGACCAGACATCGCTCACGGTGAGGTCAATGTTGGTTGCGCCGCCCGGCAGACCGAGCAGGTTCTGAGCGCTGCGCAGCGGCACGATCACGGTTCGCCGGTTGAGCTCTTTCACACCCAGGTCCACCAGCGCGGTCACGCGCAAAGCGTCGCTCGCCGTGTTGGTCTGGACCCGCAGCCGGTCACCCACCTGCAGGCCCAGATCAGCAGCCAGATCGCGCCCCACCACCGCGTCACCAGGTGCCAGGCGCGCCGTGCCCTGCACCACCTTGCTGCGCAGACCCACGATGCGGTCATACCGCTCCAGCTCCACACCCAGCAGCGAAATCGCCTGGCTGGCCTCGCCGCGCAGCGCAAGGCCTGCGCCAGCCGCCATGGGCGAGACCGCCACCACGCCGGGCGTGCGCTCGAGCACCGGCAGCAGCAGTTGCCAGTTGGCCACCGTGCGCAAGCGCTGCGCGCGCACCTGCACATCAGACATCACCACGGTATCGGCCGCGCGGGCCGCGGCGGGCGTGACCACGTCGTCCGGCACGCTGAGGGAAATATGGGGTTGTGCACCCAGCGTCTTGTTCAGGGTGTTGGCCTGCAGACCCGAAATGAGGGCGGAGATGTAGGCGATCACCGCCACCCCCGCCGCCACGCCCACGATGATGAGCAGCGTCTGCATGCGGCCCTCGCGCAGGAAACGGATTGCCACCTGCCGCTCAAAACCGAGCCAGGCCATGGTCAGCACGCCGGGCGCCACATGCTCAGCGCCCCATGGCGTTGGTGAGCGCGGAGCCCGCATCGCTGCCCGCCGAACCTGCCGTCAGACCTGGTTCGCGCGCCTGTGGACGAACCCGCTGACCGGCCTGCACCGCCGTGCCCAAGAGCACCTGCTCGCCGCTGGTCAAGCCATCCAACACCTCCACCGCGGCCAGCGTGCGCAGACCCAGGCGCACGGCCCGCAAGCGCGCCCGACCTGCGTCGACCACCATCACCTCGGCCTGCTCGGCGTCTGCTGCCGTGCGCAGCGCGGCCAGCGGCAGCACAAGGGCCGATTCGCGGCGGCCGGTTTCGACTTCAACCGACAAGGTCATGTCTTCGCGCAGATAGTCCGGCGCGTCGCCAGTCAGGGCCAGCTTGACCTCAACCGAGCCGCGCTGCGCGTCCACCGAGGGTGCGATCGAGATCACGCGCGCAGCAAATCGCTGATCGGTGTAGGCATCGGCCACCACCGAAGCGGGTTGACCGGTGCGCAGCTGATCGAGAAAACGTTCGTCCACCTGCGCGCTGATCTGCACCGGACCGGCCAGCACCAGGCTCAGCAGCGCCTTGCCCGGCTGAACGATCTGCCCAGGCTCCACCTCGCGCACCAGCACGCGGCCATCGGCCGGCGCCACCAGCCTGGTTTGCGCCATCCGCGCGCGTGCCGCCTGCGTTGCCGCCTGAGCCAGGCTCAGCTGCGCCTGGGCCTGGGCCACATCACTTCCGCCCTCGCCGCTGGCCCGGCTCTGGGCCAGCGCGCTCACCAACTGGGCCGAGGCCACGTCGCGGGCGCGGCGCGAATCGTCCAGTGCCGCCGGGCTCAGAAAACCCTGGGCCACCAACTGCTGAGTACGCGTCCAGCTCGCCTGCGCCGCGCGCTCGGCCGCCTGGGCCTGGCTCACGTTGGCCATTGCCGTGGAGCGACCGGTGCTTCGCAAGCCAGCCAGGCCTGCAGCAGCCTGGCGCTCACTGGCCTGCGCCTGGCTGAGCGCAGCCTGCAGCTCTTGCGACTCCAGTTCCAGCAACACATCGCCCAGCTTCACCGCTGCACCTTCGTCCACCCGCACCGATTGCACGCGACCGGTGAGCGTACTGCCCACGTCCACCCGGGTCTGGCTCGCCACCCGCGCAGAAAACTGCAGGCTGCGCACCAGCGCCTGAGACTGCACCGTCACCGCGTCGACCGGCGCACCGCGCCACCACAGCCCGAACAGCACTGCGCCCACCAGCAGCACCGCCAACAACACGCCCCACATCAAGCGCGACTTCTTGCCAGTCAGGTTCATGCTGCTGAGTCCTCAGACGCCCGGCGCAAACAGACCGGCGTCTGAGGCTGGCGGCGCCACGCCCAGGTGGCGGTAGGCGGCCAGCGTGGCGATGCGCCCGCGCGGCGTTCGCTGCAAGTAACCCTGCTGGATCAGGTAGGGCTCGA
Source organism: Hydrogenophaga sp. (assembly GCF_030373245.1). Lineage (GTDB taxonomy): Bacteria > Pseudomonadota > Gammaproteobacteria > Burkholderiales > Burkholderiaceae_C > Hydrogenophaga. The sequence continues at coordinate 215,532 of NZ_JAUCZF010000006.1, forward strand.
TCACGTCCTCGATGGTGTCGCGCTCCTCGCCGATGCTGGCTGCGATGTTGTCCAGCCCGACCGGCCCGCCATCGAAACGGTGGATCACCGCTTCCAGCAGCTTGCGGTCCATGACGTCGAAACCCTGCGGGTCGACGTCAAGCATGGTCAGCGCCCGCCCGGCGATGTCGGCGGTGATGCGGCCGTCGGCCTTCACATCGGCATAGTCACGCACCCGGCGCAGAAGTCGGTTGGCAATACGCGGCGTGCCACGGGAGCGGCGCGCAATTTCGAACGCACCTTCGGCTTCGGTCGGCGCGTTCAGCAGACCGGCGCTGCGTGTGACGATGCGGGTGAGCTCCTCGGCGCTGTAGAACTCGAGCCGCGCGACGATGCCAAAGCGGTCGCGCAGCGGGTTGGTCAGCATGCCCGCGCGCGTGGTGGCCCCGACCAGGGTGAAGGGCTGCAGGTCGAGCTTGATGCTGCGCGCCGCCGGGCCCTCGCCGATCATGATGTCGATCTGGTAGTCCTCCAGCGCCGGGTACAGGATCTCTTCGACCACCGGCGAGAGCCGATGGATCTCGTCGATGAACAGCACGTCGTTGGCTTCCAGGTTGGTCAGCAGAGCTGCCAGATCTTTGGGTTTTTCCAGAACCGGCCCGCTGGTCTGGCGCAGGTTCACGCCAAGCTCCTGGGCAATGATGTGCGAAAGCGTGGTCTTGCCCAGGCCCGGCGGGCCAAACAGCAGCACATGGTCCAGCGCCTCGCCGCGCTTGCGCGCTGCACCAATGAAGATCTCCAGCTGCTCCCGCACCTTGGCCTGGCCCACATATTCATCGAGCAGCTTGGGCCGCAATGCGCGCTCGATCGCCTCTTCCTTAGGCGAAATCGGCGCGGCCGAGACCACGCGCGGGGCGGGAGCGAAGTCGTCGGTTTGAATGCTCATGTGCGTCTCAGCTTACTTCGCCAGCGCCTTGAGCGCCAATTTGATGCCATCGCTCACGCCCACGTCTTTCGGCAGCGCCTTGAGCGCGGCGCCCGCATCCTTTTCGCTGTAACCCAGTGCCATCAAAGCCTGCTGGATGTCGCTGGCCGCATCTCCAGCGGCCGCACCGGCACCAGGCAGGTTCAGATCGGCGCCGAGTTTGCCCTTGAGTTCGAGCAGCAGGCGCTCGGCGGTCTTCTTGCCAATGCCGGGCACCTTGACGATGCGTGCGCTGTCCTGCGCGCTCACCGCCTGCGCGAGGTCGGCCACGCTCATGCCCGAGAGCACCGAGAGCGCGGTGCGTGGACCCACACCACTGATCTTGACCAGCTGGCGAAAGGCTTCACGCTCGCTGGCGCTGCCAAAGCCATAGAGGATCTGCGCATCTTCACGCACCACAAAGTGCGTGAGCAGCGAAACAGGCTCACCCACACCTGGCAGGTTGTAGAACGTGCTCATGGGCACATCCACCTCGTAGCCCACGCCATGGCAGTCCAGCAGGATCTGGGGCGGGTTCTTTTCCAGCAGGGTGCCGGTCAACTTGCCTATCATGGCGGGATTCCTTGGTTATCAGCCTCACCGGATTATCCGTTTGATCCTCAGACACACTTTCTCCCCGCCCGACAACCTCCGCATGGGCCATTTGTGCGGCCCCATGGACAGCCACATCCGCAGCATCGAGGCGGGCCTGCAGGTCAAGGTGGCGCACCGCTTTGAGCAGTTCCGCATCGAAGGACCGAAAGCCAAGGCCAACCAGGCGCTGGAGACCCTGCAGGCCCTGTACGAAATCGCCAAGAAGCCGATCCCGGCTGAGACGGTGCAGCTCATGCTCAGCGGCGACACCGCGCTGCCGGCAGGCGAAGACGGTGTCGCCATGCAGACACGGCGCGGCGAGGTGCGCGGCCGAACGCCGGCCCAGGCGCGATACCTGGACAACATGGCCACGCACGACATCACCTTCGGCATTGGCCCCGCCGGCACCGGCAAGACCTATCTGGCCGTGGCCTGCGCGGTCGATGCGCTGGAGCGCAGTGCGGTGCAGCGCATCGTGCTCACCCGCCCGGCGGTCGAGGCCGGCGAAAAGCTGGGCTTTCTGCCCGGCGACCTGGGCCAGAAGGTCGATCCCTACCTGCGCCCGCTGTACGACGCACTCTACGACCTGATGGGTTACGACAAGGTGGTGAAAGCGTTCGAGCGCCAGCAGATCGAAATCGCGCCGCTGGCCTTCATGCGCGGGCGCACGCTGAACCATGCCTTCGTGATTCTGGACGAGGCGCAGAACACGACCGTGGAGCAGATGAAGATGTTCCTCACCCGCATCGGCTTCGGCTCCAAGGCGGTGGTGACCGGCGACGTGAGCCAGATCGACCTGCCGCGCACCGAGCTCTCGGGCCTGATCGACGCCGAGCGGGTTTTGAAGCGGGTGCAGGGTATCTCGATGTGCCGCCTGACCAGCGCTGACGTGGTGCGCCACCCGCTTGTCGCCCGCATCGTGGACGCCTACGACGCGCGCAGTGAGGTGGCCGACGAAGCCGTGCCAGCGGTCAAGCGAGCGCGACGCGCCAAGGCCTGAGTCCACCATGGCACGGCCTGCCCTGACCCTTTCGCTGCAATTCGGTGCACTGGCCGACCCTGCCGTGCACCGCGCCGCCTTGCCCCGACACCGGGTGATCCGGGCCATTCGCCATGCCTTGTCATGCGACGCAGAGATCACGGTGCGCATCGTCGACGAAGCCGAAGGCTTGGCGCTGAACCGCGACTACCGCCACCAGGACCACGCCACCAACGTGCTGACCTTCGATTACGCCGTCGAACCGCTGGTGATGGCCGATCTGGTGCTGTGCGCACCGGTGGTGGCCAGGGAAGCGAAGGCACTTGGCAAACCGCTGGACCAGCACTACCTGCACTTGCTGGTGCACGGCACGCTGCACGCCCAGGGCTGGGACCACGAAACCAGCGAAGCCGATGCGCGCGCCATGGAGGCCCGCGAAACGGCCATCCTGGCCGGGCTGGGACAACCTGACCCCTACGCCGGTTGATGCTGCCGGCCTAGGCGCTCATCTGCAGAGGGATGGTGATCGGCCCGTCGTTCACCAAATGGACCTTCATCTCGGTCGCAAACCGCCCGGTCTGCACCACGGGGTGGCGCTCGCGGGCCAGGGCCACGAAGTGATTGAAGATCGCTTCGCCCAACGCCGGCGGTGCCGCTCCGGTAAACCCTGGCCGGTTGCCGCTGCGCGTGTCGGCCGCCAGTGTGAACTGGCTGACCAGCAGCAGACCGCCGCCCACGTCTTGCACGCTGCGATTCATTTTGCCCTGCTCGTCGCCGAAGATGCGCAGCTTGAGGATTTTGCTGAGCATCTTCTCGGCCAGGGCTTCTGTGTCCTGTGGTTCAGCACAAAAGAGCACCAGCAGACCGGCACCGATTTCGCCCACCACCTCGCGATCGACCTCCACCCTGGCCTCGCTCACCCGCTGCAACAAAGCGATCAAATCAGGTCCCTGGCATCATCAAAATGGGCTTCCACGTCGCTGGGCAGCAACTGGATGGTGGCGCGCAGACCAGGTACGGCGCTCATGAGTGCCTGCTCCACGCTGCCGCGCACCGCCGCTGCGCGGCCCAGGGTCCACGAGGCCGGCATGTGCATGTGCAGGTCGACAAACCTGCGCTGGCCTGCCTTGCGGGTGGTCAGGTGGTCAAAACGGACGATTTCGGTCTCTCCTCGCTGGTGAGCAAAGCCTGCCAGGGTCTCGTTGATGGTGACCAGCACTTCAGGCTCCAGCGCCTCGTCCATCAGGCCCTGCGAGGAACGCCAGATGAGGTGATAACCCTCTTTCAGGATGTTGAGCGCCACCGCGATGGCCACCACCGGATCCAGCCACAGCCAGCCTGTGAAATGCACCAGCGTCAGGCCAACCACCACGCCGGCCGAGGTCCAGACATCGGTCACCAGGTGTTTGGCGTCGGCCTCCAGCGCGATGGAGCGGTGCTCCCGCGCAGCGTGAAACATCACCCATGCCAGCAGACCATTGAGCGCCGAGCTGGCCACCGAGAGGCTCAGGCCCCAACCCACCTGCGTGATGGGCTGCGGATCAAAAAAACGGTGTGCTGCCGCCCAGATGATGCCCATCGCCGCCGCAATGATCAGGATGCCTTCAAAGCCCGACGAAAAGTACTCGGCTTTGTGGTGCCCGTAGGGATGATCGTCGTCCGCAGGCCGCGCGGCCACGGTGACCATCACCAGCCCAAATAGCGCACTGGCGAGGTTCACCAGCGACTCCATCGCGTCCGACAGCAGACCGACCGAGTCGGTCACGTACCAGGCGAGCGTCTTGAGGGTGATGGTGAACAGCGCGACCACGACCGAAGCTATGAGCAAGCGCTTGGGGGTCATCCATTGGAGGGTCGCGGAATTCATGGGACTATTGTCGCGCAGCGCCCACACCCATCGGCAACCCGGCAGCAACGCACAGAAGGCCGAATGGCCTGACGCCCTGACGCCCTGACGCCCTGACGCCCTGACGCCCGCACCCGACAACCGCGGACCGAAGTCGATGTGTGGCCACGGCGGTTCTCGTTCGGGCAGAAGAACGGTGCAAGAATGCGTGCAACACCATGACGACTGCGCCCTCAGTACCCGCCACCTCATTGACCGAGCAGGACACAGACGCTGTTCATTTGTCCGATGGCTCAGCCCGCCAGTGGCTCGGAGAGACCGACGTCTGGCTGCTGGCCGAAGGAAAGCACCTGCGCCCCTGGCAGAAGCTGGGTGCGCATGTCACGCAATTGGACGGCGAGACCGGCACCGCGTTCGCCGTCTGGGCTCCGCACGCTCGGCAAGTGCGACTGGTGGGCGACTTCAATCAGTGGCAGCCGCAAGCCATGCAATTGCGCCCCAAATGCGGCGTGTGGGAGCTGTTTGTGCCCGAGGCGTCGGTGGGCGACTGGTACAAGTTCGACGTCCAGCGCAGCGACGGCAGCCACGTCTTCAAGACCGACCCCTACGCACGCGAAACCGAACTGCCCCCGGGCAACGCCGCGCGGATCTGCGCGCCACTGAGGCCCGCCGCCACACCGACCGCAGAGCACACGCGACCGCATCGGGCCATGGCCATCTACGAGGTGCATGTTGGCTCCTGGCGGCGCCCGAACGGCCCTGATGTGCTGCCCACCTGGGATGACCTGGCCGAGCATCTGGTTCCCTACGCCGCTGGACTGGGCTTCACCCACCTGGAGCTGCTTCCCATCAGCGAACACCCGTTCTACGGTTCCTGGGGCTACCAGCCGACCGGCCTGTATGCGCCCACCGCGCGCTATGGCCAACCCGACGGATTCCGGCGTTTCGTGGCGGCCGCCCATGCAGCCGGCCTCAAGGTCGTGCTCGACTGGGTGCCGGCCCACTTCCCGGCCGACGAACATGCGCTGGCCCGGTTCGACGGCAGCGCCCTCTACGAACACGAGGACCCTCGAGAGGGCGTGCACCGCGACTGGAACACGCTGATCTACAACTTTGGCCGCCACGAAGTGCGCAACTTCCTGGTCGGCAATGCGCTGTTCTGGATCGAGCAATACGGCGTCGATGGTCTGCGTGTGGACGCCGTAGCCTCCATGCTGTACCGCGACTACAGCCGGTCCGCCGGAGACTGGATTCCGAACCGCGACGGCGGGCGCGAGAACTACGAAGCCATCGCATTTCTGCGCGAAGTGAACGACGTGCTGCATCGCGAAGCACCGCAGGCCATGACCACCGCTGAGGAGTCGACCGCGTTCCCGCGCGTGACCGGCAGCACAGCAGAGGGCGGTCTCGGTTTTGATCACAAGTGGAACATGGGCTGGATGCACGATGTGCTGAGCTACCTGGCGCTGGATCCGGTGCACCGCCGCTGGCACCATCACAAGCTGACCTTCGCCATGATGTATGCGCACAGCGAAGACTACGTGCTGCCACTCTCGCACGACGAGGTGGTTTACGGCAAAGGCTCCATGCTGGGCAAGATGGCGGGCGACCGCTGGCAACAGCTGGCCAACCTGCGCGCGCTTTACGGCTGGATGTATGCGCACCCGGGCAAGAAGCTGCTCTTCATGGGCGCTGAGCTGGCCCAGCCCACCGAGTGGAACCACGACAGCGAGCTGCCCTGGACGCTGCTGCAGGACCCGGCGCATGCCGGTGTGCAGCGCCTGGTAGGGGACTTGAACCGCCTCTACTGTGCTGTGCCAGCGCTGCATGCGCGCGATACCGACCCGCAGAGCTTTCAGTGGCTGGTGGTGGACGATGCCGAGCAGTCGGTGCTGGCCTTTGCGCGCTATGACCTGCGCCCGGAGGACACGGTGGTGGTGGTCGCCAATTTCACACCCGTCGTGCGCCATGGCTATCGGGTGGGCCTGCCGCACGGCGGCACCTGGCGTGAGGCGCTCAACACCGACTCGGCGCACTACGGCGGAAGCAATGTGGGCAACCATGGTCTGTTGCGGTCCGACGATGTGCCGCTGCACGGGCAGGCCTGGTCTGCGGCGTTCACGCTGCCGCCGCTAGTGGTGCTCTGGCTGCAACCGGAGGGCCCGTGACGGCACCCCTGCTGCAAGTGCCCTGCTGCGAGCCCGGCCGGTCGTGGCCCATGGGTGCGCAGCTTGCTCGCCTGCGCGAGCGCGATGGTCTCAACGTGTGCGTGTTCGCTCCCCATGCGCAAGCCGTGGTGATCTGCCTGTTCAGCGCCGACGGCCAGACAGAGACCGCGCGCTGGCGTCTGCCCGAGCGTGCCGAAGATGTCTGGACCGGTTTTGTGCCAGGCATCGTTGCCGGGCAGCTCTACGGGCTTAGGGTCGATGGCCCCTGGCAGCCTCAGGTCGGACACCGCTTCAACCCGGCGCGGCTGTTGATCGATCCCTGGGCGCGCGCGCTTGTGGGCCCGCTGGACGAGCTGGTGGTTCGCAGCGAGCCACAGTCCGAAACCACAACCCAGCCCGAGCCGACCGACAACGCAGCGTTCGTGCCCAAGGGTCGCGTGATCGATGTCGAAGCCGAGCTGCAAGCCGGCGCGCGCATCACGCCTGGACCAGCGACCGCGTGGCGCGACACGCTAATCTACGAGGCGCACGTCAAATCCCTGACACGCCTTCACCCAGGCGTGGAGCCCGAGCACCAGGGCTCGTACGCCGCGGTATCCAGCCCCGCCATGCTGGCGCACTACCATCGCCTGGGCGTGACCAGCCTGTGTCTGCTGCCAGTTCACTTGCATTTGGACGAGCGCCACCTGATCCAGAAAGGTCTCACCAATTTCTGGGGATACAACACCCTCTCGTTCTTTGTGCCCGATCCGCGCCTGGCCTCGCGCGCTGGAGAAGGCGTCGACGCGACGGTGCGCGCCGAGTTCCGGCAAATGGTCGACACGCTGCACCGGCACGGCATCGAGGTGATCCTGGACGTGGTCTACAACCACACAGCCGAAAGCGATGACCATGGTCCCACGCTGTCGTGGCGAGGTCTGGACAACGCCGCCTGGTACGCGCTGGACGGCAACGGCCACCACTTGAACCCCACTGGCTGTGGGAACACCTTTGACATGGGTCAGCCACGGGTGATCCAGCTCATCATGGACAGCCTGCGCTGGTGGGTCCAGGCCTTTGGTGTAGACGGCTTTCGCTTCGACCTGGCCGTGGCTCTGGGTCGAGCACCTGAGCTGGGTCGCAACTTCAACCCGCTGGCCACGCTGTTCACCACGATTGCGCAAGACCCGGTGCTGGCACGCGCCAAGCTGATCGCCGAACCCTGGGACGTGGGCCCTCATGGCTACCGCACCGGCCAGTTCAGTGCGCGCTGGCACGAGTGGAACGACCGCTTCCGCGACACGGTACGCGCCTGGTGGCTGGGCCACAACTGCACGCGCGGCCAGTTCGCACGCCGCCTGGCCGGCTCCAACGACCTGTTCCAGTCCGGTGGACGCCCGCCCGCTGCCAGCATCAACCTGATCACGGCCCACGACGGCTTCACGCTGGCCGACCTCACGGCGTACGAGCGCAAGCACAACGAGGCCAACGGCGAAGGCACGCAGGACGGCCACGACCACAATTTCAGCGCCAACGGCGGTGAAGAGGGTCAGACCACCGACCCGGTGATCCTGCAACGGCGAGCGCGATGGCAGCGTGCCCTGCTGGCCACGCTGTTCTGTGCACAGGGCACGCCGCAATTGCTGGCTGGTGACGAACTCGGCCACAGCCAGCACGGCAACAACAACGCCTACTGCCAGGACAACGCCACCACCTGGCTCGACTGGGCGCAGGCTGATGAAGCGCTGACCGCGTTCGTGAGCGGGCTAGCGCGCTTGCGGCGAAGCCACCCGGCGCTGCGACATCCGTGCTGGTTCACCGGCGAGCCGGTGGATGGCGCAGCCTACCCCGACATCGACTGGCGCAACGCCAGCGGCACGCATCCGCACGGCATCGAATGGGACATCCCGGACGGGCACCTGCTGGCCTGCGTCATCACGGTCGGCGAGCGCGCAGCGCCAGCGCAGGAGCGCGTGATGCTGATCTTCCACGCCAACCCCGAGCTCACCTCGGTCAGCCTGCCGGGCGGCATCTGGCAGCTGGTGATGGACAGCGCCCAGGGCTGGGTGACCGCAGAGGGAGAACCCGCGCGCCTCTTCACCGGGCGCATCGATGTCCAGCCTTTCACCGTGCTGATGCTGGTCCGGTCCCTGACAAGCCAAGCCTTGCCAGCGCCATGAAACATGCCACTCATCCCCTGCTGCAACGGCGCACCAGCGGCGTGCTGCTGCACCTGACCTGCCTGCCAGGGCGCCATGGCTCGGGTGACCTGGGCGACGGTGCCCTGCATTTTCTGGACTGGCTGGCGACGGCTGGCCAGTCGCTTTGGCAGATCCTGCCGCTCACCCCCTCCGGCCCTGGTCATTCACCGTACCGAAGCCCCTCGGCCTTTGCCGGCAATCCGTGGCTGGTGGACCTGGACGACCTGGTGGCCTGTGGGTGGCTGCCTGCACTGCCCAACCAGCGCTTTGATCCACGCCGCTGCGACTTCGAGCGCGTGATGCCCTACCGCCGCGCCGCACTGAACCAGGCCTGGCACAGCTTTCGTCAACATGCGCTCGCAGGCGACCGCGAAGCGTTTGAGCACTTTGTGCGGGAACAGGCGGGCTGGCTGGTCGACTACGCCCGCTTCATGGTCCTGACCGAACGCCATGGCGAGGCCTGGACCCGCTGGTCGGCCGAGCTGGCGCAGCGTGACCCGGCAGCACTGCAGCGCCTGGACGCCGAGGCCGGGGACGCCCTCGGCTTCTGGCACTTTGTGCAGTGGCGCTTTCAGGTCCAGTGGGCACGGCTGCGTGCAGCCGCCCATGCGCGCGACATCCACTTCGTCGGCGATCTCCCTCTGTTCGTGGATCACCACAGCGCCGATGTCTGGACCCACGCCGGCAAGTTCCGGCTTGACCTGCAGGGCGAACCCAGCGTCGTCGCCGGGGTCCCCCCCGACTACTTCTGCGTCGACGGCCAGCGCTGGGGCAACCCGCTGTACCGCTGGGACGTCATGGCAGCGGATGACTTCGGCTGGTGGACGCGCCGCGCGAGGCATCTGCTGTCCATGCTCGACGTGGTGCGGCTGGACCATTTCCGTGGCTTCGACGCCGGATGGGAAATTCCGGCAGCCGACACCACCGCCGCCAACGGTCACTGGCATGCCGGGCCAGGCGAAGCCCTGTTCGATGCACTGGAAACGTCGCTCGGTCCGCTGCCCTTCATCGCCGAAGACCTGGGTCTGATCACCGACAGCGTCACCGCGCTGCGCCTGGCCTGCGGATTCCCTGGGATGCGGGTAATGCAGTTCGGCTTCGACGGCTCGCCGGTCAACATGCACCTGCCGCACAACCTGGCCCCTGGCATGGTGGCCTGCAGCGGCACCCACGACAACGACACCACGGTGGGCTGGTGGCAATCCCTCGCCCCCGAGGTGCGCGACGCGGTGCGCCACTACCTCGGCCCGCAGGTGGACACCGAAGTCCACTGGGCCATGGTGCAGGCGCTGTCGCAGTCGGTGGCCAATACCCTGCTCGTGCCGTTTCAGGACGTGCTGGGCCTGGACAGCCGCCACCGCATGAATGTGCCCGGGCAGGCGCGCGGCTGCTGGACGTGGCGATTCGACTGGACTATGGTTGATGCGACGCCGGCGCGCCGTCTCGGCGCCATGGTCCGCGCGCATGGCCGGACCTGAACCAGTTCTTCCACACCACCACTTCAGGGGACCCGCCAATGGACCACAACGACCCCTACCAGCTGGCCCGCCGCACGATCGCCCTGGTGCTGGCCGGCGGACGCGGATCGCGCCTGCATGCGCTGACCGACCGGCGCGCCAAACCCGCGGTCTATTTCGGTGGCAAGTTCCGCATCATCGACTTTGCGCTCTCCAACTGCCTGAACTCCGGGGTGCGCCGCATCTCGGTGCTCACGCAGTACAAGTCGCACAGCCTGCTGCGCCACCTTCAGCGCGGCTGGTCGTTCCTGCGCAGCGAGTTCAGCGAATACATCGACCTGCTGCCCGCCCAGCAGCAGATCGACGAGCACTCCTGGTACCAGGGCACGGCCGATGCCGTGTTCCAGAACATCACCATCCTGAGCGCTCAGAAACCCGACTACGTGCTGGTGCTGGCGGGCGACCACATCTACAAGATGAACTACGCCAACCTGATCGCCGACCACGTGGCGCAAGGCGCGCGCTGCACTGTGGCCTGTATCGAAGTACCCCTGACCGAGGCCCAGGGCTTTGGTGTGATGACCGTTAACGAACAGCGCCGCATCGTGCGCTTCGAAGAGAAGCCGCGCCATCCGCAACCCATGCCGGGCAGCACCGACCATGCACTGGCCAGCATGGGGGTGTACGTGTTCGACGCAGACCACCTCTTTGAATTGCTCAAGACCGACTCCCAACTGAGCGGCTCCAGCCGAGACTTCGGCAAAGACATCATCCCGGCACTCGTGGCACGCGGCGAAGCGGTCGCCCATCCCTTTGGCCTGTCGTGTGTGAAGAGCGCGCCGGACGCACCCGACTACTGGCGCGACGTTGGAACCATCGACGCCTACTGGGCCGCGAACATGGACCTGACCCAGCCACTGCCTGAGCTCGACATGTACGACCGCAACTGGCCGATCTGGACCTTCCAGGAACAGCTGCCACCGGCGAAATTCGTGTTCGACGACGACGATCGGCGCGGCATGGGCGTGGACTCGCTGGTCTCGGGCGGCTGCATCATCTCGGGCGCCTACCTGCGCCGCTCGGTGCTGTTCTCGCGCGTGCGCCTGCACTCCTACAGCCGGGTGGAGGAATCGGTCATCCTGCCCGATGTGCAGGTGGGTCGGCATGTGCGCCTGCGCAAAGCGGTCATCGATACCGGTTGCGTCATACCACCGGGCATGGAAATCGGGTTTGATGCAGACGCCGACGCCCGCCATTTCTTTCGCACCGAACAAGGCGTGGTGCTGGTCACCCGCGACATGCTGGCCCGCGTGGCAGCCGCCACGCAGCCCCAGGGAGAGCCTGGGTGAAAGTGCTGTTCGCCTGCACCGAGCTGTATCCCTTGCTGAAAACTGGCGGCCTGGCCGATGTGGCCACCGCCTTGCCTACGGCCCTGCACACGGAGGGGCACGATGTGCGCCGCTTGTTGCCCGCCTTCGCCGCGCTGCAGGCGGGCGTTGAAATCGATGGGCCGGCGCTGACCCTGACCGGCCCGGGTGGGCCTGCCTTGCTGGGTAAACTGCAGCCCGCGCCCCGACTCCTGCTCGGTCGCCTGATCGCCACCAACGAACAGCTCTACCTGCTCGACGCGCCCGCCCTGTTTCATCGCCCGGGTGGACCCTACCTCGACCCGGACGGCCGCGAGTGGGCAGACAACGCCGAGCGCTTTGCCCTGCTGAGCTGGGCCGCTGCCTGGCTGGCGGCGGGTGGCGACCCGGCATGGCAGCCCGATGTGTTGCACGCCCACGACTGGCACACCGGACTGGCACCGCTGTACCTGGCGCTGTCGGGCGACCAGCCGCGCCCGCCCACCGTGTTCACCGTGCACAACCTGGCCTATCAGGGCCTGTTCCCCCTGCAGACTGCGCAGCGTCTGGGCCTGCCGCCGTCGGTGCTGCAGATCACGGGCGCGGAGTTTCACGGTCAGCTTTCCTTCATGAAAGCCGGTCTGCAATACGCACAGGCCATCACCACCGTGAGCCCACGCTACGCCGTGGAAATCACCACGCCCGAGCAGGGTTGCGGACTGGACGGTGTGTTGCGCGAACGCCAGGGTCAGCTGCACGGCATTCTCAACGGCGTTGACTACGCAGTCTGGAACCCGGCGACCGATCCGCGCATCGAGCACCGCTACGACGCCAGCCACTTGGAGGGCAAGGCGCGCAACAAATCCGCGCTGCAACAGCAGTTCGGCTTGAGGGCACGGTCCGATGCCCTAGTGTTCGGCGTGGTGAGCCGCCTGAGCGAGCAAAAAGGCCTGCACCTGCTGCCCGAGGTGCTTGACGAGCTGGTGCAGCGTGGCGGCCAGTTGGTGGTGCAAGGCACTGGTGACCCGAGCCTGGTCGAGGCGCTGCAGCAGGCCGCTGATCGACACCCGGGCCAGGTGGGCTTGCACTTTGTTTACGATGAGCCCACGGCCCACCGCATCATCGCCGGGTCGGACGTGTTGCTGGTGCCCTCGCGCTACGAGCCTTGCGGCCTGACCCAGCTCTACGCCATGGGCTACGGCACATTGCCCCTGGTCCATGCGGTGGGAGGCCTGGCCGACACCGTCACCGACGCCAGCCTGGAGTACCTGGACGATGGCAGTGCCAGTGGATTTGTTTTTCACGGCTTCAACAGCGCAGCGATGGCGCAAGCGGTGCGCCGCGCCTTTGCCCTGCAACGGCGCCCCGCTGACTGGACCGCCGTTCAGCGCAACGCCATGGCCTTGCGCTTCGACTGGCAGCACGCAGCCCAAGCCTACGCGACCCTCTTCACGACGCTGATGCCGCCCGCACCAGCTACCTGACCCACTTTCAAAAGACCACGTCACCGCACGCCCATGAACCACGCCGCCGAACCGGATTTCGAATTCGACCACCCGACCAACACCGTGGTCGCGCTGCGCCGCTCCATCGCCAACCGGCTGGTGTACATGGTGGGCAAAGACGTTCAGTCGGCCACGCAGCGCGACTGGCTGTTTGCCATTTTTCACGCGGCCCGCGATCGCGTCATGGATCGCTGGCGAGAGACCCGGCGCGCCACACACGCTCAGGACTTGAAGCGCGTGTATTACCTGTCGATGGAGTTCCTGCCAGGCCGCATGCTCGGCAACGCCCTGATGGCCGTCGGCATCTACGACGAAACGCGTGCAGCCTGTGCGCAACTGGGCGCCGATTTCGATCAGCTGCTCGACCTGGAGGCCGACCCTGGCCTGGGCAACGGTGGCCTGGGTCGCCTGGCAGCGTGCTTCCTGGATTCCATGGCCACGCTTGGCCTGCCCAACATGGGCTACGGCATCCGCTTTGACTACGGCATGTTCAGCCAGCGCATCCTCAAGGGCCAGCAGGTCGAAGAGCCCGATGGCTGGCTGGAGGCGGGCAATCCATGGGAAATCATGCGCCCCGAGTTCAGCTACAGCGTGTGTTTCGGCGGCCGCCTCGACCCCGACAACGGCGGTGTGCACTGGATCGAGGCCGAGGAGGTGATCGCGGTTGCCTACGACTATGCAGTCCCCGGCTACGAACTGGGCTCGGTCTCCACCCTGCGACTGTGGTCGGCGCGCGCCAGCCACGCCATCAACCTCGACGCCTTCAACAAGGGGGACTACATCCGGGCAATGGAGGCCAAGAACGCCTCGGAAAACGTCTCTCGCGTGCTCTACCCGGATGACAGCACCGAGCACGGTCGCGAGCTGCGTCTGCGCCAGGAGTATTTCTTCGTCAGCGCCTCGCTGCAAGACCTGCTGCGCCGTTTCCTGCGCGACCACGGCAGCCTAGACCAGCTACCGGACAAGGTGGCGATCCACATCAACGACACCCACCCTGCCCTCGCCGTGCCCGAACTCATGCGGCTGCTGATCGACGTACACCGTCTGACCTGGGACAAGGCCTGGTCGCTGTGCACGCGCATCTTCAGCTACACCAACCACACGCTGATGCAGGAGGCACTGGAGACCTGGTCGGTCGACCTGTTCGGACGCGTGCTGCCGCGCCACCTGCGCATCATCTTCGATCTCAACGCCCATTTCCTCGCCGAGCTGCATGCCCGTTTCCCCAACGACAACGACCTGCTGCGCCGCATCTCGCTGATCGATGAAAACGGCCCGCGCCGCATCCGGATGGCCTACCTCAGTGTGCTGGCCTCGCACCGGGTCAATGGTGTCTCGGCGCTGCACAGCCGCCTCATGGTCTCGACCATCTTTGCCGACTTCGCGCAAGTGTTCCCGGAGCGTTTTTGCAACAAGACCAACGGCATCACCCCGCGCCGCTGGCTGGCCCAGGCCAATCCGCCGCTGTCCGAGCTGATCGACGCGCGCATCGGCACCACCTGGCGGCGCAACCTGGACGAGCTCGGCGCGCTGCGAGATCTGGCGACCGAACCCGAGTTCAACAATGCTTTCCAGCTGGCCAAGGCGCAGAACAAACGCCGGCTGGCCGAGCGCATTGCGCGCGAGACCGGCGTCGTCCTCAACCCCGAGAGTCTGTTCGACGTGCAAGTCAAGCGCATGCACGAGTACAAGCGCCAGCTGCTCAACCTGCTGCACGTCATCACCCGCTACCACCAGATCCTGGCCAATCCTCACGCCAACTGGATGCCGCGCTCAGTCATCTTCGCGGGCAAGGCCGCTTCGGCCTACTACATGGCCAAGCAGGTGATCCGCCTCATCAACGACGTGGCCCATGTCGTCAACGCCGACCCCAGGATCGGCGAAAAGCTCAAGGTGGTGTTTGTGCCCAACTACCGGGTTTCGCTGGCCGAGATCATCATCCCCGCTGCCGACCTGTCGCAGCAGATTTCCACTGCCGGGACCGAGGCCTCGGGCACCGGCAACATGAAGTTCGCGCTCAACGGTGCGCTGACCATCGGCACCTGGGACGGCGCCAACATTGAGATCGCCGAACAGGTCGGGTTGGACAACATGTTCGTCTTTGGTCTGCGCACCGAGGAGGTGGCGGCCGTGCGCGCGGCGGGATATCGGCCACGACAGCACTACGAATCCAACTACGATCTGAAGCTGGCCATTGACCGCATCGCCGACGGCGCGTTCTCACCCGCCGAACCTCACCGCTACCACGATCTGGTGAACGCTCTGCTCGATTCAGACCACTACCTGCTGCTGGCCGACTATGCCGACTACGTCGCTGCCCAGGACAAGGTTGATGCGCTCTACCGGCGACCCATCGAATGGGCCCGCCAGGCCATCCTCAACGTCGCGGGCATGGGGGTGTTTTCATCCGACCGAACCATTCGAGAATACGCGGAAGACATCTGGAATGTGAAGCCCATCAACTCCTGAAGCGGCCGGATGCTGGCGCGCGTCAAGACAGCATGACCCGCGCGAACTTTCGCTTGCCCACCTGCAACACCCGCGTACCGGCATCGAGCCTCAGGCCCTTGTCGCTGATGACGGTGCCGTCGATACGCACACCGCCCCCGTCGATCAGGCGGTTGGCTTCGCTGGTCGAGGGCGCAAGACCCGCCGCCTTGAGCAATGCGCCAATGCCCATGGGCGCGCCGGAGAGACTGAGCTCGGCAATCTCGTCGGGTATGCCGCCCTTGCTGCGGTTGATGAAGTCCTGCTCGGCCGCATCGGCGGCGGCCGCACTGTGGAAGCGGGTGGTGATTTCCTTGGCCAGGGCCACCTTGGCTTCTTTGGGATTGCGGCCACTGGCTACCTCCTGCCGCAAGCGATCGATCATCGCCATCGGCTGAAACGACAGCAAGGTGTACCAGCGCCACATCAGCGTGTCTGAGATCGACAGCACTTTGGCGAACATGGTGTTGGCTGGCTCGCTGATGCCGATGTAGTTGTTCTTGCTCTTGGACATTTTTTCCACGCCGTCCAGGCCTTCGAGCAAGGGCATGGTCAGGATGCACTGAGGCTCCTGCCCGTATTCGGCCTGCAGGTGACGGCCCATGAGCAGATTGAACTTTTGATCGGTGCCGCCGAGCTCGAGATCGGCCTTCAGCGCCACCGAGTCGTAGCCCTGCATCAGCGGATAGAGGAATTCGTGCACGCTGATCGGGGTGTTCGAGTCGAACCTGCGACGGAAGTCGTCGCGCTCCATCATGCGGGCAACGGTGTAGCGCGCCGCCAGCTGAATCATCCCGCGCGCACCGAGCGGATCACTCCATTCACTGTTGTAGCGGACCTCGGCGCGATCAATATCCACTACCTGGCGAAGTTGCTCAAAGTAAGTTTGGGCATTGGCCTCGATCTGCTCGCGCGTGAGTGGCGGGCGCGTGCTGTTGCGGCCCGAGGGGTCGCCGATCGTGGTGGTGAAGTCGCCGATCAGCGGGATCACCGTGTGCCCAAGGTCCTGCAACTGGCGCATCTTGTTCAGCACAACGGTGTGGCCCAAGTGCAAATCAGGCGCGGTCGGATCCATGCCGAACTTGATGCGCAGGGGAACACCACTGCGCTCGGCGCGCGCCAGCTTGCTGGCCCAGTCGTCGTGCGGCAGCAACTCTTCACAGCCCCGCAGGGTGACAGCCATCGCCTCGCGCACGCCGTCCGTCCAGTCCTCTTGGCCTGGTCCCTTGTGCTGAGAACTTTTGGCGTCTACTTGGGCCAGACTCATACGTGTAAATCCAGATGCGGCAAGCCCTAGGCCCGATAGAATGGTAGGCTGTAACCGTGATTTTTGTGGGTGAGGCCGCATTTTAGTGCGCTCCCCGTTGCCAACTGGCAACAAGGCACGTTGTTCGCTGAATGCCGCGGCCCTGGTTCGCCGCTTCAACCCTTTGACCCCCCACAGCGTGGCGCTGGCCACCTGCAGCCCGGACTCCGATTTTGACGCAAGCCCTGTTCAGCCAACTGGGAACCATCGCGCAGGCCACCGGCCGTAGCCTCAGCCGTCATCCCCGCCGAATCATGGCTGGTGTGGGCGCGCTGTTGCTCGGCACCGGTGTGACCGCCTTTGGCATAGCCCCTCTCGCACCCGACGCGTCCCGCCTGCCCGTGAGTCAGGTCGTGGAAACGCTGAGCATCGCCACTTTTCCGTCGGACGCGCTGACGGCGCAAGTGCCTCTCACGCTGTACCGCAGCGACACCGTGCGCCGCGACGACACGGCTCAGTCACTGCTCAAGCGCCTGGGTGTGGACGATCGAGAAGCTGAAACATTCTTGCGCAAGAACACAACGGCCCAGCAGTTGCTGGCCGGCCGCGCCAGCAAGCTGGTGCATGTGGAAGCCAACGATCGCGGTGAGTTGCTGCGCCTCACCGCTCGCTGGTTACCCAATGACGAACGCAGTTTCAACCGCCTGGTGGTGGAGCGCGCCCCACAGGGCCTGAGCGCCCGCATGGAATCGGGTGAACTCACCGCCTCCGCCCGTCTGGCCAGCGGCACCATCCGCAGCTCGCTGTTTGCCGCCACCGACGCCGTCAACCTGCCCGACAGCGTCGCGGTGCAGCTGGCCGAAATCTTCTCGTCTGACATCGACTTCCGACGCGATCTCCGCCAAGGTGACCGCTTCAGCGTGGTCTACGAAGCCCTGGAGGCCGACGGCGAACCACTGCGCGCTGGCCGGGTGCTGAGCGCCGAATTCGTCAACAACGGCCGTGAGCACCAGGCGGTCTGGTTCGGCGGGGATGGCCAGAAAGGTGCTTACTTCGGCTTTGATGGCCAGAGTTCGCGCAAAGCCTTTCTGAGCTCGCCACTGGAGTTTTCTCGCGTGAGCAGCGGCTACGGCATGCGCTTTCACCCCATCCTGGGTCGCCAGAAGGCACACCTGGGTGTGGACTATGCGGCCCCCACGGGCACGCCGGTGCGCACCATCGCCGACGGCGTGGTGAGCTTCGCTGGATGGCAGCGTGGTTACGGCAACGTGATCGAAGTCAGCCACCGCGACAACAAGTCCACCCTCTTTGCCCACCTCAGCCGCATCGACGTGAAAAAAGGGCAGAGATTGGAACAGGGCGAGTTCATTGGCGCCGTGGGATCCACTGGCCTTTCCACCGGTCCGCACCTGCATTTTGAGTTCCGCGACAACGGCGTACACCAGGATCCGCTGGAGATCGCTCGCAAGAGCGAAAACATTCCGATCAACCCTGTGCTGCGCGGCGAGTTCGACGCTGTGGCGCAGGAGCAGCGATCGAAGCTGAGTGCCGCAGCCACGCTGCAGCAGGCCAGCGCGGAGTGACTACTGATCGAGCTGAATCAAGCCCACGCACAAAAAAGGGAGCCGGTGGCTCCCTTTTTTTTGGTGATCCCTGAGTCCGTGAATCAGGTGCTGAAGCTCGAACCGCAACCGCAAGTACTGGATGCATTGGGATTCTTGATCACGAACTGAGCACCTTCAAGATCTTCCTTGTAGTCGATCTCGGCACCCACCAGATACTGATAGCTCATCGCGTCGATCAACAGCGAAACACCGTTCTTGGCCATTTCGGTATCGTCTTCGTTCACGACTTCGTCAAAAGTGAAGCCGTACTGGAAACCCGAGCAGCCACCGCCTTGCACAAACACGCGCAGTTTCAGGTCCGGGTTGCCTTCTTCGGCAACCAGTTCGGCCACCTTGGCCGCAGCGCTGTCGGTGAAAATCAGCGGAGCAGGCATCTCGGTGGGGATGTTTTCGGCCACAGCGTTCATGGTAATCCTCGTCGTCAGATAGGGGGGCCACGGTCACAACACCGTGGCTTGCAGGGTTTTAAACCCACTGATTCATGCTAGCTCAAATCCGGAGCGAATGCATTCAGTGGTTGTTTGCCGCCAGTTTCAGTGTGGGTTTGTCTTCAAGGGCGCCGACCATCGGCTTGAGCTGACCGGAAATCGTGGCGCCCTGATGCATTTCCAGGGCTTTGTAAGACACATCACCCTCGATGCGGGCCTTGGGCTGAAGTTCGAGCAACTCGAAGGCGTGCACCGGCCCCTTGACGTTGCCATTGATGATGACGTGATCGGCGTGAATTTGCCCAGACACAGTGGCCTCCAGACTGACGACCAGGATGCTGGGCTGTTCGTCGCTGGCGCGGATATCGCCCACGACCTCGCCATCGACCTGCAGACCATCGTGAAAGATCACGTTGCCGTCGATTCGGGTGCCTTGTGCGATCAGGCTCTTGATGGGGGGCTGCTTTTTCTTGCCGAACATGAGCGGTTCTCCAGACAACGAGGGGACTTACAGCTTGACGGTTTGAACCGACTTCACCACACCGCCCTGCAGGATGCGGGCCGTGACGGTTTTTACCACGGTCAGGGGCGGCAATTCGATCATGCCTTCGCGCCGAAGGTAACTCTTGATGACAACCGGTTGCGATTTGGCGGCACCTGAGCTGGTCCAGGGCTTGCCCTGAAGCGTGCCGGCGAGCGAGATCTCCAGCGTGCCTTTGAACTCGGGTGCATTTTTCTTGGCCTGAATCATCAGCGCCTGCCAGCGCAGCTGGCCTTCGGACACGCGCTCCACTTGCAGGCCTCGGATGTCGAGTTCGGCGCTGCCCGTGCCGGGCATGAGGCGCTCGAAAAAGCCCAGGTCGCTGCGCAGCGCCTGGTTCTCCGCTTCCAGCTGCCGCATCTGCAGCAGCAGCTGCTCCTGCGCCACTTTCTCAGCCGTCAACAGGCTCTCGGATGTGTTGGAGATCGACTGCGATTTGCCCAGCGCCTCGCGCAGCACCGTGACCTCACTGCGCAGACTGGCCAGCTCCTGCTTGGCGTTGCGATCCAGCCCGGCGATGTCCTTGCCAAATTCGAACGCCCACAAGGCCAGCGCCCCCGAAAAACCCAACACCACCGCACCCAGCAACCAGCGCAAGGGCCACGGTAGGGCGCTGCGCACCGACATTCGCGGCGTGCTATGCGCCAGACGCCTTCGAAGCCAGCGAAATCGCATTCATGAGCCTTTCAATTTGCAAGCCAACGTAACCACGGTCCAGAAAGCAAAAAACCGCCCCAAGCGGACTTGAGGGCGGCTTTTGCAGCAGGCAAGCAGGCGGTTAGCGCTTGCTGAACTGCTTGGCGCGGCGTGCTGAACGCAGACCGACCTTCTTGCGCTCGACCTCGCGCGCGTCGCGCGTCACGAAACCGGCTTGCGACAGCTCAGGCTTAAGTGTGGCGTCGTAGTCGATCAGGGCGCGGGTGATGCCGTGGCGCACAGCGCCAGCCTGGCCGGACTCGCCACCACCGTGCACATTGACCATCACGTCGAAGGTATCGGCGTGGTTGGTCAGCAGCAGGGGCTGCTTGGCGATCATGATGGAGGTTTCGCGGCCGAAGTAGGCCTGGATGTCCTTGCCATTGACCACGATCTGGCCGGAGCCTTTTTTCAGAAACACCCTTGCGACGCTGGATTTGCGACGGCCGGTGCCATTGTTCCATTCACCAATCATTGCTGGCTCCTTCAGATGTCCAGCACTTTAGGCTGTTGGGCGGTATGGGGATGCTCGGCACCGCCGTACACCTTGAGCTTCTTGATCATGGCGTAGCCGAGTGGACCTTTGGGCAACATGCCCTTGACCGCCTTCTCGATTGCGCGGCCTGGATGCTTGGCCTGCATGTCGCGGAAGTTGGTGGCGTAAATACCGCCCGGGTAGCCCGAGTGGCGGTAGTAAATCTTGTCCTGAGCTTTGTTGCCCGTGACGCGAATCTTCGCTGCGTTGATGATGACAATGAAGTCACCGGTATCGACGTGAGGCGTGTAGATGGCCTTGTGCTTGCCGCGCAGTCGGAGAGCCACTTCACTGGCAACTCGTCCGAGGACCTTGTCGGTCGCGTCAATCACAAACCACTCGTGCGTCACGTCAGCAGGTTTGGCGCTGAACGTTTTGGTCATGAGTTTCTCTTGAGAGAGGGTCTGGCGGCTCTTTTCCACGGTCGGTGTTTCTCTGCTGGAAACCTCTTAGGTGGGGCTCGATCAGGCACAGGGCACCAGATCAACTTCGCCGCGGAGCCTATTTCGCTGCGAAGCCTTCCATTGTACGAAATTTCCCGCGATGTAGGCAAGCGCCATGTGGCGAGGCGGCCATAACCGCTACCATGAGGCCTATGTTCAGCTATCGCCATGCCTTTCATGCCGGCAACCACGCGGATGTGATCAAGCACACCACGCTGATCGCCACCCTGCGCCATTTGATGCAAAAGGAGCCAGCGATCACCCTGGTGGATACCCACGCGGGGGCAGGCCTGTATCGGCTGGACGGCGACTACGCGGAAACGGGCGGCGAGGCCAAAGACGGCGTGGTCAAACTCATGGCGGCTTGCCGCCCAGCCCAGGGCACGCCGGTGCCGGCCAGCCCAGCTCTGGATGACTACCTGGACCTGATCGCTGGCTTCAACCCGTCGGGCAGCCTGCGCGTCTATCCCGGATCGCCCTTTGTGTTGCACACGCTCATGCGCACCGCCTCCCGGGACAAACTGAAGCTCTTTGAGCTGCACCCGACCGACGGCAAGACGCTGGACGCCAACATCGCTCAGCTCGAAGCTGGCCGAAGCATCACGGTGGTGCGCCAGGACGGCTTCGAAGGCCTCAAGCCACTGTTGCCGCCACCACCTTCGGCCACCGGCTCCCGGCGTGCGCTGGTCCTGATCGATCCCAGCTATGAGATCAAGAGCGATTACGCGAAAGTGAGCACCTGCATACAGGATTCACTCAAGCGCTTCCCGACCGGGACCTACCTGGTCTGGTACCCCGTCATACCGCGCACCGAAGCCCATGACCTGCCCAAGCGCCTCAAGACGCTCTGCAACCAGGCCCAGCGCCCCTGGCTGAACGCCACCCTGGCGATTGGGCAGGACCCATCGCATGGTCCGGATGACCGACCCGGCCTTACCGCCAGCGGCATGTTTGTGATCAACCCACCCCATACGCTCAAGCCGGCATTGCAGCAAACGTTGACCATCCTGCTGGACGTGTTGGGCCGGGGGCGCGGCAAAGGGCAAAGCGTGGAGTCCGGCGGCTGACAGGTCGTCTCCACCGATTCAGGGCCGGGCCAGCACCATGGTCCAGTAGCGCCCGTAGGTGCTGCCCGACTGCTGCACGCAGGCCACCGCCACATCCTGGTAGGTAGGATTCATGATGTTGCGGCAATGGCCTTCGCTGGCCAGCCAGCCGTTCATCACGGTGGTCACGTCTCGTTGCCCGGCGGCGATGTTCTCACCGGTGGCGCGCCAGACATAGCCCGCGGCGGTGACCCGGCTCGAAGCCGAGCGCCCATCCAGGCTGGTGTGGGAAAAATAATTGTTGCGCGCCATGTCGCTCGAATGGCCTACTGCCGCGGCAAACAGCCGGTCGTTCCAGGCCAGGGGGTTTGTTGCTGCAAAGGCGGTGGCACCACAGCTGCGCCCGGCCGCACGGGCGGCGTTGATCTGGCGCAACAGGTCGGCCTGGAAGTTGGGCAGGTTGCAGGTGCTGCCAGGCGCCAGACTCGAAGAGGTGACGGGACTGGGCGCCGCAGGCGAGGGAGAAGTGGTGGTGGCACTGACTGGCGCACTGCCCAGGGTGCCGCCCACGGCGGGGAGGGCCGCACTGTCAGCCTCTGCGCCGCCACCGCATGCGGTCAGCCACCACGCCGTGGTCATGGCGAGGGCCACCAGGGCCAGGCGTTGCGGGCCGCGAGGGCGTGAAGACGGCGTGGGTGGAATGAGTTGGGTCAGGTGTGTCATGGCCGCCAATTTAAGGCCAGACGGAGCCAGCGAGGTAAGCGTTTGTGCCGGCCCGCATCGCCCCGTAAAAACCCTGAGGAATCGCCCGAGAATTAGCCGACCGATCGGTCGGCTAATTGTCTATACTGCCTATTCCGCCGCATTCCAGACGCAGGAGACCGCCGATGTACACCCAATCGTTCAGCACGGCCGATGCCGACAACAAACCCGGGCCGCAGGCCGTGGTCGCGCCCCTCAACGCCGAAACCGCTGCGTTGATGGCCCATTTTGATGCCGTGATCGATGCCGACGGCAAGATCGAACCGCGCGACTGGATGCCTGAGGCGTATCGCAAAACGCTGGTGCGACAGATCAGCCAGCATGCCCACAGCGAAATCGTTGGCATGCTGCCCGAAGGCAACTGGATTTCTCGTGCCCCCAGCCTCAAGCGCAAAGCCATCCTGATCGCCAAGGTGCAGGACGAAGGCGGTCACGGGCTCTACCTGTACAGCGCAGCCGAGACCCTGGGCACCAGCCGCGACCAGATGCTCGACGGACTGCACACAGGCAAGGCGAAGTACAGCTCCATCTTCAACTACCCCACGCTGAACTGGGCCGACATGGGCGTGATCGGCTGGCTGGTGGACGGCGCTGCGATCATGAACCAGATCCCTCTGTGCCGCTGTTCGTACGGCCCGTATGCGCGCGCCATGATCCGCGTCTGCAAGGAAGAGAGCTTCCACCAGCGCCAGGGGTACGAAGCCCTGCTGGTGATGATGCAGGGCACGGCCGAGCAAAAGGCCATGGTGCAGGACGCGGTGAACCGCTACTGGTGGAAATGCCTGGCCATGTTCGGCCCGCCCGATGCCGACAGCCCCAACAGCGTGCAAGGCATGCGCTGGGGCATCAAGCGCATCTCCAATGACGATCTGCGCCAGAAATTCATCGACGCCACCGTGCCGCAGGCCGAGGTGCTGGGCGTGACCCTGCCCGATCCCGACTTGAAGTGGAACGAGGCTCGCGGCCACTGGGACTACGGCCAGATCGACTGGGACGAGTTCTGGGCCACAGTCAACGGACATGGTCCCTGCAACAAGGAACGCTTGGCCACGCGCGTGAAAGCGCACGAGCAAGGCCAGTGGGTGCGCGACGCGGCGTTGGCGCACGCACGCAAGCAGCAACAACGACAGCAGAAGGAGGCCGCATGAGCGAGCAACCCGCACTCAAGGAATGGCCTCTGTGGGAGGTCTTCGTACGCAGCAAACAGGGCCTGGAGCACAAACACTGCGGCAGCCTGCATGCCAGTGACGCGCAGCACGCGCTGCAGATGGCGCGTGATGTCTACACCCGGCGCCAGGAGGGTGTGAGCATCTGGGTGGTGCCCTCGAACACCATCACCGCCAGCGAGCCCGACAGCAAGGACAGCTTCTTCGACCCGGCCGCCGACAAGATCTACCGACACCCGACCTTCTACGATATTCCGGAGAAAGTGGGGCACATGTAATGTCGACCACCGACCTGAACGCCGAACAGGGCCACCCCAAGCCAGCGAGCGCCCCCTCGGGGGGCAGCGAGCCACGCGAAGCGGTGAGCGTGGGGGCTCCCATTGACTATCTGCTGCATCTCGCCGACTGCGCCCTGGTGCTGGGCCAGCGCAACGCCGAGTGGTGTGGCCACGGCCCCATCCTCGAAGAAGACCTGGCGCTGGCCAACAACAGCCTGGATCTGATCGGCCAGGCCCGTCTGCTCTACCAGCACGCCGCCGCGCTGACCAACGCCAACCCGGAAGAGACCCAGCGCTTTGCCCACCTGCAGGGCGCACGCCAGAACGGCCAGCTCACCGAAGATACCCTGGCTTATTTCCGCGACACCGGCGAATTCCGTTGCCACACCCTGCTGGAGCTGCCACACCACGGCGCCCTGGTGGGTTATGCGGTGGCCGAGCGCGACTACGCCACCACCATCGCGCGCAACTTCCTCTACAGCGCGCTCATGGTCCTGGTCTGGCAAAAGCTGCAAGCCTCTCATGACGCACAGCTGGCCGGCATTGCGGCCAAGTCGCTCAAGGAGGTGCGTTACCACCTGAGCCACGCCAGCGACTGGCTGGTGCGTTTCGGTGACGGCACCGACGAGTCGAAGCAGCGCGCCCAGGCCGCGCTGGATCACCTGCTGCCTTACTGCGAAGCCTTCTGGGCGGCGAACCCCGCCGAAGATCAGGCCGTGGCCAACGGCACCGGTGTCCGCGTGGCCGAGCTGCGCGAAGACTGGAATGCCATCGTCCAGGAAACCCTGAGCGAGGCGACACTGCAACGCAACGACCCCAAGCCGCACCTGGGTTACGTGGCCGAGGGGCATGTGGGCGTGCATTCAGAGCATCTGGGTTTTCTGCTGGCGGAAATGCAGAGCCTGGCACGCGCGCATCCACAAGCCGTTTGGTGATCCCAGTCTGCGCACTGGCATGAGCACCCCAACCACCTCCAGAACCGACCTGCAAGCCATCGAGGCGGCGCTGGCGCACCTGAGCGACCCGGAAATTCCGGTGGTCTCGCTCGCCGAACTCGGCATCCTGCGCGGCGTGCGGCGCGGTGCAGGCGGTGTGACCGAGGTCGTCATCACGCCCACCTACAGCGGCTGCCCTGCCATGGGTCAGATCGAGGACGACGTGCGCGCCGCGATCAAGGCCCTGGGTCAGGATGTGCGCGTGGTCACCCAGCTCACTCCCGCCTGGACCACCGATTGGATGAGCGAAGCCGCGCGCGAGAAGCTGCGCGCCTACGGCATTGCGCCGCCGCAGTGCGGCAGCGTGGGCGATACCGCGGTCGGCAAGGTGAAATTCAGCCGGCATGCCGCCCGAAGCGAGGCCGTGCCCTGCCCGCAATGCGGCTCACAAAACACCACCGAGGTATCCCCGTTCGGCTCCACCGCGTGCAAGGCGCAATACCGCTGCCTCGACTGCCTGGAGCCCTTCGATTACTTCAAACCGTATTAGATGGCTCCCCCCTGCGCCGAGCTTCGCTCGTCACCCCCTCAAGGGGGCAGTGCCTGCAGATTGGCAAAGCCAGATCTGCGGCACTCTGGCCGGATCACCCCTCGCACCTCTGGAGTTTTTCAATGACCGCTCCCCGCTTTCACAATCTGTCCATCGCCCGCATCAGCCCCGAAGCCGCTGGCGCCGTCGCCATCACGCTGGCGGTTCCGCCCGATCAGCGTGCCGCCTTCACCTTCAAGCCTGGCCAGTTTCTCACGGTGCGCGCCAGCATCGACGGTCAAGAAGTGAGGCGCAGCTACTCGATCAGCAGCCCGGCCAGTCTGCTGACGCGTCAGGGTGAGCTCACGCTGGGCATTCGTCCGGTGGAAAACGGGGTGTTCTCCAACTGGGCTGCAACGTCATTGAAGGCCGGCGACAAACTGTCCGTGATGCCACCCGACGGCCGTTTCACCGTGCACAAACCCCGTGCCCTGCACCGCGTGGGCTTCGCTGCAGGCTCGGGCATCACGCCCATCCTCTCCATTCTGGCGAGCACGCTGGAAGACTCAGCCGACGCCAAGTTCACGCTGGTCTATGGCAACCGCCGCATGGCCAGCGTGATGTTCAATGAGGCCCTGCAAGACCTGAAAGATCGCTACCCCGGTCGCCTGACGCTGATCCACGTGCTGTCGCGCCAGGCGCAGGAAGTGCCCTTGCTGCAAGGCCGCATCGACGGCGACAAGGTGCGCGAAATCATCGCCGCGCTGCTGCCGGTAGCCAGCATGGACGAGGTCTTCATCTGCGGACCCGAGGCCATGATCGAAGCCACTGAGCAGGCGCTGCTCGACGCGGGACTGCGACCCGACCGGGTGCACACCGAGCGCTTCACCTCGCCCACGCTGGAAGCGTTGCCTGCGGCTCAGCGCAAGACAGCTGTGCTGGGTCACCCCGCGGTGCGAACCGATGGCGAGGTGGCGCTCACCGTGATGCTCGACGGCAAACCGCACAGCCTGCGCATGAACAAGGACGAACACGTGCTCGACGTGGCGCTCAACGCCGGTCTCGATCTGCCGTGGTCATGCCGCGGCGGCGTGTGCTGCACTTGCCGCGCCAAGGTCATGGAAGGCAGCGTGCAAATGGACAAGAACTTCACGCTCGAGCCCTGGGAAACCGAAAAGGGCTTTGTCCTCAGCTGCCAGGCCCGACCTACCAGCGACACGCTGGTGGTGAGCTACGACGAGCGCTGACCGTCAGCGCTGGCCGGCCAGCGCCGCCTCGTAATCGGGGCGACCGTCCAGCGTGTTGTGACCCGCTCCGGCAATCACCACCACCTTCGCCACACCAGGGGCAAAGCGGTTCACCAGCGCGTCGGACCGCGCGCGTCGGATCACTTCGTCGCGCTCGGCGATGATCACGGTGGTGGGTGCGCGAACCTGCGGCGCGCGCGCCGCGGCATCAAACCGGTCCTTGATCAGCCAGCGCACCGGAAACACCGCATACTGCTGCGCCGCCACCGCCTCGATGCTGTCGTAAGGCGTCACCAGCACCAGCCGCGAGAGCGGCCGAACAGCCGCCAGCGACACCGCCAGCCCACTGCCCAGGCTGCGCCCCACCACGGTGACATCTGACCGCTGGCGCGCGACCTGGTCGTAAAGCGCCAGCACATCGGCCTGCAAGGCCACCTCGCTCGGGCTGCCGGTGCTGCGGCCATAGCCACGGTAATGCAAAGCGTAGACCGCCTGTTCGGGAAAGCTGGCAGCGATTTCGGCCAGGCTGGCCGATACGTCCTCGGCATTTCCACCCAAATAGATCACGGCGCCGGGTCCATCGCGCTCGCGCACCGACACGTGCAACTCCGCGCCGGGCACGCTCAGCCGCAGGCTGGGCACATTCACCCGGGCCGGCTGCGGGAAATACAGCAGCGAGCGCTGAAACACATAGAGCATCGCGCACAGCGCGACATACACCAGCGCTGCACCGCCCAGCCAGGTCAACATGCTGCGCCACACGATGCTCTCCCATCTTCAGCGCCCGAGGCGCGCCGCCTCACACCGCGGCCAGCGCCTGGTCCAGATCGGCCATCAGATCGTCGATGTGTTCAATGCCGACCGAGAGGCGGACCATGTCGGTGCTCACACCGGCCTTGGCCAGCTCGGTCTCGTTGAGCTGGCGGTGCGTGGTCGAGGCGGGGTGGCATGCCAGTGATTTCGCATCGCCAATGTTCACCAGGCGGGTGAACAGCTGCAGCGCGTCCTGGAAGCGCGCACCGGCTTCGACCGCATTGGACGACTTGAGGCCGAAGCTGATGATGCCCGAGGCTTTGCCGCTCATGTACTTCTGCACCAGGGCATGGTCCTTGTGATCGGGCAGGCCAGCGTAATTGACCCAGCCCACCTTGGGGTGGTTCTTCAAATAAGTGGCGATCTTCACCGCGTTCTCGCAGATCCGGTCCATGCGCAGCGCCAGCGTCTCGATGCCTTGCAGGATCTGGAACGCGTTCATAGGTGAGAGCGCCGCGCCCATGTTGCGCAGCGGCACCACGCGCGCACGGCCAATGAAGGCCGCCGGGCCGAGGGCTTCCGTGTAGACCACGCCGTGGTAGCTCACGTCGGGCTCGTTCAGGCGCTTGAAGCGCGCCTTGTGCTCCGCCCAGGGAAACTTGCCGCTGTCGACGATGGCCCCGCCGATGGTGGTGCCGTGGCCGCCGAGGTACTTGGTGAGCGAGTGCACCACGATGTCGGCGCCATGTTCGAACGGGCGGCACAGGTAGGGGCTGGGCACGGTGTTGTCCACCATCAGCGGGACTCCCGCAGCACGCGCAACCTTGGCGAGCGCACCAATGTCGGTGACGTTGCCCAGGGGGTTGCCGACCGACTCGCAGTAGATGGCCTTGGTTTTGTCGTCGATCAGCTTGGCAAATGCAGCCGGGTCACTGGGGTCAGCGAAGCGCACCTCGATACCCTGCTGCGGAAAGGTGTGGGCGAACAGGTTGTAGGTACCACCGTACAGCGTGGCCGCCGAGATGATGTTGTCGCCGGACTCGGCGATGGTCTGGATCGCCGCGGTGATGGCAGCCATGCCCGAGGCCATGGCCAGCGCCCCAATGCCGCCTTCGAGTGCCGCCACGCGCGCTTCGAGCACGCCGTTGGTCGGATTCATGATGCGGCTGTAGATGTTGCCCGCCACCTTCAGGTCAAACAGGTCGGCGCCGTGCTGCGTGTTGTCGAATGCGTAAGCCACAGTCTGGTAGATCGGCACGGCCACGGCCTTGGTGGTGGGATCGGGCGTGTAGCCGCCGTGCACGGCCAGGGTTTCGAGTTTCATGGTGTGTCTCCTGATGAAGGTGGTTGGTCTGGGGAGGATTGTGAGGGGTGCGGGTTTCAGGGTCGCAGCAGGACCACCGGCCCCACGCCCGCCTGGATCAGGCCAATGGCCTCCGCGGCGGCGCGGCTCAGGTCGATGATCCGCCCGCCGGTGAACGGGCCGCGGTCATTGATGCGCACCAGAACTTCGCGCCCGTTGCGCGGGTTGCGCACCCGAACCCGGGTGCCGAACGGAAGGCTGGGGTGGGCAGCGGTGAGTGCATTCATGTCGAACCGCTCGCCACTGGAGGTGCGCCGACCGTGGAACTTGCCACCGTACCAGGAGGCCTGGCCGCGAGCAATCTCGTCATCCCCCGCCTGCTCTTGCTGGGCGGGGACTGACTCACCTGGCACGCGGCCGCGGCCAGACGCACAACCGGTGAGCACCAGACCGACCAGACCGAGCGAGGCCAGCCGGCGCGACGGGTTCACGATGCCAGCCCCAGACGGCGCACGATCTCCAGGGTGGCCGCGCTCTGGTTCATGCTGTAGAAATGCAGCCCGGGCACACCGGCATTGCGCAGCTGGTCGCACAGGTCGGTCACCACATCCAGGCCAAACGCCTTGATCGACGCAGTGTCGTCGCCGTAGGCCTGCAGCCGCAACCGGATCCAGCGCGGAATCTCGGCCCCGCAGGCATCCGAGAAACGCAACAGTTGCGACGAGCTGCTGATGGGCATGATGCCGGGCACCACCGGCACGTCGGCACCCAGGTGGTAGGCATCGTCCACGAAGCGGAAGTAGGCATCGCTGTTGTAGAAATACTGGGTAATCGCCGCGTCAGCACCTGCCTTCACCTTGGCCGCATACGCCTGCACATCCGCCTCGGGTGACTTCGCTTGCGGATGCACCTCGGGATAGGCCGCCACCTCGATGTGAAAGTCGCTCCCGCAGTCCTCGCGGATGAAGGCGACCAGATCGCTGGCGAAATGGAACTCACCACCCAGACCATATCCGCTGGGCAGGTCACCGCGCAACGCCACCAGCCGTTTCACGCCCATGGACTTGAGTGTGGCCAGTTGCTCTCGCACGCTGGCCTTGGTGGCGCCCACGCAGGAAAAGTGCGAAGCCGCATCCACACCCTCGGCCAGGATTTCACCCACCGTGTCAAAAGTGCCCTGCTGGGTTGAGCCGCCTGCTCCATAGGTTACCGAACAGAACTCTGGCTTGAGCGCATAGAGCTGCTGTCGCACCGCGCGCAGCTTCACGGCACCCTCAGGCGTCTTGGGCGGAAAAAACTCGATGCTCAATGGCATTGCCATGGTGTTTCCTTGCTGCCCGGGGCGCCGCGCGTCAGGCGTTGCGGCTGGCCCAGACAAAAAATTCCCGGTTGCCATCACCCCCGGTGATGGCGCTCTCAAAATAACCGCGCAACACGAGGCCATGGTCGACACAGGCCTGCTCAATGCGCTGTTTCACCCGCCCGTAGCTGGTCGCATCTTTCACCAGCCCGCCCTTGCCGATGTGCTCGGGCTGCAATTCGAACTGCGGCTTGACCAGCATCAGCAAGCTGGCGCCCGGCTTCAGCAGCGGCACGATGGCCGGCCACACCAGTGTCTGCGAGATGAACGACA
The DNA here is from genome assembly GCF_030373245.1 of Hydrogenophaga sp. Taxonomy (GTDB): domain Bacteria; phylum Pseudomonadota; class Gammaproteobacteria; order Burkholderiales; family Burkholderiaceae_C; genus Hydrogenophaga. Next base: position 246,203 of record NZ_JAUCZF010000006.1, read on the forward strand.
GGTCGCCCACGATCAGGTCGAAGCTGGGGAGAGGCACCGCCTGGTCCAGCAGCGTCTGCAGCGACAGGTCGCGCGCATTGCACTGCTCGATACAGATCACCCTCGCATCGGCGCGCAGCGTTGGGTGCAACTGCCCCTGCCCCACGTCCACGCCAACCACCGCGGCCGCACCGCGCTGCAGCAGGCAATCGGTGAAGCCACCGGTGCTCTGCCCCACGTCCAGACACCGCAGCCCAGCCACATCAATCCCTGTGTGCTCCAGCGCGGCATCCAGCTTCAAACCACCGCGCGAGACGAAGCGCGTCTCTGCCGAATCGAGCAGATGAAGCTCAGCGCCTTCGCGCAGCTCCTCGCCGTTCTTGCCCACCGCCCGCCACTCTCCGCCAGGCAGCCGCCAGTGCACGCCAGCCGCAATCAGCCGCTGCGCCTGAGAGCGCGTGGCGGCAAGACCGCGTTCAACCAGCAACTGATCAGCACGCATGCAGCGCACACCCTCACTTCAGAGATGAGAAACGAGCGGCCCGAAGGCCGCTCGAACCCAGGGCGCCGCCGATCCGGCTCTGCCGGTCGGCCAGCGCCGCCCCCTTGAGGGGGTCGCGCGCAGCGCGGCGGGGGTGTTCAATACCGGTACGTGTTGGCCTTGTACGGGCCCTGCTTCGGCACACCGATGTAAGCCGCCTGCTCGTCGCTCAGTTCGGTCAACATGGCGCCGACCTTCTTCAGGTGCAGGCGCGCGACCTTTTCGTCCAGGTGCTTGGGCAGGGTGTAGACCTTGCCCACGTCGTAGCCTTCGGGGTGGCAGAACAGTTCGATCTGCGCAATGGTCTGGTTGGCGAAGCTCGACGACATCACGAAGCTCGGGTGGCCGGTGGCGCAACCCAGGTTCACCAGGCGACCCTGGGCCAGCAGGATGATCTTCTTGCCGTCTGGGAACTTGATGTGATCGACCTGCGGCTTGATCTCGTCCCACTCCAGCTTTTCCAGCGCAGCGACGTCGATCTCGTTGTCGAAGTGGCCGATGTTGCAGACGATGGCCTGGTCCTTCATCGCGGCCATGTGCTCGTAGCGGATCACGTTCTTGTTGCCGGTGGCGGACACGAAGATATCGGCCTTGTCGGCAGCGTACTCCATGGTCACGACCTTGAAGCCCTCCATGGCGGCCTGAAGCGCGTTGATCGGGTCGATCTCGGTCACCCACACCTGGGCGCTGAGTGCGCGCAGGGCCTGGGCAGAACCCTTGCCCACATCGCCATAGCCGGCGACCACGGCGACCTTGCCGGCGATCATCACGTCGGTGGCGCGCTTGATGGAGTCCACCAGCGATTCGCGGCAGCCATACAGGTTGTCGAACTTGCTCTTGGTCACCGAGTCGTTGACGTTGATGGCGCGGAACATGAGCGAACCCTTGACCGACATCTCGTTGAGGCGCAGCACGCCGGTGGTGGTCTCTTCGGTCACGCCGATGATCTGCGCGCTCTTGCGGCTGTACCAGGTGGCGTCTTCCTTGAGCTTGGCCTTGATGGCGTTGAACAGGCAGGTCTCTTCTTCGCTGCCGGGGTTGGCCAGCAAGGAGGCGTCTTTCTCGGCGCGCTTGCCCAGGTGCATGAGCAGCGTGGCGTCGCCGCCGTCGTCCAGGATCATGTTCGGGCCTTCGCCCTCGGTGTTGGCGGCGCCGAATTCAAAGATGCGGTGGGTGTAGTCCCAGTAGTCGACCAGGGTCTCGCCCTTGATGGCGAACACCGGCGTGCCCTTGGCAGCGATGGCGGCGGCGGCGTGGTCTTGTGTGGAGAAGATGTTGCACGAGGCCCAGCGCACATCGGCGCCCAGCGCTTGCAGGGTTTCGATCAGCACCGCGGTCTGGATCGTCATGTGCAGCGAACCGGTGATGCGCGCGCCCTTGAGTGGCTGCTTGGCCGCGAACTCTTCGCGGATGGCCATCAGGCCAGGCATCTCGGTTTCGGCGATCTGGATCTCTTTGCGGCCCCAGGCGGCCAGGCCGATGTCGGCAATGACGCAGTCGGCGTTGACTGCTGAGGGAATGCGTGCGTTCATGGTGATGCGCTCCATTGAAGGTTGAAGAACCCCAACCGGTGCAATCCACAGGCAAAAAAAAAGCCCATCACACCAGAAGTGGATGAGCGTCGTTGCAAGATGACTCCGAGCCTCACGCTCCTCGCTGACCGTGGTCAGGGGTGCGCTGCAACGCTCCTCGGAAGCCATGATTCTATCGCAGGCGGGAAATCCCTGTGTGCGAAACTGCCGGGCTTTCATGCCCCAGTTGCTCGTCACATGACCCCGCTCGCTCTATGGCCTGAGTCCGCCCGCGCCGGCCTGCGCGGCGTGCTCACCGACATCGACGACACCCTGACCACCGAGGGCGCGATCACCCCGGACGCCCTGGGCGCGTTGTTTCGGCTGCAAAGCGCGGGTCTGCCGGTGTTTGCCATCACCGGCCGGCCGGCCGGCTGGAGCGAGGCGTTTGCCCTGAGCTGGCCAGTGCATGCCATCGTGGCCGAAAACGGCGCGGTGGCGCTGTCGCGCGGGGATGGCGGTGTGCTGCAGAGGGCCTATCTGCAGGATGCCGCCACGCGCCAGGTCAATTTCCAGCGACTGCAGGCGGTCGCCCAGCACATCCTGCGCACCCTGCCGCAAGCACGCCTGGCGACCGACAGCCCAGGGCGCGAGACCGACATCGCCATCGATCACAGCGAATTCGCCCAGCTGGACGAGGCCGAGATCGCGCAAGTGGTGACCCTGATGCGCCAGGGCGGCCTGAACGCCACGGTGAGCTCCATCCACATCAACGGCTGGATCGGCAGTCACGACAAGCTCGAAGGCGCGCGCTGGATTGTGCGTGAGCACCTGGGCCGCTCGCTGGACGACGAGCTCGATCACTGGGTCTACGTCGGCGACTCGACCAACGACGCGCGCATGTTCGGCCACTTCCCGCACAGTGTGGGCGTGGCCAATGTGGCGCGCTTCGTGCCCCAGCTCAGCCACCTGCCGCGCTACCTCGCGGCAGGCGAGCGCGGTGCCGGGTTCGCCGAGGTGGTCGACGCCCTGCTCGCCGCACAGCCGACGGCATGAGCGAGCACCCGCTGCCACCTGGGACGGGGGGTGTCAGCGCCAGCGGTCTGGCGCCTGCGCCCCGGCAGGCCCGCCTGGGTCTGTTCGCTATCTTTGGCTCCACTTTTTTTGAGCTGGTGGGCTACTTCATGCTCACGCCCTTTCTGATCCTGCGCCTCAACGGCGATGGGGTATCGACCGCCGTCGTGGGCTTGTTTGCCGCCACTGGCTGGCTCGGCGTATTCCTCATGACGCCGTTTGCATCCGCCATCACGCAGCGCCTGGGGCGACGGCCCACGCTGTGGCTCGCCGCGCTGGTGCCGGTGCTGACCACGACGGGCTTTCTGGCCACCACCTCCTTGCCCGGCTGGTTCGCGTTCAACCTGGTCGGCGGCATGGCCTCGGGACTGCGCTGGGTGCTGGCCGAAGCGGTGGTGGCGGAGTTTGCGCCGCCAGGTCAGCGCGGGCGCGCCATCGGGGTGTTCGAGACCATGGTCGGCACCACCTTCGTGATCGGACCGGCGCTGCTGGTGTGGACCGGTGCGCAGAACGACGCCGCGCTCTGGGTGGCGCTGGGCCTGCTGGTGGTAGGCCTGTGCTGGAGCCTGGTGATTCCGCGCATGCCAGACGCGGCTGATGCGCACAGCGCGAGGGTCGGCTTGGCGGGCGTGTGGCACGCCTTTCTGGCCCATCCGCTCATCATGGCGGTGGGTTTCATCGGCGGCTTTTTTGAAAGCGGCATCACGGCCATCCTGCCGCTGTATGGCCTGTCACTGGGCCTGGGCGCAGCGGCTGCAGCGCTGCTGGTGTCGAGCAGCGGCCTGGGCAGCGCGCTTACCATGCTGCCCGCCGGTGTGCTGGCCGACTGGCTGGCGCACCACCCGCAACAGCGATTCGGCGACGAGTTCGCCGCGCGGCGCCTGATCATGCGGGCCTGCGCCGCGACCACGCTGGCGGCCACTCTGGTGATTCCGTTCGTGGCCGGCGTGCCCTGGCTGGCAGCGCCAGTGGCCTTTTTGTGGGGCGGTGCAGGTGGCTGCCTCTACACCATGGTGATGATCGACATCGGCTCACGCGAAGAAGGCATCACCTTGGTGAACAGCACGGCGGTGCTGGTGCTCTCGTACACATTGGGCGGAGTTTTGGCGCCAGCGCTCGGCGCCGCAGCGCTGCAATGGGTGCCCACCTACGGCTTTCCGGCACTTCTGATCGGTGTCGCCGGCGTGGGCTGCTGGTTGTTGTGGCGTCGCTGAGGGCGCGCGATTTCAGGGCGCTGTGGATGACGCAGCGGCCACCACCGGCATGACCGGCTCGGCCGCCTGGCGCCGGGGCCGGTCGAGCAGGTAGTCGGCCGCACCGCCGCCGACCCACATGCCGCCGAGCGTGACCCACGCCGTGACGGCAAAGATCGCGCCACCGGTCATGCCTGCGCCCACCGCGCAGCCGCCAGCCAGCATCGACCCGAAACCCATGAAGACTGCGCCGATGATGTAGCGCGGCATGGTGTAGGCGCCGCCAAAGCCTTCCAACTTCCAGTCGCCTCCCACCAGGGCACCGACCAGCGACCCCAGGAACACGCCGGGCATCAGTCCCAGGCCAAAGGTCCAGGGCTCACCCGGGTCAGCCAGCACACGCATCAGCCACTCGGCCGAGGGACCGCTGAAAGTCAGGCCTTGAATCTGCACCGGCTCGAACGAGTTCGACATCACCGCGTAGGTGAGCCACCAGGCGAGCGCCACCATCAGTCCAGTGCCGATGCCGCCGGCCCATTTCCAGAATGCCCAGCCGCTGTGGTACGCGAAAAACAGCGCGGTGATCAGCCAGACCGCAGCGAACACCAGGCCATCCCAAGGGCCGGCACCGATCTGCGCCAGCACGCTGCGCGAAGGGCCGCCATCCACCACCCACCAGCCCGCGATCGACTCGCGCAGGGGCGACAACACACCACCCAGCGAAGCCTGGGCCACCACGGCGAATATCAGACCCGACAGCAGCGCACGCAAATTGCCGTTGGCCGAAAGCACCAGCAGCCGGCTCGCACAGCCACGCGTCATGACCATGCCCACGCCGAAGATCAGTCCGCCGATCAGCGCACCCGATAGACTGCCGCGCGCTGACAGCTGGCGCGCGGTGCTCACGTCGAGCCCGCCCATCACGATCAGCAGTTGCACGCCCACCACCGCCGTGCCGAAGGCCAGCAGCCAGACGGTGAGCTTGTCGCCGAATTGGCCATGCCAAAACTCGATCACCGCCGCACGAAGGCAGAAACGCGAGCGCTGGGCGAAAAAGCCGAACCCCAGCCCAGCCGCCAACCCGCAAAGCGCGAGCACCGCGGGCTCCCCCATCCGCTCGATCCACTCAACCCAGTCCATGGCTGCCCCAAACATATAACTATGCGCAATAGCTTATGGTAGGCCAGTCCTGCGGTGCGGACTTGATCCTGCGCAAACTTCGGTGAACCCGCGCCTCCGTTTAAGCTCTTTCTGACAGGTGCCCGCACCTGGGCACACCGAACGAAAGAGACCCATGGCGATTCCCTGGCTGGTTGCACTCAAAGTCATTCCCTGGGGCGATGTGATCGAACACGCGCCCAAGGTGCTCGACGCCGCGCGCAAGCTGCTCGATCAGAAGCGCACACCGTCGCCCGCCGAGCCCCCATTGACGGGCGACCTGATCGACGTCAACAGCGCCAACCCGCCCAGCCTGGGTGAATTGCGCAATCGCCTGATCGCCGCACAGCAGCAGATCGACCAACACGCCCGGGCACAGGAACAACTGGCCCAGACTCTGGCCGAACTGGCTGAACAGAACGCGCGCCTGGTGGGCGCGGTGGAGGTGCTGCGCAAGCGCACGCGGCTGCTGTTGTGGGGCGCGGTGGTGATGGGTGGCGCCATGCTCTGGCTGGTGCTGCGCTGACCGAGGCGTTGCCTGCGGCGCACACAGAGCGGGGCACGCTCAGCTTGGCCGCGTGGCCTCCAGCGTTGAGTCGCACCCCACACCCGCCGCGATCCAGCGCCGCGCCAGGCGGCGCAGCACAGGGACAAGCCAGGTCCAGCGCCGACCCAGCACCCCTTCTGCGTCGCTGAGTGCGCCGCAGCGGTAGCGAGCACCGGCTGCGTCCCAGCGCAGAGCATCACATGCCCCGGATCGCTTGCGCGAGATCACCTGCCCCAGCGGGCAAGGCTCGGCGAGGCAGCACACCCCGCAGCCATTGCAGGGCGCGCCCAACGCAGGCTTGGGCGGGGCATCGGGGTGGATCTGGATGACTTGGTGCATGCCCGTTCACCTTCCACCCACGCCCAAGGGCGAGATGGAAGAAATCCCTGTGAATGCGGGAGCCAGTCGTTCCAAGCCTCCGCCACGCTCGTCACCAGCCATTCGGCGGCCCGCCCTGACCCCCTTTTGCAAAACCCTGGAGCGGGCTTCGGTCATCGTCGAACGCAAGGCATGACGACCAAGCTCACAACGGGGAACCGGCTACGTCGGGCCAGTGATGTCGCCCCCTCAAGGGGGACGACGCTGGTTGGCGCACGGCAGGTCATCTTTCCAGCACCGGCCCCAGCACCTTGCCGGTGTGCGTACCCAGCCGCACCACCTCTTCCGGCGTCGCCGCCGCCACGATGCGCCCGCCGCCTGAACCACCTTCGGGCCCCAGGTCGATGATCCAGTCGGCCTCGGCCATCACGTCCAGGTCGTGCTCGATCACCACCACGCTGTGGCCGCCGTCCACCAAGCGGTGCAGCACGCGGATGAGTTTTTCCACGTCGGCCATGTGCAGGCCCACCGTGGGCTCGTCGAGCACATACAGCGTGTGCGGTGCCTTCTGGCCTCTTCGACCGATGTCGTCGCGCACCTTGCTGAGTTCGGTCACCAGCTTGATGCGCTGCGCCTCGCCGCCGCTGAGCGTGGGGCTGGGCTGGCCGAGCGTGAGGTAGCCCAGCCCCACGTCTTTGAGCAACTGCAGCGGGTGCGCGATGTTGGGCATGCTGGCGAAGAAGTCAACCGCTTCGTCCACCTCCATCTGCAACACGTCGCCGATGTTCTTGCCCTTCCAGGTCACGGCCAGGGTTTCGGGATTGAAGCGTGCGCCATGGCAGACCTCGCAAGGCACCTTCACGTCGGGCAAAAAGCTCATTTCGATGGTGCGCATGCCCTGCCCTTCGCAGCCCGGGCAGCGGCCTTCACCGGTGTTGAAGCTGAAGCGCCCCGGGCCATAGCCGCGCGCCTTGGCTTCCAGCGTGTCGGCAAACAGCTTGCGCACCGTATCCCAGAAACCGATGTAGGTGGCGGGGCAGCTGCGCGGGGTTTTGCCGATGGGCGTCTGGTCGACTTCGAGCACGCGGTCGATGGTTTCGGTGCCCAGCACCTTGTCGCAGCCGACCCAGGCGGGGCGTTCGCCTTTCTGGTCCCAGGCAGTGCGGCCAGCGAAGGTGCTGCGCTGGCTGACGGCAGCGGCCACGTTGGTGAGCAGCACATCGCGCGCAATCGTCGACTTACCGGAACCTGAGACGCCAGTGACAACGACCAGGCGTTGCAGCGGGACCGCAACATCGAGGTTTTGCAGGTTATGCAGGTTCGCACCCTTGACTTCGATCTGGGCACTGTCCGTCTGCCCTGTTGCGACCACCAACCTCCGCGCTTGCAGCGGATGCTTCATCGCGTGCAGCAGATAGCGACCGGTCACCGATTCCGGATTGGCTGAGAGGTCGGCCACCGACCCCTGCGCCACCACGCGCCCGCCGCGTTTGCCGGCGCTGGGACCGATGTCGATGATGTGGTCGGCGCGGCGGATGGTGTCTTCGTCGTGCTCCACCACCACCAGGGTGTTGCCCATGTCGCCCAGCTTGTGCAGCGCGTTGAGCAGGATGGCGTTGTCGCGCGCGTGCAGGCCGATGGTCGGCTCATCCAGCACGTAACACACGCCTTGCAGGTTGCTGCCGAGCTGCGCCGCCAGGCGGATGCGCTGGGCCTCGCCACCGCTCAGCGTGGGCGCGCCGCGGTCCAGCGTGAGGTAGTTCAGGCCCACCTCTTCCAGGAAAGCTAGGCGGCTTTCGATCTCGGGCAGCAGGTCGCGTGCGATGTCGGCTTCGCGAAGCGTGAGCACCGCGTCCTTCATCAGGTTCTGCACCCACTGCCGCACATCGTTGACGGCCAGCCGCGCCACCTCCGTGATGCCCACGCCACCAAACTTCACGGCGCGCGCTTGTTTGTTCAATCGCGTACCTTCGCAACTGGGGCACACCGCGTCTTCCGCCACGTCCACGTCGGGTTCGGCAAAGCTCTGCTCGCGGCCCTTGTCGTTGTCATCGCGCACCGAGTCGTCCAGCGCCTTGCGCTGCTCGCGCGAAAGCGCCAGACCCGTGCCCACGCAGTCGGGGCACCAGCCGTGTTTGCTGTTGTAGGAGAACAGGCGCGGGTCCAGCTCGGGGTAGCTGGTGGCGCAGACAGGGCAGGCCCGGGTGGTGGAAAACACTTCCAGCTTGCCGATACCGCGCGTGGACTCGCCCGTTTCCATGGCCTTCGCCAGGTCGCCGAGTTCGCTCAGCACATGGACCTGACCCTTGCCGATCTCCAGCGCCTTGGTCAATTGCGAGCGCAGCCAGGCCTCGTTGGCCGGGTCCACCACGCCGTCGGCCACCGGCAGCTCAATGGTGTGTTCCTTGAATCGGTCGATGCGCGGAAAGCCGGTGGTGGGCAGGAACTCGCCGTCCACGCGCAGGTGCGTGTGGCCACGCGGGCGTGCCCAGTCGGCCAGTTCGGTGTAGACGCCCTTTCGATTGACCACCAGCGGCGCAAGCAGGCCGATGTGCCGGCCCTTGTAGCGCTGCAGAATGGCTGCCGCGATGCTCTCGGGGCTTTGCGGCATGACAGCCGCGCCGTCGTGCACGCAATGCTGCGTGCCGAGCTTGACATAGAGCAGGCGCAGAAAATGCCAGACCTCGGTGGTCGTGCCCACTGTGCTCTTGCGGCCACCGCGGCTGAGCCGCTGCTCGATCGCCACCGTGGGCGGGATGCCGTAGACCGCGTCCACCTCGGGTCGGCCCGCGGGCTGCACGATGCTGCGTGCGTAGGCGTTGAGCGACTCGAGGTAGCGGCGCTGGCCCTCGTTGAACAGGATGTCGAACGCCAGCGTGGACTTGCCCGAACCACTCACACCCGAAATCACATTGAACTGCCCGCGCGGGATGTCCACGCTCAGGTTTTTCAGGTTGTGTTCTTTGGCGTTGACGATGCGGATCGCATCGGGCGCGGTCGACCTCGGTCGTGCGATGGCCTTCACCGTCGGCGCCAGGTAGTCGGCGGCGCGGCCTTCGCCGGCCTCAAACACCTCACCCATGGAGAGCGCGTACTCACGCAACGATTGGCCGGTGTGGCTGCTCGGATGCTTTCGCACCTCTTCCGGCGGGCCTTCGGCCACCACCAGGCCCCCGGCGTCACCGCCCTCGGGGCCGAGGTCGATCACCCAGTCGGCCGAGCGGATCACGTCCAGGTTGTGCTCGATGATCACCAGGGAATGGCCCGCTTCGAGCAGTCGGCGCAGGCTGCGCATGAGCTTGGCGATGTCGTCGAAATGCAGACCCGTGGTGGGTTCGTCGAACAGGAAGAGCGTGCCTTTTTTCGCCAGGCTCTGGCGGCTGGCGCTCGCGCTCTTGGCCGCTTCGGCCAGGAAACCGGCGAGCTTGAGGCGCTGCGCCTCGCCGCCCGAGAGCGTGGGCACGGGCTGGCCGAGCTTCACGTACTCCAGACCAACGTCCACAATGGGCTGCAGGGCGCGGATGACTTCGCGGTCGTTTCTAAAAAGATGCGCGGCTTCGCTGACCGTGAGGTCGAGCACGTCGGCGACGTTCAGGAAGCGGGTTTGCCTTTGGCCGGGAGCTGAAACGGGGTCAGAGCCCGATTTCGTTGTGGCGCCTCCCACTCCGGATACGACACTTCCTGAATCGGGATCTGACCCCGTTTCAATTTTCGCATCGCGCTGGATGCGCACTTCCAGTACCTCGGGCCGGTAGCGCTTGCCGTCGCAATCGGGGCAGCGCAGGTACACGTCGCTCAGGAACTGCATTTCCACGTGTTCAAAGCCCGAGCCGCCGCAGGTCGGGCAGCGGCCGTCGCCACCGTTGAAGCTGAACTTGCTGGCGGTGTAGCTGCGCTGGCGCGCCAGCGGCGCGTCGGCAAACAGTGCACGGATCGCGTCCCAGGCGCCCACATAGCTCACCGGGTTGGAGCGTGCCGTCTTGCCGATGGGCGACTGGTCAACGAACACCACCTCGCTCAGGTGATCGGCTCCCAGCAGCCGGTCATGTGCACCCGGCGCGTCGGTGGACTTACCAAAGTGGCGCAGCAGCGCGGGCGCGAGCACGTCCTGGATCAGGCTGGACTTGCCCGAACCCGACACACCCGTGACCACCACCAGCCGCTGCAGCGGGAAGTCGACGGTGACGTTTTTCAGGTTGTGCTCGCGCGCGCCCTCCAGAATGAGCCGCGGCGTGCTGTCGGTCACCATGCGCTTGAAGCCCATGCCGACCTGCTTGCGCGCGCCGAGGTAGGCGCCGGTCAGCGTGTCGGCCTGGCGCACGGCTTCGGGCGTGCCGTCGAACACAATCTGCCCGCCGCGCTCGCCCGGGCCAGGACCCATGTCGATCAGGCGGTCGGCGGCCAGCATCACCGCCGGGTCGTGCTCGACCACCACCAGCGTGTTGCCCGCGTCTCGAAGGCGCAGCATGGCGCTGTTGATGCGCGCCATGTCGCGCGGGTGCAGTCCGATGCTGGGCTCGTCCAGCACAAACAGCGTGTTCACCAGCGAAGTGCCCAGGGCGGTGGTGAGGTTGATGCGCTGCACCTCGCCACCGCTGAGGGTGCGACTCTGGCGGTCCAGCGTGAGGTAGCCGATGCCCACATCACACAGGTAGCGCAACCGCGTGTTGATTTCTTCGAACAGCAGCTTGAGCGCCTGCGCCTGGCCAGTGGCGTCTCCACCAGCAGGCACCAGGGTGTCGGCCAGCGACCCAAAGAAATTGCGCAACTGGTCCAGCGGCAACAGCATCAGGTCATGCAGGCACAGACCGGGCAGCGCCTCGAGTTGGGCACGAGACCACCTCACGCCAACCGGCAGGTGCCGCCGCGCTGGCGGCATCACCGCATCGGCCTGGGCTTTTGTCCCGATCCGCCACAACAGGCTTTCGGTCTTCAGGCGCGCACCGCGGCAGCTCGGGCATTCGGTGTAGCTTCGGTACTTGGACAAGAGCACGCGGATGTGCATCTTGTAGGCCTTGCTCTCCAGGTACTCGAAAAATCTCGCCACGCCGAACCACTGCTGGTTCCACTTGCCGTTCCAGTTAGGCGAACCGGCCTTCACCCAGTGCTGCTGCTCGGGCGTGAGCTTGTTCCAGGGCGTGTCGCGCGGAATACCCGCCGTCTCCGCGTGGCGCATCAGATCGTCCTGCGCCTCTTTCCAGGCCGGTGTCTGGAACACCTTGATGGCGCCACCACGCAGCGTGAGTTTTTCGTTGGGGATCACGAGGCCGTAGTCAACCCCGATCACGCGACCAAAACCCCGGCAGGCTTCGCAGGCGCCCACCGCCGAGTTGAAGGAGAACATGGACGGGGCGGGGTCGCTGTAGCGGATGTCGCTTTCCGGGCAGTGCAGGCCGGTGGAAAAGCGCCAGACAACAGCAGCCCCCACGCTCCCCAAGGGGGCTGCCCCGCCTTGGGGCTGCCCGGCGTCGGGGCTGCTGACCCCCACGCTCCCCGCTGCGCGTGGTTCGCTGCCCCCCGAGGGGGCTGCCCCGCCTTGGGGCTGCCCGGCGTCGGGGCGTCCTGCACCCTCTTCCCCGAGCACATAGACCATCAACTTGCCACTGCCGCGCTTGAGCCCAGCCTCAATGGCCTCCATCACCCGCGCCTGCTCCGCGGTGCCCATGCGGAAGCGGTCGGCCACCACGTCGAGCACCTTGACGGCTTCAACCACCGGCGCCGATTTTTTGGTCTTGCCAGTCTTGGTTTTGCTTTCGGATTCGGCCCTGGCAGCACGTTGCACCACACGCTCGGCCTGCACCCGCGTGTAGCCGCTGGCCGACAGCCACTGTTCGATTTCCTCCGGCGTGGTGCTGGCCGGCAACTCCACGGGAAAGGTCACGACAAGGCGCGGGTCATTCTGTTCACGGCAGCGCTTCTGCAACTCCTGATAAATCGACTCCGGCGAATCGTGGCGCACAGGCAGCGCGGTTTCCCGGTCAAACAGATCGGCGCCACGCGCGAACAGCAGCTTCAGGTGGTCGTTCAGCTCCGTCATCGTGCCCACGGTGGAGCGCGACGATCGCACCGGATTGGTCTGGTCAATGGCGATTGCCGGCGGTACGCCATCCACCCGATCCACCGCCGGCTTGTCCATTCGGTCGAGGAACTGTCGCGCGTAGGCGCTGAAGGTCTCGACGTAGCGCCGCTGACCTTCAGCGAACAAGGTGTCGAACACCAGGCTGGACTTGCCCGAACCGCTCGGCCCGGTGACCACCGTGAGCTCGCCGGTGCGGATGTCCAGATCGAGGTTTTTGAGGTTGTGCTGGCGCGCGCCGCGAATGCGGATCAGCCCCACCGGTCGATCCGCCGCCTGACTCGCTCGCTCGCCGTCGGCGTCGGGCGACAAGGGGCTGGGCACGGGGATTTCATCGGACATGAGCGGGCTTCTGGGTGAAGAGCCCGACATTCTAGGAGGGGTGGTCTGGCAGCGCAGCGCCCCTACGTCATTTCCACAATGCCGCGGTTTTTCTGTGGGCATACAGTGCGCTTGCACCAAGGAGCCCAGATGACGAACACCCGATCCCGAATCCTGACTGCCCTGTGCATGACGGCCGCTTTTCTCTCTTGCGCACCGGCATCGGCTCAGTTGCGCATCGGGCAGCCCTCGGGGTTCACCGGCTCGGTGGCCGCGGGCGTGAAGGAAAACACCGAAGGCGCCAAGCTCTACTTCGACGCGATCAACGCGCGCGGCGGCGTCAACGGCCAGAAGATTGAGCTGATCTCGGTGGACGATCGGTTCGACCCGAAGGTGACGGTGGAGGTGGCGCGCGAGTTGATCACGCAGCAGAAGGTGGTTGCCCTGTTTCTCAACCGCGGCACGCCCCACGCGCAGGCGCTGCTGCCTTTGCTGGCGGAATACGGAGTGCCGCTGGTGGGCCCCAGCACCGGCGCCATGGCTTTGCACGAGCCGGTCAATCCCTGGGTGTTCAACGTGCGCGCGACCTACCAGCGCGAAGCGGCCAAGGCGATAGAGCACCTTGCCAGCATCGGCATGACCCGCATGGCGGTGCTGCAGACCGACGACTCATTCGGTGCCGACTCGGCCGCCGGTGCCCAAAAGGGCTTTGACCAAGTAGGACAGAAGCCGCTGTTGCTGCTAAAGTTTCCGCGCGACAAACCCGACTTCGCACCACTGGCCAAAGAGGTAGCCACTGCGCAGGCGCAGGCCGTGATGGTGATCGGCTCGGCCGGCAACACCGCCAACGCGGTCAAGGCCTTGCGGGCGGCGGGCTCACGGGCTCAGGTGGTGACCCTGTCGAACAACGCGTCAGACGGGTTCATCAAGCTGCTGGGCGAGCATGCGCGTGGCGTGATCGTGACGCAGGTGTTTCCCAACGAGCGGCGCATCGCCTCACCGCTCATCAAGGAGGCTCGCGAGCTGGCCACGGCCAAAGGACTGGACGGTGTGTCGCCCGCCATGATGGAGGGCTACGCCGCGGCCAAGGTGCTGGTGGAGGGACTGCGACGGGCAGGGCCCAGTCCAACGCCGCGCGCCTTGCGCGACGCGCTGGAAGGCATCCGCGATTTCGACATCGGCGGCCTCACGGTGAGCTACAGCCCGACCAACCACACCGGCCTGGATTTCGCCGACCTGTCCATCATTGACGGCTCGGGCCGCTTTCGCCGCTAGAGCCTCTCGCACACAGTCTGCCATTCGCATGGCATGACCGCCGTGGCACCACCGAGAACGGTGGAGAACGAAGCGGCCAATGCCGCGAGCAACGGCTACAGGAAACCGATGCGCCGCGCACTGCCGAAGTTGCGCAGATTGGGCAGGATGCTGTCGAGCTGGCCCTCGCTGGCACCCATCCAGCCCAGCAGGGTGGCGGCGTATTGGTCGACACTGAGCTTGGGCAGCCAGCGCCCGTGCAGCTCCCAGGGATCTTGCCCCACATCGTCGGGGCCACCGACCACCAGCTCCGGGAAGGTGCCGTAGGTGGCGCCGCCATTGACCGCACCGCCCATCACCAGCTGGTGGTTGCCCCAGGCGTGGTCGGTGCCGCTGCTGTTGTTGGGCTTGAAGGTGCGGCCAAAGTCGCTCTGGGTGAACAGGGTGACGCTGTCGCCCATGCCGATGGCTTTCATGGCGTTGTAGAAACAGGCCATGGCGTCGCCCAGCGCCTTGAGCAATCGGGCGTGGTCGCCTTCCAGACTGTTGGCCGCGATCTGGCCGCTGTGGTTGTCAAAGCCGCCTTGCTGGGCAAAAAAGATCTGCCGGCTGCCCTGCACCGTGACACGGCCTTGCACCAACTTGGCCACTTGATAGAGCTGGCGACCAATGGGGGTGTTGACACGCCCATTCGTGGTGATGGGCGCAAACGCAGCGTCCAGCGCCGAACCGGCCTGGTCGCCGGGCCTGACCGCCACCAGCGCACCGAGGCGCGCCGACATGGCCAACGCATCGCGTTGCTGGCCCATGTAGGCATTGAGTACCGCATTGGTGTCGCTGCCCGCGTACAGGGTGTCGAGCGCGCGCCTGCGCTCCACCTCGGGTGCCCAGGTCGGGTTCTCCAGACCGTTGAGGCCAAAGGTGCCGCCGGGCTCCGGAAGGACCAGCGGCGTCTGCAGGGCCGAAAGGCCAAAACGCCCGTTGCCTCCAACCGAGATCACCGGGTTGGTGGTGCCCAGCGTGGCTGCGGCGCGGCCGCCCCAGCCGGTGCGCTCCACCACCTGGGTGCTGGCCGACTCCCACAGCACCTGCTGGTCGGAATGAGAGAACAGGTTTTGCGGGATGCGGGCATCGGTGGCGGGCAGACCTCGGAACTCAGCCTTGGTCAGCGGCGCGAACAGCGGACCAACGTTGAACACCGGCGCGAGTCCCTGGTCGGCCCAGACCGGGGCCAGGGCAGACAGCGCCGGATGCAGGCCATGGTCGGTCCCGCTGAGGTTGACCAGACTGCTGCGGGGCAAGGCGAGCGCACCGCGCACGCCGGCGTACTGGTTGTAGCGCGTGGTATCGGTGGGGATGACGGTGTTGCAGCCATCGTTGCCGCCGTAGAGGAAAACGCAGACCAACGCCTTGTAGCCAGACTGGGCGTTGGCCGGCGTCTGGGTGAGTGCCGAGAGGCCGGCGACGCCGAAGGCGCCGGCCAGCGTGCTGCCGCTCAATTGCAGCCAGCGCCGGCGGTTGAGCAGGAGCTTGTCGAGAGAATGGGTGTGCTGGTTCATGGCGCGGCCTCAGCGGGTGATCTGGAATTGGGGCGACGCGAAGACCAGGAAGGCCGCCTGCCGGACGCGGTTGATCAGGTAGTCGTTGCCATTGTTTTGCTGCGTGTAGGCGCTGACCGCCTGGATCACCGCAGTGCGCGACGCCGTGGGCAGCGGCTCGCCCAACGCCAGCAGCGAGAGGCGGTCAACCAACCTGGCGGGATCACCCGCGTCGGTCACAAAAGCCTGCAGATTGACGCGTGTGCCCACCGCACCCGGCACGCTGGCCTCCGGACCTGAGCCGTTCCAGTAAATCAGGTAGTTGGCGAAGTTTACGCGCTGCAAGGCGCTGTTGGCGTTGTGGATGCCAAACGCCGGCCCCACCAGCGGAGTTCCGGCCAGCGGATAGTCAGGCGGGTAGTAATTGAAAACCGATGGCGAGCGGAACATGTGCTGGCGCAGCTCTTCGCCCCACCACCAGCCCAGCGCCTCGCCATCGGTGCGGCCACCCAGGGCGCGCAGCATGCCGGTGAACAGCTGTACCGGCTCGCGCAGGCGACCGGCACGCGGGCCGGGGTTGTCGTTGCGGGCCTCGACGTCGAGCAGGATGGCGGCCACCGTGGCCCTCATGTCGCCCGGCCGGCCTTCGCCCAGGCCCTGGTAACTGCCTGATCGGAAGGCGGCCGCCACGCGACCCACGTACTCGGGGCTGGGGTTGCTGGTCACCAGGTGCTGGATCAGCTGTTTGCCGATGAAGGGCGCGGTGTTGGGGTGGGCCATCAGGCTGTCGAGCACCGCTTCGAGCGCGGCGTTGGCGTTGTGACCAGCGGGCAAGGACACGCCGGCCAGCAATGTGCGGGCCTCGGTGTCATGGAATGCCGGCAGCGGCACCATGTCGCCCTGGTAGTACTGGCAGTTGGCACCGCTGGGCCAGCAGCCGTAGGGCGTGGCGCCCCCGCGCGGGTAGGTCCAGCCGGTGAGCGCATACGCGTAATTGCGCACCGTCTCGTTGTCGTAAGTGGGCTGGCAGCTGCCGCCTCTGAGCGTGCCGTTGCTGTTGAGTTCGCAGGTTCCCAGCGCAAAGAGCTGCAACAGCTCGCGCGCGAAGTTTTCGTTGGGCGCGGCCTTGTCGTTGTTCACGTTGTCCAGGTAGTCGCCCATGACGGGCGACAGCGTGACCGAGCGCAGGATGTCGCGGTAGTTGCCGAATGCGCGGTCGAGCAGCATGTTCTGGTAGTTGCGCAGGCCGTAGGTGCCGAACACCTCCAGGCTGGACACCACCACGATTTGCTGCAAGGCGAGCGCAACGCGCTGACGCAGCTGATCGGGCTGATTCACCGCGTTGCGGTAGAAGTCCCACACCAGCGGGGTGCTGGAGTACCAGTCGCGCCAGCAGTTGTCGCCCCGTCCATCGCAGAATTCACCCACGCCGGTGTGCTGGTGCGCGGCACCGGTGCCGCCGCTTGTGTAGCGGGAACCGGTGGCCAACATCTGTTGCGTAATCCAAGCCTGTGCGCCCTGGCTGCGCAGGCCCTCGACGAGAGCCTCGGTGGCGCCAAAGGTGGCCTGGTTGGCCAGACGCACCGCGGCCTTTTGCGACATCGCGGCCACGGGGGGCGGTGTCGGCGTCGTTACCGTACCGGGCGTGGTCGTGGTTCCGGGCGTGGTGGTCGTCCCGGGTGTAGGGCTGGTCGGAGCCGGGGTGGGCGTGGCGCCCGTCGGCGGTGCGCTCGGGGCAGGTGCTGCACCCACCACCGTCCCTGTGGACCCTGGGTCTCCTCCTCCACCACAGGCCGCCAGGGCCACTGCAGCGATCAGCGCAGTGGCTTGAAGGGCATGCCGCCAGGCAGGTGTTGCACGGGGCGCAGTGAACAAGGCGTGGGAGGTCTTCATGAATCCGGACTCTAGGGGACGAAGCTTCCCCAGGCGTGAGCAGAAGTAACCGCCGCACCGCGCCGATACGGATGAATACAAAAGTCCGACAAACACCGGGGCAAGACCGACCAACGGCTGCCACCGTTTCTGCTCCGCGCCTTTCGAAGGAGCGGGGTCAGACCTTGACGATGAGCACCGGCTGCGTCGCGTGGGCCAGCACCTTCTGCGCCACACTGCCCAGGATCAGCGATTTGATGCCGCGGTGACCGTGCGAACCCATGACGATCAGGTCGCAGTTTTCGGCGCTGGCCGTCTCCAGAATGCCTTCGTGCACCACGTTGCGCTCGATGGTGTCGCCCGCAAACGGCACCTCATGCACCTTGCAGGCCTTGGCAAGCATGTCCAGCGCCTGACCCGCAGCGCTCTTGGCTTCGGCCAGGTACGCTTGCAGACCCACGGCCGACGCATCACCGATGCCAATGTAGGGAAACGGGTCGATCACATAGACACCCACGATCTCGGCACCGGTGCTCCTAGCCAGTTCGGCGGCCGTCTTGGCGGCCAGGGCAGCCTGGGCAGAACCATCGGTGGGGACAAGGATTTTCTTGAACATGGCGGTCTCCTGAACAGGTTGGTCAAGCACACAGCACCCGGAAAACCAACCCATTTGCATGTTAGCCCCCACCCTGGCCCCGCCGCTTGAGGCAGATCAAGCACCAGCCCGGCGATTCACTGCTGCTGAGCCCGCTCCAGCATGGCTTGCATCAGCACGTCGCACCCCGCCGCGAGGTGTTCGGGTCGGGCGTCTTCAATCTCGTTGTGGCTGATGCCGTCCTTGCAAGGCACAAAGATCATGCCGGCCGGCGCCACCTGTCCCGCGTAGATGGCATCGTGCCCCGCGCCCGACACCACCGGCATCTGGCTGTGCCCCAGTCTTGTGGCGGCCTGAGACACCGCCTGCACACAATCGGCGTCAAACAGCTGCGCCGCATAACGCGACACCTCGACGATCTGGACCTCAAGCCCCAGCTCGGTGCTCACGCGCCGTGCGACGGCCTCCACCTCAGCCACCTGCTGATCGACCAGGGCATCGCTGCTGTTGCGCAGATCGATCGAGAAAGTCACTCGCCCTGGAATCACATTGCGGCTGTTGGGATGCACGCGCACCATGCCCACCGTGCCACGACCATCAGGTCCATGCCGAAGCGCAGACGCCACCACCGCCTGCATCAGCTGGGTGGCGCCCTGCAAGGCGTCGCGTCGCAAGGCCATGGGCGTGGGCCCGGCGTGGGCCTCCATGCCGGTGACCGTGCAATCGAACCAGCGGATGCCGAGCACGCCAGTGACCACACCAATCGTCACGCCAGCATCTTCCAGCACCGGCCCCTGCTCGATGTGAGCTTCGAAATAGGCGCCGATGGGGTGCTCGCCGGGCACCTCATCGCCCAGATAGCCGATGCGTTCCAGCTCCTGGCGCACCGTGTGCCCATCGGCGTCGGTGGCGGCGTAGGCGTGCGCCAGCGAAAACGCACCCGCAAAGACCCCGGAACCCATCATCACCGGCACGAAGCGCGAGCCTTCTTCGTTGGTCCAGATCGCAATTTCCAGGGGCGCCTCGGTGGTGATGCCATGGTCATTGAGCGTGCGCACCACCTCCAGCCCGGCCAGCACGCCGTAGTTGCCGTCAAACTTCCCGCCCGTGGGCTGGGTGTCGATGTGGCTGCCCGTGACCACAGGGGCCAGCTCGGGCCGCCGACCTTCCCGGCGCATGAAGATATTGCCGATCTGGTCCACCACCACCGACAGGCCTGCCTCGCGGCCCCAGGCCACCACCAGGTCTCGACCCTGGCGATCGAGGTCGCTCAGCGCAAGCCTGCACACCCCGCCCTTGGGCGTGGCGCCTACGGCCGCCAGTGCCATCAAGGAATCCCAGAGGCGCTGCCCGTTGATCCTCAGGGTCGCAGTGTCTTCATTCATGTGGCAGGACTCTCAGAGCTGGACGGCTCACGGTAGGCTGAAAACGCATCGCGCAGCCGACGGCTGCGCACCGGGGCGTTCACCAGCGAACGCTCCAGCTCGGCAAGGTGCTTGCGCATTTCGGCTGCGGCCTGGGTCGACCCCTGTGTCAGCGCAGAGATCAGGTCCACATGCCGGTGGGCCACGCACACCTGGCCACCATCGACCTTGAAACGGGCCATCAACAGCGAGGTGGTCGGCAGCAGACCGTTGAGCAGCCGATCAAACACCGGGTTGCCGTGCATGCGGGTGAGGGCCTGGTGAAACTCCCCCGACAGACGAATGGCCTCTGCCCGGTCACCCCGCTGATCTGCGGCGATCTCTGCCTGGGCGATGGTGCTCAAGGCCTCCAGCTGGCTGGGCGACAAACCACCGCCCAGTCGCCGGGCCACCTCACACTCCACGATGCGCCTGGCCTCAAACACATGGGCCGCGTCTTCCAGGCTCGGCAACGGGACGCGGGCACCGCGGTTGTGCCGCAGCTCGATCACCTGGTCCTGGGCCAGGCGCTGCAGGGCCTGGCGCACCACCGTGCGCGAAACGTCGAACTCAGTGGCCAGTTCGGTTTCTCTCAGCCATTCTCCCGGGGCCAGCCGATGCTCCAGCACAGCGCGGTAAATGGCAGCGTAGACCCGGTCGGTGGCGGTGGCATCGGCGTCCGGTGCAGGTTTCACAGCTGGAGCGTGCGAGGTCATGCGGCAGTATAGAAAATGCTCACTCGCGCGCGTCAACGCCGGCGCTTGCACATTGGGACGCACCATGACCATGACCTTGAAGACACGGGCACTGTCCGGCAAAGATTTCGCACCCTACGGCCAGGTGCTGGACTGGGGACAAGCCCCTGGCCAGGTGATCAACTCGGGCACCAGTGTGCGCATCGAACTGCCGTCGGCACTCACCCTGGGGCTCTCGCCGGACGGCGCCAAGCTGGCCGTGTTTCGGGCTCATGCACAGGCACCCCGAGGACCCTGGCGCACCCTGGAGCGCCATCGGCTGGGATCGCAAACCTTTGTGCCAATGAATGGCGCCAGGTTCATCGCCCTGGTGGCGCTGGGCGAGGCGACTCCTGACCCGAACTCGCTCGCTGCATTTCAGGTCGAGGGCCATCAAGGCATCACCCTTTCCCCAGGTACCTGGCATCACGCGCTCCTGGCCCTTGACGCAGGCGATTTTTTCGTGATCGAGCGCGGTCAGGCTCATGTGGATTGTGAGGTGGTCGAGCTGGCCAGACCAATCCTGTTGGCGTGACTCATGCCTCGCTCATTGGGCTGGCTGCGATGCGCTCGGCCAGCCGCACCAGGCTGCGGTCGCTGCCGACCGGCCCGAGCAGCGAGATCCCCAGCGGTGCGCTGTCGCGCCGGCTCAGAGGCAGGCTCAGCTGGGGAAAGCCTGAGAGACCCGCCACACAGAGCAGGCGAATGGCGCGGTTGCGGTAGTCTTCGAGCGCGCTTTCGGGCTCGTCGATGCGCGGAGCGATGTCGGGCATGGTGGGCATCAACAGCACCCCGTCGGTGCCCAGCAGCTTTGCAAGGTGATGGCGAAAGCGATCGCGAAAGGCCCGCGACGCAGCGACCTTCTCATCGGTCACACCCGCGCTCCAGGCAAAACGCTCGGCCACGCCGGGGCCAAGTGGCGGCGAAAACCGGCGAATGAAGCCACCGTCCACTTGCCAGGCCTCGTGCCCCTGGATATGGCGAAAGTGCCAGTACATCGCGTCCAGACTCTCCAGCACCACCTTGGCCGCCCCCGCCTTTCCCAGCGCTGTTTCGATCCGCTGCCGCGCAGGCGCCAAGGCCTTTCGGGCGCCGGGCGTGGCGAGCGCCCAGAGGTCTGCGGGCGCCAGCAAGCGCACACGATCGGGCAGTGGCTCGCAATCTTCGCCGAGCAGCACATCGGCGACCCGTGCGAAGGTGGGCACATCGCGGGTGAACCACCCACAGGTGTCCAGGCTGGGTGAGAGGTCCAGCGCGCCTTGCAGGCTCACGCGTCCGTGCGTCGGGCGAAGGCCGACCAGTCCGCAGTGGCTGGCGGGCGCACGCACCGAGCCGCCGGTGTCGGTACCAAGCGCAAAGTCACACAGACCGTGGGACACCGCCGCCGCTGAGCCGGACGAGGAACCCCCCGCGATGCGCCCGGGAGCAGCGCCATTGATGGGCGATCCGAAATGCGCGTTCTGGCCATTCATGGAGAACGCCAGCTCGTCGGTTACGGTCTTGCCCACAAAGCGCGCCCCGGCGTCCAGCAGCGTTTGCACGGTGGGCGCCGTGTGATGCTGAACGCCCAGCATCGCCAGCAGAAAGGGTTGGCCGCCGCTGGTGGGGTAGCCGCTGACATGGAACAGGTCTTTCACGCCAAAACCCAGGCCGCTGAGCGGACCTGAAGCGGCATGGGGCACCGACATACCGGGATACGGCATGAAGGCGTGGGCGGGATCGTGGAGCACGTCTGGTGTGTTCGGCATAGGAATCTTGGAGCGACAGTTTTCGTTGACTCAATGGGCAGTGTCAGCAGAACGCAGGCAGCGCACGCTGTGGTTGGGAGCGAGCCAGGTGACCTCGGGCGCCTGGCTCAGGCAGGCATCCTGCACCCAGCGGCAGCGATCGGCAAACGCGCAGCCTTTGGGCAAGGCGGTGAGATCGGGCGGCGAGCCGGCAATGGTCTCCAGCCGCGTGCCCTTGGGCAAGGCGCCGCTGGCCCGGCTCTTGAGCAGCGCCAGCGTGTAGGGATGGCGCGGCTGCCGGATCAGGGTCGCGGCCGGGCCTTCTTCCACGATGCGCCCGGCATACATCACCGCGATGCGGTCGGCCACTTCCACCGCGGCGCCAATGTCGTGCGTGACGAACACCACCGACAGCCCAAGCTCGGTTTGCAGCTCGCGCAGCAGCAACAGGATCTGAATCTGGACCGTCGCGTCCAGCGCGGTGGTGGGCTCATCGGCCAGCAGCAGCTGCGGTCGACAGGCCAGGGCCAGCGCGATCATGGCGCGCTGGCGCATGCCACCCGACATTTCGTGGGGGTAGGCCGCCAACCGACGTTCCGGGCTCGGAATGCGAACCCGCTCAAACAGAGCGAGCGCGCGCTGCTGCGCGGCCTGAGCGCTGACGTTTTCGTGCCGGCGAATGGCCTCGGTGATTTGTGCGCCCACCGAGTAAACTGGGTCCAGCGCCAGCAAGGGCTCCTGAAAGATCATGGAGGCCACCCGCCCACGGAAACTGGCCAGGTCGCGGGCGCCGAGCGACAGCACATCGTGTTCGCCCACCCGCACCTGGCCTTCAATTCGGCTGCGGCCTGGCGGATGCAGGCGCAGCAGGCTGCGCAGCGTGACGCTCTTACCAGAACCCGATTCACCGATCAGCGCCACGACCTCGCCGCGCTTGACCTGAAGGTCCACCCCGTTGACGGCGCGCACCGGCTTGGCACCGCCGGTGAAGGTGACCTGGAGGTTGCGCACGTCCACATACGGCGCGTCTTGGGTCGGATCGCTCACGCTGCCACCTCCTGATGGGCCAAGGCCTGGCTGTGACCGCTGCCGGCCACGTGCATCCAGCAGGCGGCTGTTTGCCCCTGGTTCATCACCGCCAGCTCAGGCGAGCGCTCACCACACAAGGCCTCGGCATGCACACAGCGCGGATGAAAGCGGCAACCCGAGGGCGGGTTGATGGGGTTGGGCGGATCACCCGCCAGCGGCGGCTGCTCGGTGCGGTGGTCCGGATCGAGCGAGGGGATGGACGAAAGCAGGGCGCGGGTGTAGGGGTGCGCGGGGTGTTCAAACAGCGTCTCGCTGGCGCCGATCTCGGCCACCTGGCCCAGGTACATCACCATCACGCGGTCGCTCATGTAGCGCACCACATTCAGATCGTGGCTGATGAAGATGAAGGTCAGCTTGAACTCGTCCTTCAGATCCAGCAGCAGGTTGAGCACCTGCGCTTCGACCGACTTGTCCAGCGCAGACACCGCTTCGTCCAGGATGATCAGGCGAGACTGCAACGCGAGGGCCCTGGCGATGTTGACCCGCTGGCGCTGGCCGCCAGACAGCTCGTGCGGATAGCGTTCGGCAAACCGGGCCGGCTCCAGTCCGACGCGCGCGAGCAGGTCACGCGCGCGCTCGATGGCCTGCGCCTGGGGCAGACCGTGCACCGTGGGTGCAAACGCAATCGAATCCTGCATGGTCAGGCGCGGGTTGAGCGAAGCGTAGCTGTCTTGAAACACCATCTGCGTCTGGCGACGAAACGCCTTCAGCGGCAGGCTGCTGCCGCCCACGGTCTGGCCGTCAAACACGATCTCGCCCCGGTCGGGCTGGATCAGCTGCATCAGCAGCCGGGCGGTGGTCGACTTGCCACAGCCCGACTCGCCCACCACACCCAGCGTCTCACCCTTGAACACATCGAAATCGATGCCATCGACCGCGCGCACCACACCACCGCCGCGGCCCAACACGTCTTTTTTCAGTGGAAAGTGCTTGACCAGCCCGCGCACGCTCATCAGGGGTTGGGCCGGTCCACCCACGTCAGGACTGCTCAGCGACATGGCGACCTCACTGCTTGATTTCCATGGCCGAGCGCAATCCGTCGGCCAGAAGGTTGAAGGCGATCGAGGTGATGAAAATCATCACGCCGGGCAAGGCGGCAATCCAGGGCTGCACATAGATGGCCGTGCGCAAGGTGTTGAGCATCAGGCCCCACTCCGGCTCAGGCGGCTTGACACCCAGGCCGAGAAAACTCAGGCCCGAGGCCAGGATCATGGCGACCGCGATCAGGCTGGTGGCGTAGACGAAAATCGGTCCCAGCACGTTGCCCAGCACATGCACCCGCACGATGGTGAAGGCATTGGCGCCAGAGGCACGGGCGGCATCCACGAAGTCGCGGCTGCGAATCTGCGTGGTCACGCTTTCGGCCACGCGCGCAATCGGCGGAATGAACACGATGGTGAGCGAGATCAGGGAGTTGGTGATGCCTGCGCCCAGAGCACCCGACAGGGCGATGGCCAGCAGCACCGAGGGGAAGGCATAAAACACGTCGATGGTGCGCATCATCACGGTGTTGAGCGGCCCGCCCGCGTAACCCGCGGTGATACCGATCAGCGAACCGATCACAAACGCAAGCACCACGGGCGTGATGCCCATGAACAGCGACAGACGCGCGCCCACCATCAGGCGAGACAGCATGTCGCGCCCGAGCTCATCGGTACCCAGCGGGTGACCCTCAAAGCCAATCGGCTTGAGCCGCTTGAGCATCGAAGAGGCATAGGGATCCGCTGGCGCCAGCCAAGGGCCGAAAATGGCCAGCAGCAGCAGGAACAGCACAACCAGCGCAGCACCGACCGCCACCCGGTCGCGCAAGAAGCGGCGGCCCACCGTTTGCCAGTACCCAGGAGATCGCACCAGCGTTGGCGCCGGCACTTTGGATGCGTCTACAGCAATGTTCATCATGGCAAGCTTTAGGCAAAGGATCAGCGGGCAATGCGCGGATCTAGCAGCGTCTGGATCACGTCGACCACCAGGTTGAGCACGACGAAGAACATGGCCAGCACCAGGATGGTTCCCTGCAGCAGCGGCAAATCGCGCTGGAAGATGGCCGAATTGAGCAGGAAGCCTGTGCCCGGCCAGGAGAACACGGTTTCGATCAGGATCGATCCACCCAGCAGGTAGCCGAGCTGCAAGCCCATGACGGCAAGAGCGGTAGGGGCTGCGTTTTTCACCACATGGGCGAACACGCCGAAATCGGTCAACCCCTTGGCGCGAAGACCAACGATGAACTCCTGCGCCAGGATGTCGGCCACCAGCGCGCGCACGGTGCGCGCGATGATGCCCATGGGGATCACGCTCATGGTGAGCGCGGGCAGGATCATGTGCTGGATGTGCACCCAATCCCATGCCCACTCGCTGGACCCGCCGGGTCCGGCGCCGCCGGGCGGCAACCACATGAGTTGCGACGAAAAGATGATCACCAACACCATGCCCAGCCAGTAGTGCGGCACGCTGACCCCGAGCACGGAGGTCAGAGAGGCCACCTTGTCGAGCCAGGAGTTCTGGAAGTACCCCGCCACAAAGCCAAACAGGCAGCCCAGCACAAAGCCGATCACCATGGCAAGCACGGCCAGCCGCAAGGTGTTGATCACCGCACGCATCACCTCGTCGGTCACTGCGCGGCCGGAGGCAATCGAGGTACCGAGGTCGCCCTGCAGCGCGCGCCAGACCCAGGTGGCGAACTGCTCGGGGTAGGAGCGGTTGAAGCCGTACAGCTCAAGCAGCTGGGCCTGCAGCTCTGCCGAGGCATCGGGCGGCAGGATGGACACCAGCGGATCGCCAGGCGATATGTGCACCAGCGCAAAGCAGACCAGCGCCACCCCCAGCATGATGGGCAACGTGTAGAGGACGCGACGGAACAGGAAATTCAGCATGGAACAGGCCTGGTTGATCGTCTGACCGCGGCACCTCCAAGGTGCGCGCATTCGCGAGGTCTGTTTGCCCAGCCGTGCTGAAGCAAACAGACCTCCGAGCAGCTTCACTCCATCGACATCGGGGCGATATCGATGAACCAGCTGCGTGGTTGCACCACGCCCTTGACCTTGGCACTCATGGCGCGCGGACCCACGTCGTGGGCGATCCACACAAACGGCGCTTCTTCCACGATGCGGGCGTGAAGCTTGGCCAGTGCCGCGTCGCGCGCCTTGTCGTCGAAGCTGGTGCGCGCATCGGCGATCAGCTTGTCAAACTCGTCGTTGCCGAAGTAGCCCCAGTTGTTGGAGACCGGCGGGAAGGTCTTGGTGCTGGTGAATCGAACCATCGCGAAAAACGGGTCCATCGCGGCGAAGCTCACGTTCGTCGCGTGGGCGCCATTGGCCGAGGGGTCCTTCGCACCTTTGCGCCAGTTGGTGAACAGGGTGTTCCACTCGATCACGTCGAACTCGATGTCGATGAAGCACTGCTTGAGCGACTGCTGCACAAACTCGTTCATGGGCAGGGGCTGCATCTGCCCGGAACCCGAGGCCGAGATCTGCACCTTGGCCTTCATGGGCTTGGCGGCCGAGAAGCCGGCCTGCGTCATCAGCGCCTGCGCCGCTTTCACGTCGTACTTGATGTCGAACTTGGGGTTGCCCCACCAGGGGTGACCGGGTGGCACGGTGCCTTTGGGCACGGCCATCATGCCGCCCAGAAAGGTCTTGAGCCCTTCGCGGTCCACACACAGGTTGGCGGCGTGGCGCACGCGCTTATCCAGCCAGGGCGACCCTTCCACAAAAGACAGCTGCCACGGCCACACATGGGGCTGCGCGTTGCTGTGGATCTTGAACCCGCGCTGGGTGATCTGGGGCATGGCATCGGGCGCTGGTGCCTCGATCCAGTCCACCTGGCCGGACAGCAAAGCGGCGGTGCGCGCGTTGGCCTCAGGCATGGGGATCAGAACCACGCGGTCCAGCTTGGTGGTGCGCTTGGGGTCCCAGTAGTCCTTGTTGGCCACCAGTTCGAGGCGCTCGCGCGGCAGGAAGCGCGCCATCTTGAATGGGCCGCTGCCCGAAGCGTCGGCAGCAAAGGCTGTCCAGGCGGCCTTGGCCTTGTCGGCGGGCGTAGCGCCGGCCGCGGCCTCGAACTTCTTCTGCCAGTGGGCCGGCGAGGCCATGAACAGGTTGGTGAGGTTGAGCGGGAGGAATGCGTCGGGCTCGCTGGTGGTGAGCTCCACGGTGAGGTCGTCGATCTTGCGGGCCGAGCGCAGCGTGGGCATGCGCGAAGCGGTCACACCGACCTGGCTGGCGTCGAAATGCACTGCATCCTTGTCGAGCACTTTTTGCACGTTCCACACCACCGAATCAGCATTGAGCGCCGAGCCATCGTGGAACTTCACCCCAGGGCGCAACTTGAAGGTCCATTTGGTCTTGTCTTGCGCACCCACCGACCACGACAGCGCCAGGCCCGGGATCAGCACGCTCGCGGCATCGGCACGAGACAGGTCCCATTGCGTGAGCGAGTCGTACAAGGGAATGCCGGTGAACCGGTTGCCTTCAAAGCCCTGGTCGGGCTGGCCGAGCGTGCGGGGAATGTCGGCTGCGGTCATGGCGATGCGCAGCACCTTCTCTTGTGCCAGCACCGATGGCGAGGCCAGGGCC
Organism: Hydrogenophaga sp.; assembly: GCF_030373245.1. Lineage (GTDB taxonomy): Bacteria > Pseudomonadota > Gammaproteobacteria > Burkholderiales > Burkholderiaceae_C > Hydrogenophaga. Next base: position 273,704 of record NZ_JAUCZF010000006.1, read on the forward strand.
ATCAGCAAACCGGCAGACGTGGCGAGCCCGAGGGCCCTGGGACTGAAGCGGGAGGAAGTGGACAGAGATTTCATCGGGACTCCAACAGTTGAACAACAGGTTGAGGGTGGCTGGGCCCACCACGCGAGGTCGGTGAGGACCGAAAACCCCCCGGGGTTTCCGCGTGCGGCACCAGAGGCTGGCAAGGTTTTTGTATGCAACCACCGTGCCAAGCGATTCCTCTTGCGTGATGCCGAAGCACTCCTTCTGAAACATCTCTCCTATGAAATTCGCTGAAAAAACACGCTTTCTGCCCAACATCGAAAGCTTTTCCGCGCACCGAAGTCACCCAAACCATGCCCAAAATTGGCGCATTCGGTTTTCTTTTTGTATACAAAACGCCCCGTTTTGGGGCTTCATCGAAAGCACCAAATGAAGCTGTTGTTGATCAACCCCAACACCTCGGGGGCCATGACCGAGAGCATCGCCCGCGTCGCGCGCAGCGTGGCACTGCCCGGCACCGAGGTGCTGGCGGTACACCCCAGTTTTGGTCCGGCTTCCATTGAGTGCCAGTACGACGAGGCGTTTGCGGCCGCTGGCGTGGCCGAACAGGTGCGTCGGGCAGAAGCCTGGCGACCCGACGCCATCGTGCTGGCCTGCTTTGGAGACCCGGGTCTGGACGCCGCACGAGAAGCCAGCGGCTTGCCCGTGATCGGCGTGGCCGAGGCGGCATTCCACGCGGCCTCGCTGGTGGCTACCAGTTTTTCGGTGGTCACCACGCTCACCCGAACCTGCATCACCGCCGAACGTTTGCTGCACCGCTATGGCTTCGAGCGGCTGTGCCGGGGGGTACACGGCACGGACATTCCCGTGCTGGATCTGGAAGAACCCAGCGAACCCCTGGTGCAACGCATCGAACAAGCCGCCCGCGCCGCGTTGGCCAAAGACCGCAGCGGCGCCATCGTGCTGGGCTGTGCGGGCATGGCGACGCTGTGTGCCGAGTTGAGCGCCAGGTTGCAGGTGCCGGTGATCGACGGCGTGAGCGTGGCGGTCAAACTGGCCGAGTCGCTGGTCTCGCTGGGGCTGAGCACCAGCCGGCTGGGCGACTACGCCTCGCCGCCAGCCAAGCCCTACAGCGGATGGGCCAGCGATCTGGGCTGGCAGCCCTGAAACTCAGCGTGGCCGCCGGACCCCGGCCGGCAGCTCGCCTGCTGTATCCCAGGCTGCCCCCTGGAACCAGGGGTCACCATCGAGGCAGGCGCGCAGCATGGGCAGCGCATCCTGGCCCCAGAACACGCGATCACCCAGCACGAGCGAGGGTACACCGAACAACCCCAGCGCCAGCGCCTCTTCGGTATTGGCGCGCAGGCGCTGCTTCACCGTGTCGCTGTCGGGGGCGAGCCAGGGGCGGCCGCACTGCGTCATATGGTCCTGCAGGCGGGCTTGCAGATCGGCCAGGCGTTGTGTGTCGGTCGCGCTGTGGCCTCCGCGCCAGGCGTGGTGGAACAGCTGTTCGGTCACCCAGCGGCTGGTGTCGCCGGGGGCCTCGTCGCTGGCGCAGCTCAGGCCCAGGCGCAGCAGAGGCAGCGGGTTGAACGGGTGCTCGGCCGGCAGGTCGAGCAGCACGCCGTGGTGGTGCGCCAGCCAGCTCACCTGGCGGTAGGTCCAGTCGCGCTTGCCCGGGACTTCGGCTGGGCCAAGCTGGCCGTGGGCTTTGAGCAGGGCCGCAAACAACACCGGCTGGTAGCGCACACGCACGCTGTGGCCCATGAGTGCTTCGGGCAAGCGCTCGAACGCGAGGTGACCGTAGGGCGAGATCGGGTCGTAGAAAAACCGGATCTCGTGCAGCACGAGCTCGGCTTGTGTGCTCACTGGAGTACCTTCACCTTGCAGGCTGCGGTGCGAGCTTGCTTGGGAACAGTCTGGCGCTGTGCTCATGCGGTGCTCAGTCGGCTGAGGCAAGCTGGCGCGCTTCGATGCGGCGCCAGACGGCGATCTTGTCGTCATCGTCCAGCTGGGCCCAGACCGCGATTTCCTGCAGCGAGCGGTAGCAGCCCTTGCACTGGCCTTGTCGCTCGTCGAGCTCGCAAATCGAGACGCAGGGCGAGGGCACGCCCGCCCCGCGATGGCGGGCCTGGGCGTCGCGCAGGTTGATGAGAGGTTCCTGGCTCATGAGCTGGTGTGCGGTTCGGTCACGTCGTGCACCGGCGCGCCGGTCAGGCTTTTCAGCTCGGCAGGGCTGAGGCGGAACACGCCATGGGGGTGACCGGCCGCGGCCCAGATGTCGGCAAAGCGGAAGAGCTGGGCATCGATCAGCGTCACCGGAGCCGTGGCGTGGGCCAATGGCGAAACGCCGCCGATGGAAAACCCGGTCTTGGCCTTGACGAACTCGGCATCTGCGCGGCCCAGCTTGCCACCGTCGGCGCAGACGAGGGCCTGCACCTTTTTCTCGTCCACCCGGAGGTCACCCGAGGTGATGACGAGCACCGCCACGTCATCCATCTTGCGGCGAAAGATGATGCTCTTGGCGATCTGTCCCAGCGCCACACCCAGCGCATCGGCCGCCTGCTGCGCGGTGCGCGCCGCGTCGCTGAGCATCACCGGCGCGTGCGGGTGTCCTGCGGCGGCCAGCGCCTCGGCCACGCGCTGCAGGCCAGCGGGGCGTTCGGTGGAGAAGTTCAACACAGCGTCTGACATAGGTCGACATGGTAGCGGGGCAGCAGCGCACGCGCAGCTTGGGGGACACCAACAACGCTGCACGCAGCGGCAGAGCGCAGAGGGTAACGATTTCCCGACGGGCCGCCCCTAGGGAAATCAGCCCCCTCGGGGGGCTGAGGGCCGCGGCTCCGAGCCTGCCTGCGCAGGCTTGGACAGCCCGAAGTGGCACGGCCTGTGGCCGTGACGCGCCCTGCAAGGGGCGACCCGCGCAGCGGCGGAGCGTGGGGGCAAAACACTCACCCCGCAGCGCGCTTCACCATCAACAGGCTGGCACCCATGGCCATCAACACACCGCCAAACACCCGGTTCTGCGCGACGCGGGCGCGGGCGGTGGACAGCCAGCGCTGGGCGCGCGAGGCGAGCGCGGCGTAGCCGTGCATCACCAACACCTCCACACTGACGGCGGTCACCAGCAACAGCAGCAACTGAAGCCAAAGCGGGCGGTGGGGATTGATGAACTGCGGCAACACCGCGACCATGAAGACGATGCCCTTGGGATTGGTGGCGTTGGTCAGAAAGCCGGTGGCAAAGCGTTCGCGGGCGCTGGGCAACCTAGCGCGTGCCACCGCCGCCACACTCGCATCAGACTGCAGCGCGTCGATCGATACGGGCGTGCGCCACTGCTGCCATCCCAGCCAGATCAGATAAGTCGCACCCAGCACCTTCACGACGGTGAAGGCGACACTGGACGCCAGCAGCAAAGCGCCCACACCCGCGCCGGCCACCAGCAACACCAGCGCCAGCCCCAGGCCCATGCCGGCAATCGTCACGCTGGTGTGGCGCACGCCGTGCGCCAGTCCGTGCCCGAGCGACAGCACCGCCGCCGATCCGGGCGAGATCGAGATCAGCCAGGATGCGGCGAAAAACGCCCACCAGACATGCGCGTCCATCTCAGCTCACCCGTTTCGCCAGCAGCGCCCGCGCCACGCGCGAGCCCGTCGGTCGACCGAGCTGTTCGCTGATCCAGGCGCCGGCGTCCACCAGCGCGTCCAGGTCGATGCCGGTCTCCACGCCCATGCCGTGCAGCAGGTAGACCACGTCTTCGGTCGCCACGTTGCCGGTGGCGCCTTTCGCGTAAGGGCAACCGCCCAGCCCGGCCACCGATGACTGGAAATTCCACACGCCCACCTGCAACGCCGCCAGCGTGTTGGCCAGCGCCTGCCCGTAGGTGTCGTGGAAATGGCCACTGACGTGGTCGATGGCAAAGTGCTTCAACGTCGCCTCAAGCGCCGCCTGTACCTTGCCTGGCGTGCCGACACCGATGGTGTCTGCCACGTCCACGCGCTGCACGCCGATGCCCTTCATCAGGCCCGCGAGATACGCCACGCGCTCGGGCGCAATGTCGCCCTCGTAGGGGCAGCCCACGGTGCAGCTCATGGCGCCGCGCACCGCGATGCCTGCTGCCAGCGCCGCGTCCACCACCGGCGCAAACCGCTCGATGCTCTCGGCAATCGAGCAGTTGATGTTCTTCTGGCTGAAGGCCTCGCTGGCCGCGCCGAACACCACGATTTCGTCGGGCTTGTCGAGCACCGCCGACTCGAAGCCCTTGAGGTTGGGCGTGAGCACCGAGTAGCGCACCCCGCCCTGGCGCGTCATGCCACTCATGACCGCGTGGTTGTCCGCCATCTGCGGCACCCACTTGGGGCTCACGTAGCTCGTGACCTCGATCTCTTTCAGGCCGGCGGCCTGCAGGCGGTGCACCAGTTCGATCTTGATCGCCGCGGGCACCGGCTGCTTTTCGTTCTGCAGGCCGTCGCGCGGGCCGACGTCGATCAGTTGAACTCGGGAAGGCAGCGTCATCGTGTTGTTCTCAAGGTATTCAATAACCACGCGCCGGGTCCACCACACCGGCCACCATCTCGCCGCGCTCCAGCGCCGCGATCTTGCCGGCGATCTGGGCGATGCTCTCAGTGCGCAGGGTGCGCGCCGAGGTGTGGGGGGTGATCTGGATTTTTGGGTGTTGCCAGAACGGGTGGCTGGCGGGCAGCGGCTCCACGCGGAACACATCGAGCGTGGCGCCCGCGAGGTGGCCCCGGTCCAGCAGCTCGATCAGGTCGGCCTCGACCAGGTGGGCGCCGCGCGCCACGTTGATCAGGTAGCCGCCCGGCTTGAGCAGGGACAGCGTGCGCCGGTTCAGGATGTCGCTCGTCTCGGGTGTGAGCGGCAGCAGGTTGACCAGCACGCGGCACTGGCTCAGAAAACTGTCCAGTCGGTCTGGCCCGCTGTGGCAGACCACGCCTTCGAGCGTCTTGGGGCTGCGGCTCCAGCCATGCACCGGAAACTCGAACACGCGCAGGGCCTGCGCCACCCGCTCGCCCAGCACACCCAGACCCAGCACGCCCACCGGGTAGTCGATGCGGCTGTGCGGCTTGCGAAACGACCACTTGCCTTGAGACACATCGGCCTCGTAGCCATCGAGTTCACGGAAATGGCGGATCACCGCATGGCACACATACTCCGCCATCTGCACCGACATGCCTGCGTCGTCCAGCCGCACGATGCGGGTGGCGGGCGGCAGCCTGAGTTGCAGCAGCGCGTCCACGCCGGCGCCGATGTTGAACAGGGCTTTCAGGCGCGGCTGCTCGTCGAGAAACGGTTGCGGTGGCGCCCAGACCACGGCGTAGTCGGCGGGCGGTGCGCCCGGTTGCCAGACCTCGACACTCGCATCTGGCAAGGCAGCCCGCAAGCCGGCCACCCAGGGCTCGGCCTTGGTGTCGGTGCAGCAAAAAGTGATGTTCATGCCCAGGACTTTAAGGCACCGCTGAACAAATCCCTCTCTGCGCGGGGACCCGTTCGGCGTCGCCCCACCCGCGAGCGGTCATGCGCAAGCCACTTCGATCTTCAACAGCTCCGCACCCTCGGCCACCTGGTCACCAGGCGCGTACAGCAGCTCGGCCACCGTGCCGTCGGCGGGTGCGGCGATCGTGTGCTCCATCTTCATGGCCTCCATCACCGCCAGCGGCTGGCCCTTCTTGACCGTGTCGCCGGCCTTGACCGAGAACGACACCACCTTGCCCGGCATGGGCGCGGTGAGCCGGCCCCCCTCGGCGGCAGCTTCGCCCGCGTGGGCCAGGGCGTCGATCTCCGTGATGACGGTAGCGCCCAGGTCGCAGAACACATGCACCAGTTCGTCGCGCTGCCAGGTCTGTACGGTCTGGCGCTGACCGTGGAAGCTCAGGTCCATCCGCGTGCCGCTGTCGCTCTCCAGCGCGTTGAAAACCAAGGGTCCGGACACTTCCCCCACGTTGAGCAACAAGGCGCCATCGTGCAGGTAGCTCAGCTGAGCCTGCAGCGACTCGCCTCGGTATTCAAAGTCGAAGCGGCGCATGGTGAGGCCGAACGGGCGCCAGCCGTCGCGGCGCGAAAACGGGTCTGCCCCTTCGGTGGCGCGCTCGGCGATCAGCGTCTGCGCCACGGCGGCGGCAACAGTGAGCGCTCTGCCCACGCGGTCTTGCTGGAACAGCACATCGGCCTCGCGCGGAATCAGCGCCGTGTCGAGCTGGGCGCTGGCAAAAGAGGCGCTGGACGCCACATGGCGAAGAAACTGCACGTTGGTCGACAGACCGACGATGCGCGTCTGCGCCAGCGCGGCGTCCAGCTTGGCCAGAGCCTCGGCGCGGGTGGCGCCGTGCACGATGAGCTTGGCCACCATGGAGTCGTAAAACGGGCTGATGGCATCGCCCTCGCGCACGCCATCGTCGAAGCGCACTGCACCGCGCTCGAAACTCACCGCCGCCGGTTTGCGGTAGACATCGAGCCGGCCGGTGGCAGGCAGGAACTGGTTGTCCGGTGTCTCGGCGCAGATGCGCGCCTCGATCGCGTGGCCGTGCATGCGCAGCTCGTCCTGCTTCAGCGGCAGCGGCTCGCCCGAGGCCACGCGCAGCTGCCACTCCACCAGATCGAGCCCGGTGATGGCTTCGGTCACCGGATGCTCCACCTGCAGCCGCGTGTTCATCTCCATGAAGAAAAAGCGCATGTCCTGCGGCTTGTCGTAGCCACCGGGTTGCTCCACGATGAACTCCACCGTGCCCGCACCGACGTAGTTCACCGCCTTGGCCGCTGCCACCGCAGCCAGGCCCATTTGCTGGCGCAGCTCGGGCGTCATGCCGGGCGCGGGCGCCTCTTCCAGCACCTTCTGGTGGCGGCGCTGCACCGAGCAGTCGCGCTCGAACAGGTAGACGCAGTTGCCGTGCGTGTCGCCAAACACCTGGATTTCGATGTGGCGCGGGCGCTGCACGTACTTTTCCACCAGCACCGCGTCGCTGCCGAAGCTGTTGCGCGCCTCGCGCTGGCAGCTGGCCAGCGCAGCGGCGAAGTCTTCCGCCTTGTCCACCGCACGCATGCCTTTGCCACCGCCGCCCGCGCTGGCCTTGATCAGCACCGGGTAGCCGATGCGATCGGCCTCGTGCTTGAGCATGGCCGGGTCCTGGTCAGCGCCGTGGTAACCCGGCACCAGTGGCACACCCGCCTTTTCCATCAATCGCTTGGACTCCGCCTTCAGCCCCATGGCGAGGATGGCCGACGAGGGCGGGCCGATGAAGACCAGGCCTTCTTTCGCACAGGCATCGGCAAACGCTTCGTTTTCGCTCAGGAAGCCATAACCCGGGTGGATGGCCTGCGCGCCCGTGGCCTTGGCGGCCGCGATGATGCGCTCCCACTGCAGGTAGCTGTCCCTGGGCGCGCTGCCGCCGATGTGCACCGCCTCGTCGCAGGCCATCACGTGCTTGGCGCTGGCATCGGCGTCGGAATAGACGGCCACGGTGCGAACGCCGAGACGGCGCGCGGTGGTTGCGACGCGGCAGGCGATTTCGCCGCGGTTGGCAATGAGAATTTTCTTAAACACGTTGATTTCCCTCGGTGAAATCGCCTGCGCACGCTGGGCATGCCAGGCAATGTGGCGAAACGCCTGCTTCGCAGCCGTTTCCCCCCCGATTCGCGATGAGAATTTTTTTGAACATCAGACTTCCTTCGGGGCAGCAGACAACAAGGCGCTCATGCGGCGGATGACCGCGCGCAGGAACTTGAACAACATCCAGGTGACGATCCACATCAGCACCACCACGATCACCAGCAGGACGCCGAAGGCCACGGGGTGGTTGGTCGCGAGCCAGACCGCGCCCACCACCAGACCGTCTTCGAGCAGGCTCATGGCAAGATTGGAAAACGGCTCGGGCGAGGTGTTGATGGCGGCTCGGGTGGTGGTCTTGGCGGCTTGCGAGGTGGCGGCCAGGCCGCCGCCGAGCAGCGCACCCACCAGCGCCATGGTGGCGCCGTCAGCGCCCAGAGCACCAGCGGCCAGGGCGGCGCCGGCGGGGATGCGGATCACGCTGTTGAGTATGTCCCAGACCGAATCAACGCCGGGAATCTTGTCCGCAAAAAACTCCATGAACAGCATGAAGCCGCTGGCCAGCAGCAGCGCCGGGTGCTGCAACACCATCAGCCCCGGTGGCAGAGAAATCCAGCCCGCCGCACCCGCTGCACCGACCAGAAACACCACGGCATAGAGGCGGAAACCGCTGGCCCAGCCCAGCGCGGCGGCCAACGCCAACAGGCTGGGCATGTCCATGCTGCTCGCCGCATTGGCCACGCCAGCGCCCACTTGCGCGCCCAGATCGGCCACCGGCCCGCCGCCCAGGTGCAGGCCCATGCCATGCAGCCAGGCCACGAGCTGTTGCCACAGGTTGGTGTCGGTGGTTTCCATGCGGTTGACGCGGTGTGCGCAGGGGCCGTCAGCCGACCAGCCAGGACGCCGGGCGCTTGTTCAGGAACGAGGCCACGCCTTCTCGGCCCTCGTCGCTGGCGCGGATGTCGGCGATGCGGCGCGCGGTCTCGGCGCGCAGGGCCTCGGTGATGGGCGCGCCGCTCACGTCTTGCACCAGGCGCTTGCAGGCGCGGGTGGCCTGCGGGCCGTTGGCGACCAGAGTGCGCACGAAGTCATCGACTTTTTCGTCCAGCGTATCGGCCGTGGCGAGTTCGTGCACCATGCCCAGCGCGTGGGCGCGCGCTGCGCTGAAACGCTCGGCAGTGACCATGTAGCGGCGCGAGGCCGGCTGGCCCAGGGCACGCACCACGTAAGGGCTGATGGTGGCGGGCAACAGGCCGAGCCGCGCCTCGGACAAGCAGAAGGTCGCGCCCTCCACCGCCACCAGCACATCGCACACCGCCGCCAGCCCCATGCCACCGGCGTAACAGTCGCCCTGGATGCGGCCCACGATGGGCACCGGGCACTGGTCCAGCGTCCAGAGCATGTCGGCCAGCTTCTGGGCGTCGGCCCGGTTCTCTTCCCAACTGTAACCCGCCATGGCCTTCATCCAGTTGAGGTCGGCGCCGGCACAAAAGGCCTTGCCGTGCGCACCGAGCACGATCACACGCAGCTCCTCGTCCTGCGCCAGCTCGGCGAAGGTGGAGGTGAGCGCAGCAATCACCTCGTCGTTGAAGGCGTTGCGCACCTCGGGGCGGTTGAGCCACACGTGCGCGACCTGCGGCGTGGGTCGGGAAACATCCAATACGTCACTCATGGTCGATACCCAACTCAATAGCGTTTAGCCACTTCTTCCAGCATCACTTCGGTGGCGCCACCGCCGATGGCCAGCACGCGTGCATCGCGCCACAGCCGCTCGATCGCTGTCTCGCGGATGAAGCCCATGCCGCCATGAAACTGCTGGCAGGTCTGCACCACCTCGTTGACCAGCTCGCCCGTGAGTGCCTTCAGCATCGACACCTCCTGCACGATGTCCTTGCCCTGCGTCACGCTCCACGCGCAGTGGTACATGAACTGGCGGGCCGCGCGGGTCTTGGCGTCCAGCATGGACAGGCGCTGGCGGATGGTCTGCTGGTCCCACAGCGTGCCGCCGAAGGCCTGACGCTGGCGCACGTAATCCAGCGTCATCTTGAGCGCCTGGGTGCAGTGACCGATGGCCATGGCACCCAGCGCAATGCGCTCAGTCTGGAAGTTCTTCATCACCGAATAAAAACCCTTGCCCTCCTCGCCCAGCAGGTTCTCGGCCGGAATGCGCACGTTGTCGAACACCAGCTCGGCGGTGTCGCTGGATAGCCAGCCGGTTTTCTTGAGCGCGCGGCCCACGGTGAAACCGGGCGTGCCTTTTTCGACGATGAACATGCTCATGTCGTGCCGCGCCGTGCCGGTTTTGGCAGCGACGAAATACAGGTCGGCGTGCACGCCGTTGGTGATGAACATCTTGGTGCCGTTGAGCACCCATTCATCGCCATCACGGCGTGCGCTGGTGCGGATGCCGGCCACGTCCGACCCCGCGCCTGGCTCGCTGATGCCCACCGCGGTGATCATCTCGCCCGCCGTCACCTTGGGCAGGTACTTCGCCTTCTGGGCCGGGCTGCCGGCATGGTGCAGGTGGGGGCCCGCCATGTCGGTGTGCACCAGCACGGTGATGATGAACCCGGCAAACGTGGATTGCGACAGCGCTTCGGCGAACACCAGGTTGGTCATGGCGTCGGCGTCCGCGCCACCGTAGTCGCTCTCGAAAGCAATCCCCAGCAAGCCCGCCTGGCCCATGCGCCGCAGCACGTCGCGCGGCACCATGCCGGTTTCCTCCCAGGCGGCAGCAAACGGCTCCACCTCCTGCGCCAGAAAGCGCGCGACCTGGTCGCGCAGCAGTTCGTGCTCGGGCGTGTCGTAAATCGTGGCGGTCATGCGGTGGCCTCAGTCTGTTGGAGGAAAAACACCAGGTCGAGCACGGGCGCGGGCTGACCGAGGGCGGTGAGCGCCGCGCTGATCTGGCCGCGGTGGTGGGTGCCGTGGTTGAACACATGGGTCAGCGTGGCAGCAAACGGCAGCGACTGCGGCACCCCCTTCATGGTCTTGTAGTCCAGACGCTCGTCAAAGCGCTCCGCCGGCCAGGTGCGGATCAACGGCTCCCAGTTGGCCGCACCGCCTTTGAGCGCCTGCCCGAGGCGATCGCGGTCGGGCTCGATTTCGGTGTCCAGCCCCAGCAGCGGTGAAACCCCTTTGGCAAAGCGCGGGTACCAGAGCAGATGCTCACCCACCAGCAGGTGGTTCAGCGTGCCGTGGATGCTCTTGAAGAACAGCCCCACATCGCGCCGGTAGTCGAGCTCGCTCAGTGGCTCGACGGCGGCCAGCAGGCGCTCGGTGGCCCAGACGTTGTAGCGGGCGAGCTGGACAAAGTGGGTGTGCCAGGCACTCAGTGCGGCCATGTGTCGAGGTCTCCCAGGGTTTTGAGCGACTCGAAATCGGCGTCGCGGTGCAGCAAGGTGTGGCCATGGGTGATGCAGTAGCTAGCCAGCAGCACGTCGATGGGGCTGCTCACGGTGCGGCCTTGGGCTCGCAGCCGTCGGTAGCGCTCGGCGGCTTTCAGCGCATGGTCTGTGCCGCCGATCTCGACCTGAGGCAGCTCGCGCATCAGGGCCTGCGCTTGTCGCATCAGGGCGTCTTCTCTGAACCCGCGCATCACTTCAAACAGCACCAGGTCGGCCATGCCGACTTCCACGCTGGCGTCCCCCAGGCATTGGCCTAGCGCAACGCTCGCTGCACCGCGACCGTCACGGAAAAAATCGATCCAGACGCTGGAGTCGACCAGAATCATGCAGACCTTCTCCGCACGCGGGCGGCAGGCTTGCCTGCAGTTGTCGAGCTGGCCTTTTTGGCCGCTTTGGGTTTGCCATAGGTCGGCATAGGTTCTTGCACCGCTTGCGGCACTGCCGTTTCAGCGCGCACCCGCGCCCACGCTTCGTCGGAGTCGTCCCAATGCAACTTTCCGCGCATGGCCAACAAGGCCGCATAGACCTTCTTGCGCTTGAGCAGGCGCAAGCCTTCCTCAACCGCTTCTTTCTTGGTCTTAAAGTCGCCGCTGGCCATCACATCGGCCATGAGCTTGTCGTCGATCACGATGTTGGTGCGCACGCTACACTCCGAAATGTGTATGAAATACAAACATCATACACATCACATGCGGAACACGCCGAACTTCGGCTCGCCGATCGGTGCGTTCAACGCCGCCGACAGCGCCAGCCCCAGCACGCGGCGCGTGTCGGCCGGGTCGATCACGCCATCGTCCCACAGCCGGGCGCTGGCGTAGTAGGGGTGGGACTGGTGGCCGAACTGGTCAAGCACGGGTTGTTTGAAGGCCGCTTCTTCCTCGGCGCTCCAGCTGCCGCCCTTGGCTTCGATGGCATCGCGCTTGACGGTGGCCAGCACCCCAGCGGCCTGCTCGCCGCCCATGACGCAGATGCGCGCGTTCGGCCACATCCACAGAAAGCGCGGTGAATAGGCGCGGCCACACATGCCGTAGTTGCCGGCGCCGTAGCTGCCGCCGATGATCACGGTGAACTTGGGCACCTGGGCCGTGGCCACCGCCGTGACCATCTTGGCACCGTGGCGCGCAATGCCTTCGCTCTCGTACTTCTTGCCGACCATGAAGCCGGTGATGTTCTGCAGAAAGATCAGCGGCACCTTGCGCTGGCAGCACAGCTCGATGAAGTGCGCGCCTTTTTGCGCGCTCTCGGAAAACAGGATGCCGTTGTTGGCCACGATGCCCACCGGCATGCCTTCGATGTGGGCGAAGCCGCAGACCAGGGTGGCGCCATAGCGTGCCTTGAATTCGTGGAACTCGGAGGCGTCGACGATGCGGGCGATGATTTCGCGCACGTCGTAGGGCTTGCGCGTGTCCGCGGGGATCACGCCGTACAGCTCCTGCGGGTCGTACTTGGGGGGCACCGGCTCGCGCAGCGCCTGCGCCACTTCCTTGCGGTTGTTCAGCGTGGCGACGGCCTGGCGCGCCAGCGCAATCGCGTGCGCGTCGTTCTGCGCCAGGTGGTCGGCCACGCCGGATAGGCGCGTGTGCACGTCGCCACCGCCCAGGTCTTCGGCGCTCACGATTTCGCCAATGGCGGCCTTCACCAGCGGCGGGCCACCCAGAAAGATGGTGCCCTGGTTCTTGACGATGATGGTCTCGTCGCTCATGGCCGGCACATACGCACCGCCGGCCGTGCACGAGCCCATGACCACCGCAATCTGCGCGATGCCCTGCGCGCTCATGTTGGCCTGGTTGAAGAAGATGCGGCCGAAGTGGTCGCGATCGGGGAACACCTCGTCCTGGTTGGGCAGGTTGGCGCCGCCCGAGTCCACCAGGTAGATGCAGGGCAGGTGGTTTTGCGCCGCCACCTCCTGCGCCCGCAGGTGTTTTTTCACCGTCATGGGGTAGTAGGTACCGCCCTTCACCGTGGCGTCGTTGCAGACGATCATGCAGTCCACACCGCTCACGCGGCCAATGCCCACGATGACGCCGGCACACGGCGCGCTGTCGCTGCCGTCGCGGTCTGGGTACATGTTCAGGGCCGCCAGCGGGCTCACTTCCAGAAACGGCGTACCGGGGTCGAGCAGCATCTGCACCCGGTCGCGCGGCAACAGCTTGCCTCGTTTCACATGCTTGGCGCGCGCCGCCTCGCCGCCGCCCAGCGTGGCCTTTTCGATCTGCGCCTTCAGGTCGTCCACCGCCGCACGCATGGCGGCGGCGTTGGCCTGAAACTCGGCGGAGCGGGCGTTGAGTTGGGTCTCCAGTGTCTGCATGGGGGCATCCGGTAAGGGGGTTGAGCCATTGTGGAGGATAGGCCGCCCGGCGCCATCCGGGTCGCCACCAAGGTTGCAAATTGCGCCAGGTATTGGCAGACTGCCTGCATGTCCAATGCTCTCGGCATCCTCCCCTCAGCTGCTGCCCGAGCTGCGCCTGGGAAAGCGCCACGCGCGGCGACACCCATGGCCTTTGTGCAGGCGATGGTGGCGGCCTACGCGGCGCGGGGCCTGGATGCCACCGCCGCATTGCATCTGGCACAAATCACGCCAGATTCCGTGGCCCATTCCGGTGCGCGAATCACCGCCGCGCAGATGGAAGCCATGTCTGAAGCCGCGATGCGCGAGCTGGACGACGAGGCACTGGGCTGCTTTCGCCGCGCCCTGCCCTGGGGCAGCTACGGCATGCTGGCGCGCGCCTCGCTCTCGGCCCCCAGCCTGGGCGTGGCGCTCAAACGCTGGTGTCGCCACCACGCCCTGCTGACCGACGACGTGGCGCTGGCGCTGCACACCGAGGGCGACGCCGCCCGGCTGGCGCTCACGGCCGACCGCCAGCCCGGCGCGCTCACCGAGTTCTGCGTCGTCTCGGTGCTGCGCAATGTGCTGGGCCTGGCCTGCTGGCTGGTGGACTCGCGCATTCCGCTGCAGGGGGCCCGCTTCCCCTACCCCGAACCGGCACACGGCGACGCCTACCGCCTGCTGTTCGACGGCCCGGCCGAGTTCGACCAGCCCCATGCCGCCCTGCATCTGGATGCCCGCTACCTCGCGCTGCCGATCCGGCGCGACGAAGCCGCCATGAGCCAGATGCTGCAGCGCGCCCTGCCCCTAACGGTGCTGCCCTACCGGCGCGACCGCCTGCTGGTCCAGCGCGTGCGCCAGGCCCTGGTCAGCCAGCCACTGAACAGCCACAACGCCGACGAACTGGCCGCGCAGCTCAACCTGTCGGCCCGCACGCTGCACCGGCAACTGAAAGAAGAAGGCGCTTCACTGCAAACACTCAAAGACACGGTGCGCCGCGACCGCGCCACCGAGTTGCTGCAGCGCACGAACCGGCCGGTGAAGCAGGTGGCGCTGGCGGCCGGCTTCCGAAACGAAAAAAGCTTCATCCGCGCCTTCAAAGGCTGGACCGGGATGAGCCCTGGGGCTTGGCGCGAACAAGGGTGAGGTGCGGGGCTGCTGGTGTCGGCATGGAGCGGACCAACAAGCATGATCCGCAATGCGGTCTTCCGGCTCATGGGCGCTGGATTCCGCGGCCTTGTGCCGCCCTCCAACACAAACGCCCGCCCAGTAGACGCAAACCTGCTCGATCGGTAGGCTGCAACCAGAGAACCCGTTTGCGCACCTCCGACTCCAGAGACCGAACCAGCTGAAGAAGTGGCGCGCATCCTTGAAGTGCGTCACGTCGCCCGACGCAGCGGCCACCAGCGCGGTGGCGGTGAGCAGGCCTATGCCCGGAATGGAGAGCAGCGTGGTACACGTCGGGCTTAGACGGGCAAGAGCGGCGAGCTCGCGCTCGAGCTGGGCCATGCGCGCTTCTGGCAGGCGCCTGCCTTCATGCGAGACTTGCCAACCCCCTATCCCTGCAGGAGACCCGCGTGAAGATCGTCGAGATTCGTGAGAAGACCCTTCCCATCAGCAGCCCCATCCGCAACGCCTACATCGACTTCAGCAAGATGACGCTGAGCCTGGTAGCGGTGATCACCGACGTGATCCGCGACGGCAAACCGGTGGTGGGCTATGGCTTCAACTCCAACGGGCGCTACGGCCAGGGCACGCTGATGCGCGAACGCTTCATTCCGCGTGTGACCGAGGCCGCACCCGACTCGCTGCTGGACGCCAGCGGCAGCAACCTCGACCCGCACAAAGTCTGGCAGGCGATGTTCACCAATGAGAAGCCTGGCGGCCACGGCGAGCGCTCGGTGGCCATCGGCACGATCGACATGGCCGTGTGGGACGCGGTGGCCAAGATCGAAGGCAAGCCGCTGTTTCAGCTGCTGGCCGACCGCTATGGCAACGGCCAGCCCAACCGCAAGGTCTTCGTCTACGCCGCCGGCGGCTACTACTACCCAGGCCAGGACCACGGCAAGCTCAAAGACGAAATGCGCAGCTACATCGACCGCGGCTACACCGTGGTGAAAAAGAAGATCGGTGGCGCCTCGCTCGACGAAGACCTGCGCCGCATCGATTCAGTCCTGAGCGTGCTGCAGGACGGGCAGAAGCTGTGCGTCGATGCCAACGGCCGCTTCGATCTGGACACCGCCATCCAGTACGCCAAGGCGCTCTCGCAATACGACCTCTTCTGGTACGAAGAAGCGGGCGATCCGCTCGACTTCGAGCTGCAGGCCACGCTGCGCAACTACTACAAGAACCCCATGGCCACGGGCGAAAACCTGTTTTCCATGCAGGACGCGCGCAACCTCATCCGCCACGGCGGCATGCGGCCCGACCGCGACTGGCTGCAGTTTGACTGCGCGCTGAGTTACGGCCTGGTGGAGTACCTGCGCACGCTCGACATGCTCCGGGAACACGGCTGGTCGGCCAGCCGCTGCGTCCCGCACGGCGGGCACCAGATGTCGCTCAACATCGCCGCCGGCCTGGGCCTGGGCGGCAACGAGTCCTACCCCGACCTGTTCCAGCCCTTCGGCGGTTTTCCCGACGGCGTGAAGGTGGAAAACAGTTATGTCACCCTGCCCGACCACCTGCCGGGCATTGGCTTTGAGGGCAAAGCGGATTTGTACCGGGTGCTGAAGGCGCTGTCGGACTAGGGCCTGATCGCGGATCTCGCCGACTTCGTTGGCGGCGCCCGGATTCGCGCCGGGCTCAGGCGATCGGCATGCGCCTCAGTCCTGAACCGAGGACCACTTCTTTTGCCAGTTGGGCAACGCGAAGGCCGCCTGGTGCACATCTGCGTTGTAGTGCCGGCCCTCAAATGCTTTGACCGGCTTGCGCAAGGACACGCAATCCCGGCTGTACAGGAAAAATCCGAAATCGGCGCCAGGGTACAGCGGAATGTTGGTGTGATAGACCTCGATGTGCGGCAGCAGCCTGGTGCGCTGCATCACAGTCACCAGGTTGTCGCCATCACCACTCACCTCTTGCAGGAAATCCCCACCGCTTTGGGACAGGTAGATGCTGTCGGAGTCGAGGATGACGCCGGTCTCTGACACCAGGGACACCACTTCGGTGAGAAATTTTTCGGTGAAGAGGCAAGACGAAGGCCCCACCGGCTCGGTGAGGTCGAGCACGATCAGGTCGTAGCGCTGGCCGCTTTGCAGCGCCTGGCTGACATAGTTGGCCGCGTTGTCGATGACCAGCGTCACGCGGGGATCGTCGTAGTCGCCGTTGACGGCCAGGTATTCCTTGGCCAGCGCGATCACGCGCTGATCGATCTCGACCATGGTGACGCGGGTCACAAAGTCGTGTTTCAGGCTTTCGCGCAGGATGCCGCCGTCACCACCTCCGATGATGAGCACCGAAGCCTCCTTGCGTTCGCGGCCCAGCAGCGGCACATGCACCGCCATCTCGTGGTAGATGAATTCATCGGCCTGGCTGGCCTGGATGTAGCCATCGAGCACCAGCAAGCGGCCAAAGGACTGGTGGTCGTAGATTTCAATGCGCTGATACGGGCTTTGCTCCGAGTGCAACAGCTTCACCTCGACCGATGTGGTGATGCCGTGTCCATCCGACCGCTCGTGCCACCATTTGAATTCACTCATGGACTTCGCCTCTCAAAATTTCCTGAACGTCGGTACGCTCGGCCTCGAAGGCCTCACGCATGATGTCGATGCAAACCTCTGGCTGGGTGTTGCCGCACATGAAGACATCGAAAGCAGCAAAGCGACTTTCGGGCCAGGTGTGCACCGAGATATGGCTCTCAGCAAGCACCGCGACACCACTGACACCATCGGGCTCGAAGCGATGCAGGTGGATGTGCAGCAGCGTGGCTTTGGCTGCCTGCACGCAGCGGCGCAGGGTGTTTTCGATGTGAGCCAGGTCGCTGAGGTGCGACGCGCCATGCAGGTCGATCAGCAGGTGAACACCTGCGTAGCGTTTGCCGTTGCGGGTGATGAAATAGTCTTTTTCCGGTGACGACAGGGCACTGTCATGGCCGTGATCCGCGAGCTCCGTCTTCATCCCATCCTTTCGTGTTGGTGGCAGGTTCTGTTGATGAACCAATGCCTTGAGGATAGGCCAGACGGTTGCGTCGGTCGAGGCGCCGGGCGTGGGGCTGCAATTGGAGGGACTCGCGAGGCGCTGCCTTCAGCCCAAAGCCGCCGCCAGCTCGTCCATGTGGCGAAACACCCGCGTCAGGCGCATGCCGTCAAACGCTCGTCCATGCCCGGCCGGGCAGTAGCCCCACACTGTGGCGCCGGCGGCGAGGCCGGCCTGTGCGCCGGTGGCGGTGTCTTCGATCACCAGGCAGCGCGCCGGGTCAGCGCCCAGGTGCGTGGCAGCGGCCAGGTAGACGTCGGGGTGTGGCTTGGAGCGCGGCAGGTCGTGGCCGCTGAAGATGCGGTCTTCGAAGTACGGCGCCATGCCGGCCATGTGAATCTGCATCACGACCTTGGGCCGGTCGGCGCCGGAGGCGCAGGCGATGCGGCCTGCCGTGTGGCGGTGGGCGGCGATCACGGCTTGCAATGCGCCGTCCATGGCGCGCAGTTCGGCGCGCAGGCGTTGGTCGCGGCGAGCATAAAAGGCGCGCATCCACGCCTCAGTGAGCGGCTGGCCGGTCTCGGCTTCGATGCGCGCACGTTCGTCGCGCACCGCCTTGCCGATGAAGATCTGCATGCACTCGGACTGGCTGATGGCCCAGCCCGATTCGTTCAGCACATCGCGCAGCACGCCGTTGGTGATGGGCTCGCTGTCCACCAGCACGCCATCGCAGTCGAACAGCACCGCATCAAACACCAGGCTCACAACAGGTCTCCATCCACATACAGCCACTGCCCGGCTTCGCGCACAAACCGGCTGCGCTCATGCAGCCGCTGCGCCCGCCCGGCGAGGCGCGAGCGGGCGACAAACTCGACTTCGGCGCGCTCGGCATCCAGCGCCTGATGAGCCCGCACCTCCAGCCCCAGCCACTTGACGCCGGCATCCAGCAACAGCTCGGCAGGTCGCGTTCTCGGGTGCCAGGTGGACAGCAGGTAGGGCGCCAGGCCCAGGGTGTAGGCGGTGTAGCGCGAGCGCATGAGCCGCTCTGCGTCGGGCGCCAGCGACTCGCCGCCGAGGTAACGGCCGCAACAGTCGGCGAGCGCCAGCGCGCGGCCGCGCGGATCACGCTGGCCACAAGGGCACTCGACCGGCACCGGCACACGCATCAAGGCGTCAGCCTTTGCGCGCGGCGTGGGCGGCTTTGTGGGCTTCGAGTGTTTCGGTCGGAGCGCCGGCCTTGAGCCAGGCACCAAAGCCACCGTCCACATGAGCGACGTTGCTCATGCCCATGTCTTGCAGCGCCTGCGCGGCCAGCGCGCTGCGCCAGCCGGCGCCGCAGAACAGCACGAACTCTTTGCTCTCGTCGCCAAACACCGGCTTGAAATAAGGCGAGGCGGGATCCACCCAGAACTCCAGCATGCCGCGCGGCGCCAGCACCGCCCCGGGTACCGTGCCCTCGCGCTCCAGCTCGCGCACATCGCGAATGTCCACCAGCTGCAAACGCGGGTCCTTGCCCAGGCGCTCGCGCACCTGGTCCACCGTGTAGGTGGTGATGTTGGCAGTGGCTTCGTCCACCAGCTGGCGGGAGGATTTGGTGATGGGCATGTAGAGATGGTACCCCGCGCGCCGGCTTCGCCGTCACCCCCCAAGGGGCGACGCTGGTCGTCCGGCAAAGCCGGCCCGACGGCGTCCTGGGATCAAGCGGCCTGCATACCGCTTGAAGCGCGCTTGTGGCGCGCAGACGGCGCGGGGGTGTCGTTTCGCCGCCGGGCCGCCCCAAGGCGAAACAGCCCCCTCGGGAGGCAGCGACCCGCGCAGCGGCGGAGCGTTGGGGTCATCACTTCCTCCAGAACTGCGATGTCAGCAGCACCAGCACCGACAACAGCTCCAGCCGCCCCAGCAGCATGGCAAAGGTGAGCACCCAGAGCTGGAATTCGGTGAGCACGCCGTAGTTGCTGGACGGGCCAACCAGACCCAGGCCCGGACCGATGTTGTTCACGGTGGCCACCACGGCCGAAAACGCGGTCACCAAGTCCAGGCCTGTCAGCAGCATGATGAAGGTCAGCCCCATGGTGGCCGCGCCATAGATGAGCATGAAACCGAAGGTGGCGGTCATGACGGAGATTGGCACCACCGAACCGCCCAGCGTGACCGGGTTGACCACGCGCGGGTGCACGATGCGCACCAGCTCGCGTCGAGCCTGCTTGATGAGCAGGATCATGCGGATCATCTTGATGCCGCCACCCGTAGAACCAGCGCAGGACACAAAGCTGCCCAGGAAGAGCAGCAGGATGGGCACAAACACCGGCCAGGTGGCGTAGTCGGTGGAGGCGTAGCCGGTGGTGGTGGCCAGCGAGACCACATGGAAGGCGCTGATGCGAATGGCTTCACCGAGGTCGGGATGAACCTCGTGAACCAGGAGCAAGACCACCACCAGCACCACCGAGCCGACCAGCACGCCCACATAGTTGCTGATCTCGCGATCGTGCAGGAGCGGTCGAAGCGAGCGGCTGCGCAAGACGATGAAATAGCGCAGGAAGTTGATGCCGGCCAGCGCCATGAACACGATGGCGACCCACTCGACAGCGGGCGAGTTGAAATAGCCGATGCTGGCGTCGTGCGACGAAAAGCCGCCCAGGCCCATGGTGGAGCACATGTGCATGAAGGCATCGGCCCAGCTCATGCCAGCCCAACGGTAGGCCAGGAAGCAGGCCAGCGAAAAAGCGAAGTACACAGCCCACAGACCGCGCGCGGTTTCCGCAATCCGCGGGGTGAACTTGGAGTCCTTCATGGGCCCGGGGGTCTCGGCCTTGTAGACCTGGAAGCCACCCAGCCCGAGCATGGGCAGCACCGCCACCACCAGCAGCATGATGCCCAGACCACCCAGGTACTGCAGGAAGCAGCGCCAGATATTGATCGACACCGGGAGCGCATCCAGCCCGCTGAGCGCGGTGGCGCCGGTGGCAGTGAGCGCGCTCATGGCTTCGAAATAGGCCTTGATCCAGGTGATGTCGGGCACGGTGTACATCAGCGGCAGCGCGGCGTAGGCAGGCAGCACCAGCCACACCATGTTGACCAGCAAGAAACCATCGCGCGGCTGCAGCTCGCGGCGATGTTTGCGGGTCAGCACCCAGAGCAGAAGCCCGCTGCCCAGCGTGAGGCCGAAGCAGACCTCCCACAAGAGCGCGTGTTCACTGGCGTCGAGC
This sequence comes from Hydrogenophaga sp., assembly GCF_030373245.1. Classification (GTDB taxonomy): domain Bacteria; phylum Pseudomonadota; class Gammaproteobacteria; order Burkholderiales; family Burkholderiaceae_C; genus Hydrogenophaga. The sequence goes on from NZ_JAUCZF010000006.1 coordinate 294,320, forward strand.
GCCAGCGCCCAGCCCAGCGGAACAAAAAACGCTGGCGAAAACGCCACCAGAATGCGGGCAAAGACCGCGAGGACAGGCAACAGGCTGTACATGCGCTGGGGCTGGCTCAGCCGAAGAAGGTCGCGCCGACCTGAAACAGCTTCTCCACCTCACGCACCTGGCGCTTGTTGGGGATGAAGATGATGATGTGGTCGTCAGCCTCGATCAGCGTGTCGTGGTGCGGCATCAGCACCTGCCCGTCGCGGCCTTCGCCGCGCACGATGGCGCCGATGGCGGCGCCCTTGGGCAGCTTGATTTCCTCGACGCGGCGGCCCACCAGTTTGGAGGTTTTCACATCGCCGCGCGCCACGCCCTCCAGCGCCTCGGCGGTGCCGCGGCGCAGGCTGTGCACCGCCGCCACGTCACCCCGCCGCAGGTGCGCCAGCAGCTCGCCGATGACGGTCTGCGCCGGCGAGATCGCGATGTCGATGGTGCTGCCCTGCATCATGTCGGCGTAGGCGCGGCGGTTGATGAGCGAGAGCACCCGCCCCGCACCGAGCCGCTTGGCCAGCATGGCCGACATGATGTTGTCTTCGTCGTCGCTGGTGAGCGCGAGAAACATGTCCATCATGCCGACGTTTTCGTCTTGCAGCAGGTCTTCGTCGGCGCCATCGCCCTGCAGCACCAGGACAGATGACGGCAGCTGGCTGGCCAGGTATTCGCAGCGCTTGGGATCGCGCTCGATGATCTTGACCTCGCAATGGTCGACCAGGCTGCGCGCCAGCCGCAGGCCGACCCGACCGCCGCCGGCGATCATGAGACGCTGCACCGGTTTGTCGATGTTGTGGATGGCACCGAGCACCTGGCGGATCTTGCGCGAGTCGGCCAGCAGAAACACCTCGTCGCCTGGCAGGATGCGGGTGCTCGGCTTGGGATCCATCTCGGTGTCGAGCCGATACAGTGCCACCACGCGCATCTCGGCGTGGGGAATGCGCTCGCGCAGCTCCGCAATCGTGTGGCCCACACCCGCCCCGCCTGAGGCCGCCCGCACCACCGTGAGGCAGGCGCGCTGCTGCGAAAACTCCACCACCTGCAAGGCTTCGGGGTAGCTGATGAGCTGGCGGATGTAGCGGGTGACCGATTCTTCAGGGCAGATCACGTGGTCTACCGCGAAGCCGGTCTTGCCCAGCAGCTCCTCGCCCTCAACGAATTCGGACGAACGCAAGCGGGCGATGGTGTTGGGCACGTTGAACACGTCGTGCGCCACCTTGCAGACGACCAGGTTCGACTCGTCGCTGGCGGCACAGGCGATCACCATGTCGGCGTCCTTCGCCCCTGCCTCTCTCAGCACAGAGGGCTGGATGCCGTTGCCGACCACACCGCGCAGGTCGAAACGCTCCTCCAGCTTGCGCAGGCGCGACGCATTGGTGTCGATAACGGTGATGTCGTTCTGCTCCGAGGCCAGGCTTTCGGCCACACTTTCACCAACACGACCAGCGCCCAGGATGATGATGTTCATGCTGGAATTATCTCCCCCCCCGCGCCGCCTGCGGCGTCACCCCCCAGGGGGCGATGCTGGCCGACCGGCAGAGCCGGATCGGCGGCATCCTGAGATCAAGCGGCCTGCGGACCGCTTGAAGCGCGCCGCTGGCGCGCGAGGCGCCCGTGTTGAGCGGTCCGCAGGCCGCTCAACCCAAGGGCACCGCGGAACCGGCTTCGCCGGGCCGCCAGTGCCGCCCCCTGGGGGGTGACGCCGCAGGCGGCGCAGGGGGAGCCTTCTACAGCGCCCTCTGAATGATGATCTTCTGCACGTCGCTCGTGCCTTCGTAGATCTGGCACACGCGCACATCTCGGTAGATGCGCTCGACCGGGAAGTCGCTCACGTAGCCGTAGCCGCCATGGATCTGGATCGCCTGGGAGCAGACGGTTTCGGCCATTTCGCTGGCCAGCAGCTTGGCCATGGCGGCCTCTTTCAGGCAGGGCTGCCCGGCGTCGCGCAGGGCGGCGGCGTGGTGGGTGAGCGCGCGGGCGGCCTCGATTTGCGTGGCCATCTCGGCCAGCTTGAAACCCACGGCCTGGTGCTGGAAGATGGGCTGGCCAAAGCTCTCGCGCTGTTTGGCGTAGGTCACGGCACAGTCGAAGGCGGCGCGCGCCATGCCGATGGCCTGCGACGCGATGCCGATGCGCCCGCCTTCCAGCGCCGACAGAGCGATCTTGTAGCCCTCTCCCTCTTGGCCGATCAGGTTCTCGGCGGGGATGCGGCAGTCCTCGAAGCGGATTTGGGCGGTGTCGCTGCTGTGCTGGCCGAGCTTGTCTTCCAGGCGGTCGACGATGTAGCCCGGGGTGTCGGTGGGCACCACGAAAGCGCTCATGCCTTTTTTCCCGGCGCCTTTGTCGGTCACCGCGATCACGATGGCCAGGTGCCCGTTTTTCCCACTGGTGATGAACTGCTTCACGCCATTGATCACGTAGTCACCGCCCTGCCGAACGGCGGTGGTGCGAAGCGACGACGCATCCGACCCGGCCTGCGGCTCGGTCAGGCAGAAGGCACCCAGCATGCGGCCCGCCGCCAGCGGACGCAGCCAGGCCTCCTGCTGCTGGGCATTTCCGTATCGCAGCAAGATGGCGTTGACCGGGCAGTTGGTCACGCTGATGGCGGTGCTGGTGCCGCCATCACCCGCCGCGATCTCTTCCAGCACCACGGCCAGCGTGAGGTAATCCAGCCCGGCGCCGCCGAGGGCCTCGGGCACGCAGATGCCGTAGGCGCCCAGCTCGGCCAGGCCCTGGTGCACCGCCTTTGGAAAGTGGTGTTCCTTGTCCCAGGTCGCGGCATGCGGCCACAGCTGTTCCTGGGCAAAGGCGCGCACCGCGTCGCGGATCATGAGTTGGTCTTGGTTCAGCAGCATGGGTGTCCTCAGCAAATTCGGGGAAAGTGGCGACTCACCACGTCGCGGCGCGGCGGCCGTCGTGGTGGATCAGCCGACCGTTGTCTTCGGGGGTCAGGGTGGCGATCACCTGGCGCAGGCCTCGCACGCTGTCTTGCACCGTGAGCGCAGCGCCGCTGCCGCCCATGTCGGTCTGCACCCAACCTGGGTCCAGCGCCACCAGGCGGGCGCCCGGGTAATCGAAGCGTGCGCTGGCCAGCGCCATGTTGAGCGCGGCCTTGCTCACCCGGTACAGCCAGGCGTTGCTGGCTGGCACCAGGCCAATCTGGCTCATGCTGCTGGAGAGCACGCCGAACAAGCCGCCCGCAGCCTGCACGCCGGGCAACACCTGGGGCATGGCCTGCATGGCACCGAGCACATTGGCGTGCATCACCCGGTCGAATGCGGCCTGGGTTGGCGGCATGGTGGCCGACGCGCGATCCATCACACCTGCCACGTAAAGCGCCACGTCCAGCTTTTCGCCATCGAGTTGCCAGGCCAGGCCGCTCACGCTGGCGCTGTCGGCCACGTCCAGGCGCAGCGCCTCGGCACCCAGTGTCTGCAAGCGGGCCAAGTCGGCGTCGCTGCGTGCGGTGGCGATCACGCGATCACCCGCCGCCCGGTACTGGTTGACCAGTTCCAGGCCGATGCCGCGCGATGCGCCGAGGATGAGGATGGTGCTCATGAAGTGAAAGGCAGTTAGGTCAAGGCCACCGCGGAACCGGCTCCGCCGGGCCGCCAGTGGCGCCCCCTTGAGGGGGTCGCGCGAAGCGCGGCGGGGGTGTTACAGCATCTCCACCGCCATCGCCGTGGCCTCACCACCGCCGATGCACAGCGTGGCGATGCCCTTTTTGCCGCCGCTGGCCTTCAGCGCGTGCAGCAGCGTGACGAGAATGCGCGCGCCGGAAGCGCCGATGGGGTGACCCAGCGCGCAGGCGCCGCCGTTCACGTTCACCTTGTCGTGCGGGATGCTCAGCTCGGTCATCAGCGCCATGGGCACAACGGCAAAAGCCTCGTTGATTTCCCACAGGTCGACATCGGCCACAGCCCAGCCGGTCTTGGCCAGCAGCTTCTGCGTGGCCCCCACTGGAGCGGTGGCGAACCAGTTGGGCTCCTGGGCATGCGTGCTGTGCGCCACGATGCGCGCCAGCGGCTTGAGGCCCTGGGCCTGGGCGGTGGATTCGCGCATGAGCACCAGCGCGGCCGCGCCGTCGTTGATGCTGGAGCTGGACGCGGCAGTGATCGTGCCGCCATCTTTCTTGAACGCCGGCTTGAGGCTGGGGATCTTGTCCAGCTTGACCTTGCCCGGTCCCTCGTCGATGCCGATCACGCGCTCACCGCTGCGGTCCTTGACCGTGACCGCTGCGATCTCGGCAGCAAAGGCGCCGGACTCCGTAGCGGCTTTGGCGCGCGTCACCGAGGCGATGGCGAACGCGTCCTGCTGATCGCGCGTGAAGCTGTATTTGGCGGCGCAGTCTTCGCCAAAGGTGCCCATGGAGCGACCGGGCTCGTAGGCGTCTTCCAGGCCGTCGAGCATCATGTGATCGAAGATGCGGTCGTGGCCCATCCGGTAGCCGCTGCGCCCCTTGAGCATGAGGTAGGGCGCGTTGGTCATGCTCTCCATGCCGCCGGCCACCATCACGGTGGCGCTGCCGGCCAGCAGCATGTCGTGCGCCAGCATGGTGGCCTTCATGCCCGAGCCGCACATCTTGGACAGCGTCACCGCGCCGGCCGACAGCGGCAAGCCGCCCTTGATCGCAGCCTGGCGCGCTGGCGCCTGGCCCTGGCCTGCCATCAGGCAGTTGCCGAACAACACCTCGTCAACGAGTTCAGGCTTGACACCCGCACGCTCGACCGCCGCCCGGATGGCGACGCCGCCCAGGTCGTGCGCCGACTGGGACGCGAAATCGCTCTGGAACGAGCCCATGGGGGTGCGGGCAGCGCCCACGATGACCACAGGATCAGATGAATTAGGGCTCATGAAAGGTCTCCTTGGAGATTCGAGGGGTTGAGACAGGGATTCAAGTCAGGCGGGCAGGTCGTGCTGGCCATCAACATGCAGGCGGCGCTCACGCTCGTAAGGGAAAACGTCGTGCACATGGCCAGCCGCAATGCGGTCTTTGTGCAACTGCCAGAACTCGACATCGAGCAAATCAGCGTGGTACTTCATGAATTCCTGGCGCACCAGCGGATTGCCCAGCAGGAAGGGGCCGAAGGTTTCGGGGAACACATCGTTCTTGGCCACGCTGTACCAGACCTCGCCCGACATCTCGTCTTCCTCGTTGCGCGGCTCGGGCACGCGGCGGAAGTTGCAATCGGTGATGTACTCGATTTCGTCGTAGTCGTAGAACACGACCTTTCCGTGGCGGGTGATGCCGAAGTTTTTCCACAGCATGTCGCCAGGAAAAATGTTGGCCGCCACCAGGTCTTTGATGGCGTTACCGTACTCGACCACTGCGCGCGTCAGCTGCTCGCGAGCGCGTTGCAGCGACAGGTCGTCTGCCCCTGCCGACTGCAGCGTGTCAAAGGCTTCCTGCAGGTAGATGTTGAGCGGGATCATGCGCCGCTCGATGTACACGTGCTTGATGATGACTTCGATGGTGCCATCGCCGTCACGGTCGCTGATCTCGAGCTGGCTGGGCGCAAACTTCTGGATCTCGGCGATCAGCTCGTCGGTGAAACGATCATGTGGGAAGCCCACTTCGGAAAACTCCAGTGTGTCGGCCATGCGTCCCACCCGGTCGTGGTGCTTGACCAGCTGGTACTTGCCACGAATCTGTTCTCTGGAGGTGTCTTTCTGCGGCGGGTAAAAGTCCTTGATGACTTTGAACACGAACGGGTAGCTGGGCAGGTCAAACACCAGCATCACCATGCCCTTGATGCCGGGCGCGATGCGGAACTTGTCGGTGCTGTGCCGCATGTGGAACAGGAAGTCTCGGTAGAACAGCGTCTTGCCCTGCTTGGCCAGACCGAGTGCGTTGTAGAACTCGGCGCGCGGCTTGCGCGGCATCATGCTGCGCAAGAACTGCACATAGGCGCTGGGGATCTCCATGTCGACCATGAAGTAGGCGCGCGCAAACGAAAACACCAGCAGCAGGTCGTCCTCGCCAAACAGCGCCGCGTCGATCTCCAGCTTGCCTTCGGGGTTGTGCAGGATGGGCAGGGCAAACGGCACGTCCTGAAAACCGTTGATGATCTTGCCCACCACATAGGCGCCCTTGTTGCGGAAGAACAGGCTGGAGAGGACCTGGAACTGGAAGTTGGCGCGCAGCTTGACGTGGTCAAACTGCTGCTTCATCGCCGCCAGCACCAGCGCGGTATCGCGCTCCAGGTCTTCGAACGGCACGCGCAATTCGAAGTCCTGGATCATGCGCAGCACCTCGGTCTGCATGGTGTCGGCCTTGGGGTAATAGCAGCGGTAAGTCGGCCTGGCGTCGGGCTCTTCGTTTTCGATGTATTCGGTGGAGACGGCCGGGCGCACGAAGATGAAATCGTTCTGGAAATAGGCGCGGCGCAGGATCTTGGTGGTGACCGAGTTGAAAAAAGTCTCGGCGGTTTCGGGCTGGTGGTGGTTCACCAGCAGGCCGATGTAGTGCAGCTTCACCTGCTCCCACACCTCCATCGGTCGCTCACCGGCACCGAACTCCTTGATCAGGCGTTTGACGCACTCGTTCACCCTCAGATCGTAGAACTCGATGCGTTCGCGTTGCGCGCGCTGCTGACCGCGCCAGTCGCGGGTCTCAAACCGGTGTTTGGCGCGCGCCGATTCGGTCCGGAACAGCTTGTAGTGGCGGTTGAAGCCGTCCAGCATCGCCTTGGCGATGTCAAAAGCCACGGAAGAGTCGAGTCGTTGCGGGGCCATGGTGGACAGTCTGCTGGAGTCGCCTAAGCCAGGTCAGCTTCGGGTGCGCTGCGCCACTGCAGCTACCGCGCGGGCGTGGGTTTCTGCCAGCACGTCTTCGCCGCGGATCACCATGTGCAGGTCCTGCAGCAGGCCATCGCTCAGACCGTAGACCCAGCCGTGCAGGGTGAGCGGCTGGCCACGAGCCCAGGCGTCTTGCACGACGGTGGTGTGTGCCACGTTCATCACCTGCTCGATCACGTTGAGCTCACACAGCGCGTCGAGCCGGTGCCGCTCGGCCAGCTCGGCGAGCAGGCCGGCATGGCGGTCGCGCACGTCCTTGATATGGCGCAGCCAGTTGTCGGCCAGGCCCACCCGGGTGTTGTTGAGCGCCGCCTTCACGCCACCGCAACCGAAGTGGCCGACCACCATCAGGTGTTCGACCTTGAGCATGTCGACCGCGAACTGGATGGTGGACAGGCAGTTCAGATCGGTGGGCACCACCACATTGGCGATGTTGCGGTGCACGAAGACCTCACCCGGCTCCAGGCCCGTGATCTGGTTGGCTGGCACGCGGCTGTCGGAGCAACCGATCCACATGTAGCGCGGCGTCTGTTGTTCGGACAGGCGCGTGAAAAACCCTGGCCGCTCGGCCTCCATCTGGGCCGCCCAGGTGCGGTTGTGGGCCAGCAGGCTGCGCAGCGGCATTACATGGTTTCCGAGAACAGCTCACGGCCGATCAGCATGCGGCGGATCTCGCTGGTGCCTGCGCCGATCTCGTAGAGCTTGGCGTCGCGCCAGAGGCGACCCAGCGGGTACTCGTTGATGTAGCCGTTGCCACCAAAGATCTGGATGCCCTCGCCGGCCATCCAGGTGGCCTTCTCGGCTGTCCAGAGAATGACGGAGGCGCAATCCTTGCGCACCTGGCGCACGTGTTCGGAGCCCAGCAGATCGAGGTTTTTCGCCACCGTGTAGGCAAAGGCACGCGCGGCCTGCTGAACCGTGTACATGTCGGCCACCTTGCCCTGGATGAGCTGGAACTCGCCGATGCTCTGGCCAAACTGTTTGCGGTCGTGGATGTAGGGCACGATGTTGTCCATCACCGATTGCATGATGCCCAGCGGGCCGCCAGAGAGCACGGCGCGCTCGTAGTCCAGCCCGCTCATGAGCACCTTGGCACCCAGGTTGAGGCCCCCCAGGATGTTCTCGGCCGGCACTTCGACGTTTTCAAACACCAGCTCGCCGGTGTGGCTGCCGCGCATGCCGAGCTTGTCGAGCTTTTGCGCGATGGAGAAGCCCTTCATGCCCTTTTCGATCAGGAATGCGGTCACGCCACGCGCGCCCAGCTCGGGCTCGCTCTTGGCGTAGACCACCAGGGTGTCGGCGTCCGGGCCGTTGGTGATCCACATCTTGCTGCCGTTGAGCAGGTAGTAGCCGCCCTTGTCCTCGGCCTTGAGCTTCATGCTGATGACGTCCGAGCCGGCGCCGGGCTCGCTCATGGCCAGCGCCCCCACGTGTTCACCGCTGATCAGCCTGGGCAGGTACTTCGCCTTCTGAGCGGCGTTGCCGTTGCGGTTGATCTGGTTCACGCACAGGTTGCTGTGCGCGCCGTAGGACAGGCCCACCGAGGCGCTGGCGCGGCTGATTTCCTCCATGGCCACCATGTGCGCCAGGTAGCCCATGCCGGCGCCGCCGTCGGCCTCGGGCACCGTGATGCCCAGCACGCCCAGATCGCCCATCTTGCGCCAGAGGTCCATGGGGAACTGGTCGCTGCGGTCGATCTCCTCAGCGCGCGGCGCGATCTCGGCCTGCGCGAAGTCGCGCACCGCGTCGCGCAGCGCGTCGATGTCTTCACCCAGTTGAAAATTGATGCCGGGCAGGTTGTTCATCGGTGTTGTCTCCTGAAATGAAAAGGCCTCAGCCCTGGATGTTGTCCCGGCCGATCACCGCCATGAGCGTACAGCCCATGGTGGCGATCAGCCTCTCTTGACCCGCTTCGATGGCGTAGGCCTGACCCTCGCACACGGTCACGGTACGGCCTGGCTTGATCACGTTGCCCACCATGCGAAAGGTCTCACCCTTGGCCGGCGCCAGCAGGTTGATCTTGAACTCGATGGTGAGCACGGCCGCATGGGCCGGCATCAGCGAAAACCCGGCGTAGCCGCAGGCCGAGTCCAGAGCGGTGGACACCATGCCAGCATGCAGAAAGCCATGCTGCTGGGTCAGCGGCTCGGACCAGGGCAGCGTGATCTCGACCTGCCCTGGTCGCACGGCGGCGAGCGAGGCGCCCAAGGTGCGCATGGCGGCCTGGCGCTCGAAGCTGGCGCGCACACGCTGGACGTAGTCGGGATCTCGGGGTTCAAAAACAGGCAGGTGCAAGGTGTGTCCTGGGCGGGTCGCGGGATCACGTCTCCGCAGGTTGCGGGAATTGACGTTTACGTAAACGTCAATTATGGCCCAAGTGGACTGGTCCGACCAAGGAACCAGGCCGAATTCAGGGGCAAACCTACCGAGGACGGGTGGAGCCCCAGCCGCTTCGACGGGCTCACCGACTTCATTTTCAGAACACGCAAAGGCCGACCGGCAAAAGCCCTAAGCTGCCGAACGGTCTTTGTTGGCCTTCTCAGATTTGGCCAGCAAGGCGCGAGCTTCTTTCTCGTGTACCTTGACCTCGTCGAGGTTGGCCATCAGGTCGGCCAGCTGTTCTTCGAGCTGGCGCTTGTGGTCAGCCAGCACGGTGAGGAACTTGCGCAGCTGCGGCCCGGTGTCGCGCGGGCTGTCGTACATGTCGATGATTTCCTTGGCCTCGGACAAAGACAGACCGAGCCGCTTGGCGCGCAGCGTGAGCTTGAGTCGGGTGCGATCGCGCGCGCTGTAGACCCGGTTGCGACCGCCCGGCCCTTCGCGCTGCGGCTGCAGCAAGCCCATATCTTCATAGAAACGGATGGCGCGCGTGGTCAGATCGAATTCACGGGCCAGGTCGCTGATGGTGTGGGTTGCAGGTGTCGCCATGGCTGGGGGATGGGTACCAGGAAAAAGGCCTGTCTGGCATCGGACAGCGCACAGGCACAGCGCTCCGTAGAATGCACCGCAGATTGACGTTTACGTCAACGTCATTCATCTTAACGGAATCCAGCCGACATGACCGCACCCACCAAAGACGCGCTTGAGAGCCGCCTGCACTACCCGCAAGGCGCCGCGCTGCCCGAGCCAGGTCGCGCGCTGGTGGTCGCGCCAGGCGTGAAATGGATCCGCATGACGCTGCCATTTGCGCTCGACCACATCAATCTCTGGCTGCTGCGCGATCAGATTGACGGCGTCCAAGGCTGGACGGTGGTGGACTGCTGCATTGCGCGCGATGAAGCCAAAGTGCAATGGGAACAGGTATTCGCCAACGAGCTCGACGGCCTGCCGGTGCTGCGTGTGCTGGTCACCCACATGCACCCGGACCACATCGGCCTGGCCGACTGGCTGTGCGAAAAATGGCAGGTGATGCTGTGGTCCAGTGCCACCGACTACAACGCCGCGCGCATCGCCTCGCAGAGCACCACCGGCTTCGGTGGTGAAAGTGCGATGGTCTTCTTCGGCACGCATGGCATGACCGATCCGGACGATCTGGAAAAGATTCGCCAGCGTGCCGGCTACTACCGCAACCTGGTGCCCAGCGTGCCGCGCCAATACCGCCGGATCATGGACGGGCAACTGGTTCGCATCGGTGGTCGAAACTGGCGCTGCATCAGCGGCTACGGCCACGCGCCAGAGCACATCGCGCTGTACTGCGCAGACATCCAGACGCTGATCAGCGGCGACATGGTGCTGCCGCGCATTTCCACCAACGTGAGTGTGTATGACGTGGAGCCCGAAGGAGACCCGCTGGCCCTGTTCCTGGAATCGCTGGACCGCTACCTGCCCTTGCCCGCCGATACGCTGGTGCTGCCTTCGCACGGCAAGCCGTTCACCGGGCTGCACGAGCGCATCCAGCAACTCAAGGACCACCACCGCGACCGCCTGGCCGAAGTGCACGAAGCCTGCCAGCAGGCGCCTTGCAGCGCGATGGACATGATCCCCGTGCTGTTCACCCGCGCACTCGATCTGCACCAAACCACCTTCGCCATGGGCGAAGCGGTCGCACATTTGCACCGGCTCTGGTTCGACGGTCAATTGAAACGCGAACGCTGTGGCGACGGCATCTACCGATTCAGCGCCACCTGATCCACCGAGCTTTGCTGCGACACGCGCAGCGGAAGAGGACCAGGGTCACAGGGCCAGCCGACGGGCCGCCCCAAGGCAGGTCCAGCCTTCTCGGGGCGCAGCGACGGAGCGTGGGAGTCACAGGGCCAGCCGCGGGGCCGCTCCAAGGCAGGCCCAGCCCCCTCGGGGGGCAGCGACCCGCGCAGCGGTGGAGCGTGGGGGTCCTCCTACTCGCCCAGCGGCACCGCCGCCTGCCGCAACGCGCGACGCCGCTGCTGGTGATCCGGCATGACGCTGGCGACCACCTCCCAGAACTGCGGGCTGTGGTCCATGTGGCGCAGGTGGCTGAGCTCGTGCACCACCACGTAGTCCACCATCTCCATCTTCAGGTGAATCAACCGCCAGTTCAGGCGGATGCACCCGTCGGCACTGGCGCTGCCCCAGCGGGTGCCGGCGCTGGACAGGCGCAGCTTCTGGTAGCGCACACCCAGCTGGGGTGCGAAGTGGTCGAGCCGCTCAGCAAACACGCGCTTGGCCTGGCGCATGAGCCAGGCTTGTGCGGCGTCGCGGATCTGGGCCTCGACGGCGTTGTGCGCCAGCCCCAGCCGCAGGCGTGCGGTCTCATCGCCCGTACCGGGTTCCAGCACCGCCCCCACCTGGGCAAAGCCATGCGCCGGGTCCAGCACCAGTTGCACGCGCTGACCCAGAAAATCGAAGAGCGCTCCATCGGTCCAGACGGTGCGCGCCTGCGCCAGATCGTCGGCCCGAGTTCGGGCCTGCTGCAGCTTGTCCAGCACCCACTGCGCCCTCTCGTGCAGCATGGCCTCCACTTCGCCCAGCGGCGTCCAGCGCGGCGCACGCACGCTCAGGCCTTCGGGGCCGACCGACAGGCCAATGGTGCGGCGCTTGCCGCGCTTGAACTCGTAGGCCACCTCGCACGATGGCAGGCGCAACAGGCGGTTGGCACGCGGATGATGCCAGGTACCGGGCGCAAAGACCTGGCTCAAGGGCAGGGTCGGCACCGACGGCAGCGCGCTGGCGGACGGCTGCTGGGCGGGCGGCGCCACAGGCACGTCGAACAGCAGGGAATCAACCCGCCCGGCGCTGGGCGTGTCGGCGACCGGCGAGCGGCGCACACGGCGCGAGCGCTGGGGGCGAGGCACCGGTGCCGGCGCGGGCTCCATGCCCAGCAAGTCCAGCGCCAGTTGCACGAAGCGCCGCATGGCGATCAGCTGGCCACTGGCGCGGCATAGGCCGTGGGATCGAGCCGGCGCATCTCGGCTTCGATCCAGGCTTCCACTTCACGCATCAGCTCATCGGGCTGGCGCCCCGCGCTGGGTATGGGCTTGCCAATCGAGAACTCCACCGTGCCGGGCGTCTTGATGAAGGCCTTGCGCGGCCAGCACTTGGCCGAGGTGACCGCGATCGGAATCACCGGCGCGCCGGTGGCGATCGCCAGGCGGGTGCCGCCACTCTTGTAGACCCCTTGCTGGCCGCGCGGGATGCGCGTGCCTTCGGGAAACATGATGACCCAGGTGCCCTGGTCAAGCAGGCGCTGGCCCTGGGCCACCACCTTGTTGAAGGCCTCGGCGCGCTTGCTGCGGTCGATGTGGATCATGTCCATGCGGCCCATGGCCCAGCCGAAGAACGGCACATAGAGCAGCTCCTTCTTGAACACATAGGCCAGCGGATGCGGCATCAGCGTGGGCATGCAGAAGGTTTCCCAGGTCGACTGGTGCTTGAGCAGCAGAATGGCCGGCGCTGTGGTGGCCACCGGCAGGTTTTCGAAACCGATGATGTGGTTGCGAATGCCCAGCAGGATCTCGCCACTGCGCACCGCCACGCGCAACCAGCCCACGCACATCCAGTAGACCCGGTCGCTGCTCAGAAAGGGCGCTGCGATCACCACCGCGAGCCCCCACGGGATCACGGTCACCATCATGAACAGCATGTGAAGCAGGGAGCGCAGCAGGTTCATGAGGTGGTGACTTGTGCTGCGGGCAGCGTGGGGGTCTCGGCCGCTTCCTGGGCCAGCAGCCAGTCGGCGAAAGCGTCCAGGTCGTCGTGCACCCGGGTGCCACGGGGCAGATCGGGCGCGAGCACAGCCAGATCGGCATCGGCGCCCAGGCCGACGCGGCCCCGCAGGTGCTCGGACTGCCCGGTCAGCAGCAGGTGGGCCGGGCAGCCAGCCGCCGCCGCGGCCTGCACATGGCGCAATGCATTGCCCGCCGCAGGCAAACTGGACAGCGGCACGCCGAAACGCTCCGCGATCTGATGAAACAGCCCAGGTGCCGGCTTTCGGCAGGCGCAGCCGTCTTCAGGCGCGTGCGGGCAGAAAAACACCGCATCCACCCGGCCACCCACCGCCGCCAGCTGGCGGTGCATCTTCGTGTGGATCGCGTTGAGCGAGGCCATGTCGAACAGGCCGCGGCCAATGCCGCTCTGGTTGGTCGCCAGCACCACATGCCAGCCGCCCTGGTTGAGTCGGGCCACCGCCTCCAGCGCCCCAGGCAAGGCCTCCCACTCATCCGGCGAGGCCACGTAGTCGTCGCGGCTGCGGTTGAGCGTGCCGTCGCGATCGAGGATCAGGAGTTTCTGCAGGCGTTCGGGCATGGGTCTAGCGTAACCCGTCGCTCGCGCGGCGGGTGGTTCCGAAGTGACAAATCGGCGCCAACACCGGCCCTCAGCTCGCCAGGCGCGAGAGGTCGGCCACGCGGTTCATCGAGTCGTGGAGCTGCTTGAGCAAGCCCAGGCGGTTGGCTTTGAGCGCCGGATCGTCGGCGTTGACCATCACGCCGTCAAAGAAAGCGTCGACCGGGCCGCGCAGTGCAGCCAGGGTTTGCAGGCTGGCGGTGTAGTCACCCGCTTCGAACTGCGCGTTGGCGGCGGGCACGGTGGCCTGCATCGCCGCATGGAGGTCTTTCTCAGCCTGCTCCTGCAGCAGCCTGTCCTGCACCACAGCGCCCTCGCCTTCGGACTTTTTGAGGATGTTGCTGATTCGCTTGTTGGCGGCTGCGAGTGCGGGCGCTTCGGGCAGAGCGGCGAAGGCGCGGACGGCAGCGAGGCGCTGCGGAATCGAAGACCAGAGACCGAGCTGTCGCGCGTAGATTGCTGCATCCACTTCGGCGCCGGAAAACCCGGTCTCGCGCAAGTAGCCCTTGAGGCGTTCGATGAGGAACTCGTCGAGCTCAACGCTCTTGTCTTGCAGCCTGGCCGCAGGGAAAGCAGCGAGCGCCTGGCGCGTGAGTTCATGGAATTGCAGAGCCAATCGACCTTCGATCAGCATGCGCACAACGCCAAGCGCATGCCGCCGCAGCGCGAACGGGTCCTTGTCCCCGGTGGGCAGATTCCCGATGCCGAACATGCCAACCAGCGTTTCCAGCTTGTCCGCCAGCGCCACCACCACACCGGTGATGCTGCGCGGCAATTCGTCGCCCGCGAAGCGGGGTTTGTAGTGGTCTTCGATGGCGAAGGCGATCTCTTCGCTCAGGCCATCGTGGCGAGCGTAGTAACCGCCCATGATGCCTTGCAGCTCGGGGAATTCACCCACCATGTCGGTCACGAGGTCGGTCTTGGCCAGGCGCGCGGCCAGCAGCGAACGCGCCGCCAGCTCGGGGCCGCCCAGCTGCAGACCGATGGTCTCGGCGATGGCGCAGACGCGCTCCATGCGCTCGCCTTGTGTGCCCAGCTTGTTGTGATAGACCACCTTGGACAGGGCCGGCACGCGGCTCTCCAGCGTCTTCTTGCGGTCCTGGTCAAAGAAGAACTTGGCGTCGGCCAGGCGCGGACGCACCACGCGCTCGTTGCCACCGATCACCGCGCTCGCGTCGGCCGGGCTGATGTTACTGACCACCAGAAACTGGTTGGTCAGCTTGCCCTGCGCGTCCAGCAGCGGAAAGTACTTCTGGTTGGCCTTCATCGTGAGGATCAGGCACTCGGGCGGCACATCGAGAAACTGCTTGTCGAATGTGCACACCAGCACATTGGGCCGCTCGACCAGCGCGGTCACTTCGTCGAGCAGCGCGTCGTCCTCGATCGGTTGGCACCCGCCGCCCACCTGGGCAGCAGCCGCGGCCAGCTGGCGCGCAATGTCGGCCTTGCGATCGTCAAACGACGCGATCACCGCGCCGTCTTGGGCCAGCGTGGCGGCGTAGCTGTCAGCGTCCTTCAGCACCACCGGGTCCACCGCCGCTTCAAAACGGTGGCCATGCGTGGTGTTGCCCGCCGTCAGGCCCAGTGCCTTCACCGGTACCACATCCGCGCCATGCAGCGCCACCAAGCCGTGCGCCGGGCGCACAAACTGCACGCTGCTCCAGCCGGGCAGCTCGCAATCGGTTTCCAGCTGGTAGGTCATGACCTTGGGAATGGGGAGTTTGCCAAGGGCTTCGTCCAGGGCCTTTTGCAAGCCCACCGCGAGATCGACGCCGGGCACCACGCTGTCATAGAACAGCGCCTCGGCCTTGCCGTCGATGGCGCGCTTGAGTCCGGCCACCGCAGACGCTTCGGCACCCAGCGCACCCAGGCGCTTGAGCAGCGCGGGCGTGGGCGCACCGCTGGCGTCCAGGCCCACGCTCACCGGCATGAGCTTTTGCGACACGGCTTTGTCGGCAGCTCGCACGGCCACGGCCGTCACGTGCGCGGCCAGGCGGCGCGGCGAAGCGAACGGCGTAATCACCGCATCCGCAGACGCCAGTCCCTGGACCTTGAGTTGTTCGCCCAACACACCGGCAAAGGCATCACCCAGCTTCTTGAGCGCCTTGGGCGGCAGCTCTTCCACAAACAGTTCGACGAGGAGGTTCTTGATTGTTGTTGTCATGACGGGGGCTTTTGCGCTCACGCGGCCTTTTTGCTCATCTGCTCAACCCACTCGCGCGGCGCCATGGGAAAGCCCAGGCGCTCGCGGCTCTCAAAGTAGCTCTGTGCCACGCTGCGTGCCAGGTTGCGGATGCGGCCGATGTAGGCGGCGCGCTCGGTCACGCTGATGGCGCCGCGCGCATCCAGCAGGTTGAAGCTGTGTGCGCATTTCAAGACCTGCTCGTAGGCGGGCAGCGCCAGCTGCTGCTCCATCAGGTGTTTGGCCTGCTTTTCATGCGCGTTGAAGGCGGTGAACAGAAAGTCGGCGTCGCTGTGCTCGAAGTTGTAGGCGGATTGCTCTTTCTCGTTTTGCAGATAGACGTCGCCATAGCTGAGCGTCGAGCCGTCGGCGCGCTTCGTCCACACCAGGTCGTAGACGTTGTCCACGCCTTGAAGGTACATGGCCAGGCGCTCCAGTCCGTAGGTGATCTCACCGGTGGCGGGCTTGCAGTCGATGCCGCCGACCTGCTGGAAGTAGGTGAACTGGGTCACTTCCATGCCGTTGAGCCAGACCTCCCAGCCCAGGCCCCAGGCGCCCAGCGTGGGGTTCTCCCAGTCGTCTTCCACAAAGCGGATGTCGTTCTTCTTGAGATCAAAACCCAGGGATTCCAGCGAGCCGAGGTAGAGCTCCAGGATGTTGGCCGGTGCGGGCTTGAGCACCACCTGGTACTGGTAGTAGTGCTGCAGCCGGTTGGGGTTCTCACCGTAGCGGCCGTCTTTCGGGCGGCGGCTGGGCTGCACGTAAGCGGCTTTCCAGGGCTCGGGGCCGAGCGCGCGAAGAAACGTGGCGGTGTGGCTGGTTCCCGCGCCGACCTCCATGTCGTAGGGCTGCAGCAGCGCGCAACCCTGCGCGTCCCAGTAGGACTGCAGTTTCAGAATGATTTGCTGGAAGGTCAACATGCGCGGAGAGGGCCGGCGGGGGCCAGGGACGGGTGGGGATGATCGGTCTGTCTGCCCGGACGCACGCTGGCGGCATGCGGTCGGGTAACCCTCGATTTTACGGGCCGGACTTCGTCGCTCAGCGCCGCCGCTTGACGCGCCGGCGCATCGAGCCCATCAACAGCACCAGCGTGATGCAGGCGACCCAGACCGGGGTGAGCCCCCAGCGGCCGGCCCAGCGGGCAAACGGGGTGGTGCCGCTTCGACCTTCCACGCTGGCGGCGAGCCGGTCGCGTGTGAGGCGCGGCAAAGCGTAGGTGACCACACCGCGGTGGTCGATCACCGCAGTGGCACCGGTGTTGGTGGCGCGCAGCATGGGGCGACCGAGCTCGAGCGAGCGCAGGCGGGAGATCTGCAGGTGCTGGTCGATCGCCACCGTGTCGCCAAACCAGGCGATGTTGCTGAGGTTGATGAGCACCGTGGGCGCCACATCGGGCGCCCGGAAGTAGGCCGCCAACTCCTCACCAAACAGATCCTCGTAGCAGATGTTGGGCGCCACGCGCTGTCCAGCGACGGACCAGGCCGCCTGCGGCAGGGCGCCACGGCTGAAGTCACCAAGCGGGATGTTCATGAGCTGGGTGAACCAGCGAAACAGCGGCGGGATGAACTCGCCAAACGGCACCAGGTGGTGCTTGTCGTAGCGATAGAACGCATCATCCGGCAAGGGTGCGGCACCTGCGCCCTCCTGCGCCAGCCGGGCCTTGGCACTCGCCGCAGCCAGTGCGTCCAGCCCCCACGCGGAGTTGGTGTAGCCCTCGGTGTAGCTGCCCAGCGGCAGGCCGATGAGCGCTGCCACGGGTGCGGTCGCGTCGGATTGCGCCAGCGCGTTGAGCAGTGGCGGCCAGAAATCTGGGCCGAGCTGGGATGGCAACAGAGGCACCGCCGTTTCGGGAGCCACCACCAGCTGAGGCCCCTGACCGGGATCAGCCGCCGCTGCAGCCACCGCCTGCACCACCTGTTCAGGGTACCAGGCCAGTGCCTGCGCCATGCCGGTGCCGGCTACAAACTTCTGATCCTGGGCGATGTTGCCCTGCAACAGCCAGACTCGCAACGGCCCAGCGCTGGTGGTGTGGCGCTGGCCGTCGGGCAGCCAGCGGCCGCCCATCCACAGGGCCAGCAAAGCCAGCGCAAACAGCGCGACCCGCAACGGTTGCTGCGCACCACCCCACCCCGCCTGTCGCACGTCGCGCGGGGCCGATGGGCCGCGCCGCACGGGCTGGGACAAGCGCACCGGGCGCGTGAGCCAGCCGTGCGCAGCGCGCAGCAGCGCGGTGACGGCCGAGCCAAGCCCAAACGCCACCAACGCCGCCACGGCACCCATGCCGTACACGCCCACCCAGGGAGCCCAGGCCGCGAGACTGTCCACATGGGCGTATCCCACTGAGCCCCAGGGGAAGCCGGTGAACCACTGGGCCCGCATCAGTTCGGCCAGGGTCCACAGCGCCGCAAACAGCACCGCCTGCGCCCAGCGAGGTCGTGGCGCCAGCAAAGCCAGCGCACCCATCGCTGCCGCGTAGTACAGCGCGAGTGCGCCGGCCAGCGCCAGCACCGCGAATGCCGCCAGCCAGGCGGCCAACCCGCCGTAGGTGTGCATGGACACGAAAAGCCACCAGAAGGTGCCGGTCAGCCAGGCGGTGGTGAACACCCAGCCGCGCCATGCTGCCACGCCCATGCGGGAAGACTGCTGCAGCGCCAGCACGAGCAGCACCATGGCCAAGAGCTGCAACGAACCGCTGGGCTCTCCGGGCACCAAACCCCCGGGGCTCCACGACCGCAGCGGCCAGGCCAGCGCGGCGGCCTGCAGCGCCCCTCCCATCAGGCAGACGATCAGCCAGAACAGGCTTGCCAATACGCTGCCGCGCCGCGGCGGCAAACCGCTCAGCGGGGCGAAGGTAGACGGCGTGTGGAGATTGCCAAACAGGCTGCGCATGGGTGTGGTACGGATCGACCCGCGCGCTGTTGGTGCCTCAGGTGCTGGACGGCACGGGCATGACCTTGAACCACTTCACCGCACCACCCTTGGTGTGCAGCACGATGAACCGTAGCCCCTCGATTTCATGAATTTCGCCGCGCTTGGGCACGTGGCCCATGGTGTGCGCGATCAGGCCCCCGATGGTTTCGAACCCGTCTGCGGGCAACTTGACGCCAAAGGACTCGTTGATGCGTTCAATAGCCGTGTCTCCACCTACGCGCCAAGTGCTGTCGGCCAGAGAAAAAATGTCACCTTCGTCTTCCGCTTCGTCGAACTCGTCCTCGATCTCGCCGACGATTTCTTCCAGCACGTCCTCGATCGTGATCAGGCCAGCCACACGGCCGAACTCGTCGATCACGATCGCCAGGTGGTTGCGGTTGCCACGGAACTCGCGCAGCAGATCGTTGAGGCCCTTGCTCTCGGGCACGAAGGTGGCCGGGCGCAGCAGGGCGCGGATGTTGAGCTCGGGCGCGCGCTGCAGCTTGAGCAGGTCTTTGGCCAGCAGGATGCCAATAATGTTCTCGGTTTCGCCCTCATAGACGGGGAAGCGCGAGTGTGCGGTATCGATCACCAGGTGCAGCAACTCTTCGTAAGGCGCCTCGATGTTGAGCACGTCCATGCGGGGGGCTGCCACCATCACGTCGCCGGCCGTCATGTCAGCGATGCGGATCACGCCCTCGAGCATGATGCGCGACTCGGCGTTGATGATGTCGTTGTCCTCGGCGTCCGCGAGGGTCTCAATCAGCTCGTCTTTGGAGTCGGGTCCGGGGTGGATGAATTCTGCGAGTCGCTGCAGGAAACCACGTTTGTCTTCTTGCCGCAGGCTGCGCTGCGGCCCGGGACTGGGAGGGGTGTCGGCCACTGAAGGAATGCGTTGTTACAACAGGTGTTGAGGATACCGCATGCCCCACGCCGGGCGCAAAGGCTACCGTCGATGGCCTGACTCAGCCCAGCAAACGCTCGCGGGCTCCCTGGCGGATCGCCTGCAGCTGATCCAGCACGCGCCAGAACTGCCGCACCTGGGACTTGAGGTGGTAATCGGTGAGCGCCATCTGCTGGTCCATCATCTCGGTCACGCGCGAGTCGAAGTCGGCTGGAGGCAGACGCAAGTGAGCCTCGCTCTCGGAGCCATCGCGCTCGATGAGCGCACCGGCGTTGCGCGCGATGCGCAGCATGGCGGTGTTTTCAGACAGGGCGTGGATGAACAGCATCTGCACCCCTTCATTGCGGGCATGCATGACCGCGCGCTCGAACAAACGACTGCCGTAGCGTCGTCCGCGAGCGTGGTGGGCCACGGACACACCGAACTCGGCGCAGCTGGTGCATGCCGGGTCAACCGAAAAGGCCAGGTGGGCCATGGCGATAAGTTCAAGCTTGCGGTTGAAGATGCCGAACAGCTCGTCGCGCTCGAAGTTCAACTGGGCCACGTAGCGCTGAATCTGCTCGTCATTGGCAGCGTAGCCAAATCGCAGGTAGCGGTCGTGCGGTTCCAGCGCCACCAGGTGGGCGGCAATGCGCTCGCGGTGCGCTGGCCCCATCGAGCGGATCGGAACCATGACCGAGGACGGCGAGAGACCTTCGCTCGGCGGCGCGCCGGCGGCCACATCGCGGCGACCGAGCGCGGACTTCAACCAGGAGAGAGGATGCACCATGCGGATCAATATAAGGGTTTTCCCTAGATCCACAACGACTGACGCCCCTAATCCCCAGTCTGGTCCGACAGGCGGGACATGGCACCACGGCGGTGCGTGAAGTTTGTCACCACTTACACGGGAAGCACCGTGGTGCTTTTGACCCGGTCCATCACGAAGCTGCTGCGGCAGTCCTGCACGCTGGGGTGTTTCAGCAAGGTGTCCATCATGAAACGCGAGTAGGCGGCCATGTCGGCCACCATCAGCCGCAGCTGAAAGTCCATCTCCCCGGTGAGTGCCACGCATTCGACCACCTCGGCCCAGCCCATGACACTGGCACGAAACTCGTCCATGGGGTGGCGCTTCGCGTGTTCGGCGTGCTTCTCCAGCCGAACGTTCACATAAGCGGTGAGCCCCAGGCCCACGGCTTCAGGCCGAACCAGGGCCACGTAACGGGCGATCACCCCGGCGTCTTCCAGCCGGCGCACGCGCCGCAAGACCGCGCTGGCCGACAGGCCAACGGCCTCTGCGATCTGGTCGAAGGTGGCGCGGCCATCCGCCTGCAGGCTGCGCAAAATATGCCGATCGAGCTTGTCAAGTGCTTGCATCATCGACATTTTGCATGTTTCATTCGTTTGGGAACCTCATGGCGCCCCGAAACGCCGGATTTTTGCCTCCCTGTGGTTTTAAAGTACCTGATCGCGCGCCGTTCGGCGCTGTTTTCATCAGGAGACCGCCCATGAACGCCCCTTTGCCTCAGAACGCCACCGCGCCAGGCTCCGACTGGCCCAACCCCATGGGCACGGCCGGCTTCGAATTCATTGAGTACGCAGCCCCCGATCCGGTGGCCATGGGTGCGCTGTTCGAGCGCATGGGTTTCACCGCCATTGCGCGACACCGGCACAAAGCCGTGACGCTCTATCGCCAGGGAGAGATCAACTTCATCATCAACGCCGAGCCCGACAGTTTCGCGCAGCGCTTTGCCCGCCTGCACGGCCCCAGCGTCTGCGCCATCGCCTTTCGCGTGGCCGACGCCAAAGCCGCCTACGAGCGCGCGATTTCACTCGGCGCCTGGGGCTACGCGCAGGCCGCCGGCCCGGGTGAGCTCAACATACCGGCCATCAAGGGCATTGGCGACTCCATCATCTACCTCATCGACCAATGGCGCGGCAAGAACGGCGCCCAGACCGGTGACATTGGCAACATCGGCTTTTTCGATGTGGACTTCGAACCCCTGGCTCCCAACTCTGGCGCCTGCCTCAACCCGGTGGGTCACGGCCTGACCTACATCGACCACCTCACGCACAACGTGCACCGTGGCCGCATGGATGAGTGGGCTGGCTTCTACGAACGACTGTTCAATTTTCGCGAGGTGCGCTATTTCGACATTGAGGGTCAGGCCACCGGCGTCAAGAGCAAGGCCATGACCAGCCCCTGCGGCCGCATCCGCATCCCGATCAACGAAGAAGGCAACGAAAAGGCCGGGCAGATCCAGGAGTACCTGGACCGCTACCAGGGAGAAGGCATCCAGCACATCGCCATGGGCTCGACCAATCTGTACGAGACGGTCGACGCCCTGGAGCTCGCCGGGGTGAAGCTGCTCAATACCAGCGACACCTACTACGAGCTGCTCGACAAGCGCATCCCCGGGCACGGTGAAAACGTGGATGCGCTGAAATCGCGCAACATCCTGGTGGACGGCAAGCCGGGCGAGTTGCTGCTGCAGATCTTCAGCGAGAACCAGCTCGGGCCGATCTTTTTCGAATTCATTCAGCGCAAAGGCAACGAGGGCTTTGGCGAAGGCAATTTCAAAGCCTTATTTGAGACGATGGAGCTGGACCAGATCCGCCGCGGCACATTGGAATCCCCGACAAAAGGCGCATAGCGTCGTTGCTCGGGCTTGCCGTGGCGATGCCACTGTCTGCGCCCTCACGCCTCGCTCTGCACCTTTTTCGGGAATTCTGTGTGGCACCTGGGCTGAACCTCATTGGAGAGTCTGATGGCCGTTGAACCTGTTGTGTATGGCGCCAGCGAGCGCCCTCCGCGCGGCGACTACGCCCGCGCGCGCGACGACTACACCTGCCCGCAAAACTGGTCGGCTTACACCGAGGCCGACCACGACACCTACCGACGTCTTTACGAGCGGCAGTCGGCCCTGCTGCCCGGCCTGGCCTGCGACGCGTTCGTCGACGCCTTGCCATCGCTGGGGGTGAAAGACCGCATTCCCCAGTTCGAGGAAATCAACGAGCGACTGACGCCGGTGACGGGCTGGGAGATCGTGGCGGTCCCTGGACTCATTCCCGAGCGGCCGTTTTTTGAACTGCTGGCCAGCCGGCGCTTTCCGGTCACCGACTGGATCCGCAAGCCCGACGAGTTCGAGTACATCGTCGAACCCGATGTATTCCACGACCTGTTTGGCCACGTGCCGCTGCTGTTCAACCCAGTGTTCGCCGACTATGTACAGCGCTACGGCGCAGGTGGGCTGAAGGCCGACGACCTGGGAGCTGGCGAACTTTTGTCACGCCTATACTGGTACACCATCGAGTTCGGGCTGATCCAGCAAGCTGACGGCCTTCGGGCCTACGGCGCCGGCATCCTGAGTTCCAGTGGCGAACTTTGCCACAGCGTCACCAGCACTGCGCCGCAGCGCATTGCGCTCGATCTCCAGCGCTGCATGCGCACCCGCTACAAGATCGACGACTACCAGGCCACCTACTTCGTGATCGACAGCTTTCAGCAGCTGTTTGACATGACCGCGCCAGACTTCACCGCGCACTACGCGGCCGTGCGCTCCGCCGGCGACCTGGCGGCTGACGCCACCATCGCCAGCGACTCGCGCATCACCCTGGGGTGAAAACCCAGCGCCACGTGTGCCACTCCGGGCACGTGGCGGTTGTCCGCGCCTTCCAGGAGGGCTGTGGAGGCCGGAAAGACGATGTTGTCGGCATTCGAATACCAGCAGGTGAACCGCTCATAAGGTGCATCACTCCCCGCCTTCTCGCGCTCGGCCAAATTCGCCAGCCAAGCGTGGTTACGACGCATTTGCTGGCCGTTCGGCACGTGGCTGAACTGGCCCAGCCAAGTCCCGTGATGCGGGGTGCCAATGGTGATGACCCGCTGCACTCGCTGCGCAGCATCTGGCGTGGACGACCACCAGGCCCGCGCGGCCAATCCGCCCATGCTGTGGCAGATCAGCACCGGCGGCTGGCCAGACAACGCTTCGGCGCGGCGCACCGCCTCCTCGATCAACGGAACATAGGCCGGGATCGATCCAAACACAGGCTCCAGATTGACCGAGGTGTAGGGAACGCCGAGCGCGCGAAGGGTTCGCATCCAGGGCAGCCAGAATCCCCGGTTGCACACAAAGCCGTGCACGAAGACCACCGCGGGCGGCTTGGCTGGATCGGCGTTGCGCTCACTTGCGTCGGGCCATGTTTGCCAGCGAAACGGCTGGCGCCAGGCAAACACGACGGGCGCGACCCGGACCTCTTGCCACCACGCACGCAGCAGGGTTGCTGCATTCGCCGCCGGGACCGAGTCGCCCCGATTCACCCGCGCCACCGTCACAAACTCGAGCGCCAGCACCAGCGCGTAGCCGAGCAGCAGCAGGGCCGCACCACCCAGGGCCAGCAGCGGCGAGGCAGCCCAGACAGCCATGCCCCAGGCCAGCGCCAGACCAAAAGCACTGAATGCGAGCAGCTGCTGCAGACGGGCCAGGGAGGAGCACGCATGCGGCGCGTGCAAGTGCGCATCAGACGGGGCAGGTTTGGCATTCATTGAATGACTATCTCATGGGTGCTCCACCCTCGCCTGTGTCCGACTAGGGTCACCCGCCTAGGCAATCCGTTGCGGACAGGTCTAGACTGATAATGCATGACGACCGAGAGCCGTGCCGCCGACCAGATTCGCCTGCAACTGCAGCGGGTCAGTCACCTGCGCGATCAAGCCCAAAGCGCGGGCATGGCGAGCGCAGTTCACGAGGTCAAACAGCTTCAGGCCCGACGCTTTCGAGCCACCTACAGCGACTTTTTGCAGTCCCCGCGCCATGCTGCGGCGACACGCTTCTTTCTGGAGGAGTTGTACGGCGAGCACAACTTCACCGAGCGAGATGCTCAGTTTGGCCGGATAGCGGGGGCGATCGAACGTCTGTTTCCCGAGGCCGTCGGCCAGCTTGCTGTCGACCTGGCCGAAACCCATGCGCTCACTGAGACCCTGGACCACGAAATGGCCGGACACTGGATGGACTTGGGCAGCGACTGTGGCTACGCGGAACGCTATGTGCGCTGCTGGCGGCTGACCGGGCAACCTGAGCAACGCTTGCGGCAGCTGGCGGTGGTGCAGCACATGGGCCGCGAGCTTCAGCGCCTGACCCGCAGCCGCTCGTTGCTGCTCGCTCTGAAGATGATGCGGCAGCCTGCGCAGGTGGCTGGTTTGTCGTCCCTGCAACAGTTTCTCGAGCGCGGTTTTTCTGCCTTTGCTGGCCTGGGCGACGCCAGCGACTTCCTCGCTGCAATCCAGGGCAGGGAATCGCGCTGGCTCGCCTCAATGTTCGACGATGAACCCGCACATTGCGAGGCTGCGCTGACTCAGGAACTCAGCAAGGCCTGAGACCTGTGCTTTGGGTGACATCGGCCTAGGGCAGGCCCTGAGCCGACGTCCTCGCTGAGACGCGAGAATCGGAGCATGCAGACGACCACGACCTCCGCGCCCATGAATCATTCCTGGCTCGATCACTATCCAGCAGGGGTTCCGCACAGCGTCAATCCAGAGCAGTACCGGTCACTGGCCGAACTGCTCGAGGAATCGTTGCGCAAGAACGCCCGGCGGCCGGTTTCGGTCTGCATGGAGCAATGGATGAGCTACGGTGAGCTCGACGAACACAGCAGCAGCTTGGGGGCGTGGCTTCAGGGGCGCGGCCTGGAGCCAGGCGCTCGTGTGGCCATCATGCTGCCCAACGTACCGCAGTTTCTGGTGGCCATGGCGTCGGTGGTGCGGGCCGGCTACACGGTGGTCAACGTCAACCCTTTGTACACTGAGCGCGAACTGGAACACCAGCTCAAGGACTCGGGTGCCGAGGCGATCATCATTCTCGAGAACTTCGTGACCACCCTGCAAGAAGTGATCGAC
The DNA here is from genome assembly GCF_030373245.1 of Hydrogenophaga sp. Lineage (GTDB taxonomy): Bacteria > Pseudomonadota > Gammaproteobacteria > Burkholderiales > Burkholderiaceae_C > Hydrogenophaga. The sequence goes on from NZ_JAUCZF010000006.1 coordinate 319,778, forward strand.
CACACCGCAGTGCAACACGTGGTGGTGGCGAGCTTGGGCGACCTGCTTGGCTTCTGGTACGGGCGCTGGATATCGTTCGCGGTGCGGCATCTGGCCAAGATGGTGCCGGCCTACAAGCTGCCAGTGGACGGCCCCCGCGGCGAGCGGACCGTCGCAAGTTTTCGTCAGGTACTGGACGAGGGAAGCCGTCTGCCACTGAAGCCCAGTGCCACCAACCTGGACAGCATTGCGTTTCTGCAGTACACGGGCGGCACCACCGGGCTTTCCAAAGGCGCAGTCCTCACGCACAGAAACATCATCTCCGCCATATTGCAGGCTGAGGCATGGTTTCAGCCCGCCCTGGCCAAGGTGGGGGACCCGCGCGAGACCAACTCAGTGGCTGCGTTGCCTCTGTATCACATTTTCGCGCTCACGCTCAGCCTGCTTTCGATCCGCTGGGGCGCACACATGACGCTCATTCCCAACCCGCGCGATGTGCCCAAGCTGGTCGAGACACTGAAACGCCGACCCTTCCACCTCCTGCCTGCGGTGAACACCTTGTTCAACGCCCTGCTCCAGAACTCTGCCTTCCGCGACCTCGATTTTTCCTCGCTTGCGCTTTCGCAGGCGGGGGGCATGGCGGCCTCCGAAGGCACGGCGCGCCAGTGGCTGGCTGTGACCGGTTGTCCCATGATTGAAGGTTGGGGCATGAGCGAGACCTGCGCGATCGGTACCAACAACCCAGTGATCAGTCGTGAGTTCAGCGGCACCATCGGCTTGCCGTTGCCAGGTATCCGAATCGCGATCAAGGACGACGAAGGGAAGGATGTCGCAACGGGTACCCCAGGTGAGATCTGCATCGCTGGCCCAAACGTCATGATCGGCTATTACAAACAGCCTGAGGAGACGCGGGCCGCCTTCACCGACGACGGGGTCATGAGGACGGGAGACATCGGCGTGATGGATGAGCGCGGTTACACGCGAATCGTCGATCGGAAGAAGGACATGATTCTGGTTTCTGGCTTCAACGTCTTCCCGAATGAATTGGAGAATGTGATCTCACTTTGTCCAGGAGTGGTCGAATGTGCGGTCGTGGGTGTGCAGGACGACAAACAGGGTGAAGCGATCAAGGCATTCGTCGTGCGCAGTGACGCTTCGCTCACTGAGGAAGACGTAGCCCGTTTTTGCCATGACAACCTCACCGGCTACAAGCGCCCGAAGTACATCGAGTTTCGCGACGAACTGCCTAAGACCAATGTTGGCAAGATCTTGCGGCGCGCGCTTCGCGATTCGTGATGTTCGCGGCGAACGAGGCACTTGCCCGCGCGGGCGTCACTGTGCTCGAAAGGGGCTGGCTGTCCGCGAACAACATCGTGGTTCGAGGCAGTGGCCCCACCGCATTGATAGACAGCGGGTACTACATTCACGCCCCTCAGACGGTGACGTTGGTGGAACAGGCCTTGAGCGGTCGATCGCTGGATTTCCTGCTCAATACCCACCTGCACAGCGACCACTGCGGAGGGAACGCTCTTCTGCAAAGCCACTTTACGACCTGCCAAACGCTGATTCCACCAGGCATGGCTGACGCCGTTGCGGTGTGGGATGAGGATGCGCTGACCTACCGACCAACCGGGCAGGTGTGTCCCCGTTTTTCGTTTGATGGTGTTTTGCATCCTGGTGAATCGATTCGGCTCGGCGACCACCAATGGGAGATTCATGGAGCAAAAGGGCATGACCCCCACTCTGTTGTGTTCTTTGAGCCTGCGAGCCGCGTATTGGTCTCCGCAGATGCCATGTGGCAGAACGGATTTGGGGTGGTATTTCCGGAGCTGGACGGTATGGAGGCCTTTGGCGAGGTGGGTGAGACGCTGGATGCAATTGAGTCTCTGAAACCTTTGGTCGTGGTTCCGGGCCATGGGTCAGTGTTTGAAGACGTGGCTCCAGCCCTCGCTCGTGCTCGAAGTCGACTGGAGATGTTCGCCAACTCACCCGAAAAGCACCTTCGCCACGCTTTGAAGGTGCTGATCAAGTTCCGCTTGATGGAATGGCAGCATATTGGTCGCACCGCACTGCTGGCGTGGGCACAACAAACGCCCTATCTTGTCAGGCACATGCCCGAGGGACAGAACAATCAGTCGCTCTGGCTGGATGAGGTGCTCTCTCAGCTGGAGACGAGCAAAGCACTGAAGCTCGAGGGTGATCGCGTCCTGAACGCCTGAGCAGCACATCTAGCCGCTGGTGTGTGTCCGCCGGCAGATACGCCCTTTTCAACCACTGAGATGCAGGCGCAGAAAAGACCAAAGCCCCGAATGCGTGAAGCAAACGGGGCTTTGGAGGCTGTAAGAGTCTGACAATGACCTACTTTCACACGGGAACCCGCACTATCATCGGCGCAAAAGCGTTTCACGGTCCTGTTCGGGATGGGAAGGAGTGGTACCACCTTGCTATGGTCGTCAGACATAAAGGGTTGTTCGAACAGACTGCTCTGTTCAAACGAATTCATAGAGTTTCGAATCAGCTTCTTTGATTGCCGCCAACGATCGGACAGTTCATATTTGACTGTCATCGGGCATAACTGACATTTGAACCTGATGATTGCTCATCAAAGTTATAGGGTCAAGCCGCACGAGCAATTAGTATCAGTTAGCTTAACGCATTACTGCGCTTCCACACCTGACCTATCAACGTCCTGGTCTTGAACGACTCTTTAGGGGGCTCAAGGCCCCGGCAGATCTCATCTTGGAACGAGTTTCCCGCTTAGATGCTTTCAGCGGTTATCTCTTCCGCACTTAGCTACCCGGCAATGCCACTGGCGTGACAACCGGTACACCAGAGGTGCGTCCACTCCGGTCCTCTCGTACTAGGAGCAGGCTTCCTCAAATCTGCAGCGCCCACGGAAGATAGGGACCAAACTGTCTCACGACGTTTTAAACCCAGCTCACGTACCTCTTTAAATGGCGAACAGCCATACCCTTGGGACCGGCTACAGCCCCAGGATGAGATGAGCCGACATCGAGGTGCCAAACACCGCCGTCGATATGAACTCTTGGGCGGTATCAGCCTGTTATCCCCAGAGTACCTTTTATCCGTTGAGCGATGGCCCTTCCATACAGAACCACCGGATCACTATGTCCTGCTTTCGCATCTGCTCGACTTGTCAGTCTCGCAGTTAAGCACGCTTATGCCATTGCACTATTAGCACGATGTCCGACCGTACCTAGCGTACCTTCGAACTCCTCCGTTACACTTTGGGAGGAGACCGCCCCAGTCAAACTGCCTACCATGCACTGTCCCCGATCCAGATAATGGACCTAGGTTAGAACCTCAAACACACCAGGGTGGTATTTCAACGTTGGCTCCACAAGATCTAGCGACCCTGCTTCAAAGCCTCCCACCTATCCTACACAGATCTGTTCAAAATTCAATACAAAGCTACAGTAAAGGTTCATGGGGTCTTTCCGTCTTTCCGCGGGGAGATTGCATCATCACAAACATTTCAACTTCGCTGAGTCTCTGGAGGAGACAGTGTGGCCATCGTTACGCCATTCGTGCAGGTCGGAACTTACCCGACAAGGAATTTCGCTACCTTAGGACCGTTATAGTTACGGCCGCCGTTTACTGGGACTTCGATCAAGAGCTTGCACCCCATCAATTAATCTTCCAGCACCGGGCAGGCGTCACACCCTATACGTCCACTTTCGTGTTTGCAGAGTGCTGTGTTTTTAATAAACAGTCGCAGCCACCAATTTTTTGCAACCCGTTCGTGCTCAGATGTTCTCATCACACTACAAGGGCACACCTTCTTCCGAAGTTACGGTGTCAATTTGCCGAGTTCCTTCTCCAGAGTTCTCTCAAGCGCCTTAGAATACTCATCTCGCGCACCAGTGTCGGTTTGCGGTACGGTCAATTACAAGCTGAAGCTTAGTGGCTTTTCCTGGGACCTCGTTCAGTTACTTCGCGAGCAAGCTCGCTCGATCAATGGCCTCGGTATATGACACGCGGATTTGCCTACGTATCGCCTACATCCATCTAAACCGGCACTTCCAACCGCCGGATAACCTATTAAGATCCGTCCCCACATCGCACTTGTAATCGGTACAGGAATATTGACCTGTTTCCCATCAGCTACGCATCTCTGCCTCGCCTTAGGGGCCGACTCACCCTACGCCGATGAACGTTGCGTAGGAAACCTTGCGCTTACGGCGAGGGGGCTTTTCACCCCCTTTAACGCTACTCATGTCAGCATTCGCACTTCTGATACCTCCAGCATCCTTTACAAGACACCTTCACAGGCTTACAGAACGCTCTCCTACCACTTGCAATAAATTGCAAATCCGCAGCTTCGGTAACTGGCTTAGCCCCGTTACATCTTCCGCGCAGGACGACTCGATCAGTGAGCTATTACGCTTTCTTTAAATGATGGCTGCTTCTAAGCCAACATCCTGACTGTTTTAGCCTTCCCACTTCGTTTCCCACTTAGCCCGTTTTAGGGACCTTAGCTGGCGGTCTGGGTTGTTTCCCTCTTGAGTCCGGACGTTAGCACCCGGTGCTCTGTCTCCCAAGCTGTACTCGTCGGTATTCGGAGTTTGCCTTGGTTTGGTAAGTCGCCATGACCCCCTAGCCAAAACAGTGCTCTACCCCCGACGGTAATACTTGAGGCACTACCTAAATAGTTTTCGGAGAGAACCAGCTATTTCCAAGTTTGTTTAGCCTTTCACCCCTATCCACAGCTCATCCGCTAATTTTGCAACATTAGTCGGTTCGGACCTCCAGTACCTGTTACGGCACCTTCATCCTGGCCATGGATAGATCACTTGGTTTCGGGTCTACACCCAGCGACTGAATCGCCCTATTCGGACTCGATTTCTCTACGGCTTCCCTATTCGGTTAACCTTGCCACTGAATGTAAGTCGCTGACCCATTATACAAAAGGTACGCAGTCACCCCTTACGAGGCTCCTACTTTTTGTAAGCATGCGGTTTCAGGATCTATTTCACTCCCCTCCCGGGGTTCTTTTCGCCTTTCCCTCACGGTACTTGTTCACTATCGGTCGATGATGAGTATTTAGCCTTGGAGGATGGTCCCCCCATATTCAGACAGGATTTCTCGTGTCCCGCCCTACTTGTCGTTAGCTCAGTACCACACGTCTCTTTTCACGTACAGGGCTATCACCTTCTTTGGCCGACCTTTCCAGATCGTTTCGTTAAGAGTCGTGCTATCACTAACAGGCTTCTCCGATTTCGCTCGCCACTACTTTCGGAATCTCGGTTGATGTCTTTTCCTCGAGCTACTGAGATGTTTCAGTTCACCCGGTTCGCCTCGCATGACTATGTATTCATCATGCGATACCTACTGCTAGGTGGGTTTCCCCATTCGGAAATCTCCGGATCAAAGCTAATTTGCCAGCTCCCCGAAGCTTATCGCAGGCTATCACGTCCTTCGTCGCCTATCATCGCCAAGGCATCCACCACATGCTCTTATTCACTTGACCCTATAACTTTGACGTCTTGCGCAAGCTTTCCAGCCCGGCAAAACTTCATCATCACATCTCAAGCAAATGTCTGTCAGGTCTTTCACCTGACGCGTTATGCCGTTTCAATTCATATCTTTCGACTAAATTGAATATTCGTTGACGCAATCAAAAAATGTTGCTGATGGCACGGTGCGCACGAAACCTTTACGAATGTACGCTTTCCATCAGCAACGCTGATTCGACTCTATGAATTTTTAAAGAACAGCCGTGATTGCCTTGCAGCAATCTATTGAACGATAGATACCGAACAACTTCAAAACACTCTGAATGCACAAAGTATTTTGAAGTTGAGTATGACCTCAAGTTTTGGATGGTGGAGGATGACGGGATCGAACCGACGACCCCCTGCTTGCAAAGCAGGTGCTCTCCCAGCTGAGCTAATCCCCCGGGTTTCGCTGCGGAACGACGAGCACTTGGTGGGTCTGGTTGGTCTCGAACCAACGACCCCCGCCTTATCAAGACGGTGCTCTAACCAACTGAGCTACAGACCCAAGCCGGTCACTGAAGCCCTGGCTAACCAGATCTTCGGCGACTTCCTTCCAACAACCGATAAGTGTGAGCGTTTGAGCTTGATTGCTCTTTTCCAGAAAGGAGGTGATCCAGCCGCACCTTCCGATACGGCTACCTTGTTACGACTTCACCCCAGTCACGAACCCCGCCGTGGTAAGCGCCCTCCTTGCGGTTAGGCTACCTACTTCTGGCGAGACCCGCTCCCATGGTGTGACGGGCGGTGTGTACAAGACCCGGGAACGTATTCACCGTGACATGCTGATCCACGATTACTAGCGATTCCGACTTCACGCAGTCGAGTTGCAGACTGCGATCCGGACTACGACCGGCTTTATGGGATTGGCTCCCCCTCGCGGGTTGGCTACCCTTTGTACCGGCCATTGTATGACGTGTGTAGCCCCACCTATAAGGGCCATGAGGACTTGACGTCATCCCCACCTTCCTCCGGTTTGTCACCGGCAGTCTCATTAGAGTGCCCAACTGAATGTAGCAACTAATGACAAGGGTTGCGCTCGTTGCGGGACTTAACCCAACATCTCACGACACGAGCTGA
>NZ_JAUCZF010000007.1 GCF_030373245.1 Hydrogenophaga sp.
ACAAGTTCAGCGCGGTATCTGGATCACGGCCAAAACCGAGTTTTTCAACGGAATACAGCGATAGCAGTCAGTCGCGCCCGGGAGCTGGGTTCACGGTGCCTAGCACGAAGCGGTCATCGGCTCACCCGGCAGCGCGGCGGAATCTATGACAGGTATCGAGAGGGCTGCAGTCATCCAGCTTGATCGGCCACCGGTTGCAGTGCCAACTCGCGGTCGAATGTCCGCTGCACGAAGGGTCGAACTCACGCTCTCGACCCGATGCGGTCTTTGGAGTGTTTGTAGCAAAGCCGTCATTCGGGTTGCAGTGTTCAAGCTTTTGCTGCCCGTGGGACAGGGCGGCACGGAGGTTGCTTCCGAGACGCTAGGTCAGCGTCTTGCCCAGCAGGCTGGTGATGTCGCCAGCGGCGTTGGTGGTGACGGTCACGCCAGCGGCGGTGCTCTGGCGGTTGGTGCCGGGTTGCATGCCGTTGGTGAAGCTCATCGAAGCGCCGTTGGCGGTGATGGTGCCGCTGGTGCGGTTGCCGTTGGGGCCGTAGCTGTAGGTGTGGCCCCACTGGAACACCGGCGAGGCGCCCACGGCGGTGAAGCTGGTGAGCTGGCCCAGGCTGTTGTAGAGGGCGTTGAAGGGCACGTCTTCGCTGACCCAGCCGCCTGCGCCGTTGGCGCGCAGGAGCTTTTGCATCACCGAGCCGATGCGACCGGTGGCGTCAGGCGCGAAGGTGCCAAACTCGCTGGAGGTCAGCTGCCCGGCGGTGTTGTACCGGCGCGTGGCGGAGATGCGCGTGGTGGTGCTGGCGTCGGCAAACTCCCAGCGCCAGGACAGGGGCTGGTCCAGCGCGTTCCAGGTGATGGCCTGCAGCAGCGGCTGGCCGTTCCAGCGCATGCCCGAGAGGCGCCCGGCGGCGTTGTACTTTAATTGGAATCTGACCCCATTTCCCCATTCAACGGTTGTTGGAATGGGAATGACCCGTTCTCTCCATGTTTTTGCAGCGGGGTTTTCGCCTTATTTGCATGCTCGATTAGAGACGGATTGGCTTATCGATTACGCATTTTTGGCAAGAGACAAGACTTGACCCAACACTGTTCGAAGATGACTCAATATCGATCATTCATCATCCATGTCATTCAGCATCAGGGCTGGGTCTGAACCCTTCTTTTTCTTTGAATAAAAAAACCAAACTATTAAAGCGAAAAAACAAACTACGCCCAAGAATGACCTGATGATCCATGGAATACCAGAAGAAATGCTAGATTGTAAAAATAGCATTCCGATTAATAAAGAAATTGGGAAGAAGATCTTCATTGATTACTCCCAAGGTTTCATAACAATTGGGGAGCACACCTGATAACACCCCGCCATAGGGAAGCTCGGTAATGCGCCCTCCGGTACAGGCTTGCATTGATTCCCTTCATTCGGGCAAACCAACCTGCAGTCTGGCTTACCGGGCTGAGGAATTAACGGAAGCTCAGGACCATTGAACATATCGTAGCCATCCTTCTTTTGCTCGTCCTTTTCAAATCGACGAGCCATTCGTCCAACGCTATCGGGGCGGCCAGAGCCCGGCATGACAAACGACGCAGGGCCCCGAAGGGTATCCCTTAAACCGCGTAGGCCCTCTGGATCCGTATCCGACAACGCATTCCCCCCCACATACCCAAACCGGTTCCACCCGCCCTCCAGCCCAATCGGATCGGCCTTCGTATACCGCCCCACCCTCGGATCGTAGAACCGGTGCCAGTTGTAGAACAGCCCGTTGCCGTCGTCAATCTGCCCAGGGTAGCGCAGGCTGTAGTTCAGCGGGGCCTGCCCGGCCGCAGGCGTGCTCTGTGGGTTGATCTCCCCGAACCCGCTGTAGGGCCACTGCCACTTCGCCGCCTTGCTGGCGTCGGTCAGGCGCCTTGGCGTGTTCAGGTGATCCGCATGCACCGCGTAATGCACACCGTCGATCACCGCCGCCACCGGCATCGGCCCCGAGGCGGTGGGCAGCCAGATGTGTTCGGTGGTCGAGGGCGCCGAGGCTCCTGCGTTGCGCGTGGTCTCCGAGAGCAGGTTGTGGCCATCGGTGCCGTAGCTGAAAACGGTTTGCGCAGTCGGGGTTTCCCGCAGGTACCGCTGACCCCAGCCGTTGAAGCGGCTGAGCGTGGTCTGCTGTCCGGCGCAGTTGCTGCCCGACGGGCACGGCGGCACAGCGGTCGCTTCCGAGAGGCGCCCGGCCGCGTCATAGGCCAGCGTCTTGCCCAGCAGGCTGGTGATGTCGCCAGCGGCGTTGGTGGTGACGGTCACGCCAGCGGCGGTGCTCTGGCGGTTGGTGCCGGGTTGCATGCCGTTGGTGAAGCTCATCGAAGCGCCGTTGGCGGTGATGGTGCCGCTGGTGCGGTTGCCGTTGGGGCCGTAGCTGTAGGTGTGGCCCCACTGGAACACCGGCGAGGCGCCCACGGCGGTGAAGCTGGTGAGCTGGCCCAGGCTGTTGTAGAGGGCGTTGAAGGGCACGTCTTCGCTGACCCAGCCGCCTGCGCCGTTGGCGCGCACGAGTTTCTGGGACACCGAGCCAATGCGCCCGGTGGAATCTGGGGCGAAGGTGGCGAACTCGCTGGAGGTCAACTGGCCGGCGGTGTTGTACTGGCGCGTGGCGGAGATGCGCGTGGTGGTGCTGGCATCGGCGAACTCCCAGCGCCAGGACAGGGGCTGGTCCAGTGCGTTCCAGGTGATGGCCTGCAGCAGGGGCTGGCCGTTCCAGCGCATGCCCGAGAGGCGCCCGGCGGCGTTGTACTGGTGGGTGAGCACGGACCCGCTGGGGTAGGTGAGCGTGGCCAGATCGCCTTTGCCGCCGCCGCTGGTGCGGTAGGTGTAGGCGGTGGTCTGCACGATGCTGTGGCTGGCGATGGCGCTGGAGATGATCTGCGTCTGGCGGGTCAGGCGGCCGAAGGCGTCCCACTGGAACTGGGTGGTGGCGTGGGTGAACAGACCGTTGGTGCCTTCACCTTGGTCCACGATCTCGCACAGGCGCCCTTTGCTCGCGTTGGGCTGATTGGCGGCGTTGCAGGTGGTGCCCGTCAGGTCGTAGCGAAGTTCGGTGGTGTGGATCTTGCCGGCAGGGGTCGTGGCAGGTGTGCCAGCGGCTGGGCTGTGGGTGATCAGCGTCGGGCGGCCCATGGCGTCGCGCGTGATGTCGGTGGCGCGGGCGATGGCGTCGACGATGCGGCTGGGCAGGCCCAGGGCGTCGTAGGTCGAGGCGGTGGTGCCCGCGTCGGGCGTGGCCTCGCTGCGGGCGTTGCCTTGCACATCGCGTGTGTAGGCGGTGGTGACGTAGTTGAAGTCGACCACCTGCGTGACCGCGTCCTGTGCGTTGTAGGCGATGGTGGCGACGCGGCTGGTGGCGTCGGTGATGCGGTTGATGCGGTCCAGTCCGTCACGGCCATAGTTGGTGGTTCGGCCCAGGGCATCGGTTGCCGAGGCCAGGCGACCGTTGGCATCCTGCGTGTAGGTCTCACTGATGCCCGCGCCCACGGTTTCGCTCTGCACGCGGTTGAGCGCGCTGATGGTGCGCCGGATTTGCAGCGCCAGGGCGCCACCGTTGTTGCGCACCTGTTCGTCGGTGGCGTTGCCGGCGGGGTCGAGGGTGAAGACCGCGCTCTGGCCGCGGTTGTCGGTCCAGCCGGTGTTGCGCAGCGCGGCGTCGTACTGGTAGGCGATGGTGTGGCCGTTGGGCAGGGCTGCGCTCAGGATCTGGCCGTCGGCGGTGTAGGTGTAGGCGGTGGCGAGATGGACATTGCCCACGGACAGGGTCGAGGTGGCCAACCAGCCGCGCGGCGTGTAAGACATGCGCCGGATCAACCCTGTGGGTTCATTGATCTGCGACACCAGACCAGCAGGACTGTAGGCATAGGTGGTGACGTGCCCCAGCGGATTGGTCTTGCGGGTGAGCTGACCGAAGGTGTTGTACGCATAGGTCGTGGTGGCGCCACGCGGGTCGGTCTCCGTGGCCATCAGCCCCTGTGCGTTGTAGGTCCAGGCCCAGACTTCGTTGACGGCCGTGCCCGTGGTCGCGGTGATGTTCTTGCGCAGCAGGTTGCCGTTGGTATCGTAGGCAAAGGTCGTGCGCTTGCCCCCGGTCTCGTCGATCTGGGTGGGCAGGCGCAAGGTGGGATGCCATTGGGTCTGTGTGGTCTGCGCCTCAGGAAGGCCGTTTGCCCTGGTCACTCCTGTGGCCACACGGCGCGCTGTATCCCAGCTGTACAAGGTATTGATACCCAGGAAGTCGGTCTCCCTGTCGATCAGGCCCAATGGGTTTTGCACTCGGTTGGCGACAGAGGGCGCCCCTGTTGCCGACGGCAGATTGGCACTGGTGACGGCCAGTTTGCCCACTTGAGTGCTGTAGTTATAGGTCCGTGCTGTACCCAGCGGATCGGTCACCGTGGCTGCTCCGTTGGTGCCATATGCAACGACATGCCGCTGCACCGCGCCAGCGTGCTCTGTGCTGGTGGCGCGGCCCTGGCTGTCGTAGGCGAAGCTGGCAAAGCGCTGGGTGCCTTGCTGGATGCCAGTCAAGGCGGCAGGGAAGCCAGGATTTTCATAGAGGTATGTTCTGGTGGAACTGTCCGCGTAAAGCACGCCCGTCAGCCGGGACACATCGTCAAAGCTGTAGACAATGGCTTGTCCATCGGGCAAGGTCACCGTCTGAAGCAAACCAGCGGCGTTGTAAGCCAACGTCAGGCTTCGCCCGAAGTGGTTGGTGACTTGTGTCAATCGACCCGAGGTGTCGTAGCCGTACACCATGGACCAGCCATTGCGTTGCGCATGTGTTTGCAGGCGCCCCGATGCATCGAATGTCCACAGACTGTCATCGTCGGCGCGCCGATAGGTGTGACCGCTTCCGGCCTGGCTGAGTCTGTCGATGCTGTTGTCGGGTGTCCATGTGGTGGCACCTTGCGCCTGTGTGAACAGGCGCACGCGCCCGTCGCCAAAGGTGATGCGGGCAGTGGTGGCCCCATTGCCTGCAGTGCGCAGCGTCAAATTGACCTCGTGGCTGTGTCGCCAACCTGCCCCAAGGGTGTTGGATGGCGAGGCAGAGCCAGTGACCCAGCTGCTGCGGTAGGTGCGCAGCCAGTGGGTTCCGTGGACACTGTCGTCCTTGTGGTCTAGCTCCATCTGCACCTTGTCGCCTGTGGCCGGGATGATGGGATTCCCGGCGCTCACGCCGTCTTGGCGTTCACACACCGGCCCTGGTGGCGTCGGTCCTGGCGGCTGTGGCGGTCCCCCCAGTGGCTCCGGCTGTGGCGGTTCTGGTGGCTCCGGCGGTTCTGGTGGCGGCAGGGGATCCGCCGGCTGGGTGGTGCAGACCATGTTGATACCGCGGTAAAGGCCGCTGTACCAGCGCGAGCCGTCCGGGTACGCGTGGGAGTAGTTCCAGTAACTACCTGCCACACATTGCTCAAGGGCGTATGGAGCCCGGCTGGGATCGTTTGCGTTTGACCAGGCGATGTTGGCTTGAGCTGCCCCACACCAGCTGCTTCCCCGAAAATCGGGCGTGTCCTGGTAGTACCAAAAATAGTTCAATGTCGAACCTGTCGGGCACGCGGTGAGGCTTGTGTCGTAGTACACCGACTCAGCGGGCGCGGCGGAAGCCAACGCCGAAGTTGATCTCGCCAATGACGTCGTTGGGTTTGCAGACTTCGGCGCCGACGCGGGTGTCGCGATCCAATTGGGCGTTATGCCGCTGTGCTGGCTGGCGGTCTGCGCCTGAAGCGCTCCTGTCGCCAGACCGCATGAGACGACGCCAAGCGCCATTAACACCCTGCGCTTGGTGATTTCGGACTTCATATTCCTCCCTTTTCGAACTGATTTTTCGATCGATCATAAGGTCCTTTTATGACGCCATGAGTGGTCTCCTTTGTTGCAGTTTTGCGATGCAGTGCGAGAGTTACTGGCTCCCAAGGAGCACTTCCATACCAATGCGTGCTCGCTCTCCTTCGCAACGAATGGGTTCAATGGCCACTGCATTGGTCTGTGAACCACCCACCCGTTTTTCCATAGGGGCGCCGATTGTTTGGCCCAACCATCGAGGCTGCGGCCTTGCATCATTGACGCAGGTGTTCATGCAGGCCACAGGGCCTTGCAGCGAAGCTGAGCTGCTTCACGCTGCGCGGTTACCACAAGGTGGGCATGCAGTGGCGGTCGTATCGCTTGGGCAACAAAATCCAGGCATTGGCCAGGTGCGATTTGAAGCGATCGGAATCCAACACAGGGCTATGTTGATTTCAGAATGAAGGCCATGTGCTCGATCAAAAAATGCACTTTGGGGCCAACTGATCGATGTTGAACGACTTCAGTAGGAAACGAAGCCACGCTGGAACACATCATCGCCATCCTGCGCCAGCCCGCAGCAGCCCTGGCAGTTGCCTCAGCGCCAACCTTGAGTGACCGCTTCCACGATTGATCGAAGACCGCTCCTGGCCGACAGTGTGAGTGCAAGGGCTTGTCAGGAAGCTGACTTTCGATTCACTAGCCAGTGTCGTCCAAGGACAGTCATAGACAAGGTCCTCGAACTGGCGCTGTCGGCCACTTCCGGTGATAGGCGAACGGCAGCTTCGCGGCTGCTGACCGGGTTGGACTTACTTCGGGTACAGCAGCAGCTGCGTGCAACGGAAGAGTGCCAGTGTGCGGCCCGTTTCGCGCGAGCTGACGGTTGCATCCCATACCTGCGTGGTCCGCCCCAGATGCGCCGGCCGCGCTTCGCAGACCACGGTGCCTTCGCGCACCGTACCGAGATGGTTGGACTTCAGCTCGACGGTGGTGAAGCCGCTGGCGCCGTCGGGCAGGTTGCGCACGCAGCCATAGCCGGCCAGCGTGTCCGCCAGAGTCACCACGCTGCCGGCGTGTAGGAACCCATTGGGGGCCATGAGCTCCGCACGCACCTGCAACTCGGCCTGCAAAAGGTCGGGATCGCTGCGGGTGATCACGATGCCCAGGTGGGCTGGCAAGTGCTGCTGCCCGAGACGATTGAATTCTTCAGGCGTGCGCACAGTGAACTCCTGTATGCGGGAGGGATTCGAACCAGTCCAGCGCGTTGCGCCACAAGGGTTCGGCTTGAGAGCGGAAATAGCCCATGTGGCCGATCGGACCCAGGCCCATGCTTGCCGGGTCGATGTCCAATCCGCGCCATTCAGCATGCCGGTACCCTGCCATGAAGGCGTCGCGCGAGGCGGGCGGGGCCCAGTGATCGTCCAGCGCGTTAGCCGCAACGATGGGTGTGCGCACGCGATCGAAACTCGCCGCGACCTCGTCAGCAACTGCGGGATCGTCGAAGAAGTAGCGAGGGCGGCTGCACCATTCGCGCCATTGGCGGTAGACGTCCAGTGGCAGGTCCTCGCCCATGCCCAGCAAGCTCCACGGCAGGTAGCCCTTCCACCGTGTGAGCAGCGGGCCAAGCAGCCGCCACATTGCCAGCACCCGCAGGCGTTCCAGCGGTGGCATCCAGCCGTGCCACCCGGCGCCGGTGGCGAAGGTGTACAAGCCCGCCACCCGATCGGGTTGGGGCAACAGACCATAGGCGTGTCCACCGTACGAGTGGCCGACGATGAAGACCGAACCCGGCGTCCCGGGCTGCTGCGCAGCGCGATCGACCGCGGCCGCCAAGTCGAGCCGAGCCCAGTCACGGTAGTCCATGCGAAAGCCCTTCAGGCTGGGCGGGCCCGACTGGCCTATCCCACGGTAGTCCAACGTCCATGTCGCGTGGCCACGCGACGCGGCATATAGTGCGAAGCGGCGGTAAAAGCGCTGGGGCACACCGGTCGCACCGGCGACGACAATGCGGCCCCGCAGTGGGCCGGATGCCGGGTAGTACGTGGCCGACAGGCGATAGCCATCGGCGGCGGTCAGGATCAGAGGCTCCGGTTCGTGCATTCTCAGGTTCATGGCGTCAGGGGTTGGCCGGGGCTTCGCGAAGTTCGCGCGCCACGATGTCAAGCAGGATGTCGGTGGTTTCGCTGAGGGCTCGTGCATTGCCTGCTACACGGGCCTGCATTAGCGCCCCTTCGTAGGCTGCAAAGAGCAGCGTGGCCAGCGCCGGGGCGCGCGCCGCAGGCATGCCGGCTCGCAATAGCTCTCCGGCCAAGCGCTCGCGGAGTGCGGCGAATCCCCGTGCCAGCGCGCCGCGCAGCGCCGTGTCGTCGGGCGTCGACTCCAGTGCGACAGTGGCAAGCGGACAGCCGGCCGCAAACTCGGTGCGCTCGAGTTGGCGTTGCGCACCAGTCAACCAAGCGCGCAGCGCAGCCACGGGGTTAGCTTCGCGCCGCAGCAGCGCGTCCATGCGCGCCTCCAGCGCGACGACAGCGGCGTCGATGGCCGCAACTGCCAGTTCGGTCTTGCCGCCCGGGAAGTGGTGGTACAGGACTCCCTTCGGTGCTTGCGCTGCCTGCAGCAACTCTGACAAACCAATGCCGTGCAGCCCCCGCCGCTGCAATGCTTCGGTCATCGCATGGATCAGGCGATCGCGGGTGGCTGGTGGTGTCGCATCGGTTCGCATGACGTAACTCTATAGACCGGTCGGTCTAGTGTCAATCGAGCGAGCTTGCCATTTGGTGCCAGCGCGGATCTGGCCCGATGGCCTGGGCTTCGACCGCGAAGACCGATGTCGGCCATTTGCGGTCGTCGATCGGTCGAGAGGGCAGACGTTCGTCCGTTCAGGCGCGGACAAACGCTGTTTGGGGTGCATCAAATCATTACTAGGCCGTGCTCGTCAGGCCGCCCGCGTTCGCCAGTAGAAATCCGCCTGGTGTGAGGCGATATTGGGTCGCGGGGGGGTAGCCATCTAAGACTTCACGGGCAACCAAGTCGTTCACAGCGAGCGTCTGTAGACCTTGAGAGATCGCACGCGGCGTTGCCGCCGCCAGCGCTCTGGCGAGTTCGTTGAATCGCGCCTGACTCGAACCGATCGTGCGAACCAGCGGCATGCCCCAGCGGGTGAGCGAGCCCGGCGCAAGCCCCAGTTGCGTTTGTGTTGCTGAAATCGCCGTCGCACCGGCTGCGATCCGAGCGCCCTCCGGCGTGAGCAAATATTCCGGCCGCAATGGATGGCCATGCCCGGGGTTGCGCATAACCCAGCCGAGCTCAACAAGGGCATGCAGCGTCCGCACGAGGCTGTCGCGCGGCAGCGCCAATCGGTGCAGCAACTCGACGAAGCGGGCTCCTCGATTCGCCGCCAGATCGGCGAGCAAAGGCACTGCCCACCGGCTGCGGCCGAGGGCAATGAGGTCAGCAAGAGACAGTGTTGACTGCATATTCAACCTAGTATACATTCCAGACTCACATCAACAACCAACCTGTGGGAGAAGCAAATGGAGAAGAAGCAAATGGGGATCACCTACGTGCCTGAGTTGAGCGCATCGATGAGTGTTTCCGACATGGATGCGTCGATCGATTGGTACCAGAAGGTGCTTGGGTTCGACTTGCTGTTCCGCGACGATGACCTCGGCTGGTGCGAGCTGTCGACGGGCGTCCCCGGCGTAACCGTGGGACTTGCTCAGAGCGAGAACGTGACACAGGGCGGAGGTGCCACCAACGTCTGGGGTGTCAAAGATATTGTGGAGGCCAAGGCTCAACTCGACGCCCATCGCGTCAAGCAGGACGGCGATATTCAGATCGTTCCAGATATGGTGAAGCTGATCACCTTCTACGATCCCGATGGCAATGCAATGATGTTTGCTCAGTCACTTTCAGAAGGAGGCTGAGATCGCCTTGGACGCTTCGATGGTGACCTCACACCTCCCGCGAAATGGCAGCTTTGCGATGCGGTGCTTGATGTCAGCTTTGGGTCGAAACCGCCAGTCCGAGTGACGGGGAAGCGGTCATTGGTACGGCGCCTGCCAGGTCGCAGAAGCCCCATGACCGCAGTACCTTACACAACCGCCACTCGGGCCAATATTGATCGCCGAACTGAACAGGTGCTTCGTGGCAATCAACGTGAACCTGCCTGGCAGCACCCACCGGCTCCTATCGCTGCACTGCCGCCCTCCTGTTGTGCAAAGTCGGTTCCAGGCTGGGCCTGGACTATCGAACTTGACGACTGAATTTTCTCGAGCGATGCAACCAGTCGTTTGCCGAGCAAGACTCCAAGGCAGGAGCGGCCGTCTACGCAACGAGTCGCGAATGGGCGCGGTGCGCAGCGGACGCGGTGGGCGGGAGCTGGGTGATTGGGCGCATCACGTGGAAGCCACCAAGGTTCGGGAAGTGGCCGACAAGATGCCACCCATTCGGGCTGACTGATCAGAGATCACTTTCCCAAAACGTGGGTCGCGCATATCGACCTGAACATTGGGAGACAGGTTGGGCCAGTGGGTGTCTCCCTGTGATGTGCGCTGCGAAGGTGCCAAGCAACTGCTTCCCGCCAAGGCGACTGGCTCTTCGCGACCCTTTGCGGTAATACAAGGACCCAAAGTGAAGCGGTCACTGGGTGGATGTGGATGCCGGGTTTCGTGGTTTACTTATACAGACTTTCGGAACATCTGGGGAGGTAGTATCGAAAGATGCATCCGTGGCTGTCTCCCGGAGATATGCGGCGGCAACAAGAAAGGTCGCAAATGAAGGACGAACTCGACGTTGCGCTCAAGCGTTTGCGCCAGGACGGCAAAGAAGAGAGCGAGCAACTTTTCTCCTCGCTGCTCGCCACCTACCCCGATCAACGGGATCACTTGTATAGAAAGCGGTCCTTGGTCTTTGCGGAATTGGAACTCTTTGATGAGGCCGTACAAGATAGACAGGCCATCATCGACTGCGGCCAGCAGACAATTGGCGACCTCTACTTCTCGGGTGAATACGCGCTGCAGGCCGGTGACTTCGTTGCTGCTCGTCGATATTTCGATCAGGTGATCGAACGGGCTTCTGGTGGAGACCCCTACTACCTTGGTTCAAGCAGGTTGCTTGCAGCTCTAGCGAGCTACCAGTTGCACGAAGACGAACGGTGCCGGGCTTACCTCCAACCAGTTGAGGACGACACGGAAATCCTCTGGCTAAAGGGGTTTGATCGGGTGACGAAACAAATGATGATCGAAGCATTGAATCGAGACCGTTGATCCACTCACAGCTGAAACAACCCGCACTCCAGAATACTTCGGCCGCATCGGCTCGGTGATGCAAAAGCTTGTGCGCGCCAACGGCACGGGCGGCTGGCTCAGCGAAGACGTGCCCTTCAACGACCTCTACAACAGCCTGGGCCAGCTCACCAGCTTCACCGCCGTGGGCACCAATCCGCTCTTTCCTCAGGGGATGGCAGCTCGAAGGAAAGCCGCATTTGACCAAATTTGCTACCAACGCACCGAGCGCTTCGCCCAGTTCGTTGAAGCCCCTGGGCGTGCGCGAATGAGATGCTTGCCGGGGGGTGCCGCCTGGTGGACGACGACGAGAAAGAGCTCAAGCTTCCAGCTCACATCAAGGAGATTTTCTTGGTCAGCCTGGTGTCGGAGCACTATCCGGCCTTGGCATTTCAAGCGAGCCAGTCGTTGAAGTTCCAAACAACAGACGTCATCCAGGCTCCGTTCGTCATGGACGTGTTCCTTCTTGACACGTTGACCGAGATGCTGGCGACGCCCCTGCGACTTCTCAGCTACGTAAAGTTGCGCGTGACTGTCACAGACAAACTGATGACTGGTCACGAGCTAACGGTGCTTGCATATCATTTGAAACAGAACCTCTGGCTCGACGAAAAGCATCAGCTGGTGATGCTTGACGACTCAATCGCGCAGGACCTGGACACAGCGATGATGGTTCGGAGGGATAACCAGCCTGGCGACGACACTCCCGTGGGAATCCTTACCAAAATGCGTGGAACTCGCTATGAGAGCGTCATCACGGAGATTGAGAATCGGGCGGACCCCGCAACTCTCGAACTTGGGTTCCACTTGCTCTCCATGGACGAAGACTCCTGCAAGAACGTTCATCGTTTGCTGGAGGCAATCACGCGCAAGGCGCAGCTGGATGGCAAGAGACACGATGTGACTCTCGCGTCGAGCAAGCTGCCCGTAGGGGTCTGTTT
The DNA here is from genome assembly GCF_030373245.1 of Hydrogenophaga sp. Classification (GTDB taxonomy): domain Bacteria; phylum Pseudomonadota; class Gammaproteobacteria; order Burkholderiales; family Burkholderiaceae_C; genus Hydrogenophaga. The sequence continues at coordinate 12,030 of NZ_JAUCZF010000007.1, forward strand.
TCATTGCAACCCGGCTCCCTCTCCCGAGGCGGTGGATGTTCTGGAGACTCACTGCGCCAAGCGCAAGTATCTGGGACACGCGGCGCAATGGTTCGGAGTGTCCGTGGGCGCAGATGGCCAGGTTCAGTTTGGCGTCACGCTCGACTTCCCGTGGGAACCATCAAAGGAGCTAGACCAATTGACGGCCGACATGAAGCCGGCCTCCCAGGTGCGCGATGTCCTTCCTCAATACCTCAAAGAGGCTCGCCGCATCAAGGTCGGCCGCAATGACCCATGCCCCTGCGGAAGTGGGCTCAAGCACAAGAAGTGCTGCCTGAAATAGCTACAAGACTGCCTATGTTGCCGCCGACGCCGATTTGAGCCATGCGCCAGGCTGGAAGTGAGCCGGCTTGTTCGCTTTGAAAGTCGGGGCCGAAGCCGAATCGGGCACGCTTGCGCTGGCCCAGTTCATGGTCGGCAAGTGGCTCAAATCGGCATCGGTGCCAACATGTCTGGTTTGAAGTTTTGATTTTGGTCCCCACTCGGGGTCGAAGCGAGCCCGCCGCGTGAACTTAGTGCCGGCCAGGATTGAGGAAGATCCGAGTCCCCATCGCACGCCGCGCGCCACGTTGTCTTCAACGGGGTGCCCATCACAACAAGACGGGGGTGCGCAAGCGCATAGGTCAGCGCTCGTGTCACTCGCCCGTGCCCGCTCTTTCCCCCGATGCCGACCGCGGAATGTGAAACGCCCCGGGCTCATGAGCACCGGGGCGTTTCAGGGTTCAGCGACGGCGAGAAGCCGCCGCCCTGGGCGCGAATCAGGCGGCGCTGGCGGCGCTCTCGGCCTTGCGTGCCACGCGGCGCGCGGCATTGGAGGTCTGGGTGGCGGTGTTGGCCACTGCCTTGCTCACTCGCTTGGTGATCTGCTTGCGTGTGGCCACGGCCTTGTTCACCTGCTGGGTAGCGGTCCTGGTGATCTTCTTGCGAGCGGCCACGGCCTGGTCCACTTGCTGGCTGGCGGCCTTGGTGACCTGGCGGCGGGTAGCCGCGGCCTTGCGCTTGGCTGCGTTGAGCTTGCGGGTGGCCACCGCCTTGGCAGGCATGGACTTGCCAGCCACGCGCTTGACGAGCTCGGTGGTGCCTTCTTCAAGGCGCTCAGCCACGCTGCTCAGCAAGGTGGCGGCGGGCATGGCGACGCGGGTCAGCTTGTCCAGTGCGTTCAGGTTGACGCGGCTGTCGAGGCGCTTGGCGTTGGTGGCCACGAGGCTCACGCCTTTGGTGGCGAGGTCCACAGCCACGCCCACGGCGCTCTGTGCGCGGTCGGTGCTCAGGCGCAGGCCTTTGACATACAAGCCGCTCACGCGCTGCTGGTTGTCGATCAGGGTGGAGCGGGTGCTCTTGCCCAGCGACGATGCGCCGCGGGTCACGGCAGACGCAAAGCGCTCGTCGAAGTAGCCGATGACGCGCTCACCACCGAAGCGGGTGGTGTTGATGACGTTGGTGGCAGCCATGCCAGATGCTTCGATGACTTGGGTGGCGACGGTGGACAGGTTTTTGTTCGACATGGTGAACTCCAGAAGGTTGATCTGATGAACTCGGCTGGCGGGCGGGCTTTTGGCTCACCACGTTCAGACAGGCATGGGCGCAGTGTGTCGAAAAGCGCTAGGGGCGACACCTCAATTTGAGGGTTTTCCCTAGAGTCTTGGGTCTAACTGGCTCTCCGCCAACGCCGGGCTGCGGCGTGGGGCTGGCGGCAAGCTGGAAATGGTCGGGGCTGCCCGGGCCGCTCGAACGCCGCCTCAGGTGTCGCGCTGCTCGAACCCGTCGGGCACGGCCTCGCCAACCAGCTCCGTGACAGCCACGCCATCCACCTTCGCCAGAGCGGGCCCATGCTGCGTCCAGGCGATGAGCGCTTGCACCGGGGCATCGAGGCCGTGCACCAGCGCTTGCACCGAGCCGTCTGGCCGGTTGCGTACCCACCCTTGCACGCCCAGGCTTTGCGCGACCTGCGCCATGCTCCAGCGGTAGCCCACGCCTTGCACGCGGCCGGTGATGCGCAGGCAGCGGGTGATGGCGCCGGCAGAAGGCTGGTCGCTCACAACACCTCGGCCTCGAAACCAGCTTCCAGCAGCTTGGCCGCGATGTCCTCCGGCGCGATCATGGCGGTGTGTTCTACCCAGGCGGTGTGAGCGGGCAGGTCCACACCGGCCTGATGCACGCAGGGCAGGTCTTGCAACTCGAACATGACGGCGCTGGCGTCTTCCTCCGTTTGCAAAGCGGGGATGCGCAGGCGGGTTTCGATCATGTTGGTACCACTCTTTGGGTTCAGCGGCTCACTTGCCCTTAACGGCGAGCAGCTGCACCTGGAACTTCAACACGGTGTTGCCCGGAATCACGTTGGGAATGCCGCGCTCGCCGTAGGCGGTGGCGGGTGGACAGGTGATGTCGGCCGTGTCGCCCACCTTCATTTCCTGCAAGGCCTGCGTCCAGCAGGGCACGACGCGGTTGAGCGGAAAGCTGGTGGGCTCGCCGCGCTTGTAGGAGCTGTCGAACTCTTTGCCGTCGGGCAAGGTACCGCGGTAGTGCACCTGCACCGTGTCGGTCGCCAGCGGCTTGGCGCCAGCGCCGGCGGCGGTCCAGGTGAGGGCAACGCCGGAAGGCAGTGTTTTAGGCGTTGGCAGGGGGGTTGTCTGGGCGTGGACGGAGATGGCGGCGACCAGAGAGGCCACCAGGGTGGCGCTGCGATGCAGGGTGTTCATGGAAGGGGCTCTTTGGGGAATGACGATGGGCTGGCGGGTCGCCAGCGCACCATTGTCCCGCACCCGGAGCAGGGCGAAACGGTTGGTGCGGCTTGCAGCGCAGGCTTCGCGGCGGGCCGTGTGGGCAGACCGATGGCCGATCTGGGCTTTGGCCGGGGGCAGGGACCCGGCGTGCTCGCACGGCCATTGCCACGGCGCGGGCGGGTGGGGCTCGCTCAGAACGGAAGGTTCCAGCCGGTTTCGCGCTGCTCAAAGCCTCGGAAGCTGCCTTCAGCCGGTGTGACCGACACCGACTGCACCTTGGCACCGGAGGGTCCCCTGTGCGCCCATTCGATCAGCGCTTGCACCGAGTCGGTGGGGCCGCTGACGACGGCCTGCACGTTTCCGCCAATCTGCTTTCGCACCCAGCCGCTCAGACCCAGCGAGCGAGCGAGCTGGGCCATGCTCCAGCGGTAGCCCACGCCCTGCAGATCACCGGTGATCTGCAGATGGCAGGTCAGGGTGGCCGCTTCGATCGGTGTGGCGATGGTCATGGCGCTTCTCGCTCAGGGAAAGCTGAACAGGATGCTGGGCGGCAGGGCGCCTGTATCGATGGACTGCGACTGGGGTGGTGAGCCGTCCAGCGACGCCTGCAGTGTGTACAGGCCGGCGATGGCCGCATCCGGGGTAAAGGCGTAGGCCGTGGTGGCGTTGGCGACATACGCCGTGCTCGCCGGCGCCGCGTCGGGCAGCACTGTCTCGAACAGGCCCGTGTCGGCATCCACCGAGGCCCAGGCCACTTCGACGGTGGGGCCACCGGTCAGGCTCTGCAGCGCGCGGACGGTTGCGGTGGTGGGGGTGACGGTACCTGTGACCGTGGTCGAGGTGGACGGCTGCGGCAGGAAGGCGAAGCTGGTGGAGTTCACCGTGGTGATCGAGGTGGCCACAACCGGCACCCCGGTCATCACCGCAGTGACGCGTTCGGCTGCGCGGATCACCAGGTCGTAGGTGCCGACTGGCACGGGATACAACACGAACGTGCCACTGGCATCGGGCACGGTGGCCTTGATCGGCACGCCGCCCTGTTGCACCGAGACAGTGGTGGACCCATTGGCAATCGCGGTGTCTACATAGCCCACCACACGCAGACCAGCGTCTGAAAGCCGCGGAATCACGCTGATGACCGGCTTCAGGTTGTACTGGCCCGAATTGCCGCGCCTGACCACCGATTTGCAGGCGTCGAAGTCGATGACGAAGTCGGCCAGTTCCCCGGCAGCCACGTCCATGTTCACGTTCAGCTTGAGGCCGCTTTGTTGTCCGCTTGGGGTGGCGAGCGGTGTTTCGACGCCACCGGTAGGGATGACGGAGTTGGCAAAGGGCGTTGCGCCGCTGTTGGCGGCGAGCACCAGGCGCATCTGGGTGTACTTGCCAGCGGGCAGCGAGGTCTCGCCCAGCTCCTCCAGAATGCCGTTGGTCAAGGTGAGCAGATCGACCCGCTTGGCTGGGTTGAGCACCACTTCGGACCACCCGCCATCCCCTTCGTTTGCATCGGACGACTGGTTCACCCGCACTTTCTCGATCGTGATGTTGACCTCGTCGTAACCGCAGGCTGGCGCGTCGGTGAGCGACAGGCGCATCACGCCGGTACCGCTGATGCCGCCGTCGCCGCCACCGCCACAACCCACCAGCCCGATGAGCAGGGCCGCCGCTGTAGCGGCGAGCGCCGTGTGAATGGTCTTGATCTTCATGACGGTTCTCCTGTGTGTCGGATCGGGTCTGACGGGGATTCTTCAAAGTAATAGATGCCCAGGCCGACGCGAGCGCCGGCCGGGCTGGCGTCGCCGGGTGCGGGTGCGCCATCGACATCGCTGAGCCATTGGTCCAGTTTTTCCAGCACCGCCTGCGCCTGCTCGGCGCTCAGCGCACGAAAGGCGGGCAGGGCATGCGCCGGCACGCCGCGGTACATGACCTTGCGCTGGAAACGCGGAGCCTGACCGGACTGGTGCAGGTTGTGGTCGATGGTCTCAATCAGGTCGGCCACGTCAGAACCCAGCATGTCCACCATTTCGCGTGCGCCCTGGCGCGGCACATAGCCGCGGGCAAGCAAGGCGATCAGGCCGTCGGCCTGTTGCTGCACCGCACCGACGCGCACCAGCTCGTCCAGCACTGCGCGGGTCGGCATGTCGCCGCTGTGGCGCTTGACCAGGGCAGCAAAACCCTGGTCACCTTCCACCGCCAGCGGGCGGGGTTGGCCTTGAGCGTCGTGGAAATCGGCATCACGCAGCCAGCCGGTGAGCACCCGCGCGGCGCGGTTGCGGCGCTCGGCGGTGCCGTCGTCCTCAGGCGCCGGGGCCTGCACCAGACGCTGGACTTCCTTGCGCGTCAGGCCGGATAGGATGGAGGCGCGCGAGACCGAAGGCTTCTTCCCCGGAATGCCGAAATCGCGCAACGCAACATCCACATAAGTGCGTTTGGCCACGTCTTCGAACGCCCGGTAGGACTTGCCGTGGCGCAGCAACACCCGAAACAGCGGGCGCAGAAGACGGACCACGGCCCGGTCGATCGCGCGTTCCAACAGATTGGTTGAATCCATTTTTGGGACCATATTCCCAAATCTCGGCCAAGTCTGTAAGTAGTCGTAACACGGGACACACCCATCGCGTTCAGCTGGACTGGAAACACAGACCGCATTTCGGCGACACTGGTTGGCATTTCCCGCTGCGCTGACCGACCCTCGACCTGACCCGCAGCTTCAGCATCCGCTCGCCGACCCCTCGTCCGACCATGACCGACACCATCCCCGACCGCCCCGCCTTGCCCGATCGCCTGTCCATCGACGAGCGCAGCCCTCACCATGTGGCGGCGGTGTTTGAGCACGATGTGGGCATTCGCTTCAACGGAAAAGACCGACTGGACGTGGTGGAGTACTGCGTCAGTGAAGGCTGGGTGCGGGTCCCGGCGGGCAAGACGCTGGACCGCAAGGGCAACCCCCTGCTGATCAAGCTGAGTGGAACGGTGGAGGCGTTTTACCGCTGAAGGCGCGGGCGCTGATGCGCTCGGTCAGGCGGTGGCCGGCGCGGAGGACCAGCCCGAAGGGTCGCTGCGCCGCTTGCTGGCGGGCGCGGGCTGCTGCAGCGCTTCGAGTTCGGCGATGAGCAGATCGATCTGCACCAAAAAGACCTCGCGGCTTTGGTGCGGGCTTTCGGTGATCAGCCTCGACGCCTGTTCGGCCAGCACGTGTCGGCCAGCTTCGCGCGCCCAGCGGCGCACATCGCAATAAGCCACGAACGCCAGCCGCCCCAGATCGCCGCGTTTGCGGGCGTGGTGCAGGTCGGCGAGCAAATCGTCCAGACCCCATTGACTGTTCATCATTGCGGGCTCCATGTTGCAGTGCAGCACAGTCTCTCTCCAGCCCTGGACGGCTGTCAAGACTTTCTGATGGACGGTTCAGTCTAAAAACAGGGTTTTCTGAGGTCCAGACGCAGGTCCAGCAGGCGAAATCGCCGCGACAAAGTCCAAATGACACGTAAGACCTGAGCCTCCCAAGCGACTCCTGCGTTAGCGGTCACTTTCGAATTGACCCCAGGAGACTCTTATGGTTGCTTTTCCCGAACCGGTGTTCACGACGCCAGGAGCAGCGTTTCGACGCCACCGGCGGTTCTGGCTGATTGGGTTGACACTGCTGGTGTCAAGCTGGTTGATACCCTGTGATGCGGCAGCGCAAAAACCCGGTGCCTCTGCACCGCTGGACAAGAAAGGCCAGACCTTCCCGGCCAGACCCACCGTTGGCAACGGTGCGCTGGCGCCCACAGCGCTGCAAGCGCTGGACCAGACCGTCAGCGAGCTGCGCCAGACGCGGTTTCCCTCCGCGGCAGTCAAGACACTGGGCGCCTCGGGCGACGCCCGCCTGGCCTGGGTGCTGCACGACCTGCTGCGCTTTGCCAACCGCCAGCACCTGCCCGAGCTGGTGACGGCCTTCGAAACGCTGACCGGCGCCGCGCTGCCACCAGACGCCTACACCGCCATGGGCGACCGCCTGCTGGCCTGGGACCTTCCCGCTCCGCCCGCCTACCGCGACATCAAACGCGATCTGTTTTTGCTGATCGAGCCGCGCTGGGCGCCCTTCTTCGCTGATGCCGACTCGCTGATCGACTGGCGCCAGGTGGGCTGGGGCGGCGTTTACATCGACGACCGGCCCGATGCGACCCGCGGTCAGAGCTGCCCGCGCGGCTGCATCCCGGCGCTGGACCAGCCGAGGGTGACCCCGGCCAGCGAAGGCGACTGGTATCCCGCCGGCGGCACCGTGTTCGGCATCGTCATCAACGGCGAGGCGCGCGCCTACCCGAAGCACATCATGGAAGTGCATGAAATGGTGAACGACACGCTGGGTGGGCGGCGGATAGGGATCCCCTACTGCACGCTGTGCCTTTCAGCCCAGGCGTACTTCACCGACCGAGTGCCGGGCTTTTCGCCGCTGCTGCGCACCTCGGGACTGCTGTCTCGCTCCAACAAACTGATGTACGACGTGAAGAGTGGTTCGGTGGTGGACACCTTCACTGGGCGTGCGCTGTCCGGGCCGATGCGCCAGGCTGGCCTGACGCTGCCGCAGACCACGGTGGTCGTCACCACCTGGGCGGCCTGGCGCGAGGCTCATCCGCGCACCACCCTGATCGCACAAGACGGCGGCATCGGCCGCAGCTACCCGCTCAACCCGCTGGGTGGGCGCGACGACCAGGGGCCGATCTTTCCGGTGGGCGACGTCGATCCGCGGCTGCCGGTGCACGAGGTGGTGATCGGCGTGACCAGCCCCCGGGGCCAGGCGCTGGCGTTTCCGCGCGCGACGGTGCAGCTCGCACTGGCGGCCGGCGAACAGGTGATGCTGGATGGCGTGACGGTACGCAGCGAAGGCGGCGGGCTTCGCGCCTACGTGGGCCAGCGCGAGGCGACCAGTCAGCAGGCGTTCTGGTTTGCCTGGAGCCAGTTCAAGCCGGGTACCCAGATCTGGGCGCGCGGCGCTGACACCAGCGCGGGCGCTCAGGTGCCGCAGAAGGTGCGGTAGCCGGCCATGGCGCCAGCCGGTGCGGGCGACGCGAAAGCGTCAAGCCCGCTGCGGGCGTCGAACGGCCGCTGCAGCACGGTGATCAGGCGCTCGAACGGTGCCTGATCGCCCTGCTCCACGGCAGCGGCGAGCGCAGCTTCCACCAGGTGGTTGCGCGGAATGTAGAGCGGGTTGGCCAGGCGCATTTGCTCGACCAGTTCGGGCGCTGCGTCACCAGTCGGTGCGCAACGCGCTTGCCACCGGGCAAGCCAGGCGTCCAAGGGCTCGGGTTCGCTGAACAGGCCGCGCAGCGCCGCGCGATCGCCGCCCACCGCCGCATCAGACAGGTGGCGAAACGCGAGCGTGAAGTCGGCGCGCTGGGTCTGCAGCAGGTCCAGCCAGCCGTTCATCAGCGCTTCGTCTTGCGGCTCTTCGCCCTGAAGCCCCAGCTTGCGGCGCAGCTCGGCTTGCCAGTGGTGCTGGTAGCGCTCGGGGAAGGCGTTGACGACCTCAGTGGCCAAGGCGACGGCGGTGTCGGCGTCTTCGGACAGCATCGGCAGCAAGGTTTCGGCCAGGCGGGCCAGATTCCACTGCGCAATGCCGGGCTGGTTGCCGTAAGCGTAGCGACCCTGGCGGTCGATGGAGCTGAAGACAGTGGCGGGATCGTAGGCGTCCATGAAGGCGCACGGACCGTAGTCGATGGTCTCGCCCGAGATCGTCATGTTGTCGGTGTTCATCACGCCATGGATGAAACCCACACCTATCCAGCGCGCGATCAGCGCGGCCTGCCGTTCGCTCACCGCGCGCAGCAGAGCCAGGTAAGGCTGCTCACTGCCCACCAGCGCTGGGTCGTGGCGCGCGATCGCGTAATCGGCCAAGGTCTTGAGCTGTTCGGGTGTGCCCCGGGTGGCGAAAAACTGGAACGTGCCCACGCGCAGGTGGCTGGCGGCCACACGGGTGAGCACGGCGCCCGGAAGCGGGCCGGCTTCGCGCAACACGTGCTCGCCGGTGGCCACCGCGGCCAGTGCGCGGGTGGTGGGAATGCCCAGGGCGTGCATGGCCTCGCCCATCAGGTACTCGCGCAGCACCGGACCGAGCACGGCCTTGCCGTCGCCGCCGCGCGAAAAGGGGGTGCGGCCCGAGCCTTTGAACGCGATATCTCGCCGCTGGCCATGGATGTCGATGACTTCACCGAGCAGCAGCGCGCGGCCGTCACCCAGCTGCGGCGAGAAGCCGCCGAACTGGTGACCGGCGTAAGCCTGGGCGATGGGCGTGGCACCCTGGGGCAACTGGTTGCCCGAGAACACCGCCGCTCCCAGTGGGCCTTCGAGCGCATCGACATCGAGGGCAAGCTCGGTGGCCAGCGCGCGATTGAACTTCAGCAACACCGGCGCAGGCACCTGGGCGGCCTGCCACGGCGCGTAGAAACCGTCGAGCGCGCGGGCGTAGCTGTTGTCAAAGCGGAATCCCGCGGTGGCGGTGAGTTCAGTCGTGTCGGTGCTCATGCCCACAGTGTCAGCCATTTGCCTTGTCGGAGGCGCTGGCAGGGTTGAGAACCTCGCTGAGCAGGGGCCCTGGACGCAGCGTGTCACCCACGCGGATCAGCCCGCCGCGCAGGATGCGCGCAGTGAGACCGCCCAGACCACGCATCGCGTTGTAGCCGCCAGCACCCAACGCCGCTTCCATGCGCGAGCAGGGGTCGCAAGGGTCGGTGACGTCGATCAGCACTTCATCCCCGATGTGCCAGACACAACGAGCATCGGCAAACGGCGAACGCAGGGCCAGCAGGTTGATGCCGCTGACCACGAGGTTGCGGCGCAGCAGCGCGGGATCGATCTTGTCGTGGCCCGTCCAGGCGGCGAGGGTGGCGAGGTGCTCGGCCTGAAACAGCGTGATCTCCCGTTTGTGGTTGGCACCTGGGCTGCGCTCACGCTGGCCATAGCGGTCGCCCGCCAGGCCCTGGCCCGGTGTGGCCAGGGCCTGCGGCACCTGGCGCAGGGCGCCAGCGCGCTCAACGCGCAACCAGATCGATGCGATACGACCCACCCGTGGGTGGCTGTCGGTGAGTTCGCGCAAGGGCGGTGTCATTCGCGCAGTGTCGCTCAGGGCGCCTCACCGCGTCTGACACAATGCCGGCCAGCATGAGCCGCATCGCTGTCATCGACTTTGAAACCACTGGCATGTCGCCCGCGCTGGGCGACCGCGCCACCGAAATCGCCATTGTCCTGCTGGAGCGCGGGGAGGTGGTGGACCGGTTTCAGAGCCTGATGAACGCGGGCGTGCACATCCCGGCCTTCATCACCCAGCTCACCGGCATCAGCAACGCCATGGTGGCTTCGGCGCCTCGCGCGCAGAGCGTGATGAGCGAAGCGGCGCGCTTCGTGGGCGACGCGCCGATGGTGGCGCACAACGCGGCATTCGACCGCCGCTACTGGCAAGCCGAGCTGGCGCTGGCCGGGCTGGCCGCGCCTCAGGCTTTTGCCTGCACCGTGATGCTCTCGCGCCGCCTCTACCCCGAGGCACCCAGCCACAAGCTGGGCGCGCTGGTGCAGCGGCTGCGGCTGCCGCAGACCGGGGCGGCGCACCGTGCAATGGTTGATGCAGAAATGGCGGCGGCCCTGCTCACGCAGATACAACACGATCTGCGCGTGCGCCATAGGGTGGCCGAACCCGACCACCGGTTTCTGATGAGGCTACAAGCCTGCAGCCGGGCAGCGATGCCTCGCTGGCTGGCGCGCCAGGCGGTTGCCGATGCGCTCAGTGCAGAGGCACCGTGAAGCGCATCAGCAGCATGGAGTCGCGTGCACCGCGCGGAGGCAACAAGCCGAGATTCACCCGGACCAGCTCGCCCTCATAGGACGCGGTCGGGAATGTGGCCCAGGTGGTGCCCGCAGGCGAGCCAGGCAGATCCGTCATCAAGCCCAGCGAAGCCCCCAGGTGCCAGGCGCCCAGCGAGAGTGGTTGCCAGCTCAGGCTGGGGCGTTCACCGGTGTGCGACAGGTTGAACGCCTCGCCCCCAAACCGCAACGAAAAGTCAGGCGGGCTCAGGCGCCAACTCCAGACGGGGGTGGCGGGCAAGGCTGTGATCCGCGTCCAGACCCATTCACCGCGGCCGCGAAACGGCAGCGAGGCCGGGGCCGAGAGCTGCAACGCATCTGTGTTGGAAGGGCGCAGACCGGAAGCGGCCCCGCTCGGCTCCAGCGCCTGCACACCCGGTGCGCAAGTGAGCAGCATGGACAGCATCGCTGCTGCCTTGAAAACGCCTGCCTGCATGATCACCTCCCTCTTTGGAAACACCGGATGACGATGGTGGATCCGACCGACATTGCAATGTCCTGTCTGGGGATCGGCGGCAGTGGCGGGGCGCCTAAGCGGTCATTTGTCAGACAATCCCTGGATTTGTCACGAGATGTCTGCATGAGCCCCCACGTTGCCAGCACCAAGCCTTTGTCCACCCACGACACCACCCGCATCGACGACACCCGCATCGGCGCAGTGCGCCCGCTGATCACGCCGGCCTTGCTGCAGGAGTGGCTGCCAGCACCCGACGCCGCGCAGGCGCTGGTGGAACAAAGCCGCTCGGCCATTTCCGCCGTGCTGCACGGGCGCGATGACCGGCTGGTGGTGGTGGTCGGGCCTTGCTCCATCCACGACCACGACCAGGCGATCGACTACGCAAAGCGGCTCAAGCAGACAGCCGACACCCTGGCTGAGGACTTGATCGTGGTGATGCGCGTGTACTTCGAGAAGCCGAGGACCACCGTGGGCTGGAAGGGCTACATCAACGACCCGCACCTGGATGGCAGCTTCGCGATCAACGAAGGGCTGGAACTGGCGCGCCGACTGTTGCTGGATGTGCTGAGCATCGGACTGCCGGTGGGCACTGAGTTTCTTGACCTGCTCTCACCGCAGTTCATCAGCGATCTGGTGAGCTGGGGCGCGATCGGCGCTCGCACCACGGAGAGCCAGAGCCACCGACAGCTCGCCAGCGGCCTTTCGTGCCCGGTGGGTTTCAAGAACGGAACCGACGGCGGCGTGAAGGTCGCAAGCGACGCGATCCAGGCCGCAGGCGCACAACACGCCTTCATGGGCATGACCAAGATGGGCCAGGCCGCCATTTTCGAAACGCGTGGCAATGCCGACTGCCACATCATCCTGCGCGGTGGGCCAAAACCCAACTACAGCGCGGCTGATGTGAACGAGGCCTGCGCTCTGCTCAGGACAACAGGCCTGCGCGAGCAGGTGATGGTGGATGTGTCGCACGCCAACAGCAGCAAACAACACCGCCGCCAGATCGAGGTAGCCGGTGCCGTGGCGCAGCAAATCGCCGCAGGTGACACGCGCATCGTGGGCGTCATGGTGGAGAGTCACCTGCAGGAAGGTCGACAGGACATCGTGCCGGGTGAGGTGCTCAAGCCAGGCGTGAGTGTCACCGACGCCTGCATTGGCTGGGAGCAGACGCAGCCCGTGCTGCAAGGACTGGCCGAAGCGGTTCGCCAGCGCCGCGCCGGCTGAGCGCTGACTGTCAGTTCTGGCAGGTGCGCGGCCGATTCGCGCGCGCGATAGGCGTTCAATGGCGTGCTCAAGCGGTCTCGACGGGAGATCGCACACACAAGGGACGGACATGGGGCCAATCGATCTCAAAGGGCGCACCGCGCTGGTGACGGGTGCAGCCCGTGGGCTCGGCGCTGGGATGGCGCGCGCACTGGCGAAGGCGGGCGCGGCGGTCATGGTGAGCGATGTGCTGGAGGTCGAAGGACGGGCCACTGCGCAAGCGCTGATCGACAGCGGCGCGCGGGCAGGGTTTGTGCCGCTGGATGTGCGCGACGAAGCGCAATGGCTGATCGCCATCGACCACACACTGGCGAGCTTTGGCGGCTTCGACATCCTGGTCAACAATGCCGGTATCGAAGTCACGGCCTTGGTAAGTGAAGTCGATATCGCCGGGTTGCGCAACATGCTGGACGTGAACGTCGTGGGCACTGCGCTGGGACTGAAGTACGCATTTCGAACGATGCGTCCAGGTGGCGCAGCGGGCCAGGGTGGCGCGGTGGTCAACGTGGCTTCTGTGGCCGCCACGATCGCGTTCCCGGCAATCGCTGGCTACTCGGCCACCAAATCGGCTGTGGACCGGCTCACGCGGGTTGCCGCCATGGAATCGGGCAAGCTGGGCTTCGGTGTGCGGGTGAACTGCGTCTACCCAGGGCTGGTACCGACCGACATGGGGATGAAGCTGGCCAACGATGTGGTGACCGCTGGCCTGTTCCCTTCGGCGCAAGCGGCGGTGCAAGCCATCGTCAGCCAGACGCCGCTGGGACGCCTGGGGACAGTCGACGACATGGCCGACGCGGTGGTGTTCCTGTGTTCGGACGCCTCGCGCTTCATCACCGGCGCGGGCTTGCCGGTGGATGGCGGCATGGGCATGTAATCGCCTGGGCCGCCAGGCTCAACTCAGCGCGGCTTGCGCGGCACCATCGGGCCGCGGCCCTCGATGTGGCGGAAGTTGATGCGGCCTTTGGTGAGGTCGTAGGGCGAGAGTTCGAGCGAAACCCGGTCACCCGCAAGGATGCGGATGTGGTTCTTCTTCATCTTGCCGGCGGAATAAGCAATCAGCTGGTGACCGTTGTCCAGCGTCACGCGAAAACGCGTGTCGGGCAGCACCTCGTTGACGATGCCCATCATGTCGATCAGTTCTTCTTTGGCCATATGAGGCTCCTTCAGGTTCAGAAACGGATAGGGTGGGACGGCGAAAGTGCCGCACTGGGGTAGGGTTGCTGGCCGCGCGCACGTTGCGCAGCGTTCACCCAGTCGACGCCTTGCGCGACCGCGTAGCGGGCAGCGGCTTCAAAGGTGGGGAAATCATCCACGAAACGCATCACGCGGTCGGTACAGGCGCTGCCCGAGCCACTGGCGATGGACACCTGGGAGGCGAAACGCCCACCGGGCAGGGCGCGAGGGCAGGCGGCAATGCGGTACTTGCCCAGAGACAGGGAAGACAAATGCGAGGAAGCAGAAACAGAAACGGAAATCGGTTGAATCATCAAAAACATCGGATGGCTGGGCGCTGCAGCGTTGGACGCTGGCTGGCGCTACAGCCTTAAAAAAAACACATGGGCAGCCCCTGGGTGCCGGGTACCCGACTGACTTGGCCGAACGAAGCCAGACCGATCATGGCCAGACATCGCGCGGTGACCAGACCATGGCAGCGGTCCGGACAACAGCAGGGAAAACAGCCACCTCGCTGTGAGAGAGCAGGTGACTCGCGCCATGGTGGGGCTGGATCGGCGACCCCTCTGCCAGGGGCGGCGCGCCGTTGCCAAAAGGCAGGGACACGGCCAATCGCCCAAGGCGAACCATTTAATGTACCACCATGTGGAAAAATTGGCTAGGAGCCTGCGCGGCTTAAGGCATCGAAGCGAAACTGAACAAAACCGGTGATTGCGAGGTGATACCGTGAAGCCCCGTGTGTCCGCCTGGGCTCGGGAGGTAGAAGCGTGCGAAACCGATTTCTCGTCAGTTGCAGCAATGCGCCTTCTGCCGCGCAGAATCCTGGCCTTGTCAGGCGCCCGGCCCCACGTCCCGCCCCCGGCTGCTGCGCCAGATCGCGCGCACCAGCCACAGCCCACCCACAAAGGCGCTGGCAAAACCCAGCAGGCCAAACGCCGGCAGTCCAAACAGAGTGGGGCCACCCTGCACCGTCATGACGATGCTGGAGCCGATGATGAGTGCGGCAATCACCAACGCCATGGTCAGGCGGTTGGCCGCGCGGTCGATCTGATCGCCCACTCGTTTCAGGTGGGCGAGTTCGATGCCGACCTGCACCCTACCGCGGCGGGCGTTGCGCAACAGGCGCGAGATATCGTGAGGCAGCTGCTCGGCCACGGCCAGGGTACGGCGCAGGGTTTTCCAGCCGCGAGCTGCCACTGCGCGCGGCCGATAGCGGGCGCGCACCACGCGCTGGAGCATGGGCAGGGCCTCGGTTGTCATGTGAAAGCCCGGGTCCAGCCCGCGGCCCATGCCTTCCAGGGTGATGAAAGCTTTGATGAGCAAGGCCATGTCCGAAGGCAGGGCCAAGTGATGGTCGCGCAGCAGTGCGGTCACGTCGGCCAGCATCTGGCCCAGATTGAGCTGAGCCAGCGGCACGCCGTGGTACTGGTCGACAAAGATTTCTATCTCGTTTTCCAGCAGCACCAGGTTGATGCCGTGCTCGTCGCCGGTCCAGTCCAACAGAACATCGGCCACCGCCTGGGCATGGCGCTCGACCAGTCCGAGCAGAAGATTGAGGAGTTCTTCGCGCCGGCGCTCCGAGAGCCGGCCGACCATGCCGAAATCAATAAAGGCGATGCGGTTGCCTTCCAGATAGAACACATTGCCCGGGTGGGGGTCGGCGTGGAAAAAGCCGTCTTCGACGATCATTTTGAGCACCGCCTGGCTGCCGCGCTGGGCCAGCAATGAGCGGTTTAGACCACGTGCATCCAGTTCGGCCAGCGCATGGCCTGGCACACCACCGACGAAGTCCTGCACATTGACCCGTTCGTGTGTCAGCGACCAATGCACGCGGGGTACCACGATCCAGGGCAGGCTGGCCAGGTTGGCCGCGATGCGCTCAGCGCTGCGGCACTCGCTGGCCAGATCCAGTTCGCGGCGCAGCGAACGCGACAACTCGCGCACGATTTGCTGCAGGCGGTAGGGCCTCAGGTGGGGCAGCTCGGCGTCTGCCAGCACTGCCAGACGGCCGAGCAATCGAAGATCGGCTTCGATGATGTCGCCCACGCCGGGCCGCCGAATTTTCACCACCACTTCGGTGCCGTCGTGCAGCTGCGCTCGATGCACCTGCGCGATGGAAGCCGCTGCCAGCGGCTCTGCATCGAAGCGTGCAAAAACAGTTTCCGGCTCACCGCCCAGATCCTCACGCAGTTGAGGTCGCAGGGTTTCCAGCGGCACTGCGGGCACATGGCTGTGCAGCTTTTCGAATTCAGCGATCCATTCAGGACCGAACAGGTCTGCCCGGCCAGCGAGGATCTGACCGAGTTTGACGAAAGTGGGACCCAGTTCTTCAATCGCCAGCCGCACCTGCACCGGCGGCTCCAGCCGCGCCAGTTCTGCAGCATGATCCCAGCGCAAGGCGTGGCCAGCACGCTCCAGGCTGTCGGCAAGGCCGAGTCGGCGCACCGTATCACCAAAGCCATGGCGAATGAGCACACCCAGGATGGTGTTGAGCCTGCCCAAGTCGCGGGCCGCACCCAGCGTTTCGATCAACATGACCGAATGATAGGCCCGCTGCAGGCAACGATCTTGCGGCGGCTTGCGATTTCGCAAGGCACTGGCCAGACAGCTTGGCCACACTATCCAGGCCATGAATGCACTGCACAACGTCGATTCGGTACGACGCACCGGTTGGGCACAGGCCTGGCTCTGGTGGCGCATGACACGGCCAGGTTTCTTGTTGCTCACGGTGGTGGCCTGCGCCCTGGGTACGGCAACTGCCGCCGCCTGCGGATGCGGGCTGAGTCTTCCTCTGGCCGCTGCCTCCACAGTGCTGGCGGTACTGGTCCATGCGACCGGCAATGTGTTCAACGACCTGCACGACGCACGCAACGGTGCCGACGCAACCAACACCCAAGGCATCTCGCCATTCACGGGCGGCTCACGCCTGATTCAAACCGGGCAGGTGACGGAGCGGGAGACCGACGAACTGGCTAAGGGATTGCTGATTCTTCTGGTGCCGGCTGGTTTGTGGCTGGCCGCACACATTGGCAGCGGCAAGGTGCTGCTGCTCGGTGCAGCCGGTGTCGCGCTGGCCTGGGCCTATTCCGCGCCACCGTTGCGCCTGATGTCGCGCGGCCTGGGTGAACTGACCGTGGCACTGGTCTGGTTTCTGGTCGTCATCGGTGCTGACCTGGTGCAGCGCCAGCAGTGGTTTCTGATCCCGGCAAGTGTGGCGCTGAACTTCTCGGGGCTGGTGGCTGCGCTGTTGCTGATCAATGGCTTCGTTGATGCCAAAGCCGACGCCCGGGTGGGCAAACGCACGCTGGTGGTCTTGCTGGGACCCGACCGAGCCAGTCTCGTGTACCTGGCACTGGTCGTGAGCAGCCACTTGTGGCTTTGGATCAGCGTGATGTGGCTGATTCCACCAGCCGAAGCACTCTGGGGCCTGGTTTCAGCGCCACTGTCGCTGTTCGCAGCAGCCTTGCTCCGCCAAAACCGGTACCAACCCCAACGCCTGCGGCTGGCGCTCCAGTTGTCGGTAACGGCTGTACTGGTGCATGGCCTGGCCATGACGGCAGGCTTTGTCTCGCTGAGCTGGTACCGCTGAGGACAACACGCTCAGCGGCAAAAAGCTGTGTGTAACTTTTGAACAAGCAGAGGGTTATCCACAGGCGCGGCGAAATCACCGGATTTATCCCCAATCGCGGGAACAGGCAAATGGGTACTTTGAACAGGGTTGGCCGAAACGCAAGTTGCTGTCAGTCATCAAAAAAAGCGGTTTGTCCACAGCCGAAGGGCCCCTCTACTGCTACTACTAATCTGTATTAAAGAAATAAGAAGATAAGAGAGCAAAACAGAGAAACCCAAAAAATCCCGTCACAAAGCGTGACTGACCAGCTTGAAATCGGGATCGTCGGGATAAGGCTTGATCACAAACCCCAGGCCTTTCATCAACTTGAGCATGCCCGGATTGTTGGCCAGCACCAGGCCTTCGATTTCATCCAGGCCTTTGTCTCGGGCCTCTTCCATGATGCTCATCATCAGTCGCGAGCCCAGGCCCTTGCCGTTGAAGTCGTCGGCCACCACCAGCGAGAACTCGCAGCTGGCGAGATCTGGGTTGGTGATGTAGCGGGACACGCCCACAATGCGCTCAACCTCTCGCGTCTCGCCCTGCTCGCCGGTCTTGGTTTCGCGGTGGATGGCCACCAGTGCCATCTCGCGGTCATAGTCGATCAGGGTCAGGCGCGACAGCAGGGCTGGAGGCAGCTCCTTGAGCGAGGACACGAAGCGGAAATAGCGGCTCTCGGCCGAGAGGTTCTGTACGAGCTCCTGCAGCATCTGAGCATCGTCCGGGTGGATGGGTCGGATGGTGTATTCGCCGCCACCGCGCATGGGCCATATCTGCTCATAGCGCGCCGGGTACGGCAGGATGGCGAGGTGGGCGTAGTTGTGTGCGGAGGCCGGCGCGTTGTCGATCACGATGCGCGCATCGACCGCAACCGCACCAGACTCGTCAACGATGATGGGGTTGATGTCCATCTCGCGCAACTGAGGCAGCTCACAGGCCATTTCCGACACGCGCAGCAGCACATGCTCCAGCGCATCGCGATCGACCGCTGTGGCACCTCTCCAGTTGTCTAGCGTCTCGTTGACGCGTGAGCGCTCGATCAGGCGGCGCGCCAGGAACTGGTTGAAAGGCGGCAGGCCCATGGCCCGGTCATTGATGAGTTCGATCATGGTGCCTCCGGCACCGAAGGCGATCACTGGGCCAAACGGGTCATCGGTCACCAGACCGATGTAGAGCTCGCGTCCGCGCTTGTTGCTGGCCATCTTCTGGATCGTCACGCCGTTGATGCGGGCATCGGGCTGCAGCTTGCTCACAGCCTGGATCATGGTGTTGTAGACATCACGAACACCAACGGCATTCATCACATTGAGCGCCACACCATTGACGTCGCTCTTGTGGCTGATGTCGGGCGAGTCGATTTTGAGTGCGACGGGATAACCCAGCTGGGTGGCGATCATCATCGCCTCGTTGGCGCTGCGCGCCAGAATGGTGTGGGTGACCGGTATGTGAAAGGCCGATAACAAGGCCTTGGACTCCATTTCCGTCAGCACCTTGCGCCGCTCGGCCAGTACGTTTTCAATCAGCAGACGTGCGCCTTCCAGATCGGGCTTGGCCAGCGTGGACAGCGGTGGTGGTGTCTGCTGCAGCAGCTGCTGGTTCTGGTAGAAGCTGGCGATGTTGCCGAATGCACCAACCGCAGCCTCCGGGGTACGAAAGCTCGGGATATTGGCCTGGAACAGGACTTCGCGCGCTTCGCCTACCGATGCATCACCCATCCAGCAACACAGCAGTGGTTTGCTCAGGTGGCCATTGATGTCGCCAATCGCGCGAGCGATGCCGGCGGCGTCCACGCCAGCCTTGGGTGAATGCACCACCAAAATGCCGTCGATCTGCGGATCATGGCCCGCGGCATCGATGGCGCAGCGGTAATGTTCGGCGTTGGCTTCTTCCGAAAGATCGATGAGATCACTGAGCGATGCCAGTGGCGGCAGCTGGGCGCGCAGTTCGGCGGCTCTGGTGGCCGAGAGCTTGGCCAGCTGCAACCCGATTTCGCTTACCCAGTCGGCCGCCAGTACACCTGGACCACCTCCGTTGGTGATGATGGCCAGGCGCTTGCCCACAGGCCGGTAGCGCGAGGCCAGGCATTTGGCGGCCGAGAACAGCTCGACAAACGAACGCACCCGCACCGCACCGGCTCGTCGAAGAGCGGCTTCGAACACCTCGTCGCTGCCCACGATGGCCCCGCTGTGTGTTTGTGCAGCTTCATTGCCAGCCTGCTTGCGGCCCGCCTTGAGTACCACCACCGGTTTGGCGTTGGCAGCGGCGCGCAGCGCGCTCATGAAGCGGCGCGCGTTGGAAATGCCCTCCATGTAGACCACGATGCTGTGGGTCTGGGCATCCGAGGCCAGGAAGTCCAGCACCTGCGCCAGGTCGACCGCGGTGTTGGGGCCGAGTGAGACCACGGTGGAAAAACCTACCGAGTTCTGCTTCGCCCAGTCCAGGATGGATGAGGTGAGCGCACCCGATTGCGATACCAGGGCCAGCGGCCCGGGAGCAGCGAGGGGACCGGTGACGCTGGCGTTGAGGCCCAGTCGAGGGCGCTGGAAACCCATGCTGTTGGGGCCCAGCAGCTGCATGCCGTGGCGCCGAGCCACGCGGTGCATTTCCGCTGCCACATCGACAGGGATGCCGCTGCTGACCACCAGCGCGGCGCGGCACTTGATGCGCCCCGCCACCTCGAGCGCTTCGATCGCCTCGGCCGAGGGCAGGGCGATGATGGCCAGGTCGGCTCGGGTCTGAGCCAGATCGGCCAGGGTACCGGTGGTGTGAATGTCGAGGAACACCAGCACACCCTGGTAACGCTGGGCGGTAAGGGCCTCGACCAGGGCCTTGGCCTGGCTGGTCTGCTGCGCCGGGTCCTGGGACTTGCCCGCAAAAACGGCGATGGTCTCGGGCTGGAAGAGGGGGGTGAGGTAGTGTTGGTCCATCGGGGGAGGATCAGAAACCGGTGTAGGCCCCAGTGTCGCAGCTTGGCGTGGTCAGGGTGTGCCTGACGGTGGTACCTGATCGCAGCCGGAGGATCGCAGCGTGAAGCTTTTGGCGATCAATCGGCGCCTATCAGCACACGCACGTGTGCGGCCACGCTGCGGGCCAGGGGGCTGAGCACATAGCCGCCTTCCAGGCAGGAGACCACGCGGCCCTGGCAGTGCCGGTTGGCGATCTGCATGAGCTGGCGGGTGACCCATTCGTAGTCGGCCTCGACCAGGCCCAGGTTGCCCATGTCGTCTTCGCGGTGCGCATCGAAGCCAGCCGAGATGTAGATCAGCTGAGGCGCAAACGCATCGAGGGCGGGCAGCCAGTGCTGCGTCACGGCCTCGCGAAAGGCATCGCTGCCGCTGCGACTGGGCAGTCCGATGTTGACCATGTTGTCACCCACCGCCGATTCGCCGTTGAACGGGTACAGGCCCTTTTCAAAGATCGAGCACATGAGCACCCGCTCGTCGCCGCGCAGGATGTCTTCGCTTCCGTTGCCATGGTGCACGTCGAAATCGATCAACGCCACGCGCTGCAGACCATGCACATCCAGCGCATGGCGGATGCCGACAGCGACGTTGTTGAAAAAGCAGAAACCCATGGCGGCACTGCGTTCGGCATGATGGCCGGGTGGACGCACACTGCAGAAGGCGGTGCCTGCCTGACCACCCAGCACGAGATCGGTTGCTTCCACGGCGGCGCCGGCTGCGCGCAAGGCTGCATTGAGCGTGTGCGGGTTCATGTAGGTATCGGGGTCGATGGCGCGCAGGCCCTCTTTGGGCGCGGCATCGATGAGCTCGTTGACGTAGTTGGAGGCGTGTGCGCGGCCCAGCTGAGCCAGTGTGGCCAGCGGCGCGTCGTAAGGCACCATGTAGTCCAGTAGTCCCTTGACCAGCAGGTGGTCATTGATGGCTCCCAGGCGCTCGGGGCACTCGGGGTGGTCAGCGCCCATTTCGTGGCGTGCGCAGTCGGCGTGGGTGATGTAGGCGGACAGCATGGTCGGTTGTCTCCGGCAGTTTCTGGATTCTTCTGGTGTGACCCCAGGGTCGTCGGTGATCAATCTAGACCGGAATGCTGACGGCCACCTTGATCTGCGGCAAACCGCTGCCATGGTCGGGCGGCGCGGGGAGCTTGTAAAAACAAGACGAAAAAAAGCCCCGGCAGGCCGGGGCGTTGGTCAGTGGGAGCCGGAAATCAGCTGCGAGGCTGCATCGGCGCATCCTGCCCCATGCCGCCGCGATGGCCACCCTGGTGGTGGTGACCATGCCCGTGGCGGTGTTTGCCGCCCATGCTGGCGCGCATGAAGCCGTGACCCTGGTGGGTGTCAAAGACCTTCTGCTGGTCAGGTGTCAGGGCCGCGTAAAAGCTGCGGGTGGCGTCGAAGCGCTGTGTCATCTTGGCGGTGCGCTCGGTCTGGTGGGCTTGCATCTTGTCCAGCCGTTGAGGCGTGGTCAGTTTCGACCAGTCCTCGCGCTCACCGGTTTTGCCCATGCGCGGTTCGGGTGCGGTTCGGGCAAGAAAGGCGTTCCAGGCGGGCTCCTGCTCGGGCGTGAGCTTCAGGGCCTCTTTGAGCTGGGTCTGGCGATCGGCCATGCGTTGCTGCATCTTGGCCATGCGCTCGCCGGGGGCCATGGGCTTCATGTCGGCGCGTTGTGCCATGTGCTGGGCCACCAGCTGGGCGGGCGGTGCTTCGGCATGCTGGGCAAAGCTCAGGGCGGTGAAGCCTGCGAAGGCGGTGGCCAGGGTGGCGGCGATCAGGGTGCGTTGGGTCGAGGGTTTCATGCTCACTCCTTGGTATGGGTTTGGAACAGACGTCACCTTTGACGCCATGGATGCAGTCTCCAGGCCCCGTGTATCGCTTGTGTGCCGCTGTGCGGCTGGGATGTAAAGATTTGTGGCGCTGTGCGCAGTCTGGTGACCACTCAGGGGTGGGCCAGGTCGTCGAGGATCGGGCAGTCGGGTCGGCCGTCTCCCGGGCACAGGCACACCAGTTCGGCCAGGCTGCGCTGCATGGCCTGCAGCGCTTCGATGCGCCCACTCAGTTCCTGCTGGTGTTTCTGGGCGATGCGCTTGACGCTGGCGCTGCTGCGCCGGCGGTTGTGCCACAGACCGACCAGCTCGGCGATGGCCTCCAGGCCAAAGCCCATGTCGCGCGCCCGACGGATGAAGCGAAGCGTGTGCACGTCGGCCAGGCTGTACTGGCGGTAGTTGCTTTCGGTGCGACGGACCGCACCCAGCAGGCCGAGCGATTCGTAATGGCGCAGCATCTTGGGCGAAATGCCGCTCAGGCTCGCGGCACGACCGATGTTGACCGGCCAGTTAAGGCCAACGTCCAGGATCGCGGTGTCGAGAGTCGTGCTCATGAGATTTCCTGCTGCATCAGCTCCCTTGGAGGCCAGCGACCCGTGACGCTGTGGAGCATGGGGGTTGCGTGGACAAAAGGGCCAGCCGCCGGGCCGCCCCAAGGCAGGCCCAGCCCCCTTGGGGGGCAGCGACCCGCGAAGCGGCGGAGCGTGGGGGCACGTTCATGCCGCTACCGTGTAGCCCTCTTCGCGTATGGCGTTCGCCACAGCGTCCCGCGGCAGCTCGGTTCGCACCTCGACCCGGTTCTGGCTGCGGTCGATCTGCACTTCGGCAGCGGGATCAAGCTGCCGGACGGCGGCGATGACGGCTTTCTCGCAGTGGCCGCAGGTCATGCCCTGGACGTTGAAAGATTGGTTCATGTGAGACTCCGGTGAAGAAAGGCCATCATGCTGTGCCTTGACATGGTGTCAAGGTCAAGCCTTCCCCACGATACACCTTGTGGCTTGACCTTCCCATGGGGGCAAAGCTTATGCTCGGCGCATGAACCTGTCTTCCCCTCCAGCGTCGACCCTCGACGCGGCTGTCACCAACACACCGCCGTTGGTTGAAATGCATCAGGTGGACGTCGGTGTGGGCGGCATGACCTGCGCTTCGTGTGTCTCGCGCGTGGAGCGGGCGTTGAACAAGTTGCCGGGCGCGAGCCAGGCCACGGTGAACCTGGCGACCGAATCGGCGCGGGTGAGCCTGTCGGAGGTTGATGCCGCTCAGGCGCTGGCGCGGGTCAAGCGCGCGGTGCGCGACGCTGGCTATGAGCCACGCACCCTGGAAGCGATGGATGAGGAGATCGCCGAACGCTGGCACGGCATTCCGAAGGACCTGCTGCCGGTGCTGATCGGTGTGGTGCTGTCGGCGCCGCTGGCCTTGCCCATGGTGGGGGATCTGTTTGGCAAACACTGGATGCTGCCGGCGTGGATTCAGTTTTTGCTGGCGACACCGGTGCAATTCTGGCTCGGTGCGAGGTTCTACCGCGCTGGCTGGCATGCCCTGAAGGCCCGCGCCGGCAACATGGAGTTGCTGGTGGCCATTGGCACCACCGCGGGCTGGGCGCTGTCCACTTGGTTGTGGTGGCGCGCAGAACCAGGCGAGATGGTGCACCTGTATTACGAGGGCTCGGCGGTGGTGATCACGCTGGTGCTGCTGGGCAAGTGGCTGGAGGCACGGGCCAAGCGCCAGACCACCAGCGCCATTCGCGCGTTGCATGCGCTGCGCCCCGACAAAGCCCATTTGCTGCCCGATGGCGTGCGCCGCACTGAGCTGGCCGACGTGCCGGTCGATGAACTGCTGCCGGGTGATCGGGTGCGCGTGTTGCCGGGTGAGCGCTTTGCCGCCGACGGTGAGGTGGTGCTGGGCGAGACGCACGCGGACGAATCCATGCTCACCGGCGAGGCCATGCCAGTGGTCAAGCAGCCTGGCGATCGCGTTACGGGCGGCTCGCTCAATGGTGAGGGCTCGGTTGAAGTCAAGGTGCTGGCGGTGGGCGCACAAAGTGTGCTGGCGCGCATCATTTCGCTGGTGCAGGATGCCCAGGCCGCCAAGGCCCCGGTGCAGCGGCTGGTGGATCAGGTGGCGGCGGTGTTTGTGCCGGCGGTGCTGGTGATCGCGCTGATCACGTTGCTGGGCTGGCTGTGGGTCGGTGCGCCGACGGAGCAGGCCGTGCTGCACGCGGTATCGGTGCTGGTGATCGCCTGCCCCTGTGCGCTCGGACTGGCCACCCCCGCGGCCATCATGGCGGGCACCGGCGTGGCGGCGCAACACGGCATTCTGATCAAGGACGCGCAGGCGCTGGAGATCGCGCACCGGGTGGACACCGTGGCGCTGGACAAGACCGGCACGCTGACCGAGGGCCGGCCCCGCCTGCTGCTGATCGACACCTTGCCGGGTGTGGATGAAACCGCGGCGCTCACCGCGGCGGCTTTGCTGCAGGCGCAAAGCTCGCACCCGCTGGCGCTGGCGGTCATGGAGGCGGCCAGAGGCACGGGGCTGGATTTGCGTCAGCTGCCCGCCGCGCAGGATGTGCAGGCGGTGGTCGGGCGCGGCAGCCGCGGCCGCGTGCAGGGCGCCGAGATGGTGCTGGGCAGCCTGCGCTGGATGGGCGAGCTGGGGGTGCCTCTCGGGCCGTTGGCGGGTGTGGCCCAGGCGCAGGCGCAGCAGCTCAGAGGCGCAAGCGTGTCGATCCTGGCCAGCCGCGCGTCCCACGACGCTGGCTGGACGCCACTGGCCTTGCTGGCATTTGGTGATGAGCCCAAGGCCGGGGCGCGGGCGGCCATTGCCAGACTGCGCGACTTGGGTTTGCGGGTGGTGATGGTTTCTGGCGACAACCGCGGCGCGGCCAATGCCATGGCGGCCAACCTGGGGCTGAATGCCACGCTGGGAGAGGTGATTGCCGAGGTGTTGCCGGGTGAGAAGGCCGCGGTGATCCGGCGGCTCCAGGCGGGCACCGACAAGCTGACCACCACACAGTCGGCGAGCGCGGACTCCACCCCGTCGGGCGTACCTGTCCAGCGGGAGAGGGCCGCCAGGCGCCATGTGGTGGCAATGGTGGGCGATGGCGTGAACGACGCGCCAGCGCTGGCTGCGGCCGACGTGGGCATCGCCATGAGTCACAGCCAGGGTGGCGGCTCCGATGTGGCCATGCACGCCGCCGGCATCACGCTCATGCGCGGTGACCCGGCGCTGATCGCCGCGGCGCTGGACATCTCGCGTCGCACGGTGCGCAAGATCCGGCAGAACCTGTTCTGGGCATTTGCCTACAACGTGGCCGGCATCCCGCTGGCTGCGCTGGGCTTTCTGAGCCCGGTGGTCGCCGGTGCGGCCATGGCACTGAGCTCGGTGAGCGTGGTGAGCAACGCGTTGCTGCTCAAGCGCTGGAAGCCACCGCTCTGAGTGGTGCAGGACACCGCGTTTGATGTGGGTCAAGGCCCGCATGGCGCGGCTCTGGGATGCTGGCGCCTCCAAGTGACCCGAACGATCAGGAGACCCCACCATGTCCCACGAAGCCTTGCGCGTGATCCGCGACGAACACGCCAGCCTGGCTGCGATGCTGAAGTCGTTGCTGCAGATGATCCAGCGCGGGCCCGATCCCGAAGGCCGCGGTGAACACGACCGCTTTTTCGAGGTGGTGCGCGCGATGCTGTTCTACATCGATGAATTTCCTGAGAAGCTGCACCACCCCAAGGAAACCGAGTTGCTCTTTCCGCGCGTGGTCAGGGCCGCGCCCGAGACCGCTGAGGCCATCGCCCAACTGGACCGGGACCACGAAGCGGGCGAGCATCGGGTGCGCGACCTGATGTACCTGCTGATGGCCTGGGAGTACCTGGGTGATGGGCGGCGCGCGGCGTTTGAGGATGCTGCCCGGCGCTATGTGGCGTTTTACCTGGACCACATGCGGGTTGAAGAAACGCAGGTGTTGCCGGTGGCCGAGCGCGCGCTCGGCGATGCCGACTGGCACGCACTCAACGCGGCGTTTGCCACCAACCAGGACCCGCTGAACGCGCGCCTGCCGCGCAACCCGCAGTTCGACCGCCTGTTCACCCGCATCGTGATGCTGGCGCCGTCGCCGGTGGGCGTGGGCAGCTGATCTTCCAGGGCCTTTTCGCCGCAGCCCGCAGCGGCGAGCAGGCCGGTGCCCGCTGCCCCGACCAAACCTGGACAGGATCACAATCGCGGGTGATGCCTCCGAGTCCCGCCGACCCTTCACCCGCCTCCGATTCGCGCAACACCCTCTGGCTGGCGCTGGCACTTTCGCTGGGTGCTGCGGTGTCGCTGGGCATCACGCGTTTTGCCTATGGCTTGCTGTTGCCACCCATGCGAGACGACCTGGGCTGGAGCTACACCCTGGCTGGCGCGATGAACACCGCCAACGCAGCGGGCTACCTGATCGGCGCGCTCACCTCCCCCTGGCTGATGCGCCGTTACCCGCCCACCACGCTGCTGGTGGGCGGGTCTGCGCTGGCCACGCTGTTCATGGCGTTGAGCGGCTTCTTCACCGAAGCGGGCCCGCTGTTGCTGCAACGGGCCTTGGCGGGTGTGGCGAGCGCGCTGGTGTTCATTGCCGGCGGCCTGCTGGCCGCACAACTGGGCGCGCGCCGGCCTGATCGAATGGGCCTGCTGCTGGGCCTGTACTACGGTGGGACGGGGCTGGGCATTGTGGTTTCGGCGCTCGGCGTGCCGTGGGCGCTGGAGGTGGCGGCGGGGCAGGCGCACGCCTGGGCCTGGGCGTGGTGGGGGCTGGCCGCGGTCTGTGCGGCGGCCACCGCGCTGCTGACCTGGCCGGCGCGCTGGATCGCGTGCAGTGTTGCCGTGCGCACCTCGATCACGCCGAGCGCGTCCCCAGATGCAGACCGGCTTGCCGTGCGCGTGTTTCGGCCGCGCGATTTTGCGTTCGGACTGGCGGGATACGCCGGCTTTGGCGTGGGTTACATCGGCTACATGACGTTTGTGATCGCGTTGTTGCGCGACCAGGGCAGCAGCCCCGGCGCCATCACCGCCTTTTATGCGCTGCTGGGTTTGGCTGTGATGGCTTCGTCGCGCCTGTGGGCCGGGCTGCTTGACCGCCACCGCGATGGCCAGCCACTTGCGCGCCTCAACGCCCTGCTCGGGGTCGCGACCCTGCTGCCAGCGCTCACCAGCGCCTGGCCGCTGGTGCTGGCCTCGGGCCTGTTGTTTGGCGCCGTTTTCCTCTCGGTGGTGGCGTCCACCACTGCGCTGGTGCGGCACAACCTGCCGCCCTCACAATGGGCGGCCGGCATTTCCGCCTTCACCATCGTGTTCGCCGCTGGCCAGATCGTCGGCCCCACCGTGGTGGGCCTCATCGCCGACGGACCCGGTGGTCTGGCGCGTGGGCTGGTCTACTCGGCGCTGGCGCTATGGGTGGGGGCGGCGCTGGCGTGGCGGCAAAGAGCGCTCTAGGGATTCGAGGACATTCGGATCGATCTGGACGCGTGCTGGCCACTGAGATTGGACTCAGGCGACGCGCGCAAACCCGGTATCGTCGAGGGCCTGCGCTTTCAACATCCAAACAGCAACAGCCATGGCCCTCGGACAGTTCGCCTACGCCAACAACAGCAACCGGTTTCTCGCCTGCGAGCCGCTGGCCGATCAGCCGTTCGCGGTCTGCGGCATCCCGTTCGACGGGGTGGTGACCAATCGGCCCGGCGCGCGCTTTGGTCCGGCGGCGATCCGTGCCGCCAGCCTGATGCTGTGCGACGGCATTCACCCGGTGTTCGACGTCTCGCCGCTGGACCAGCTGGGCGATGCGCTGGACATGCGCTTGCCCAACGCCTCGCCTCTGCCCGAGGTGCGCCGGCACATCGAGGCCCAGGCGGCAGCGCTGATGGCGAAACACCACGCGGTGTTTCTTGGCGGTGACCATTCGGTCACGCTGTCGCTGCTGCGCGCTGCGCAGGCGCAGCATGGCGGTGGCGAGCCGCTGGCGCTGGTGCATTTTGATGCGCACTGCGACACCTGGAGCGATCACTTCGGCGAGCCCTCGGGCCACGGCACCTGGACCTACGAGGCCTTGCAGGAAGGGCTGGTGAGCGCGGCGCACACGGTACAGATCGGCATCCGCTCCAGTGGCGAGCGCGCCGCGCGCGAGTACGTGGCCGACCAGGGCGGACAGATTTTCACCGCTCGCTCGCTGCGCGGCCTTGACGGTGCGGGGCTGCGACCGGCGATCGAGGCCATTCGCGCGCGCATCGGCCAGCGGCCTTGTTACCTCACGCTGGACATCGACTGCCTGGATCCGGCCTTTGCGCCTGGCACCGGCACGCCAGAGCCCGGCGGCATGACGAGTTCGCAGGTGCTGACCTTCATCGAAGAGCTGGCCGACCTGAATTGGATCGGCATGGACTGCGTGGAGGTGGCGCCCGCTTACGACCACGCCGAGCTCACCACCAACGCGGCTTCTGCCTTTGTCTGGACCTACCTCAGCGGTCAGGTCGCCAAACGACTCGACCGCCTGAAGGGAGCCTGAGCATGTGGGGGACTTCACTCATCGGATCGGACACCCAGCTCAATCAGAAGAGCTACTACGAGGCCAGCGTGAGCCGGCCCGCTCCCCAGCCTTCGGTGCAGGGCGCTGTGCAGGCCGACGCGGTCGTGATCGGTGGCGGTTTTGCCGGTCTCTCGGCGGCGCTGGAGCTGGCCCGGCGCGGCATGAGCGTGGTGCTGCTGGAGGCCGACCGCATCGGCAGCGGCGCCAGTGGACGCAATGGCGGCCAGGCCATCGTGGGCTACGCCAGCGGTCAGGGCCCATTTGAAGCCCAGCTGGGCGCAGAACGTTCGCAGCAAGCGTGGGACATGTCGGTGCAGGCAGTGGACCTGATTGAGCAGCGCATCGCCGAGCACGGCATCGCATGCGACTGGCAGCGCGGCTACACCTACGTGGCCGATTCGCGCCACAAGGCGGACGTGCTGCGCGAGGAGTTTGACGACCACAGCAGACGCGGTATCGACTGCGACTGGGCCGAGGGCGCCGACGTGTCGCGCCACATCGGCAGCGAGCGCTACGCGGCGGCATTCCACGAAAAGCGATCGGGCCACCTGCACCCGCTGAAGTACGCGCTGGGGCTGGCGAAAGCGGCGCAGGCAGCGGGGGTGCGTATATTTGAAGGCTCGCCGGTGCTCGGGCTGCGCCGGGGCGATCCGCTGGTAGCCGTGACGGCCGGCGGCCAGGTGACGGCGAAGTTTGGCGTGCTCGCGGGCAACTGCATGCTGCCCGAGTATGGCGCGCAGGTGGCGCCCGACATCGCGCCGCGCATCATGCCGGTGGGCACCTACATCGTGGGCACAGCGCCGCTGGACCCAGATCTGTGCGTGCGCCTGATTCCGCACCATGCGGCCGTTTGCGACAACAACTTCGTGCTCGACTACTTCCGCTGCAGCGCCGACCACCGCCTGCTGTTTGGTGGCCGGGTGAGCTACACGACGCGCACGCCGCGCAATCTGAAAGATGTGATGGCCCGGCGCATGGCCGAGGTGTTTCCCGAGCTCAAGACCACCCCGGTGGAGTTTGTCTGGGGCGGCTTTGTCGACATCAGCATGAATCGCGCGCCTGACTTTGGCCGGCTGGGCAGCAACCTGTACTACCTGCAGGGCTTCAGTGGCCACGGCGTTGCGCTCACCGGGCTGGCCGGACAGCTGGTGGCCGAGGCGGTGGCCGGTCAGGCCGAGCGTTTTGATCTGTTTGCCGCGCTCCAGCACCGCCGGTTTCCGGGCGGGCCGATGCTGCGCACGCCCAGTCTGGCGCTTGGCATGCTTTGGCATCAGGTGAAGGACGCATTGGGCAAGTAGGGCTTGCCAGGGTGAGCCGGCCGGGCGCACCTTGGCATTCGTGCCTCGCACCTCAGTCCGCGAAAGCCAAACCGCGCACGGCGCAACTCGCGCAGAGCTTCCCTAGAATGCACAGCCATGGTGCTCATCTTCCCATCCCATTGATGCGATGGCATTGCGCAAAGTACGAACCCTGCTGACCGGGACCGCGTCCATCTGGACACGGCGCTTTGCGGTGTTGAGTGCGCTGTGCGTGGTGCTGACCGCCCTGGTCAGTGCGACCTTGCTGTCCAAGTCGGTGGCCGAACGCATGATTCGGCACAACGCAGAGCTGGCTCAGGACTTTGTGGGCAGTCTCATGCGCATGCACCGTGGCGAGGATTTTTTCCTCAACAGCACGGACACCCGCAGCATGGTGCTGATTTTTGACGAATTGGCGCGCATGCCGGGGCTGGGGCATGCCAATGTGTTTGGGCCGAACCGCCAGGTGTTCTGGTCCACGAACCCGGCGGCAATCGGGCAGGAGGTTGGCGCCAACGAGGAGCTCGACGGCGCCTTGTCGGGGCGGCTCGAAGTGGAGAGTGAGCTGTTGGATACCGCCAGCTTCATCAAGCCCGAGCATGCCTTTCTGCGCAGCGATGCGCGCGATGCGATTGAGGTGTACATCCCGGTCAAGGGTCCGGACCAGAGGGTGGTCGGGGTGGTGGAGCTGTACATGCTGCCCGATCACCTGATCGACTCCGTTCATGAAATGACGCGCTTCGTCTGGACCGCCTGTGTGATCAGTGGGCTGGTGATTTACCTGGCACTGGTCTGGCTGGTGATGCAGGCCGATCGGCAGATCGCGCGGCAGCAGCGCACCATCGTGGCCAACGAGTCGCTGGTGGCGGTGGGTGACATGGCTTCGGCGGTGGCGCACGGCTTGCGCAATCCGCTGGCGTCCATCCGCTCCAGCGCCGAGCTGATTGCCATGGGCCCGGAACGGTCGCAGGCGAACGACATCATGTCGGAGGTGGACCGGCTGCAGACCTGGATCGCCAAGTTGCTGGCCTATGCCCAGCAGGGAGGGCGCTCGCTCGGCGAGGTGAGGGTGGAGCGCCTGGTGGAACAGCTCGCGCGCGATCATCTTCCGCGCATGGAGCGTCAGCAGGTCCAGCTGCTGCGGGACTGGCCTGAGGATCTGCCCACCATCTGGGCCGATGCGCCAGCGTTGGAGCAGGCGCTGGAGAACCTGGTGAGCAATGCGCTGGATGCCATGCCCAACGGCGGCTCGCTGCGGCTGACCATTCGTGCTGACGCCAAAGGCCTGACCGTGACCGTGGCCGACACCGGCGTGGGTATCGCGCCGCAGGATCTGGGCAGCGTTTTCACACCCTTTCACACCACCAAGCGCAAAGGCCTGGGCGTTGGCCTGCCGTTGGCTCGGCGCAGCGTGGAGCGCGTGGGCGGCACGCTGCACCTGGAGAGCGCACAGGGTGTGGGAACGCTGGCCATTGTGCAATTGCCTTTGCTGGACGAACGCAGGGCCAAGTTGATGGATAACCCCTCATGAGCTACAGCGTTCTGATTGTTGAAGACGAGCCGGTGCTTGCGCGCAACATGCAGGCTTACCTGGAGCGCCATGGTGTGTCCTGCCAGCTGGCAGACAGCGGGGAGGAGGGCCTGTCTTTGCTGGAGGCGGTCAGGCCCGACGTGGTGGTGCTGGATCACAACCTGCCGGGCAAGACGGGTCTGGAGGTGCTGGGCATCATGCTGACCCGCGAGCCCAAGCTCAGCGTTGTGATGGTCACTGGCCACGGCAGCGAGCAGCTGGCGGTGGATGCGATGCACGCAGGCGCGTTTGATTATTTGATCAAGCCTGTGTCGCTGCATCAGCTCAAGCAGGTGCTGGACCGCTCGGTGCAGCAACAGCGGCAGAGTCAGGAATTGCGTCACTTGCGCGAGGGTTCCGGGGCTTTGCCGGCGGCGCAGGGTCTGGCGGCGCTGGTGGGGCAGTCGGCCCCGATGCAAAAGCTGGTGGCTCGTCTGAAGCAGATCGTGGACGCTGACGCACGTCTCACGGAGGGGCACTCGCCGGCCGTGCTGATCTGTGGCGAGACGGGTACCGGCAAGGAGTTGGTGGCCAGGGCGCTGCATTTTGAAGGTCCTCGCCGGGCCGGGCCTTTTGTGGAAATCAATTGCGCGAGTCTGCCGGCCCACCTGGTGGAGAGCGAACTGTTTGGCCATGAACGTGGCGCTTTCACCGATGCGCGTGAACGGCGCCTCGGGCTGGTGGAAGCTGCGCACGGCGGTACGCTGTTTCTGGACGAGGTGGGTGAACTGGAGCTGCCCACCCAGGCCAAGCTGTTGAAGTTGCTGGAGGACCACGAGGTCCGCCGGCTGGGAAGTGTGCGCATGCAGTCGGTGGATGTGCGCGTGCTGGCGGCCACCAACCGTCCGTTGGAGGACATGGTGAAAGAAGGGCGGTTTCGCAGGGACCTGTTTTTCAGGCTGGG
Source organism: Hydrogenophaga sp. (assembly GCF_030373245.1). GTDB lineage: Bacteria > Pseudomonadota > Gammaproteobacteria > Burkholderiales > Burkholderiaceae_C > Hydrogenophaga. The sequence continues at coordinate 44,226 of NZ_JAUCZF010000007.1, forward strand.
CGCCTTGCGTGTGGACTTGCCCGTCTTGCGCGAGCGCGCTGGCGACGCGGTGGTGCTGGCCGAGGCGTTTCTGGCCAGATCGGTCAGGCGCTATGGCAAGGCGGGTCTTCGTTTTTCACCGGAAGCCCTGCAACGCCTGATGGACCATGCCTGGCCGGGCAACGTGCGCGAGCTCTCCAATGTGGTGGAGCAGTGCGTGATGCTCGCCACCGATGATGTGATCGAGTTGGACGATCTGTCCCTGCCGGTGCCGCTGGACCCGGACATTCCTGCCCTGGATGCGGTCAACCTGCAGGCTGCGCCCAGCAGCCTGCCCGAGGCTGAGCGGCGCTGGTTGCTCAGTGCGCTGGAGCGAAACCGCTGGAACGTGACCCAGGCCGCGCGTGCCCTCGGAATCTCGCGCGACACCTTGCGCTACCGGATTGACAAGTTCGGGCTGAGGTGAGCGCGGCCGCCGGGTGCCGCGCTTCCCGCTGAAGCTGGGCCGAACCGCCCAGGCCGCCATCTCCCCGACGCCGTCCTCTGCTGCGGTCGGCGTCTCTGTCGATCTCGCCAAGCGGGGTGCCGATGACGCGACCGGTGATGACCGTGGAGGCCGCGGACGTGGCAAGGACGATGGCGCCAAACGCACCTGATCCGCGCGTGCCCGGGTTTTAGCGCCGGGAGGGCTGGCCGCGCACCGCCGCGGCCAGCATCGGCCCGCAGCGCTCGATTTCGCTCAGAGGTGCGTAGCCGTACCCAATGATCAGGCCGCGCAGATCCTGGCGTGTCAGGCAATAGGCCGACAGCGGCCGCACGGTGAGACCCTGTTGCGCTAGGCGGTGCGCCAGGGCGCGGTCGTCGGTGCCCGTGGGCAGTCGCAGGCACAGGTGCAGGCCTTGTTCTGCGCCGCTGATGTAGGTGTCTTTGCCCAGCACCGGCCTGAGGGCTTCCAGCAAAGCGGCGCGCCGTTCTGCATAGCTTTTTCGGGCGCTGCGCAGTGCGCTGCTGAAGTGCCCCATGTCGATGAACTCGGCCAGTGCCGCCTGCATGGGCATATTGCCCGGTCGGTTGAGGTCGTAGTGCGCCTGCCTGAAGGACTCCACCAGCGGCTTGGGGACCACCAGGTAGGCGAGCTTGATGCCGGGGTAGAGCACCTTGGAGAAGGTGCCCATGTAGAGCACCCGGCCATCGGTGTCCAGGCCTTCGAGCGAGGACAGGGGCGGGCCGCTGAAGCGGTATTCGCTGTCGTAGTCGTCCTCCAGTACCCAGGCGCTGTGGCGGCGCGCGGCGTTGAGCAGTTGCTGGCGGCGCGGCAGCGACATCACCGCACCCGTCGGGTACTGGTGCGAGGGTGTGACGTAGATCAGCCGGGGCGGCTGCGCCGGGTTGGCGTCTTCGGGGCGAATGCCTGCCTGGTCCACCGGTACCGGCGAGGCGATGAGGCCGGTGGCCATGAAGGCCTTGGCCGCGCCCCAGTAGGCCGGGTCTTCGATCCAGACGGTGTCGCCGTGATCCGCCAGCAGGCGTGCGCACAGTTCGAGCGACTGCTGCGTGCTGGTGGTCACGATGACCTGGTCGGCATCGAGCTGCACGCTGCGCGAGACCCGCAGGTAGTCGGCGATGGCGCGGCGCAGCGGCGCATAGCCGCCCGAGGCGTTGTAGTCCAGCATGTCCGGGTAGGTCATGCGCCAGTGCTTGTTTTGCAGCCGCTGCCACAACGAGAGCGGAAAGGCGCTGAAGTCGGCAATGCCCGGCGTGAAGGGCTGCACCTCCAGCGCGCTGGCCGAAAACTGCGTGGCCAGCACTTCGCCTCGTGCCGACAGCCGGCCCGCTGGCACCGGCGCCAGACCGGTCTGGCGCAGCGGGGCGGCGCCGCGGTTGCGCGCCCGGGGCACACTGTCGCTCACATAGGTGCCGCTGCCGACCCGGCTGGTCAGGTAGCCCTCGACGCTGAGCTGGTTGATGGCGGCCACCACGGTGTTGCGCGACAGGTTCAGGTCTTGCGCCAGATCGCGGCTGGAAGGCAGGCGATCGCTGGTTGCCAGTTTGCCGTCCAGCATGGCGCGACGCAGCGCCTCGTAAAGCTGGCGGTGCAGTGGCAGCGGGTCTTGCGAGCCCAGCCGGTGCATCTCGGCTTGCAGGAATTCGGACAACATGGGTGATTTGGAAGAGGTGTCTGGTTCAGCATGCACCTTGGATCTGGCCTTGTCAGGCCAAAGGAGCGTGCTCCCCTCGGGCGCGAAGAACCCAGGAAGTGCAGAGGGCGCGCAGGAATTGGCCCCTTTGCTGGCCGCCAAATGGCTCTGATTGTGATCCAATTGCGGCACCACAATCAAGCACTCTCTGGAGACACCATGAACCCGTCGCCACCCTGCATGGTCTGGCTGCCTGCCGACCACCGCCTTCTCGGTGACCACGGCCACCAGATGCCCTTTCTGATGCTCGGCGACAAGTACGCCCGGGCCGTCAAGGTCGGCGCGCAGGCGCAGCCCATCATGTTTCCGCTGGCCGATGCCGAGCACATTGGTGAATTGCTGGCACTGGTCGACGGGGTGATGCTGACCGGTTCGCCGTCCAACGTGCACCCCACGCATTTCAACGAAGACGTGGCGGACCCGGCCCTGCCGCTGGACCCGGTGCGCGACGAGCTCACGCTGGCGCTGGTCAAGGCCTGTGTGCGCGAAGGCGTGCCGCTGCTCGGCGTGTGCCGCGGCTTCCAGGAAATCAATGTGGCCCTGGGTGGAACCTTGCACCAGCGGGTGCACGACGTACCCGGCCTGATGGACCACCGCGAAGCCAAGAGCGCGCCGTTTGACGAACAATACGCGCCCAGCCACCCGATTGCGCTGGTGCCAGGCAGCGTCTTCGAGACCTGGGCCGGCGGGCCTGAGGTGATGGTCAATTCGCTGCACGGCCAGGGCATCAACCGCCTGGCCGATGGTCTGGAAGTCATGGGCCGTGCTCCCGACGGCGTCGTCGAAGCGGTGGCGGTCAAGGGCGCGCGCAACTTTGCCTATGCGGTGCAGTTCCACCCCGAGTGGCGTTGCTGGGAGAACCCGTTTTACAGCGCCATTTTCGAGGCCTTCGGTGTGGCCTGCCGGCAGCGAAGAAGCCTTCGCCTGCAGGCTCAGGACCTGGCTCGCAGCCGTGCCACCATAGCCTGACCCCATCTTTTTCAGTTTTTTTGATCTCTCCCGACAGACCACCCCGAGGAACCGGCCCATGACAGCCCCCAAGAAAATGACCTTCAACGATCTCGAAAACTGGCTCAACGAGCGCCGAGTGACCGAGGTCGAGTGCCTGGTGCCTGACCTGACCGGTGTGGCGCGCGGCAAGATTCTGCCGCGAGAGAAGTTCACCGAAGACCGCGGCATGCGGCTGCCGCAAGCCATCGTGGGCATGGGCGTGACGGGTGAGTTTCCCGAGAGCGGCCCGTACTACGACGTGGTCGATCCGACCGACAAAGACATGCAGCTGCGCCCCGATCCGAACTCGGTGCGCATCGTGCCCTGGGCCACCGATCCGACAGCGCAGGTGATCCACGACTGTTTCGACCATGAGGGCAACCTCGTTCCCTTCGCACCGCGCAGCGTGCTGCGCAAGATCTGCAACCTGTACGAAGCCGAAGGCTGGGAACCGGTGGTGGCGCCGGAGCTGGAGTTTTACCTGACCGCGCGCAACACCGACCCCAACACGCCGCTGAAGTCGCCCATCGGTCGCAGCGGCCGCGCCGAGACCTCGCGCCAGGCGTACAGCATCGACGCGGTCAACGAATTTGACCCGCTGTTCGAGGACATCTACGCCTACTGCGAACAGATGCATCTGAACGTGGACACGCTGATCCACGAAGTGGGTGCTGGCCAGATGGAGATCAACTTCTTCCACGCTCATCCGCTCGGCCTGGCCGACGAGGTTTTCTTCTTCAAGCGCACCGTGCGCGAGGCCGCGATGCGCCACGACATGTACGCCACCTTCATGGCCAAGCCGATCGCCGGTGAGCCCGGCAGCGCCATGCACGTGCACCAGAGCATCGTGGACAAGCAGACTGGGCAGAACATCTTCAGCAACAAAGACGGCGGCCCGACCGATGCGTTCCACCACTACATCGGCGGTCTGCAGCGCTACATCCCGGCGGCCATGGTGCTGGTGGCGCCGTACGTGAACAGCTACCGTCGCCTGTCGCGAAACACCGCTGCGCCCATCAACATCGAGTGGGGCCATGACAACCGCACCGTGGGTATCCGATCGCCAATCTCCAGCCCCGCCGCGCGCCGGGTGGAAAACCGCGTGATCGGCGCCGACGCCAACCCCTACATTGCCATGGCAATGACGCTGGCCTGCGGTTATCTGGGCATGAAGAACAAGATTGCCCCCAAGGCTGAGATGAAGGGCGATGCTTATCTGGCGCCGTACTCGCTGCCGCGAAGCCTGGGTGAGGCGCTGGACTGGTTGCGCCGCGAAACCGACCTGCACGACATCCTGGGCAAGGAATTCATCACCATCTACACCGAGATCAAGGAACTGGAGTTCGACGAGTTCATGAAGGTCATTTCCCCGTGGGAGCGCGAGCACCTGCTGCTTCACGTCTGAACACGCCATTCAAGGACCGACCATGAACACTTCTACCCTCATCGCCCCGCCCGCCCTGGTCCGCCGCGCCGAGCAGCAAGACACGCAAGCCATCCAGGCGCTGGACAGCGCGCACTACATCCACCCGTTCACCGACCACGCTGGCCTGGCCTCGCGTGGCGCGCGCGTGATCACGCACGCGGACAACATCTATGTGTGGGATTCCGAGGGCAAGAAGATCCTGGACGCCATGAGCGGTCTGTGGTGTGTGAACGCGGGCTACGGTCGCAAGGAACTGGCCGACGCGGCCTACCAGCAGATGATGACGCTGCCGTTCTACAACAGCTTCTTCAACACCACCAACGTGCCTGCAGTGCAACTGGCGGCCAAGCTGGCGACGCTGGCGCCGAAGGTGGGTGAGCGCAGCTTCAAGCACGTGTTCTTCTCCAGCAGCGGCAGCGAGAGCAACGACACCAATGTGCGCATGGTGCGCCGCTACTGGGACCTGCTGGGCCAGCCCGCGCGCAAGGTCATCATCAGCCGCGAGAACGCTTACCATGGCTCCACCATGGCCGGCGCTTCGCTGGGCGGCATGAGCGGCATGCATGCCCAGGGCGACCTGCCGATTCCCAACATCACCCACATCCATCAGCCCTATTTCGCCGAGAACGGCAAGGCGGGTGAGAGCCGGGCCGACTTCGGAGTGCGCGCCGCGCGCTGGCTGGAAGAGAAGATCCTGGCCATCGGCGCCGAGAAGGTCGCGGCCTTCATCGCCGAGCCAGTGCAGGGCGCCGGTGGCGTGATCATCCCGCCTGAGACCTATTGGCCCGAGATCCAGCGCATCGTCGACAAGTACGGCATCTTGCTGATCTCTGACGAAGTGATCTGCGCCTTTGGCCGGCTCGGGCACTGGTTTGCCTACGAGAAGTTCGGCTACAAGCCCGATCTGGTCACCTTCGCCAAGGGCGTGACCAGCGGCTACATCCCGCTCGGCGGCGTGATGGTGGGCAACCGCGTGGCCGAGGTGCTGATCGACAAAGGCGGTGAGTTCAACCACGGCTACACCTACAGCGGCCACCCGGTGGCTTGTGCCGTGGCGCTGGCCAATATCGAGCTGATCGAGCGCGAAGGCCTGGTGCAGCGGGTGCGCACCGACACCGGTCCCTACCTGGCCGAGTGCTTCGAATCGCTTAACGCCCACCCGCTGGTGGGTGAGGCCCAGAGCTGTGGCTTCGTGGCCGGGATGTCCCTGGTCAGGCACAAGCCGACCCAGGCCGCTTTCGACCCCGACCTGGGCGTTGGCATGATCTGCCGCGCCCACTGCTTCAACAACGGGTTGATCATGCGCGCCGTGGGCGATCGCATGATCATCTCGCCGCCGCTGGTCATGACGCGTGCCCAGATCGACGAAATGATGGCGCTGATCCGCCGCTGCCTCGACGCCACACTTGCCGATCTGCGCGCCCAGGGGGCGTTGGCCTGAGGGAAATCGACCGGTTGCGTGCCAATTATTTGTTAAAGTATTTCCGTCATCCCTTTGGGGGATCAGTTGGGTCTGTAAATTGCTAGTGCGATGTACCTCCGAGTTCGTCGCACTATTTCTGTGCATCGTCGGGTTTTGTCCCACCATTCTGGAGAACGCCTCATCATGAAGAAACAAGTACTGGCCCTGGCCATCGCCGCAGTTTTCCTTGCGGCCTGTGGCAAGAAGGAAGAGCCCGCGCCGGCACCGGCCACGCCGGTGGCAGCAGCGCCTGCGGCACCTGCAGCACCGGCTGGTCCGATGCTCGATGACGAGAAAACGCTCAATATCTACAACTGGCCCGATTACATACCCGAGGGCATGATCGCGGCCTTCGAGCAGGAATTCGGCATCAAGGTGAACTACAACACCTTCGAGAACAACGAGGCCTTGCACGCCAAGCTGGTGGCTGGCAACTCGGGTTACGACATCGTGATCCCCACGGCTGGCTTCGCCAAGAAGCAAATCGATGGTGGGCTCTATCAGCCGATCGACAAGAGCAAAATCGCCAATTACGGCAATCTCGACCCCGATTTCATGGCCAAGATCGCTGGCGTGGACCCGGAAAACAAGCACCTTGTGCCCTGGGCCTGGGGCTTCACCACAGTCGGTATCAACAAGCAAAAGGTTGAGAAAGCGCTGGGTGGCATGCCGATGCCGGAAAACGCCTGGGATCTGGTATTCAAACCCGAGTACTCCAGCAAGCTCCGGTCCTGCGGCATCGCCTACCTGGATTCGCCGAGCGAAATCCTGCCGGTGGCGCTGCACTACGTCGGCAAGCCGGCCTACAGCGAAGATCCGGCCGACTTCAAGCTGGCAGGCGAGATGCTGGCCAAGGTGCGCAAAGACGTGCGTCTGTTCTCCAGCACCATGATCGACGACATCGCCAGCGGCAAGGCTTGCGCCTTCGTTGGCTGGTCGGGTGACATCAACATCGCTGCCGACCGGGTGAAGGAGATGGGAGGCAAGGATGAGATCGTGCCGCTGCTGCCCACCGGCGGTGGTCTGGTGTTCATCGACACCATGGCCATTCCCAAGGATGCCAAGCACGTGCTCAACGCCCATGCCTTCATCGACTTCTACCTGCGCGGTTCCAACGGCGCCCTGATGGCCAACGAGATGAACTACCCCACCGGAAACAAAGCCGCGCTGGCCGACATCAAGGACGAGATCAAAGGCAATGCGACCATCTTCCTCAGTCCAGAGGACACCGCCCGCCTGATTCCCACCGGCGGCTTCTCCAACGAGATTGCCAGCACGCTCAACGACACCTACAACGCGTTCAAGCGCGGCAAGTAAACCCACACGAGACCCGGCAGGCCTTCAAAGCCAGCAAAAGGCTGTTCTTCCCAACCGGGTCGAACAGCCTTTTTTGTGTCGATGATCAACCAGCAGACAACAAGAGGCGGCACATGACGACTGAAACTGGCGGGTACCTGGTGACCGAAAAACTGGTCAAGCGCTTTGACGAAGCGGTGGCGGTGGACGAGGTGTCGCTGTCCATTGGCAAGGGCGAGATTTTTGCGCTGCTCGGCAGCTCGGGTTGCGGCAAGTCCACCCTGCTGCGCATGCTGGCGGGTTTCGAGAAGCCGACCTCCGGGCGCATCCTGCTTGGCGGGCAGGACGTGGCCAGCATGCCGCCCTACGAACGCCCGGTGAACATGATGTTCCAGAGCTATGCGCTGTTTCCGCACCTGACCATGTGGGAAAACGTGGCGTTCGGCTTGAAGCGCGAAGGCCTGCCCTCTGCCGAAGTGAAGCAGCGCACCGACGAAATGCTCAACCTGGTGCAGCTCACGCCCTACGCCCAGCGCAAGCCGCACCAGCTCTCGGGCGGCCAGCAGCAGCGCGTGGCGCTGGCTCGCAGCCTGGCCAAAAAACCCAAGCTGCTGTTGCTGGACGAGCCGCTGGGCGCGCTGGACAAGAAGCTGCGCGAGCAGACGCAGTTCGAGCTGGTGAACATCATCGAGACGGTGGGTGTGACGGTGGTGATGGTCACGCACGATCAGGAGGAGGCCATGACCATGGCCAGCCGGATTGCCATCATGAGCAAAGGGCGTGTGCTGCAGGTGGGCACGCCCGAAGAGATTTACGAACACCCGCGCAACAAGTTCGTGGCGGACTTCATTGGCAATGTCAACCTGTTTCCCGGCAAGCTCAGCGTAGATGAGGCCGATCGCTGCGCGGTATCGACCGCCATCGGCGAGGTGCAGGTGGGGCATGGTGTGAGCGGCACGCTCAATATGCCGGTGTCGATCGCGGTGCGGCCGGAGAAGATCAACATCAGCAAGACGCGGCCGGCTCATGTGAACCTCAATCTGTTCCAGGGCCGCGTCAAGGAAATCGGCTATCTCGGCTCCTACAACAACTACATCCTGACCACCAGCGATGGTTCTCGGGTGCGCATCACCGAAGCCAACAGCACACGCGACGACTTGCAGGGAATCACCTGGGAAGACGAGGTGTTTTTCTGGTGGTCGGATGCAGCTGGCGTTGTGCTCCGGGACTGACGTCTCTCGACACAACGCCTCTCTCGCCGCTTTGCACCATTCCCCAGCTGGGGGCGATGCGAGTGGCTCGGCAAAGCCGGCTAAACCGCTTTCTTGGTTTTTTGCCTTTTCTCTGGACTAGGAGATTCTTGATGGCAGCCTCCTCCCTCCCCATTCCGGGCAAGCGCTTTGTGATCGGCGTGCCCTACGTCTGGCTGTTCGTATTCTTCTTTTTGCCGTTCCTGATCCTGCTCTACATCAGCTTCGTGGACATGGGCGGTGACATCAGTCCGTTCAAGCCGATCTGGGATCCTGAGACCGGAGTCTTGTCACTGAAGTACGAAAACTACCTGTCCATCTTCCGCACCGAAGAGGGGGCCCCACTCTTCCAGACGCTGTATGTCGAAGCCTACCTGCGTTCCATCTGGTACGCGCTGCTCACCGCGATCCTGTGTTTGGTGATCGGCTATCCGTTTGCCTATTTCATTGCCCGCTCTCCGGCTGCGGTGCGCCCGGCCTTGTTGCTGATGGTGATGCTGCCGTTCTGGACCTCGTTCCTGCTGCGCGTATACGCCTGGAAGGGGCTGCTCGCCGATCAAGGTGTGATCAACCGCTTCATGATGTCGGTGGGTCTGACCAGCGAGCCCATTGCCATGCTCTACACCAATGTGTCGATGCTGGTGGGCATGACCTATGTGTACCTGCCGTTCATGATCCTGCCGCTGTACGCCACCCTGGTGAAGATGGATTTTCGTCTGCTGGAAGCCGCCTACGATCTCGGTACCACACCTTTCAAGGCGTTCTGGCTGATCACGGTGCCGCTCTCCAAGGCTGGCGTGGTGGCGGGCTTCATGCTGGTGTTCATCCCCTGCGTCGGCGAGTTCGTGATTCCCTCGCTGCTGGGTGGGCCGGAGAACATGATGATCGGTCGTGTGGTGTGGGACGAGATGTTCACCGCCAACGACTGGCCCAAGGCCACCGCCCTGGCGGTGGTCATGATCGCGCTCATCATCGTGCCGCTGGCGATCTACTACCACTACACCGGCGACCCTGCGGAGAAGAAATAACCCCCCCGCGCCGGCGCTTTGCGTCGTCACCCCCCAGGGGGCAACGCTGGCCGACCGGCAAAGCCGGATCGGCGGCGTTCCGGGGTGATGGCCCCTTGGGCTGCGTTGAGTTTGTTTGAAGGACTTTCCATGAAACAACTGCTCGAAAAACACTTTGGCAAGTTCTGGCTCGCGATCGTGTTTGCGTTTCTGTACCTGCCGCTGATGTTCATGATCGTGTTCAGCTTCAACAGCACACGCCAGGACGCGCGTTTCACTGGATTTTCCCTGCGCTGGTACGAGGCCCTGGCCAACGACAGCCGCATCGTCGAGGGCTTCTTCACTTCGCTGAAGGTGGCGGCGATCACCGGTACGCTGTCGGCGGTGCTGGCCACGTTCGCGGCCTTCGTGCTTGTGCGCTACCGGCGCTTTCTCGGTCGCACCATCTTCTCGGGCATGGTCAACGCTCCGCTGGTGATGCCCGAGGTGATCATCGGTCTGTCGCTGCTGCTGCTGGCGGTGGGCGCGCAAAACGCGTTTGGCTGGCCCGAGCGCGGCCTGCTGACCATCATCCTGGGCCATACCTTGCTGGGCATGGCCTACGGTATGGTGGTGATCCAGAGCCGCTTGCTGGAGATGAATCGCAGCATTGAGGAAGCGGCCATGGACCTGGGTGCGCGGCCACACCAGGTGTTTTTCCTGATCACCCTGCCGAACATCTTCCAGGCCATCCTGGCGGCCTTCCTGCTGGCGTTCACGCTCTCGTTCGACGATGTGGTGATCGCCGAGTTCCTGTCAGGCCCGGGCGTGAGCACCTTGCCGCAGGTGATCTTCGGCTACGCGCGCCGCGGCATCAACCCGACCATCTACGCCGCCGCCACGCTGCTGATCGTGACGGTGACCATCGTCATCATCGGCTACGCGGTCTGGGTGGCGCGCTCGACGCGCAGACGTGAGCGAGAGATCCAGGCAGCGACGCGGGCCGAGACGGCAGCGCTGGCCGGGACCTGAGCGGCGAACGCCCGACACAGGGGCGTACGGGGTCCACTGGACGGCTGGCGGCGACCCAAAGTGGACGCTTCCATCGCGGAGGTTTCCGCGTAGCATGGTGCCAATTCACATCTGAGGAAACCCGCGACCATGAACGCTGCTGCTCCCGCCACCGCCACCCAGACCTACGACGGCCGCGCCCTGATCAACGGCGAGCGAGTCGCTGCGCTCGACGGCCAGACCTTCGATTGCACCTCGCCAGTGGACGGCCGGTTGCTGACCGCGGTGGCCCGCTGTGGCGAGGCCGATATTGATGCTGCGGTGCGTGCAGCGCGCGCGGCCTTCGAGAGCCGTCGCTGGAGCGGCATGGCGCCGGCGCAGCGCAAGCGCATCATGATCAAGTTCGCAGAGGCCATCTCGGCCCACGGCGACGAACTGGCGCTGATGGAAACCCTGGACATGGGCAAGCCGGTGAAGTACGCGAAAGGGGTGGACGTGAACAGCGCGGCCAACTGCATCCGCTGGTACGGCGAGGCAGTGGACAAGGTGTACGACGAGATCGCGCCCACCGGAGCCAACGCCCTGGCCCTGATCACCCGCGAAGCCGTGGGCGTGGTGGGCGTGATCGTGCCCTGGAACTACCCCATGATCATGGCCGCGTGGAAGATCGCGCCGGCCCTGGCCGCGGGCAATTCGGTGGTGCTCAAACCCAGCGAGAAAAGCCCGCTGACCGCGTTGCGGCTGGCCGAGCTGGCGCTGGCCGCCGGCATCCCGCCCGGCGTGTTCAACGTGGTGCCGGGTTATGGCCCGGAAGCGGGCAGCCCGCTGGCGCTGCACATGGACGTGGACTGCATCGCCTTCACCGGCTCCACCCGCGTGGGCAAGCAGATCCACGTGATGGCTGGGCAGAGCAACCTCAAGCGCGCCTGGACCGAGCTGGGTGGCAAGTCGCCCAACATCGTGTTCGCCGATTGCCCCAACCTCGACCGCGCGGTGGAAGCCGCCGTGGGCAGCATCTTCTTCAACCAGGGCGAAAGTTGCAACGCGCCCTCGCGCCTGTTTGTCGAAGCCTCGATCAAGGACGCCTTTCTGGAAAAAGCGCTCAAGCTCGTGCCCAACTATCAGCCGGGCAACCCGCTGGACAAGAGCACGGTGATGGGCGCCATCGTTGACCAGGTGCAGCTCGACAACGTGATGCGCTACATCGGTCTGGGCACCAGCGAAGGAGCCAAGCTGCTCGCGGGCGGTGCGCTGGCCACGCCGGTGCAGGGCGGTTGTTATGTGCAGCCCACGATCTTCGACGGCGTCACGCCTGAAATGACGATTGCGCGCGAAGAGATCTTTGGCCCGGTGCTCTCTGTGCTGAGTTTCACCGACGCTGCCGAGGTGGTGAAACAGGCCAACGCCAGCGTCTACGGCCTGCAGGCCGCTGTCTGGACCAGCGACATCAACAAGGCGCACGGTGTGGCGCGCGCCCTGCGTGCCGGCACGGTGCATGTGAATTCGTACGACGAAGACGACATCACCGTGCCGTTTGGCGGCTTCCGCCAGAGCGGCGTGGGCCGAGACAAATCGATGCACGCCTTTGACAAGTACACCGAGATGAAGACGACGTGGATAAGGATCGATAGCCCCGTGTAGCAGGGCTCCCCCCGCGCCGCTTCGCGTCACCCCCCGGAGGGGGGCGGCACTGGCGGCCGGGCCAAGCCCGATCCGCGGTGCCCTGGGCTGAGACATTGCGCGCCGAATACAGCTTTTTTGGAGACTCTCATGAACGCACCGCAAAAATCAGAGCACCTGAACGCACCGCACACCAACGCCGCCTGGCACCAGCGTCGTCTCGATGCCACGCCACGCGGTGTGGGCGTGATGGGTGACTTTTTCATCGACCGCGCCAAGAACGCCGAGTTCTGGGACATCGAGGGACGCCGTTTCATCGACTTTGCGGGCGGCATCGCGGTGCTCAACACCGGCCATGTGCATCCCAAGGTTCAGGCGGCGATCGCGGCGCAGCTGCAGCGCTTTACCCACAGTTGCTACCAGGTGGTGCCGTACACCGAGTACGTGACGCTGGCCGAGCGCATCAACACGATCGTGCCGATCGACGGGCCGGTGAAGACCGCGTTCTTCTCCACCGGTGCCGAGGCAATCGAGAACGCGATGAAGATCGCGCGCTCGGCCACCGGGCGCAGCGGCGTGATTGCGTTCGGTGGCGCCTTCCATGGCCGCAGCATGTTTGCGGTGGCCATGACCGGCAAGGTGCAGCCCTACAAGGCCGGCTTCGGCCCGTTCCCGCCCGAGATTTACCACGTGCCGTTTCCTTGCCATTGCGCCTCGCTCAATGACACCAAACAGGCCATGGAGCAGCTGTTCAAGTGCGATATCGAGCCCAGCCGCGTGGCGGCCATCGTGTTCGAGCCGGTGCAGGGTGAGGGCGGTTTCAACCCGATTCAGAAAGAAGCCGTGCTTTGGCTGCGCCAGCTGTGCGACCAGCACGGCATCCTGCTGATTGCTGACGAGGTGCAGACCGGCTTTGCGCGCACCGGCAAGATGTTCGCCATGGAGCACTACGGCGTGAGCCCCGACCTCATGACGCTGGCGAAAAGCCTGGCTGGCGGCACCACGCTGTCGGCTGTGTGCGGCAAGGCGGCGGTGATGGACGCGCCCGCCCCCGGCGGCCTGGGCGGGACCTACGCCGGCAACCCGCTGGCCATCGCCGCGGCGCACGCGGTGCTCGACGTGATGGCCGAAGAGAAGCTGCCCGAGCGCGCGCAGAAGCTGGGCGACGCGCTCACCGCGCGCCTGAAAACCGCGCAGGCCAAAGGCAAGCGCATCGGTGACGTGCGTGGCCTGGGCGCCATGGTGGCCTGTGAATTCGTGGATGCCCAGACTGGCGCGCCCGACGCCGACACCACCAAGAAGGTGCAGGCCGCCGCGCTCAAGCGCGGCCTGCTGCTGCTGACCTGTGGTGTGTACGGCAACGTGATCCGCTTCCTGTTTCCGCTGACCATTGAAGACACGGTGTTCGCCGAAGGCCTGGAGGTCATCGACGCGGCCTTGGCCGAGGTGCTGGCTTGAACCTGGACGAACGCGCCCGCTGGCTGGAGGGCCAGGGGGTGCATTCGGTGCTGGCAACCTTCACCGACATTCACGGTGCGCCCAAGGGCAAGCTGGTGCCGCTCTCCGGTTTGGCAGATGCGGTGGCCACGGGCGCCGGCTTTGCTGGCCCCAGCATCTGGGGCACGGGCCTGCCGCGCTTCGGGCCGCGCAGCGAATACATGGGCCGCGTGCAGCCCGAGTCCTTGCGTCCGCTGCCTTTCTTGCCCGGCGTGGCCCATGCGGTGTGCGACGGCTTCGCTGGCGGCGAGCCGCTGACCACCGATTCGCGCCAGGTGCTGCGGCGGCAACTGGCGCGCCTGCGCGAGCGCGGCTGGACGCTTTGGGTGGGTATCGAGCCCGAGTTTTTTTTGCTCAAGCGTGGCGCCGATGGCCGTTGGACTGTGGCCGATGACCAGGACCGGCTGGACAAACCGTCTTACGACCTGAAGACCATCGGGCGCAACTTCGGTTTTCTGGACGACATGCGCCGCCACCTGGCCGCGCTGGGGTTTGAGCTGCAGCAGATGGACCATGAAGACGCGTGCGGCCAGTATGAGATCAACTACCGGCACGACGAGGCGCTGGCCGCGGCCGACCGCTACCAGCTCTTCAAGCTGACCGCGCAGGCGGTGGCGCAGCAGCACGGCATGGTGTTCTCCACCATGCCCAAGCCGCTGGCCCACGCCCCAGGCAGCGGTCTGCACTTTCACCTGAGCCTGACCGATGCGAACGGAAAAGCCCTGATGGCAGATCCGTTGGGTGCGCTGGGCTTGAGCGCACTGGGTCACCAGTTCGCCGCCGGTCTGCTGCAACACGCGAGTGCCTTGTCCGCCGTGTGCGCGCCCACCGTCAACAGCTACAAGCGCCTGGCCAGCAGCGCCAGCGCTTCCGGCACCACCTGGTCGCCGGTGTGGGCGGCCCTCGGCGACAACAACCGCACCTGCCTGCTGCGCAGCGTGGCCGGCCGGCTGGAATGGCGCCTGCCCGACGCGGCCTGCAATGCGTACGCCGCTCTGGCCGCGACCTTGGCCGCTGGGCTGGATGGCATCGACCGCCAACTGCCCGCCCCCCAGCCCTGCGACGACGATTTGTATGAGCGCCAGGCGCGTGGCGACACCATGCCACCGCGTTTGCCGCGCGACCTGCAAGACGCCACCGATGCGCTGGCGGCCGACAGACCACTGCGCGAGGCAGTGGGTGAGGCGTTCTGCGAACAGCTGCTGCGGCTCCAGCGCGCCGAGTGCGATGCCTTCGCTGCTCAGGTGAGCGACTGGGAACGAGAGCGCTACGCCGATCGAGGCTGAAATGCCCCCAAAAATGCGCTCCGGCCCAGCGCGGGATTGGGCAGTTTCTGCGGTCCTGGCGGGCTCGTCGGATCAGCGCGTGCCGGTGGCGAGAGCGTTCCCGGATAATCCGGAACCTTGAGCCCGCCGAATCCACCCGCCCCACCCAGAACCTGGACCAAGACTGCTGACCGGCCGCTGCGCAGTCGCCGGCAGTCGCTGGGCATCTGGCTGTTTGCGCACTGGTTGCGCGTGCCGGTGCCGTGGCACGCGGTGCGCCAGACCGATGCGCGCGGTCTGCTGGCGTTTGAACACGAGCGTTTGCTGGCGCTGGCTGCGGCCGGTGAGGCGGTGCCGCCCGTGATCGCGTTCGACGGTCACTCGCTGGTCACCGGTGACATCGGCCGCACCCTGGCGCACACGCTGGGCGAGATGCCCGAGCCCCAGCGGCTCGCGGTCATGTGTGCGGCGAGCGCCGATCTCGCGGCCTTTCACGCGCGCGGCCACTGGCATGGTGGCGCGCAGACGCGAAACCTCACCTGGGATGGTCAGCGTTTTGCCCGACTCGACTTTGAAGAGCCCCTGCTGCCTGGCATGGACCTGCCCACGGTGCAGCTGTACGACGCGCTGCAGCTGCTGTTTTCCCTGTCGCACATGCTGGAGTCCCTGGGTCCGCAGGCCGTGCGTGAGGTGTTGCAGGCTTACGAGCAGGCGGCCCGTGCGCATCCCTATGAAGCTGGGCTCAAGCCCGATTTGCGGGCGTTTCTCAACCACCTGTTGCCGCGCCTGCGCTGGGTGTCGCGGCTGGCCGGCTGGTCCAGCCGGCTCAATCACTCGCGCGAACTCAAGCGCCTGCGCACTTTGCTCGATGGCATGGCGGCATTTGTGTCCGCCGGTTGACGCCTCGCGCGTCGCTCGGCTTCAGGCCTTGTAGCCCGGGTCCAGCCGTTCGACCTTGCGCAGCAACGCGGGCCACGCGAGTTGTGCGCCCTGGCCTGCGGTAGCGATCTTCATCACCTCGCCCATGCCCGCCAGGATGGCCGGGTTCACCGACACCAGCTCACCGCCACCGGCCATGGCATCGACCTGGATGCGGCAGGTGTTCTCGAACGTGTACATCGACAGAAATGCATCAGCAATCGTCTTGCCCACAGTCAGCAGGCCGTGGTTGCGCAGCACCAGGAAAGTGGCCTCGCCCAGGTCGGCCTGCAAGCGCGGCTTCTCGTCGGGCCGGAAGGCCACCCCTTCGTAGTCGTGGTACGCCAGCGAGGCAAGCACAAAGGTGCTCTGCTGGCTGATGGGCAGGATGCCACCCTTTTGCGCGCTCACGCCGACGCCGGCTCGCGTGTGCGTGTGCAGCACGCAGCCAGCCTCGGGCCGCGCCTCATGCACCGCGCTGTGGATCACGAAGCCGGCCGGGTTCACCGGGAACGGCGTCTCGTGCAGCTTGTTGCAGGCCATGTCGACCTTGACCAGGCTGCTGGCCGTGATCTCGTCGAACATCAGCCCATAGGGGTTGATCAGGAACTGGTGCTCGCCACCGGTCACGCTATCAGGCAGCTTGGCGCTGATGTGGGTAAAGACCAGATCGCTCCAGCCATAGGCCGCCACCAGCCGGTAGCAGGCGGCGAGGTCGCAGCGCAGCGCCCACTCTTCGGCGCTGACCACTTCTTTCAGGGAGGGGATGTGCATGGCGTGTCTCCGGTTTGGCCGCGACTGGGTGTGCGGTCTGTGGACGACACTGTAGGCTCAACCGGCCCGGTGCGCTTGTCCCTGTCAGGACAAACGCGCCTCACATCAAGACGAGACGCCCGAACCAGAACTGCGTCAGATCCCCTGGCCTAGCTCATTCAACGGCCGCTGTGGGTCGTCGGAGGGAGGCGAGTTGAGCGCAGCTCTTGAAAGTATGTCCATCTCGCTGGGCAAATTGGCAGCTGCCGCTAGGTAGTGCTAGGGGTAGGGGCCCAGGCCGTTCTCAAACTCCCGGCGAGAAGCAGGACAACACTACCGAGACAGTGCGATGCACAGCGGTCCGCTGTTTGCATCCAACACCACGTCCGGCGAGGGCGTCGCGCCGGTGCTGGGGGGCGTGTGGCCGTGATCACACTGGTCGGGTGCCTTTGGCTTGCGTTGTTGCTGTGACTTCAAGCCCGTCGATCAGTTTCTGTTCAGGGTCCAGGTGCCGCTAGCGGCACCAGAAAAAGTGCCCGACATGGAAAGTCCGTCAGGTGCGACGGTCCCGGTGAACGTTACTGAGCCGCTGAAATTGAAACCCACACCGAATTGGATCGCATCGCAATTCAAGGTGCCCTGCGCCTGCCCGCTTTGACCAAAGGCAGCGCCGTTGCCCGCAACCTGGCCGCCAGTGAACGAGAGGTTGGCGGTCAGGCCCGATGTGGTCTGTTCTGGTGGAGTGCCCCTGATCGCGGTCCCAATCCAAGCAATCGGCCCTGCTGGCAGTAGTGGGCAAGCAGGTGCCGACGCCGTGCCCACCTGCAAAGGAAACAAGCCCAGACCGGGAAATCTCGTCTCCACAAAGGCGTGGAACTCGCTCAGCGTGCCTGCATCGGGCGCGGTGAAGGGGAAGTTGAAGACGGTCTGGCCGTCGGTTGCGACCAGCGTGCCCACGGTGATCGTGGCGCCACCGCTGCGGCGCACCAGCTTGACGCGGTCCACGTTGTACGGACCCAAGCCGGGCACGAAGTTCACTTTGTCCGGGTCCAGCCGCACGATGAAGTTCACCGTGTCGCCGGTCTGGAAACTCGGGACATCGCCCGTCACCGCGTTGGAGGCCGCGCCCTTGGGCGATTCGGCCAGCGTGGTGGTGAGCCGGAAGGTGGTGGCGGCCGTCACGGGGGGCAGACCCACCAGCTTGAGCGCGTCGTCGAAATCGCTGGCCAGGCCTGCGCTGAATTCCAGACCCACGCTGTAGTCCGACGCATAGGCCTCGTCGATGATCTGCGAAGTCTCCAGGGCCAGATTGGCGCTGAGCTTGCCGCCCACCTTGGCCTGCACGGCGCTGAACTGCAGCGACTTCAGGAACGGGTTGCCAATGGCCAGTTCGACATAGCCAAACCCCTCCAGTGAGGGCTCCACGCGCAAATCGCCCAGGCTTGGCGCATTGACCACGGGTGTGGTGGTGTTGGTGAAGTTGGTGACCTCGGCGTTGAAACCGCAGGAGCCGCCAGCGGGACACACCAGACCGGCCTGCGCCCGAGCCCGGGTGGTGTTGGTGACGCCGATGCCGACGTCCGCCACGGTGACCTTGCCGCCGATCTCGAATCCGAAGCCCACCGGCATCAGCCCGCCCACAAAGAAGGAGATGGGGCCGCCGACCGGCAGCTTGACCGTGAGCACTTCGGCCTTGCATTCGATCTTGCCTTCGAAGGCGGCGGTGGCGGTGATCTGGCCCTGCAGATCGACTTGCGGTTCGGCCAGCAGCACAAGGCGTTGTTCGCCCCCGCCCAGGCTCACGTCGAGCGTCGGGTTGACAGCGATGGAGAACACCGGGGGTAGCGACAGGGTGATCGGCAGGGGGACGTTTGGCGCGGTGCCGGTGAAGCTGGGTTCGCAGCCCTGGTTGAAAGCGAACGTGCCCACGGGCGTGGCCGCCTGCCTTTGCAGTCGGCCTGCCGGCGGCATGAGCGGCGTGGCGCGCGGTGTGAACACGAAGCGGTCGCCGGTTTGTGTGACCGTATAGGAAGCGGCGATGTCGGGCGCGACGTCGGCGAGGCTGGGCACGGTTTCCAGCCGCTCCTGGATGCGCAGACCGGGCAGCAGCTCGTTGAGTGGCACCAGCACCAGAGTGACCTCGAAACCGTCGGGCACGGGCTGCACGGCCTGGACCTCGCCTGCTACCGCGCGCGAGCCGGTTCCGAAGAAGCGTTGTCCCACGGCCGGCGCCACGCGCGTGGCCATGGTGATGCGGTAGGTGTTGGTGAAGCTGGGGGCCGCCGTGGGCACGGTTTCCACCGGATCGCTGAGCACGTCCACATCGTCCACCAGCCTCACGTCGGCCGCGGGCGCGGCCACCAGACCGAGCAGGGGAGCCGAACGCACGCCCTCGGCGGAGGCCACGATCTGTGCCGAGCCAGTGGCCGACATTGCGCGCACCAGTCCGTTGGCGTCCACCACCAGCGTGGTGGGCCTTGACGACTCCCAGGCAATCGCCCGTTCGATGCGCTCGCCGTTGGCGTTGTAAGCCACCGCCGCCAGTTGACGCGTCTGGCCGTTGGCTTCCAGCAGCAGACCAGACTGGACGATCTCCACGCGCGCGACGTTGTTCTGGCCCGTATCGGTGGCGTCACTCCCGCCGCCGCACGAGGCGAGAAGACCGAGTGCCAGCAAGGCAATCGCTGAGCAGACGCGCCGCCAGCCGGTCGCCAAAAGACAATGCATCCGCTGAAGAGGTTGTGTGCGCATGCGTGGCTCCGGTGGTTTGGCGTCGTTGTGGGCGGTCCCCGGTTTTTGCCACCATCCTGAACAATGCAACATGCCCTATTTGGGCAATCGAAACCCACAGGAGGGATGTGATGCTGAATCGGTTGATGGAGCTCCCCGACCTGGCGCCTTGTCTGGCGCGTGCACCGGTGCCGGGTGTGTCGCACGAACTCGCGCTCTCGGTGCTGGGAGCCGCGCTTGCAGAGCAGCGGTTGCGCGGCGGGGTGATCCAGCACTTGGCCTCCGGGCGCTTGATGGGTTTTGGCCTGTCCGGATTTGCACGTGGTGCAGACGTGAAGGAGCGGGTGCGCTCAGGCCGGTCTCTGGTGGTCGACCATCTGCTCGCCGAATCGCAGGGCTCGCGCGTGTACCTCGACCCGGCGCAGATGGTTCAAGTGCAGCGGGCTGACGAGCTTCACTTGGTGATGGTGGCGTATCACCCGGTGGACCTGCAAGACCCACTCGTCATGGAGTTGCTACACGCGGGGCACACGGGTTTTCGTCTCTTGCACGAGGGCTATGGTTTGAGAGGTGTGTGGCAAGAAGGGCTTGAATCCGATTTCGAGTGGACCAGTGCCATTGGTTTTCAGGTCAAGTACCGTGGGATAGGCGCCGAGGGCTCGTCGCGCTGGCTTTACGGCGCCGAGCGCGAGGATGTGCCCGCGAGCTTTCCCAGCCACACCCTGAGCTACGTGATGCACCGCCGAGAGCGCCGTCTTCATCTGAGCCCGGCGCAGTGCCGTGTGGCCGAGCTGGCGCTGTGGAATCTGGACGATGAGCAGGTGGCGACTCGCTTGCGCATCTCACCGGCCACAGTAAGGCGGCATTGGCGCGGTATCTTTGAACGCGTCGACACGATCGGCGCGCTCAGGGGCGATGGTGGCGGCAAAGCATCACCCATGGCGGCCAGCTCAGTCTCGTCAGCGGAGCAACGAGGACCAGAGCGCCGACGCAAGGTGCTGGACTACCTGCGTACCCACCTGCAGGAAATCCGGCCAGCCTAGTGCTGGCTCACTTTTTCATGCTGCAGGTGTTGAAGCCCAGCATGGCGTAAGGCGGGCACCAGCCCATCAGGCCGGTGGCGAGGGGCACGAGGCCCACGTAGCCCCAGACGCCGATGGCGCCTGCGGCGGCCGCAGCGATCAGGCCCAGGCCGACGGTGATGCGGATGATGCGGTCAATGCCGCCAACGTTCTTGGTCATGTGAATGCTCCAGTGGAGGGTTGAATCGGTCTGGGTCGGGGCTCGGGATGAACCAGGGGCCTCAGGTCGTGAACGCATTGGACGCCGGCTGCGTGCCCCGGTCTGTGACCAAGGTCACAGAGTCGTTGCTGTGACGGTGTGACCGTGTGCCCTGTGGCGCGAAGGGGTGTTCAAGACCCGGCGGCCACGGCGCGCAGCCCCGCGCTGTCTTTGATGGTGATGCTCTCGCGCGAGAGTTCGACCAGGCCGTCGCGCTCGAAGCGGTGCAGCAGGCGGGTGACGATCTCGCGCACCGTGCCCAGCTCGTCGGCCAGCGCCTGGTGGGTGGTCTTCAGTGTGTGACCGTGCCCGAGCAGGGCGCTGGCCAGGCGGCTGTCGAGCTTCTGGAAGGCGATGGCTTCGATCAGCCCGGTGAGGTCGGCCATGCGGGCGGCGAACAGACCCAGCACATAGCCGCGAAAGCGCTCGTCGTTCAGTGCCGTGTGGAAGTCGGGCGGCGACAGCAGGCACAGCGTGGTGTCGCAAGTGGTCACGCCGCGCGCGGCCAGGGGTTGGTCTGCAAACAGGCCGGCCGAGGACACCAGGCACATCTCGCCCGGCGTGACCCGGTACAGCTCCAGTTCGCGGCCGTTGGCGGCGCTGCGCGAGACTCGCACCTCACCGCTGAGCACCAGCGGAAAGCCCTGGCAGGCGTCGTTCTCCCGAAACAGGCGGGTGCCCGCGGGGACGCTCAAGGGAGCGAGCCGGGGCAACAGGGCCGGGAGCGCCGCCAGCGCGGGGTAGAGCGTGAGCAGCTCGGATGCAACAGCGTCGGGCATGACGGCGATTGTAGGAGCCGCTCCCGTTGACCGGAAACCGGGTCGAGATTCGAATACGAGGCATTGGTTCGTTCGATTTTTTTGAATTCAAACGACAAGCTGGTTCATCTTTGGTGCCGCGGATGCTGCCTACACTGCCGCCATGTCTGACGCTTCCACCACCCGCTACCACCCGCTGTCCCGTGCGCTGCACTGGCTGTTGGGGCTCGCGTTGGTGGGCAATTTCGCGCTCGGCCTGTACATGGTCGACCTACCCTTTTCGCCCGCACGCCTGCAGTACTACAGCTGGCACAAATGGGCAGGTGTGTTGGTGCTCGCTTTCTCCGCAGTCCGCCTGCTGAATCGCTTGCTGTCACCCCCACCCGCATTGCCCCACGCCATTGAAGCCGCCATGCCGTCCTGGCAGCGCTGGGCACACCATGCCACGCACGTGGGTCTGTATGTGCTGTTTTTTGCCGTGCCATTGCTGGGCTGGAGCTTCAGCTCGGCGGCCGGTTTCCCGGTGGTGCTGTTCGGAGTGTTGCCGTTGCCCGACTTTGTTCCGGTGAGCGAGTCTCTGGCCGACGTGCTCAAACAGCTTCACGAGCTGGCGGCCTTTGCGATGGCCGGTCTGGTGCTGCTGCACATCGGCGGCGCGCTGAAGCACCATTTCATCGACCGCGACGGCCTGCTGGCCAGAATGAAATGACCCCCTGCGCCGCTTCTCGTCTTCCCCCCAGGGGGACACCGCCAGTGGCCCGGCGGAGCCGGTTCCACGGCGGTCCTGGTGGCTGGCGCGACTCGGGCTTTTTTGGCTTGTTGGAGTGTTGAAATGAAAACCCGTTTGTTGTCCCTGGCGCTGGGCGCTGCCAGCGTGTTTCCGCTCGCCGTCCAGGCCCAGCAGGCCATCGTCCCGGCGCAGAGTGAGATTGCATTCACCAGCCGTCAGATGGGTGTGCCGGTCGAAGGGAAGTTCAAGAGCTTCAGTGCCCAGGTGGCATTTGATCCGGCCAAGCTCGACACCAGCCAGATCGCGTTCACGGTGGATACCGGCAGCGCTGATATCAATCGCGAGACCAACGTCGAGGTGGTCAAGCCCACCTGGTTCAACGTGGCTGCCTTTCCCAAGGCCACCTTCCAGTCCAGTGCCATCAAACGCATCGACGCGAACAAGTTCGAAGTGGTGGGCAAGCTCAGCATCAAGGGTGTGAGCAGCGACGTGGTGGTGCCGGTCACGCTGGCGCAGAACGGCGTCACCACCCTGGCCACCGGCGCCTTCCCGATCAAGCGCCTGTCCTTCCGCATCGGCGAAAAGGAATGGGCCGACACCTCGATCGTGGCCGACGAGGTGCAGGTGAAGTTCAGGATCGCTCTGACGGGCGTGAAGCTGTGATCTCCCCCCTGCGCCGCTTCGCGGCTTCCCCCCTCTCTGGCGCGCCTTCGGCGCTGGGAGGGGAGACACGCCCTGTGGCCGGGCAAAGCCCGTTCCACGGGCGCCCTGACTGAAGTCACGCGCTTCGGTGTCGGTTTTCTTTTTCGTCTCTGTTTCTATTCCCCAACCCTCAACCCAGGAGTTCAACCATGCGCAAGTCCCTCTCCCTGCTGGCCGCTGCGGCCGTTTTGTCTACCGCCGGCATCGCCCAGGCTGCCACTTACCAGATCGACCCAACCCACACCAACGTGATCTGGGAGCAGCTGCACTTTGGCACCTCCACCAACCGCGGCAGCTGGGCCAAGAAGAGCGGTACGGTGCAGTTTGACCGCGCCGCCAAGACCGGCAAGGTGGAGCTGACCCTGGACATGACTTCCGTGACCACCGGTGTGGCGCCGTTTGATGCCCACCTCAAAGGCGACGACTTCTTTGCTGCCGACAAATTTCCCACCGCCACGTTCGTGAGCGACAAGTTTGTCTTCAATGGCGACAAGGTCAGCGAAGTGCAGGGCAAGCTGACGATGCGCGGCCAGACCCATCCGGTGACGCTCAAGGCGGTGCGCTTCAACTGTTTTGACCACCCGATGCTCAAGCGCGAAGTCTGCGGTGGCGACTTCGAATCCACCATCAAGCGCAGCCAGTGGGGCGTGAACTGGGGCCTGACCATGGGCGTGGCTGACGACACCAAGCTGACCATCCAGGTCGAAGCGATTAAACAGTAACCCCCCTGCGCCGCTGTGCGGCTTCCCCCCCGAGGGGGACTACACCAGCGGTCTGGCGAAGCCAGTCCCGCGGTGCGTGCTGGGTTCAGGCACTTCGCGCCGGGGGCAGCACTCCCCCTGCGCCGCTTTGCGGCTTCCCGCCAGAGGGGGGACCACGCCCTTGGACCGGCGGACCCGGATCCTCGGCGTGTGCTGGGTGGGGGCCCTGCTCGCCGGGGGCGGTTTTTGTTATCCCTCCAAAGGCCCGCTCTTGCGGGCCTTTGTCATGGGCGGGTGGCTTGTTCCAGGTAGCTAAGGAAATGCAGCGCGTGTTCGCGGCTAGCGCCACACATCTCGGTGTTCGGCGTCAGAGAGCTGCATACCGTCGGTCGTTCGGGCTGTCCAAACAGCTTGCAGCGAAGGACTTCGTCGAGGTGCGGGCAGCGCACGCCCGCCGGTTTTCCGTTTGGCAGACCCGGCATCGGGCTGCTGATCGACGGCGCGATGCAGCAGGCGGCACAACCGGGGCGGCAGTCCACTTCGCTCAGCTTTGGAACCGGCGTGCTGCCCAAAGCACCTGCTCGACCACACCGTGCACGGCCACGCGAACGGCTTCGGTGGACAGGGCGCCGCTGGGGTCGAAGGCTTCACCCGCCTTGGCCAGTGCAAACTGTTTGGGGGCCACCCAGCACTGCAATTGCATCAGCAGTGGCGCCAAGTGCAAGAGGCCGCGCACGCCGCCCAGTGCACCGGGGGCGGCGGCCAACAGTCCCACCACTTTGCCCGCAAACGGTTTGGTGCCCACCGCCCATGCCGGGTCGCCGGCCATTGGGCGCGATGCCCAGTCGATGGCGTTTTTCAGCAGGGCGGGGTAGCTGCCGTTGTATTCGGGCGCGCTGATGATCCAGGCCGGGTGCGCGTGCAGGACTTCCTTGAGCCGAACCACATCGCGTGGCATGCCCTGGGCTTCGAGGTCGCCGTTGTAGATCGGCAGGTCGAAGTCGGCGAGGTTCAGGCGGGTGACCTGTGCGCCTTCAGCAACAGCGATTTCGCCCGCGGCATGGGCCAGCTTGCGGTTGAGGGACTGGGCGCGGCTGCTGCCCGAGAAGACGAGGAGGGGGATGGGGGTGTTCATGGGGCGATTGTCTCAGCCCCCGGGCGCAGCAATCCAGCCTGGGGTCATGGCTGCAAGCCGCAGCCCTTGATGGGACAATACCGGGTTCGCGCGCGGGCCTGGGCAGGCCCGCCGCCACTGTTTCACGTGAAACAGGTTCGTTGGATCGGGCGCGCCGGGATGGCGGTGGCCCTGGAGCACCCACATGTTGTACCCCCAAGAATTTGATGTGATCGTTGTCGGCGGCGGCCATGCGGGCACCGAGGCCGCGCTCGCCGCCGCGCGCATGGGGAGCAAGACCCTGCTGCTCACCCACAACATCGAGACGCTGGGCCAGATGAGCTGCAACCCCAGCATTGGCGGTATCGGCAAGGGCCATCTGGTGAAAGAGGTGGACGCGCTGGGCGGCGCCATGGCGCTGGCGACGGATGAGGGTGGCATCCAGTTCCGCATCTTGAACAGCAGCAAAGGCCCGGCCGTGCGTGCCACCCGCGCCCAGGCCGACCGCATTCTGTACAAGGCTGCGATCCGCCGCATGCTGGAAAACCAGCCGAACCTCTGGCTGTTCCAGCAGGCGGTGGACGACCTGATGGTGGAGGGTGATCGCGTGGTGGGCGCAGTGACGCAGGTCGGCATCCGCTTCCGCAGCCGCACCGTGGTGTTGACGGCGGGCACCTTCCTCGACGGCAAGATTCACGTGGGCCTGAACAATTACGCGGCGGGTCGCGCAGGCGATCCACCCGCCGTGTCTTTGAGCGCGCGGCTGAAAGAGCTGAAACTGCCCCAGGGTCGCCTGAAAACCGGCACGCCGCCGCGCCTGGATGGCCGCACCATCGACTACAGCAAATGCCAGGAACAACCCGGCGACGGCGTGCCCGGTGGCATGAACGCCGACCAGCCGGTGCCGGTGTTCAGCTTCATGGGGCAATCGGTGCCGCACCCGCAGCAGGTGCCGTGCTGGATCACCCACACCAACGCCCGCACGCACGAGATCATCCGCTCCGGCTTTGACCGCAGCCCCATGTTCACCGGCCAGATCGAGGGGGTTGGCCCACGCTACTGTCCGAGCGTGGAGGACAAAGTGAACCGCTTTGCCGACAAAGACAGCCACCAGATTTTTCTGGAGCCCGAGGGCCTGACAACCCACGAGGTTTATCCCAACGGCATCAGCACCAGCCTACCCTTTGACATCCAGTACGCGCTGGTGCGTAGCATGCCAGGGTTGGAGAACGCCCACATCCTGCGGCCAGGCTACGCCATCGAATACGACTACTTCGACCCGCGTTCGCTCAAGAACAGCTTCGAGACCCGTCAGATTCAGGGCCTGTTTTTTGCGGGCCAGATCAACGGCACCACCGGCTACGAGGAGGCGGCGGCCCAGGGCCTGTTCGCGGGGCTCAACGCCGCGCTGCAGTGTCGGGGCGAAGCGGCGTGGCTGCCGCGCCGCGACGAGGCCTACCTCGGCGTCTTGGTCGACGATCTCGTCACCCAGGGCGTGACCGAGCCTTACCGCATGTTCACCAGCCGGGCCGAGTTCCGCCTGCAGCTGCGCGAAGACAACGCCGACATGCGCCTGACCGAAGCTGGGCGGCGCCTGGGCCTGGTTGACGACCTGCGGTGGACCACTTTTTGCCGTAAGCGCGATGCGGTGGCGCGGGAGACGGAACGGCTCAAGACCACCTGGGTGAATCCGCGCAATCTGCCGGCGGCAGAGAGTGAGCGGGTGCTGGGCAAGGCCATTGAGCACGAGCACAACCTGTTTGACCTTCTGCGTCGCCCTGGCGTGGGTTACGGCGATCTGCTGGCGATGCACGGCGGACATCATGCGAACGTCGATGTTTCACGTGAAACCCTGGGCGAGTTGTGGGCGCCGGTGGTTGAGCAGGTGGAGATCGCAGCCAAGTACGCGGGTTACATCGACCGGCAAAAAACCGAAGTCGAACGCGCTGCCCACTTCGAAGGGCTGAAGTTGCCCGTCGACCTGGACTACCTGCAGGTTACGGCGCTGTCGTTCGAAGCACGGCAGAAGCTGGACAAACACCGCCCCGAAACCCTGGGGCAGGCTGCTCGCATCTCAGGCATCACACCGGCAAGCATCTCGCTGTTGTTGATCCATTTGAAAAAGGGCGGCTTCAAGGGGTTTGCCACCTTGCCGCTGGCTGCACCCAGCGACCGCGAAGCCGTCGCATGAGCCGTGAGGTGCTGACCGACGGGCTCGTGCGCCTTGGCCTGACGTTGACCGCGCCCCAGGTCGACCAGCTTATGGCGTACCTTGCGCTGCTGCAAAAATGGAATCGGGTCTACAACCTGACGGCGGTGCGCGATCCCGGCGAGATGCTGACCCATCACCTGCTCGACAGCCTGGCCGCCGTGATCCCGTTGCGGCGGCAGGCCGCCGGGCGCGCGCTGAGGCTGCTGGATGTGGGCTCTGGCGGAGGTTTGCCCGGGGTGGTGATCGCCATCACTTGCCCCGAGCTGGACGTGAGCTGCGTGGACACGGTGGGTAAAAAGTCTGCCTTTATCCAGCAGGCGGCGGCCACGCTGAAGCTGCCTCATCTCCACGGCGTGCATGCTCGGGTGGAAACGTTGAGGGCGGATGAGGGCGCGGGCTTTGATGTGATCGCCTCGCGCGCCTTCGCCTCCCTGGTCGATTTCACCGCCTGGTCGCGCGCGGCGCTCAATCCGGGTGGCGTGTGGATGGCCATGAAGGGCAAGGACCCGGTCGACGAGATCGCAGCCTTGCCCGAGGATGTGGCGGTGTTTCACGTGGAACCCCTGAGCGTGCCGGGGCTGGATGCCGAACGCTGCATCGTCTGGTTGAAGCCACTGGCGCGCTGAATCTCGCGGCCGTTTGGGGCGGCTCACGTAAACTCCCCTGCTCACCTGGAGGGAAACCCATGTTCGGCATTGCAGATTACGGTGCGTTTGTCGCTGCCATCGTGCTGTTTCTGGCCATTCCTGGCCCGGGCAATCTGGCGCTCATCACCTCCACCAGCAAGGGTGGCGTGCGCGGCGGGCTGGCCGCCACGCTGGGCGTGATCGCGGGCGACCAGGTGCTGATGTGGCTGGCGGTAGCCGGTGTGGCCGCGCTGCTTGTGGCCTACCCGGCGGCCTTTTACGCGGTGCAATGGCTGGGCGCAGCCTATCTGGCCTGGCTGGGCTGGAAGCTGCTGACCGCCAAGGCAGGCGATGCGCCCGTGCTCCACATCCGCCCGCGGCAGTATTTTCAGCAGGCCCTGACCATCACCTTGCTCAACCCCAAGGCGATCGTGTTCTACATGGCGTTTTTCCCGCTGTTCGTCGACCCGGCGAGTCACCAGGGCCTCATCACCTTCGGCGCCATGGCGGCCACGGTGGCGGTACTGACCTTTTTCTACGGCCTCGCTGCGGTCCTGTTGACCCACTTTCTGGCCGAGCGCGTGCGCGCCAACCCCCGCATCACCCAGACGCTGAACAAGCTCGCTGGTGTTTTTCTCATCGGTTTTGGCTTCAAGCTGGCCATTTCCAAATAAGCAACCAGGGCCGAACAGATGGCGAAGATCTTTTGCGTGGCCAACCAGAAGGGCGGGGTCGGCAAAACCACCACCACCGTCAACCTCGCTGCTGGCCTGGCCAAGATCGGGCAGCGCGTGCTCATGGTCGACCTTGATCCGCAGGGCAATGCCACCATGGGTTCGAACGTGGACAAACGCGCCTTGGCGCTCTCGGTCTACGACGTGTTGCTGGAGTCGGCCAGTGTGGACGAGGCAGCGGTGTTGTCCGAGAAGTGTGGTTACCACGTGCTCGGTGCCAACCGTGAGCTGGCCGGCGCCGAGATTGAGCTGGTGGAGGTCGAGCGGCGCGAAAAGCGGCTCAAAGCCGCGCTGGCCGAGGTGGCCGATCGGTACGACTTCATATTGATCGACTGTCCGCCCTCGCTCTCGATGCTCACGCTCAACGGCCTGTGCTCGGCGCACGGCGTGATCGTGCCGATGCAGTGCGAGTACTTTGCGCTCGAAGGCCTGACCGACCTGGTCAACACCATCAAGCAGGTGCACGCCAACCTCAACACCGAGCTGAAAATCATCGGCCTGCTGCGCGTCATGTTCGACCCCCGCATCACCTTGCAGCAGCAGGTGAGCGACCAGCTCAAGAGCCATTTTGGCGACAAGGTGTTCGACACTGTGATCCCGCGCAATGTGCGGCTGGCCGAAGCCCCCAGCTACGGGCTGCCCGGGGTGGTGTTCGACCCTGCTGCCAAGGGCAGTCTGGCCTATCTGGCGTTTGCCAGCGAAATGGTGGCGCGCATTGCACAGCCTTGATGGCAGGCCCTGGTTTCCCGTGAAACCTCAGAACGTCCTGATCCTTCCCGGCTGGCAAAACAGCGGCCCCGACCACTGGCAAAGTCACTGGGAGGCGCAACACGGCTACTGCCGCGTCGATCAGCACGACTGGATGACGCCTAAGCGCGGCGACTGGATGGCGCGCCTGGAAGAAGTGGTGCTGGGCTGCGAGGGCCCCGTGGTTTTGGTGGCGCACAGTCTGGGCTGCATCCTCACCGCCGCCTGGGCGGCACACTCCCGGAACAGGCCTCGCGTGCAAGCCGCGTTGCTGGTGGCGCCACCCGACACCGAGCGCGATGACGTGCGCAGCGTTTTGCCGAGTTGGGCACCGATCCCCCTGGACTGCCTGCCGTTTCCCAGCATGCTCGTCGCCAGCCGCGACGACCCGTTTGCTGCATTCGCCCGCGCCCAGACCGTGGCGGCGGCCTGGGGTTCGCGATTGGTCGATCTGGGCGAGTGCGGCCACATCAACGCCGAGTCGGGGTTGGGCGATTGGCCCCAGGGCCTGGCCTGGCTGAATGAACTGATCACCACGAAAGCATGAGCATGGCAACCAAAAATCCCAAGTGCCTCGGCCGCGGATTCGAAGCCCTGTTGGGCCCCAAAGTGGCAGAAGCCGCCTCGCTCGATGCGCAGGAAAGCGGCCGCGCCGTCGGTGCGCCCGGCAGCCTGCATTTGACGAAGCGGAAGTGCATAATTCGTTGCTAGGTAGTCAAACCTGACTACCAAGGAGTGACACCATGCCCCCCACCATCGCCACCAGCCTCAAACTGCCCGCCGAACTCAAGGCCGCCATCGATGAAGACGCTCGTAAGCAGGGCCTGAGCAGCCATGCCTACATGGTGCAGACGCTGGCAGACGCATCCGAGAGGGTGCGCCTGCGTGAGCAGTTCACGCAGGATACGCTGGCTGCGGAGCGCCAGATGCTGGCCACGGGCTTGGGTCACCGCCTGGAGGATGTACAGGCGTATTTCGCCCAAATGGCGGAATTTCGCGCAGGCCAGGCTGAGCGCCCCGTGCGCCTGGTGCCGAAAAAGCTGCTCTGAACGCCGATGATCGATGTTGTCTTCAGCCCCGAAGCCCTTGCCGACTTGGAACGTCTGGAAGAATTTCTCTGGACCACGCAAGACCCGCTAACGGCGGAGCTGCTGGCCTTCTTGCTGGACGGGCTCAGGGTGTTGACCCACCAGCCGGGCGTGGGCCGCCCGGTGTCACCTGGCCACCGCGAGCTCATCATCAGCCGGGGCCGGGGTGGCTACCTGGCCCGATATACCTTTGACCCGGCTCAGATGCGCGTGATCGTGCTGGGCATCCGCCACCAGCGCGAGGCTGGCTACAACGACAACGAGATCTGAAACCATGGTCACTAAAAAACCCAAGGGCCTCGGCCGCGGACTCGAAGCCCTGTTGGGCCCCAAAGTGGCGGAGGCTGCGTCGCCCGACGCCCAGGAGGTCGGTCGGTCGACGCAGTCACCTGCCAGTTTGCCGCTGACCGAGCTGGTGGCCGGCCAGTACCAGCCGCGCACCCACATGGACGAGGGGGCACTGTACGAACTGGCCGAGTCGATCAAGGCACAGGGGGTCATGCAGCCGATCCTGGTGCGCAAGCTGGCCGACGGTCCGAACGCGGGCAAATTTGAGATCATCGCGGGCGAGCGACGCTTCCGGGCTTCCAAACTGGCCGGGCTGGACAGCGTGCCGGTGCTGGTGCGCGACGTGCCCGACGAGGCCGCCGCGGCCATGGCGCTGATCGAGAACATGCAGCGCGAAGACCTGAACCCGCTGGAAGAAGCCCAGGGTTTGCAGAGACTGGTGAAGGAGTTTGGGCTCACTCACGAGCAAGCTGCACAGGCCGTGGGGCGATCGCGCAGCGCGGCCAGCAACCTGCTGCGCCTGCTGCAGCTGGCTGAGCCGGTGCAGACCATGCTGATGGCCGGCGACCTGGACATGGGCCACGCCCGCGCTTTGCTCACGCTGGACAAAGCCACCCAGATCACAGCGGGCAACCAGATCGCAGGCAAGAAAATGTCGGTCCGGGAAGCGGAAAGCCTGGTGAAAAAGCTGAGCGCCGAGTTTGCACTGGCGCCGCAAAAGCTGAAAAAAGAGAAATCGCGCGATGTGCGCCGGGTAGAAGAAGAACTGGCCGACCTGCTGACCGCCGACGTCGAAGTGCGGGTGAAAAAGCGCGTCAAGCGCCACGGCCGGTTTGAGGAGCTCGGCGAGATCGCGATCCAGTTCGGCTCGCTCGATGAACTCAATGGCCTGATCGACCGACTGCGCGGTCACGGCAACGGGCGCTGAGTCACCCTTGTTCACGTGATGCTGCGAATGGCCTGGCCCTTGCCAGCCCTGCTGGTCTGGGCGGCGGCATGGGTGGTCTACACGCTCGCCATGCAAGCGGGCTTGGGGCCAGTGGCGGCCCTGCTGCTGGCCTGCGCGCTGGGTGTGGCCGGCAGCCTGCTGGCGCCCAATTGGTGGCGCCGGCTGATCGTGGCCGGCGGCTTCCCTTTGTCGCTGGCGGCCAGTGGCGCGCTCACCCTGGCGCCAGCCTACTGGTTGCTGCCGCTGGCCCTGTTGCTGTTGATCTACCCGCTCAATGCCTGGCGCGATGCGCCGCTGTTCCCCACGCCTCGCGATGGTTTGCGGGGCCTGGGCGAGCGAGCGCCGCTGCCGCCTGGAGCGCGTGTGCTGGAGGCCGGGTGCGGTGTGGGCGATGGTCTGATCGCGTTGCGCCGGGTGTACCCTGAGGCGGACTTGCATGGGCTGGAATGGAGCTGGCCGCTGCGCTGGCTGTGTGCGCTGCGCTGCCCCTGGGCGCGGGTGCGACGCGGTGACATCTGGCGCGCCGACTGGTCTGGCTACCAGATGGTCTACCTTTTTCAGCGACCGGAAAGCATGGGTAAGGCGGTGGACAAAGCCCGTGCTGAACTGGCACCCGGTGCCTGGCTGGTGAGCCTGGAGTTTCCTGCGCTCGAACTGGAGCCTGATGCCGTGCTGGCGAGCGACCGGGCGCGCACGGTCTGGGCTTACTGTGTGCCGCTGCGCGATCGCGAGACGCCGCCGACGGATTGAAGTGGCGTCGCCCGAGCGGCCAAGAAAAAGGCGCCCGCAGGCGCCTTTTCAGACCGAACGGACGGTTCTCACTGACCCACTTTCAGCGTGCCGCCGCGGCCCAGGCCACCCTTGACTTCCTGTGCCTTGTAGTTGCGCAACGAGATCACCATGCTGTTGTAGGCGTCGACAAACGCTGCCACAGTGGCCTTGCCTTCAGGCGTGCGTGAGAAGCCGCCCAGGCCCGCCGCTGCGCCGCCACCGAAGGCACCCAGCGCAGCGCCGAAGTTGGTCGATGTCGAGTTGCCTTCGGAAATGGCGATTTGCACGCCCGAACGGATGTCGAACATGGTCAGCGTGACCACCGAAGCCTTGGTCTGGAGCCCGCCAGCCAAGGCGCCGAAGCCACCACCGATCAGACCGGCCAGGCTGCCAGCCAGCTGGCCAGTGGCCGAATTGTTGATGATGATGGCGGGTTCCATGAAGTAGTCCGCCGCCACGCGCTGGCCCTTCTGCTGGTTGGAGCCGGCGCGGAACTCGCCCGAGTTGCGCTGCTTGTCGGTGATGTTGGACAGCCTGCTTTCGGTGCGGTTGTTGCCGATGGAGGTGATCACGAAGCAGTTGGACTGTTGTACCGCCAGCCGCAGCAGGGGCTCGATGCTGGTGACCTGGGTGGCTTGCCCGAAGCTGGCGTACCACTCCTTGCCGCGGCCATCGTCCACCGCCAGCGTGCCCATCGGCGCACTGCAGCGCTCCAGGTTGGGATTGGCGCCAGCACTGGTGCCTCCCGCGGCCCCGCCCGTGGCAGCGGTGGGGCTGGTGCCGGTGGACACCATGCCACCTGGGGTGACGCAGCCGGCAAGCAAGAGGCTGGCCGCGAGGGCGCTCCAGCGCAGGGTGGCAGAGGTTTTGTTGTTCATGGTCGCGCTTTCTGGTGAATTGAAAAGTGGAAAACGAAAAATCAGCGGTAGTACCAGCCGGTGGGGCCCCAGACCCAGTAGTACGGATAGCCGGCGTACCAGTAGCCGTACCAGGTCTTGCGGTGCGCTTCGCGCCATCGGTAGGCGGCTTGTTCGTCGTTCTTGGCGGCGGTGGCCTCGGGCAGCAGCTTGGCGGCTTCCTTGTCACCACGGCCAGCGGCCATCGTCAGCCAACGTTCGGCCTCGGCTGGGTCGGCGCCCATTTCCTGCAGGCCGCTGAGGTAGAAGCGGCCGAGCGCGTTTTGCGCCCGCAGGTCGCCGCGTTCGCCGGCGCTGCGCATCCATTGCAGAGCCTGGAATGTGTTTTGGGGCACGCCGTCGCCACGGAAATAGCGCAGACCCAGGTCGTGCGCCGCACGGGGGTCTTTTTCTGCCACGGCGGTCAGTGCCGCGATGCGTTTGTCGCCCTCGGGATCGCTGCTGGCGGCGGGGTCGAAAGTGGACGAGCTGCGCGGTCGATCCGAGCAGCCTGAAGCGTCACAAATCCGGATGGTCTTTTCGGCGGTCTGGGCCTGGGCAGCGCCCGTGGCCAGCAACAGACAGATGATCAGGTGTTTCATGGGCAAATGTGTGACAGCACAAAGAAACGCGAAGTGTACTGTCTGCCCGTGCGCCTGAGATCGGACAAAACTCACGCGCGCTCGCCCCCCGATGAGTCTTCCCTCCCATGGGGGAAGCGGCTACGCCGGGGTGGTCAGCGCCTGGCTGACTGCCCGATCAAAGCCGGAAAATCTTGCCGGGGTTGAGGATGTTGTGCGGGTCCATCGCGAGTTTGATGGTGCGCATCATGTCGACCGCGCCGGCGCCCGCTTCGGTCAGCAGAAAGTCCATCTTGTGCAGGCCCACACCGTGTTCGCCGGTGCAGGTGCCTTCGAGCGCCAGCGCACGCGTGACCAGCTGGTGGTTCAGGGCCTCGGCGATGCCGCGCTCCTGCGCGTTGTCGGGGTCGATCAGGTAGCCAAAGTGGAAGTTGCCATCGCCCACATGGCCGACCAGAAAGTAAGGCAATCCAGAAGCGTCGGCCTCGGCCACCGAGTCGAGCAGGCAGTCGGCGAGTTTGCTGATCGGCACGCAGGTGTCGGTGGAAATCGCGCGGCAGCCGGGCTTGCTCTGGATCGCGGCGAAGTAGGCGTTGTGCCGCGCGGTCCACAGGCGGGTGCGCTCCTCCGGCGTGGTCGCCCATTCAAACGACTGGCCGCCGAACTCGGCCGCGATCTCCTGCACGGTTTCGGCCTGCTCCTTCACGCTGGCGGGGGAGCCGTGAAACTCCATCAGCAGCATGTGTTCTTCGCGCAGGCCGAGCTTGCTGTGCGTGTTGACCATGCGCACGGTGCCCGCGTCGATCAGCTCGCAGCGCGCAATCGGCACGCCGAGCTGGATGGTCTGGATCACGCAGCGCACGGCCGCTTCGATGGTGGGGAACGAGCAGGTGGCGGCTGAAATCGCTTCGGGCAGTGGATAAAGCTTGAGCGTGACTTCGGTGATCACGCCCAGCGTGCCTTCGCTGCCCACCATCAGGCGGGTGAGGTCGTAGCCGGCGCTGCTCTTCTTGGCGCGGGTGCCGGTGCGGATGATCTCTCCGCTGGAAGTGACCACTTCCAACGCCAGCACGTTCTCGCGCATGGTGCCGTAGCGAACCGCGTTGGTGCCGCTCGCGCGGGTGGCCGCCATACCGCCGATGGATGCATCGGCGCCTGGGTCAATAGGAAAAAACAGGCCCTCGCTCTTCACCGCAGCGTTCACCGCCATTCGGGTCACGCCCGGCTGCACGGTGACGGTCAGATCCTCGGCCTGCACCGCCAGCACCTGGTTCATGCGACTCACGTCGATGCTGATACCGCCTTGCACCGCGAGCAGGTGGCCTTCGAGCGAGGAGCCCACGCCAAAAGGGATCACGGGCACCCGGTGTGCGGCAGCAAGCTTCACGGCATCGGCCACGTCTTGCGTGCTCTCGGCAAACACCACGGCGGACGGTGGCGGCACGGTGAATGCCGACTCGTCGCGACCGTGCTGGTCGCGCACCGCCTGGGCGGTGGAGCACTGGGCACCGAATCGCGATTGCAGTCCAGCGATCAGCTCGGCGGGCACGGCGCGCTGCTGGATGTCGGGGGCAAATTGGGTGAGCGAGGTGGGGGCATTCACGGGCGGTCTCCAGGCGAATTCTCAGTTAGCAGATCAGTGTACCGCCGACCCTGAAAAAACGGCGTGGCGCGGGCCCTCGCCAACCCGTGCCACGCCAGGGCTTACTTGGCCTTCATGGCCGCCATGAACTCGGCCTCCGAGATGGCCCCGTCGCTGTTGGCATCAATGGCCTTGAACTGCTCGGCCACGGCCGGCATCGCCTTGGCCTCGTCCATGCTCAGCGCCTTGTCGCCGTTCGTGTCGGCCTGTTTGAACATGGCGGCCCTATCCTGTTCACTCCCGGCGGCCGCCGCGGTGCTTTGCGCGAAAGCCGCGCCTGCGAAGCCCAGGGTGCAGGCTGTGAACAGCACCACGCTGCGTTTTTCAAAATCGGCGATGTGTTTGCGGTAGGACATGTGTGTGACTCCAATCGGTTGAAAAATCCCCACCCGGAATCGGGAAGGTCTGCGCATTTCATAGCAACGATTCCAGCAGTGCCAATGGTTTTGCCGCTTGTTGCTCGAATGACAGCTTGCTTGCGCAGGTCACAAAAGCGAGCGGCTTGTTACGCAGCGTGAATCGCGCACAATGAACGTTTGTTTCGAAAATTCATCAGCGAGCCACCCATGGGCAACCGACTCACACAGATCGCCACCCGCACCGGCGACGCCGGCACCACCGGCCTGGGGGACAACTCCCGTGTCTCCAAGAACAGTCTGCGCGTACACGCCATGGGCGACGTGGACGAGCTCAATTCGAACATCGGCGTTCTGCTGTGCGAAGAGCTGCCCGATGGCGTGCGCGAGCTGCTGGTGGAGATCCAGCACCAGCTCTTCAACCTCGGCGGCGAACTGTCTATCCCCGGCTTCGAGCTGCTCAAGCCCGAAGCGGTCGCCGCGCTGGATGACGCGCTGGACGAACACAACGCCACCCTGCCCAAGCTGCAGGAGTTCATCCTGCCGGCCGGCACCCGCGCGGCCAGCCTGGCCCACGTGTGCCGCACGGTGGCGCGTCGCGCCGAGCGCGCGGTGGTTGCGCTGGGCAATGAGGAAGCGATCAAGGACGCTCCGCGCCAGTACCTCAACCGGCTGAGCGACCTGATGTTCGTGCTGGCGCGTGTGCTCAATCGCATGCATGGCGGCGACGATGTGTACTGGAAGAGCGAACGCATGGCGGCGCAGGCGACGGAGGGCCCTTGAAACGCGCCACGCGCGGGCTTCTGGCTTCGCTGGCCGCCTGGTCGCTGTGGGCCGTCGCGGCCGCGCCGGCCACAGTGCCCGCACCGGTGGACACCGTCACCCTGGTCTGCGAAGCGGTCTACCTGCCGGCACGCGCCACCTGGACGCGCACCGTCGTAGTCAACTACGACCAGCGGCGCGTCCGCCAGGTGACCATCGACGGCCAGGCGGTCTACACCTTTGCGATCCGCGACACCGTCATCCTCACCTCGCAGGACAACGAGCGCATCCAGATCGACACCGCCGCCCAGACGTGGGCGAGCGACTTCCGTGGCTTGGCCACGGCGCAGGGGCGTTGCGAGCGCAGCTGAGGCGCACCGCTGCATTTCAGCATGGCGCCAGCACCGCCATGGTGATGCGCGAGACGCAGGTCAGCGCCCCCGCATCGTTCTTCAGATCGATCTGCCAGACCTGGGTGCTGCGCCCGATGTGCACTGGCCGTGTGACGCCGGTGACCCAGCCGTCGGTTGCGCCCTTGAGGTGGTTGGCGTTGATGTCCAGACCCACTGCGCGGTGGCCAGTGGGCACGCAGTAGGCAGCGCCGCAGGAACCCAGCGTTTCGGCCAGCACCACGCTCACGCCGCCGTGCAACAGGCCGTAAGGCTGTTTCGTGCGGGCATCCACTGGCACGCGCGCGGAGATGAAGTTTT
The DNA here is from genome assembly GCF_030373245.1 of Hydrogenophaga sp. Taxonomy (GTDB): domain Bacteria; phylum Pseudomonadota; class Gammaproteobacteria; order Burkholderiales; family Burkholderiaceae_C; genus Hydrogenophaga. Next base: position 81,255 of record NZ_JAUCZF010000007.1, read on the forward strand.
CACCGACTTCCAGAAACTCGATGCCCAGGTGCTGCACCGCCGTGCCTTCGTGGATGCGCGCGAGGATGTCGCAGGAAATCGGCTGTGTCCAGATGGACATGGGGTGCTTTCAGTCGGCGTGGTGGTGAAGTGGGCGGGCCGGCAGCACGGTGCCGCCATCGGCCGTTTCCTGCTGGCTCTTCTCGCGTGCGAACAGGCTCTCCATCTGCGGCTTGCCAGCCTGGTAGGGCGCCGGCCAGGCGAGATCGGTGAAGCCGATTTTGGCCGCTTCGCTCAGCGTCCAGGCCGGATTGGCGAGGTGGGGGCGGGCCACCGCGCACAGGTCGGCGCGACCACTCGCGATGATGCTGTTCACATGGTCGGCCTCGCTGATGGCGCCTACCGCGATGGTGGCAATCCCCGCTTCCTGGCGGATGCGGTCGGCGAAGGGCGTCTGGTACATGCGGCCGTAGCTGGGTTTCTGGGCCGCACTCACCTGGCCCGAACTGCAGTCGATCAGATCGGCCCCGGAGGCCTTGAACGCACGCGCGATTTCGACCGCATCAGCCGGCGTGATACCGCCCTCCACCCAGTCGTGGGCGGAGATCCGCACCGATATGGGCAGGTCAGCAGGCCAGGCTGCGCGCACCGCAGCGAACACCTCCAGGGGATAGCGCAAGCGATTGGCCAGCGAGACGCCGTAGGCGTCGCTGCGCCGGTTGGTCAGGGGCGAGATGAAGCTGGAGAGCAGGTAGCCGTGGGCACAGTGCAGCTCCAGCCAGTCGAAGCCAGCCGCATCGGCGCGCTGCGTGGCGGCCACGAAATCGGCGGTCACGCGCGCCATGTCGTCCGTGGTCATCTCGCGCGGCATCTGGCCGTCGGCCAGGTAGGGCAGGGCGGAGGCGGCGATCAGCGGCCAGTTGCCCGCGGGCAACGGTCGGTCGGCGCCGCTGTGGTCCCAGGGTGCGTTGGTCGAGCCCTTGGGGCCGGCGTGGCCGAGCTGCATGCCGATCCTGGCGTCGCTGTTGGTGTGTACGAAGTCGACGATGCGCTGCCAGGCTGCCCCTTGCGCGTCGTTCCACAGGCCTGGGCAGCCGGGCGTGATGCGCGCATCGGCGCTGGGGCAGGTCATCTCGGCCATCACGAGCGCGGCACCGCCCAACGCGCGCGCGCCCAGGTGCACCAGGTGGTGGTCGGTGGGCAGGCCATCGACTGCTCGGTACTGCGCCATGGGTGAGACGACGACGCGGTTTTTCAAGCGGATGGACCGCACCGAATAGGGTGTGAACATGGGTGGCACCGGGCTTGATTCCCGGTGCTGCGCCGGCGATGCGGGGGCGATGCTGGCAGCGGCCTGTGCGCGCTCAGCAAACCAGCGCTCAAAGCCCTCAAGCCAACCCCGGTCGCGCAGGCGCAGGTTTTCGTGGCTGATGCGCTGGCTGCGGGTGAGCATGGAGTACATGAACTGTTCGGGTTCGAGCTGGTCGCAATAGCGCTGGCCGCAGACCTCGAACCACTCCATCGCGTTCCAGGCCGCGTTCTGCAGCCGCAGCACATCGATGGCGCGTACCGCCTGGTAGCGCGACAAGACTTCGGGGATGTGTTCGGGCGTGTCGCCGGCGATCTGAAACTGCTTGGCCAGCTCCATCGCATCTTCGATGGCGAGTTTGGTGCCCGACCCAATGGCGAAATGGGCGGTGTGCACCGCGTCGCCCATCAGCACCACGTGGCTGCCGTTGGTGTTTTGCAGCGACCACTGCTGGCAGGTCACACGCTGGAAGTTGAGCCAGGCTGAGCCGCGCAGGTGGCGCGCGTTGGTCATGAGCTTCTCGCCTTGCAGGGTGTCGGCGAACAGCGTTTCGCAGAAAGCGATGGACGCGTCGGCGTCGGCCCGGTCCAGGCCATGGGCCAGCCAAACGTGGTCCGGGCACTCGACGATGAAGGTGGTGGTGTGCTCGTCGAACTTGTAGATGTGCGCTGCGAACCAGCCGTGTTCGGTCTTCTGGAAGTCGAAGGTGAAGGCGTCGAACAGCCGGTGGGTGCCGAGCCAGATGAAGCGATTCGGCCGCACCACGATATCGGGCTGGAACACGGCCTCATGCTGGGTGCGGATGCGCGAGTTGATGCCGTCGCTGGCGACGATGAGGTCGGCGTCTGGGAAGTCGGTGTCGGAAGCCACGTCGGTTTCAAACACCAGCTTCACGCCCACGCGTTCGCAGCGCGCCTGCAGGATGTTGAGCAGCTTCTTGCGCCCGATGCCCACAAAGCCATGGCCACCCGAGCGGATGCGCCGACCCTTGAAGCGCAGCTCGATGTCGTCCCAGTGGTTGAACGCCTGTTCCACTTCACGCGCTGTGGCCGGGTCCCAGGCGCGCATGTTCTCCAGCGTGGCGTCTGAAAACACCACGCCCCAGCCGAAAGTGTCGTAGGGCCGGTTGCGCTCGACCACGGTCACTTCGTGTGCCGGGTTAATCTGCTTCATCAGCAGGCCAAAGTACAAGCCGGCGGGGCCGCCCCCGATGCAGACGATCTTCATGGGTCACCTCGGAAAGAAGGGCGCGGCAACCCCGCAGAGTCAGCGCACCGGATGGTCTCGATTCATTGTTGAATAGTTGAAGGCTAAAGCAAAAGGCGGAAAACCCTGAGGCGGCGCACCTGGTGTCCGACCCCGAAGTGGGGTCGGTTCCCGTTCAAGCGCGCCGGTTGAGCAGGGCGTACAGACCGATGGCGCCAAAGGTAGCCGTACCGATGCCGCCAAACGCGAAGTCACCAAACTTCAGCGTGTAGTCGCCCGTGCCCAGGATCAGCGTGATCGCGGCCACCAGCAGATTCTTGTTGTCGGAAAAGTCCACCTTGTTGTCGACCCAGATCTTGGCGCCCGCGATCGCGATCAGGCCGAACACCACGATGGACACACCACCCATCACGGGGAGTGGAATGGCCTGGATCAGCGCGCCGAACTTGGGGCTGAAGCCGAGCAGGATGGCCATGCAGCCCGCCACCAGGAAGATGGCGGTGCTGTAGATCTTGGTCGCGGCCATCACGCCGATGTTTTCGGCGTAGGTGGTCACGCCGGTGCCGCCAGCGCTGCCCGCCACCATGGTCGCGATGCCGTCGCCCATGAAGGCGCGGCCCAGGTAGCGGTCGAGGTTCTTGCCGGTCATGGCGGTCACGGCCTTGACGTGGCCCAGGTTCTCTGCCACCAGGATGATGGCCACCGGCGCGATCAGGCTCATGGCCTTGGCTTCAAACACCGGCGCAGCAAAGTTCGGCAGGCCGAACCAGGCCGCACTGGCGATGCCCGAGAGGTCCATGGGTGTGCCCAGACCGAAGCCGTTGGTGAGCAAGGCGTAGATCACGCTGGCCACGATCAGGCCCATGAGGATCAGCAGACGCTGCACCATGCCCGAAGTGAACACGGCCACCAGCGCCACGCTCACGAAGGTGATGCCCTGCATCCAGGCGTCGAAGTTGGTCGGCGCCATGTTCTTGATGGGAATGCCCGCCAGGTTCAGGCCGATCACCGCCACCACCGAGCCGGTCACCACCGGTGGCATCAGGCGCTCGATCCAGCCAGTGCCGATCACTTGTACCAGCGCGCCGATCAGCGTGTAGAGCAAGCCGCAGGCGATGATGCCGCCCAGCGCCACGCCGATGTTGGCGTTCGGTCCTGGCCCCTGGTAGCCGCTGGCCGCGATCACCACGCCGATGAAGGCAAAGCTCGACCCGAGGTAGCTGGGCACTTTGCCGCCCGTCATGACGAAGAAGATCAAAGTGCCGATGCCGCTCATGAGGATGGCGACGTTGGGGTCGAAGCCCATGAGGATGGGGGCCAGCACGGTGGCGCCGAACATGGCGATCAGGTGCTGAACGCCCATGACCGTGGTCTGCCCCCACGGCAGGCGCTCGTCGGGGCCGATGACACCGCCGCCGGTCAGCGTGGCGGTGGGTTTTTCTGTCCAGTGAATCATGCCCATGGGGCTTCCTTTGCGTGACGTGAATTGATGCCTTGCATTCTGCCGCCGCCCGCCCGGTGGCGATCGGATCGCTGCCTCGGGTGTGACAGCAGCCTGTCACCCGCGCCCTGGCGGCGGGCGCGTGCCACTGATACCCTCGCGCTCACCAGCCCTCTCCTCCGGTACCCCGCCCATGAGCTCCGTCACCCCCGCCGCACCTGTTTCGCCACCCGCCTTTGTGCCCCAGATCCGCCTGTACCAGGACTGGCTCGCCGCCGAGCGCGGCCTTTCGTTCGACAACTACGACGCGCTCTGGCGCTGGTCCACCACCGAGCTCGATGCCTTCTGGCAAAGCATCTGGGACTACTTCGATCTGCGCTCACCCACGCCGCACACGGCGGTGCTGGAGCAGAACGTGATGCCGGGTGCCAACTGGTTCCCCGGCGCGCAGGTGAACTACGCGCAGCAAGTGCTGCGCCACGCAAAGCCAGCGCACGCAGCGGGTTTCTCGGCGGTGATCAGCCGCAATGAAAAGGGACGCGCGGTCGAGCTGACCTGGCCGGAGCTGCAGCGTCAGGTGGCGTCGCTCGCGCTGCACCTGCAGGCCCAGGGCGTGCAGCCGGGTGACCGCGTGGCGGCCTACCTGCCCAACATCTCCGAGACCATGGTGGCCTTCCTCGCCACGGTGAGCGTTGGCGGCGTGTGGAGCGTGTGCGCGCCCGACATGGGGACGAACGCGGTGCTCGATCGCTTCCAGCAGATCGCCCCCAAGGTGCTGATTGCCTGCGATGGCGTCACCTACGGCGGGCGCGATTTTGATCGCCTGGCGGTGGTGGCCGAGCTGCGCGCGGCGCTGCCGAGCGTGCAACACGTGATCCTGCATACCAACCTCGCCGAGTCGGCGGCGCAAACCGAGCAGGCGCTGCAAGATGCCGCGCCGTGTGCATCGTTTGCCGCTGTCACCGCCCGCGACGACGCGGCCGTGGCCGCATTCGAGCCCGTCTGGCTGCCGTTTGACCACCCGCTGTGGATTGTCTACAGCAGCGGTACCACCGGCCTGCCCAAGCCCATCGTGCACGGCCACGGCGGCACGCTCATCGTGGCGCTGGCGCTCAAGATCCTGCACAACGACGTGGGCTGCAGCTACGCGCCCAACAGCTGGGGCGAGCGCTACCACTGGTACAGCTCCACCGGCTGGGTGATGTGGAACGCCCAAACCAGCGGCTTGCTCAACGGCACCACCTGCGTCATCTACGACGGCAATCCCGGGGGCACCAAAGACAAACCCGACTGGACCACGCTCTGGCGCTTCGCTGCCGAGCAGGGCGTGACCTTCTTCGGCGCCGGCGCGGCGTTCTTTGCCAACTGCCTCAAGGCGGGGGTGGACCTGTCCAGCTGCGGCGATCTGTCGGCGGTGCGGGCCCTGGGCACCACCGGCTCGCCGCTGTCGCCCGATGCGCAAGGCTGGGGTACCCAGCAGTTTGCGGCCATCGCCAAGACCGAAGCCCAGCAAGACATCTGGTGGTGCAACATCTCGGGCGGCACCGACTTCGCCGGGGCCTTCATCGGTGGCCACCGCGAGTTGCCGCAAATCCCTGGCCGCATGCAGTGCCGGTTGCTGGGCTGTGCGGTCGAGTCCTGGGACGAGCAGGGCCAGCCGGTGATCGACGCGGTGGGGGAGCTGGTCTGCGCGCAGCCCATCCCCTCAATGCCGATGTACTTCGTGGGCGACACCGACAACCGGCGGTTGATCGGCAGCTATTTCGATACCTATCCCCCTGGTCATGGTCGCCAACCCGGTGGCGGCGATCTCCCTGCGGAAGCCGGCGCCGTCTGGCGCCATGGCGACTGGCTGCGCATCCACCCCGATGGTTCGTGCGTGATCTATGGGCGGTCGGATGCCACCATCAACCGCCACGGTCTGCGCATGGGCACCAGCGAGCTCTACAGCGCGGTCGAGACGCTGCCCGAGGTGATGGACTCCATGGTGGTGGACCTGGAATACCTGGGCCGGGAGAGCTACATGCCGCTGTTTGTCGTGCTGCGAGAAGGCGTGGCGCTGGACGCTGCCATGACGGCGAAGATCAACGATGCGATTCGCACGGCGCTCTCGCCGCGCTTCCTGCCCAACGCCATCTTCCAGGTGGCCGAGATTCCGCGCACGCTCTCGGGCAAGAAGCAGGAGCTGCCGATCAAGAAGCTCTTGCTTGGTCAGCCGATGGAGAAGGTGATCAACAAAGAAGCGATGGCGAACCCGGGCTGCCTGGACTGGTATGTGGCGTTTGCGCGAGAGCGCAACCCGATGCGCCCAGCATGAACGGCATTCACAACAGGGAGAAAATCACATGACCGAAAACAAGGTGGCCATCATCACCGGATCGGCAACCGGTGTGGGCGCTGCCACGGCGCTGAGCTTGGCGAGCCGGGGTTATCACGTCGTGATCAACTACTCCAAGAGCGAAGAGGAGGCGAAGGCATCGGAAGCTGCCTGCCAGGCTGTGGGTGCAGAGACATTGCTGGTGCGTGGCGACGTGGCCGACGACGGCGCCTGCCGCCACATGGCCGACGCCGCCCTCGCGCGCTGGGGCCGAATCGATGCGCTGGTCAACAACGCCGGCATCACATCGTTTGCCGGTTCGGCCAACTGGGAGGCACTCGACACCGCCACGTTTCAGAACATCTATGGTGTCAATGTCATTGGTGCTTTTCAGATGGTGCGCGCCTGCGTGCCACACCTCAAGGCCCACAACGGATGCATCGTCAACGTGTCCTCCATCGCCGGTGCCTTGGGCATAGGCTCCTCGGTGGCCTACATTGCGTCCAAAGGCGCGATCAATGCGCTGACGCTGCACCTGGCACGCACGCTCGCGCCAGCGATTCGCGTCAACGCGGTGTGTCCTGGCCTGATCACCACGCGCTGGTTCGTCGACGGCGTGGGGCAGGAAAACGCCGAGAAGATCCGCGCGCAGTACGAAAACACCGTCCCGCTCGGTACGGCTTGCAGTGCCGAAGATGTGGCCGAAGCCATCGTGTGGCTGGTTGATTGCGCCCGGACCGTGACAGGTGAGCTGCTCTTGTTGGATGGCGGCATGCATCTCGGTCGCGCAGCACCAGTGATACGCGCCTAGGAAGATTGGAGGGACCTCATGCTTGAACTGCGGCCCACCTGCGAGCACTGCAACCGATCGCTGGCACCCGACGCGCTGAACGCGCGCATCTGCAGTTATGAGTGCACGTTTTGCGCCACCTGTGTGGATGAATTGCTGGGCAACGTCTGCCCCAATTGCGGGGGTGGTTTTGTGCCCCGACCGGTGCGGCCAGTCCAGAACTGGAAGAACCACAACTGCCTCGCCACCGATCCGGCAAGCACGACGGTGAAACACCGGCCGGTGGACCCGTCCGCCCATGCGGCATTCTCGGCGTCCATCCGGCACATCCCGCCCGAACAGCGCTGATCCTTTCCCTTCACGGCCATTCAGGAGACACCCATGGGCATTGACCCGCTGCCGCTTGACCCCGAGCTCGTTCGCACCCTGAGCGGCGTCACCACCGCCACGCTCACCACCGTGTTGCTCAAAAAGGGTTTGCGCAATCTCTGGATGCGCGGCACCAAACCGATCAAGCCCGGGCAGCCACGGGTGGTGGCGCGGGCCTTCACGTTGCGCTTTGTGCCTGCGCGAGAAGACCTGGCCACACCGGCTTCGTGGGCTTCGCCCATTTCCACCCGCGCGGCCATCGAGGCCATGCCGCCGGGCTGCATCGCCGTGGTCGATGCCATGGGCGTGACCGACGCCGGCATCTTTGGCGACATCCTGTGCGCGCGCATGCAGAAGCGAGGTGTGGCGGGGCTGGTCACCGATGGGGTGATCCGCGATCTCGATGGCGTGCTGGCTTCCGGCCTGCCGGTGTGGTGCCAGGGCACGGCCGCACCCGCCTCGGTGGCCGGTCTCACCTTTGTCGGTTGGCAGGAGCCGATTGGCTGCGGTGGCGTGGCGGTGTTTCCCAACGATGTGGTGGTGGTTGATGCCGATGGCGCAGTGCTGATCCCCGCCGATCTGCTGGAGACGGTGGTGCCCATCGCCGTGGAGCAGGAGCGTTTTGAAGGCTGGGTGGTGCACGAGGTGGCGGCGGGGGTGGCGTTGCCCGGCCTGTACCCGGCGAACGAGGCGACCCTGGCGCGCTACCAGGCCTGGGTGAAAACCCAAGGCTGAAGCCGCGGTGCGGCGCCGACCAGGCACATCACCACAGTCACCCCAGCGACTGAATGGCCCCACGGCACGGGGTCATTCCGCTTCCCCTGTGGGCGCGTGGTCGCTAAGGTGGCGCTTCCGCTCAGGCGGGCTTCCCACCTTTCGATAACCAGGAGACCACCATGCCCATTCGCCCCGACCAACTGAACCGCCGCCAGGTGCTCACCGCCGCCGCCGCTGTGGCTGCGCCCGCACTGCTGCCTTCGGGCGCGTTCGCGCAGGACAAGTTTCCCTCGCGCGCCATCACGCTGATCGCGCCCTGGCCTGCTGGCGGTGCCAGTGACGGCGTGATGCGGGCCATCGCCGAGAGCGCATCGCGCCAGCTCGGCGTGCCGGTGGTGGTGGAGAACAAGCCTGGCGTGGGTGGCACCCTGGGTGCCAGTGCCATGGTGGGAGCCAAGCCCGATGGTTACACGCTGACCCAGCTGCCGCTGGGCATCTACCGTCTGCCGCACATGCAGAAGATGAACTTCGACCCGGTGAAGGACATCACCCACGTGGTCTGCCTGGTGGGCTACACCTTTGCGCTGGCCTGCACCGCCGACGCACCCTTCAAGACCATCCAGGAGATGGTGGCCTACGCCAAGGCCAACCCGGGCAAGCTCGAGTACGGCCACACGGGTACCGGAACCACGCCGCATCTGGCCATTGAAGAGTTCAGCGAGAAAGCTGGCATCCAGCTCAATCCCATCCCGTACAAAGGCTCGGCCGAACTGGTGCCCGCCATCCTCGGTGGACACATCCGCGTGATGAGCGGCACGCTGGATGTGGCGCCCCACGTTCAAAGCGGCAAGCTGCGCCTGCTCGCCACACTCGGCAGCCAACGCAACAAGGCCTTTCCCAACGTGCCTACGGTCAAGGAAAGCGGCTGGGACACGATCAGCGAGTCGCCGTTCGGCATCGGCGCACCGGCCGGCATGGACCCGGGCGTCACCAAAGTGCTGCACGACGCGTTCAAGAAAACGCTGGAAGACCCCAAACTGCTGGAGACGCTGGACAGGTTCTACATGCCCACCATCTACATGAGCACCGCCGAGTACACCGCCTACGCCGAGCGAACCTTCAAGGCCGAAAAGGCCACGGTGGAGAAGCTGGGGCTGGCGAAGAAGAGCTGAGTGGCCCGGTGCGTGCGGTGAGCCGGCTCAGCGCCGGTTCACCAGCACGATACCCACCGCCACGCCCACCAGCGCCAGGGCGAGCTGCAGCGTGAGCGGTTCGCCCAACAGGGCGACGCCAAACACCAACGCAAACACGGGTGTTAGGAACGTGAAGCTCGCCATTTGCGTGGCGGGGTAGTGACGCAGCAGCCACATCCAGGTCAGGTAGCTGGCAAACGCGCCCACGGCGGTCTGCAGGCCGAGCGAGGTCCAGGCTTGCACCGAGTAGTCGAGCGACCATGTTTCACCCAGCGCCAGCGACAGCAGCGGCATGACCAACGCCGTTACGCCCACCTGATAAAACAGGGTTTTTTCCGCGCTTGCATCCGACAGCCGCGTGCTGCGGATGGTCAACGTGGTCAGGCCCCAGAAGATGCCGGCGGCCAGGCCCATCGCGTCACCGCGCCACTGGCCGGCCACCGGCGAACTGTGCAGAAAGCCTTCGCTGAAGGCGATCGCCACCGCCGCGAATGCGATCACCAACCCGATCCACTGCATGCGCCTGAGCGTTTCGCTCGGCACCACGCGCGGCAGCAGCAGCGCGACCACGAAGGGGCTGGTGTAGAGGAAGACGGTGAGGCGCGAAGCACTGGTGTACTGCAGGCCGATGTAGATGAACGCGAATTCGGCGGCAAACAGCAAGCCGGCCAGAAGCCCGCCCTTGAGCGTGTTGTCGCGCGTGAACAGCGAAACACCGCGGGCCTGGCACCACAGCCAAAGCAGCACCGTGGCGCCACCCATGCGCAGCGAAGCCTGCCACAGCGGCGGGATCTCGCCCACGGTCGACTTGATCAGGATCTGCTGAAAGCCCCAGAAGGCGCAGCATAGCACCAGCAGGCCGATGGCCAGCGAGTCCAGATGGGGTTTGCGAATGGCGGAGGTGGTCACGGTTTCTTGGGGTCTGACTGACAGAGGGGCGCGCCTAAGGCGGGGCGCTGTGGCGGGCACGTCAGGGATTCTGCCGCTGGCCCGGGGGGTGGCGCTGTCGCGGCGGTTCGGTCAGCGAAAGCGGGCGAGCTGGCGCAGCTGCCGCTTGAGGCGGCGGACATCGGCTTCGTCCAGATCCGCCAGCACGCGCGCCTCGTGTTCGCGCGACTGTTCGATCAGCGGTGTTATCAGGCGCTGCCCGGTGGCGGTGATTTCCACCAGCGTGCGTCGCTGGTCCGCCGGATCGTCGCGCAGCTCAACCCAGCCCTGTGCCGCCAGCCTCTGCACCAGCTTGGTCACCGTGGGCTGCTGGCTCAGCACCTCTTGCGCCAGCTGACCCACCGGCATCGGCGCCTGCCCGCTCAGGGTGGCCAGCACCCGCCACTCCAGGGAGCCCAGGCCTGCTTCGCGCACCACCGCCTCGAAGTCCTTGAACAGCGCATGGTTGGCCTGGCCGAGCAGGTAGCCGAGGTAGTTGTCCACGAACCGTTGGTTTTCCATGGCATTTACGCCTTCGCGCTGCATAGGCCCGCAGTGGTGGACGGGCCAGCCGCCGGACCGCCCCCAGGCAGACCCAACCCCGAGGCACTGTGGCCACCGGATGCCTTTCCTGTGCTGGGGCAGCGACCCACGCATGGCCTTTTTGATCCGCAACACATCTAAAGAGAATGGTGTGAACAGGCCCTAGAGAAGGCGTTCGGTGAAGAACTTGCCGCCGTGGTAAATCAGCGGCGAAGCCTCGGCGCGGTGGCTGCAGCGCTCTACCTCGCCGACGAAGATCACATGGTCCCCTTCACCGTACTGGCTGCGGTTGAAGCACTCGAAGGTGGCGGCCGCTCCAGCCAGCAACGGCGCACCGCTCACGCCGTCGCTGAAGGCCACGCCTGCCCAGCGGTCGGTGTGGCGCGAGGCGAACTTGAGCGCCAGGTCCTGCTGGTCCGCCGCGAGCACATTGATTGCGTAGTGCAGTCCGTTGGAAAAAGCCGCCATCGAGCCCGCGCCGCGGGACAGGCTCCACAGCACCAAGGGTGGCTCCAGCGAGACGGAGTTGAAGGAGTTGGCGGTCAGCCCCACCAGCTCACCGCTGGCTGCACGCGCGGTGACGATGGTCACCCCGGTGGCGAACATGCCGAGCGAGGCACGGAATTCCAGCGCGGAAAAGTCGGGTGGGCGGGCCTGAAGGCCGGCAGAGCGGGCTGGGGACATGCGTGCAATTTATATGAAAATTCATGAATAATGGCGTTCACGCCTGCGCAGTGGTTGCGCAGGGAGTGATCAAATCACGATTTGCGCTCGCATGCGAACGTCAAGGGGGCCGTGGCGCTGGTTTTGCCACACTCCGGCATCCCTTCAGGGGATGACGCCAGCCGCAGCGCGGGAGACTGCACATGCTTCAAGATCGGATCGAGCCCGCCTGGATCGACGGTTTCGAGACCGTGCTTCGGCGCTGTGCGCTGCAGCCGGGTGACGTTGTCGCCATTCTCTGCGAAAGCCAGAGCCGGCGCGTGCTGATGGATTTGGCGCAGCTGGCTGCCGCACGCATCGGTGCCCGCGTGTTCACGGTTTCTCTGCCGTCGGTCTTCAGCAGCGCCGAGCCGGTGACCCGCTCCACCGGTGCCAGCCCGGTCATCCAGCAGCTCGCGCCGGTGATCGCGGCGCTGCAGGCCAGCACGCTGGTGGTCGACTGCACGGTCGAAGGCCTGATGCACGCACCCGAGTTGCCCGCCATCCTGCAAGGCAACGGCCATACGCAGCCGCGCATCGTCTACGTGAGCAACGAGCATCCGGAGGCGCTGGCCCGCCTGCTGCCCGACGACGTCACCGAAGCGCGCGTCAAGGCCCACGTCAAGCGCCTGCGCGCCGCCCAGTCCATGCGGGTGACTTCGCCGGCCGGCACCGACCTTTCGATTTCTCTGCAAGGCGCTGTGGTCGGTGGCAACTGGGGCAGCACCACCCGCCCGGGCACACTGACCCACTGGCCTGGTGGCCTGGTGCTGGCCTTCCCGGCGGCCAGCAGCGTGAGCGGCACGCTGGTGCTGGCCGAGGGTGACGTCAACCTCACTTTCAAGCGCTACATCGAGCGCGCCATCACGCTCACCATCGAAGACGACCATGTGACCCGCATCGAGGGCGCCGGGGTCGATGCCGAGCTCCTGCGCTCCTACTTCTCAGCCTGGGATGAGGCAGATGGTTTCGCCGCCGGGTCACCCGGTCCTGCTTACGCCGTGAGCCACGTGGGCTATGGTTTGAACGATGCTGCCCGCTGGGACAGCATGGCGCTCTACGACAAGCGCGACTTCAACGGCACCGAGCTGCGTGCCTTTTCCGGCAACTTTCTCTACAGCACCGGCGCCAACGAGGTCGCTGGACGCCACACGCGTGGGCATTTCGACTGGCCCATGCGCGGCTGCACCGTGCAGCTCGACGGCCACACTGTGGTCAACGCGGGAAAGGTGGTTGAAGCATGAACGGGCACAGCGCCCGGCCGCCCCAAGCAAGGCCAGCCCCCTCGGCGTGCAGCGACCTGCGTCGGCAGCGGAGCACAGAGGCATGAACCCGCTGCCGGCCTTCACCACACTCGGCAGCGGCCCCACCGTGCTCATGCTGCACGGAATCGGCGGCGGTCATCGCGCGTTTGCTCCGCAGGTCGAAGCGCTGGCAAGCGCTGGCTACCGTGCGGTGGCCTGGGACATGCCGGGCTACGGCCGCAGCGCGCCGATTGAACCCTACACCTTCAAAGGCCTGGCGCAAAGTGCGCTCGATCTGATCGATGCGCTGCGCTGCGACAGCGTGACCCTGGTCGGCCACAGCATGGGCGGCATGGTGGCGCAGGAGCTGATCGCGCGCCGCCCCGACCGAGTCAACCGCCTGGTCCTGTGCGGCACCTCAGCAGCTTTCGGCAAGCGCACCGACGGCCGACTGGCCGAAGGCTGGGCGCAGCAGTTCGTGGCTCAGCGCACCGCGCCGCTCGATGCCGGTCAGACCATGGAGCAGATGGCACAGAAGCTGATTCCGCAAATGGTCGGTCCTGGCGCCTTGCCCGAGGGCCTTCGCCTGGCCGAGTTCTGCATGGGCAACGTGCCGCCGTCCACCTACCGCCGAGCCCTGGATGCGCTGGTGACCTTCGATCGCCAGCACGCGCTGGCCGACATCCGCGTGCCCACACTGCTGATCGGCGGCGAGTTCGACCGCGTGGCGGCGCCCTCGGTGATGCAGCAGATGGCCGCGACCATTCCCCTGGCGCGGTACACCGAGCTCGCCGGCATGGGTCACCTGATGAATCTTGAGGCGCCCGAGGCGTTTGACCAGTTGTTGCTCGACTTTTTGCGCGAGCCCATTCCCACCCACCGGCCTGACTTGCATTGAGTCCAGGAGACGCCCATGAACGCACCGCTGCCTGCCACGACCACCGCTCTGGACTTCACCCCCGCCGTTGGCGACCTGGCCTTCACACCGCTGCAGCGCGAGCTGCTTGCCCAGGCCCATGCCCTGGGCCGCGACCGGTTCGCTGCTCGCGCCGCGCAGTGGGACCAGGAAGCCAGCTTTCCGTTCGCCAATTACGAGGACCTGCGCGACGCAGGCTTTCTGAGGCTTTGCGTGCCCACCAGCCATGGTGGCCTGGGAGCTGACTACGCCACCTACATGATGGTGGCGGCAGAGATCGGGCGCTTTTGCGGTGCGACCGCGCTCACCTGGAACATGCACATCTGCTCCACCATGTGGACCGGTGTGCTCGCCGATGGCATCCCCATGACCGATGCACAGCGCGCGGAACACGCGGCACGGCGCGAACTGCACTTCCAGCGCATCGTGGACGACGGCGCGATCTATGCCCAGCCGTTCAGCGAAGGCACGGCTGCCGCAGCGGGCCGCGCGCCGTTCGGCACCACCGCGAAGAAGGTGGACGGCGGCTGGCTCATCAACGGCCGGAAGATCTGGGCCAGCCTGTCGGGCGCGGCCGACTACTACGGCATCCTCTGCACCGAAGACAAAGGTGACGACCTCCCCGATGCGCGCGACACGCTGTACATCAGCGTGCCGGCCAGCAGCGAGGGCTTCTCCATCAGTGGCGAATGGGACCCGATGGGCATGCGCGGGACCGTCAGCCGCAACCTCGCGTTCAAGGATGTGTTCGTGAGCGACGCCGAACAGCTCATGCCGCGCGGCATCTACTTCAAGGGCGCGCAGACCTGGCCGGCCATGTTCTTCACCCTCTCGCCCACCTACCTGGGCCTGGCCAACGCGGCCTACGACTTCACCGTGAGCTACCTGCGCGGTGAAGTGCCCGGCGAGCCACCAGTCAAGCGTCGCCAGTACCCGACCAAGCAGATCGCGGTGGCGCAGATGCGCATCCAGCTGGAGAACATGAAGAGCATCTTTGCCCGAGCCATCGGTGAGGCCAAGCCGAATCCGAGCAAAGATGAAAAGCTGCGCCTCTACGCGGCGCACTACAGCGTGATGGAGGGCGCCAACGACATCGCGCGCCTGGCCATCCGGACTTGCGGCGGTCAGAGCATGATGAAACACCTGCCGCTGGAGCGCCTGTACCGAGACAGCCGTTGCGGTGCGCTGATGCTGCCCTGGACCGCCGAGCTCATTCTTGATCGCATGGGCCGCGAGACGCTGTACGAGGCCGGCGAAAAAGACGCCTGATGGAAGAGGCCTTCGGTGGTCATGTGGTGGGTCGCGCCAGCGTCCGTCGGGTGACGGGGCTTGCCGGCCGGTCTCTAGAATGTCGGAATGCCCTTCTTGTTCTCCCTGACCCGAGGCGCCGGCTTGCTGGCGCTGGCTGCCCTGTTGTTGCCCCTGGGGGCAGCGGCTCGCGTCGCGACCGGGCCGGGTCATCCGCTGGCCGACGTGGTCGGCAGCGGTCCGTGTCAGGAGTTTGTTGCTCGACTGCCCAATGTGAAATCGCAGCTGTGTGCCGATGCCCATCTGCTGCCCACCGTGGGTCGCTCGGTGCAGGGTCGCACGCTCTACTACCGCGATGTGGTGGCACCCGACGCGAAGATTCGCGTGCTCGTGGTCGGCGCCATGCATGGCGACGAGCTTTCCTCGGCTTCGCTGGCGTTGCACTGGATCCAGCGTGCGCTGGAGACCCCGTCCAACGCGCACTGGCGCTTCATCCCCGCGCTCAACCCCGACGGTTTGATGATGCGCCCGGCGCGTCGCATGAACGCGCGCGGCGTCGACCTCAATCGCAACTTTCCCACGCCCAACTGGGCCCG
Source organism: Hydrogenophaga sp. (assembly GCF_030373245.1). Taxonomy (GTDB): domain Bacteria; phylum Pseudomonadota; class Gammaproteobacteria; order Burkholderiales; family Burkholderiaceae_C; genus Hydrogenophaga. The sequence goes on from NZ_JAUCZF010000007.1 coordinate 96,752, forward strand.
TGACGCCAAAATCTACTGGGAACAGCGCACCCGCAAGGACCCGCGCCGCTGGCCCGGTCCGAGTCCGCTGTCCGAGCCGGAGTCTCGTTACCTGCACGATGAGATGCAGCGCTTCCAGCCGCATCTCATCGTGAGCATCCATGCGCCTTACGGGGTGCTCGACTTCGACGGGCCGGGCACGCCGCCGCCCAAGCTGGGTCGGCTGTATCTCGATCAAGTCGGTATCTTTCCCGGCAGCCTGGGCAACTATGGAGGCGTTCACAAAGGCATGCCGGTGGTCACCATCGAATTGCCCAGTGCCTTCCGCACGCCGCTGGACGCCGAGATTCGCCAGATGTGGCTGGACCTGTTGCGGTGGATGAGCGAGCGCGTGGTGCCCGAAGACAACTCGCCGCGCGTGGTGCCGGTGCGGGTGAAAACAACCGGCTGACAGGCGGCGCGCGGTGCGCTGCTCAGGCGCGCTGCGAGACCAGGCCCGAAGCGCTGCGAGTGCGGGCTGGTGAGGGCATGCCGGCAAACCCGAAGTCCATCGCTGGGACTTCGCCGCTGATGAGTTCCGCCAGTGCCTTGCCCGAACCGGCTCCGTGGGTCCAGCCCAGCGTGCCGTGCCCAGCGTTGATCCAGAGTTTGCCCAGTCGGGTGCGCCCGATCAGCGGGATGTTGGTCGGCGTGGCGGGGCGCAGGCCGGTCCAGAACTGCGGGTCGCCGCCTTCTTCAGGCGTGCGCGTGTCGGCCACGCCAGGAAACACCTGTTCGATGCGGCGCACCAGCATCGCACAGCGCTTTTTCGCCAGCGGTGTATCCAGGGCCAGGTCGAAACCGCCCAGCTCGATGGTGCCGGCCACGCGAAGCTGGTTGCCCAGACGCGACATGGCGATCTTGTAGGCGTCGTCGATCATGCTGACTTGTGGCGCCTGCTCGGGCTTGAGCAGGGGCAGCGTGGCGCTGTAGCCCTTGCCCGGGTAGATCGGTACCCGCAGCCCGACCGACTTCAGCAGTGGCGTGGTGTACGAGCCGCAAGCGACCACAAACGCATCGGCCTGAAGCGCCCGCGCCTGGCCGGTAATCTGGTCGCGCACGCGCACTTGGCGGATCTGGCGCCCATCGCTGTCCAGTTGCTCGATGTCGTGGCGCCACAGCAACTGAGCGCCGCGCCGGTCACACAGCTTGGCCAGCTGCTGGCTGAATACGCGCGCATCGCCCGATTCGTCTGACGGCGTGTAGGTGCCGCCCACGATCTGCTCTGCGTAGCGGGCCAGCGCCGGTTCGATGCGCAGCAGCTCGGCGCGGTCGATCACCCGGCGCTTGACGCCAAATTTCTGCATCACTGCCGCGGCGTCGGCGGCACCGTCGAACGACTTCTGATCGCTGTAATAGTGCGCGATGCCGCGTTCCAGCCGGTGGTATTCGATGCCGGTTTCGGCCACCAGGTCTTTCAGCGCGGCGTGGCTGTAGGAGCCCAGCGCCACCAGTTGCGACACGTTTCGTTCAAACGCCGCATCGTTGCACTGGCCAAGGAACTCCATGCCCCAGCGCCACTGAGCGGGATCGATCTGCGGGCGAAACAGCAGCGGTGAGGTGGCAGAGAACATCCATTTCAGCGCCTTGAGCGGCGCTTCCCGGTTGGCCCAGGGCTCGCAGTAGCTGACCGAAATCTGCGCTGCATTGGCAAAGCTGGTTTCCAGCGCCGCATCGCGCTGACGGTCCACCAGGGTCACCGTGTGCCCGCGTTGCAGCAGATGCCAGGCGGTGCTCACGCCGATGATGCCGGCTCCGAGAACGACGACGTTCATGTTGTGCTCCTGCGCTTGTGATGTTGATGCATGCGCGCAGTATGGAAAAAACCCCGCTTCAAGTGAAGCTGGATGAAACTAAAATCGGAAAGATCAGCGCAGCTAATGAGTATTCTGGCGACTTCGCCGGGGCTGACGCGTGGAGAGCCCGACGTGAGCACGTTCGATCCCGACGCCCTGGAATGCCTGGCCGCCATCGTGGAAGAGGGCGGGTTCGAGCGCGCGGCGCAGCGCCTGTCCATCACCCAGTCCGCCGTGTCGCAGCGCCTTCGTGCGCTGGAAGCCCAGGTGGGCACCGTGCTGATCGTGCGAAGCCGCCCGCTCAAGCCCACCGCGGCCGGCCAGCTCATGATCAAGCACGCCAAGATGATGCGGCTGCTGCGCGCCGATCTGGACAAAGACCTCAAGGAGCTGGCCCCCAGCTCGGCCGGCCAATCGCGCGAGGATGAGCGCATTTCGGTGGCCATCAACGCCGACAGCATCGCCACCTGGGCTTTGCCCGCCCTCGACCCACTGGCTCAGGGTGGTTTGCCGATCGAAATCATCACCGACGATCAGGAAGTCACCCACGAGTGGTTGCGCGAGGGGCAGGTGCTGGGCTGCGTCACCTCGCTTGGCCAGGCGCTGCGGGGTTGCAAGATGGAGTCGCTTGGGGGCATGGACTATGTGCTGGTGTCGTCGGCCAGCTTTGCGCGCGAGCACTGTCCGAAAGGGATCAACGAGCACAATTTCCACCACTTTCCCTACGTGGCGTTCAACCGCAAGGACCAGCTGCAGCATCTGTTCGTGACCCAGGCCTTCGGGCTGCCGCGTGTCGTGTTGCGCCAGCGCTTCGTGCCGTCCAGCGAGGGCCAGGTGCGCGCGGTAAAGGCCGGCTGGGGGGTGAGCGTGTTGCCCGAGCTGCAGGTGCGCGAACGGCTGGAACGAGGTGAACTGGTCAATCTCGTGCCACGCCACGCCTTGCGCGTGGCCTTGTACTGGCACTGCTGGAACCTGAGCTCGGACGTGCTCGACACCCTCAGCCGTGCGCTGCGCGAGGCAGCTGGCCGCGCCTTGCACCCGCCGGCGGTGAAAGGCCCATGAAAAAGCCCCGCTGTGCGGGGCTTTTTCTGGTCAGCTGAGTGGCTTACTTCGGCATCACCACGGTGTCGATCACATGGATCACGCCGTTGTCGGCCACGATGTCGGTCGCGGTGACCTTGGCCTTGTCGACCATCACGCCACCGGTGGTGGAGATGGTCAGCATGCTGCCCTGCACGGTCTTGACCTGACCGGCCTTGACGTCCTTGGCCATCACTTTGCCAGGCACCACGTGGTAGGTCAGCACGGCGGTCAGCTTGGCCTTGTCTTTCAGCAGCGCGTCCAGGTCGGCCTTGGGCACTTTGGCAAAGGCTTCATCGGTGGGCGCGAACACGGTGAACGGGCCGGGGCCCTTCAGCGTGTCCACCAGGCCTGCGGCCGTCAACGCGGTCGCCAGGGTCTTGAAGTTGCCGGCGGCCACAGCCGTGTCGACGATGTCCTTGGCGTAGGCCGAGGTCATGGCGCCGAGGGTGATGAGGGAAGCGATAAGGGTCTTTTTCATGATGAACTCCAATAGGAAGGTTGGTTGAGGAAAGTAACTGACAGGGAAATGATTGGTTGTCAGGAAAGACTGGAAGCAGGTCGCAAGACGGTTGCCGTATTTGGGTTCACAGGCTGGGGATAAGCACTTTGTCGATGACATGGATCACGCCGTTGCTGGCCCGCACATCGACGGCCACGATATTGGCGGCCGTCATGGTCGTGTCCGTGATGGTGGCAATTGCCGGCGCTGTTGCGTTGTTGTTGATCGTGATGGTTTGAGTCGCTGCGGTCGGGACAGGCGTCCCGAACACCGGGCCGAGAGCGGATGACAACACCTGGGAGGGCAGCACGTGGTAGGTCAGCACGGTTGACAGCTGAGCCGTGGACAGGCCTGCCACTGTGCTGGCGATGGCAGCGAATGCAGCGTTCACAGGCGCAAAGACCGTGAGGCTGGAAGAAGGAGCGCTCAGCGTACTGACCAGACCCGCGCTGACAACCGCGCCCACCAACGAGGAGAAAGCGGGGTTCAGCTGAGCCATTTGCACGATGTTCAGCACGCCTGGTGGCACCAGGACCTTGTTGATCACATGAACCACGCCATTGCTGGCTTCGATATCAGGTGTGGTCACCGTGGCGGTGGTCAGGAGCGCATCGGTCAGCTGAACGCCGCTGCTCAGAGCCAGCGTGAGAGGCGCGCTTGCGCCTTCGAATTCATACAAGGTGGGCAGGCTGCCCGCGACGAGTCCGCTCGAGAGATTTCGACCTACCACGACGTGGTAAGTGAGCACCGAGGCCAGGGCGCTTGCGGGGAGTGCAGCCACGAGAGCAGGGCCATCGGTCAGACCGAGGGCAGTGGCCGCCGCGTCAAACGCTGCATTGGTGGGGGCGAACACCGTCAGCAGGTCGGTGCCGCTGAGTGCACCAGCCAGGTCGGCTTTGACCACTGCGGCGACCAGCGTGCTGAACTGGGCATTGGCCTGGGCGATTTCAACGATGTTCTGTTGAGCGGCCGCGGGGGATTCGTCGTCGCCGCCGCCGCAAGCAGCGAGCAGGCCGGTGGCGGCAGCAGCCGCAGAGGTCAGCAGGAGGGTTCGGCGGTTAAAGGGCATGGCGTTGTCCTAAATGAAATGAAGTTGAAGGAGATCCGTCTGAAGGCCAGGGATGACTGCATGGCGGCGTGTGAAACATCACAGTCAAAAACTCTACAGGCTGAATAATAATCCTGAAAGACTGAAATGTGACTGAAGAGTATGTAACGATACTTATCAGTGGGGTTATCGACTTCAAGGTCGATTTCTGGCACAATTCATGCTGTTCATTACCTTGGTGTGCCATGTCCAGCGCCGTCCTGAATTCCCCCATCGCGTCCGCCCCCAAACGCAGCTTTCGTGAGCAAATGCACCTTGCGCGGGAGGACGCCATCGTTTCCGCCGTGAATCGGCTGTTGGCCGAGAAGGGCTTTGAGGCGATGACGGTGGACGAGGTGGCGGCCGAGGTGGGCATCGCCAAGGCCAGCCTCTACAAACACTTTCCCAGCAAGGAAGATCTGGCGGCCGCTGCCATGGTGCGCGTCATGGATCGGGCGCGCGCCTTTCTGGACAGCCTGGATACCACCTTGCCCGCCGCGGTTCTGCTTCAGGCGGTGGCGCGCTGGACCATGGAAGTGCAGTTGGCGGGCGAAATGCCTTCGCTGCCAAGCGAAAACTCCAGCCTGCGGGCAGCGCTCACCACGAACAAGCCTTACGTCGATGGCCTGATGGACGTGAGTGAGCGTTTGGGGCGCTGGATCGAACAAGCGCAGGCCGACGGCAGCATCAACCCCAAATTGCCGCCGATCGCCGTGCTCTACACCTTGTATGCGCGGGCCTGCGACCCGGTGCTGGGCTTTCTCAAGGGCTCTGGTCTGTACACCAGCGAGCAGATCATCGAGATGGTGCTGGGGAGCTGCTTCGACGGCCTGCGCACCAGATAACCCCCTGCGCCGCCTGCGGCGTCACCCTCAGGGGGCGGCACTGGCCGACTGTCGGAGCCAGATCGGGAGTGCCCTGAATCGAGACATGGCGCGCCGCAGAGGGTCGGTTTCAAATGCATTTCCTCGGCACGTCCGGAGCGGGATGTCGCTAAACCAGAACGCCGTGGAACCGGCGTTGCCGGGCCACCAGCGTTGCCCCTTTGGGGGATGACGGCGAAGCCGGCGCGGGGGGAGCGGTGACGTTACCGCACCAAAAGCACCGGCACCTTGCAGTGCGCCAGCACCTGGGTTGCCACGGAGCCCATGACCAGGTTGCCCAGGGCGCTGTGGCCATGGGAGCCCATCATGACGAGGTCGAACTTGCCGGCTTCGGCGCCCTTGGCGATCATCTCGCCAGCCGAACCCACCTTGTGGACGACCTTGGGGTTCATGCCGTGCCGCTGCAGAAATTTCACCACCGGCGCGGTGATCTTCTCGGCTTCGTCAGCGTAGTAGCCATCGGCAATGTCCTTGCCCACGGCGGCGCGAGCCCTTGGTGGCAGGGGCGACTGCACGGTGAAGAGCGTGAAATCGTTGTCGGCGCCAAACACCTCCTCATGGGTCGTGAGATAGGCCAGCATTTTTTTGGTGTAGGTGCTGCCATCGACAGCGAGCAGGATTTTCATGGTGCTTCTCCTCGTGGTTGGGGTGATGTTTTCAGTTTACGGCCATCCGGGGGGCAGACCTTGCGCTGGCGCAAGCGGCGCTCGCTCAGATCTCGATCAGCCCGGCCGGGTTGAAGGCAAGCTGTTCGTTCTTGTGGGCATAGCCCAGGGGGTTCGCCACGATGCGGCAACGACCGACCTGTTGATCCTGTGGGCAATGCAGGTGGCCGTGCAACCAGAGATCGGCCAGCGGCAGCCAACCGTCCAGCGCGTTACAAAAGCCGGCGGTGCCCGGGCTCAGGCCATAGCGCGGATCGGCGCTGTGCAGCGTGGGCGCGAAATGCGTGACCACCACGGTGGAACCGTCGAACGGCTTGGTCAGCACGGCGTGCAGCCAGTGCTGGCAGTCCAGCGCCATGGCGCGCATTGCCTCAGCGTCGAACAGCCGGCCATGCCGTTGGCTGGCCATCTTCTCTAGGTAAAAGTTGGCGGCGCGGAACGCCTTTTCGCGCTGTCGCAGTCGGTGGGTAAGGGGATCGGTGGTGCGTGCAGGCCGGATGCTGCGGGCCTTGCCCTTGGCCTGAGGTTGCGGGGCATCTGCCGGCAACTGGCCCAGTGCGTCGAAGTCGGCCCACAGCGTGGTGCCAATCAATCGCACGCCCTGCATCTCGCGTGTCTCGCGTTCCAGCCAGTCGATACCCAGTCGGTCACAAGTCAGGCGCAGCTCAAGATGCGCCTGATCGATGTCGCGCGCATCGTACTCGTGGTTGCCGGGCACAAACACCACCGGAACCGGCCAGCCCGCGTGTTGAGGCAATGGCGAGAACCGCCGCAGCCCCCAGTCGGGCTCGCTCATCACGCTGCCGTCGTGCCGCGTCTGGTAGGAGCCAATATCGCCGGCCAGCACGAGCAGGTCTGCGCCAGGCGCTGGCGTGGCCACGAAGACGGGGTTGGTTTCGAGGTGCAGGTCACTCAGTAGCTGGATGCGCATGACCCCAATTGTCTGCGCAGCCGCTGACCTCAGCGAATCACGAGCAGGGGAACCGCGGTCCGTTCGAGAATACCCGCGGTGACCGAACCCAACATGGCGCTCTTCGCGGCAGATTGGCCTCGGGAACCCATCACGATCAAATTGAACATCAAGTCTTTGGACGCCTGAATCAACACATCCACCGGCGCACCCTTGCGCCGCATGCGTTTGGCCTTGAAGCCGTGAGATTCAAGAAATCTGGCCGCCGCATCCAGCGCGTGTTCGGGATCATCTTGTGGCGCCAGCAGCCGCTTGTTGTCGGCATGGACCAGCACATACCTGAAAGACGGGCTGAACATCAGTTCGTTCGAGACGATGTAGTTCAGCATCCGCTTGGTGTACTTGCTTCCGTCGACGGCAAGCAAGATGGTCATGGTGGTGTTGTTCAAGTCATAACCCCGCTTCTTCTGGACTTGTTATCGGCCTCAAACCCCGCAACTGAAGCCCGGCTTACCGCATCAAGCAGCCAGCGCCGGGCGCTGTCGTGCGCAAACTGGCGGTGCCAGATCGCGTCGACGTGAACGGCCGGCACGGTCAGCGGCAGCGCCGCGTGGGCGAGGCGGTGCTTGATGCCGGTGGCGCGCAGGAAATGTCGAGGCAGCACGGTGAGCAGGTCGGTGGATGCCACCACCTGCCCGGCGGTGAAAAACTGGTTGACCGTCAGGACCACCCGACGGCGTCGGGAGAGCGCGCTCAGCGCCTCGTCCACATAGCCATAGGGTCGGCCGGAAAAGCTCACCAGCAGGTGGCGGGCATTGCAGTAGTCGTCCAGCGAGATCGGTTGCCCGGCCATCGGGTGACCACGCCTCATCACCACCACGTACTGTCCCTCGTAGAGCCGTCGGTGGAGAAAGCGCGGGTTGTCGTCTTGCAAGTGCCCTGCACTGAGCTCGGCCAGTACGCCCGGGAAGTGACCGAGCGCGAGATCGACCGAGCCGGAGGCCAGCATGTCGCGCGGATCGCGGGTGGTCAGGGGCAAGGCCCTCAAGTTCACGCCCGGTGCCTCGCGCTCCAGGATGTCCATCAGGCCGGGCACCACCATGGCCGCCGTGGCGTCCGCCATGGCCAGCACAAAGTTGTTGCGTGCCTGGGCGGGATCAAATGCGCCCGGTGCGAGAGACTCACGCAGCTGATTCAAAGCGTCACGCACGACCGGCCACAGCGCCAGCGCCGCCGGCGTTGGCTCGACGCCGTAGCCAGCGCGCCGCACCAGATCGTCCCCCAGGGTTTCGCGCAGGCGGCGCAGGGCATTGCTCACTGCGGGTTGGGTCATCGCCAGGTTGTGGGCCGCGCGGGTCAGATTGCCTTCTGCCATCACCTCGTCAAACACCCTGAGCAAATTGAGGTCGAGCGTGCGAAAGTTGCGTTCATTCATAAGCAACCTGAATGTAAGGCATTACAAAAATAAACAAGCATGACATGCGGGTTTACCCTAGTATTTGGGCATTGCCATTCTCTTCGCAGAAGGAGCTACCCATGAACACGATGTCACCCACCGCCTCCCCGACCCTGGTTTACCCCAGGGCTCCCTCCGCAGCCGACGCTGGCCAGTACCGTGGCCCCCGCCGGTTTGATGGCGCCCGCAGCCTGGCCGCGCTGCTGCTGGCCGCTGCCCTGGCCGCGCTGGTCGTGGTGGCCGATCGCCTGGTGAGTACCTGGGCTGATGGCCACCTGTTTGCTGGCTGGGTGTTTCTGTGGATCGTGGTGCTCGCCGGCCTGGCCTTGTTCGCTGGCACAGCCCGCCGTCTGGCGCAGCGCGCCATGCTCGGCCTCGACGCATGGTCGCAAGCCCGCGCGGTGGCTCGCGCCGACGCCCGGCTCTGGGACGCCGCACAGAGCGACTCGCGGCTCATGGCTGAGCTGATGCAAGCGCAGTCACGAGACCTTGACGACGACCTCGACTTCAGCAACGCCCTCGCGCCCATGGGCCTGTCACCCGACCTGGTGGAGCCCGAAGGCAGCCGCTGGGAGCGCTTCATCGAGCGCGTGGGTGAGAACCGCATGCGCAACATGCACCTGCATTACATCTGAGGCGCAGTCCAGCACCGGCGCATGGCGCCGCCATGAAAGAAGCCACCGGGTTGCGGTGGCTTCTTTTTTTATTCGCCTCAGGCCAGAGTGGCCAGGCGCTTCTCCAGTTCGGCCTTGGTGTTCACCAACGCTGGCGGCAGGTGGTAGGCCAGCTGCTCAAAATGGGCGTCGTGCAGCTTGAGCTCTTCGGTCCACGCCGCCTTGTCGATGCTCGTCACGGTCTGGAACTGCTCGGCGCTGAAGTCCAGGCCTGTCCAGTTCATTTCGCTGAACGCAGGCGCGACGCCGAACATGGTGGCTTCGCCCTGGGCCTTGCCTTCGAGCCGGTCGATCATCCACTTCAGCACGCGCATGTTCTCGCCGTAGCCGGGCCAGACGAACTTGCCCTCGGCGTTCTTGCGGAACCAGTTGACGCAGAAGATCTTGGGCAGGGTGTGGCCCATGCTTTCCAGCTTCTTCTCCATATCCAGCCAGTGCTGGAAATAGTCGCTCATGTTGTAGCCGCAGAACGGCAGCATGGCAAACGGATCGCGCCGCACCACGCCCTGAGCGCCGAACGCGGCGGCGGTGGTCTCGCTGCCCATGGTCGCGGCCATGTAGACCCCTTCCATCCAGGTGCGAGCCTCGGTCACCAGTGGCACGGTGGTGGAGCGGCGGCCGCCAAAAATGAAGGCATCGATGGCCACACCGGCCGGGTCGTCCCACTGGGGGTCGAGCGCGGGGTTGTTGGTGGCGGCCACGGTGAAGCGCGAGTTCGGGTGCGCAGCCTTGCTGCCCTTTTCCCTGGCGATGGCCGGTGTCCAGTCGTTGCCCTGCCAGTCGATCAGGTGATCGGGCAGTTGGCCGGTGTCTTTCTCCATGCCTTCCCACCACACGTCGCCGTCGTCGGTAAGCGCCACGTTGGTGAAGATCACGTTCTTGTCCAGCGAGCGCATGCAGTTCGGGTTGGTGTGCATGTTGGTGCCCGGCGCCACGCCGAAGTAACCCGCTTCCGGGTTGATGGCGTAGAGCTTGCCATCGGCGTGCGGCTTGATCCAGGCGATGTCGTCGCCGATGGTGGTCACTGTCCAGCCCGCGAATGCGCTCTCGGGCGGGACCAGCATGGAGAAGTTGGTCTTGCCACAGGCGCTCGGAAATGCCGCGGCCACGTGGTACTTCTTGCCCTGCGGGTTCGTCACGCCCAGGATCAGCATGTGCTCGGCCAGCCAGCCCTGGTCGCGGCCCATGGTGGAGGCGATTCGCAGCGCCAGGCACTTCTTGCCCAGCAGTGCGTTGCCACCGTAGCCCGAGCCATAACTCCAGATCTCGCGCGACTCCGGGTAGTGCACGATGTACTTGACCTTCGGGTTGCAAGGCCAGCTGGTCGTGTCCTTTTCGCCCTCGGCCAGCGGCGCGCCCACCGTGTGCATGCAGGGCACAAATTCGCCGTCGGTGCCGAGCACGTCGAACACGGCCTTGCCCATGCGGGTCATGAGCTTCTGGTTCACTGCCACATAGGCGCTGTCGGTCAGTTCCACGCCAATGTGGGCGATGTGCGAACCCAGCGGGCCCATGCTGAACGGCACCACGTACATGGTGCGCCCGGCCATGCAGCCGTCAAACAGCGGCTGCAGCGTCTGGCGCATCTCGGCTGGGGCCATCCAGTTGTTGGTCGGACCGGCATCTTCCTTCTTGTCCGAGCAGATGTAGGTGCGGTCTTCCACCCTTGCCACATCCGACGGGTCCGACCAGGCGAGGTAGCTGCCTGGGCGCTTGGCCGGGTTCAGCGGCTTGAAGGTGCCAGCGGCCACCAGCTCCTGACACAGGCGCTGGTATTCGGCTTCGCTGCCATCGCACCAGACCACATCGGCCGGCTTGCAAAGCGCGACCATGTCGGCCACCCAGGCAATCAGGCGGGCATGTTTGACGTAGGCCGGTGTGTTGAGGTTCAGGCCCTGCATCACGGGTGAGTTCATGGAAATGGCTCCAGGCTAAAGATCGGATCGGCGCGCACACCAGACGCCAACAGCCGCTGACCACGGGCATCGTGGGCGGGCGGCTGTCGAGGGGCTCGCGTGCAAAAACGGCGGTCGGCGCTCGGGGCTGCGGTGCGGGTAACGGATGCAGCAGGGTGGGCGCAACACCAAGTCTGTGGACCTGGGCTGCGTTTCGCGGGTCGGCCTATGTGCCCATTTTAAGAAGGGCCCGCGGTGGTTACAGCGCTGTTACATGCAAAACCCGCATAACCTGATGCCGAAAACAGGTTTGCGTGACGAATCGCATGGGGGCGCCCGGCGAACGAACAAGAAAAAAGCCGAAGGCCCTGTCGGGCGTTCGGCTTGCTTGGTCGCGGGGTGCTTCAGGCCATGAACACGGCAATGAAGGCCAGCAAAAAGATCAGCACCGCGCCGGCCACCGGCAAGACGATGGGCATCAGCGGCACGATGGACTCGACCACGTCCTGAGGCTGGTCGTCTGGGGTCTTGTGTTCGGATTGCGACATGGGGGCTCCGGATGAATACGCGAATAACTCGTGATTGTAAGAGCAGCAAAGGGAGAAGGGCTTACAACAGGGCATAGGTGGTGCTGGCCCGGCAAACGCTCTTGCCGTCGCTGGCTGCCACGATGTCGATCTCACCGAACACCAGGCTTTTGCCAGCGCGGATGACGCGGGCGGTGACCAGGGCGTCCTGGTTGGACAGTGGCTTGAGGAAGCTGGTGTTGAGTTGCACCGTGGTCATGGGCCGCTCGCTGCCAAGATGGGTCACGATGGCCAGCACCATGGCGGTGTCGGCGGCCGACATCAGCGCCTGGCCACAAACCATGCCGCCAATGCGGCTGAGTGCCGCCTGCTGAGGCAACCGCAGGCTGACTGCCCCGATCTCGAACGATTCCACGCGCAAGTCAAGCGCCTGGACCCAGGGTGCGAACCAGTCTTTCAGGAGGCTCTCCAGGGTTTGCTTGGTCACTGGAGTGGGCGCTGTTGGGTGGGCCTTCATGGCGGGGATCCTCGTGCATCGGGTGTTCAGGGGGGGACAGGACTATCCTATCCAGACATGCCCCGGCGTGGATCGTCCCAACCCTTTGACTTGTGGAAGGAATTCCGACATGGCAACACCAGGCCAGCGAGCTCAGACGGTCTTGATCACGGGCGCCTCGTCGGGCATCGGCGCCGCGTTGGCCGATCAATTTGCGCGGGCGGACTTCAACCTGGTGCTGGTCGCCCGCGGCGTCGGGCGATTGCAGGCGCTGGCAGACCGTCTGACCGCGTCGCACGGCGTGAAGACCTGGCCGGTGGCTTGCGACCTGTCGGATGCCAATGCGCCTCGGCAGCTGGCAGCCGCCATGCGCCGTGCGCGGCGGCCCATCGATGTGCTGGTCAACTGCGCTGGCGTTTTGCACACCGGCGCCTTCAGCAGCATCGGCCAGACGCAGCAGCGCAGCATGATCGATCTCAATGTCATGGGGCTCACGGCCCTGGTGGCCGAGTTCGCGCCGGCCATGGTGTCTCGTGGTCAGGGGCGCATCCTCAACGTGGCCTCGATCGCTGCGTTCCAGCCCGTGCCTTCCCTGGCTGTCTACGCCGCTACCAAGGCCTATGTGCTGTCCCTCACCGAATCCTTGTCTGAGGAGTTCAAGGGCACCGGCGTGAGCTTCACCGCCCTGTGCCCTGGCATCACCGCCACCGAGATGCTGCGCAGCGCCGCCGCCGAGCGCGAGGCGCTGGCCGCGCTGCCGGGCTTTCTGATCGGGGACGCAGATGCCGTCGCCCAGCAGGGCTACCAGGCCTGCATGCGAGGGGATGTCATCTGTGTCCCGGGGTGGGTGAACCAGGCCGTCACCACCGCCGGACGCGCCGCGCCCAAGTGGTTGTTGAGGCGCATCAGCGGGGCGATGGCACGCCGCCTGAAGTGAGCCATTTCACCGGCGCCGAGACCTCCCAGGCCCGAGAGCGGCTCACTCCTCCTTGCGGAACCTGGAGAGCCAGTGGTCCATCAGCTTGCCGGCCGCTTCGCGGCCGCCCAGGCCGAACGACAGCGCCACGGCCACGGCGATCGCGCCCAGCGTGAGACCGAAGGCAAGGTTGACGATGTCGTCGGCGATGCCCATGGCGCGCAGGCCCATTGCCAGCACCAGCGCCAGGATGGCGTAGCGACCGATGCGCGCCAGGCCCTGGCTCCTGGCGCCACTGGTGCGGTCAATGGCGTCGTGCGCCAGGTTGGCCAGCCAGAAGCCGATCACGAGAATGGCCGATCCCAGCAGGATGTCGCCACCAAAGCGGATGAAGCTGCTCACGAGGTCGCTCACCTGGCCAAAACCAAGCTGGGCGGCGGCTTCAACAGTGGCGAACAGCATGGCGAAGAACAGTGCCACGCGCCCCACCACCGTCGAGGCCGGCGTGCTCTCGAAGGCGTGCGCCAGACCCACGCGCGCAGGCAGGGTGTCAAAGCCCAGCGCGGCCAGCACGCTGGCCAGGAGCTTGGAGGCGAACGAGGCCACGAGCCAGGTGATGACGAGAATGAGACCGGCCGCAATGATGTGTGGCACACCGTCAAGCAGCATGGCCAGCATGTCGGTGGCCGGGCGCGAGATGGCCTCGATCTTCAGCGCATCGAGCGCGGCGATCAGCGAGGGCACGAAAACCACCACAAACACCAGCAGGCCCAGCACGCTGGAGGTCTTCACGCTCGGCGCCATGCCGGCCTGGTCGCCCAGCTTGTCCACCCCGGCCGTACGAGAGAGGTTGGTGACGAGGTTGCGCAACACGGTGGCCACGATCCAGCCCACACCACCGATCACCAGCGCGGCCACCGCGTTGGGCACCATGTCCAGCGTCTTGGCGATCATCGCGCGCAGCGGGTCGAGCAAACCGTCCATTTGCAGCGCGCCCAGGACCGCAGGCACAAACAGCAGGATCACCAGCCAGAACAGGGCACTGGCCAGGCCTTCGCTGATGGGCGCCATGTCGGCGTGTTCCGACAGCTTTTCGTCCAGCGTGGTCTTGTCCAGCAGTCGCTGTGCCACGGCGCGCACCACGCTGGCGGCCAACCAGCCCACCAGGGCCAGCAGCAGGCCGGCGAGCAGGCGCGGCGCGTACTCGAAAAGCTGGGTGGTGAGCGCGGCAAAGGGACCAGAGACCAGGGCCAAGTCCAGCGAATTGAACACGGCGGCCAGCGTCAGCAAGATCACCACCCAGAACAGCCCCAGCGCCACCGCGCCTTCGATGTCCACACCTTTGCCGGTGAGCTTGCCAAAGCGGTGATTCACGCCAATGAAGCCCAGGCTGCGGCGAACGCCGGCGCGCACCAGCACGGCCACGACCCAGCCCAGGACGAAGATGGCCAGCGCGCCGAACAGTTGCGGAATGTGTGCACCGAGCGAACTCTGCAGCGAATCCCAGAGGGCGGTCATGTTCATCATTCATCTCCTGTGCACAGTTGCAGACAGGTCCATGATGACCCAGTGCCATTTGCCAAGTCAACCCAAGCCGGTTGGACGCGGATCAATGCCGTCAGAGGATGAAAGATGCCGCCTGCAGAAAGCCGGTGCACGGAAGATGCCGGCGGCCTCGCCTCGGCACCACGGGTGTCAGACCAGCCGCGCGTCGAAGCCGGCGGCTTGCAACAGCTCGATCACCTGGGTCGTGTGCTCCCGTCCGCGTGCTTGCACCACCAGTTCGATGGCGACGTTCTGCGCCGCCAGCAGGGTGAACGCGCGCTGGTGGTGTACCTCGTCGATGTTGGCGCCGGCATCGGCCACGATCGCGGTGATGCGCGCCAGATTGCCCGGCACATCGCGAGCACTCACCTCGATGCGTGCCAGCCGCCCGGCGCGCACCATGCCGCGCTCGATGATGGAGGCCAGCAGCAGCGGGTCGATGTTGCCGCCGCAAAGCACCAGCCCCACCCGCTTGTCAGCGAAGCGCGCCGGGTGTCGGATCAGCGCGGCCAGACCAGCGGCACCCGCGCCTTCGACCAGGGTCTTCTCGATCTCCAGCAGCATCACGATGGCCTGCTCAATGTCGCCCTCATCGACCAGCAGCAGGTCGTCCACCCGCTCTCGGATGATGGCCTGGGTCAGCCCGCCCGGCGTGCCCACGGCAATGCCTTCAGCGATGGTGCTGCTGCCCTGCGGCAGGTGGGTGCCCTTGATGGCGTTGACCATGGCGGGGAAACGCTCGGCCTGCACGCCCACGATCTCGATGCCGGGCTTCAGCGCTCGCGCCACCGTGGCCATGCCGGCCATCAGCCCGCCACCGCCGATCGCCACCACCAGCGTGTCCAGATCGGGCTGTACGCGCAGCATCTCCAGCGCCACCGTGCCCTGGCCCGCGATGATGGCCTCGTCGTCGTAGGGGTGCACAAACACCAGCCCCTGCTGCTCGGCCAAGGAGTGGGCGTGGCTGCGCGCTTCTTCCAGCGTGTCGCCGTGCAGCACCACCTCGGCACCGAAGCCGCGCGTGCGCTCGACCTTCACACCGGGTGTGAAGCGCGGCATGACGATCACCGCCCGCAGTCCCAGGCGCTGCGCATGGTAGGCCACGCCCTGGGCATGGTTGCCCGCGCTCATGGCCACCACGCCGCGTGCCCGTTCGGCGTCGCTCAGCTGCGCAAGCTTGTTGCAGGCGCCGCGCTCCTTGAACGAGGCGGTGTATTGGAGATTCTCGAACTTCAGAAACACCGTGCAACCCAGCAGCTGCGAAAGCGTGCGGGATTCGACGAACGGCGTGTCCAGCACCTGGCCCTTCAGGCGGTCGGCGGCGGCTTCAATGTCGGTGAGTTGCAACATGGCGCCATTGTGGCTTGCCCGCGCTGCAGCGTGTGATTTGCACGGCCCACGAAAAAGGCCATACAAACTGCTGCACCTCCTCGCTTGCATCTCTTCCATGTTGGTGCAAGCTGAGTTATGGTCCGCCTGAACAGCGGGGCAGTGGCCCCCAAGGCTTGTCGCGCTGGCGCCTCGACACGGCGCCCGATGGGTCTCGTCGAAGGAATGCGGCATCGTTGTTCTGGAGGTTTTTGAATGAGCAAACGCATGGTGGAGCCAATGGGTGCTGCGGTGCGCCCTGGCAGCGAGGCGCGCGAAGGGCGCGTCTTCGTGCCGCACGGGCTGCGCCAGGCGCCGGTGCTCGACCTCATGTGTTCGCATTTCGTGCTCACCCTGGCCGCGCGGCAGGGACCACGCTTCAATGTGCGGCGCGACCTCAACACCCTGCTTTCGCTGGCGGGTCGGCACCTGGTCTGGCCCCAGACGGTGCTGGGTCGGGTCCGTGAATTTCTTGGCCGCCGCTGCAAGGACAACGAGCTCTGGGCTGGCCAGGAGCGCCTGGGTACCGCCGCCTTCATGGAGCGCTATGGTGTCTGGCGCGGTCCCTACGAAGAAGGCACGCTGTTCTTTTACCTTGACGAATACGCCAAGGAGTCCCCCAAGGACCTGCTCTCGGTGCTCGCCGTCACCGGCGACTGGCTGAGCCAGGCGCTCAAGAAGCAGTCCACCCTGGTGGAAAAAAACATCGACGCCCTGGCCGGCCTGCTGCAGCTCAATCGGGCCGAGCGCGCGCTGCTGCTTTACGGCACGCTGGCGCGCTACCAGCGCGATCTGCGCTCCATCCTGGTCGAGTTCAAGGTAAACAACGCCCCCGAGGCATACGCTGCGATCGCCGACGTGGCTGGCGTGAAGGCCAGCGAGGTGGGCGAGGCGCTGCGCGTGGGCTCGCGGCTGGAACGCATCGGCATGGTGGAAAACCTGATCTCCGAGCACAACATCACCGACCTGGCCGACCTGATGAAAGTGAGCGAGAAGTTGCCGCCGGTGTTGATGCGCGAGTACCAGACCCAGAGCGAACTCATGGCGGTGTTCACCCGGCCGGCTTCGCGCTCCGCCCTGACCGATAAGGATTTTGCGTTTGTGGGCGATGACGTGCGCCTGCTCTGCGGCCTGCTGCGCGAAGCGGTGGCGCGCAAGGAGCTGGGTGTGAACGTGCTGGTCTACGGCCCGCCTGGCACCGGTAAGACCGAACTGGCACGCGTGGTCGCGCAGGCGGCGGGGCTGGAGCTGTTTGAAGTGGAGTACGCCGACCGCGACGGCAACGCGCTCAGTGGGCGCGACCGCTACCGCTCGCTGCAGATTGCCCAGGTGTTCCTCAAAGGCACGGCGCACTCGGCGCTGCTGTTCGACGAGGTGGAAGACGTGTTCCCGCCCATCTCCAGTGAGGCGGCCCAGCTCATGGCGCGCGCCGAGCATGTGGCTGCGCCGCACACCGGCAGCGTCAGCGGCAAAGCCTGGGTGAACCAGATCCTGGAATCCAACGCCGTGCCCACGCTGTGGGTCACCAACCGCATCGAGCAGATCGACCCGGCCTTCCGCCGCCGCTTCGCCTACCACCTCGAACTCAAGAGTCCGCCGCCGGGCGCGCGCGAGCAGCTGGTGCGCAAGACGCTGGAAGACGTGGCGGTATCCGAAGCGCTGGTGGCCCGCCTGACCGAGCGCAAGGGCCTGACCCCGGCTCAGATCCGAACCGCGGTTCGCTTCGCCCAGCTCGCTGCCGGGCCAGCCAAGTCCCCCGCGCGGCGCGGTCGCAAGGCCGCGCCGCTGCTTGACGACCTCATCGAGCGCCAGCTCAAGCACGCCGATCTGGCCCTGGGCCGTGCGCCCGATGTGGCCCAGCGACCCAGCGTCACGCAATACAGTCTGGCGATGCTCAATGTGGAGACGCGCTACGAGATCCCGCGCATCATCACCGCGCTCAAGGCGCGTGGTCACGGTTGCCTGTGTTTCCACGGCGCTCCCGGCACCGGCAAGACCGCGCTGGCCGAGCACCTGACGCAGCAGCTGGAGCGCCCGCTCATGATCCGCCGCGCCAGCGACCTGGTCAGCAAGTTCGTGGGTGAGACCGAGCAGCAGATGGCGGCCATGTTCCGAGAGGCTGAGGCGGAGAAGGCGGTGCTGCTGCTGGATGAGGCCGACAGCTTCCTGCAAGACCGCCGCGGGGCGCAGCGCACTTACGAAGTGACCGAGGTCAACGAGATGCTGCAGGGCATGGAGCGCTACAGCGGCATCTTCATCTGCACCACCAACCTGATGGACAGCATCGACCAGGCGGCGTTGCGGCGCTTCACCTTCAAGATCCGCTTCCGGCCGCTGAGCGCCGAGCAGCGCGAAACCATGTTTGTCGTGGAAGCCCTGGGTGGAGAGGCGACTCGCCTCGAGCCCGAGCTGGCCCAGCGTCTGGCCCGCCTCGACCAGCTCTGCCCCGGCGACTTTGCGGCTGTCAAACGCCAGGTCGACATCCTCGGTGAAACCCTGGAGCCCGTTGAATTCCTGGCCCAGCTCGAAGCCGAGCACCGCATCAAGCCCGAGGTGCGCGAAGCCAGAAAAATCGGCTTCTAGATAGGCCCCCCGCGCCGCGCTTTCATCGCGTCACCCCCCAGGGGGCAACATCTGCGGCCTTGCAAAGCCAGTTCCGCGATGTTCTAAGTCAACACCCTTCAACCTCACAGAGCGTACCGGCGCGCAATGTCTTGTTCCAGGGCACCGCGGAACCGGCTTTGCCAGGCCGCCAGTGCCGCCCCCTTGAGGGGGTGACGCACCGCAGGTGCGGCGCGGGGGTGGGTCAATGCAGCAACGCCATTGGCCCAGACGGCAGCTCCTCGGCGTCATAGTCTGGGTGGTGGGCGACGAAAAACTGCATCTTCTGATCCAGCCGGCCCACGCGCTCGCGGGCGATCTGCTCGCAGTGGTGTTTGGAAATCAGGTTGTGCAGCTTGCCGCGCAAAAACCACAGGTCTTTCGGGGTTTCGCAGCCGATCAGAGCGGCCCTGAGTCGGGTGCGCAGCGGGTCCTGGATATCCGACATGGCGTCTTCGAACTCATCCACCAGAAAGTCCATCTCCAGCACCTGCGTGTCATGGTAGTTGTCGCTCTTGGCTTTGTTGAACCAGGGCAGCTTGAAGAACATGGTGGGACTCCGGAAGTGATCGCAGAACGCGCGGGCAAGACATTTGCCGGCTGCACCTTCACTTCGGCCCACACCCTCAACCCTTAAGTAGGAAGAACGGAAAAAATGCACACGCCCCGACGGACGGTCATTCAGAAATCAGACCATCAGTCGATGGTTCTCGCTTGCCTGCCGTGGACCGGGCGGCCCATTTACCCAAAAGCACTCACCACGCGCAGCACCTCGACGCCGTAGGCTTCGCGCTTTTTCTGGCCGATACCGGTGATGCCATCCAGATCGGCCATCGAGCGCGGTTGTTGAACGGCCAGTTCGCGCAGTGTGGCATCGTGGAAGATCACGAAGGCGGGCAGGTTGTGTTCCCGCGCCACCTCGGCGCGCCAGGCCTTGAGCGCGTCCAGGCACTCTCGCTCGGCCAGACTCAGCGGCTGGCCGTCGGGCGCCACGTCTTTCCTGGAACTGCTGCGGCCACTTCGCACTCGGGAGGGCTTTTCACTCGCCAGCTTCACCCACACCTGCGCGCCGCCCTTCAAGATGTCGCGCGCGCCCTCGGCCAGGTGCAAGGTGTTGAAATGCGCGGCATCGACCTGCACCGCTTCGCGGGCGATCAACTGGCGCAACAGCGCGCGCCACTGCGTTTCCGACCAGTCGATGCCGATGCCGAAGGTGGAGAGCTTGTCGTGCCCGTGCTGCGCCATCTTCTCAGTCTGCTTGCCGCGCAGGATGTCCATGATGTGACCGGCGCCAAACGCCGTGCCACTGGCTTGCTGTACGCGGTAGATGCAGGAGAGGATTTTGCGCGCGGCCTCGGTGGCATCGATCAGCTCGGGCGGTTTCAAACAGTTGTCGCAATTGCCGCATTGAGACCCCACGCTCGGCACTTCGTGTCCGTCGCTGCCCCCCAGGGGGGCTGGCCTTGCCTGGGGCGGCCCGGCGCTTCGGCCGTCGGCTCGCACGTCGGGGGTTGGGTAGTTTTCACCGAAGTAGCCGAGCAACCGAACCCTTCGGCAATCGCTCGCCTCGGCCAGCGTCAACAACGCGTCGAGCTTGCCGCGCAGCACCTGTTTGAACTCGTCGGCTGCCGGACTTTCGTCGATCATGCGGCGCTGGTTCACCACGTCTTGCAGGCCGTAGGTCATCCAGGCATTGGCGGCCTCGCCGTCGCGGCCGGCGCGACCGGTTTCCTGGTAGTAGCCCTCAATGTTCTTGGGCATGTCCAGGTGGGCGACGAAGCGCACGTCGGGCTTGTCGATGCCCATGCCGAAGGCGATGGTGGCCACCATGATCAGGCCCTCTTCCCGCAGGAAGCGGTCCTGGTGGTTCTGACGTGTCATCGAATCCAGTCCGGCGTGGTAGGGCAGGGCGTTGAAGCCGGCCTCGCGCAGCAGCCCCGCCACTTCTTCCACCCGCTTGCGCGACTGGCAGTAGACGATGCCGGCATCGTGTCCCTGGGTGCTGCTGTGCTCATCGCGGATGAAACGCAGCAGCTGCTGCGTGCCGTCTTTCTTCTCGACGATGGTGTAGCGGATGTTGGGGCGGTCGAAGCTGCTGATGAAGGTGCGCGCTTCCTGCAGTTGCAGCCGCTCGACGATGTCGGCGCGGGTCAGGTCGTCGGCGGTGGCGGTGAGGGCCACGCGCGGCACACCCGCGAACCGTTCGTGCAGCACCACCAGGCCGCGGTATTCGGGTCGGAAATCGTGGCCCCACTGGCTCACGCAATGTGCCTCGTCGATGGCGAACAGGCTGAGCTGGCCGCGCTCGTGCAGCGAGTCGAGCAGGGCGAGGAAGCGCGGTGTGGTCAGGCGCTCGGGCGCTGCATACAGCAGCGTGATCTCGCCGCGCAGCATTTCTTTTTCAACGCGCTGCGCGTCTTCGCTGCTCAGGCTGGAATTGAGAAAAGCCGCGGCCACGCCCGCTTCCAGCAGCGCGCCCACCTGGTCGTGCATGAGCGCGATCAGTGGCGAGACCACCACGGTGAGGCCCTGGCCCGCACGGGCGCGCACGATCGCCGGCACCTGGTAACACAGCGACTTGCCACCGCCCGTGGGCATGAGCACCAGCGCGTCGCCGCCTTCGCTCACGTGCGTGACGATCTGCGCCTGTGGCCCGCGAAACGCGTCGTAGCCAAACACCTCCTGCAGCACGCCGGCGCAGGTCTCCAGCGTTTCGCCGGCGGGCGCGATGTCGATCAGGTCCACGCCGACCCGTTCACATCTGTTCCCAGGGCAGCCCGTCGTGACGCCAGCCGTTGATGGACGAGCGCTTGAAGGCCTCGTTGAGATCGCCTTCGAAACCGTGCACCACGTGCGCCACCTCGGAAAAGCCAGCAGCCTCCAACGCCTGGCCGGCGTCCAGCGTGCGCTTGCCGCTGCGGCAGATCAGCAGCACGGGGCGCTCTTTGTCTCCTGCTTCGGCGGTCACGGCTGCCGCAAAGCGTTCGGGGTCGGGCGTGAGGTCGGGGTATTCGTACCAGGGGATGTTCTCCACACCGGGCGGGCGCCCCACGTAAAGCGACTCGATCTCCATGCGCACGTCGACAAACAGCGGCCCCTCCAGCCCGGCGGCTTCGCGCCTGGCCTGCTCGGCTTGCAGCCAGGTCCAGGCTTCCTTGGGAGAGAGGTGTTTCATGGCCGCTATTGTCGGGCATCCATGGGTTGCGCCCTCTACGCGCTGTGCGCGCCAGCAGGTAGGCTGTGCGGTCCGCGTTGCCTGGCGCAGCGCATTCAACGACCACGCCTGCTCTCATGACTGTCAATCCCGCCGCTTCCCCGTACCCCCATCTGCTGGCTCCGCTGGACCTGGGCTTCACCACGCTGAAAAACCGGGTGCTTATGGGTTCCATGCACACCGGGCTGGAAGAAGGGCGCGACCTGTCCAAGCTGGCGGCGTATTTCCGAGAGCGCGCCGAGGGCGGCGTGGGCCTGATGGTGACCGGCGGGTTCTCGCCCAACATCGCCGGCTGGACCAAGCCCTTCGCCGGCATGCTGGCCACCTCGGGCGCCGCCCGGCGCCACCGCGTGGTGACCGACGCGGTGCACCAGGCCGGCGGCAAGATCGCGCTGCAGATCCTGCACACCGGGCGCTACGGCTACCACCCGCTGGCGGTGGCGCCCTCACGCCTGAAGTCGCCCATCTCGCCGTTCACCCCGTTTGCACTCACCTCGCGCGGCGTGGAGCGGCAGATCCGCGCGTTCGTGAACTGCGCGGCCAAGGCGCGGGAAGCCGGCTACGACGGCGTGGAAATCATGGGCTCCGAGGGCTACTTCGTCAACCAGTTCCTGAGTCTGGCGACCAACCACCGCACCGACGAATGGGGCGGCGACTATTCGAACCGCATGCGCCTGCCGCTGGAGATCGTGGCGCGCACGCGCGAGGCCGTGGGGCGTGATTTCATCGTCATCTACCGCCTGTCCATGATCGATCTGGTGCCCGGTGGCAGCAGCTGGGACGAAGTGGTGCAGCTCGGCAAGGCGGTGGCACAGGGCGGCGCCAGCATCATCAACACCGGTATCGGCTGGCACGAAGCGCGCATTCCGACGATTGCCACCAGCGTGCCGCGGGCAGCCTTTGCCTGGGTCACGCAGAAGATGAAGGCCGAATTCGCCAGCGCCGGCATCACCACGCCGCTGGTCACCAGCAACCGCATCAACACCCCCGAGGTGGCCGAGCAGCTGCTGGCCGAAGGCGCGGCCGACATGGTGTCCATGGCGCGCCCGCTGCTGGCCGATGCCGATTTTGTGAACAAGGCGGCGCGCGGGCAGAGCGACCTCATCAACACTTGCATCGCCTGCAACCAGGCCTGCCTGGATCATGTGTTCGTGAACAAGACAGCGAGTTGCCTGGTCAACCCGCGTGCCTGCCGCGAGACCGAGCTGGTGTTTCATCCGGTGGTGAAGAAAAAGCGCCTGGCCGTGGTCGGTGGCGGTCCGGCCGGCCTCACCGCCGCCACCCTGGCGGCCGAGCGCGGGCACGAGGTGCATCTGTTCGACGCCGCCAGCACCATCGGCGGCCAGCTCAACATGGCCAAACAGGTGCCCGGCAAGGAAGAGTTCTTTGAAATGCTGCGCTACCTGCAGCGCCGCGTGGAGACCACCGGGGTGTCGCTGCACCTTGGCCAGCGCGCGACCCCAGCCGATCTGGCGGGTTTCGATGAGGTGATCGTGGCCACCGGCGTGACGCCGCGCGACCCGAAGATTCCGGGGCAGGATCACCCCAAGGTGTTGAGCTACATCGAGGTGTTGCGCGAGCACAAACCGGTGGGCGAGCGCGTGGCCATCGTGGGCGCGGGCGGCATCGGCTTCGACGTGGCCGAGTACCTGGTGCACAGCGGCACTTCCACCACGCTCGACCTGTCGGCCTGGCAGGCCGAGTGGGGCGTGGCCGACCCGGCTGCCGCACCCGGAGGCCTCAGCCCTGAGGCGCCGGCGGTCAGCCCGCCCGCGCGCCAGGTCACGCTCTTGCAGCGCAAGGCCGGCAAGCTCGGCGCCGGTCTGGGCAAGACCACTGGCTGGATCCACCGCACCGCCTTGAAGCACAAGAACGTGCGCATGATTGGCGGCGTGAACTACGAGCGCATCGGCGACGAAGGTCTGCTGGTGTCGCACGGCGAAAATCGGGAAAACCCGACCTGGATCGCCTGCGACACGGTGGTGCTCTGTGCCGGGCAGGTGCCGCTGCGCACCTTGGCCGATGAGCTCATTTCAGGCGGGAAAACCGTGCACGTGATCGGTGGAGCGCTGGAGGCTGGCGAGCTCGACGCCAAGCGCGCGATCGACCAGGCCGCCCGGCTGGCGGCGCGGCTCTGAGCCGCCAGCCAGCGCTGGCAACCCACCGGCATCACCAGACGAACTTGACCTCGTGCTCCAGCGTGTACTCGCTGAGCCATTCCGAGCGCTGCTCACCCGGCTGAACGTCGGCGGGCAGTCGCACGTAGATGTCGGCTGTCACGAACTCGGGCGCTTTGCCATTCACGCGCTCCAGTTCAACGGTGGCCCGCGTGTACCCTCCTGCCTCGCCGATGCGCTCGAGCCGGTCCATGGCGGCCAGTGCCTCGGGGCTCGCGCGGTACAGCTCGCCCATCACGGGGTGCCCGTCGCCAGGCTGCAGGATCACGCAGGGCACGTGGCCATCGTTCATCAGATAAAACGGCAGCCGGTCGCGCGTGCGGTACCTGCCTGGAACGCGCTCGCCGGTGTTGATGTGCGCGTTGCAAAAGCCCGACTTGAGCGTGCCGTAGGTGAACAGAAGAATCATGCGGGATGGGGTCTTGCGTGGGTCAGGGATGTATTCAGCCCGCGCCGCTCAATACGAGCCCATGTAGTCGCGCTTGCCGATGGCCACGCCGTTGTGGCGCAGGATGTCGTAGGCGGTGGTCACATGAAAGAAGAATTGCGGCAAACCGTAGTTGGCCAGGTAGGTCTGCCCGCTCAGCTTCTTCTCTTTGGGTGTACCGGGACGCAAAACAATTTCGCTGCTCTCCTTGCCCTCAAACTGGTCGGCCTTCACGCTGTCCAGAAAGGCCAGGGTCTGGGTCAGCAGCGCGTCCAGATCGGCAAAAGTCTTCTCTTGGCCCTCAAAGCTGGGCACCTCCACGCCCGCCAGGCGCGCCGTGATGCCGCGCGAAAAATCGGCGGCAATCTGCACCTGCTTGAGCAGGGGAAACATGTCGGGAAACAGGCGAGCCTGAAGCAAGGCGTCGGGCTCGATCGACTTTTCGCTGGCGTGCGCGGCAGCCTGCCCCAGGATGGTTTTCAGGGCGGTCAGCATTTGCTTGAGCACGGGAACGGAGTGAGAGTACATGGCGCTGGTCATGGGGAGTTCCAGTGGTTGGAAGAAAAAGATGGGATCGTGGGCGCTGCTCGGTCGGCGCCTGAGACGACTGTAGCCCGAATGCCCTGTGGACCGCGCGGGGTTGGGGGATTGCCGCGGCGCCGGCCCAGGCTTTCTACAATCAAGGGATGACTGCTTCCCAACCCGCATACACCCGCGCCCAGGCGTTGCCCGGCATCCTCGCCAAGCGAATCGCCATCCTCGATGGCGCCATGGGCACCATGATCCAGCGCTTCAAGCTCGACGAAGCCGGGTATCGCGGCGAGCGCTTCAAAGATTTTCACAGGGATGTCAAGGGCAACAACGAGTTGCTGAGCCTGACCCGGCCCGATGTGATCCGCGACATCCACGAGAGCTACCTGGCCGCCGGTGCCGACCTGATCGAGACCAACACCTTTGGCGCCACCACCATCGCGCAAGAGGACTACGACATGGCCGGCCTGGCGCGCGAGATGAACCTGGCCTCGGCCCGCATTGCCCGCGAGGCGTGCGACAAGTATTCAACGCCTGACAAGCCGCGTTTCGTCTGCGGCGCCCTGGGTCCCACGCCCAAGACCGCCAGCATCAGCCCGGACGTGAACGATGCCGGTGCCCGCAACGTCACGTTTGAGCAGCTGCGCGCCGCCTATTACGAGCAGGTCGAGGCGCTGGTGGAAGGCGGGGCCGATGTGTTGCTGGTGGAAACCATCTTCGACACGCTCAACGCCAAGGCCGCGCTGTTCGCCATTGACGAGTTTTTCGAGGCCAGCGGCGAGCGCCTGCCTGTCATCATCAGCGGCACCGTGACCGACGCCTCGGGCCGCATCCTCAGCGGACAGACGGTGAGCGCCTTCTGGGCCAGCGTGCGCCACATTCGACCGCTGGCGGTGGGCCTGAACTGCGCCCTTGGCGCCACGCTGATGCGCCCCTACATCCAGGAACTGGCCAAGGTGGCGGGGGACACCTTCATCAGCTGCTACCCCAACGCCGGCCTGCCCAATCCCATGAGTGACACCGGCTTTGACGAAACCCCCGAGGTCACCAGCCGCCTGCTGCGTGAGTTCGCAGCCGAAGGCCTGGTGAACATCGTCGGGGGTTGTTGCGGCACCACACCGCAACACATCGCCGCCATCCACGACAGCGTGGCTCCAAAGGCGCCACGCCCGGTGAAACGCGAGTTCTTCTACAGGGAAGCGGCCTGACCTCGGAGGCCTTGGCGGTGCAGTGGTGCAAGCGCCGAAGGCGGACCTTCTGGTTTTTACTGAAGGTGGGTCAGCTTGTGCCGACTTCAGGTCAACCGCGAAAATCGTGGGTTTCCTGAAAGAAAAGTAACCTCCCCGACCCCCTGACGGCCCTGCCGATCAAAAGGCCGCGAGGTTTTGTTCAACACGCCGCGTGGTCACGCGGCCGGAAACACGGGGCCAGGCGCCATGCCGGGCTTCGGCAAGTCCTTGCCCGTGTGACCGTCAACACCCAGTCCAGGTCTTTTGCCTCATGGAAACCATCGCGCCGCTCTGGCTCTGGCTCGTCTTCGTCACCTTCGTGATCGTGGCGCTGTTTGTCGACTTCGTCGTGCTCAAGAAGCAGGGCGCGCACGAGGTGTCTGTTCGCGAGGCGGTGAACTGGTCGCTGGCCTGGGTGGGACTCAGCTTGTTGTTCAACGTGCTGTTCTGGTTTGCCATCCGCGACACCACCGGCTCCACGGCCATTGCCAACGAAAAGTCGCTGGAATTCCTCACCGGCTACCTGATCGAGAAGAGCCTGGCGGTCGACAACATCTTTGTCTTCTTGCTCATCTTCACCTACTTCTCGGTGCCGCCTGCGTTCCAGAAGCGGGTGTTGATGATTGGCATCATCGGCGCCATCGTGCTGCGCACCATCATGATCCTGCTGGGCGCCTGGCTGCTGGACCAGTTCCACTGGATTCTGTATGTGTTTGGCGCTTTCCTCATCCTCACCGGCGTCAAGATGTGGTGGGCAGCAGGCAAGGAAGAAAGCCTGGAAGACAACCCGGCGCTCAAGCTCTTGCGCAAGATCCTGCCGGTGAGCCAGCATTACGACGGCGAAAAATTCTGGACCGTGGAAAACGGCAAGAAGATCGCCACGCCGCTGCTGATGGTGGTGGCGCTGGTCGGCATGACCGACGTGATTTTTGCGGTGGACTCGATCCCGGCCATCTTCGCCATCACCAAAGACCCGTTCATCGTGCTCACCAGCAATGTGTTCGCCATCCTCGGCCTGCGCGCCATGTTCTTCCTGCTGCAGGCTGCGGCCAGCCGCTTCCATCTGCTGAACTATGGCCTGGCGATCATCCTGGTCTTCATTGGCACCAAGATGATGCTGATCGACATCTACAAGATCCCGGTGGCGGTGTCGCTGGGCGTGGTGCTGACGATTCTGGCCATCACCATGGTGTGGAGCAGCAAAACCGCGCCCAACACCTGAGGCAATGCTGAGCAAGTCGCTCGCGGCGCGGGCATCCCAATCTCGGGCGGTCCGCTGCGTTGCATAGCCTCGCCGGGCCGGCCGGCCAATCTGCGTTTTTCGCCTTGCGGTCCATCCCGACATCGGGTGCCCGCATCCACGTGGACTTGTTCAGCGTTGCCCCAACAGCGCTTCAGGCCTGCAGCGCGCGCACGCGCGCTGTGATGGCCTCGTTGAGCGGTGCCTGGGCACCAACCGACTTCGCCAACCGCACCACCTCGCCGCTCAAGGCATCAATTTCGGTAGGCCGACCCAGTGCCAGGTCATCGGCCATGCTGGACCTGGCCAGCTTGTCCACCCTGAGCATGCGCGCCGCGATCACTCGGAACAGCGGTGTGGGCAGGCGCAGCACGCGCACCAGCCAGGGCCAGGGCAGCGACGTGAGTTGAGCGGGATGAATGCCTGCCGCGCTCAGCACCCCCAGCGCTTCTTGCATCAGTGCGGCGAACTGACGGCGGTGGCCGGCGTCGAGCAGCTGCGCGAGCAGCGGAAGGCCCGACAAGGCGTTGACCGGGTTGTTCAGGTTGAGCAACAACTTGCCCCATTGCAGGGGCAGCAGGTCGGCATGCAGATCGAGCGTGATGCCGGCGGCGTTGAACCGCGGCACCCAGGCGGCCAGTGTGGCGTCGTGCCGGGCGGCCAGGTGGCCATCGGTGCCGCGATGCACATGGCCCGGGGCCAGTTCGGCGATGTTGTACGGCACCATGCCTGGCACCAGCCGCAGGCCAGGCGCGGCCGCGCTGGCCACCTCGGCATTGCGCAAGCCGTTTTGCATCGAGAGCACCACGGTACCCAGCGGCAGACGTTCGGCCAGCTCGCGAGCGGCGGCGGCGGTGGCCGGGCTCTTGACGCACAACAGCACCAGCGCGTGCGCGCCGCCAGCAGGCACTTGCTCGTGCAGCCGCAGCGAGTCCGCAGGGATGCGCCGATCCGCGCCGTCGAGGTCGGTGACCCGCAAGCCGTGCTGTCTCAAACCATCGAGCACGCGCGGCCGCCCCACGAAATCCACCGGTACACCCGCGGCCTGCAGACAGCCGCCCACATAGCAGCCCACGCTGCCCGCGCCCATGATCAGCACCGGGCAGGACGCTGGGGTCTCGGCGGGGGTGCCTCTCATGGGCGGCTGGCGGAAAACGACAGGGGGCGAATGAAGGTCTGTGGCACGGAGGTCTCTGGCGGGGTGGAGGGTCGAGCGCTGTCGGATTGACCCAGCGTGTGCGTTAAATGACCGACAGCCAGCGGCTTGAGGTCGAGCGGTGCCACAGAGACCCTAGCTGCGGTGCTTGCCCTGCGGGGTGGGCATGAGGCGGTCCACCTCTTCCTGCAGTGTGTCGACCAGCTTGCTGTAGACCTGCAGCTTGTGGCTGCTTTCGCGCAGGCGTTCGGCCAGACGCTGGGCCACGGCCGTCATCAATTTGGCGGCGGTGGCGGGTTGTTCGGTGGTGAGGGCTTCAAGCGATTCGCGGGTGAGCACCGCGCACTTCACCTCCGTGCTGGCGGTGCAGGAGGCCGATCGCGCCGCGCCATCCACCAGCGCCATTTCGCCGATGAGGCTGCCCGGGCCGAGCACCTTGACGGTGGCGGCGTTGACGCGGCTGGCCATCAGGCTTTCCACCGTGATTTCGCCTTCAAGCACCAGCACCATGAAGCCGGTATCGGCCGTTTCGCCCTGGCGGATGATTTCGGTGCCGCGCTTGAACACGCGCGGTCGCATGAAGCCGACCACGGCCAGCGCCTCGTGCTCGGCGAGCTGCATCAGCGCCGTGGGCGCCCGCAGCATCTGGGCGGCGCGGTGTGCCGCATCCGATGCGCCAACTGCGGCATGCCGTTCGGCGGGCAGGCGAGACTCGGGGGCATCCCCTTGGCGATGAGAACCGAACAACTTGTCGAAGAGGGACATGGTGGAAGACTACAGAGCGTTTGTCCGACAGGACAGCGACCAGATCATTGTGACGCCGACGCGCCCCATCCGCTGTGACCGATTGCACTGCTTTGGCACATCCATTGCTTATGCTGGTGCATGCAGATTGACGCACAAGCTTTGTACGGCCGCACCACCCCGGTCGCGGCCGACGCCTGGCGCGATCCCCTGGCCCTGCTGCTGGCGTCCACCGGCGAGGGCATTTACGGCGTGGACCTGGATGGACTGTGTGTCTTCATCAACCCGGCCGGCGCGCGCCTGATCGGTTACGAGCCCGATGAGGTGCGCGGGCGCAACATGCACGAGCTGACGCACCATGCCCGGCCTGACGGCTCAGCCTACCCCGAGCATGAGTGTCCCATCTTCAACGCCTTTCGCCAGGGCCTGCCGTGCCGCATCGACAGCGAGGTGTTCTGGCGTCGTGATGGCACGGCCTTTCCGGTCGAGTATTCCAGCCACCCGATCCTGGAGGCCGGGCGGGTGCTGGGTGCGGTGGTCACGTTTGTGGACATCACCGAGCGCCGGCGCGCGGCCGACGCACTGCAACGGGCCAAGGACGGACTGGAAGCCAGCGTGCGTGAGCGCACGCTCGCGCTGGAGACCGCATTGCAGAGGGTGCGCGAGTTGGCGGCGTGGTCCGATACTGTGCGCGAAGAAGAGCGCACCCGCATCGCCCGCGAGGTGCACGACGAGCTGGGCAGCCTGCTGGTGGCGCTCAAGATGGACGTGAACTGGATGGACAAGCGCCTGGCCGAGCAGGCCCAGCGCCCGCCTGAGGCGGCCACCGACATGCGCGAGCGCATGCGCTGCAAATGCCAGAACATGAGTCGCCTGATCGAGACCGCGGTGGACAACGTGGGTCGCATCATCACCGACCTGCGCCCCAGCATCCTCGACCACCAGGGTCTGTGGGCGGCGCTTGAGTGGCAGGCCCAGGAGTTCGTGGCCTCGGCCGAGCTCGAGCTCGACTGGCGTCTGGCGCTGGACGAGTCCCTGGAGCTGCCCGAGCCGCTGGCCATGGCGGTGTTCCGCATCTTCCAGGAGATGCTGAGCAACGTGGGGCGCCACGCCCGCGCGCAGACGCTGCAGGTGCACATCGCGTTTTCGGGCGGCCTGCTCACGCTGGCCGTGCAGGACGACGGCCAGGGCGCGCCGCCGCAGGCGTTTGAGGCCGCCGACGCTTACGGCGTCATGGGCATGCGCGAGCGCGCCGGGCATTTTGGCGGGCGCATCGATATCACCAGCGCGCCCGGCGCCGGCACACGCATGTGCCTCTCGGTCGCCATTTCCCCGGAGGCCTCGGCATGACCCCCATCGACACCGACACCATCCGCGTGCTCATTGGCGATGACCACCGCATCGTGCGCGAAGGCCTGAAGCAGGTGCTGGCCGATGCGCCCGACGTGACCGTGGTGGCCGAGGCGCCCAGTGGCCCCGAGGTGCTGGCGCAGGTGGCGGCCTGGATGGCGCCAGGTGCCGCTGGTCTGAGCCTGGTCTTGCTCGACATCGCGCTGCCCGGCATCGACGGGCTCGACGTGCTGCAAACCCTCAAGCGAGACCACCCGCGGCTGCCGGTGCTCATGCTCAGCACCTACCCGGAGAAGCAATATGCGGTGCGCTGCATCCGCCTGGGCGCCAGCGGCTATCTGAACAAGAGTGCAGACCCAGACGACATGCTGGCCGCGGTGCGCAAGGTGGCGCAAGGTGGTGTCTACCTCACCGAGGCCACCGCCGAAGCACTGGCCACCGCTGTTGGCCAGGCCCGCACACACGTTGGCCCCGAAGCCCTGTCGCACCGCGAGCATCAGGTCTACCGGCTGCTCACGCAGGGGCATACCGTGAGCGAGATTGGTGCACAGCTCGGTCTGGCTCCCAACACGGTGAGCACTTACCGTGCACGCATCCTGGAAAAAACCGGTGCGAAGAACGGCGTCGAGCTCGCGCTCTACGCTGAGCGCCACGCGCGCAACGCCACACCAGGGCAAACCACCACCTGAGAGGCGCTTCAGGCTCGCGGTTCGCGTGAATTTGTAGGGCTGCCCCTACGTGACGTGGTGCCAGCCACGTCGAATGGCTCAGCGGCGCTGCCATCTGGCGCGGCGCTTGCAACACCCACCCCGTTCATCAACTCACGAGGTGCGCCATGACCGCTGAATACGATCCTTTCGATGCCGACCGACCCTTGCGCATGCGCTGCACCTGCGGCCAGCCGCACACCGTGGCGGAGCACATACAGGCGTTTGGTGCCGCCCATTCGGGTCCACGGCGGCTGATGGAAAACGCCGGCATGAACGCCGAGGAACAGCGCGCCGCCGACTTCATGGAAGCGGCCCTGGTCAAGGCCCTGTTTCCGCAGGAGCCGGTGCGCCGCGCCTTCCTGAAAGCAGTGGGCCGACCCACCGCCATGGCGGCCATTGCCAGCCTGTTCCCCATGGGCGCGATGCAGGCGCTCGCGCAAGACAGAAAGCCACTGGAAAAAACCGATCTGAAAATCGGCTTCCTGCCCATCACCTGCGCCACGCCGCTGGTGGCCGCCGACCCGCTGGGCTTCTACGCCAAAGAGGGGCTCAAGGTGGCGCTCAATCGAACCGCGGGCTGGGCCGTGGTGCGTGACAAGACGCTCGCGGCCGAGTTCGACGCTTCGCACATGCTCTCGCCCATGCCGCTGGCCATCAGCATGGGGCTCGGCGCAGACGCCACGCCCATGGTCATGCCCGCGATTGAAAACGTGAACGGCAACGCCATCACCTTGCACGTGAAGCACAAAGACAACCGGGACCCGAAGAAGTGGAAGGGCATGAAGTTCGCCATCCCGTTCGACTTCTCCATGCACAACTTCCTGCTGCGCTACTACCTGGCCGAAAACGGCATCGATCCCGATACCGATGTGCAGCTGCGCGTGATGGCGCCGCCCGACATGGTGGCCAATCTGCGCGCGGAAAACATCGATGGCTTCATCGTCGCCGAGCCGTTCAACCAGCGCGCCGTGTTCGACGGCGTGGGATTCATCCACCTGCTCACCAGCGAGCTCTGGGACAACCACCCCTGCTGCGCCTTTGCCGCCACGCGCAAGTTTGTGGAAACGAACCCCAACACCTTTGCCGCCCTGTTCCGCGCCATCGTCACCTCCACCCTGCATTGCTCCAAGATGGAGAACCGACCCGCGGTGGCCGCCGCCATTGCCGGGCCGAATTACCTCAACCAGCCACTCACCGTGCTCGAGCAGGTGCTGCTGGGTCGCTTCGCCGATGGCTTGGGCACGGTGCGCAACGAACCCAACCGCATCAACTTCGACCCCTTCCCGTGGCAGTCGATGGCGGTGTGGATGCTGACGCAAATGAAGCGCTGGGGCTATGTGAAGCAGGACATCAACTACGCCCAGGTGGCCGAGCAGGTGTTCCTCGCCACCGACGCACGCAAGCGCATGGCCGAGCTCGGCTTCACCGCGCCTGCGACCAACAGCAAGACGCACGTGATCATGGGCAAGACCTTTGATCCTGCCAAACCCGAGGCCTATGTGAAGTCTTTCGCCATCGGCCGGGGCTGACGCACCGCCTTGGTGCTGGTGGCCGCTTCGGCGCGCGTGGTTGGTGCGCGATCCGAGGGGCCACCGCTCTTTCAGGCAGGGCTTGCAAGCGCCGGTCATCGGTGTTGGCCCAGGGCGGGCAGCCTTTGTCCGCCCCACATCGGGCATTTGTAGGGCTGGCCCTACGCGCTGTCGATCACGTGGGCACGAAAAACCGCCAGCCTCCAACCATCGCCGCATCGGGCGCTCAGCTGGCCCGGTGCTTGCAGAGCATCAACGTCTTCAACTCATGAGGTGTGCCAT
Source organism: Hydrogenophaga sp. (assembly GCF_030373245.1). Taxonomy (GTDB): domain Bacteria; phylum Pseudomonadota; class Gammaproteobacteria; order Burkholderiales; family Burkholderiaceae_C; genus Hydrogenophaga. Next base: position 129,761 of record NZ_JAUCZF010000007.1, read on the forward strand.
GTCCGAATTCTTCGATCCCTACAACGCCGACCGTCCACTGATGATGAAGTGCAGCTGCGGGCGCGACCACACCGTGGCCGAGCACGAGGCGGAGCAAGCCAGTGCAGCGCAGGCCACGAAAACCCTGCGCGAGCGCAGCGAGACGGCCGAGTTCGAGGCCTACAGCAACGAGTTCATCGAGGCCACGCTGATGAAGGCCTTGTTCCCGCAGGACGCGGTGCGCCGTCGCTTCCTGCGTGCGGTTGGCAAGGGCACGGCGATGGCCGCCATCTCCAGCCTGCTGCCGGTGGCCAGCCTGCAGGCCATGGCCCAGGACAAGAAGGGCGCGCTGGAGAAGACCAACCTGAAGATTGGGTTCATCCCGATCACCTGCGCCACGCCGCTCATCATGGCCAAACCGCTGGGCTTCTATGAGAAGCAAGGCCTCAACGTGGACGTCATCAAGACCGCGGGCTGGGCGCTGATCCGCGACAAGATGATCAACAAGGAGTACGACGCTACGCACTTCCTCTCGCCCATGCCGCTGGCGATCTCGATGGGCGCCGGCTCGAACGCCGTGCCCATGAACGTGGCCACGATCCAGAACACCAATGGCCAGGCGATCACGCTGCACAACAAACACAAGGACAAGCGCGATCCCAAGCAGTGGAAAGGGTTCAAGTTCGGCGTGCCGTTCGAGTACTCGATGCACAACTTCCTGTTGCGCTACTACCTCGCCGAGGCCGGCATCAACCCCGACACCGATGTGCAGATCCGCGTTGTGCCGCCACCGGAGATGGTGGCCAACCTGCGCGCCGGCAACATCGACGGCTACCTCGGCCCGGACCCCTTCAACCAGCGCGCGGTGTTTGACGAGATCGGCTTCCTGCACGTGCTGACCAAGGACCTGTGGAACGGCCACCCCTGCTGTGCCTTCGGCACCAGCACCGAGTTCATCCAGCAGAACCCCAACACCTTTGCCGCGCTCTACCGTGCGGTGCTCACCGCCGCGGCCATGGCGCGCCAGCCCAAGAACCGCGAGCTGATCGCCAAGGTGATCTCGCCCCAGGCTTACCTGAACCAGCCCGAGACGGTGGTGGCGCAGGTGCTGACCGGTCGATTTGCCGATGGCCTAGGCAATGTGCAGACCGTGCCCGACCGCGCCGACTTCGACCCCATGCCCTGGCAGAGCATGGCGGTGTGGATGCTCACGCAGATGCAGCGCTGGGGTTATGTGAAAGGCGATGTGAACTACAACCAGATTGCCGAGCGCGTGTTCCTCATCACCGATGCACGCAAACACATGAAGGATCTGGGCATGCCGTTCGAAGCTGGCCCAGGCTACAAGAAGCACACCATCATGGGCAAGGAGTTCGATCCGGCCAAGGCCGCGGCTTACGCCAAGAGCTTTGCCATCAGCAAGGCATGAAGCACCCCCGCCGCGCTCTGCGCGACCCCCTCCAAGGGGTAATGCCTGTGGCCCGGCAAAGCCGGCGCCACGGCATTCCTGAGCAGGGTCACGGCGTATTCAACCCAATCTCTCCAATACTATGAAAACGCTCAACCTCAACCTGCGGGCCGCGCTGGTCTCGCTGCTGCTGTTCGTGTGTTTTGTCGGCGCCTGGCACCTGGGCACGTCAGCACCCTCGGTCGGCGGCTCCAGTGCAGGCATGACGGCCGAAGAGATCGAGTACGCCAAGCTGCTCGGCAAAGACCCGGGCGCCGAAAAGACCACGGGCTTTCCGCAGCCGCTGGCCGTGGCCGAGGCGAGCTGGGCGCACCTGTCCAACCCGTTTTACGACAACGGCCCGAACGACAAGGGCGTGGGCATTCAGCTCGGGCATTCGCTGGCGCGCGTGGCAGCGGGCTTTCTGCTGGCGATGGCGGTGGCGATCCCGCTCGGTTTTCTGATCGGCATGTCGCCCCTGATGCAAAAGGCGTTCGACCCGTTTGTGCAGGTCCTCAAGCCCATCAGTCCGCTGGCCTGGATGCCGCTGGCGCTCTACACGCTCAAGGATTCCAACGTCAGCGGCGTGTTCGTCATCTTCATCTGCTCCATCTGGCCGATGCTGATCAACACCGCCTTTGGTGTGGCCTCGGTCAGGCGAGACTGGCTCAACGTCGCCAGCACGCTGGAGGTGAGCCCTCTGCGCAAGGCCATGCAGGTGATCCTGCCGGCGGCAGCGCCCACCATCCTCACCGGCATGCGCATCAGCATGGGCATCGCCTGGCTGGTGATCGTGGCGGCCGAGATGCTGGTCGGCGGCACCGGCATCGGCTACTTCGTCTGGAACGAGTGGAACAACCTGTCGCTCACCAACGTGATTTTTGCGGTGCTGGTGATCGGCGTGGTCGGCATGCTGCTCGACCTCATGTTTGCCCAGTTGCAGAAGGTGGTGACCTATGTGGAGTGAATCTTTCGACCGCCAGGGCGTTGTCCTGACGGCCCCGCGTCCAACCCCTCAGGTGAGTTCCAACATGTCCGGTTTTCTCAAGGTCGAGCAGCTCGCCAAGGCCTACCAGGCCGACAAGCCGGTGTTTGCCGACGTGTCGTTTGCCATCGACCAGGGCGAGTTCGTCTGCATCATCGGCCACAGCGGCTGCGGCAAGACCACCATCCTCAACGTGCTCGCCGGTCTCGACACGGCCACTTCGGGGCACTGCTTCATGGACGGTCGCGAAATCTCCGGCCCCAGTCTGGAGCGCGGCGTGGTGTTCCAGAGCCACGCCCTCATGCCCTGGCTCACCGTGCGGCAAAACATCGCCTTCGCGGTGAAGTCGCGCTGGCCCGAGTGGAGCAAGGCGCAGATCAACGAGCAGGTGGAGAAGTTCGTGGCGCTGGTGGGTCTCACGCCTGCCATCGACAAAAAGCCCAGCCAGCTCTCGGGCGGCATGAAGCAGCGCGTGGGCATTGCGCGCGCGTTTGCCATCCAGCCCAAGATGCTGCTGCTCGACGAGCCTTTCGGTGCGCTGGATGCGCTCACCCGCGGCACGATTCAGGACGAGCTGATGAGCATCGTGCGCCAGACTCAGCAGACGGTTTTCATGATCACGCACGACGTGGACGAAGCCATCCTGCTGGCCGACCGCATCCTGCTCATGACCAACGGCCAGGAGCTCGAAGGCGGCGGTTACGCGCCGGGCGGCATGGCCGAGGTGGTGGTCAACCCGCTGCCGCGCAGCCGCACGCGTGCGCAGCTTCATCACCTCGACGGCTATTACGACCTGCGCAACCACATTGTGGATTTCCTCGTCACGCGCGCGAAGGCGCGCTGACCCCCCGCGCCGCAAGAAAGTCTCCCCCCGGGCCGCCTGCGGCGTCACCCCCCAGGGGGCGGCGCTGGCGGCCCGGCGAAGCCGGTTCCGCGGCGCCCTTGAGTTGCTTCCCTTCTCTCCTCCACCGCTTTTCTTTTCCACATCTTTCTTCTTCTTTTTATTTCTTCACCACAACGAGGCAACACCATGAGCCGACTCGACGTCACCGAAAAAATCATCACCACCAAAGTCAGCAAGGGCCTGCAATGGGCCGACGTGGCCAAGAAGGTGGGCCAGTCCAAGGAATGGACCACGGCTTTGTGCCTGGGCCAGATGACGGCCACCGCCGCCCAGGCCAAGGTGCTGGGCAAGATCTTTGGCCTGAGTGCCGAGGAGCAGAAGTGGCTGATGGTGGTGCCCTACAAAGGCTCGCTGCCCACCAGCGTGCCGACCGATCCGCTGATCTACCGCTTCTACGAACTCGTCAACGTCTACGGCACCACCTTCAAGGAACTGATCCACGAAGAGTTTGGCGACGGCATCATGAGTGCGATCGACTTCAAGATGGACATGAAGCGCCAGGCCGACCCGAACGGCGACCGCGTGAACATCGTGATGTCGGGCAAATTCCTCCCCTATAAACAGTACTAACCCCCTGCGCCGCTGCGCGGCTTCCCCCTTGCAGGGGGACGGCGCCTGTGGCCGGGCAAAGCCCGTTCCACGGCGCCCGCTGGATGGAGGCACTTCGCGCCGGAGGGGTGGTCCACCCCCGCGCCCAGTCCGCACATTTCGGAACCTGATTCGCTATGGAACCTCGACCGCCTCTGCCGCCGTTCACCGCCGAGTCCGCTGCGCAAAAGGTACGTGGCGCGGAAGACGCCTGGAACTCGCGCGACCCGGACCGGGTGGTCAAGGTCTACACCGAGGACACGCGCTGGCGCAACCGCGCGGAGTTCCCGGTGGGCCGGGCCGAGGTGCACGCCTTCCTGGTGCGCAAGTGGGCCAAAGAGCTGGACTACCGGCTCATCAAGGAACTGTGGGCGTTCACCGACAACCGCATCGCCGTGCGCTTCGTCTACGAATGGCACGACGATTCGGGCCAGTGGTTCCGTTCGCACGGCAACGAGAACTGGCAGTTCAATGCGCTGGGCTACATGGAGCAGCGCCATGCCAGCATCAACGACCGGCCCATCACCGAGGCCGAGCGCCTGTTTCACTGGCCGCTGGGCTCGCGCCCGGCCGACCATCCCGGCTTGAGCGAACTCGGACTCTGATCGAGCGCTCGGACCACGCGAGCAAAGGCGTTCAGCCTGGCAGCGGAATCCATTCCTGATCGTCGCCGGGTGGCAGCGGAAAACGGCCAGCCTGCCAGTCGGCCTTGGCCTGTTCGATGCGCTCCCGGCGCGAGGACACGAAGTTCCAGAACACGTGGCGCGGGCCCACGGGCTCGCCGCCGAAGATCATCAGCGTGCTTTTCTCGCTCGCGGTGATCACTGTCTCTTGATCGTCGCCGAACACCAGCATCTGCCCGGGTTCGTAGGTCGCGCCCGCGTATTCGATGCGACCCTTGGCCACGTACACCGCCTGCTCGCTGTGGCCGCCTGGCAGCGCTTTGGATGCGCCCGCTTGCCATTCGGTGTGCACGTAAAACAGAGGAGAGTGCGTGCGCACTGGGCTGGTCATGCCGTAGGCGCTGCCAGCGATCAGGCGCATCCACACGCCTTCGGCTTCACTCACCGGCAGCTCGGCCTGGGGGTAGTGGATGAACGCGGGCTCGGTCTCCTCAAAGGCCTCGGGCAGGGCGACCCACATCTGCATCAGCTCCAGCCCGCCGCCGGCAAACGACTGCGGGTGGGTGAAGCGCTCGCTGTGGCTGATGCCGCGCCCGGCGGTCATCCAGTTCACGTCCCCAGGTTTGATGTCCTGCTGCACGCCCAGGCTGTCGCGGTGGGTGATCTGCCCGCTGAGCAGGTAGCTCACGGTGGACAGGCCGATGTGCGGGTGCGGCCGTACGTCGGCCTGGGCGATGTTGTCGGGCGCGATCGTCACCGGCCCCGCGTGGTCGAGAAACACGAACGGCCCCACCATGCGGCGCTTGGCGTGGGGCAGCACCCGCCGCACCGTGAGCCCGTGGCCCAGGTCGGCGGCGCGGGCGTTGATGATCAGTTCAAGCACGGCGATCTCCCAATGGTGTCAAACGAGCGCTGACGCCCAAAACCCAGGGCGCCGTGGAACCGGCTCCGCCGGGCCGCCAGCGCCGCCCCCTTGAGGGGGTCGCGCGCAGCGTGGCAGGGGTGGGTCACAGCCTCCCCATGCGGCCACTCTGGAAATCGACAAACGCCTGCTGGATCTCCTGCGGCGTGTTCATCACAAACGGCCCATAGCCCACCACCGGCTCGTCGATCGGTTCGCCGCAGAGCCAGAGCAGGGTGGTGTCGGCCATCGCGGTGAGCTGCACGCTTTCGCCCGCGCGCTCGTAGACGATCATTTCGGCGTCGCCCGCTTCCTGGCCGTCGGCCGTCTTCACCCGGCCCTGGTAGACCAGCGGCACGGTGGTGTGCCCATCGGGAGCGGGCAGATTCACGGTGTGGCCGGCTTTCAGTTGCACGTCCCAGACCTGCATGGACGTGAAGGTGTGCGCCGGGCCGCGCGCGCCCTGGAACTCGCCCGCGATCAGGCGCACCGTGCCCGCGTCTTCGCCGTTCACATCGGGCAGGGCCAAGGTGGGCGTCTGCGCCGCGGTGATGCCCTGGTAGCCGGGCGGCGCCATCTTGTCGCGCGCCGGCAGGTTCACCCACAGCTGCACCATGCGAAACGGCCCGCCAGCGCGGCCAAAAGCCTCGCTGTGGAACTCTTCGTGCACGATGCCTGAGGCGGCCGTCATCCACTGCACGTCGCCCGGGCCGATGGTGCCGCCACCGCCACTGGAGTCGCGGTGCGAGACCTCGCCGTCGTAGACGATGGTCACGGTTTCGAAGCCGCGGTGCGGGTGCGCGCCCACGCCGCGGCGCTGGCTGGTCGGCTCGAAGTTCATCGGGCCGCCGTAGTCGAGCATGAGAAAGGGCGAGAAAGCGGCGGGGTCGTCGTTGTACGAAAACAGCGTGCGCACCGGAAAGCCATCGCCGACCCAGTGGCCTTGCGTGTTGCGCTGGATGAAAGACACGGACTTCATCAGAGATCTCCTTAGGCGTTCCATTGTCGGCCGATGCACGACACCCCGTTGAACGAAGGGAAGTTCACCAGCACACGCCGAAGAGCCGGCTTTGCCGGGCCGAGGGCGTGGTCCCCCTCGGGGGAAACCGCAAAGCGGCGCAGGGGGGAGACAATCCACCTCATGCAGATCGAATCCCTGCGCCAGCGCCTGCGCGCGCTGGGCGCCAATCCCCGCCACGAGCAGCGCGTGCTGCGCCTGTGGAGCCAGGCCTTGCCGCAGACGGCGGGCCGGCGCCAGGTTCAGCATTTCCTGCCCGCGCCGCTGGTGGCCGAGCTGCCCGCCATCGCCAGCGAACTGGCCGCCCTGGCCACGCTGCACAGCGAGCACCCGGCCGACGACGGCTCGGCGCGTCTGCTGGTGAAGCTGGCCGACGGGCAAATGGTGGAGAGCGTGCTGCTGCCGCGCGGTGGCCTGTGCGTGTCCACCCAGGTGGGCTGTGCGGTGGGCTGCGTGTTCTGCATGACGGGCACCACCGGCCTGATTCGCCAGGTGGGCAGCGCCGAGATTGTGGCCCAGGTGGCGCTCGCCCGAGCCCGGCGCCCGGTGAAAAAGGTGGTGTTCATGGGCATGGGCGAGCCCGCGCACAACCTGGACAACGTGATGGAAGCCATCGACCTGCTCGGCACCCTAGGCAACATCGGCCGCAAGAACCTGGTGTTCTCCACCGTGGGCGACGCCCGCGTGTTCGAGGCCTTGCCGCTGGGACGGGTGAAGCCGGCCCTGGCGCTCTCGCTGCACACGACGAAGGCCGAGCTGCGCGAACAGCTGTTGCCGCGCGCGCCGCGCATCGCACCCGACGAGCTGGTGGCCCTGGGCGAGGCCTACGCCCGCGCCACCGACTACCCAATTCAGTACCAGTGGACGCTGCTGGATGGCATCAACGATGGCGACGATGAGGTGGAAGGCCTGGTGCGCCTGCTGAGTGGCAAGTTCGCGATCCTCAACCTGATCCCCTACAACGCCGTGCCGGAGCTGCCGTTTACCCGCCCGAGCTGGGACAAAGCCGCCGACCTGGCGCGCCGCCTGCACCGCCGCGGCATCCTCACGAAACTGCGTCAGTCCGCTGGGCAAGACGTGGACGGTGGTTGCGGCCAGCTGCGCGCGCGGGCCGAGCGGCCGGCGCGGCGCACCGTGCCGATCCGCGCCGAAGCCTGAGTGCTTGCTGCCTCAGTGCAGCGTCATCGGGTGTGAAGTGGTCTTCACGCGCACCGTGGCCGCGCGCAGCGCGTAGGGCGCGGGGGTGGCGCCGCAGATCGCCGCAGCGATGGCGCGCGCCTGGCGGGCAATGGGTTCGATGTAGCGGCTGGCCTGCCCGTTCACCGTGATGCAGTCACCCAGCGCGTGAATGCCTTCAACGCTGGTGCCCAGCGTGGCCGCATCCACCGCAATGCCCTGGTCCCAGGCGAGCCCGGCGCTTTCGGCCAGGCGCGAGGGCGTGGCAAGCCCGGGGGCGGCGATCACCTGGTCGGCGGCGAAGCGCTGGCCGTCTGCGGTGGTCACTCGGTAGCGGCCTCCCACCGATTCCACCTGCGCCACCTGCACGCCGCCGACAAAGCGGATGCTCAGGTCTTTCCAGGCATCAAGCAGCCGCGCGCCCGCTTGCTCGCCTTGCCAACGCGCAAGCGGCTCGGCCTGCGTGTCCAGCAGGGTGATGCGGTGCCCACCGAGCGCCAGGTCGTTGGCCAGCTCGCTGCCGATCAGGCCGGCGCCGACGATGAGCACGTCGCGCGGCCCATCGCAGGCCGCATCGCCCAGGGCGGTGCGCAGCTTCTGGTAGGCCGCCAGGTGGTTGACGCGCCAGCACAGCTCGGGCGGGAGGCTGGCGGGCAGGGCGGTGCGTGCGCCGTGGGCGAGCACCAGGTGGTCGTAGCGCAGGTTGCCGCGCGTGGTGCGCAGCGTGTGCGTGTCGGTGCAGATGCGCGTGGCCTGGGTGTGGGCCAGCAGGCGAAGTCCCAGGCGTGCGGCGGCCTGCGCGCCGGTTTCCTTCACCAGGGCCTCGGGGTCCAGGCCACGCGCCATGGCCACCGACAGCAGGGGCTTGTCGTACACGTCGCCCGAGCAGGCCGTCACCAGGGTGATGGGCATGCTGGCATCGAGCGCGCGAAGCGCCTCGGCGGTCTGCCAGCCGGCGCGCCCGGCGCCGACGATGAGCACGCCGGCTGCGCCACCCCGCGTGGTCACCACCGCTGTGGTCTGCACCCGGTTGCGCAGCGCCTCCAGCGAGGGTGCGGCGTAGGCGCTGAAGTCGGCCTTGGTCACGCCGCACAGCGGACAGGCCCAGTCGTCGGGGATGTCGGCGAAGCGCGTGCCGGGCGGCAGGCCGCCATCGGGGTCGCCCAGGGCTTCGTCGTAGACGTAGCCACAGGCTTCGCAGATGTAGGTTTCGAAAGGCGCCGGGGCGAGGGCCTGCACCGCGCCAGCCACCGGAGAGAGCGTGTTCATGTCGGCAACACCTCGGCACTCAGGCGCGCGATCTCGCTGCGCAGGTGCTTGATGGCCGGCGTGACGATGGCCACGAAATGCGATTCGCGCACCCGGCGCTGCACGGGCGAACTCATCAGGTAGCCGCGCGCGCCCTGGTGCAGCAGGGCCGATTGCGCCGCGCGCAGAGAGAGCTCGGCGCCGTGGGCGCGCGCATCGAGCACATCAATGAAAAACTCCACCGAAGGGTTGAACGGGGTCTCGGCCAGCTTCATCACACGCGCGGTGAGCGCGTCCAGCTCGGCCTGCAGCGCATCGGGCCGGTCTTCCAGGTACTGGTTCACATGGCCGAGCTGGTCTTCTACCGCCCACATCGAGTCGATGGCGCCCTGCGTCACGCCCACCGCCATGCCGCACTGGAGCATGACGAAGGCGCTGCGGATGCGCGCAATGAAGGGCTTGGCCGGGTCGGCCATGATCTCGCCCGCACCGATGAAATGGTTCTTGAGCCGCAGCGCGTAAGTGCCTGTGCCTTCCATCGCCGAGAAGCTCGGGCACTCGGGCATCTCCACGCCCTCGCCATTGCAGCGCAGCAGAAACATCACCTCGCGCACCACGTTGCCCTCGGCATCGACCACACCAGCCAGCGCGCCGCACACGTGGTCCGGGCCCAGGTTGCTCACCCAGGGCAGGGTGCCGCTCACCGAAAACCCGCCCTCGACCGGCGTGGCCTTGAGCAGCAGGGTTTCAATCTTGGCGTAGCTCTTCATCGGGTTGGACATGGCCGTGCCGCCCAGCATCTCCCCGCGCGCCAGCGCCATCAAAGCGTCGCCTGCCAGCGCCGGGTTGCCCGAGGCCTGCATGTAGAGGCCACACACCGCCTGGCACCACATCATGAAGCCGGTGGCGCCGCAGACCTGCGACACCTCGGCCATGGCGCGGATCGCCAGGCCGAAGTCGGCGCGACCAGCGGGCGCGTCCAGGTGCGCACTCATGGCGCCGAGCGCAGCGAGCTGCTTCATCTCCGCGCGCGGGTAGTAGCCCGTGCGGTCAATGGACTCCACCACCGTCGCCAGCGGCCCGCGCGCCACCTCGCGCACGGCGGCCAGCAGCTGCTCGGTCGCCGCTTCGTGGCCGAGTTCGGGAGGCAGGTCTTTGGGGTTCATGTCGTTTCCTCTGTGTGGACGAGCCGTTCAACAAGCTGAGGGCTTCGCGCGATGTGTCGCCGACCGCAGCAGCCCCTGCCAAGGGCACCGCGCAACCGGCTCTGCCGGGCCGCCAGCGGCGCGGGGGAGTCACATGCTCGTGATTTCGAACGGAATCGGGTTGCGCATGGAGTTGGCCACCGGCGAATAGAAATTCGCGTGCTGCACGATCTCGTCCAGCACCTCGCGAGGCGCGTCGCCCTCCACCAGCACCTTCACGCGAATCGCCTGAAAGCCCATCTCGGGTGGCATCTTTTCCAGCGCGCCACCGGCGCCCCAGGCGGCAGGGTTGCCGATGTCGCCTTCCAGGAACACCTCCAGCTTGCTCAGCTTCACGCCCTTCCAGGTCGCCACCGCCGTCACGCCCACGGCGATGCAGCCGCCCAGGCCCGAGAGCACGATCTCGCCCGGCGCCGGTGCGGTGTCTTCGCCAAACAGGTGCAGCGGCTCGTCCACCACCACCGGCGCGTGGTTGCCCACGGTGGACAGCGAGCGGTACTGGCCTTCCATCACCGTGTGGACCTTGTTGGTGCCGCGCATGGCCGGGTTGGCCTTGCCTTTGGCGGCAAAGGTGGCGAGGCCCGCCGCATCGATGGGGCGCAGGTAGGCCTTGACGGTGGTGGGGGTGGATTCGGTGGTGGCGGTGTCTGACATGCTGTCTCCGTGGGTCAGGTTGGGAAAAAAAGAAAAAGAGAGAAAAGGGCGACCGGCCTGGCCTCAGGCAGCCAGGGCGAGCTTGGCCGGCGGCGCGATCTGGGTCACCTGCGGCTGCCCGGATTCGATCGGCAGGCTGGGGTCGCGCGACCACTCGTTCCACGAGCCGAAGTACATGCGCACGTCGCTGAAGCCCGCCTGCTTGAGCGCGAGAAAGGTGTTGGACGCGCGCGCGCCCTTGAAGCAATACAGGTACACCGTGTCTTGCGGCGCGATGCCCGCGCTGGCGCACTCGGCCTTCACCTCGTCCGGCGTCTTGAACACCGGGCCCTGCGCAGAGGGCTTCATGAAGCGGTACCACTCGATCCACACCGCGCCGGGCAGGCGGCCCTTGCGCGGTGCGAAGTCTTTGCCATAGGGCGAAGAGCTGTCGCCGATCCACTCGTCCACATCGCGCACGTCGAGCAACACCGTGTCGCTGCCCAGCGCGGCCAATACATCGGCCTGGGTCAGCATCACGTCGGTCATGGGCAGCTCGGGGAAGGTGGCCGGCGTGGGCGCGGCCGCGGTGGTGGACACCGGCAGGCCCGCGGCCGTCCAGGCGCTGAAGCCGCCGTTGAGCACCTTGATCTTCGGGTAGCCCAGCCAGGTCAGCAAGTAGTAGCCGCGGCAGCTCTGGCCGTAGCCGCTGTTCATCGCGTCTTCGTAAAACACCGCCGTCTCTTTGCCCGACAGGCCGGCATCGCCCAGCGCTTTGGCGAACGTGGCCTTGAGTTCCTGCAAGCCCTCGGGCGTGGAGGTGGCGAGGAAGGTGAACACTTCGCGCAGGTTCACCGCGCCGGGAATGTGGCCGGCAGCAAACGTGTCGGCGTCGCGCGTGTCGATCACCACCACCGGTTCGGTGGCTTGCAGCGTGTTCAGTTGATCGGGTGCGATCAGGACGGCAGAGATGCTCATGGGGAACCTCGCAAGACAGGGGGCGGGCGGAATGGCCTGCGTTCTGTTTCGCAACTGCCGTGCCAGCGCGGCGCGCAGCCGGGCCGGCGCGCGCAAGTGCCTGATTTCGCGGGGTTTCCGGCGTGGGCGCCTGAGGATGTGTTGACCAGCGAGCCCGTTCACCACCGCCACTGTGTCGACACAATGTCGACACAGTGGCGGTCTGGCGTCAGGGGCGGGGTGCGCGGGACCTGGTGGCTGGCGTCTTCGGTGTCAGGGGGACCACCGGCTGCTGAAGGCCCTGAGCGGTCTTCCGTCCTCGATCCCTCATTCGCCGACCAGGGGTTGCCGGGTGCCTGCAGGGTCTGCCATTCGTGTCCACGGCTCGCCGCTACACTGCTTCGCAGACGGCAACCAAGACCAGTCGGGTTTGCCGTTTTTGTTATGCCTGTTCATGCATCCAGATTGATGCTGTACATGATTGATTTAAATAGACTTTTGGAGGAGTCATGCGACTTTGTTTAACGACTGCGTCCGATGTTATCCGCCGTTTTGCGGGATACATCTAAGTTAAAAATCATGGATCTCTCGCCCGTAGTTGCTTGGTCGGTTCCTTTGTTTGGATTGTTCCTGGCCGGCATGTTCGGCAGGAGCCGGGTGAAATCAGGTTCGACCTCAATCTGGGGCGCCGCCTTTTTTGTAGCGTTGATTCTGGGGTTCGTTCTGATGTTCGTGCAAGTTGCATTACATAGCACCTGTGTCGAGATCAAGGCTTGCGTATACCGAGGTGACGGCAATATGAGTTACTGGTTTCAGTCGTTCTTCGCGATCCCACTCTATTGGCTGGTGGGCAGCGTTTGGCAGATGAAGCACTGAATATGATTTTTAACAGGACGCTCGGCACGGACACGCCGCATCAGATAGCCGCTTCGCGGCGCTTGCTGCGTGCCGGGCAGCTTTGACGTTAGACCTCTCATGGACACGCCGACTAGCTACGATGCCTTGTGCGAGCAACTTCGGCGATTTGACCCAAAGCAATTAATCGCGGTGGAGGGCTTTTGCTTGTCTGGAAAGTCAATGCTTGCCGATGACCTCGGTCGGGACATTCCTGCACAGGTTATACATACAGATTCGTACAGCACCCCGCGAGACAATCCACCCCCCTATACCCAAGGGGTGAACGTGGCGCGGTTGAAGCAAGCGATGGACGACCGCGACATGAGTAAGCCGTGCGTCATCGAGGGTATTTGCCTTCGTGATGTCCTGGCACTATGTGGCGTCTCCGCGGCCATTTTTGTTTACATCAAGCGAGTCGGCGCAAACGGCCTTTGGTACGACCAGTACCATCTTGAAGATTACGAGAGTGGAACCGGAGTGGCCGGCGACGAAGAAGAACCTCATGCCAGTGATCTCGCCTACCATGTAAAGGCTCGTCCGCATGAGCACGCAGATTTTGAGATACGCCGTGTCGAGGACTGAGAGGTCTAACAACGCGTTGCAGGCGACGCGCAAGAAGCAGCGCGCGCCTGAACGTGGACGTTTGGCCTTTTGATGTTTGGCATATTCAAGCGTCGAAACTGGAAGCCGCAAGTGATTGGCGATCTGAGCGGTACCTCCAATGGCATTAGCGTGCTGCTCCGGAACTTTCCTTGCCGCGTCGACGATGCGGACGGCTCAAGGACATATGCGTACGGTGACTTTGGCTCAGAGTTTCTTCAGGAGCTTTCTGACCATCAACTCGGCGATTTCGATCTCGTAAATCGGACCATATCCTCTGGGGCCGAGAAGTCTGTGTACGTAAAGTTGCGCGACCTCGCACCTTTTGAGGTCCGAGTATCTGGCCGGATCACGGGCAAACGAGACCAGTTCTACTCTGATCTTGCTGATGCCCTGATAGAAGCATTTAGATCGCAAAGTATCAAGCCATGACCACGCTAGATTGGCCTAACAGGTCGGCCCACGCGGACACCCAACACCAGGCTGCCGCTGCGCGGCGCCTGTTGTATGCCGGTGGCCTCCGGCGTTATGCGTCACTGCTCAATAGGCGATGGCAGAGCTAATCGAATTTGAAACTGATCGCCTTTCTCTACGCCAGTGGCTTTCAAGAGATCGCGATCCTTTCTTCGAGCTCAACTCCGATCCGAAAGTCATGGAGTATTTCCCCTCTTTGCTCACTCGCGAGGAGAGTGATCGAATGGCTGATAAATGCCATTCACTTATCACTGAGCGGGGCTGGGGCTTCTGGGCTGCCGAGTTGAAAGAATCAAATCAATTCGTCGGGTTCGTCGGCCTCCACATTCCATCGGATCAGCTTCCGTTTTCTCCGTGCGTAGAGATCGGGTGGCGTTTGGCATACCAGCATTGGGGTAAAGGGCTGGCGACCGAGGCGGCCAACGGCGCTCTGAACGTCGCGTTTGAAGTTCTACATCTGAGAGAAATCGTCGCTTTCACCGCAGTCGGGAACTACCGTTCCCGCGCAGTTATGGAACGCCTTCGTATGCAGGAGTCCGGCACTTTTGACCATCACCAAGTCCCGGAAGGCAGTGCGCTTCGCAAACATTGCTTGTATCGTCTCGCGTATGAAACCCGTGACGCATAACCCTCACTCCACCTGACGTTCGCCAGCCGGCTACGCCGTCTGTCGCCCGCAGGTGAGCTCAAACGTTATCCCGCACCTGGATCCTCCGTATCGTGCTGAAGCTCCTTCGTTCGCTAGTCACGCCCAAGCAACCTGTTACAACCGACTCGGCGACCCCAACATTCCCACCGCCGCCCGTGGCCATATGGGCGGAAGGCTCGGTTACCTTCAGCGTCACCGAGAACCTGCTCAATGCCAACGGCTTACCTCTGCTTGACTGGAGCGCCGCTAAGCTGTGGGTCGATGGCGTCTCAGGTGAGGCATCGCAGGCCCATGCCTGGTCTGATTGCGAGCGTGCATGGCTCGAGCACTTGCGAGTCGCCCTTGGGCCCGAGTATCGGCTGCAAGAGCATGGCACTGCCTTGCTTCTCTCCACCCTGGAGAAGAACGTCGCCGACGCCGCGCTCGCGTTCGTCAACAAGACGCTTGAGCGAGTCGTGCGCATCCTTGATGGTGTTGCACATGTACCTGAGTGGGGCCATGACATCCTCGTCGTATTCGACGACGACGACACCTACTACAAGTACGTCGCCGACTACTACCCCGAGGGCGGCGAGTTCGCCGGAAGCGGAGGCATGTACATCAACGCAGGATGCGGCCACTTCGCGACCGTAAAGGCTGACCTGCGTGCCATCGAGCCTGTCATCGCCCATGAACTGACCCACGCATGCCTTGGCCACCTGCCCATACCTGCGTGTAATCGGGGTCAGATTCCAATTGCGAGGTGCAATCGGGGTGCAATCGGGGTCAGATTCCAATTTTGCAAAACCTCAACTTGAAATCCACGTCAATGAACAACGCCTACGTCGTCGGTCAAATCACGGTGAAAAATCCAGAACTGTGGGCTGAATACCGAGACCAGGTGTCAGCCACTTTGTCACCCTGGGGCGGTGAGCTGGTTTTTCGGGGCCAACAAGCGGCGGCGCTGGCCGGCGAGAACCCTCACGCCAGCATTGTCGTGATCCGTTTTCCGAGCGTGGCAGCGGTGAACGGTTGGTTTTTGTCGCCTGCCTACCAAGCGCTCATTCCGCTTCGCCAGCAAGCGGCGGACGTGGTCTTGACGTCCTACGAAGCGTAGAGTCTGGCTGGCCGCAGCGCGGGCAAGGCGCCCTGTTTGGTTGGCACCCCACCCCTGGAGACCCGGCCCATGAACGTGATCCTCGGCACCGTCATCCTTTACGCCCGCGACATGCACAAGACCGCTGCGTTCTACAGCCAGCACTTTGGCCTGGTGACCACGGGTGAGGTGGTGGAAGGGCTGATTGAGCTGCAGGCGCCCGGCGGTGGCGCGGGCATCCTGATCCACCAGGCGGCGAAGTCGGTCAAGCTGGGTCAGGTGGGCGTGAAGCTGTCTTTCCACGTGCCCGATGTGCCGGCCTTTGCACAGGCCGCCGAAAAGAAGGGGCTGAGGTTTGGGGCCGTGCATCAGGCCAACGGTTACCTGTTCGCGAATGCCAAAGACCCCGACAACAATTCCGTGAGCATTTCCAGCCGGGCCTTTCGCTTGCGGCCTGAAAGCCCAGAAGCCTGAAAACCGCCGTCAACTTCCCTCAGACGCCAAGGTGCCCTCATGACGTTCTCGCGCATCCTGACCAACATCTGTTCCGACCGTTTGAGCGAGAGCCGGGATTTTTACGTTGCGCTGTTGGGGTTTGAAGTGAACTACGACAGCGACTGGTATGTCCAGCTGCGTTGCCCCACCAACCCAGAGCTGGAGCTCGGCATCATTGACCGAACCCATGCGCTGGTGCCCACAGGCTTTCAGAACGCACCCACGGGCGTGTATGTCACCTTCGTGGTTCCAGATGTGGATGCCGTCTTCGCCAAGGCCAAGGCTTTGGGTCTGGCCATCGTCCAGGAGCCCAGAAACGAGTTCTACGGTCAGCGGCGGTTTCTGACGGTCGACCCGAATGGCTGCCTGATCGATGTGTGCAGCCCGTGGAGCGAGAGCGAGCGATGAACGCGATCTCGGCCCGCAAGCGCCCATGCCGCTTCGTGGGCGCTGCGTTTGCTGCTAAATTGCAGCGAACCGAGGTAACCCCATGAAGCTGACGGAAGAATCCATGAGCGTGTTGGAGGCTGGCATTCCCAAGCTGGCGCAGGGTGCTTTCCAGCGCGCGCACTACCAGGCACTCACCCGCAGCGGCAAGGTGGTGCGTGCCGTCAACGGCCAACTGGTCGAGACGTTTGCTGATGGCACCGAGACGGTGATGCGCACCATCCACAGCCCGGTGAGGTTCACCATGGGCGCCAAGTTCAAGCTCAAGCGCCGTGTGACCACTCCGGAATGAGCGCCGTACAGCCCCGGCTGCGCATGTTTGCCGGCCCCAACGGGTCGGGCAAGAGCACGCTCAAGGATGAACTGGACGCCGCATGGCTGGGCGTCTACGTCAACGCCGATGACATCGAGGCCGACATCCGCGCTCACGGGTTCGTGTCGCTGGCGCCCTATGGCATCGCCACCATCCAAGACGAGCTGCTGGCCTTTTTTGCCGGCTCCACTTTTCTGCAGCAGCAAGGCTTGATGGCTGAAGCGCAAAAAATCCGGCTGGTGGAAGGGCGGGTGGTGTTCGACGGCGTGGCGGTGAACTCGTACTTCGCCTCGGTGCTGGTGGACTTCATTCGCCATGACCTGTTGCGCCGCAAAGAGTCGTTCACCTTCGAGACGGTGATGTCGGCGCGCGCCAAGGTGGACTTTTTTTGCCGCGCCCGCGAGCAGGGCTTCAAAACCTACCTGTATTACGTGGCCACTGAAGACCCGGAGATCAATATTTCACGGGTGGCCCACCGGGTCTCGATGGGCAAACACGATGTCCCCCGGGACAAGATCATCGAGCGCTACCACCGGTCGCTGGCGCTGCTGGCCGACGCCGTGACCTGTGCCGACCGGGCGTACGTGTTTGACAACTCCGACAGCGACCGCGTCTGGGTGGCCGAGGTGACCGATGGCGTTGACCTGGAACTGAAAACCGACCTGGTTCCGTATTGGGTCAAGACGGCGCTGCTAGACAAGTTGGTGGACGACGGGGCTGAGGCCGGATAGGTCGTCTTCAGCGCACCAGGGGCTTGCGCAACCCGCGCAGATGCATTTAGACGCATCCGCCCGGCGCCTTGTCTACCGGCACTCCACTCCGTCCGCATCCAGCGCCGGCGGGCGCATCAGGTCGGCGTCAATGCCCATCACCGCGCTGGCGCGTTCCACCGCCTGCCACAGGGGCGCGGGCATTTGCAGGATGGCGTCGGGCGAGTCGGCGTGGGCGATCCAGGCGCTGATTTGCTGGTGCTGATCGGTGGTGAGCAATTCCAGGCTCAGCATCTCGTCGATGGTTTTCATGGGCTCGTCGGGTCAAGGCGTGTGGGCGGCGGCCGTGCCTGGTGCAGGTCCGCGGGCGGTGATGGACCTGAGCTTACGGCAAGCGCCAGCGTCCGCTGGGTTGCGCCATGCAAACCCTGTGCCCGGCTCACCGCGGCGCGGCTGAGGTTGGGCCTACCGCTGCCCCGTCAGGGTGTGGGGCAGGCGGAGCGGGCTGCGGGGGTGCTGCGCCGTGCCTGCGTGCCGAAGGGGCGCCGAGATACCGGTTGTTTCATTTCGTCGCCGTTGCGCGCGGCGGCTCACGTAGAGTGTCGGCAGCGTCCAGCCCGGCGCGCACGGCCAAGCGGTTCCAGCCATGACACCCCAAGCTCACCCCACCGATCCCACCACTGCGCTCACCGTCGACACGCGAAGGCCCTGGCTGGCGCTCTTGACCCTGACGGTGGCGGCGGCGGGCTGCGGCGGTTCCGATGCGCCGCCGGCCGACACCACGGGCGCCGCGCCAGCGACCACTGCGCAGGCGCGAGGCCAGGCGCTGTTTGCGGCCACGGGGGTGAACTGCATCCAGTGCCACACCGACGCGGCGTCGCTTCGGCGCGATGCGCCCGATGCCGGCGCGCTGGCCGACCGCATTGCTGCGGCGGTGGGCGCCAACACGGGCCGCATGGGCGAGGCGCAGTTCGGCTATGCCAGCCTGTCGCGCGCCGATCTGCTCGACCTGTCGGCCTACCTGGTGTCGCGCTCGCCCGTGGCTTCCCCACCGCCCGCACCGCCGCCGCCGGCCCCACCACCGCCTGCGCCCGCGCCCACGGCGGCCGTGCAGTGCACCTCAACCGGTTCGACGGCGGTGCGCACCGAGCGCTTCACCAGCGGGCTGAACGGCCCGTGGGCGATGGCCTTCCTGCCGGACAACCGGGTGCTGGTGACGCAGAAGAGCGGCGGCATGGTGCTGGTGAGTGCCGACGGCGCCACGCGCACGCCGCTGGCCTGGGGCACGCCCGCGCCGCAAATTCGCGACGGCGGGCAGGGCGGCTTGCTCGACGTGGCGCTCGACCCCGACTTCGCCACCACGCCCTGGGTCTATTTCACCTACCAGGAGCCCGGGCCAAACAGCACCTCGGGCACGGCTGTGGCACGGGCCCGGCTGCAAGGCAGCGCGCTGGTTGACTTCCAGCGTCTGTACCAGCAGACGCCCAAGGTCGGCCAGGACGGTGTGCACTTCGGTTCGCGGCTGGCGTTCCGCAACGACAAGACCCTGTTTGTGTCGCTCGGTGACCGCGGCCAGGACAACCCGTCTGCCCCCACGCGCAACTTCGCGCAAAACCCGGCCACCTCGCTGGGCAAGGTGATCCGCATCCAGCGCGATGGCGCCATTCCGGTAGACAACCCGTTCCAGGGCGTGCCGGGCACGCTGCCGGAAATCTGGAGCCTGGGGCACCGCAACCCGCAAGGCCTCACCTTCGACGCCGGCACCGGCCAGCTCTGGAACACCGAACACGGACCGCAGGGCGGTGACGAGCTCAACCGCGTGCTGCCGGGCGCCAATTACGCCTGGCCACTGCGCAGTTACGGCTGCCCCTACGGCGCGCCGCAGGGCACGGCCTGCCGGGTGGGCGGCGGCACGCACCTGCCGCTCAACGGCACCACCTTCAACGAGCCGGTGACGTTCTGGGCGCCCACGTCGATGGCGCCGTCCAACGTGATCGTCTACCGGGGCTCGGGCTTCCCGGAATGGAACGGCCAGCTGATCATGGGTGCCCTGGCTGGTTCGCAGCTGTGGCGCGTGGCGCTCAGCGGCAACGCGCTGGCGTCGTGCCAGTCGCTGCCCATGGGCCAGCGCATTCGCGACGTGCGCCAGGGCCCCGACGGCTGGATCTGGGTGCTGACCGACAGCGGCGAGATCCGTCGCGTGCTGCGCTGAACCGCTCAGCGCAGCCCCGCCTTGCGCAGGCGGTAGCTGAACTGGCGCAGCGTGAGCCCCAGGCTTTGCGCGGCGCGGGTCTGGCTGCCCTGGTGGCGCAGCAGCGCGTCTTGCAGGGCTTGCGGGCTGTGTGAGCCGGCACTCTGGTATTCGCGGACGTTGCTGGTGGACGAAGGCAAGGGCATGAGCGTGGGCGGGGCGGCGCTGTTCGAGGGCATCGGCGCCAGGGCTTCGGGCATGAAGCGCTCCAGCGCTTCGGCGCTCACCAGCGGGTGGTCGGCCAGCAGCACCAGGCGCTCGACCAGATTGCCCAGCTCGCGGATGTTGCCGGGCCAGTCGTGCGCTTCCAGCCGCGCCAGGGCATCGGGCGCGAGGTACACATTGCGCTGGTGCGCCTGGTTGGCGCGGCTCACGAAATGCAGGGCCAGGGCGCGCACGTCTTCGCGCCGCTCGCGCAGGCTGGGCAGGCGGATCGGGATCACGTTGAGGCGGTAATACAGGTCTTGCCGGAAGCGCCCGGCCTGCACCTCGCGGCCCAGCTCGCGGTTGGTGGCAGCGACCAGGCGCACGTCGGCCTGGATTTCTCGCGTGCCGCCCAGGCGCACCAGCGTGCCTTCCTGCAGCGTGCGCAGCAGCTTGGCCTGCAGTGGCAGCGGCAGCTCGCCGATTTCGTCGAGAAACAGCGTGCCGCCGTCGGCCTGCTCGAACCAGCCGGCGCGCGCGGCGGTTGCGCCCGTGAACGCCCCGCGCTCGTGGCCAAACAGCTCGCTTTCGAACAGGGTTTCAGGAATGGCCGAGCAGTTGACCTTGATGAACGGGCGGTCGCGCCGGCCGCTGGCCAGGTGCACCGCGCGGGCGAACAGTTCCTTGCCGGTGCCCGACTCACCGAGCAGCAACACCGTGGCCTGCGACTGCGACACGCGCTCCAGCTCGCCCAGTGCCTGCAGCAGCGGCGGCGATGTGCCGATCAGGCCGTAGCGCGCGGTGCGTGTGTCCAGCGCGCGCGCCAGGGCTTCGTTGCGGGCTTCGAGCTGGCGCGTCTGCTCGGCCACCAGCTGCTCAAGCTGCAGCAATTGCCCGGCGAGCGTGGCGAGGATGCGCAGCACGGCCAGGTCGTCGTTCAGATGCCGCTGGCGGCTGCGGATGCGGTGGCAGCCGAGCACGCCCACGGTGGCGCCATTGACGGCGACCGGCAGGGCGATGAAGGCCACGGTCTCCGGCGGCAGCTGGGCGCGCTGCACGGTGCGAAACAGAAACAGCGGCTCGGCGTCCACGTCTTGCACGATGGCGGGCAGGCCGCTGGCCAGCACGCGCCCGGTGATGCCTTCGCCCCAGGCGAAGGCGCCGCGCGCCACTTCTTCGGCGCTGAGGCCGTAGGCGTGGCGCACCGAAGCTGTGCGCGCGCTGGCTCCCGGCGCCGCGTCGTCCACCAGCACCAGGCGCCCGCGGTTCAGGCCGAGCAGCTCGCTCATCAGGTGCAGCATCTCGCGAAACACCAGGCCGGGCGCCAGGCTGCGCCCCACCAGCTTCATGACCTCGCGCATCAGCAGCAGCTCCTGGGCGCGCCAGTCGGTGCCGGGTGGCGGGGCGGCTTCAGCGGGTGATGGGGTCAGAGGCATGGCGCCAGTGCAAGCAAACATTGCACCAAGCCGGGGCTTGCGGCTGGCGAGCCAGAAGCCGCCACCCGTCCCCCGCTAAAATGGGCGCCTCTCAAGGAGCGCTGCAGCGCCGTGACCCTTCACGGCGCCAGGCTTGAGTCACCGGGGCATCCTGGCCCCCGCCGCTGCAACGGCCACCAACCGCGCTCACCAGCCCTGTGTCTGTCCCTGGTGAGCCCCATGCCCGAAGTTCTCTCGTCTGCCCCCGCTGTTCAATCGCCCGTGCCGCCCATGCTGCTGTCCGGGCTGGAGCCGGTGCGCATCGGCCAGACTTTTCCAGTTGGGGACAGCGCTGAAGGTCAGTCCCCAAGCGCTTCCTTTGTGAACGTCGGCGAGCGCACCAACGTCACCGGCTCCAAGGCCTTCGCCCGCATGATCCTCAACGGCGAATACGAGCAGGCGCTGGCCGTGGCGCGCCAGCAGGTGGACAACGGCGCGCAGATCATCGACATCAACATGGACGAGGCCATGCTCGACAGCCAGGCCGCCATGGTGCGGTTCCTGAATCTGATCGCTGGCGAGCCCGACATTGCGCGCGTGCCGGTCATGGTGGACAGCTCGAAATGGAGCGTGATCGAAGCGGGCCTGCAGTGCATTCAAGGCAAGGGCGTCGTCAACTCGATCAGCATGAAAGAGGGCGTTGAAGAGTTCAAGCGCCAGGCCAAGCTGGTCAAGCGCTACGGCGCGGCCGCCGTGGTGATGGCGTTTGACGAACAAGGCCAGGCCGACACCTTCGAGCGCAAGATTGAAATCTGCGAGCGCGCCTACCGCGTGCTGGTCGACGAAGTGGGCTTTCCGCCAGAAGACATCATCTTCGACCCCAACATCTTTGCCATCGCCACCGGCATCGAAGAACACAACAACTACGCGGTCGACTTCATCAACGCCACGCGCTGGATCAAGCAGCACCTGCCCGGCGCCAAGGTGAGCGGCGGTGTTTCGAACGTGTCGTTCAGCTTCCGCGGCAACGACCCGGTGCGCGAAGCCATCCACACCGTGTTTCTGTACCACGCCATCCAGGCCGGCATGGACATGGGCATCGTCAATGCGGGCATGGTGGGCGTGTACGACGAGCTGGAGCCCGATCTGCGCGAGCGGGTGGAAGACGTGGTGCTGAACCGCCGACCCGACGCCGGTGAGCGCCTGGTGGAAGTGGCGGAAAACGCCAAGGGCATGGCGAAGGACGAGAGCAAGAAGAACGAATGGCGTGCGCTGCCGATCCGCGAGCGGCTCACCCACGCGCTGGTGCGCGGCATGAACGACTTCATCAGCGAAGACACCGAGGTGATGTGGCGCGAGATCGAGGCCGAGGGCGGCCGCCCGCTCAACGTGATCGAAGGCCCGCTGATGGACGGCATGAACGTGGTCGGTGACCTGTTCGGCCAGGGCAAGATGTTTTTGCCGCAGGTGGTGAAGAGCGCGCGGGTGATGAAGCAGGCGGTGGCCCACCTGCTGCCATACATCGAGGCCGAGAAGCTGGCGCAGCAGGCGGCGGGTGAAGACGTGAAGGCCAAGGGCAAGATCGTGATCGCCACCGTGAAGGGCGATGTGCACGACATCGGCAAGAACATCGTCACCGTGGTGCTCCAGTGCAACAACTTCGAGGTGGTGAACATGGGCGTGATGGTGCCGGCCCACGAGATCCTGGCCAAGGCCAAGGAAGAGGGCGCCGACATCGTGGGCCTCTCAGGCCTGATCACGCCCAGCCTGGAAGAGATGCAGTACGTGGCGGGTGAGATGGAGAAAGACGCGCACTTCCGAGAAAAGGGCATTCCGCTGTTGATCGGCGGCGCCACCACCAGCCGCGTGCACACCGCGGTGAAGATCGCGCCGCACTACAGCGGGCCAGTGGTGTATGTGCCCGATGCCTCGCGCAGTGTGAGCGTGGCGCAAAGCCTGCTGGGCGACAGCCGCGTGCAGACCATCGCCGACCTCAACGCCGACTACGACAAGGTGCGCACGCAGCACGCCAACAAGAAAGCCGTGACGCTGTGGCCACTGGAGAAGGCGCGCGCCAACAAGGCACCGATCGACTGGAGCGGTTACCAGCCGGTGAAGCCCAAGTTCATCGGCAAACGCCAGTTCAAGAATTTCGACCTGGCCGAGATCGCCCGATACATCGACTGGGGTCCGTTCTTTCAGACCTGGGACCTGGCGGGCCCTTACCCCGCCATCCTTGAAGACGAGGTTGTGGGCGAGCAGGCCAAGAAGGTGTTTGCCGACGCGCAGTCCATGTTGAAGAAGATCATCGAAGGCCGCTGGTTGAGCGCCAATGGCGTGATCGGTCTCTACCCGGCCAACACGGTGAATGACGACGACATCGCGCTCTACACCGACGAGAGCCGCGGCCAGGTCGCGCTGACCTGGCACGGCCTGCGACAGCAGACCGAGAAGCAGGAGATCGACGGCGTGATGCGCCCCAGCCGCTGCCTGGCCGACTTCGTCGCGCCCCGGGGCGCGGCACAAGACTACGTGGGTCTCTTCGCGGTCACCGCCGGTCTGGGCATCGAGAAAAAAGAACAACAGTTTCTCGACGCACACGATGACTACAACGCCATCCTGTTCAAGGCCCTGGCCGATCGCCTGGCCGAGGCGTTTGCCGAGTGCTTGCACCACCGCGTGCGCACCGATCTCTGGGGCTATGCGGCCGATGAGGCCTTGAGCGCTGAAGACCTGATCAAGGAAAAGTACCAGGGCATCCGCCCCGCGCCGGGCTACCCCGCCTGCCCGGACCACTCGGTCAAACGCGCCATGTTTGCGCTGCTGGGCTGCCAGGACGTCGGCATGGGCCTGACCGAAAGCCTGGCGATGACGCCGGCCGCCAGCGTGAGCGGCTTCTACCTGGGCCATCCCGAGAGCACCTACTTCAACGTGGGCAAAGTGGGCGACGACCAGGCGGCCGATCTGGCGGCGCGCAGCGGCGTGGCCGAGGCCGAGCTGCGGCGCTGGATGGGGACCGGCCTGTAGGCTGGCGCCGCCGAAATCGACCGCCCATCGCGACCCTCGGGCCGCTGAACCGCGCCAGCGCTCGATGCCCCGGCAGGCCGTGATAGAACCCGCGCAAGACAGCAATGGGCGGATGAATCATGGCGTTGTGCGATGCGTGCGGGATGGACAACCGGGAGAAAGCGAAGTTCTGCCGCGGTTGCGCGCGCGCGCTGGTGGCGCCGGCTGAAGCGCCAGCCGCACCGGCGCCACCCCCCGGACCGGTGCAGGTGTGCGCGACCTGCCAGACCGCCAATCCCCTGGCGGCAACGGTGTGCAAATCGTGTCGCACATCGCTGGTGCCCGACTGGGTCGCTCCCCCGGCCCCGGTGTCCACGCAGGGTTCGAGCGGTGGCGCGACCAAAGCCGTGGCCCTGATCGGCCTGGTGTTGCTGGTGGGTGTTGGCGGCTGGTGGGGTTTGCGCGAAGCGGGCTCATCCGTCGCGGCGCCCACCGAAGCTTCCAGCGCGGTGGCCCATCAGGCAGCCTCGTTGCCCAGCCTGACGCCCACCGTCTCCGTCACCCAGACCACGGCGACCACAGCCACCCAGCCAACGCTCAGCGAGCGCGAGAACGAACAGCGCGCCCGTGACGAGCGCCGGCGTGTGGCCGCAGAGAAAAAGCGCCAGCAGGCGGAGCGTGAGCAAGTTGCTGCCGCCGAGCGCGAGCGCCTGGCGCAGGCTCAGGCGCAACAGCTCGCCGAGCGGGCCGCACAGCAAAAAGCCGCTCAGGAAGCCGCAGCCCGGGCCCAGCTGGCCCTGGCCAGAGCAGCGCCAGCCGCGCCACCACCACCAGCGGTCAAAACCGTGGAGCAGACCTGCGCCAGCAGCAGCAACTTTCTTGCGCGCGAGGTCTGCCGTTTCCAGACCTGCCGCGACGCCTCGTTCGCTGGCGATCCGGTGTGCGTCCGACACCGGGAAATCGAAGCCGCCAATCGGCGCGCGGCGGCGAACTGAGGGGCCCGATCAGGGCCCCTTTCACACATCGCTTGGGCGTGGCGGCCGATCAGCGCTCGCCGTCACCCAGCACCAGACCTTCGCGGCGGGGATCGGCGCCGCCTTGCAGCAGGTCCTTGCCGTCTTGCCTGATGCGAAGAATCGTGGAAACACCGCTGGACTGGGCGTTCACGGAAACCGTGTGGCCCAGAGCCCGCAGGCCGAGCACCAGGGCGTCTTGCCCCCCGCCGCTGGTGGCGTCGATGTTCGGGTGCTCGCCGCCGATACCGGTGGTGGCGCTGTTGCTGGAGCCGAAGTTGGGCAATGCCGTGGCCTGCTGGGCGTCCAGGCCCCAGTCCACCACGCCAACAACCGTCTTGGTCACGTACTGGATGATGTTGGCCCCGCCGGGTGAGCCCGTGGCCATGAGCAGGCTGTCGATCGAGCCGTCTGTGGCGCGCTTGAACACCAGCGTGGGCGCCATGGAGCTGCGGGGGCGCTTGAGCGGCTGGACGCGGTTGGCGATCGGGCCATTGGCGTCGCTTGGGGCGGACGAGAAGTCGGTCAGCTCGTTGTTCAGCAAGAAGCCGCGCACGAATCGGAAAGCTCCCATGCCGCTTTCGATCGTGGTGGTCATGGAGACCACGTTGCCTTGGGCATCCACGATGGACACGTGCGAGGTGCCCTTGCCTTCCTGCGCACTCTGGCCCATGGCCATGGCGCCAGGGAAGGTGCCCGGCTGTGCCACCCCGAGGCTGCTGTCGAAGCGGATCAGGTTGGCGCGGCTGCGCAGGTAGTCTTTGTCCAGCATGCTGGACACACCATTGCCTGGCAACGGCACGAAGTCGGTGTCGGCCACGTAACGGTTGCGGTCGGCATAGGCCAGGCGCTGCGCTTCGCTCACCAAATGCACGCCGAGCACGCTCGGCTTGCCGCCGTAGAGGTCGATGTTGGTTGGGCCAAAGGCGTTGAGCGCGTAGTTTTCCAGGATGCCCAGGGACTGCGAAACGGCGATGGCACCGGACGAAGGTGGTCCCATGCCGCAGACTTTGTAGGCGCGGTAGTCGATGCAGACCGGGTCGCGTCGCCTGGCCTCGTAGCCGCTCATGTCGGCCAGCGTGGTCAGGCCGGGCGTGAGGCTCAGCGTTGGCGTGGCGGCTGGGCCCACTGCCGTGCGCGCGATCTCGTCCACGATGTCTTGTGCGACCGGGCCAGTGTAGAAGGCGGTGGCGCCCTGGCTGGCGATGGCTTGCAGGGTGGCTGCGTAGTCGGGGTTGCGGATGGTCGTGCCCAGAGTGCGTGGGCTCAGGTCGGGGTTCAGGAAGTAGGCCACCGCATCCGCGTCTTGCAGCAAGTCGACACGAGCGCCCGAAATGGCGTCGGCCATGCGGCCGCTGATGGAGAAGCCGTCGGTGGCGAGCTGGATGCCGGAATCGAAGAGGCCTGCCCATGGCTGGCTGCCGTGATCGCCATGCAGCATCTCGAGCACGCGCACTGTGCCTGGCGTGCCGATGGAGCGACCGCTGCGGCGCGCATTCGGTAGCGGTGCCGTTTGCTGGGTGTCGCTGATCCAGCGCAAGTAGTCCTCAGTGGCTGCAGCGGGCGCCGTCTCGCGGCCATCGTAGGTTTGCACGGTCTTGGTGGCTGCGTCGTAATGCACAACAAACGCGCCACCACCGATGCCGGAGGATTGCGGCTCGACCAGGCCCAGCACCATCTGCACCGCCACGGCGGCGTCGGCCGCACTTCCGCCCGCTCTCAGCACGTCACAGCCGGCCTTGGTGGCCAGCGGATTGGCGGTGACCACCATGTAGTTTTTGGCTAGCACGGGCTGAATGCCAAGGCGGAAACCGGACGACGGTTCGGGCAGGGCGGGGTCGCCGGGCAGGCCAGAGCCCACCACCACGGTGCTCGTGCCGGAAGGCGCCTCGCAGGCGGTGGAGACCGCGGCGGGTGGTGGAGCTGGTGCGTCGCTGCCACCACCGCAGGCGGCAAGCAGACCGACCAGCAAGGTGGTCAGCAACGCGGGTATCGGGCGTCGGGAATTGGCCTCAATGTCCGAACATTTCGTGAGATTCCGCATGCTTGTCTCCAGTTTTTGTTGAAGGGGCAATGTAGGAGAGTCCGGTTCATAGCGCAAGGAACTTCGGCGACACCTTTTGTCCCCGCGCCTCGCGGCAATGCGATTCCATGGGCGGCAGCGCGTGGCCGCCGAGTGCCCTCAAAGGTATGTTGGCGCTGGGGGGTCGGCGTCGAAGCTGGTAATGACGCAGGTGAGCGTGGCGACATCCCCGGGAGCGAGCGTCACCACCTCATCGCCCGCATTGGCAGTCTCCACACACACAAAGCGCCGGTGGTCACCTGGAGCCAGGTCGCTCAGGCGCGCCGCCACGGTATCGCCAGGGTTCCAGACCACGGCCGTGCGGCTGCCCTCGGCGCGGATGTGGATCTGCCGTTGCAGGTGGTTGTCGACCAGGGTCAGCTTGGGCGGTGCCAGCTGGTAGATGCGATCCACTTCGCCTTCAAACTCCACCTCGCCCACCTGCTGGCGCTCAACGCCTTGGGCGCCGGTCGCGTTGTCGAGGAAACGCGTGCCGGCCAGCCCCAGCAGCTGAGTGTGTGCGATGTCACCCACCACCAAGTAACTGTGCAGCGCTTGCGTGATCGCAAAGGTGGAGTCACCCGTGTTGTGCGTGCTCAGTTCCAGCCGCAGCTGCTGGCCAATGCGCACGCGCAGCTTCAGCCAAAACGCGTGTGGCCAGAGCGCCCGCGTGTCGGGCGTGTCTCGCAAGACCAGCTCCACAAGGACGCCTCCGTCGTCGAGCCGCTCGGTGCCGGTGAGCTGCCAGGCCGTGGTGCGCGCAAACCCGTGGTTGGGTAGGCCCAGGCCCTTAGGATCGGGGCCGAACCAGGGCCAGCAAATCGGTACGCCACCGCGAATGGCCTTGCCGGTCTGGTACACGGCGCGATCGCTGAGAAACAGCAGATCGGCTGCCTGGCGGTGCGGTTTGAAGCGCAACACCTGCGCGCCATGCAGGGCAATGCGCGCGGTGGCTTGGGCGCTGTGGATCTCGATGATGGGCAGGCCGCCAGCACCGGCCACGACGCGCAGCGCGTCACCCAGGCCGTGCGCCGCATTCAGGGTTTCAAGGTTTTCCATCGGGTACCTCAGGCGCCCACCACCCAGGCCACCACCGCCAGCCAGAATGGGGCAGTCAGCACAAACACCAGCGTCGACACCGTGATGGCTGACGTGGTCTCCGCTTCCAGCACCTGGTAGCGCTGCGCGAACAGCAGCGGGTTGCTGCCCGAGGGCAGGGCCGCGGCCATCACCACCACCGTCAGCGGCAGCGCCTCCAGACCAAACACCCAGTGCCCCACCACCAGCACCACCGCCGGCATCACCATCAACTTGACCATCACCAGCGCCGCCATGCCTCGGCCCGTGAACACGAAGCCGTACTGATTGAGCGACACACCGAGCAGCACCAGACACAGCGGCACCACCGCCTGCCCCAGCTGCACCAGCAGCTCGTCGATCAACGAGGGAACGCCAATGCCGCTGGCGTTCACCAGCAAGCCCGCGATGATGGGCAGCACCACCGGGTGGATTACTGTGGCTCGTGCGGTGTCGCGCAGCAGCCGGCCCAGGTGGCCGTCGGCCAGCCCCTGGCGAGCGCGGTCGCGCGCCAGGGCCAGTTCCACCTGCGCCGTCATGAGCGTGAGCAGCGTGAGCGCGTGCAGGCTCACGATGGTGAGGTGGATCGCAAGCCCCGCCTCGCCCAGCACCGCGGCGGCCACCGGTATGCCGAGCTGCACCGAGTTGCCGAAACACGCGGTCATGGCGCGAACCCCCGGCGCCGCAGGAGAGGCATGGGCCACGCGACGCTGGTTCCACACCACCACAGCCAGCATCATGGCCCAGGTCGGCACGAAAAACACCGCCAACGCACTCCAGGGCATGGCCGAAAAGTCCATGCGCGACGCGGTGCGAAACAGCAGCGCCGGCACAAACAGGTAAAACGCTGCGTTGCTCAGCGTGCGCGCCACGTCGCCCGGTCCCAGCCAGCGCAGCCGCGCCGCGCCCCAGCCCAGCGCCACGATCAGGCCCATGGCCAACAGTTTGAGCAGGACGGAAGTGGCCATGCTGGGGATTGTGGCAGCGCGGTGGGTGGTTGCCGGCGACTGCAGGCCGGACCTTCTGTCCCGAATCCTTCAGAACCTGACGGGGATCAACAGAAGCCCCCTTGCACACCAGCCCGCCCGATGGATCGTCCCTCAGACCTTCTCGAAGCGCGCCTGCAGGTAAGCCATGATGGCCGCAGAGTCATAAAGCCATTGGCTTTGCCCCTGGCCGTCGCTGATCTTGAGGCAGGGTACCTTGACGGCGCCACCGCCTTGCAGCAAAGCCGTCCGGTGGGCGGTGTCGTGCTGTGCATCGCGGCGCTCGATCGGCAGCGAGAGGCGGCGCATTTCCTGGCGCACCTTGATGCAAAACGGGCAGGTCTGGAACTGGTACAGCGCCAGGTTCTGGCACTGCTGGTTCACCACCGCTTGCTGGTCGGGTTCCCGCGCCATGCCCTTGGGCCGGGTCAGCCGCTCCTTGAGCAGCATGACCGGTCCCAGCACGGTGCGCAGGGTTCGGAAGAAGGCGCGAACAACCGATTTCATGGGGCTCACCTTTCAGGCCGCAGGCGCCTGCTCGCCCAGGAGGAAATCGGCCTTGCCCAGGTCCACGCCGGCCTGGCGCAGCAGCGCATAGGCGGTGGTGACATGGAAGTACACATTGGGAATCGCCCAATGGCTCAGGTAGGCATCGGCCTTCATGGTGCGGGTGGCGTCCTTGCCCACCGGGAAGGTCACCTCTTGCGCCTCGCGCCCGTCGAAGGCGTCCGCAGGCAGCGTGGCGAGCCAGGCCAGCGTCTTGGCGATGCGCTCCTGCAACTGGGCCAGCGTGGTTTCGTCATCGGCAAACTTGGGCGCTTCCAGGCCGCTCACCCGCGCCGAACCATTCTTGGCGGCATCGCAGGCGATGCGCACCTGCGCGGCCAGGGGCAACATGTCCGGCGCAAGACGCAAGCCCACCAAGACCTCCGGGCTGAACTGGCGCGCCACCGCGTTGGCTTCGGCCTTCTTCAGGCAGTGCGCCAGGTTGGCCAGCGCCGTTTTGAAAATGGGCAGAGATGAGCTGGTGAGGGTGGTGAACATGTTTTGGGCGGTAGGGGAAAAAGAAGGTGGGCGGAGTCTGGCACAAAGGCGCCCCCACCACGTGGCGCCGGGCATCCACCAGCGCGGTCTCGCGTCTGCTGGCGGTGGCCGGGGCCTATCAGAGCCAGCGCGAGAAGATTTTGTCGTGCTCACCGTTGGCTTTGGCCAGGTGTGTCCCTTGATCGATCATGCATTGAAGATCCCATCAGCCCGGGGCCGCAGCACCCCATTTCGCCTTGTTGCTAAGGCTTGTCCGGGATCACGGCACACACCTGGTGCCACGATGAGCGCTGTGGCGAGCAGCTTGAACTGACGGAAGTGACCGCCGGGGATGGCGGCAGGGCAGTAGGGTGGCGCTTGCGGCGGATCTGGTGTGTCTCGTCGATGGGGGGTGAGGCTTCAGGGTTAGATGAATTGGAATCTGACCCCAGTTTCCCAGTTTCCCCTCGCTGTTAAATTATTTCGATTTACTTTGAGCCCAGAAATAGCCGGGAACATGGGCGGTATTAACGTACCCGATCAGTCCTGAGAAGTATGGTATCAAATTGTCAACTTGGCCTGACCATATTGGAAAGTTGTCATGCAATCGCACAGCATCAAATAAATGAAATTCACTTTCCAGCACTACCTCCGTTCCCGAGCCAGATACTCGATGACGCATGGGCTTCAAAAGCGATAGGTAGAGATCGTTGACTTTTTGGTCCTTGGCCAGCAGACTGCCATCGATTTCCAAGGTTCTATTGATTGTATAATCATTTATATCTGTCGCTCTATAATTCAGGCATTCCTGAATACCTGAACTTCGAAACCTGCATTGCGTTTTGGATACAAATAATTTTTTTCTTCTAAATGTTTGATCTATTTCAACAAGTCGCTGCTCTGAAGCAACGTAGGCATTTCTGAAGACTATTCGTCTTTCCTTGGCCACGCCAAACGTACCCATATACAACCTGTCGGAGAATTCGTCCATATAAGGCACCGAACCTCCCCGCAATGGGTTGCCGTAACAACCCTCGGGCGCTGAAGGGTCGGGTGCAGGGGGAATCTCTTTGATGCCTGCAATGGCAGCACCGGGTGCCAGTACTTGGCCGAGCCTGGGGTAGATGGGGAGCACCGGATCGAAGCGAAACTTGAACACCTGATCACGCGCGGCCCAGTAGACGTAGCCCTTCTCGCCGCCTTTGCAGCGGGCTGGGTCAAAGGACTTCGGTTTGCTGGCCTCTTTGGACGCACCAGCGGGTTGCGAGGCACTGGGTGGCGAGACCTGATTCGATGGTTTCACAGCCCCTGGCGAGCCCGCGAAACCTAACTGTGGCGCGACGCACAGTGCGGCGACAAAAGCTGCTTGAGCAGAGATGGCGGTGAGCTTCGAGCGTAGGAAATGCTTGTACCCATTCCAGTCAGAAGGGGAGATCTGAAACCCGCGCTGGCGAGCAGCAGGCCGGAGACGAGGTGGGGGTGAGGACTGGAAGGTGCAGCAGGCATCGTGATAATTATCGATATAGCGTAGACCAGTAAAATTGGGCTGTCGAAAATCAATTAAGCAGGGATGGAAATGAACTCAATGAATATCTTTCTCCTCTGGAGCAAAAGTACCTTTGTACGCATTTTGGCTGCGCTATCGCTTTGCGTTTTGAGCATGGCAATTCCTTCTATCAGCGCTGCCCAAGAGGTGTCCAAGTTCAATACTTGCAATCCATGGGGGCACCCCCCGACTTTTCCCGGATTTGGACGCACCGCTCTGGCAGCATGCGAAAACCACACGGCCAATTGGATAAGAGGGGAAAACATCAACACAAGCCTCTATGGAGGCTATCTCCAGAGCGCGGTTTGCGGCGGGGGAGCGAACTGCTGTATCAATTGGCCAGCAGGACAGCAAAACTACACCTGGCTGTGCAGCACTTCGCAACCAGAAATCCCCGATGAACCGACCTGCAAAACCGCGAATCCAGTGCAGCCGGGCACAGGCCGAAAACGGTTCGAAGAGACTGATTACTCGGGAAGCGGCACCCAAGCGCTTGTATTCACGCGCTACTACAGCAGCGAATGGACCGATGGCACCCGCACCTCCGCAGGCTTGACCACAATCAACCAGTGGGACGGCGGCTGGCGCAGCAACTACCACGCGGTCATCACCCAGCGCGAAGACGGCAGCTTGCGCGCCTTCCGTCCCGATGCGCGCATGGTCAAACTTGAGCAGTCCACATCGGGCGGTTGGGTGCAGGTCGGCGGCAAAGACACCGCCGTGGTTCTGCAAAATGCATCTGGCCAAGCCATCGGCTACACCTACCGGGTAGCAGCCGACGACAGCACCGAAACCTACAACACAGCTGGCCGCCTGCTCAGCATTCAAGCCCGCAACGGTTGGGTCACCACACTTACTTATTCTGACGCCACCACGCCCACCAACATCGCCCCCATGGCCGACCTGCTGATTGCGGTGCGCAACCATTTCGGCCGCGAACTGCGCTTCACCTACGATGCCCAAGGCCGCTTGGCTGAGCTGCTACCCCCGGGCGCCGTCTCCGGCCAACCACCGGGCGCCGCCAACAGCCCCATTCGCTACCGCTACGCCGAAACCGCCAGCTTGGGCACCAGCACCCCGGTGGCCGACCAGCTCAGCAGCGTCACTTGGCCAGACGGCAACACCAAGCGCTACCACTACGAAGACGCACGCTGGCCCCAGGCTGTGACCGGCATCACCGACGAGGGTGGCACCCGTTACGGCACCTACACCTACGACACCCAAGGTCGTGTGAGCCGCAGCGAGCTGGCGGGGGGCACCCAGCGCCTGGACTTCGCCTACGGCAGCAATGCCAGCGGGCAAGCCACCACCGCTATTACTGACTACGCCAGCGGCGGCGGTGCGGGCACGTCCACCACCCGCAACTACACTTTCAGCGACGTGGGCTCTGTTCGCTACCCCA
Source organism: Hydrogenophaga sp. (assembly GCF_030373245.1). Lineage (GTDB taxonomy): Bacteria > Pseudomonadota > Gammaproteobacteria > Burkholderiales > Burkholderiaceae_C > Hydrogenophaga. The sequence continues at coordinate 163,010 of NZ_JAUCZF010000007.1, forward strand.
TCGCCGTCACAGCCCCCTGCCCCCTTTGCGGCAGCACCGCCCAGGCCACCCAATACGACGCCGCCGGCAACAAGACCCGCGAAGTCGCGCACGACGGCTCGGTCACCTTCTACGCCTACAACACCAAGGGCCAAGAAACCGAGCGTGCCACCTTCCCGCTCGCCTACCAGAGTGCGCTGACCCGCCCCGCCCTGCGCTTTGCCAACAGCATCACGAGCACCCGTTGGCACGCGACCTGGAACCTACCCACGCAGGTCGCCCAGCCCGGCCAGGTCACCAGCTACAGCTACAACACCAAAGGCATGCTCACCGGCCTGAGCACCGTGGCCACCACCGACGCCACCGGTGCGGCCAAGTTCAGCGCCGTCAGAACCGGCCCGGTGCGGGCCACCGGCTACGGCTACAACATCAACAACCTCAACACCTCCATCGTCGAGCGCACCGACGGTGTGGAAACCCAGCGCTGGAGGCTGGCCTACAACGCCAGTGGTGATTTGACCCGTATCACCGATGTGACCGGGGGCAACCAGTCGGCCACGCTGACCAACGATGCCCATGGCCGCTTGACACGGCTGGCTGCCAGCAACGGAGCGCTGGCCACGTTTGGCGCCAACAGCCGGGGGCAGATGATCACGGCCAACACGCCCAGTGGCAACGTGAGCTACGTTTACGATGCGCGCAACCTGATCAACGAGATACGCTTTGGCGACGGACGATGGGTGCGCTACAGCTATAGCGCAGCACAAAAGCTGATCGAGATTCGGGACAGCGGTGGTCTGGTGGAGGTGATTGCCGCAGGCGAAGCCGAGGGCCTGGACCCGCAGCGCCTGGCGCTGCGCGTGGCACAGTGGCTGGCGGATCGGGGGGACCGGGCGGCTCAGTTGCTGGTGCCAGAGGCTAAGGCTCAGGCGCAAGTTGTGCTGATCCCGGCAGGGATTGTGCTGGGGCTCTTGGTGATTGCGGACTGGCAGCGCAAGCAGCCGGGACCGGGAGGTGGCGCTGGCGCTGTGTGTTGCGGCGGTGACCCAACGCCAAGCCCCGACCACCTACCGATTCCCCCATTGGCAGTTCCTACCTGGTTGACGAAAATCGGCGTGATGCTTTCCGGGCAAGGTTCGTCAGGCGGGCAAAGCACAGCGCCGAGCTATGACAAAGCTGGTTTGTTGGTTAGCCCGCAGGCTTGTATTCCGCCGCCAGGGAATTGCTCTCCAGGCGATCATGAGCGGCTGCAAAATGAGGTCGATCAAGCGTGCGCTCAGCCTCGACAGTGCACAGGAGCCACCCCAAGATCTGAACTGATGGCAAACCTGGAGCTTCAAAGGTCTTGCGCCGTTGCCCGCGACAAGATCAACAAAAAGTGCTTCTCCGGTGGAAACTTGACACACCGCGATCAGACGATCGACGCTTGGAAGGGCGTTGCCCGATGCGAGTATTGGCTGACCCGATGAGCGTCGACATCTCCCTCTTCGATCAGAGGCCGTTTTCCAGTGAAGTCCCCCTAGTTCCTCCGGGGAGAGAGGGGGACCGCTGGGAGAATGACGAAGTCATACGCTTCTTCAAGGGCAAGTGCATTCAAGAGGTTAGCTACGAAGCGCTGAAGAGTGACTACAAGAAGGATTGGACCGCCGCCCATCACCTTATGAGTGATCAAGCATTCGCCTTCTTTTTGCCCTCTCTGCTTCGTTTAAGCCAAGACAACTACGAGGACTCGACGGATAACGCCGGACTGCTGGCTGACAGCCTCGTCTTCATGTTCCGCCGCATGGCGGAAGGAACCATGGACCATCGGCTGCTGCCGCTGCTGCGCGCTTACTCAAAACGACAACTCGGCGTGATTTCACTGTTCCTCCAAGAAATGAGCGAGCAACACTACCAAGGCATGGGTGATATGGACGACGCGGCAGTAGCGCTCAAACTGTTCTGGTCTCAGTACCTGCCCAGCAAGTAGGCGACTCGTTACTCCACCCGCTGGCATACCACCGGGCTCGGCCAATATCGCCCAGCCCAGCCAAGTCACCAGCTACAGCTACAACACCAAAGGCATGCTCACCGGCCTGAGCACCGTGGCCACCACCGACGCCACCGGTGCGGCCAAGTTCAGCGCCGTCAGAACCGGCCCGGTGCGGGCCACCGGCTACGGCTACAACACCAACAGCCTCAACACCACCATCGTCGAACGCACTGACGGCGTGGAAACCCAGCGCTGGACGCTGGCCTACAACGCCAGCGGTGACCTGACCCGGATCACAGATGTGACCGGGGGCAACCAGTCGGCCACGCTGACCAACGATGCCCATGGCCGCCTGACGCGGCTGGCCGCCAGCAACGGGGCTGTGGCCACTTTTGCCTGGAATGCGGACGGGCGGATGACCGCTGCCACCTTGCCTGGCTACAGCGCCTCGTTCACCTATACCGCCCAGAAGCGGTTGAACGAAGTGCGACTGAACACCGGCGAATGGCTGCGCGTCACTTACAACGCCAAAGGTGAACCCACCCAGGTTCTGAACTCCAGCGGGCAGGTGCAGACGGTGTCTGGCCTGTCGCAGCACTGGCTGCAATCAGACCAACCGCTGAACGCCCTGCAAACCCTGTTGGCGCGTTCGCTGGAACAGGGGCCTCAGCGGCTGGGCGATTTGTTGATCAAGTCGGCCATGGCGCAAGTGCCTGTGCCGCCCATGCCCGGCGGTCTTGTGGGTGGCTTGGCTGCCGCAGGTGGCGCAGCATCGCGCGGCGCTGACCCAGATCTCCCTGCCGCTAGCGGTTGCTGTGGCGGTGGCCTTCCCACTGACCGGGAGATTCAGGAGCGTTTTCAGCGCACACTGCCGTTCACGCTGATGCAAGGGGCCGTCGGCCTGATGGATGCCCTGACCCGGGATATCCTCACGATGAAGGGGCGCAGTGATTTGAGGAAGAATTTCTTGTGCTCCAAGCAACAATTGCCAACAAAATGCTGGGAAGCTCACCATATTGTTGCATTTGCAGCCGACGCCGCCGAACCCGCAAGGATAATCCTTCGCGATGTCGGAATAGATATCAACTCTATTGAGAATGGTGTCCCACTTGAATGCGACAAACACAAGGGTTTGCACACAACTGCCTACTACCTCAAGGTAAATACAATACTTGCACTATCACCAAAGAACCGCTCTGACATCGCACTCCGGCTAAGGGAAATTGCTACCGCTATACAGCTGGGAACATTTTAGTCATGGGAAAGATAAAACTTTACTACTGCTGGCCCTCTGAGGGCTACTACTCGGCACTTTTTGGAGTCAAAAATAGCCCAAGCACTATCGAGCAAATGGAATATGAAAAGCTTATCAAAGGGGAAGCTTTCGAATCCCCAGATACCTGGTCCCAATGGAAAATGACATGGGAGATAAAAAGCAAGAAATCCAAAAAACCGGATCTAACCTTTGCTGGCGCTATTCAGATTTCGTGTTCGGCATGGGCTGCAGATTGCCTTTGGCCAGAAAAAACCGAAGACTTTGAGTTGCTACCATTCACCGTTAACGAGGAACCTTGGCAAGTGATGCGACCACTGCGTTGGACCGAATCACACTGCCCCATAAATTCACGGATCGCACGGTCTGGCACTGAAGAGTTTCCCGAAGAGAAATGGGTCTCATGGATACACTGGATCAACATCACCGATCCGCGGGCGATGGAATGGGATGCCTTCAAACTCAATTTTTGGCGAGGTCCGATCTTCTACACCCAAAACTTCGTAGACCGTTACGAAGCTTTGGGCCTGAAGGGCGTGTACTTCGAGCACGTGGGCTACGTGGTGGACAGCGCCGAACAGGCTGTCCCGCCGCCACCCCGCCCGGCTCCCGAGGTGCCCCAGGCACCCCGCTGGCCGCGCTGGCGCGAAGCGCCCGCCAAAGAAAAGGCCCTGGTGCAAAGCAGCGGCCTGGCCTGGCTGGAGGCAAAAGGTCTGAACATCTCATCCAGCGCCGAAGCGGTGTTGGCCGCCATCACCGCCGAGGTGGAAGCCTTGCGCCCGGTGCGCACCACGCTCAAGCCCAAGGCACGCAACGCCTTGTTCAATGGCGTGGGTGGCGCGTTTGCGCTGCTGCTGGAGCGCGATCTGCAATGGCGCTGGGTGGACCTGCCCATGAGTTCGCGCAGCTGGGGCTTGGGCATGGCGTCCCCCAACGGCAGCCACGCACTGTGCCTGGATCAGGTCACGCTGCGGCAGATGATGTCGCCCGAGCCGCCCACCATCACCTTGCTGTTCAACATGATCGCCGGGGGCAACCTGCCGCCAGGCGGTGCGGGCGACTACGTAGCGATTGGGTAGACAACCACCCGGATCGCCCAGCCCGGCCAGGTCACCAGCTACAGCTACAAAACCAAAGGCATGCTCACTGGCCTGAGCACCGTGGCCACCACGGACGCCACCGGTGCGGTCAAGTTCAGCGTCACAACAACCGGCCCGGTCCGTGCCACCGGCTAGGAGAAGGGTCCTGCCCGTCTTTGCGCGCTGACTGGATCAGGCTCATGACGGCCACAGCGCGTTTGCACGCTCGCATGCTACCGGCAAACTGATGGTGCTGACCAAGAGCATTTCGCAGCACTCTAGCCGAGTGGATGGGAATCCTAGAACGAGCAAACGCAACGCCTTGCATCGGTTTCTCGTTTGAGAGGCTGCTTTGAAATTGCAGCGCGACGGGCCGCTCAGGGTCGAAACCGCCAGTCCAGGTGATGGGGAAGCGGTCGGTGGCTCGGCGCCAGCCGAGTCGCGAAAGCCGAATGACCGCAGTACCTCCAATTGTGTTGAAAAACTCCCTTGGCAAGTTTTCAGCACGTTTTCGGGGGTACTTCACCCCTTACCTTGAGTGAGATCGGCGATCCTAGGCCGTTCTATGAGGTCGAGTTTTTGGTCATCACGACTTCAACGGCGGCGCCCGAGTTTTTCAACACAATACCTCCTACAGCCGCCACTCAGGCTGGGGCAAGTCGAAACGCCCAACAGCCCCTTCGTTGCATTCAGCGCGAGCACAACCGCCGCCGGCGACCGACTCCAGTCGCTGCAGCGCAGCCACAAGCTTGAACCACTCCGTGAATCGTGGCAGCGGACTTGATACAGCTTTCTGCCTCAGTGATGTCCAACTTTGACAATCACAGCAGTCCAACTTTGACGGCTGACGCGCTAAGTTGTTGATTTAACGCTGTAAATAAATGCTGCATATTTGATTGTGTCCACCGGGCCGTGGCGGCGATCCGCCGCCCACGAGCGCGACCGCGCTGGCGCTGTGGTGCGGTGAGCAGGTGGGGCGCTGGCCCCAGCGAGCCAGTTCAAAGCGCCCGGCCAGTGAGGCCACGGCGGCGGATTCCAGGGCCTCGTCGGTGCTCATGGGCGGCAGCAGGCCAGCGAAGCGCTGCGCCAGCATGCTTTTGCCGGAGCCGGGCGGGCCGACCATGAGCAGGCTGTGGCCCCCGGCAGCAGCCACCTCCAGCGCCCGCTTGGCTGCGGCCTGGCCTTTCACATCGGCCAGGTCGGCATAGCGCTGCGCCGGGGCAATGACCTGTGCAGTCAGCCGCTGCCAGCCGTCACCTTCGGCGTTGTCGCCTTCGGCCAGCGCGGCCTCGGGCAGGAAGCGCGCGACCACGTCCAGCAGGTGGCGGGCGCGGAACACGGCGGCGCCGGGCACCAACGCGGCCTCTTCGGCGCTGCCAGGCGGCAGCACCAACTGCGAGCGCTCACTGTCTTTTCGGTGGAGAGCCAGGCTCATGGCCAGGGCGCCGCGCACCGCCCTCAGCTCACCACCCAGCGAGAGCTCGCCAGCGAATTCCCAGCCTTCGAGTTTGGCCGCGCTGATCTGGCCGCTGGCGGCGAGGATGCCCAGGGCAATTGGCAGGTCGAAGCGGCCGGAGTCCTTGGGCAGGTCGGCCGGCGCGAGGTTGACGGTGACCGTCTTGTTGGACGGAAAGTCCAGCCCGGCGTTGGCGATGGCCGAGCGCACGCGTTCGCGCGCTTCCTTCACCTCGGTGTCGGCCAGGCCCACCAGGGTGAAGCTGGGCAGGCCGTTGGCCAGGTGGACTTCCACCTGCACCGGACGCGCGTCCAGCCCGATCAGGGCGCGGCTGTGCACCAGCGACAGACTCATGGTGTGAAAACTCCCTGTTTCGGTGCACAAAACCAGACACGACCTCGAATCAGGTCAAGGCGGTGCATGCACAAACTTGGTGCGCACACCTTTGGTGTGACAGAGGGGCGTGCGCAGCGGCAGCGAAATCATGGCACAGGCGGCGCCAAAAGCTGCCACCCATGCGGGGGAGGTGGAGCTCTGGCGTCGCGATGGTGCAGCTGGCTTGCCACGAAGCTGCCCGCAGAGACCGCACCACACGAGTGGCCTGGCACGGACCGTGCTTGGGTGTGTCAGCGTTTGTATCCACCCCGGCGCCGGGCCTTCGGCTCAGCGTCTTTTGAGATCTAGAAGAGGAATCACAGCATGAAAATGGTTTCAGCCGTTATCAAGCCGTTCAAGCTGGACGAGGTGCGTGAAGCCCTGTCCACCATGGGCGTGCAAGGCATCACCGTGACCGAAGTCAAAGGCTTCGGCCGCCAGAAGGGCCACACCGAGCTGTACCGCGGCGCCGAGTACGTGGTCGACTTTCTGCCCAAAGTGAAGATCGAAGCCGCCGTGTCCGACGACCTCGTCGATCGCGTCATCGAAGCCATCGAAGGTGCTGCGCGTACCGGAAAGATCGGCGACGGCAAGATTTTCGTCACCGCCCTCGAACAGGTGGTCCGCATCCGCACCGGCGAAACCGGCAAAGAAGCGCTTTGATCAACGCCCGCACAAGAAAGAGCACGGACATGAAAAAGCTGATTGTTTCCCTCACGCTGGGCCTGAGCCTGGCCCTGGGCGGGCTGAGCGCCATCGCCCAGACCACCACCGAAGCGCCGGCGGCTGTCGCGGCGCCTGCTGAAGCTCCTGCTGCGGCGGCGCCTGATGCTGCTGCGGCCCCCGCGATGGCGGCTGAAGCCGCTCCTGCCGCTGAAGCTGAGGCTCCTGCGCCCACCGTGGACAAAGGCGACGTGGCCTGGATGATGGTCTCCACCATCCTGGTGGTCATGATGGTCATTCCTGGCCTGGCCTTGTTCTATGGCGGCCTGGTCCGCAGCAAGAACATGCTGTCGGTGCTGATGCAGGTGATGGTGGTGTTCTCGCTGATCACCGTGCTGTGGGCCGTCTACGGCTACAGCCTGGCGTTTGGTGGGGAAGGACTGATCATCGGTAACCTGAGCAAGGTGTTCCTGATGGGCGTCACCCCCGAGTCGCTCGCCGACACCTTCACCGATGGCGTGAAGATCCCCGAGTACATCTTCATCGCCTTCCAGTGCACCTTTGCTGGCATCACCTGCGCGCTGATCGTGGGCTCGTTCGCCGAGCGCATCAAGTTCGGCTCCGTGCTGCTGTTCTGTGCCCTGTGGTTCACCTTCAGCTACATCCCAATCGCTCACATGGTCTGGGGCGCTGGCGGTTACCTGCTGGACAAGGGCGCGCTGGACTTCGCTGGCGGCACCGTGGTGCACATCAACGCGGCCATGGCCGGCCTAGTCGGTGCCTATGTGATCGGCAAGCGCATTGGCTACGGCAAAGAATCGATGGCGCCTCACAGCCTGACGCTGACCATGGTGGGCGCCGCCATGCTGTGGGTGGGCTGGTTCGGTTTCAACGCCGGCTCCAACCTGGAAGCCAACACGTTTGTCGGTCTGCCGTTCATCAACACCCTGGTCGCAACCGCGGCTGCCGTGCTGGCCTGGTGCATCGGTGAGTCCCTGAGCAAGGGCAAGGCTTCGATGCTGGGCGCTGCATCCGGCGCGGTGGCCGGCCTGGTCGCCATCACCCCGGCCTGCGGTTCGGTGGGCCCCATGGGCGCCATCATCATTGGCCTGATCGCTGGCTTCCTGTGCCTGTGGGGCGTGGGTGGCCTGAAGAAGATGCTCGGCGCCGACGACTCGCTCGACGTGTTCGGCATCCACGGCATCGGTGGCATCGTGGGCGCGCTGTTGGTCGGCGTGTTCGGCGCCCCTGGCCTGGGTGGCACGGGTGGCGACGACTTCTCCATCGGCAGCCAGCTGCTGATCCAGGCCGAAGGCGTGGTCATCACCATGGTGTGGTCGGGTGTGGTCGCCTTCATCTGCTACAAGATCGTTGACATGGTCATGGGTCTGCGCGTCACGGAAGAAGCCGAGCGCGAAGGTCTGGACATCACCTCGCACGGCGAGACGGCCTACGGTCGCTGACCCGGCCGAAACCCCAGGCGGCGCTCACGTGCTGCCTGGGTGAACTGTTCTCCTTTGGATGTTGAACCCGCGTTGCCGAAAGGCACGCGGGTCTTTTTTTGGTTGGTGAACACATCACAGACAGCGATGGTTGCGCGCGGCAAGATGGCGCTGTTCCGATCACATTCCGAAGGAGGGACCCCATGCCCGAAGCTCTCAATCAGCGCCTGCTGTACGCTGGCGTTGCCATCTGGCTCATCGCCTGTTGCGCTACCGCGTTGGCCGCCCCGCCGCCAGGCGAGCGCAAGCTGCCGAGCAAGGTCACGTTCCACGACGCACCTTCCAGCGAAAAACCGGCCGCGCGCGAGAAGCGCCTCAAGCGCGAATGCAAAGGTCGACCCAACGCCGGCATGTGCCTGGGCTACACGCGTTGAGTCGATTCCCCTGCTCAGGGTAATCCCTGGGCGCGGCGATCCGACGCGCCCAGGGGGACGCGATTGCACCGCGCCGTGCAAAAAATTCAACGCCTCGCCAGGGGCTGGCCGCTACCATGGCGGCCATGCAAACACCGCCAGACCAAGCCCCCAGCCATTTGATCGACCAGGTGCGAGCCGCCAGCGCCGCGCGCCAGCCGCTGCGCATCGTTGGCGGTGACAGCAAAAGTTTTTACGGCCAACCCGGGGCAGGCCAAACGCTCAACACCAACGACTGGAGCGGCATCAGCAGCCACGAACCCACCGAACTGGTGGTGACGGTTCGCGCGGGCACACCGCTGGCCGAGCTGGAGGCCGCGCTGACCGAAAAAGGCCAGTGCCTGCCATTTGAGCCACCGCACTTTGGCCCGGCCTCCACCATCGGTGGCGCGGTCGCCGCTGGCCTGGCTGGGCCTGCGCGCGCCAGCGCGGGAGGTGTGCGCGATTTTGTGCTCGGCCTGCAGTTCATCGATGGGCGCGGCGAGTGGCTCACCTTTGGTGGCCAAGTCATGAAGAACGTGGCCGGCTACGACGTCAGTCGCGTGATGGCCGGCAGCCTGGGCACCCTGGGCGTCATCACCGACGTATCGCTCAAGGTGCTGCCGGTCGCGCCGGCCGAGGCCACGCTGGTGTTTGAGCTGGGTCAGCACGATGCGCTTGAACAGCTTCACCGCTGGGGCGGCCAGCCCCTGCCGCTCAATGCGAGTTGCTGGGTGAAGGACGAGACCGCGGCCGGGCAGCCCGAGCGCTTGTATGTGCGCCTGCGCGGCGCGGTCGCTGCGGTGGACGCCGCCAGCGAACGTCTGCTCCGAGAAGCCCAGGGTCAGCGCCTGGACAACGCGCAGGCCGCGGGCGACTGGGCCGCCTGCCGGGACCAGACCTTGCCGTTTTTCCAGACGCCCTCGCCAGAGCTCTGCCTGTGGCGGCTGTCGCTGCCGCAGACCGCGCCGGTGGTCAAGTTGCCTTACGCGCAGCTGGTGGAGTGGCAAGGCGCGCAGCGCTGGTTGTGGGCACCGGCATCGGCAGCGGCCGACATTCGGGCTGCGGCGGCTGAGCTCCAGGGCCACGCCACCCTGTTTCGCGCCGGCGCCGACGGTGCACAGCGTGTGCCGCGCTTCGACCGCCAGAGCGCCACCATCGAGACCATCACCCAACGCCTGCGCGCCGAGTTCGACCCGGCTGGCATTTTCAATCCCGGCCGGATGGTCTGAACGCGATGCAAACCCAACTCTCCCCCGAATACCAGGCCCGCGCCGACGGCCGCGCCGCAGAAGCCATCCTGCGCAAGTGCGTGCACTGCGGTTTCTGCACCGCCACCTGCCCGACCTACCAGCTGCTGGGAGACGAGCTCGACGGGCCGCGCGGACGCATCTATCTGATGAAGCAGGTGCTCGAAGGCGCCGAGCCCACGCGCAAGACGCAGATGCACCTGGACCGCTGCCTGACCTGCCGCAACTGCGAAACCACCTGCCCGAGCGGCGTCGACTACGGTCACCTGATCGACATCGGCCGCAAGATCGTGGACGAAAAAGTGCCTAGGCCGGCGTCCGAAAAGGCCGTGCGCTGGCTGCTCAAGGAAGGCCTGCCGTCGCCGCTGTTCGGCCCGGCGATGAAACTGGGCCAACTGGTGCGCCCACTCATGCCCGAGGTGCTCAAGAACAAAGTGCCCGCCAGGCAGAACCCGGGCGCCTGGCCCACGCAGACCCATGCGCGCAAGGTGCTGATGCTGGCGGGCTGCGTGCAGCCGAGCATGATGCCCAACATCAACAGCGCCACCGCGCGCGTGCTCGACGCCGCGGGCATCCAGACTGTGGTCGCGCCCAAGGCCGGTTGCTGTGGTGCGGTGAAGTTCCACCTGAACGACCAGGACGGCGGCAAGGCCGAAATGCGTGCCAACATCGACGCCTGGTGGCCCGAGGTGGAGGCAGGTGTCGAGGCCATCGTGATGAACGCTTCGGGCTGCGGCGTCACGGTCAAGGAATACGGCCACATCCTGGCCGACGATCCGGCCTATGCGGCCAAGGCGGCGCGCATCAGCGCACTTACCCAGGATCTGAGCGAACTGCTGCCTGCCTTGGTGCCCGCGCTCAAACCCAAGCTTGCGAAAGCGCCCGACGGCAGCAAGGTGGTGGGCTTCCACCCGCCCTGCACGCTGCAACACGGCCAGCAACTCAAGGGCGGTGTCGAACAGCACCTGAGCGCTTTGGGCTTCACCGTGATGGTGGCGAAGAACGAAGCGCACCTGTGCTGCGGTTCGGCGGGCACCTATTCGTTACTCAACCCCAAGTTGTCCTACCAACTGCGCGACCGCAAGCTCGGCCACCTGAACGAGCTCAAGCCCGCAGTCATCACCAGCGCCAACATCGGCTGCATCACCCACCTGCAAAGCGGCACGCAGACGCCGGTGAAGCATTGGGTTGAAGTGCTGGACGACGCGCTCAGATGTTGACCCCCCCGCGCCGCCTGCGGCGTCACCCCCCAGGGGGCGGCACTGGCGGCCCGGCGAAGCCGGTTCCGCGGTGCCCTGGAACAACTTCCCTTCCGGCGTGCTGTGTCTTCGCTCAGGATGCGGTGGAACCGGCTTTGCCGGGCCACTCGCATCGCCCCCTGGGGGGTGACGCCGCAGGCGGCGCGGGGGGGTCATGATTCCAGCGCTCGCCACCCTGCTTGTTTTCCAGTTGCTGGGCGAAGCGCTGGTGTTTGCCTCGGGCGCACCGGTGCCCGGGCCTGTGGTGGGGCTGGCTTTGCTGCTGTTCACCCTGGTGCTGCGACCCGCGTGGGTGACGGGACTCAAACCCACTGCCCAGACCCTGTTGCAACACCTGTCGCTGCTGTTTGTGCCGGCGGGGGTGGGCGTCATGCTGCACTTGCAGCGACTGGGCGATGAGGCGCTGGCCATCGGGGTGGCGCTGGTGGTCAGCACCTGGGTCGGACTGGCCAGTGCAGCGCTCACCATGGCCTGGCTGATCAAGCGCGCACGAGCGTCCAAGGGCACTGCATGACGCAGGGCTTGCCGCTCGCACTCAACGAAGTGTGGGTCTACCTCTCTGCAACCCCGCTGCTGGGGCTGACCGCCACCTTGCTGGTCTATCACGGCGCATTTCTCATCTACCAGCGCAGCGGCTTTCATCCGCTGGCCAACCCGGTTGCCATGGCGGTGATCGCGCTGGGCACGCTGCTCTGGGCCACTGGCACGCCCTACTCCACCTATTTCGAAGGTGCGCAGTTTGTTCACTTTCTGCTGGGTCCTGCCACGGTGGCGCTGGCCGTGCCCCTGTTTGAACAGCTCGACCGATTGAAGCGCCTTTGGCTGCCCATGCTGGGCGCGCTGGTGGTGGGGACGCTGGCGGCGACCGTGAGTGCCATCGGACTGGGCTGGGCCCTGGGTGCATCCAAGGCCACGCTGGCTTCGCTGGCACCCAAGTCGGTCACCACGCCGGTGGCCATGGGCATCGCCGAGAAGATTGGTGGCCTGCCTTCGCTCACCGCTGTGCTGGTGGTGAGCACCGGCATCGTGGGCGCGGCCAGCGCACGGTTCTTGTTTGACGCTCTGCGCATCCACGACCCCATGGTGCGTGGCTTCGCTCTGGGCACCGCCGCCCACGGCATCGGCACGGCGCGTGCGTTCCAGGTGAGCGAAGAGGCCGGCGCTTTCGCTGGTCTGGCGATGGGACTGTGCGCCCTGTTCAGCGCGGTGGCGCTGCCGCTGGTGGCGGGCTTGCTGCTGCGCTGGGTCTAGATGGACTCCCCCCGCGCCCGCTTCGCGGTCACCCCCCAGGGGGCGGCACTGGCGGCCCGGCAAAGCCGGTTCCGTGGTGCCCTTGGGTTGAGCGGCCTGCGGACCGATCAACACAGGTGCCTCGCGCACCTAGGCAGATCTCACCGCGCGCAGTTCGCGCGCCTGCGGCGCGCTTCAAGCGGTCCGCAGGCCGCTTGATCTCAGGACGCCGTCGGGCCGGCTTTGCCGGACGACCAGCGTCGCCCCCTGGGGGGTGACCGCGAAGCGGGCGCGGGGGGGTCAGATCACCGCCTCGATGTCCTTGGCGAGCTTTTCCGGTGCGTCTTGAGGTGCGTAGCGCTTGATGACTTGTCCGTCCTTGCCGACCAGGAACTTGGTGAAGTTCCACTTGATGGCCTTGCTGCCCAGCAGGCCGGGAGCTTCTGCGCTGAGCCACTGATAGAGCGGGTGGGCCTCGGCGCCGTTGACGTCGATCTTGCTCATCATCGGAAACGTCACGCCAAAGTTGCGCTGGCAAAACCCCGCAATTTCATCGTTTGATCCAGGGTCCTGGCTGCCAAACTGGTTGCACGGGAAACCGAGCACGACCAGGCCACGGTGGCCGTAGGTCTGGTGAAGTTTTTCCAGGCCGCCAAATTGCGGTGTGAAGCCGCAGGCACTCGCGGTGTTGACGATCAACAACGGCTTGCCTCGGTACTGGTCCAGGCTGACGGACTTGCCGTCGATGGACAGGGCTTCGAAATCGTAGAGGCTGGACATGTGTGTATTCCTTCGGTGGCTGAGGACGTGGCAATCCATTGTGGCGCGCCACACAAGTGCGTGTGCGATCCGTGACGTTTGTGTGCCTTCTGGGCGCTTGCCCTCGCTTGGGCGTGCACCAGAACGGGCATACTGGCACCCGGTATTTCAATCAGACAGCAGTGAGGACGCTTGATGCGTGGTTCATACACAGTGGCCCTGGTGGGGTTCGCTCAAAACGAGTCGGCGACCTTTGAGTCGTTTTTTCGGCTTGCCGCACGCCGACCGCCCAGCTACCGGGTGCAAGACGAGGTGATCGATGCGCAGATCCTGATCGTCAACGCCGACAACCCGCAAGCCCTGCACCTGGTGCGTCATGCCGAGCTGCCCGGGAGGGTGCTGCTGGTGGGCAACAGCGATGGCGGCACCGGCTGGCCGCTGCAGCGCAAGCCGGTCAAGCTGGTGGCGGTGTTGGCCGAACTCGATGGCATCGTGGGCGGCAAACCGGCTGCATCGCCGGTGGTCGCTCCCCCCGTCCAGCTCGCGGCTGGGGCCCAGCACGCACCACCGGTGCAGCCGCGCCAAGGTGGTGACCGCTCGTTTGCCCAGACCGAGCCCTACCAGAGCCGGCAGGCACCGCTCCTCGCGCCCGCCATGGCGCCGCGCCGACGCGCCAAAGACACCGAATTCCCGCCCACCCGGCCCATGACCCACGGTGATGCGGTGGCGGCCCGAAGGCCCCCGGCCGCTCCGCCGCCCGCCGCGGTGCGCCCGGCAGCGCCGGCGCAGCGCCCGGGTGTCATGGGTGTCACGGACTTTGGTGGACTGGAAGACTTGCCGCTGCCGGGCGCCAGGTCGAACGCAAGCCGAAGCGATCTGGCGCCGGAAAAATCACCGGCCAGCCGCAGCAAGGCGCCAGCGGTGCCCGAAGTGCAGCGCGGCGAGGTGCTGCTGGTGGCGGAGAGCCTGGTCGAAGGCCGCATCCTTCTCAAGCGTTTCAAGAAATACAACCTGAGTGTCGACTGGTCGCGTGAAGCGACTCAGGCGGTGGTCATGCTCAAGGCTCATCCTTACCGACTGGTGGTGGTCGACCGGCTCAGCGGCGAGCCCGACGCCTTCCAGGTCTGCCGCACCGCCAAACAGCAAAAGCAGCTCGGCAAGCCGCCCGTGGTCATCATGTTTGCCGCCATTGCAGGCAGCATGGACCGCATGAAGGCCGGCTTGGCCGGCAGCGATGCCTACCTCTCGCGATCGGTGGCCGAGTCCGACCTGTACAAGGTGCTTTCCCAGCATCGGCTGGTCAACCTCGAAGGCTTCCAGAAGACCTCAGTGGGGTTTTAGACCACCCCCGCCGAGGAGCTTGACCCACCCCCGCCGCAACTGCGGTGCGGGGTACCCATTCACCCGTGAAGATCGTCGCGTCGCGCGATTTCGAGCAGTCGCTCCAGCTCGTGCGGGTGCGCGCGCTGGTTGTGGCGGTGCCAGAGTGCGATCAGGGCCATGAAGCCGGCAACGACCAGACCAAACAAGGTGATCGCCACGAAGGCCGAGACGCCGGCGGCGGTCGAGAAGCTGTAGAGCGCGCCCAGGCCCAGGATGCAGGCCTGCTCATTGAAGTTCTGTACCGCAATGGAACGGCCCGCACCCATGAGGTTGTGGCCGCGGTGCTGCAGCAAGGCGTTCATGGGCACGACCAGAAAGCCACCCAGCCCACCCAGCAGCACCAGGAAGGGAGCCGCCACCCAGACGTTGTCGATGAAGTTCATCGCAATCACCAAGATACCCATGGCAATGCCCAGCGGCATCACCCGCGTGGCCTGATCCAGCCGCATGCGCATCGACGCCACCACCGCGCCCACAGCAGTTCCCACCGCGACCACGCCCACCAGCGCCGAGGCCTGCGAGGTGCTGTAGCCCAGTGCCGCGCCGGCCCAGGCCAGCACGATGTAGCGCAGGTTGCCCGACACCCCCCAGAACAGCGTGGTCGTGGCCAGCGAGATCTGACCCAGTCGGTCGCGCCACAGGCGCTGGTTGCAACGCCAGAAATCGGGCAACAGCGCCAGCGGGTTGGTGGGCATGGGCCGGGGGGTCACGCCCGTCAACGGGATGCGGGTGTTGAACCAGGCCGCCAGCGCATACACCACCACCAGCACCGCGATCGCCGCTTCGGGCGCGGTGTTGACCCCGGTGTGCATGAACGGCAGGTCCAGTGCCAGCAGGTGGTGGGACAGATAGGGCGCGATCAGCTGGCCACCGAGCAACACGCCCAGGATGATGGAGGCAATCGTCAGCCCTTCGATCCAGCCGTTGGCCTTGACCAGCTGCGAGGGCGGCAGCAACTCGGTCAGGATGCCGTACTTGGCCGGCGAGTAGGCCGCAGCGCCGAGACCCACCAGCGTGTAGGCCAGCAGCGGGTGCACGCCCCAGAGCATCATCAGGCAGCCCACCACCTTGATCGCATTGCTGATGAACATCACCTGGCCCTTGGGCCGGGCGTCGGCAAAGGCACCCACAAAAGGCGCCAGCGCCACATAAAACAAGGCAAAAAGCGGCACCAGTGCCGCGGCCTGCCAGTTGGGTGCGCCCTGCGTGCGCAGCAATTCGATGGCCACCACAAACAGCGCGTTGTCAGCCAGCGAGCTGAAGAACTGCGCCGTCATGATGGTGTAGAAGCCGCGCTTCATGGGGATGAATGGTGTGCCGAAGCTGCCCGGGCGCGGAGCCGGGCGCGGGTATTTTGTGCGAAAGTTCGGCGGGTGTCTCCAGCGATGCCGGGTTATAGCACGCGCCCCTTGGGCGCCCGCCGATGACCCCGGCGTCTGCCGCCTGAACTGCATCACCTCACCTCTGGTCTGTCCATGCCACGCCCCATCCTCGCCACCATCCATATCGACGCCCTGCGGCACAACCTGAGCCAGGCGCGTTTGCGGGCCCCCGACGCCAAGCTGTGGGCGGTGATCAAGGCCAACGCCTATGGCCATGGCATCGAGCGCTGCTTCGAGGGGCTGCGCAGCGCCGATGGCCTGGCCATGCTCGACTTCGATGAAGCGCAGCGCGTGCGCGCGCTGGACTGGCGGGGTCCGATCCTGCTGCTGGAAGGTTGCTTCGAGCCGCGCGACCTGGAACTGTGTTCCCGCCTTCACCTGTGGCACACCGTGCACTGCAACGAACAGATCGACTGGCTGGCTGCCCACAAGACGCAGCAGCCGCACCGCGTCTTCCTCAAGATGAACAGCGGCATGAACCGGCTCGGCTTCACCCCGACCGCGTTTCGTGCCGCCTGGGTGCGCCTCAACGCGCTGCCACAGGTGGAAGAAATCTCGCTCATGACGCACTTCAGCGACGCCGATGGCCCGCGCGGCATCGCTCACCAGGTGGCAGCATTCGAAGCGGCCACGGCCGACTTGCCGGGCGAGCGCACCCTGTGCAACAGCGCGGCCATCCTGCGCCACGCGAGCAGCCCGCTGCGTGGCGAAGGCGTGTCCACGCTGTCGGCCGACTGGGTGCGCGAGGGCATCGCCCTCTATGGCAGCGCGCCGGACCACCCCGAGCACACCGCCGCCAGCTGGGGATTGCAGCCAACCATGACGCTGTCGACCCGCGTGATCGGCGTGCAGACCTTGCAGCCGGGCGACACAGTGGGCTATGGCTCCAGTTTCACCGCCGAGCATCCCATGCGCATCGGCGTCATCGCCTGCGGCTACGCCGACGGCTACCCGCGCCACGCGCCCACCGGCACGCCGGTGCTGGTCAATGGTGTGAGCACCCGGGTGGTGGGGCGGGTGAGCATGGACATGATCACCGTTGACCTGACGCCGCTGGACGCAGCCACCGGGGTTGGCACCGAGGTGGTGCTGTGGGGCCGGGCGGCGTCGGGCGCCGAGCTGCCGGTGGACGAGGTGGCAGCCTCGGCCGGCACGATTGCCTACGAACTGCTCTGCGCGGTGGCGCCGCGGGTGCCCTTCGCGGTGGATTGAGGCCTGCCGCCGGCCGTGCTGAGCTTGTGCAGGTCGGGCTGTGTGAGAGTGAGGAGCTCTGCAGGGCGGGGTGAAAAATCGGGTTGCCTCTTGTACCCCTAGGGGTATGTTGATATACTGTGGCAGGTATAGGAGTTTCAACATGCTGTCCCCGTCTTCCTCTCCCCTGCTGGCCGCCCTTCCCGCTGCGGTCGACCGACGCTTTGGCGCCGTGGCTGTGTCGCTGGTGCTCGCGGCGGGGCTGCTGCTGGGCGGCGCCGTGCTGGCGGCGGATGCACCGGCCTCAGCGCCTCGGGTCCCGGTCATGAACATGGGAGCGCAGGCGGTAGGCGCCGGGCTGGAGCTGGATGGCAGCCTGCAGGCGGTGCGCCAAAGCACGTTGTCGGCACAGGCCAGCGGGCGCATTGCGCAGCTGAGCGTGAAAGCGGGTGACCGGGTCAAGGCCGGGCAGGTGCTGGCCGTGATCGACGACCGCGCCACGCAGGCCGGCGTGGCCCAGGCCCAAGCTGGCGTGGCCCAGGCCGACGCCCAGCTCGCCAATGCCCGCGCCCAGTACGAGCGCACGCGCGACCTGCGCGCCCAGGGATTCATCGCCCAGGCTGCGCTGGACAACGCGCAATCGCAGCTGCGCGCCGCCGAAGCCGGTCTGGCCGCTGCACGCGCCGGCCGCACGCAGTCGTCGCTGGTGCAAGGCTTCACCCGATTGACCGCGCCCTACGACGGCTGGGTGCTGCAAACCCACGCCGAAGCCGGCGCGCTCGCCATGCCGGGCACGCCGGTGCTCACGGTGTATGCGCCGCAACCCATCCGGGCGGTGGTGTATGTGCCAGCATCGCAGCAGACCGCCGCTGCTCAGGCCAAGCGCGTCGAAGTGCGCCTTCCGGGCGACACGGCCTGGGTTCAGCCGGCCTCGGTGACCAGCCTCCCCGCAGCCGACCCGGTGTCGCAGACGGTGGAATGGCGGCTGGACCTGAGCGCAGCCGATGGCGCCAGCCAGGTGCCTGGGCGCCAGGTTCGGGTGCGCTTCGTGATCGATGCGGAGCAGCAGCGGCTGGTGGTGCCCGAGTCGGCGCTGCTGCGCCGCGGCGAACTGACCGCGGTGTATGTGGTGGTCCCGCGCGGGGAGGGCCAGCCGTCAGGCTTCGCATTGCGCGCGGTGCGCACCGGTGCCAGCCACGGCGAGGCCGGGCTGGAGGTGCTGGCCGGACTGAAGGCAGGTGACCGAGTGGCGCTGGACCCGGTGCGTGCTGGTCTGGCGGGTGCACAACCAACGGCCGGGCAGTGAGAGGTCGAACATGAGCGACGCTCCTCACACCCCACTGCCAGACGGTGCGCCCGAGAAGCTGGGCTTCTCAGGCTCGGTGGCGCGCGCCTTCCAGTCGAACGCCATCACGCCTCTGCTCGCCCTGGTGGCGCTGCTGCTCGGTCTGTTTGCCGTTCTGGTGACGCCACGAGAAGAAGAGCCGCAGATCAACGTGACCATGGCCAACGTGCTGATCCCATTTCCCGGGGCATCAAGCGCAGACGTTGAAAAAATGGTGGCGGCACCGGCTGAGCACGTGCTGTCCCAGATCCAGGGCATTGAACACACCTACTCGGTATCGCGCCCCGGTGTGGCGGTGCTGACGGTGCAATTCCAGGTCGGCGTGCCGCGTACCGATGCGCTGGTGCGGTTGTACGACGTGCTCAACGCCAATCAGGACTGGCTGCCTCAAGGCCTTGGCGTGCTCACCCCAATCGTCAAGCCCAAGGGCATCGACGACGTGCCGGTGCTGGCCGCCACTTTGTGGAGCAAAGACGCGGCCAGCGCTCACGACCTGGAGCGGGTGGCGCACTCGGTCGAGAGCGAACTCAAGCGCGTGCCTGGTACCCGTGAGGTGGTCACCATCGGCGGGCCGGGGCGCGCGGTGCATGTCTGGCTGGAGCCGAACCGGTTGCGCGAGCGCGGTATCAGCGTGCAGGCCTTGCACGGCGCCATCGCCGCGGCGAATCAGGCCATGCCTTCGGGCTCTGTCGCCAACCCGGCGGCGGCAGTCGGCGAGCCCGGCATGCTCAGCGTGCAGACGGGCGAGTTCCTGCAGAACGCGAAAGACGTGGGCGACATCGTGGTCGGTGTCAGCCAGGGCCGGCCGATCTACCTGCGCGAGGTGGCGCGCGTAGAAGCCGGCGCGCAGTTGCCGCAACGCTACGTGTGGTTCACCCCCGGCGCAGCCGATGCCGAACACGCAGAACAACAGGGCCAGAGCCACCCCGCTGTCACCATCACCGTGACCAAGAAGCCGGGCGAAAATGCGGTCGATGTCGCGGCCGGCGTGCGCGAGCGGCTGAGCCTGCTGCAGAACACGGTGATTCCAGACGAGGTGCAGGTGTCGATCACCCGCGACTATGGCCAGACCGCCGCCGACAAGGCCAACAAGCTGATCCAGAAACTGATCTTCGCCACCGGCAGCGTGATCATTCTGGTGGGCCTGGCGCTGGGTCGGCGTGAGGCCATCATCGTGGGCGCTGCCGTCATCCTCACGCTCACTGCCACGCTGTTCGCGTCCTGGGCCTGGGGCTTCACGCTCAACCGCGTCTCGCTGTTCGCGCTCATCTTCTCCATCGGCATCCTGGTGGACGACGCCATCGTGGTGGTGGAAAACATCCACCGTCACCGCCAGCTCACGCCCGATGTACCCTTGTCGGTGATCATCCCGCGGGCTGTCGATGAAGTGGGTGGACCCACGATCCTGGCCACCTTCACCGTGATTGCCGCGCTGCTCCCGATGGCGTTCGTGAGCGGTCTGATGGGGCCGTACATGAGCCCCATCCCCATCAACGCCAGCATGGGCATGGCGATTTCGCTGGCGATCGCGTTCACCGTCACGCCTTGGCTGGCGCTGAAACTCACCAGGACCGGCGAGGGCCACGCCGCACACGGCCCGAGCAAGGTCACCAATGCCTTGCAGGGTTTCTTCACCCGTGTGCTCACGCCCTTGCTGGCCAGTGCGAAAAAACGCTGGCTGTTGCTGGCAGGCATCTTGATCGCGCTGCTGCTCTCGGTCGGCCTGGCCGCGGTGCAATGGGTGGTGCTCAAGATGCTGCCGTTCGACAACAAGAGCGAATACCAGGTGGTGCTCGACATGCCAGCCGGCACACCGCTGGAAGACACGGCCGCCACGCTGCAGGACATGACCGCCTGGCTGGCCCGTCAGCCCGAGGTGGCCAACGTGCAGGGCTATGCGGGCACCGCCAGCCCGATCACCTTCAATGGATTGGTGCGCCAGTACTACCTGCGCGCCGACGCCGAGAGTGGCGACCTGCAGATCAACTTGGTCGATTCCCACCACCGCAGCGAAAAAAGCCACGCCATCGCGCAGCGCCACCGGCCCGAGCTGGAGCGCATCGCCGCGCTTCGCGGTGCCCGCATCAAGGTGGTGGAAGTGCCGCCGGGGCCACCGGTGCTCTCACCCATCGCGGCCGAGGTCTATGGACCGGACGAAGCGGGTCGCGCTGAACTCGCGCTGCGCGTGGCCCAGGCATACCGCGACACGCCCGACATCGTAGGCGTGGACACCACGCTCAAGGAAGCGGCACCGCGCGCTTTCCTGCGCATCCAGCGCCAGCGCGCCGAGTCGCTGGGTATTCCGGTGCAGGTGATTGCGCAGACCGTCAATGCCGCGCTTTCGGGTGCTGACGCCGCCTACCTGCACGACGGCCAGGCCAAGTTCGCGGTGCCGGTGCGTCTGCAGTTGCCGCTGGACAAACAGGTGGGTCTCGACAGCCTGCTGGCGCTGCCCCTCAAGGCGGCCAACGGCGCCATGGTGCCGCTGTCCGAGCTCGTCACCGTGGAGCGTGGTGTGATCGACCAGCCGCGCTACACCAAGAACCTGCTGCCGGTGACCTACGTCATGGGCGACATGGCGGGCCAGCTCGATTCGCCGCTGTACGGCCTGTTCGGCATCCGCACCCGCATGGACGCCGCGGCGCTGCCCAACGCCGGTGAGCTGGGTGAATACTGGATCAGCCAGCCCAAAGACCCCTACCGCCAATACGCGGTGAAGTGGGACGGCGAATGGCAGATCACCTACGAAACCTTCCGCGACATGGGCGCGGCCTACGGCGTGGGCCTGATCCTGATCTACCTGCTGGTGGTGGCGCAGTTCAAGAGCTATGTCACGCCGCTCATCATCATGGCGCCGATTCCGCTGACCATCATCGGCGTGATGCCCGGCCATGCGCTGCTCAATGCGCAATACACCGCCACCTCGATGATCGGCATGATCGCGCTGGCCGGCATCATCGTGCGCAACTCCATCCTGCTGGTGGACTTCATCGAGCTGGAAACCGCGCGGGGCGTGCCGTTTGCCGAGGCGGTGGTGCAATCCGCCGCGGTGCGCGCGCAGCCGATTGCGCTGACCGGCCTGGCCGCGATGATGGGCGCCTTTTTCATTCTGGACGACCCGATCTTCAACGGTCTCGCGATCTCGCTGATCTTCGGCATCGCGGTGTCCACCTTGCTCACTCTGGTGGTGATTCCAGTCCTGTATTTCGCGGTCTACCGCAAGCACCACGAGGTCGCACCGGCCTGATCTTTTTCCCTCTGAGTTGTCCCTTTTTTTCAAGGAGTCTGAAATGAACGTCGAACGTTACATCCGCATCATGGCCGGTCTTGTGGTCATGCTTTCCCTGGCCGTGGGCTACCACGGCAGCCCGATCTTCGTGAGCGAGTGGTTCCTGGCGCTGACCGCATTTGCAGGCTTCAACCTGTTCCAGTCGGGCATCACTGGCTTTTGCCCTCCCGCCATCCTGTTCAGGAAAATGGGCGTGCCCGAAGGCGGCGGTGCCTGCTCCACAGGCAAGGCCCGCTGACCGGATTCCCCGCCCACTTTCCCAAGGTCTGCCATGTCCAGTCCGACACCATTGAAATTCCTGATGCCTGGCTGGTTTTCGGTGGTCATGGGTCTGTGTGGCCTGACCCTGGCCTGGCACAACGCGGGTCCTGTGCTGGGCGAGATGGCCACCGGCATCGCCCTGGTGCTGGGTCTGCTGTCGGCGCTGGTGTTCGGGGTGCTGCTGGTCGCGTCGGTGGTGCGCTGGCAGCGCTACCCCGCCGCACTGGCCGAAGACTTGCGCCACCCGGTGCGCCACGCGTTTGTGGCGGCGTTTCCGGTGTCGGTGCTCTTGTTGGCCGCGGTGGGCGTCGCGCTCTCGGGGCCGAACCCGGTGTGGAACGGCCTGTGGTGGCTGGGTGTGTTGACCCAGCTCTGGGCCACGGTCTGGGTGCTGGGGCGCTGGCTGGCGCCGGTGACACCGGGACAAGGCCCAGGCAACACAGGCCTGTGGCCAGCGGTCACGCCGGTGCTGCTGATCCCGGTGGTCGGCAATGTGGTGGTGCCCCTGGCAGGTCTGCCGCTGGGGCACGAGGCCTGGTCGGCAGCGCAGATGGGAATCGGCGCTTTCTTCTGGCCCATCGTGCTGGCGCTGGTGCTGGTGCGCCGCATCGCGCACAGCCCGGTGCCCGACCGCATCCTGCCGGCCTGGTTCATCACCCTGGCGCCGCCGGCCGTGATCGGCATCGTGCTCCTGCAGTGGCAGGCGCCGCTGCCGCTGGTGCTGGCGCTCTGGGGCGTGGGGCTGTTCACCCTGTTGTGGTTGCTACCCATGCTGCGCCGCATCGCCGGCCAGCCGTTTGGCCTGGCGTTCTGGGCACTGTCGTTCCCGCTGGCCGCACTTTGCACCCTCACCCTCAAGCTCGCCGCGCTGCAGCCGGGCAGCGGCGCCTGGCAGACCGGGGCTATGGTCCTGCTGGCCATCACCTCCATCGTTGTGCTGTGGCTGGGCTTTGCCACGGTGCGCGGCCTGCGCGACGGCACGCTGCTCGCGCCAGAGCCGCTGGCCAACATCCAGCCTGTGGCGGCATGAAACCAGCGCCCTTGCCCCAGTCCGAACCCACCCGCGCGGCGACCCTGCCAGCCGAACGCAAGGCCGACCTGCTGCACCGCCTGCGCCGCGCCGAAGGCCAGGTGCGCGGCCTGCAGCGCCTGCTGGAAGAAGGCGCCGACTGCGCCCGCATCGCGCAGCAACTGCTGGCCACGCGCCACGCGCTGGACAGCACCTACGTGCGGCTCAACCTGTCGGTGGCCGAGCAGGAACTCGCCACCGGCCAGTGTGAGGGCGGCGTCAGCCCGGCGGCCGTGGTCGAGGTGCTGGACCGGCTGCAGACGCGGCTGGGGCGGTCGCGTTGAGACCATTGACGGCTGGCTGACCGGATTCGACCTATTGTGTTGAAAAACTCCGCTGAGCCTCAATTCTGGCCCGCGGTTTGCATGCC
>NZ_JAUCZF010000008.1 GCF_030373245.1 Hydrogenophaga sp.
AATCGTGCCCACGTTCACGTGCGGCTTGGTCCGCTCAAATTTCTCTTTTGCCATTCTTCAGCTCCAAAATCAAAATTGCCGAAAACACCAGAACACAAAAAAAACTGGTGCCCTTGGCGGGAATCGGACCCGCGACCTCTCCCTTACCAAGGGAGTGCTCTACCACTGAGCCACAAGGGCCAAGGCAGCCGCCCACATGGACGCCTCCTCAGAAACTTCTCAAACACCGTCAGGCCAACAACCCAATCGATACGCGCACCACCACAGAACATGGAGCGGGAGACGGGAATCGAACCCGCGTCATCAGCTTGGAAGGCTGGGGTTCTACCATTGAACTACTCCCGCACAGAGGCGCAACGGGAATGGCCCGGCACACCTGAAACGCTCTGATCTCAGTCGATCGCGCATCGCCTGAGCCGCTGGTGGAGGAGGCTGGATTCGAACCAGCGTACGCGTAAGCGGGCAGATTTACAGTCTGCTGCCTTTAACCACTCGGCCACCCCTCCGCAATGCAGCCCAATATTATGCCATGGTTTTGTGGATCTCCGCCAGTGGATTGGACGCTCGGACCCTCACCAACAGGGTGCATCCTGCCCCTGGGAAGCCAGCCAGCGCGCGGCTTTGCCGAAATGGCCACAACCGAGAAACGGCACGGGAGGGCGCATGGCTGACAGGGGCGATGGGTGATTGGCGCACAACACCAGGTGGCGCTCGGCATCGACCAAGGCCCGTTTTTTCTGGGCGTGGGCCCCCCACAGCATAAAGACCTTCGGCGAGGGATCATCACCGCAGCGCTGAACTATGGCGTCAGTGAGCACTTCCCAACCTTGTCCGGCGTGACTGGCGGGTGCACCGTCTTCCACGCTCAGGCAGGTGTTGAGCAGCAGCACGCCCTGCTCGGTCCAAGGCTGCAACGAGCCATTGACTGGGATGGGTCGCCCGAGGTCCCGCTGCAGCTCCTTGAACAGGTTGCGAAGGCTGGGCGGCAGCCTGACCCCAGGCGCAACCGAGAACGCCAGACCCTCGGCCTGCCCCGGCCCGTGGTAGGGATCCTGGCCCAGGATCACGACCCGCACACGATCCAGCGGCGTGAGCGCCAGAGCGCGCAGCGGCTCGGGTGGGTAGATCACCGCGCCCGCGGCCAGGCGCTGGGCCAAAAACGCCTGCAGCCGCGTCCCGGCGGCTCCACGCCAGAACTCACCGACCAGTTGCGCCCAGTCAGGTTGCACCGCCCAGCGGGCCGGGTCGGCATAGCCCCACGCAAGTTCGCGCGTCAAGTCCAAAGCCATGCCGCTCAGACTCGCCTGCACCGGTGCGCGCTCAGCCAAACAGCTCGGCCAGCGCCAGGCCTGGGTCGGGTGCGCGCATGAAGGCCTCGCCCACGAGGAATGCGTGTACGTTGGCCGTCCGCATGCGGGCCACGTCTTCGCGCAGCAGAATGCCGGACTCGGTGATGAGCAGGCGGTCGGCGGGCACCTCGGCCATCAGGTCAAGCGTGGTCTGCAGGCTGACTTCAAAAGTGCGCAGGTTGCGGTTGTTGATACCGACCAGCGGCGTTTTCAGTTGAAGTGCGCGGTGCAGCTCGGCCTTATCGTGCACCTCGACCAGCACCGCCATATCCAGCGCCTGCGCCTGCGCCTCCAGGTCGGCCATCTGCGCGTCGTTCAGACAGGCCGCAATCAGCAGAATGGCGTCCGCTCCCATGGACCGGGCCTCGTAGACCTGATAGGGGTCGACCATGAAGTCTTTGCGCAGCACCGGCAAGTCACAGCTGGCACGGGCCTGCTTGAGAAAGTCCGGGCTGCCCTGGAAAAACTGACGATCGGTGAGCACCGACAGGCAGGCCGCACTGGTGACGCCATCGCCCTCGGCGTAGCTCTGCGCAATATCGGCCGGGATGAACTCCGCGCGCAGCACGCCCTTGCTCGGGCTGGCCTTCTTGATTTCCGCAATCACCGCCGCCTGGCCGCCCGCGATCTTGGCCCGCAGCGCACCTTCGAAATCGCGCGTCAGCAACCGGCTCTCGGCGTCCTGGCGCACCAGCTCCAGCGGCTTCTTCTTGCGGGCCGCGGCGATCTCTTCGTGTTTGACGGCAACGATCTTTTGCAGGATGTCATTCATGGGGTCGGGACTCGTTCGGAGGGGCCAACGGCGAAGGAAGGTCGCCGGGCGGTTGCTTGAGGATGTTCAGGAACACGCTGTGCATCACCACCCCGGCCAGCACAAACAGAACCGAAATGCCGATGGCGATCCAGGCGCCGTCGTTCTGCAGCCAGACCGGCAGGCTCATGGCTCAGGGGCCGGTGCCCGCGGTGACGGACTGGGTGAAATTGGCGAAAGCGCGCAGCGTCTTCGCCGCTGCGCCCGACTCCAGCGCGCGCTGCGCCAGCACAATGCCCTGCGCCATGTCGTCACAGACATTGGCCGCGTAGAGGGCAACGCCGGCGTTGAATGCCACGATGTCGCGCGCCGCTCGAATGGCCGGGTCCTCCGGCTGCTCCAGCACCGCCATCAGCATGGCGCGGGACTCTTCGGGCGTCTCCACGCGCAAAGCGCGGTTGCTCGCCATGGTCAGGCCAAAGTCTTCCGGGTGGATTTCGTACTCGTTGATCTCGCCGCCCTTGAGCTCGCCCACCATGGTCGCTGCCCCCAGCGAAACCTCGTCCATGCCGTCGCGGCCGTAGACCACCACCGCGTGTTCTGCGCCCAGGCGCTGCAAGGCACGCACCTGGATGCCCACCAGGTCGGGGTGGAACACGCCCATCAGGATGTTGGGCGCCGAGGCCGGGTTGGTCAGCGGGCCCAGGATGTTGAAGATGGTCTTCATGCCCAGCTCGCGGCGGATCGGCGCCACGTTTTTCATGGCTGGGTGGTGGTTGGGCGCGAACATGAAGCCCACGCCCACTTCCTCGATGCAGCGCGCGATCGCCTCGGGCGACAGGTTGATGTTGATGCCCAGGCTCTCCAGCACATCCGCGCTGCCGCTCTTGCTGGACACGCTGCGCCCGCCGTGCTTGCTCACCTTGGCGCCGGCCGCGGCGGCGACGAACATCGAACAGGTAGAGATGTTGAAGGTGTGCGACCCGTCTCCGCCCGTGCCCACGATGTCCACCAGGTGGGTCTTGTCGGCCACGTGCACCTTGGTGGAGAACTCGCGCATCACCTGGGCTGCGGCCGTGATCTCGCCGATGGTTTCTTTCTTCACCCGCAAGCCGGTGATGAACGCCGCCATCATCACCGGCGACATTTCGCCGCTCATGATGAGCCGCATCAGGTGCAGCATCTCATCGTGAAAGATCTCGCGGTGCTCGATGGTCCGTTGCAGCGCCTCCTGCGGGGTGATCTGGTGTCGATGGGGCATGAAAGTCTCCTGCTTAAGCTTTGAGATTGTCGGACATGGCCAGGCGCAGGCCAAAGCCGATGAACATCACGCCAGCGGCGCGGTCTAGCCAGCGTCTGGCGCGCGAGGCCGCACTCATGCGGCGCGACGCCCAGCCGGCGAGCCAGGCGTAACCGAAGTTGATCGGGAGCGAGTTGATATTGAAGAGCAGGCCCAGCAGCAAAAACACCGCCACCTTGTCTGGCGCGTCGGGCGCGATGAACTGCGGCACAAACGCCAGGAAAAACAGCGCCACCTTGGGGTTGAGCACATTGGTGAGAAAGCCGCGCCGGTAAATGCGCCACAGGTTCGCGGGCAGCGGCGTGACCCATCCCGTTGAGGGCGAGACCACGCCAGCAACCGGGCGCGCCAAGAGCAGTCTCAACCCCATCCACACCAGATAGGCCGCGCCTGCCCATTTGAGCAGAAGGAACGCAGTGGCCGAGGTGGCGAGCAGTGCGCCAACCCCCAGTGCCGCAGCGAACACATGCACAAAACAGCCGCTCACAATCCCCAGAGCGGCCACGACGCCCGCGCGCACGCCGCTGCGCACAGCCTGGCTCACGATGTACAGCACGTCGGGGCCAGGCGTGAGGTTGAGCAGCCATCCTGCCGCGATGAAGATCAGCAACTGGGCGGCGTCGGGCATGCGAAGGCCAGGCCGTGTTCAGTAAGGGCCGTGGCCATGCGCACGGGTGGC
This sequence comes from Hydrogenophaga sp., assembly GCF_030373245.1. GTDB lineage: Bacteria > Pseudomonadota > Gammaproteobacteria > Burkholderiales > Burkholderiaceae_C > Hydrogenophaga. Next base: position 4,080 of record NZ_JAUCZF010000008.1, read on the forward strand.
GGCCACCGGTTGGCGCGCAAAGAAGCTGCGCACAGATGCGATGGCGCGGTCGATCCCGGCTGCATTCACGTCGAGATGGGTCACGAACCTCAAACCGATCAGGCCGGTGGCCAGCACGCCGTCCGCCCTCAGGTGGTCCAGGAGCGCGGGGCCTCGGCTGTCGGCCACGTCCACGAACACGATGTTGGTCTGCGCGGAGCGCACTGTCAGGCCCTCGATGCCTTGCAGTCCTTCGGCCAGGCGCTGGGCCAGTGCGTGATCGTCGGCCAGGCGGTCCACATGGTGGTCCAGCGCGTGGTGGGCGGCGGCGGCCAGCAGCCCAGCCTGGCGCAGACCACCTCCGGCCATCTTGCGGATGCGCCGGGCGCGCTCGATCAGCGCCTGCGAGCCGCACAGCGCCGATCCCACAGGCGCGCCAAGCCCCTTGCTGAAACAGACCGATAGGCTGTCGAACAGGTCGGCGATCTCGCGCACACGGTCCAGGCTGCGTTGACCTGGCGCGGCGGTGGCAACAGCGGCGTTGAACACCCGCGCACCATCGAGGTGGGTGGCCAGGCCGCGGTCTCGCGCCAGCTGGGTGGCCGGCTCCAGGTAAGCATCGGTCATCGGATGACCGTTCCAGGTGTTTTCCAGGCAAAGCAGGCGGGTGCGTGCGAAATGCATGTCGTCGGGTTTGATGGCCGCCTCGATATCGGTCAGCGCCATGCAGCCTTGCGCGTCCTGGTTCAGTGGCTGCGGCTGCACGCTGCCGAACACCGCCGCGCCCCCTCCTTCATATCGGTAGGTGTGCGCGTTCTGACCCACGATGTACTCGTCACCCCGCGCGCAATGCGCCAGGATGGCGCACAGGTTGCTCTGCGTGCCACTGGGCATGAACAGCGCCGCCTCCTTGCCGGTGATGGAAGCAATGTGCGCCTGCAAGGCGTTGACCGACGGGTCGTCGCCAAACACGTCATCGCCCACCGGCGCGCTCATCATGGCAGCACGCATGGCGGCGGTCGGCTGCGTGACGGTATCGCTGCGAAGATCAACCAACATCCAAGGGCCTTTCAGAAACGCTGTGCTCCAGGCGGTGCACCGCGGAACTGGCCTGGCCGGGCAGCAGGCACCTCTGCCTTTGGCCGAAGTCGAGCAAACGGGAAACCGCGCATTGGCGTCGAGGCAGTTTCATTTCCGCACCAAAAAGTTTCTCAACATCGCATGACCGTGCTCGGTCAGGATGCTCTCCGGGTGAAACTGCACGCCCTCAATGTCCAGCGACTTGTGCTTCACACCCATGATTTCGCCATCGTCGGTCCAGGCGGTCACTTGCAGACAGTCGGGCAGACCCTCTCGGGCGATGGACAGCGAGTGGTATCGGTTGACCAGGAACTTCGCTGGCAGCCGGGCAAAGACCCCTTCTTGCGTGGTGCTGATGACGCTGGTCTTGCCATGCATGAGCTCCTGCGCCCGCACGATCTGGCCGCCGAAGGCCGCTCCGATGGCCTGGTGCCCCAGGCAGACGCCGAGGATGGGCACATGACCCGCCAGGCGCTCGATCGCCGCCACCGACACGCCCGCCTCTTTGGGCGAGCAAGGACCGGGCGATATCACCAGGCGATCCACCTCGCCGGCCTCTACCCTGCGCTGGATTTCATCGACGGTGATCTCGTCGTTGCGCACAACGGTCACCTCTGCACCCAGTTCGCCGAAGTACTGCACGATGTTGAAAGTGAACGAGTCGTAGTTGTCGACCATCAAAACCTTGATGCCGCCAAGCTCCCCTGCTCCGCTGGGTTCGCTGCCGCCCAGCGGGGCATTGATGACTTGGGGCGAATCAGCGTCGTTCATCTGGTGAATGGCTTTGCTCATGGTGCTCACTCCAGCCCTTCTTCCACCAGCTCCGCCGCCCGCAACAGCGCGCGCGCCTTGTGTTCCGTCTCGCGCCACTCCATTTCCGGCACCGAATCGGCCACCACACCGGCGGCTGCCTGCACGTGCAGGGTCTGGTCCTTGATGATGCCGGTGCGGATGGCGATCGCCACGTCCATGTCGCCCGCGTAGCTGAGGTAGCCGCAAGCGCCTCCATAGATGCCGCGCTTGGTGGGTTCAAACTGATCGATGAGCTCCATCGCGTGCACCTTGGGTGCTCCGGTCAGCGTGCCGGCCGGGAAGGTGGCTTTGAGCACGTCCATGTTGGTCATGCCCTCGTTCAGGATGCCTTCGACGTTGCTCACGATGTGCATCACGTGGCTGTAGCGCTCCACCGCGAAGGCCTCGGTCACCTTGACCGACCCGATCTTCGCAATGCGCCCGATGTCGTTGCGCGCCAGGTCGATCAGCATCACATGTTCGGCGCGCTCTTTGGGGTCATTCACCAATTCCTGCTCGATCACCTTGTCGGCTTCGGGCGATGCGCCACGCGGGCGCGTGCCGGCCAGTGGCCGGATCGTGATCTTGGTGCCCTCAGGGGTTTTTTCCTGTCGCACCAGGATCTCGGGTGATGCCCCGACCACGTGGAAGTCACCAAAGTGGTAGTAGTACATGTAGGGCGACGGGTTCAGAGAACGCAAGGCCCGGTAGAGGGACAACGGGCTTTCGGTGAAGCGCTTGCTGATGCGCTGGCCCACTTGCACCTGCATGAACTCGCCAGCGGCGATCAGCTCCTTGGCGCGCTCCACCGCCGACAGGTAGTCGGCCTTGGCGAAGCTGCGTTCGGCGGGATGACTCTGGCTGGCCTTGACCACCGGCGCGCTCACCGAATACTTCAGCGCGTCCTTGAGTTCACGCAAGCGGCGCTTGGCGTTGGCATAAGCCTCGGGTGCCGCCGGATCGGCGTACACGATCAGGTAGAGCTTGCCCGAAAGGTTGTCGATCACCGCCAGCTCTTCGCACTGAAGCAGCAGGATGTCGGGGCAACCCAGGGTGTCGGGCGGGCAGCTGTCTTCCAGTTTCTTTTCGATGTAGCGCACCGCGTCGTAACCGAAGTAGCCAGCCAGGCCGCCACAGAACCGCGGCAGGCCTGGGCGCAGCGCGACCTGGAAGCGCTGCTGGTAAGCGGCGATGAAATCCAGCGGATTGCCCACCGCGGTTTCCACCACCACACCATCGGTGACCACCTCGGTCTTGGCGTTGGCGCCAAAGCCGCTGGCGCGAAGCAAGGTTCGCGCGGGCAGCCCGATGAAGCTGTAGCGACCGAAGCGCTCGCCGCCCACCACCGATTCCAGCAGGAACGAACGCTGGCCGTCACCCTTGCCATGTGCCAGCTTGAGGTAGAGAGAGAGCGGGGTTTCCAGGTCCGCGAAGGCCTCGGCCATCAGCGGAATGCGGTTGTAGCCCTGGCCGGCCAGGCTTTTGAATTCGAGTTCAGTGATCATGTTCAGACGCTCCGTCGGCTCCGGGCTGCGACGCAGCTCGCGGAACCGTTTGCCAAAGGGGGCCGGGCAGTCGGGCTGCCGGGCCGGGGACGGGGATCGGGCGGATGGTGGGCGCTGAAATCGCCGTTGCCGCCGCGCACCCCAGAGGAAGGCACGTTTACGCAGGCTTGCGCCAGGGCCAGGCTCCCCGGCCTGGGCGGCGCGCAAGAGCGTGTGCGGACTTCGTGCGGAGTGTGAACATGGTCCGAAAGTGTAGCAAAGCCACCCCATGCAGGCCGAAAACTGCCAGCCGGCCGGTCAACAGATTAGGGAGGAACCCCATGGCCGAGCGCCACCAAAAGCTCCACAATGCGTTTTGCGAACGGTCGTGCTTTTATGCGCAACGTGTCGCACCCCTTCTCTCGACCGTCCGTTCCTTCCTGGAGATTCACCATGTCACTCCGCGTCCCGCTGCGCCGTCCCCTTGTCACCGCCTCGCTGCTCCTGGGGCTGGCGCTCACCCCCTTGCTGTCGGCCGGAGCCACCGTGGAACTGGCCGGCGTGAAGCTGGAGGACCGCGCCACCGTGGCCGGCGCGCCGCTGGTGCTCAACGGCGCCGGCGTTCGCTACAAGGCGGTGTTCAAGGTCTACACCGCCGGCCTGTACCTGAGCACCAAGGCGGACACACCGGAAGCGGTGCTGGCCGCGCCAGGCCCCAAGCGGCTGGCCATCACCATGTTGCGTGACATCGATTCGGGCGAACTCGGCAAGCTGTTTTCGCGCGGCATGGAAGACAACATGGACCGAGCCGCCTTCTCCAAGCTGATTCCAGGCGTGATGCGCATGAGCCAGGTCTTCAGCGACCACAAGCAGCTCAAGGAAGGCGAAACGTTTGTGATCGACTGGGTGCCGGGCACCGGTACCGTGCTCACCGTCAAGGGTGCCGTACAGGGAGAGCCTTTCAAGGAGCCCGAGTTTTTCAATGCGCTGATGCGCATCTGGCTGGGCAAAAAGCCCGCCGATTTCCGGCTCAAGGAAGCGCTGCTGGGCAAAGCGCCCTGATCGCGCCGCGTCGGTCAGGTCGGCAAGCCGATCAGCAAATCGGCAAGCGAGTTCACCAGCCTGTCGTGGGGTGAACGCTCGATCGGTTCGCCGTGGTTGTAGCCGTAGGTGACGAGCGCCACCGGGCAGCCAGCCGCGCGCGCAGCCAGTGCGTCGTTCTGGGAGTCGCCCACCATCAGCGTGCGCGCTGGCTCAATGCCCATTGCCTCGCAGGTCTTGAGCAAGGGCAAGGGGTCGGGCTTGCGGCGCTCAAAACTGTCGCCGCCAAAGACCTGGAGAAAGTAGCCGGCCAGGCCTTTGGCTTGCAACAGGTCTTGTGCAAAAGCAAGCGGCTTGTTGGTGAGGCAGGCCAGCCGCAGGCCACGCGCCAACAAACCCTCCAGGCCTTCGATCACACCGGGGAAGACATCCGAGAACTGGCCGTTGATCGCGAGGTAGTGGTGCTGATAGCGTCGCCATGCTGGCTCGAACAACGCGTCGACCGTGCGAGCCGGGCAGACTTCTCCCACGCCGCTCACGGCGGGCAAGGTCAGCTGTTCGGCCAACAGACTGCGGATCAGGTGTTCCGAGCCTTTGCCCACCGTTCGCTCTACCGCTGCCCGGTTCACACCGGGCAGCGTCAGATCGGCAAAGGTGCGGTTGAGCGCAACCTCAAAATCTCCCAGGGTATCGACCATCGTGCCATCGAGATCGATGATCGCGGCACGCAAAGGCCGCAGGTCAAGGCCAGCCGAACTCAGCATGGTGTGTTACTTTCGCGCATCATCCAACCCTGAAGGAGACTTTCATGAAAAAACTCTTGCAATCCTTTTGCCTGCTGATCGCCGGCGTTGTCATCAGCACCGCGGCAATGGCCCAGGACAAGGTGGTGTATCACATCGATGATGCCGCCAGCCAGGCCACCAAGGGCTTGCGCAACATCCGCAATCACCTCGACGTGGCGCCTCAGACGCAGATCACGGTGGTGACGCACGCCAACGGTGTGGATTTTCTTTTCGCCGACGCCAAAGATCCGAAGAACCCCAACATCGACTACAACGCGCTGGTGAGCGCCCTCAAGGCCCGTGGTGTGCGTTTCGAGGTGTGCGAGATCACGCTGAAGAACCGCAACCTGAAGAAAGAGCAGTTCTCGCTCGACGCCGATTTCACCCCATCGGGCGTGGCGCGCATCGGTGCCCTGCAATTCCGCGAGCAGTTCGCCTACATCAAGCCCTGAGCGACTCACGTCAGGCGCTGAGCGCGGCGCGCATGGCGCCGATCGCGCCTTGGTAGTCCGGCTCGCCGAAAATGGCGCTGCCCGCCACAAAGGTGTCGGCGCCAGCATCTGCTGCGCGGCGGATGTTGTCGGCCTTGATGCCGCCATCCACCTCCAGGCGGATGTCGCGGCCCGACACCTCGATGCGCTTCCTCGCCGCCTCGATCTTGCGCAGCGCCGAGTCGATGAAACGCTGGCCGCCAAAGCCGGGGTTGACGCTCATGATCAGAATCAGATCGATGTCGTCGATCAACCAGTCCAGCACATCCAGCGGCTCTGCGGGGTTGAACGTGAGCCCAGCCTTGCAGCCGCGCGCCTTGATGGCCTGCACGCTGCGGTGCACGTGAGCGCTGGCGTCGGGGTGGAAGCTCACCAGGTCGGCGCCGGCATCGATAAAAGCCCCGGCGAGCGCATCCACTGGCTGGATCATGAGGTGCACATCGATCGGTACCGCGGTGCCATCCGGCTTTTTCGCATGCGGCTTGAGCGCCTGGCACACCATGGGGCCGAAGGTGAGGTTGGGCACGTAATGGTTGTCCATGACGTCGAAATGGATCCAGTCAGCACCAGCGGCAATGACATCACGAACTTCCTCACCCAGGCGGGCGAAGTCGGCAGAGAGGATGGAGGGGGCAATGCGGTAGGGGGTGGTCATGTCGAAACCGGTAGAACAGGAGACAGAAGGCCCAGGGGCGATGCCGGCATTGTCTCAGGCCAGCCGCGGGCTCTGCACACCGCTCACCGGGTACAGGTAACATGCCGGCCATGTCGACATACCAGTTCACCTGCGAGGTGGAGCCCCACTACCTGGGCGAACAGTCCGCGCCCGACGAAGATGTGTACGCCTTCGCCTACACGGTCACCATCACCAACACCGGTGAAGTGACGGCGCAGCTGATTTCACGGCACTGGATCATCGAGGAAGCCGAGGGCCACAGCGAAGAAGTCAAGGGCTTGGGCGTGGTGGGCAACCAGCCGCTGCTGCGCCCGGGGGAGTCATTTCAATACACCAGCGGCACGCGCCTGCGCTCGCCCAGCGGCCAGATGCGCGGCAGTTTTTTCTGTGTCTCCGAGGATGGTGAGCGGTTCGAGGCCACGGTGTTGCCGTTCGCACTCGTGGCTGACACGCCAGCACCCGGCCGCGTGCTTCACTGACCACCGACGTTTGCGGTGGCAGCTTTGGCGCCGCACACCAGCACCGGGTCCGAGCCCGATCCTCCATGCGCCCTGACCTGCAGACACTGCTTGATGCCTTGAACCCGAACGCGCCGCTGGCCGAACGCCACCTGTGGCTGATCGAGATGCTGCGCTGGATTCGGGGTGACGGCGTGGACCCCCAGAACAGCGTGGTCCGCGTGCGACAGCTGCTGGAAACGGTGCAAGACGATACGGCCTGGCTGGCACGCTGGCACCGCTGGTGGGCTTGTTTCACGCAGGCGGTGGACGTGACGCCACTGCTGGCTGACCACGGCTTCGCGCCCCGCACGGCCTTCCTGAGCGAGCTGGGCCATCGTCTGCGCCGCAAGCTGTTGCCCGGCACGCCCGAGACCAACGACATGAGCGACCTGTTCGGCCTGCTGCTGCCCAGTCGCTTCGACGTGCGCTGGCTGCAGGCACTGGACACACGAACACTGCAGAAAATCCAACAACTGCTGCTGCCACCAACTGCACCCGAGCCAGCGAACGAAGACGGCGCACCGCTCCAGGCACAGCCTGGCACAGCCTGGCAGAACGCCTTGCTGGACGCACTGGTGTTTTCTGTCGGCCAGGTCAGCGCCACCGGCTTTGCCAGCGAAATCCGGGTTCGAATGAGCCACGAAGAGCAGGCCCGACGCGCCTTTCATGCCTTGCCCGTGCAGGCCGAAGCTCTGCGCCGCAGCGCCCTGCGACACGGTCCCCGCAGCGGGCAGGCGCGCTACGAAGCGGAAAAGCTCAAAAACCAGCTGGGCGTCTGCCAGGTGGCCGCGGAAACCGTCTATGCCCACCTGGAAGAACACGGCGTGTCGGTCGGCATCGTGTTCCGCCTGCGCCAGCTGTCGGAGCGGGTGACGCGCATCCACCAGTTGCTCGACTGCCTGCTGTCCGAGCAACCTGACCGAGCGACCGCCGCCTTGCTGGCCGACATGGTTCAGCTGGGCCTGGACAACCGCAGCATCCGGGCGCTCGTCGCCAACAGCTCCGGTCTGACAGCAGCCAAGGTCGCCGAACGCAGCGCCGAGACCGGCGACCGGTACATCACCCGCAACGCCGCCGAATACCGGCAGATGCTGGGCATGGCGGCGGGCGGCGGCGCCCTGCTGGGCCTGACCACCTGGGCCAAATTCGGCGTGACGGCACTGGCCCTTTCCGCGTTCTGGGGCGGTTTCGCCGCCGGCCTCAACTACGCCATATCGTTCGTCCTGATCCAGCTGCTGCACTTCACCGTGGCCACCAAACAGCCCGCCGTGACGGCGCCGGCCATGGCAGCCAGACTCAAGGAAATCCGCAAACCAGGTGCTGTGCGCGCCTTCGTCGACGAGGTGGCCAACCTCTTTCGTTCCCAGATTGCGTCCATCCTGGGCAACGTGGGACTGGTGATCCCGGTGGTGCTGCTGATCAGTGTGCTGATGGCCACGGTGCAGGGGCACCACATGATCGGTCCCGAGAAGGCCGACTACGTGATCCACAGCCTGAACCTGCTGGGTCCCAGCGTCCTGTTTGCAGCCCTCACCGGCGTGCTGCTGTTTGCCTCCAGCATCATTGCCGGCTGGGTCGAGAACTGGTTTGTCTACTACCGGCTGGATTCGGCGATCCGCCACAACCCGCGCTTCACACGCACACTCGGTCGCGAGCGCGCAGCACGCTGGGCGCGCTTTTTCCGGGACAACATCTCGGGCCTGGCCGCCAACATCTCGCTGGGCCTGATGCTGGGACTGGTGCCGGCTTTTGCCCACTTCTTCGGCCTGGGGCTTGACATCCGGCATGTGACGCTGGCGGCCGGCCAGTTGGCCGCGGCCGCCGCGGCCGTTGGCCCCGAGGTGCTGAGCCGGCCAGATTTCTGGTGGGCGGTGGCCGGTGTGGCAGTGATCGGGCCCGTCAACCTGCTGGTGAGCTTCTACTTGGCTTTCCGGCTTGCCCTCAAGGCCCAGGGGGTCGGCGAGGTGAACCGCGGCCTGATCCAGATGGCCATGCGGCGGCGCCTTCGCAGCCACCCACTGAGCTTCTTCTTGCCGCCTCGCACCGGGGTGGAAGCAGAGACCGAAGACGTCAGCGACATCGAGGCCGCGTGGCAGCACAGCAGCGAGCGCGAGGTTCTGGACGAGGAGAGCCGCCGCTGGGCCGAAGCCTACCTGGAGCGCACAGACCGGGAACGTGACATGGGCCAAGAATCCTGGACCCAGGCCGGACCCCTTGAATCCGACAGTGGCGTCGGCGAGTCCCGGCCATGAGCGACGCGCGGCCGCTCCGAAAGCGCTAAGCCCCGCAATGCGCAGCACGGAAGACAGTCCAGTGAGCCCGGCCATCTCGCCGCCGCACGCCCAAGCCAAGGAGTTCTCCCAGTGAGCAGCGGCGAGTTCGACCTGATTGCCCGCCATTTCAAGCGACCGCAAACGACCGAGCTGCCGCAGCTGCTGCTGGGCATTGGCGATGACTGTGCGCTGCTGCAGCCCACCGCCGGCCGCCAGCTGGCCATCTCCAGCGATATGCTGGTCGAAGGTCGGCACTTTTTCCCCGATGCCGATACCGCCTCGCTGGGCCACAAATCCCTGGCGGTGAACCTGAGCGACCTGGCCGCCATGGGCGCGCGGCCGCTGGGTTTCACCCTCGCGCTGTCGCTTCCAAAGGCCGACGACGCCTGGCTCGCCGCCTTTGCGCGCGGCCTGTTCGCGCTGGCCGATGCGCACGCCTGCCCGCTGGTGGGCGGCGACACCACGCGCGGCCCGCTGAACATTTGCATCACCGTCTTCGGCGAGGTGTCGCCTGGCCGCGCCCTGCGACGAGACGCGGCGCAGGCGGGCGACGACATCTACCTGAGCGGCCGCACCGGCGAGGCCCGGCTGGCGCTCGAATGGCTGCTGGGCACGCCCTGGGCGCGAGATGCCATCGGCCCCGAACTGCCCACCGACCTGCGCGCGCGGCTGGAACGCCCAACGCCCCGGCTGGCACTGGCCCAGGGCCTTGCCGGCGTGGCCCACGCCGCGCTGGACCTGAGCGACGGCCTGACCGGCGACCTCGGCCACATCCTCGCGGCCAGCGGGGTGGGCGCTGATCTGCGGCTCGCAGACCTGCCGCTGGCGCCAGCCCTGGCCGCCCTTCACGAAGCCGAACGCCATACCTGCCTGCTGGCAGGCGGGGATGACTACGAACTGCTGTTCACCGCGCCGGTGTCAGCGCGCGGCGCGATGCAGGCGGCAGCGCTGGCCAGCGACACGGCCGTGACGCGCATCGGCACGGTCAGCGCCACACCGGGACTTCGCTTGCTGGATGCGGCGGGTCAGGCAGCGGCCTTCTGCGCCAAAAGCTTCGACCACTTCGGATGAGGCGATCCTGCCTGGGCAAGATGGCCAACACCGTGCCCGCAGACCAGAATTTCTGATCCGTCCGCTGTCGGCCAGATGCCGACCTTGCTGGGTGGCCGGCCAATGCCTGCTTCAGAAGGTGTTTTCAGTCAGTTCAGCCTCGTCAACTGGCGATCGCGATGCGTGCCTCGAACAGGTAGCTGGCCAGCGCTTGCTTAATCGTCGGCATGGCACTGGCTGCGGTGGCAGGCAAGGTCACGTTGACGATCAATCCCCTGGTCCCGCCGGCGCTCACCTCCACAAGCGCATTCGGCAACTGATGCTCTTCACTCAGTACGGTGCTGACCAGTCTCGCGGCGGCATGGCAGCGCAGCTCAGGTTTGAAAATCTTGCCAACCGATGTCACAGGGATGGCGTCGACAATGTAGAAGTGCTTGGGCCAAGCGGGGCGCTCGCCGATATGTTGCTGTGCGTGGGCGTGCAACTCGGCATCACTCACAAGCGCGCCAGGGCGCAAGGTGAGAAAGCATACTGGCAATTCGCCCGCATATCCGTCAGGCATGCCCACCGCAGCGGCCAGCGCTACGGCGGCGTGCTCCGCCATGGCGTTTTCGATCATCACCGGGTCGATGTTGTGGCCGCTGCGGATGATCAGGTCTTTGGAGCGCCCGGCCATGTAAAGGCGCCCCTGTTCGTCGGTGTAGCCCAGGTCACCGGTGTTGAGAACGCCGTTGTCGAAGATGCCGGCGTCGTGCGACGGGTTGCGGTAGCCCGGCGACACGTGGGGCCCGCTCACACTGACCACGCCGACCTCCCCCCTTTTGCAAACCTCACCCAGTTGCCCGTCGGTGCCGAATCGGCGAACCTCCACGCGCGTGTAGGGCAGCGCCCAGCCCACCGATCCCGCTTGGCTCGCGCCGGCAAACGGGTCGTAAGCGATCAGGCCTGATGCCTCGGTCATGCCGTAGACCTCGTACAGGTTGCAACCCGTCACCTGACGGAAACGGTTGCCGACCGCTGGCGGCAACAGGGCTGCGCCGGTGACGCCGGCACGCACCGCGCTGATGTCGGCGCCATCCAGCGGAACCTCCAGTACGGCGCCCATCGAGGTGGGCACACCCCCCACCAGCGTGGCCTTGTACTGCGCCACCAGGCGCCAGAACCCTTGCACCATCGCGGGCGTACGCAGACCACCCGGTGACATCACCAGCAGCTCCATGCCCGCCAGGAACACGCCCAACCCACAAGCGATCGTGCCGGCCACGTGGAAGAGCGGGAAGGTGCCGGTGAAAACATCATCGGACCGGTAGTTGCCCATGGCCGCACCGCCAAACGCGGCGGTGAGTTGCCCCCGGTGGGTATGGGCAACCAGCTTGGGTGTGCCGGTGGTGCCGCCGGTGTGAAAGTAGGCCGCCACGTCGTCGTCTTTGCCGGGTTCGCCGAAGACCAGATGGTCTTCCGGTTGCGCCGCCAGCGCGGTGTGAAAGTCGATCACGCGCTCAACGGCCGGTGTGCCGGGCGGCGCCACGCGGATCAGCGTGAGACCGGGCAAGCGCTCCCGCAAAGCCAAGGCCTTTTGCCAGATGTCCAACACCGGGTGTGGCCCCAGGGCCACCAGAATGCGCGAGTCAGACGCTTCAAGCAATGCGGCGATGTGCTCGATCTGCAGCAGGAAATTGATCGGTACTGCATAACCAGCCGTCTCGGCGCCCCACAGCGTGGCGTGCGTCTCGATCAGGCTGGGCAGCATGTAGGCCACGCCCGGGCGGGGTCCGCCCAGGCTGTGAAACATGTTGGCCGAGCGCCGCACCATGCCCAACAACTGGGCGTAGTTGACGCGGCGGGGCTGTTCGTCTGGGGCGCCAGTCATGATCATGGTCACGGCGGTGCGCTCGGGCTGACGCGCGACGGAGCCAATGAAAACGTCGAGCACACTGCGCTCGGGCAAACGCTGTTCCAGCGTCATGGCGGCTTCGAACTGCCTTAACTCGTCGAGTGTGCGGATTGGAAATTCGTTGAAGGTCGCCATGGCACGCTCGTGTTGGGTTGGTGTGCCATGGTGACAGGATTGATTCAGGACTCCCGACGGAATACCCTTGGTTCGTGCCCACCAAGGGGCCTCAGATCGGTGCACGGCACCCCTAAACGCCGGGTGATGTCATCACTTGTCTGGCCAGAGGGTGGCCTCCTGATCCATTGTTGTGGATTTCAATGATCACTGGTGGCCACGAGATTGAGTGCGGCGGGGTTTTCTAGTCATCGCCCCCTCCCGCCAGACAGGCATTGCCGTTTCGTGGGCGAACTTCTGCTGCGGGTCGATATGAGACCTTTGCACCAAGGTCGGACTCAATACAAAAGGTGCCCCAGGATCTGCACCGTGTTGCCCACCAGCCACCGTCGCCCGACCAACCGGTCAAACAGCGTCCGCACCGCGACATCTTGCGAGGGCCGGAGTCAACACAAGAGGCAAGGGCAATGAGGTGCGCGCCACCCCACGGAAAGGAATGCCGCCCGCAGAGGCGACTCCATAATGCGAAGCATGGTCACCGACCCCACTCTGCCCGCTGCCAGCGAACCCGCCCTGAATTCCGCCGCGATCGCGCACCCAGGCTGGGCGTTTCTGCTGGCGCACCCGGCGCACTTCATCGCCCTTGGCGCGGGTTCGGGTCTGTCGCGCCTGGCACCCGGCACCGCCGGCACGTTGTGGGCCTGGGCCGCCTTTGTGATCCTGCAGCCGGTGATGAGCGACACCGCCTGGGGGATATTGATCGCCACCGGCACCCTGGTGGGCTGGTGGGCCTGCACGGTGACCGCGCGCCACATGCGCATCGCCGACTCCGGCCACATCGTGTGGGACGAAATCATCGCCTTCTGGCTCGTGCTCTGGCTGGTGTCGCCAACCGGCTTGCTGGGTCAGGCCTTGGCGTTCGGGCTGTTCCGGTTTTTTGACGCGGTGAAGATCGGTCCCATGGCCTGGGCCGACCAGCGTTTCAAAGGCTTTGGTCCGCGCGGCGGCTTCGGCATCCTGCTCGACGACTTTGCCGCGGCGGGCTGCACACTGCTGGTGATCGCCCTCTGGAGGTATTGAACCCGCCCCCATCGCTTGCTCGCTGCGCGCAGTCGCTCCGCCCCTCAAGGGGCAACACCTGCGGCCTGGCCAAGCCAGTTGCGCGGTGTTCTGGGCCACACCCCACACTCACCGACCATCGCTTTTATGAACAAGCCATCCCTCACCGAAATCGTTGACCAGCTTGCGTCCTCACTCAAGGCACGCGGCCAGATGATGGCCTCGGCAGAGAGCTGCACCGGCGGCCTGATCGCGGGAGCGTGCACCGAGATCAGTGGGTCCAGCGACTGGTTCGAGCGCGGCTTCGTCACCTATTCCAATGCGGCCAAAACCGAGTTGCTCGACGTGCCAGCGGCCCTGATCAAGGACCAGGGAGCGGTGAGTGATGCGGTGGCTCGTGCCATGGCCGCAGGGGCGTTGGTCCATTCGCGGGCACAGTGGGCGGTCGCCGTGACGGGCGTGGCCGGCCCCACCGGAGGCAGCGTCGACAAGCCGGTCGGCACGGTGTGGCTGGCCTGGGCAACGCCCCATGGCGTGCAGGCTGAACACCACCGGTTCCCGGGCGACCGCACCGCGGTCCGTCGGGCCACGGTCCAGCGTGCGCTGGCGGGGTTGCTGCAGCGGCTGTGAGGGCTCAGGAGCGCGCGGGCAGGATGTGTGCGTCCACACCCCGGCGTGGCGCCGGGCCAATGGGTGGCGCATAGCCCAGACGGGCCCACATCTGCACTGTGAAGGCCGGTGGCGGCGCCTGCAGCAGCCGGTGGATGGCCGCATAAGGCTCCGCCTGTTCGGGGTACTCCTGCAGCGCCTGCGACAAGGGCTGCATGGCCAGCCCATGCGCCGTGGCGGCGAGCTGCGCGCGCGCGTAGGCACGGCCCGCGTTCACCTGGGTGAACCGGTCGTTGCCTTCGGTGACCATGGCCAAGAACGCCGGCGTGGTGGCCAGCTTGGCGTTGAAGTCGTCGATCTGCCCCGTCACCGCCGAGCTGTCGGGGGCGGACGCCTGCGTGCGGTCGAACAGGCCCACGGCGGTGATCAGGCGCAGCAGCGGATCGTTGACCGAGATGCCGTCGCGGTGCTGCGATATCTCCGATGGGCCGATGCGCAGCACCTTGTAAGACTCCAGCAACGTGCGCGGCGTGGTCAATTCGACGCGCCAGGCCTGCATAGCGATCGCTCGGTGCTGCTGCAGCCGCTCGCCTGCGTCGGGTCCGACGAACTCGACCCGGATCGGGTGAGGCGCCACGCTGTCGGCAATGGCTTTCAGGGCAGCTGCTTCGGGCGCACGCTCTTCGTAGGCCTCGCGGTTGGTACGGCGGCGAAAGATCTGGGCGAACAGAGGATCGGGCTGAACGCCCGCGTCGGCCAACAAGCGCACGCGCGCGGTGGGCCGGCCATCCAGCGCCGTGGGACCAAACGCACCCTCCGGAAACAAAGTGATGTCGGCCCGAAGGCCCTTCTGGCGGGCCGCGAGGTCGAGGAGTTCGAGAAAAGTGCCCTGGCTCATCAGCATCTGGCGCGACAACGGGTCGGTTTCGGGGAGCAGCCGCTCCCGGTCGATGAACAGCGTGATCTCGTCGGGCACGCTGAAATCGACTCGCCACGACTGCAGGTTGTGCGAATGCGGGGCGAGGATGGCGTGCGCCACCAGCCAGCGGCGCACATCACCCCCGTCCGCGGGCGGGCTCCAAGCCTGCAAGGCCTCGGGGGGCAGACTGGCATCGCAAGCGGCCAGGCTGGCAGTGGCGGCGAGCACCACGCCGCCGCCGGTGATGCGAATGAACTGTCTGCGTTGCATGGTGACCTCCTTGACGGTTGGGTTGAGCGCCCGGTGAGGCAATCTGGAGGTCATTGTGGAATCGGTCCGACATGAACACAATGGCATGAAACCACTTACAAGCTATACACGAATGAATACCGAGCGGTTCAACTGGAACCTCATCCCCTCTTTTCTGGCGGCACACGAACACGGCAGCTTGCTGGCCGCTGCGCGGGCCCTGGGCACCAGCCAGCCCACGGTGGGGCGCCACGTGGCCGAGCTCGAAACGCAACTGGGCAGCGTGCTGTTTGAACGCACCGGGCGCGGCCTGGCGCCGACACCGGCCGGCCAACGCCTGGCCGAGGCGGCGCGCGCCATGGAAACCGGCGCGCTGGCGCTGCTGCGCAGCGTGAATCACGCCAAGGCCACACTGGAGGGGTCGGTTCGCCTGTCGGCCAGCCAGCCGGTGGCCTGTGTGCTGTTGCCACCGGTGCTGGCGCGCATGCGCCAGGCCCTGCCCGGCATTTCAGTCGAGCTGGTCTCCAGCAATGCGGTCAGCAACCTGCTGCGCCGCGAGGCCGACATCGCCTTGCGCATGGTCCGACCCAACCAGGCCTCTCTCATCGCCAAGCGCATCGGCGTGGTGCGGCTGAGCGCCTGCGCCCACCGCGACTACGTGCGCCGGCGCGGCGCGCCGCGCACCCTGGCCGATCTGCTGCAACACGAGTTGATCGGCAACGACCGCACGCCCGACATTGAGCGTGGCTTCAGCGCCATGGGTTTGCAGATTGCCCACGAACAGTTCGAGCTTCGAACCGACGACCTGATGGCCTATTGGGGCGCGGTGCGCGCCGGGCTGGGCATCGGCTTCGTGTCTGACTACCTGATCCGCGAAGACCCGGCGGTGCAGACGGTGCTGCCCCAGTTGCGCATCCCGCCGCTGCCAATCTGGCTCACGGTGCACCGCGAAATCCGCAGCAGCGCGCGCATCCGCGCGGTGTACGATTTTCTGGCGAATGAGCTGCCTCCCCTGCTGTGAGAATCCGATGGCCGAAGCCTTCAAGCACCTGATCAACCCCCAGACAGTTCACCACGCTGGCGAGCATCTGCAGACCGCCTGGTCCAGCTTCGATCGCACCCGTTTTGAACACCTGGCGCTCCAGGGACTGGACGGCCTCGAATTCAAGGCCCGCGCCCAGCAGATCGCCAACGCCCTCGAAGCCTGCCTGCCGTCTGACTTTGACCAGGCTGCCGCCGTGCTGGAGCAGGCCCTCGCACCGCCCTTGGAGCTCGACGCGCGAGGAGAACCCATCGGCCTGGGCGCTGCACTGCACCCGGCGGGTCTGGCGGGCTGGATCTTGTGGGGTGCGGGCGAATGGGTGGCACGCCGCGGCATGGGCGACGTGCCGCGCGCGCTGACCTGCCTGCACGCGCTGACGCAGCGCTTCACCGCCGAATTTGCCATCCGGCCATTCATCGCCGCGCATCCGTCCGAGGTGTTCGAGACGCTGGCCCGCTGGACACACGATGCCAGCCCCCATGTGCGGCGCCTGGTCAGCGAAGGCAGCCGACCGCGACTGCCGTGGGGCTTGCGGCTGCAAGCGCTGGTGGCCGACCCAGAACCCACCCTGCCTTTGCTGCAAGCCCTGCAAGACGACTCCAGCGCCTACGTGCGGCGCAGTGTGGCCAACCACCTCAACGACATCGCCAAGGACCACCCTGGGCGCATCGCGCAGTGGCTGCGCGAGCACTTGCCCGGCGCCAGCGCAGAGCGCACCTCCCTGCTGCGCCACGCCAGCCGAGGCCTGATCAAACAAGGCCATGCGCCCACGCTCCAGGCCTGGGGGCTTGCGCCAGGCCTGCGCGGACACGCGACGCTGTCGCTGTCACATGGTGCGCTGTGCATCGGCGACACCCTGACGCTGTCGGTGCAGCTGCAGGGCAGTGGGCGCGAGCCCCAGGCGCTGGTGGTCGACTACGCGGTGCACCATGTGCGAGCCGGTGGCAAAACCAGCGCCAAAGTGTTCAAGGGCTGGAAGGTGAACCTCGCGCCCGGCGAGGCGCTGAGCCTGAGCAAACGCCACCCGTTTCGGGAGGTGACCACACGAAGGCTTTACCCCGGCGTGCACCGGATCGAACTGCTCGTCAACGGTGAACGGCAAGCCTGCGCAACCGTCGACCTTCACCCAGGGGCCGTCAAGGCAGCGTGACATCCCGCACATTGCCGTGGCGACAGATGCACAGCCGTGTGACGGCAGGTAACAAGTACCCGTTCTTGTGTTCAGCCGGTTGGTCGCGCGGGGCCTACAGCCTTCACACTGCGCTGCCGGTACACCCCCGTGCCTGACCTTCGATTCATGAACATCAAGAACGCGCTTTTTCAGCGGCTACTTGCCCGCTGGTCACGGCAATCCGTGACCATCAGCGATCCGTCGCCCGCGGAGCCGCCCGCGGCTGCGCCAGTGCTTTCACCTGCCCCCGCACCTCAGATTGACCGACTGGAGGTTCAAGGGGCCATCATTGAGCATCTGGAGTGGTGCGTTCGCTTCAACGAGCGCCTGAGCCGAGAGCGCCACACAGACCAGGACCTGCCCGATCTGCCGGGGGCTGACGACAGCGGTCTGGGCCAGTGGCTGAAGCGCTCGCGCGACGGTGCGCCAGGGCAGCACCCGCTGTTCGCCGATCTGGAGCGCGAACACCAGCGTTTCCATGTCCTGGCCGACAAGGCCTTGATGTTGGCCGATTCGGGCCACATGCACCTGGCCAGCACCTTGCTCAACACCGACTTTGAACGCAGCAGGGCACGCCTGCTCGACATACTGCGCACCTTGCAGCGCGGCTGAGCGGCCCGGTGTGGGCGGCAGCCTTCAGGCCGCGCCGTGGCACTTCTTGAATTTCTTGCCGCTGCCGCAAAAACAGGGGTCGTTGCGACCCGGTGTCTCGCCCCGACGCACCGGATCGACCCGAGGACCCAGGCTTTGCCAGAGCTGGCGCAGGTCGTACACAGCCCAGATCGCTTCGCCAAACTGATTCAGCCGCGCCTCGCTCACGCTGGGCGGACCATCTTCGCTGTGCATGGACAGCGTCGGGCGGGCGGTGTCGTCTTCGGTCAGCGCCACGATGGCGGAGAGCGCTCCGTCAAGCCAGTCGGCGGTCTCGGCGTCGCGCGGAGCGGCCCAGTCTTCCGGCCAGTTCTCCACCACGAACATGAAGCCCAGCGCCCAGACCTGCGCATAGGCCGGCAACGCCTGATCACCGATTTCGGCCCGCGCCTCCTCAGGCAAGCTCGCCACGGCACCGCGCACGTCCATCACTTCCGGGTGGTAGCTGCGCTCGTCCTCCAGCGTCTCGACCTCAGCGGCCAATGCGGCGGCCACTTCGTTCCAGCGCCGCGTCCAGAGCCCCAGGAAACTGGCGGCCTGATCTGCACTCCCCCACGCTTCGTCGCCTTCGGCGCCCTCCCCCAGCAGCACCGGCAGATATTCGCTGGGCATGATGAGGCGCCGGGTGCACAGCAGCGCCGCAAGCGCCCCTTCGCAGAACTCCCACTGCGGCACCTCGTCGTCGCGGGTGCGCAGATCGTCCAGGATCGCGTCGAGGGTGTCGAAATCCTCGGCTTGCAGCGGACGATCCAGGTCGGACGGCGTAACAGGGTGGTTCATGGGGACAACGGGCTGGACTTTATGATGCCCGGCAGTGTAGCCCGCGCTGCACGGAGAAAATTTGCATGCTCGATCGCCTCAATGCCCTCTACCCCGTCCGCTACACCGCACTTGCGCTGTGCGTGCTGTTCACGCTGCTCAGCCTGTTTGCCATGGTGGGGTTTGGCGTGGGCGGGCTGTGGTTTCTGCTGTTCGGCGGCCTCTCGGCGCTGGGCTGGTATGACCTGCGGCAAACCAAAAAATCGGTGCTGCGCAACTACCCCATCATTGGCCACTTTCGCTACATGCTGGAAAAGGTGCGCCCCGAACTGCGCCAGTACTTCCTCGAAAGCGATACCGAGGCCACGCCGTTTTCGCGCAGCCAGCGCAGCCTGGCCTATGCCCGCGCCAAGGGCGAGACCGACAAGCGCCCTTTCGGCACCCAGCTGGATGTGAAAGCCGATGGGTTTGAGTGGCTCAACCACTCGCTCATGCCGACCACCCTGAGTACGCCCGACTTTCGCACCACCATCGGTGGTCCGTCCTGCTCCCAGCCTTACGAGGCCAGCGTATTCAACATCTCGGCCATGAGCTTTGGTGCGCTCTCGGCCAACGCCATCCAGGCGCTCAACGCCGGTGCAGCACGCGGCCGCTTTGCGCACGATACCGGCGAGGGCTCGATCTCGGCCTGGCACCGGCTGCACGGCGGCGACCTGATCTGGGAAATCGGCTCGGGCTACTTCGGCTGCCGCGACGAAGCCGGACGTTTCAGCGAGGATCGCTTCAAGGCCAATGCGCTGGATCCACAGGTCAAGATGATCGAGCTCAAGCTGAGCCAGGGCGCCAAACCTGGCCACGGCGGCATGTTGCCCGGCGCCAAGATCACACCCGAAATCGCCGCGGCGCGCGGGGTGCCGGTGGGCGTGGACTGTATCTCGCCAGCGGCGCACAGCGCGTTTGCCACACCGATGGAGATGATGCAGTTCATCGCCCGGCTGCGCGAACTCTCGGGTGGCAAGCCCACCGGCTTCAAACTCTGCATCGGTCATCCCTGGGAGTGGTTTGCCATCGTCAAGGCGATGCAGGAAACCGGCATCACGCCCGACTTCATCGTGGTCGATGGCGCTGAGGGCGGTACCGGCGCGGCACCACTGGAGTTCACGGACCACGTGGGCGCGCCGCTGCAGGAAGGCCTGCGCCTGGTGCACAACACCCTGGTGGGCGTGAACCTGCGTGATCGCATCAAGATCGGCGCGTCGGGCAAGGTGATCAGCGCGTTTGACATCGTGCGCGCCATCGCCATCGGCGCCGACTGGTGCAACAGTGCGCGCGGCTTCATGTTTGCGCTGGGCTGCATCCAAGCCCAGACTTGCCACACCGGCCAGTGCCCCACCGGGGTGACCACGCAGGATCCGGTGCGCCAGCAGGCACTGGTGGTACCCGACAAGGCCGAACGGGTCTACAACTTCCACCGCCAGACTTTGCACGCACTGCAGGAACTGGTGCAGGCGGCTGGTCTGAACCACCCGAGCGAGATCACTGCAGACCACATCGTTCGCCGCGTCAATGAAAACGACGTGCGCCTGCTCTCGACGCTGCTGCCCACCGTGCGTCCTGGCGCCCTGCTGGGCGAACTGACCGATCAGCACAAGGTGTTCCAGTACTACTGGCCGCAGGCCCAGCCAGACCGGTTTGGCCTGGTCTGAGCGCGGGCCTGAACCGGTCTGAACCGGCCGCCACGTCTCAGATGCGCGAGCCGTCCTCCAGGAACCGCTCCTCCTTGTCCAGCGCGCCCTGGCCGTTGTAGGTCTTGCGACGCAACAGCACGCCGCGCGGGCCGTGTTCGTCCTCGCGCTGCAGCACGCCGGTTTCGCTGAAGTAGCGCTGCCAGCCAAACAGCCGCCCATTGCGCTCGGCGTTTTCAGCCGCCCGCTCGCCGTTGTCCCAATAGCTGGTGGTGTCACGCTGCTCGTTGCGGCCCTCTCGCGAAATGGTTTGCACGAACTTGCGCTGGCCATTGAGGTACCACTGTTCAATGCGCTGCTCGCGCCCTGCCACCCACACCGTCTGCTGGGTCAGCTGGCCGCTCTCGGCCCATTCCCGCACCACACCCTCGCGCACCAGCACATCCGGGTCGCGCTGCAACAGATCGGTCTCAGAGCGCAGCTGGCCTGAGGGGTAGTACACGCGCTTGATGCGCCGGTCGGGCTCGCCCGGCGAACGCTTCACCTCTTCGCTGCGCACCAGACCGCCCTGCTCGTTGACCAGGGTCTGGCGCACCAGCGCACCAGCCACAAGACTCACCGTGCCCGACACCTGCCCCGGCTCTCGGTAGAGGGTGACGTTGCTGGCGGAGCCGTCGTGTCCACACAGCAATCGGTCCTGTGGCAGCAGCGAGACCGGCGCGCAGCGCAACGCACTGACTGAGCCGTCTTCGAGGTAGGCGATGGAGAGCGCCACACGGCGGTTCACCACGTAGTCCAGCCGCTGCAGCCGGCCCGATGCAGCGTACACCCTCTGCTCCCCAATGGCCTGACCGTTGTCCAGGTTTTCCTCACGCCGCAAGGTGCCGCGAGCGTCCCATTCGCGCACCACACCGTCGCGGTTACCCCGGGCATTGACGGTGTATTCGCGCCGCTCGCCCGACGCCATGACAAAGCGCACTGGGCCCTCGAAGCGACCATCGCGCAGCGTCTGCTCGCGCAGACGCACCGGTCCGCTGTCATCGGTGCAGCGCATCACACCCGACTTGCCCGCCGTGGTGTGGCCGTTGGACGGACTCACCGACTCGCCGTTGAGCTCACACTGCGGCACGGCCAGGGCCAGCCCGCTGCTGAGTCCGAGCAAGAGAACTGGCCAGACGCGCGCGAGGGGCAGGCGAGCAAACAGACAGCGGGTGTACAGCCTCATGGGTCGAGTCCTAGCCAGTCACTCGCCCAGGTTGGCCAGCCCAGTGCCGGCACACCAGCACGTCGAGTCGCGCCAGGCGCTTGGTCATGCGCAGGATGTGCGCGTCCTTGCTGATCAGGGTGGCACGATGCGCCACCGCCAGATCGATGAATTTCTGATCGTCGACGTCATTGCAGGTCACAGGCGCCTTGGGCGCCCGGTCCACCACGTACACCTGAGCGTCGAAGGCGCTCAGCACGGTCTCGGGCGCAAGTGCCTGGCGAGTCAGTCGAGAGGCGATCTGCGGGTAGCCCAGCACACGCGACAGCTCCTCGCGCATGGCGTCGGTGGCCAGCCAGCCCACGCGCATGGCGGCCAGCGCTGCGCGCAAGGCCTCACTCGCGGGATCATCAAACACGAACAGATCGAGCGCGATGTTGGTATCGAGCACGAGAGGCGTTCGGACCGGCACCGGCAACTCCTGGGTCAAGGCTGTCCGGTGTCAGCCGGTTGCACACGGCGGGCCGTCAGGTCGAAGCGGAACAGGCGGCATTCGATCGGTCCGTTCCACAGCGGCACCCGGCGCGACTCCTTGAACCGCATCTTGCCCGGCAGCTTGAGGTCAGGCGTGAGCAGCCAGGCGGTCCAGCCAGCGTAGTGGGTTTTCCAGTGCGCCGCGAGTTGCTGGAAGAAATCGCTGCCGTCACCGCCATCGGCCATCTGGGCGCTTTCTCGGCCAACGCGCTCAGGTTCGCGTTCGCCCCGGTCCGGGCCCGCCTCCGACGCTCTGCCACCGCCCACGCTGAAGGTGCGCGGTGCTCTGGAGCCTGCGCGTGCCGCCGCGCTTTCACCCGCCACACCGGCCGCTGCGATGCGCTCACCGTACGGCGGGTTGAGCAACAGCAGACCCGGGCGATCCACTGGTGGCTGGCGCTGCAGAGCGTCGCCACCACGCAACTCGATGGCTTGGGCCACCCCCGCGCGCTCGGCGTTGCGCTGGGCGAAGTCGACCATGCGAAACGAGACGTCGCTGCCGAACACAAGGGGCACATGGCCTTTGGGCCAGTCGCGGATGTTGCGCTCGGCTTCGTCCTGGATGGCGGTCCACACGTGGGGCTGGAACGGCACCATTTTTTCAAACGCAAATCGGCGCAGCAGGCCGGGCGCGATGCGCAGAGCGATCTGTGCGGCCTCGATCACCAGCGTTCCGCTGCCGCAGCAGGGGTCGTACAGCGGGGTGATGTCGTCCAGCGCCTCGGCCTCGCCACCGTTCCAGCCGGTGGCGGCGATCATGGCGGCGGCCAGGGTTTCCTTCAGCGGCGCGTCGCCCTTGTCTTCACGCCAGCCGCGTTTGAAAAGCGGCTCACCCGAGGTGTCCAGGTACAGCGTGAGCTCGTCGGTGGTCAGGTGGGCATACAGGCGGATGTCGGGCCAGGTGGTGTTCACACTCGGGCGCTCGCCGCGCTTGGCGCGGAAGCGGTCGCACACCGCGTCCTTGATCTTGAGGGCGGCGAAGTTGAGCGACGTCAGCGGACTGTGCTGCGCGGTGATTTCGACCTTGATGGTCTCCTGCGGCGAAAACCAGATCTCCCAGGCCACATCGCTCGCTGCGTTGTAGAGGTCTTGCTCGTTGCGGTAGCCGCCATGCCAGAGCTGCACCAGCACCCGCTGCGACAACCGGCTGTGCAAATTGAGTCGCATGGCCTCGCGCCACGACGCCTGCACGCCCACACCGCCACGCGCCTTGAACGCCAGCGGCTCGCCGGTGATGCGCTGCACCTCATCGGCCAGGAAGTCTTCCACGCCGGCGGCGCAGGGAAGAAAGAGCTTGAGCTGGTTCACAGGGATTTCCGGAGATTGGCTGGCGCAATGCGCAGCGCTTCACGGTACTTGGCCACGGTGCGGCGCGCGCACTCGATGCCCTGCTCCTTGAGCAAGTCGGACAGCTGGTTGTCCGACAGCGGTTTGGAAACCTCTTCGGCGGCGATGAACTGCTTGAGCAGGGCGCGCACCGCGGTGCTGGAGGCATTGCCCCCGGTCTCGGTGCCAAGCGAGGAGCCAAAAAAATACTTCAGCTCGAAGGTGCCAAAGGGCGTGGCCATGTACTTGGCCGTGGTCACCCGGCTGATGGTGGATTCGTGCAGGCCCAGCTCATCGGCAATCTCTCGCAACACCAATGGGCGCATGGCCAGCTCGCCGTGCATGAAAAAATTGCGCTGGCGCTCGACGATGGCCGAAGACACGCGCAGGATGGTGTCAAAGCGCTGCTGGATGTTCTTGATGAACCAGCGCGCCTCTTGCAGGCGCTGCTGCATGGCGGCATGACCGGCCTCGGTGCCGTTGTCCCTGCCGCCACGGTTCTGGCGCATGGCGTTGGCGTACACATCCTGCACGCGCAAGCGGGGCATCACCTCCGGGTTGAGCTGCACCTTGAAGCCGCGCCCGGCGCGCGTGACCAGCACATCAGGCACGACGATGTTGCGCTCCACGTTGACGAAGCGGCGGCCGGGTTTGGGCTCCAGGCGCGCGATCAGCGCCAGCGCGGCGCGCACCGTTTCGTCATCGGCGCCGCACAGGCTGCACAGACGCTTGATGTCGCGCTTGGCCATGAGCTCCAGGGGCTGGGCGCAGATGGTCAGCGCCGCGCGCGCCTCGGGGCTGTTGCGCAGTTCCTCGATCTGAAGGCGCAGGCACTCGCCCAGGTCGCGCGCGCCCACTCCTGTGGGCTCCATGTGCTGCAGCAGCTGCAACGCCACACCCAGGCGCTGCGCCAGCTCTTCACGTGCCTCCAGATCTTCGCCAGCGTCGCCGACGTTGGGCGACGACATGCGCAACCAGGCCTGCGCCAGATCGCTCAGGGGGTCCTCAAGGTACCCATCTTCATTGAGCGACTCGATGAGAAAGTACAGGGCAGCGCGGTCTTCGTCGTTCAGGCGCAGGCAGCGCGCCTGGTCGTGCAAGTGGTCTTGCAGACTGGTGGCCGCACGCGCCAGCTCGGCTGCGCTGGCGGTTTCGTCGTCGCCCGCGTTGTTGAGGTTGTTGGTGCGCGCCAGCGCTTCGCCACCCCATTCACCGTCGTCGGGCGCCATGTCGACCGAGCCGTCACCGTCCCAGCTCTCTTCCAGCGGACTGTCGCCATCGACCCGGCTCTCCACACTGTGATCGCTGTCGGTGCTCTCGGCGCTGCTGATCCGGTCGGTACTGGGCGCATCGGGCGGCAGCGCGGACGCCTCGGCAATCTGTTCACCCGCGCTCACCACAGCATCGGTCTGCTCCAGACCAAAGGCCTCTCGATCGGCCTGCTCGTCGGTGCGTTCAAGAAACGGGTTCTCGTCCAGCATCTGCTCAACCTCCTGCGCCATTTCCAGCGTGGAGAGCTGCAGGAGGCGGATCGATTGCTGCAACTGCGGCGTGAGCGCCAAGTGCTGCGAGACGCGGAGAGACAGGCCTTGCTTCATACGACCTCCCCCCGCCGCGCTGCGCACGACCCCCCATGAGGGGGAAGCACCCTGAGGCCCGGCAAAGCCGGTTCCTCAAGTGCCTTGAATGGCGTGACCTCCGCTGGCCAAGCTGACATGAGCGACATGACGTTCTTCACATCCGGAAGTGCTCACCCAGGTAAACCCGGCGCACGTCGGCGTTCTCGACGATCTCGGCCGGTGTGCCGCTGGTGAGCACATGACCTTCGTTGATGATGTAGGCCCGGTCGCAGATGCCCAGGGTTTCGCGCACGTTGTGGTCGGTGATCAGCACACCGATACCGCGCGATTTGAGGAAACCGATGATGCGCTGGATCTCGATCACCGCGATCGGGTCGATGCCGGCAAACGGCTCATCGAGCAGGATGAAGCGCGGGTTGGTCGCCAGCGCGCGCGCAATCTCCACGCGGCGGCGCTCACCACCCGAGAGAGCAGGCGCCGGCGAATCCCGCAGGTGGTCCACATGCAGGTCGGCCAGCAACTGGTCTAGCCGCTTCTCGATCTCGGCCGAAGGCAGCGAACGGCCCGAGGAATCGGTTTGCAGCTCCAGCACCGCACGCACGTTCTCAGCCACTGTGAGTTTGCGAAAGATCGACGCTTCCTGAGGCAGGTAACCCAGGCCCAGGCGCGCGCGCTGGTGAATCGGCAGCTTTTCGATCGCCTGGCCGTCGAGCAGGATCTGGCCGGCGTCTGAGCGCAGCAGGCCCACCAGCATGTAGAACGAAGTCGTTTTGCCCGCGCCGTTGGGGCCGAGCAAGCCGACCACCTCACCCTTGTCGACAGCGAGCGACACGTCCTTGACCACCAGCCGGCTGCCATAGGCCTTTTTCAGGCCATTGGCCACCAGGCGGCTGATCTCCTCAGAGCGGTAGGGGCTGGCAACCTCCGCGTCGGATTCGGGCGCCCTCACGGGCGACCTTCACCCAGCTGACCGCTGGGTTTGAGCGGGGCTGGTGCCTCGGGCGGTGAAGCCGGTGCCTCGCCATCCTTGGGCACCGGCGTGAGCATGGCGCGCACCCGACCGGTGGGGTTGGCCGCGGTGCGATTGGCTGGGCCGCCGTCGACGGTGAATACGTCGGTCGCGTTGTTGTAGGCAATCACCGCGCCCGCGGTCTCGTCGTTGACCGCAGCGCCTTTGAGGCGACGCAGCACGGCGTTGCCAACAAAACGCACCGTATCGGCCCTGCTGTCGTATTCGATGCGCTGGGCGGTGCCTTCGATGAACTCGTCCACGCCGTCTCGCTTCTGGCGGAAAAAGGCCGGGTTGCCGTTGACGGTACCGAACTGGTTGCCTTGCGCGTCCTGCTTCACCTCGACCCGGGCGCCACGGATCACGATGCTGCCCTTGGTAATGACCACGTTGCCCGTGAACACGCTGGTCTGGCGCGCGTCGTCGTAGCGCAGCGCGTCCGCCTCTGCATTCATGGGCTGGTTGCGGTCGGCTTTTTCAGCCAGCGCAGCCCCCATGCCGCCCACGCTGGCGAGCAGCAGCGCGGCGAGCGCCAGCGAGGATCGGAGACAAAGGGTCAGGGGCATCATAGGTAGGGCACGAAACTTGCATTCATTGTAACGGCGTGTGAGCCGCTGCCACGATCCCTGGCGTGACTTTTGCAGGCTTGGTCCGGTCGTCAGCCCCATCAAGCAGCGGGCCCGCACTAGGCGGGCCCAAGCCGGTGTCCAACGCGAGGTCAGCCCTTGCGAACCTCAGCGATCAGCGCTTCGGCCACCACGATGGAGCGCGGGCCCTGACCTGGTACGTAATAGCGGCCCGCCACACCCAGGGCCGGCGTGCCTTCAACCTGGTACGCATCCTGCAACTGCGCCGCACGCTTGGATTTTCCAGCGACCGCAAACGAGTTGTAGAAGCCTTCGAATTTCGCCTTGTCCACCCCTTGCGCTGCCACCCAGGGAATGATGGCCTCGGGTGTGGTGAGGCGCTGTTTGTCAACATGAATGGCGCGGAATACCTTTTCGTGCAACGCCTCGACCTGGCCCATGGCCTCCAGGGCGTAGTACAGCTTTTGCATCGGCACGAAGGCATCGCTGAACGCCACGGGCGTGCGCTTGATCGCCACGCCCGCGGGCTTTTTCTTGATCCAGGCCTCCATGACCGGCTCGAAGTTGAAGCAGTGGATGCAGGTGTAGGCAAAAAACTCGACCACCTCGATCTGGCCCGCCGGGCTGTCCACCGGTGCCGGCTTGGGCAGGCGCACGAAGTCGGTACCCTCTTTCAGACCCGCCAGTTGCGCGTGGGCGGTGCCGTGGCCCAGGGCGGCGAGCCCACCAGCGGCCAGCAGGGAACGGGAAAAATCGCGACGTTGCATGGAATCAGACTCCTTGAAAGAGATATTTGGGGCGCTGGCTCGCCCCAAAGGTTCCCTGGGCGGATGCCAGGGCTGTGAACAGATCGAGCTTCAGCGCTGCACCCGGACCAGGGCAGCTTCCATGCCGTTGACCTCGAGCTGCTCGCGCGTCAGGTCGGCCAGCGCCTTCTGGTTGAACGGGCCTATGCGAACCCGGTAGACCGTGCGCCCGGACTGCTCGCGTTCGCTGACCAGCGCTTCGATGCCGAGCATGGCGAGCTTGGCACGCTGCGCCTCGGCATCGTCGGCCGTGCGGAAAGCGCCCGCCTGCACAAAATACAGGAACGGGTCAGCGCCTGGGCCAGGCGCTGGCGCGACGGGCGCCACCGTGGCACTCTCACCGGCCTTGGCCCTGGCGAGGTCACCCAGCGGGTCAGCCGATTCGGTGGGCGCCGAACCTGGCTTGGGCAGGGCAAGACCGTCGGGCGAAGGCACGCTGATCGCACCCTCTGAGGGTGTCGCTGGCGCGTTGGGGGTGACGGTGGCGGTGCCCGACCTGCCGTTGAGCACAGCGTTGGGGTTCCAGCCCTTGTTGCGCTCGGCCTCGGCCGCGTCCTGCGCGGGGTTGCGCGACACGCCGCGGTCGACAAAGGGCACGGGCACCTTGGTCACGTAGATCGCCACCCCCAGAGCGGCGCCCAGCCCCACCAGCAGGCCGACCACAAAACCCAACAGGGTGCCGCCGCGCACTGCGCGAGGTGCTTGCTTCTGCATCTTCATCAAAAATTCCCGTTCACATTTTGAGCGGGGCGCTCACGCCCAGCACGGCGAGTCCATTGTGCAATACCTGTGCGGTGGCCGCGACCAGGGCCAGGCGTGCCGTTTTGACGTGCTCGTCATCGACCAGGATGCGCTCGGCGTCGTAGTAGCTGTGGTAGCTCGCGGCCAGCTCGCGCAGGTAGAAGGTGACGTCGTGCGGCGCGAAATCGCGCGCGGCGTCGGCCAGCATCGCCGGGTATTTCGCCAGCAGCAGCATCAGTGCCTGCGCAGCCGGAGTGTCGAGCGGCGTCAGGTCGGCGTTCTTGAGTGCTGCGATCTCACCACCCCAGGCCGCGAGCACCGAGCAGATGCGCGCATGGGCGTATTGCACGTAGTACACCGGGTTGTCGTTGTTCTTCTGCACCGCCAGGTCCACATCGAAGGTGTACTCGGTATCGGGCTTGCGGCTGAGCAGGAAGAAGCGCACGGCATCCTTGCTGGTCCATTCGATCAAGTCGCGCAGCGTCACGTAGCTGCCCGCGCGCTTGCTGATCTTCACTTCCTCTCCGCCCTTCATCACGCGCACCATGGTGTGCAGCACGTAGTCGGGGTAACCGGCCGGAATGCCCACGTTGGCCGCCTGCAGGCCGGCGCGCACGCGAGCGATGGTGCCGTGGTGGTCGGTGCCCTGGATGTTGATGACCTTGGTGAAGCCGCGTTCCCATTTGGCGATGTGGTACGCCACGTCGGGTACGAAGTAGGTGTAGCTGCCGTCGCCCTTGCGCATGACGCGGTCCTTGTCGTCCCCGTAGTCGGTGGACTTGAGCCACAGCGCGCCATCCAGCTCGTAGGTCTTGCCGGCGTCGCGCAGCTTTTGCACCGTGGCATCGACTTTGCCACTGGTATACAGGCTGGACTCTAGGTAGTAGTGGTCGAACTTCACCGCGAAGGCCTGCAGGTCCAGGTCCTGCTCGTGGCGCAGGTAGGCCACGGCGAACAGGCGGATGTCGTCCAGCGCGTCCACGTCACCGCTGGCGGTGAAGGCGCGGTCGTCGGAGTGCACGGTCTTCTTTGCCAGGTAGTCGTTGGCGATGTCCTGGATGTAGTCACCGTTGTAGGCCGCCTCGGGCCATTCAGCGTCGCCCGGCTTGAAGCCCTTGGCGCGCAGCTGGGTGGAGGTGGCCAGCGTGCCGATCTGCACCCCCGCATCGTTGTAATAGAACTCGCGGTGCACCTGCCAGCCCTGGGTGGCGTAGAGATTGCAGATGGCGTCTCCAAGCGCGGCCTGACGACCGTGACCCACATGCAGCGGGCCAGTGGGATTGGCCGACACAAACTCCACCATGAGCCTCTGCCCGTTGGCTGGCGCCTCGCCAAAACACGGCCCCGCCGCCAGCACCTCGTGCACCACCCGCTGCTTGGCCTCGGGCTTGAGGCGGATATTGATGAAGCCGGGCCCGGCGATGTCGATGTCGGCCACCCACTGCTGGAATACCGGCAGCGCCAGCAAGGCCTCGCGCAGCTGCTCACCCAGCTGGCGCGGGTTGAGCTTGAGCGGTTTGGCGAGCTGCATCGCCGCGGTGATGGCGAAGTCGCCGTGGGCCGCCACCTTGGGCGACTCGAACGCCGCCTTGGCACCGGCCCCCGGGGACAGCACGTCCAGCGCCGTGGCCAGGCCGGCCAGCAGGTCTTGTTTGATCTTGAGCATAGGGGACTGATTTTAGGTTCTGGGGAAGATTGACCTGGCGCTGGTGCGCAGCGCCCGCATCGGATACCGTTCGGTGCATGACCAGCACCTCACCCCCCAACCGCCGCCGCTGGCTCGGTCGCTTGCTCGCGCTGGGCGCTGGCACGGCCGCTGCGTCCGGCGTCAGCCAGTCCGCCACTCAGCCAGCGCCCCTGCCTGGCGACGAAGCGCCGCACAAGATCGTCTACCAGCTCAACCGCCACGAGCCCGAGTACCAGGAAGCCATCTTCAACTCGATCAGCGCCATGCTGAAAAAATATGTGGACGACGTCGCGATCGCCGTGGTGGTGTGGGGCCCAGGCATCCACCTGCTGGCCAAAAAACCCCAGCGCCCCGTACCCGAGCTGCACCAGCAGCGCGCCCGCAGCATGGCCGAGGCTTACGGCGTGCGCTTCATTGCCTGCGGCAACACCATGCACACCGTGGGCTGGACCCAGGCCGACATGCTGGACTTCGCCCAGGTTGAGGAAGTGGGTGCGGCGGCGGTGATGGAACTCCAGGAGAAAGGCTACGCCTACCTGGCCTGGTGAGCCAGGCCAAGCATAGGCCAGCGGCAGAAGCCTGAGCGTCCCTCAGCGTTGAGCCACCGCCATCGGCGCCAGATGCGCCAGTGCCGCCGCCTTGACCGCCGCCGTCAACCGCTGAGCCGAAGGCGACTCGCGCGCCCAGTGTTGCCAGTAGAGCACCACATCCACCGTGGCGCCCGGCAGCAGCTCGACAAGGTCTTGGCGGTGTGCCAGCGTCTGCTCGGGCACCATACCCCAACCCATGCCCTGCGCAATGGCCACTTCAAAAGCATCCACTGCGGGCGCGAAATGGCGCGGATAGCGCGGCTGGCGCAGGCCGAAGTGTTGCTCCAGGAAATCGTCTTGCAGTGCGTCTTTGCGGTTGAAGATGATGGCGGGCTGGGCCAGCAACTTGTGTGGCGATACCGCGCCCGCCGGCGTGCGGCAGCGCTGAACCACGGCGGGCGCCGCCACACAGCGGTAGCGCATCACGCCCAGCGGTTCGGCCACGCAACCGCGCATGGGCTGGGCCAGCGTGGTCACGCAGCCCATCACCTCGCCGCTCTTGAGCGCATCGTGGGTGTGGTCCTGGTCGTCGATCACGATGTCCAGCAACAACCGATGCCGATGCAGCACCGGCGCCACGCCGGGCAGAAACCAGCTCGCCACCGAATCGGCGTTGATCGCCACACTGAGCGACTGCCAGCGCGCCCCTGCGCCCGGCGCCCCACCGCCTTGCAGACCGCTGAGCACATCGGCCTCCATCATGCGCACCTGCTTCACATGGGCCAGCAGCGCCTGACCGGCCGCGGTGGCGCGCACCGTCTTGCCACGCACCAGCAGGCGCTGGCCCATCTGGTCTTCAAGCGCTTTGATGCGCAGCGACACCGCCGCCAGCGTGAGCGACAAGGCCTTGGCGGCCGGGCCGAAGCCGCCGTGTTCGATCACGGCGGCCAAGGCATCGAGCTGGCGGGCGTCGAGCATGGTGGGTTCTGCGGTTTGGTTAATTTCTATTGAATCAAATGAATTTTAAATTAACCTGATTTAACTTAGTGCAGAAAGCGGGCACACTGCGTCATCTGCTGAGGCCAACCCGACCCGCTCAGCGCCCGAACGCTCGCCTCCCGAACCGGTATCCGCCATGTCATTCGCCCTCGCATCTTTCCCCACCTTCACCGCCGGCATGGTGCTGAGCATGTCGCTCATCATGGCCATCGGTCCCCAGAACGCGCACGTGCTGCGCATGGGCCTGCAACGGCAGCATGTGGGGCTCACGGTGGTGGTGTGCATGCTGTCCGACATGGTGCTCATCGGTATCGGCGTGCTGGGCCTGTCGCAGCTCGGCGGCCTGTCGGACAAGCTGATGGGGGCACTGGTGGGCGCTGGGGCGCTTTTCCTCACCGTCTATGGCTGGAAAGCCTTTCACCGTTTCCTGCACCCGCAGGTGCTCAATCTCGACCCCGCAACAGCTGAAGCCACCAGCCCGCCGACCACCAGCCGGCGCCAGGCGGTGCTGGCTGCGCTCGCCTTTTCCTGGCTCAACCCACACGCCTGGCTCGATACCGCAGTGCTCATCGGCACCGCCTCACTGGCTTATGGCGCCAGCGCCAACGTCTTCGGCATGGGCGCCGCCACCGGCTCGGTGGTGTGGTTTGCCGCCCTCGGCCTGGCCGCGTTCTGGCTCGGCCGCCGCCTCAACTCGCTGCATCTCTGGCGCGCACTCGATGGCGCCGTGGCACTCATGATGTGGGGCACGGCCGCTTTTCTGTTGAAAAGCCTGTTCTGACGCCTCGTTGCGCCGGACCAGCTGCGACAAGCCGCAGTGGTTAGAGGCCCTGGGTGACGACCAGATGCGAACGGGTGGTGCGCTCGCGGATCGCCCGCAGCGGCGCGTACTCGGGTGAGGTCCACCAGGCTCGAAAGCGCGCCATGTCGGGAAACTCCAGGATCACGCAGCGCTTGGGCGACCAGCTGCCTTCGAGCACTTCGGTCTCCCCGCCGCGCGCGAGGTAACGGCCGCCGTGGGCGGCGATCGTCGCCGGCACCTGCTGCCGGTACCCCTCGTAGCCTTCGCTGTCGATCACTTCCACGTCTGCAATCACGTAAGCCGCCATGGCACTTCTCCGGTGTGTGGACAAGCCGCCATGATCACACAGGCTGGGTGGACGCTGCACCGACCGTCGCGCTACAGCTGACCCTCGGTCAGCGTGTCGAGCTGAAAGCGCCCGCTCTTGTCCCAAAGCCAGGTGTCGGTGTAGGTGACCGTGCGCGGGGGCGTCGGGTAAGGCGCAGCGGCGCGCACGATTCGCTCGATCTCCACCACCACCTCAGGCGCATGGCTGGGCGCACGCAACCAGTTCATGCGCCCGATCTCGCCGCGTCGGTCGATGTCGACCTGCAACACACCGATCGCATACAGGTTGGGCTGCATCACCCCTCTGTAGATGCGATCGCGGTTCCGGGCGTAGAGGTGGCTGGCGACCGCCCTTCGATACTCACGCGAAGCAGGGGAGTCTGGAGCGCGGCCGATAGAGGAAGGGGAAGGGAATGAGCAGCCGGCGATGAATCCGGCAACACCCAGGCCGGCAGACATTCGCAAAAACTCACGTCTGAACACGCTGATGGAGATGGGTCGAGCAATCATGAGAGATCCCGAAGAAAGAAGCGTGGAGCAGTCAACCGCCTGAGCATGCGCAATTCAGGTCTGCGGTGGTGCAACAAAGTGTCTGATCCTGAGTGGACGGCTCGCCGTTCCAGCCTGGGTCCGACTTCCATCAACGCTGCGCCCCCGTCCAGAAGTCCGCCTGCCCGTAGTGGTGCTTCAGAAAGTCGATCCACAGGCGCACCCGCAAGGCCAGGTGTTTGCGTTGCGGAAACAAGGCGTAGATGCCGTTGGGCGGAGCGGCGAAGTCGTCGAGCACGGTTTCGAGTCGGCCCGCGGCGATGTCGTTTTCGACCTCCCAGGTGCTGCGCCAAGCGATGCCGACACCAGCCAGGCACCACTCATGCAAGACTTGGCCGTCGCTGCAGTCCAGCGGGCCGCCAGGCTTGAGGTGGATCACCTCCTGGCTGCCGCCTTCTTCATTCCTGATCGCAAACGCCCAGCCGCGCGTCTGTGACGCGTCGCTGCTGAGCGTGAGACAGTCGAAGCGCACCAGATCGGCTGGGGTCAAGGGTCGGCCGTGTTGCTGCAAATAGGTGGGTGTGGCCACGCAAAGGCGGCGGTTGTCGGCCAGACGCACACTGACCAGCGACGAATCGGGCAAGTCGCCCACGCGCACCGCGCAGTCGTAAGCCTCGCCGGGCACGTCGACCACGCGGTCGCTCAAATTGAGCGAAATCGTCACCTCGGGGTGCAGCTCGCGAAAGCGCGGCACCAGCGGCGCCACGTGGCGGCGACCGAAGCCGGCCGGCGCGGTGATGCGCAGGTGGCCGCTGGCCTTCACCCCGCCCGCGCTCACGCTGGCCTCGGCGTTGGCCAGATCGGTCAGCAGGCGCTGGCAGTCCTCAAGGAAGGCGCTGCCTTCATGGGTCAGGGTGATGCGCCGCGTGGTGCGCACCATGAGCTTGACGCCCAGGCGCGCTTCCAGGGCATCAAGCCGGCGCCCGATGATGGCCGGCGCCACACCTTCGGCCCTGGCCGCTGCGGTCAGGCTGCCGCGCGCGGCCACCGAGACCAGGGTTTCGAACTGCTTGAGTTTGTCCATTTCAAGGCAGATTACCCTAGAAAATAGGTGCAATCAATCGCAAAACCTACGCATTCTTCACTGAAACCGATTCAGTGGCCCCCGGCGATGGTCGGCTGGCTGGTTCCCAGACAATCCATGACCCTGCTGATCCCTCAACGGGCCGATGGCGGCCTGCAACGCCGCCAGGGACCGGGCATCGCGGTGCTGGGTCTCCAGCAGGACTTGATCCCCCTCGGCAGCGGCGGCTGCCATCAAAGCCCAATCATGGAACGGCAGCTCGGCTGGTTAACCCGCAAGAGCCACTGGTCGAGAGCATCTGCGGCGCGCAGGTACCGAAATGGCAGACATCAGCTTGCGCCAATCTGCGCGTCCTGCCAGTCGAACTCCTCGCCGTCGTACTCGGTCTGCAGCGACAGGTCCCCCTTCAGCAGACGGTTGCGGAAGGACTCGATTTCTGAGCCAAACCGGGTCTCCCAGCTGGGCGCCATCACGAGCCGCACCGCGTCGGGCGACTCGAGCCCGACTGCGCGGTGACTGCCGGGTGTCAGTCGGCCATGGACAAAGTCGTCAATCGCCGAGGTGACGCAGCGCCCGGAATCGGCGACAGCGGAGGCCACAAACACCTCGGGATCGCGCGCCACCCAATCCAGCACGTTGCCGATCTGTTTCATGGGCCCCTCGCGACAAGCCTGGCTCACGCCCGCTCGGCCACCGTCGATCATGGCGAAGACCAGGTCGGCACCGGCACGCTGCAGGGCGCTGGCCGCACGGTAGGCCAGCTCAGGGTCGTGCTGCCCACCACAGAACAGGGTGAGGAACCGGCACGGTCGGCCACTCGCACGCAGACCGTGGGCAAACGCCGCCCGACCCTTGAGCCCGGGTCGCACCTTCTCGCCAGACAAGTGGCCGACGACACCGCTGGTGGTCGCAAGACCGGCCAGCACGCCCGCCAGAAACGCCGACTGCTCTTGCAGCACTTCCACGCTCGCTGTGTTGAAACCGGTGAAGCCTCCCTGGGTGATCGCGAACTGCGTGCCTGGAAACTCGCCATGCACCGCAGCCACTGGCAGATCGCCCTGCCCTCCGTGGGCGACGAGCAGATCCGGGCTGCTGGTTGCGCAGATCGCACGCAGGGCCCGGGCCCGCTCATCAGTCGACACCGGCTCCACCCAATGCACGGCCACCTCATGACCCAGCGCACGCGCACGCTCGGCACCCGCCAGTCCAGACTCATTGAAACTGCCTTTCCCCTCTGGGCCGAACAGCACCACTGCAATCTGTGCAGCCTTCACAGGGTCGCTCCCGAGCGCTTGACCACCGGCGCCCACTGTTCGCCTTGCCGCTTGATGAAGTCGGCAAACCCGACAGGCGATTTGCTTTCCAGCTCGAAGCCCATGGCCTGAAGCTTGGCCTGCACATCGGGCTTCGCCAGAATGCCACCGAGCGCCTCGACCAGCCTCTTCGCCACCGGCGCAGGTAAGCCCGCAGGCGCGGACACTCCGACGAAGTTTTCAGCCACCAGCTCAGGCAGCCCCAGCTCCACCACGGTGGGCAGTTCGGGTGCCAGCGCGACCCGTTTGGATGACGTCACCGCGAGCAGCTTGAGCTGACCGGTCTTGAGGAACTGCAGGTTTTGCGGCAAGGCATCGATGGCGACTTTGATCTGACCACCGAGCAGGTCCGAGCGCATGGGGCCAGCGCCTTTGTACGGGATGTGCTGCAACCTCAGTCCACTTTTCTGCGCCAGGATTTCGCCGACGATGTGCCCCACCGATGCCGCGCCACCACTGCCGAACGGCACAGGATCGGGCTGCGCCTTGGCCCAGGCCAAAAAGCTTGCGAAGTCTTTCACTGGCAGCGAAGGGTGCACGACCAGGACCGTGGGCACGTCGCCCACATAGGCCAGGTGCTCAAAGCTGGCAATCGGGTCGTAGGTCGGCTTTTGCATCAGGGTGGGCGAAATCGACATGGGGGACGAGTTGGACATCAAGAGCGTGTAGCCATCGGGCGCGGCGGCGGCCACGTGGCCTGCCCCGATCGTGGAACCCGCTCCAGGTCGGTTCTCCACCACCACCGGCTGGCCCAGCGCCTCTCCCAGCAATGGACCGATCAGGCGAGCCACCAGGTCACTGGAGCCTCCCGGCGGGAAAGTGACCACCAGGCGAATCGGCTGGCTGGGCCAGGTTTGAGACAGGGCGGGCGCGGAAATGACCGGCAGGGCCAGGCAAGCGAGGGACTGGGCGAGCATGCGGCGGCGGCTTGCCATGGCGAGTTCCTTCAGGAGTCGAGGATCGGTGAATACAAACAAGAGTCTATGAGGGACGCAAGAGGTATGCCAGCCCTCGGTAACCCGCCCTTCGCCTTCGGAGTCGTCGGATCAGCCTGGCCCGCTCAGCTGCGCAACCTGCGCCTCGCTGTAACCAAGTGCCCCCAGCAGCTCCGCGTTGTGCTCACCCAGCCGTGGAGGGCTCAGGCGCACGCCGGGGCGCTGGCCGTCGAGGGTGAGCGGGAACAGCACGGTGGGCGCGGTCTGGCCGGCGCGCTCGCCGTCGGGTAGGGTGATGGGCGCCAGACCGCCGGTGGCGTTGAGGTGGGGGTCTTCCAGCAGGTCGTGCGGGCGGGTGATGGGCGCAAACGGCAGGCCTTCGCGCTCGAACACCTCGGCCAGTTCGGCGGCGCTGCGGCCGGCCAGGCGCTGGCGCAGCTCGGGCACCAGCCAGGCACGCTCGCGCACGCGGTGGTTGTTGCTGGGCAGGCGCGGGTCGGCCTTGAGATCGTCGAAGCCGAAGGCCTTGCAGAAGATGTCCCACTGGGTGTCGCTCACCACAGCCAGAAAGATCTGCTCGCCGTCCTTCACGCTGAACACGTCGTAAATGCCCCAGGACGAGATGCGCTCAGGCATGGGCGCGGCGGGCTGGCCAGTCACGGCGAACTGCATCATGTGCTGCGCGACGAGGAACACGTTGTTTTCGAACAGCGCGCTCTCCACCTTCTGGCCCAGGCCCGTGGTTTCGCGCGCTTTCAGCGCCGCCATCACGCCGATGGCGCCGAAGAGGCCGCCCATGATGTCGTTCACGCTGCTGCCCGCGCGCAGCGGGTCGCCGGGGCGCCCGGTCATGTAGGCCAGGCCACCCATCATCTGCACCACCTCGTCCAGCGCAGTGCGGTGGTCGTACGGGCCCGGCAGAAAGCCTTTGTGGCTGACGTAGATCAGGCGCGGGTTCAGCTTTTTCAGGCTCTCGTAATCGAGTCCAAGCTTCTGCATGGTCTCGGTCTTGAAGTTTTCGCTCACCACGTCGGCGGTGGCGATGAGCTTGAGCACCGCCTCCTTGCCCTCGGGCGTGTGCAGGTCCAGCGCCAGGCTCTTCTTGTTGCGGTTGAACAGCGGGAAGAAGCCGGCGCCCGAGCCGAGCAGGCGGCGCGTGTTGTCGCCTTTCAGCGGCTCGACCTTGATCACCTCGGCACCCAGGTCGCCCAGCACCATGCCACAGGTCGGGCCCATGACCATGTGGGTGAATTCGACGACGCGGATGCCGGCGTAGGGCAAGGGATTCGGTGCTGAGGTGGTCATGGGCTCACGGGTATTTCGGTGTTCGTGGAAGGCGACCATCCCTTGGGCAGACCCGCCAACGGCGTCATGCCGTGCAGGGGCTCCCTGGGCAGTCCTGCCTGCAGCGGCGCGCGTGCGGCCAGCAGGCGTTCCATATCGACGCCGGTGCGCACGCCCATGGCCTCGAACATGAAGACCAGGTCCTCGGTGACCACGTTGCCGCTGGCGCCAGGCGCGTAGGGGCAACCGCCCAGGCCGGCCAGCGAGCTGTCGAAGCTGCGCACGCCTGCCTCATAGGCCGCGAGGCAGTTGGCCAGGCCCAGGCCCCGGGTGTTGTGCAGGTGAGCGGCCCCGGCACGGTCACCAAGCTCCGAGCGCAGGCGGGTGAACAAACGGCGCACCTGGGACGGGTTGGCCATGCCGGTGGTATCGGACAAACCCACCTCGTCCACCCCCGCGGCCACGCAGTCCAGCGCCAGGCGGATCACGTCGTCTTCGCTCACCGGGCCTTGCAGGGTACAGCCGAAGGCGGTGGACAGGCCCACCTCCAGCGCAGTCCCCGGTGCGGTGTCGCGCCGCAGCGCAGCCACGTTTCGCAACTCGTCCAGCATCTGCGCGCGCGTCTTGCGCACGTTGGCCAGCGAATGCGCTTCGCTGGCCGAGAACGGCACGGTGATCTTGTGTACCCCGGCGCTGAACGCTGCCTCGGCACCGCGGGCGTTGGGCACCAGCGCCATGATCGTCAGGCCCGGGCGCTGCGCAGCAAGGGTCAGAGCGTGGCGCACCACCTCGGCGGCGTCGGCCATCTGCGGCAGCAGGCGCGCCGGCACGAACGACGCCACCTCGATCTCGCGCAAGCCGGCGGCCACCAGCGCATCGATCCAGCGGCACTTGTCGGCGGTGGCCATGGTGGTCGACACCGATTGCAGCCCGTCGCGCGGGCCGACCTCGCTGATGAGCACGTCCGGGGCGGGATTTGGCAGCATGGCCGCATGGTACCGCGCGACCCCGGCGGCCGACTGCATTCAAAAAAGTCACAGGTCCAAGGTAGTTGCTGTTTTTAATGGCGAGCAAAGGTTGGAATAAAGTCAGCATCATGAAAAAGCCCCGCGCGGTCTTGTTCGATGCCTATGGCACGCTGTTCGACGTGTACAGCATTGCCATGCTCGCCGAGCAGCTGTTTCCCGGCCAGGGACAGCGGCTGGCCCTGCTCTGGCGCGACAAGCAGATCGAGTACACGCGCCTCATCACCACCAGCAACCACGGCGCGCACTACCAGCCGTTCTGGACGCTGACCGAGGCCGCCTTGCGCTACGCCATCAAGGTGGTGGCGCCCGCCGCGCGCACCGAGTGGGCGACCGGCGGCTTTGAAGACCACCACCGCGCGCTCATGGGCCAGTACCGCCATCTCTCCGGTTTTCCGGAAACGCGCGCCGTGCTCACGGCGCTGCGCGAGCGCGGCCTAGCCACCGGCATCCTGTCCAACGGCGACCCCGAGATGCTGGGCATTTCGGTGCGCAGCGCGGGGCTGGAAGAGCTGCTCGACCATGTGATCAGCGTGCACCCGGTGCGCCTGTTCAAGACCGCGCCCGAGGCCTACGCCCTGGGCCCGGCGGCTACCGGTGTGCCAGCGGCGGAGACACTGTTCGTCAGCTCCAACAGCTGGGACGCCCTGGCCGCCACCTGGTACGGCTACCAGACACTCTGGGTCAACCGCCAGAACGCGCCTTTTGAGGAGCTGGGCACCGCGCCACACCGCATCGGCAGCAGCCTGCGCGACGTGCTTGCCTACCTCGACTGACCTTTTCACCCTCGCCTTCCTGTTTTTTTTCCCGCCTCGATGGAGCAACGCATGACCACCCGCACAACACCCCGCACCCAGATCCACGGCCTGCAAGTCGCCACCGAACTGTTTGAGTTCGTCAACGCCCAGGTGCTGCCCGGCACCGGCGTGTCCACCGACGCCTTCTGGAAGGGCTTCGATGCCATCGTGAGCGACCTGGCACCCAAGAACGCGGCCCTGCTGGCCGAGCGCGACCGCCTGCAAACCGAGCTGGACACCTGGCACAGCGCCAACCCCGGCCCGGTGCGCGACATGCTGGGTTACCGCAAGTTTCTGGAGACCATCGGCTACCTGGTACCTGAACCGAAGAAGGTCAAGGCGACTACGAAAAACGTGGACGACGAGCTGGCGGTGCAGGCCGGCCCGCAGCTGGTGGTGCCGATCCTCAACGCCCGCTACGCGCTCAACGCCGCCAACGCGCGCTGGGGCAGCCTGTACGACGCGCTGTACGGCACCGACGTGATCAGCGAAGACAAAGGCTGCGGCAAAGTGGGCCCAGGCAAGAAGGGCGGCTACAACCCCAAGCGAGGCGCCAAGGTCATCGAATACGCGCGCCACGTGCTGGACCGCTGCGCCCCGCTGAAGAAGGGTTCGCATGTCGGCTCCACCGCCTACAGGATCAACAAGGATGGCGAACTCGTGGTCGGCCTCGCCGAAGGCGGCACCAGCAAGCTGGCCGACAAGGCGCAGCTCGTGGGTTATCAGGGTGAAGCCAAGGCGCCCAGCGCCGTGCTGCTCAAACACAACGGCCTGCACCTGGAGATCCAGATCAACCGCGCCACGCCGATTGGCAAGGGCGACGCCGCTGGCGTGAGCGATCTGGTGGTGGAAGCCGCACTGTCCACCATCCTCGACCTGGAAGACTCGGTCGCCGCTGTGGATGCCGAAGACAAGGTGCTGGCCTACCGCAACTGGCTCGGCATTCTGCAGGGCACGCTGGTGGAGTCGTTCCAAAAGGGTGGCCAGACGATGACACGCGGCCTCAACGCGGACCGCGAATACACCGCACCGAACGGCAAACCCGTGCGCCTGCACGGCCGCTCACTCATGTTCCTGCGCAACGTCGGTCACCTCATGACCAACCCCGCCATTCTCTGGGGTGCCGAGGGCAAGGAAATCCCCGAAGGCATCCTGGACGCGATGGTCACCACCACCATCGCCCTGCACGATCTCAAGCGCACCAAGAAGGACGCCATCCGCAACTCGCGCAAAGGCTCGGTCTACATCGTCAAGCCCAAGATGCACGGCCCGCGCGAGGTGGCGTTTGCCGCCGAGCTGTTCGGCCGCGTCGAGCAGGTGCTCGGCCTGCCGGAGAGCACCGTCAAGCTCGGCATCATGGACGAAGAGCGCCGCACCAGCGTGAACCTCAAGGCCTGCATCGCCGCGGCCGCCAGCCGCGTGGCCTTCATCAACACCGGCTTCCTCGACCGCACTGGTGACGAGATGCACAGCGCCATGATGGCCGGCCCCATGGTCCGCAAAGGCGACATGAAGACCAGCGCCTGGATCCAGGCCTACGAGCGCAACAACGTGCTGGTCGGCCTGTCTTGTGGCCTGCGTGGCAAGGCTCAGATCGGCAAAGGCATGTGGGCCATGCCCGACCTGATGAAGGCCATGCTGGAGCAAAAGATCGCCCACCCCAAGGCAGGCGCGAACACCGCCTGGGTGCCCAGCCCCACCGGCGCCACACTGCACGCACTCCACTACCACCAGGTGCTGGTGTCCGACGTGCAGAAGGGTCTGGAGAAGATCGACGCCACCCAGGAGCGCGACAACCTGCTGACCGGCCTGCTCACCGTGCCCGTCTCCAGCAACCCCAACTGGAGCTTCGAAGAAAAGCAGCAGGAGCTGGACAACAACGCGCAAGGCATTCTGGGCTACGTGGTGCGCTGGGTCGACCAGGGCGTGGGCTGCTCCAAGGTGCCCGACATCCACAACGTGGGCCTGATGGAAGACCGCGCCACGCTGCGAATCTCCAGCCAGCACATAGCCAACTGGCTTCACCAAGGCATCGTGACCGAAGCCCAGGTGAAGAAGACCTTCGAGCGCATGGCCGCCGTGGTCGACAGCCAGAACGCGGGCGACCCGTTCTACAAACCCATGGCCGGCAACTTCAAGAAGAGCATGGCCTACCAGGCTGCCCTGGACCTGGTGTTCAAGGGCAAGGAGCAGCCCAGCGGCTACACCGAGCCGCTGCTGCACGCCTGGCGCCTCAAGGTGAAAGCCGCCGCCTGATCTGACAACGAGGAGTCGAGGAGACTGACGGCGCCCTTCGGGGCGCCGTTTTTTTGGCCAGTGCGCCCGGCCGGGTCTGGCGCAGGATGTGCTTGCAATCGAGCATGACGTCCAACGCACTGGTCTCCACCCCTTCGCCGTCGCTGCCGGAACCCAGCCTGAGCAAGCTCGACAGCGCCCTGCTCAGCATCCTCGTCAAAGACGGTCGCGCCTCTTTCGCCGATATCGCACGCCAGCTCGGAATTTCCCGCGCGCACGCCAGGGCCCGGGTGCAGGCACTGCAGGCCAGCGGCGTGATCGAGCTGTTCGGTGCCGTGATCAACCCGGAGAAGCTGGGCAAGGTGCTGTCGACCTTTCTCGATATCCAGGTGGCGCCGGTGGCACTGGAGGCAGTGGCGCAGGAGCTGGCCGACTGCAAAGAGGTGGTCAGCCTCTACATCATGAGCGACCTCAAGAGCCTGCACGTGCACGCGCTGACCGAAGGTGTTCAGGACTTCGAGGCCTTCGTGCACCGCCACCTGTTCAACCGGCCCGAGATCCTGTCGGTGGACTGCAAGACCCTGCTCACCCGCGTCAAGCACCGGCGCGGCGGCGCGCGGCTCTGAGCCGCGAGTCCAGCGTGGTGCACGCGCACCGGGCGGGTGCAGGCTGAACATTCGTCACGGGTACCGCGCCACATCGACGATCGAGATGGCCGATGCCATCCAAACGGCATCTCACAGTTGACAAACGATCACGGTCGGCTGCTGAGCTGAACATTCGGTCAAAGCGAGTGCCGCCACAAAGGCAGACTGGTGTGAATTTTGGTGCGAGCGAGACGAAGAGAAAATCGAAACTAAACCAATTAAATCAAGCATTTAGACGATTTTTTCTGGCTGGCACAGGGCTTGCGCAAAGGGTCGGGTACGTCCGTACAAACGGCATCACCCTTTTTCCACCCACCGCAGGAGTCTCACCATGTCCCTCGTTCGACGCCAATTCCTTTCCCGTGCCGCTGTCGCAGGCAGCGTGCTCGCCGCTCCCATGGTTGCCAACGCCCAGTCGGCCCGGTTCAACTGGAAGATGACCAGCGCCTACGGCAAAGGCTCCCCTTTCTACATGGACGGCCCGGGGAGCGCGACCGACCTGGCCAAACGGATTCGCGAGATGTCGGACGGCCGCCTGAACATCCAGGTGTTCGGCGCCGGCGAACTGATCCCGGCTTTCGAAGGTTTCGACGCCGTGCGCGCCGGCACGGTGGAAATGAACCATGCCAACGCCTATTTCTGGACCGGCAAGACCGCTGCGGCCCAGTACTTCACCGCGGTGCCCTTCGGCATGAATTTCCAGGGCATGAACGGTTGGTTCTACGACGGCGGCGGCATTGACCTGTGGAACGAGGTTTACGCGCCGTTCGGCATGGTGGCCATGCCGTGCGGCAACACCGGCGTGCAGATGACCGGCTGGTTCAAGAAAGAGATCAAGACCGTGGCCGACCTCAAGGGCCTGAAGATGCGTATTCCAGGTCTGGCCGGCAAGGTCTACGCCAACCTGGGCGTGGACGTGAAGGTGCTGCCGGGCGGCGAGATCTTCCCGGCGCTGGAGCGCGGTGTGATCGACGCGGCCGAGTTCGTGGGCCCGTTCCAGGACCGTCGCCTGGGCCTGCAGAAAGCCGCCAAGTACTACTACACCACCGGCTGGCACGAAGCGTCCACCGTGTCTGAATTGCTGATCAACAAGGCCGCCTGGGACAAGCTGCCCGCCGATCTGAAGGCCATCGTGAGCAACGCGAGTGCGGCCTGCAACGTGATCAGCGAGGCCTGGTGCCAGAAGGCCAACTCGGAAGCCATGGACGACCTCGTCAAGAACCAGGGTGTGATCGCACGTCCGCTGCCTGACGACGTCATCAAGGCGCTCAAAACCGAGACCAACAAGGTGCTGACCGAGGCCATCAAG
This sequence comes from Hydrogenophaga sp., assembly GCF_030373245.1. Lineage (GTDB taxonomy): Bacteria > Pseudomonadota > Gammaproteobacteria > Burkholderiales > Burkholderiaceae_C > Hydrogenophaga. The sequence goes on from NZ_JAUCZF010000008.1 coordinate 47,633, forward strand.
GATCCGCTGACCAAGAAGGTGCACGACTCCTACTTTGCCTTCAAGTCCAAGTATGACCGCTGGACCGAAGTCAGCGAAGAGGCCTACCACCTCAAAGTTCGCGGCTGATCGGGGAACAGTTCATGCTCAAGGTATTGCGGCCACTCGCTGGCCTCATCGAGGGTTTCATCGACCGCATCGGTACGCTCACAGCGTGGATCGCGCTGGTCATGATCGGTCTGGTCGCCACGAACGTGTTGCTGCGTTACGCTTTCAGCTTCGGCTCGGTGTGGGCGCAGGAACTGGAGTGGCACCTTCTGGCCGCCCTCATCTTGCTGGGTATGAGCTATGCGCTGCAGCGCGGCGACAACGTCCGCGTGGACATCTTCTATGCGCGCTACTCGCCGCGCGTCAAGCGGGGGGTGGATGTGGTCTCGGCGCTGCTTCTGATCGCGCTGGCGCTGGCCTTCATCCACCTCTCACTGGGTTACGTCGAACAGTCGCGCTCCATCATGGAGGGCTCACCCGACCCAGGCGGGATTCCCTACCGCTGGGCGGTGAAGGCCCTGATTCCGCTGGGTTACGGGCTGCTGGTACTGCAGCAGCTGGCGCACCTGGTGCGCTTGCTGAGCACTCCGCTGCTGGCGCAGGAGTCTGCCCGTGTTTGAAATGCAGACCTACGCCTTGATGATGCTGGGCGGCTTCTTCATCATGCTGATGATCGGCATTCCGGTAGCGGTCAGCATCGCCACCGTCGGCTTCGTGTTCGGCTACCTTGGTTTCGGCGATCTGCTCTTCAACCTGCTGCCTGCTCGGCTGTACGGCATCGTCAGCGGCTACCAATGGATGGCCATTCCTCTGTTTGTCTTCATGGGTGTGATGCTGGAAAAATCGCGTCTGGCCGACGACCTGCTCGACGTGATGGGACACATCGCTGGAGGCGTGAAGGGCGGCATGGCGGTGGGCATTGTGCTGTTTGGCGTGCTGATGGGCGCCACCACCGGCATCGTGGGTGCCACCATCATCACGCTGGGCCTGCTGACCCTGCCCACGCTGCTCCGCCGTGGCTACGACAAGAGCGTGGCCTGCGGCGTGATCTGTGCCTCAGGCACCCTGGGTCAGATCATTCCGCCGAGCCTGATCCTGATCCTGCTGTCGGACATCATGCAGCTATCTGTCGGCACGCTGTTCGCCGCTGCGGTGGGTCCGGGCATGTTGCTCGCTGGCGTGTACATCGTCTACCTGCTGGTGATGGGGTGGTTGCGTCCTGCCAGCATGCCGCCCATTCCGATTGCCGAGCGAGACGCGGTTTCTCGCCGGGATCTGTGGCTGCGCTTCTTCAAGGTGTTGGTGCCCCCGGTCATGCTGGTGGTGGCGGTGCTGGGCTCCATCGTCGGTGGCGTCGCAGCCCCGACCGAAGCAGCCAGCATGGGGGCGGTGGGTGCGGTGCTGATCACGGTGCTCTCAGGTCGCTTCAGCTGGGCCACGCTGAAGGCGGTGGCGCTCGACACCAGCAAGATCACCGCCATCATGATGTTCATCCTGATGCTGGCGCAGGTGTTTGCACTGTCGTTCCGAGGTCTACAGGGCGAAGAGCTGATTGCTCACGTGTTCGATGCCCTGCCAGGCGGCGTCAACACGGCTGTCTGGTTCATGATGATGATCATCTTTGTGCTCGGATTCTTCATCGAGTGGATCGAGATCAGCTACATCGCGGTGCCGTTGTTTCTGCCGATCCTGATCAACATGGGCGTGGACCCGGTCTGGCTGGCGATGCTGATCACCATGAACCTGCAGTCGAGCTTTCTCACGCCGCCGTTCGGCTGGGCGCTGTTCTACCTGAAGGGCGTGGCGCCGCCCGGGGTGAACATCAAGGACATTTACCGAGGGGTGGTGCCCTTCATCGGCCTGCAGCTGTGTGCGCTGGTGCTGCTGTTCCTGTACCCGCAGATCGCGCTGTGGCTGCCCAAGGCCATCGGCTGGTGATCGGCGGCACCCATGGACCTCCTCAACCAACACAGTGGCCTCTGGCTGCTGGGCCTGGCGCTCGCCCTGCTGGCCACGGGTGTGATCGCCGGCATCCTGGCGGGCCTGCTCGGCGTGGGCGGCGGCATTGTCATCGTCCCGGTGCTCTACCACCTGTTCACGCTGCTGGGCATCGATGAATCGGTGCGCATGCACGTGACGGTGGGCACCTCGCTGGCCACCATCATCCCCACCTCCATCATGTCCAGTCGTGCGCACCGCAAACGCGGCAGCCTGGACCTGGCGCTCATCAAGCGGCTCATGCCCTCGGTGATCGTGGGTGTGCTGGCCGGTTCGATCGCCAGTCGCTACCTCAGCGGTTCGGTGCTCACCGCGGTGTTCGCCACGGTGGCGCTGGTGGTGGCGTTGAACATGGCATTCAAGCGCGAGGGCTTTGCACTTGCCGATGGCCTGCCGGGCCCGGTAGGCACCTCGTTGCTGGGGGGTGGTATTGGTGGCATCTCGACGCTCATGGGCATCGGGGGCGGCACCCTGAGCGTGCCCATCCTCAACGCTTTGCGCGTGCCTATGCACACCGCTGTGGGAACGGGCGCCATGCTGGGCATGGTGATCAGCTTCCCTGGCGCGCTGGCGTTTTTGATCAACGGCCTGGGTGTGGCCAACCGACCGCCCGCGAGCCTGGGCTATGTGAACCTGCTGGGCATGGCCATGATCGTTCCCGCCACCATGGCCACCACCGGCTGGGGTGCGAAGCTCGCCCATGCCATCGACGCGCGCCGCCTGCGGCAGGTGTTCGCCGCCTTTCTCGCGCTCACCTCGCTGCGCATGTTTTACGGCCTGCTGCACTGAGGGAGCCCTGCCAACTTCACAGCGAAAAGCGGAGTCCCGCCGCGGCCCGTAGCGCGGCACAAACACACGACAATCTGTGATTTGAATACCGACAACACCCCAAGGAGACTTTCCCTGTGATTCAAACCCTCAAGGCCCTGGGCGGCATGCACGTGGCGCCCCACCACCTGGCTGCGCAAGCCGGGCGCGACGTGTTGCGCGACGGCGGCAATGCGGTGGAGGCCATGGTGGCCGCTGCCGCCGCCATTGCCGTGGTCTACCCGCACATGAACGCCATCGGTGGCGACGGTTTCTGGCTGATCCATGAGCCAGGCAAGGCGCCGGTGGCGATCGACGCCTGTGGTCCCTCGGCCGCGCTCGCCACGCGCGAGTTCTACGCCGGTCTGGATTCGATTCCCTCACGTGGCCCCACCGCCGCGCTCACCGTGGCCGGCACCATCGGCGGCTGGGCCAAGGCGCTGGAGGTGGCCGCTCCGTGGGGTGCAGCGCTGCCGCTTTCGCGCCTGCTGGGCGATGCCATCCGCCATGCGCGCCAGGGCGTGGCGGTGACGACCAGCCAGTCGGCCCTGACGCGCGAGAAGTTTGACGGCCTGAAGGACGCGCCAGGATTTGCCGAGACCTACCTGGTCAACGGCCAGCCGCCTGAACCCGGCCACATCCTGCGCCAGCCCGATCTGGCCAACACGCTGGCGCAACTGGCCGAACGCGGCCTGGACGACTTCTACCGCGGCGAGCTGGCCGCGCGCCTGGGTGCCGAGCTGGAGCGCGTGGGCAGCCCCGTGCGTGCCAGCGACCTCGCGGCCTACCGCGCCCAGATCGTCGAGCCGCTGGCGGTTCGGCTGAACGACAGCACGGTCTACAACCTGCCGCCGCCCACGCAAGGCCTCTCGGCCCTCATGATCCTGGGCCTGTTCGAGCGCCTGGGCGTCACCGAGGGTGAAGGCTTTGCCCACCTGCACGGCCTGGTGGAAGCCACCAAGCGCGCGTTTCGCGTGCGCGAGCGCGTGGTGACCGACCCGCAACGCGCCCCGGCCGACCCACGCACTTTTCTCACCCCCGAAGCGCTGGACGAACTCGCAGCGCAAATTCACCCGCAGCGCGCCCTGCCCTGGCCCGACACCGCCGCGCCGGGCGACACGATCTGGATGGGCTGCGTCGACGCTCAGGGCCGCGCGGTCAGCTTCATCCAGAGCGTGTACTGGGAGTTCGGCTCGGGCACCGTGCTGCGCGGTACCGGCGTGTGCTGGCAGAACCGAGGCACCAGCTTTTCGCTGAATCCGAAGGCACTCAACGCACTCAAGCCGGGGCACAAGCCTTTCCACACGCTGAACCCGTCGCTGGCGCTGTTTGATGACGGCCGCGTCATGCCCTTCGGCACCATGGGCGGCGAAGGCCAGCCTCAGACCCAGGCCGCCGTCTTCACCCGCTATGCGCGCTTCGGCCAGACGCTGCAGCAGGCGGTCACCGCGCCGCGCTGGCTGCTCGGCCGAACCTGGGGTGACGTGAGCACCACGCTCAAGCTGGAGAGCCGCTTCGAGCCGGCACTGGTGCAACAACTGCGCGGTGCCGGCCATGTGGTGGAAGAACTGCCCGAAGCCTTCAGCGACACCATGGGCCATGCCGGCGCGCTGGTTCGCCACCCGAACGGCGTGATTGAAGGCGCGGCCGACCCGCGCAGCGACGGCCTCGTGGCCGCGCTGTGACCGTGCGCGCAGCCGCGGCACGATGGCGCTGAGCTACCTCATCTTCGACGCCAGCGACGACGGCGAAGGCACGGGCAGCTGGGAGGCGATGGCCAGCGTGCGCGCCAGCGCACTGCCCGAGGTGATGGCCGAGGTGGCCTCGGTGATGTCCGCGGCGCAAACCGATGCCCCTGGACCACGCGGCGCGCTGGACGAAGGCGGCGCGTGGGACGCCGAGCATCAGGTGCAGGGCGACGGCGACTGGACCACCGTGACGCTGACGATCACCGGGCCTTGGGAGTGGGGCGAGGCGCTGGTGGAGCGCTTCGCCGACTGACGCGCAGTCAGCAGCCCTTGAACACCGCCGCCCGCTTCTCGCGGAAGGAAGCCACGCCCTCTTTCGCATCGTCGCTCTGCGCCAGGCGTTGCTGCACCGCTTCAAACTCGCCCTGCGCCACGATGGGACCTTGTTCGACCGCGAGCACGGCGCTGCGCCGGGTTTCGATCACCGCGAGCGGCGCCTGCTCGGCAATGGTCTGTGCGATGCGAAGCGCTTCTTCCAGCTCGGTGCCGGCGGGCACGACACGCTGCACGAAGTTGAGCCTCATCGCCTCGGCGCTGCCGAACTCGTCGCCGGTGAGCAGGTGCAGCAAGGCGTTGCCCAGGCCCGCGCGCTCGGCCATGCGCAGCGTGGCGCCTCCGGTGGCCATGATGCCGCGCTTGACCTCGAGCTGGGAGAAGCGGCAGTCGTCCGCAGCCACCACGATATCGGCGGCGAGCATGAGCTCGATGCCCAGCGTGAAGGTGATGCCCTTGACCGCGACCACCAGGGGCTTGACGCGTCGGCGCCAGCGCGCGTCACCCAGGTCCACCGGGTCGACCCAGCCCTCGGGCACGGGCGATTCGCCGCGCTGCATCAGCGGCGCAAAACTGGGCAGGTCGAGCCCGGCGGTGAAGTGGTCTCCCTGGGCGTGCAGCAGGCCGACGCGCAGGCCTGGGTCGTCGTCCAGCCGGGTATACGCCTCGGCCAGGGCGCGCAGCATGGCGGGCGTGAATCCGTTGCGCTTGGAGGGCCGGTCGATACCGATCAGCAGCACACCGCCGCGTTGCTCGAAGGTGATGCGGCCCTCAGAGGGGTTGAGGTTGGCGCTGGGGTTCATGGCAGTCATCATGACAAAGCCCACCGGTTCGCACCGGTCACGCAGGCGTCAAACACCGCTCACTCGACGCGCGCAGGAGCCAAGACCTCGGCAAGGTCGGCCTGGCGCAGCAACTCGTCAAACCAGAGGCGGTAGCCAGCGTCGCTGGGGTGCAGGCCGTCGCGCGCATGCAGGTTGGGGTCTTGCACGAAGGGATCGTCTTCGGGCGCCTGGAACAGGTTGATGTAGACCGCGCCATGGCGCTGGGCCGCAGCCTGGATGAAGCCGTGCAGGCGCTCTGCGCGCGTGGTCATGAGCGAGGACAGCGGCGGAAAAAAGAAAGGGGCATTGCCCACGTTGCCTGCCGGCATGAGCAGCACGCGATCGCTGCGCGCGGCAGCCAGTGCAGTGGCGCGATCGATGTCGGCGCGCACGGCATCGTCGCTGCGCAGGCGGATCACGTCGTTGCCACCGGCCTGGATCAGCACCACGTCGTAACGTGCGCTGTCGACCTGCAGCTGCTGGACCACGCCCTCGAAGGTGGCGCCGTCGCGCGCCCGGTTGTCGATTCGCAGGCGGGGAAAAGCCTGGGCCAGCAGACCGGCCAGGCTGGTCTGGGGCGAGGTCGCGCCGGTGCCCACACCGGTGCTGTCGCCCACGATCAGCAGTCGCATGCTTGCATTGGCTGGCCTGTGCTGCAGGGGTTCGCTTTCGCGAGCGAGCTGGGCGGCCTGGCTGATGCGCGACGCGGCGCAGCCCCCCAGCCCCAGCACCGCGATGGCGGCCACCAGGCTCATGAACAGCAGTGTGGTCTTCATGCGGATCAGTCTAGGCCAGGCAGCGAGCTGGCCAGGACCAGGGGTCTTTCGCTTACCCTGCGCTCAGCTGGCTTCGGTCAGCGTGAGCAAGATGTCGGCGTACCAGGCGCAATTCAGGCCCAGCGATTCATCGAGCACCAGATCGCGGTTGCCCATGTCCATGCGCGAGGAGTGCACACCCAGGAGGCGCCAGGGCAGCGCCTCGGTGGCGGGGCTGGTGGGCGCCGGGTCGCGCATGACCACGGCGGCGCCACTGATGCCACGGTGCGTGCGCGCGTCGGTCAGGAAATAGCCCTGCCCCTGGAAGCGGATGCCCAGCGGTGAGGCGATGGCCGCCAGCCGAACCACCGGCAGGTGGTGCACCACGTCGTGAAAACCGAGCGGAAAGCCGACCACCATGAGCGACGCATCGGCCGGCACCGCCGTGAACGCGGTCTGGATGTGGGCGGGGGTGAATGCGCGGTAGACGGCCGACGGCGGAAACGCCGCCCGCTCAAGCTCGATCACTGCCACATCGATCTCGCCCGCGCTGTCGCGGCCCTGGTGCCACAGCGCCTGGCCGTCGCGGTACAGCGGGACCGAGAAGCCGGTCGACTTCGTGAGGTTGGTGGCATCCAGGTGCAGCTCGATCACCAGCCGGTCGGGTAGGTGCTCGCTGACCTCGTCGATCACCACATGGCGGCTGGTGACCAGGTAAAGCCGGTTCTCACGCTCAAAAAAGAAACCGCTGGCGTTGGTGAGCGCGAACTCGCCCAGGTAGGTCGAAACCTGAGGCGCGGCGAGAAACAGCGGATCGACAGGAACCGTGCGGTTCGCGGGACGCAGCGATTCGGGCTGGGCGATCGGGGTGGGCGAGATTTTGAGGGTCACCGCTGGAGTGTCGCACCAATGCCTGTGCAGAGGAAAAGCGCTCAACGCAGGCGCTGCACCGCCTGGGGTGGTACGGCCGAGGCCTGGTTGCCCCAGGACTGGCGCAGGTGGGTGACCACGGCGGCGATTTCGACGTCGGTCAGCAGGGTTCGGTAGGGTGGCATGCCGAAAGGCTTTGGATTGCCAGCGGTGGCAGGTGGAAAACCGCCGCCCAGCACCGCCAGCACCGGGTTCGCGGCAGACGCCTGGGTCACGGCTCGGTTGCCCGCCAGTGCCGGATAGATGCCTGCGGCGCCCTGGCCTTGTTCGCCGTGGCAATCTGCGCAGCGCTGCTCGTAGACCCGCGCACCCAGCTCGCGCTGTTCACTGCGCGCCGGCTCGAAGGCCACCGGCCTGACCGGCCGGGGATCGAGGGCTTGCAGGTACGCGGCCATGGCGCGCAGGTCGGGCTCGGACAGGTGTTGCGTGCTGCCGTAGACCACTTCGGCCATCGGCCCGACGGCCGAGGCTTCGTGCGCGATGCCGTCGCGCAGCAGGTTCACGATGCGTTGCGTGTCCCATTGGGTCACGCCTCCTTCGGACGGTGCGTGCAGCGAGGGCGCATACCAGCCTGGCTCGGGCAGCGACCCACCCGTGAGCTCGCTGCCGGCGACCACGCCTCCCAGGGCGTTGCGCGTGGCGTGGCAGGCTGCGCAGTGGCCCAGCCCGGTGACTAGGTAGGCGCCGCGGTTCCACTCGGCGCTCTGATCGGTATCGGCCACAAACGACTGAGGTTCGAAGTACAGCGCGCGCCAGGCGGCCAGCGCGAACTGGGTGCTGTAGGGCCAGCGCAGCGCGTGCGGCTGGGTGACCTGTTTCACCGCAGGCAGGCTCATCAGAAAAGCGAAGAGCGCGTCGCTGTCCTCGCGGGTGATGCGGGTGGTGCTGTCATAGGGAAAGGCGGGGACCAGCAGGCGGCCGTCTCGCGACTGGCCCCGGTGCATGGCGCGCCAGAAAGCGTCGGCACTCCAGCGCCCCAGCCCGGTGTCTTCGTCGGGCGTGAGGTTGCCGGCAAAGACGGTGCCAAAGGGCGTGACCAAGGGTCGCCCGCCCGCGTAGGGCATACCGCCGCGCGCCGTGTGGCAAGCCGCGCAGTTGCCTGTCCTGGCCAGGTAGGCACCGCGCTCTGCCAGCGCCGAGGTGGCGACCACACGGGTCGCTGGGTCCACTGGCGGCAAAGCGGGGGCGCCCAGGTCGCGTCCCAGCACCACCGCCACACCTGCCAGCAACACAGCGGCCGCCAAGGCCGCCAGCGCCAGCAGGCGCTTCACCGTGAACAGGGAGGGTCGCCCAGGCATCGAGCGCTCAGGGCACAGCACTGCCGCACCGCATGGGCATCGGCTTGTCGACCGGCGGCGCTGGCTTGCTGTTGGCGGGCACCGGGCGGGAAGATAGCCAGGCCGCCAGCGCGGCCACGTCCTCAGGCGGTAAGGCTTTGGCGATCTGCGCCATGCAGTCGGGCGCGTGGGCGTGGCGCAAGCCAGTCTGCCAGGCCCCCAGCTGACCGATCAGATAGTCGCGCGGCAGCCCCAGCAGGCCTGGCACAGCCGGGTTCACACCGGTGAGCGCCTGACCGTGGCAGGCCACGCAGGCCGGCAGTTGGCGCGCTGCGTCTCCATCGCGCACCAGGACTTCGGCGCGGTTCATCGCTGAGCCCGAAGCCTGCACCGGCTGTGGCGGCGGATAGGGCAGGTCAATGGCAGAGAAATGCGCAGCGATGTCGCGCAGGTAGGCGTCACTCAGGTGATCGAGCAGGTTGGCCATGCCCGGGTTCTGACGCCGGCCATCGCGGAAGTGGGTGAGCTGGTTGTACAGATAGCCGGCCGGCTTGCCAGCGATGCGCGGGAAGTAGCCGCTGCTGGTGGCGCGACCCTGGTTGCCGTGGCAAAGGGTGCAGGCCATCATGCGCTGGTCCATGGTGTCCAGTACCGTGTGTTGGGGTGCTGCACTGGCCCACGCGGCCGGACCGGGGAGGCACAGCGCGAAGATGGCGGCGCCCACCCAACACAAGCGAAAACGGTTCAGGAACATAAAGTGGGCGCAGCTCAGCATCAGGTCATTGAAAGTACCACACCGATACACTGCCATCTGCCATGTCCGACACACCCGCATCTCCATCCGATCCCAGCCGCTGTCCGCTCTGTGGTGGCGACAACCGCTGCGCGATGGAAATCGAGCGCGCCACCGGCCAGCCACAACCTGCGTGCTGGTGTATGTCACAGACCTTTCCACCTGCGTTGCTGGACCGCCTGCCGCCGCAAGCGCAGGGGCTGGCCTGCATTTGCGCCCGCTGCGTGGCCGTGGCTGTCGCTGGGGGCGGTGCCTGATGCGCTGGCTCGACCGCATCCCATTGCTCTGGTTGTCGCTGATCGCCGGCTGGTTGGCGGTGGCGCCAGTGGTTCCCGAGCCCCACCTGATTGAAAAGCTGCGCATGCTGACCCAGGGTCAGCTGACCCGGCCCATCGATATCTTTGACTTGTTGCTGCACAGCGTGCCGGCGCTGCTGCTGGCGCTGCGCCTTTGGCGCGACGCCAAGCGCCGCCAGTCGCGCAAGCCGTGAACACCTCGCCCGCGCGCGACGACTCGATCAGCGCCCTGCGCCAGCGCCACGGAGAGCGCTACCGCTGGCTGCTGCTGCTCTCGGTGATGGTGGGCACGATGGCGTCCATCATGTCGGCGACCATCGTCAACGTGGCGATCCCCGACATGAGCCAGCACTTTGCGCTCGGCCAGGAGCGCGCGCAGTGGGTCAGCTCGGGCTTCATGGCGGCGATGACGGTCTCCATGCTCACCACCCCCTGGCTGCTCTCACGCTATGGCTACCGGCGCACCTACGAGGGTTGCATGTGGCTGCTGCTGGCCGGCGGCGTGGCCGGCGGGCTGGCGCAGCATTTCCCGCTGGTGCTGATCGCGCGCGTCGCCGAGGGTCTGGCCGCTGGTGTCGTGCAGCCGATCCCGGCCATCATCATCCTGCGCGCGTTCGAGCCGAGCGAGCAAGGTCGCGCCAGCGGCATTTTCGGCATGGGCGTGGTGCTTGCGCCTGCCATCGGCCCCAGCATCGGTGGCCTGCTGGTCGATGGCCTGGGCTGGCGCTCGATCTTCTACATGGTGGTGCCGTTCTGTCTGGTCTCGTTGTGGCTGGCGCGGCGCTATGTGCCCACCAACGCCCCAGGCGGTGCCGCGGCCGATCCGCGCGGTGCCACGCTGGACTGGCCCGGCCTGTTGCTGGCGACGGTGAGCACACTGTGCCTGCTCAACGGTCTGGTCGAACTGCACGGCGGATCGGCAGGCCAGGCCACAGTGCTGCTGGGCAGTGCGGGGCTGGGATTGCTGGGTTTTGTGATGCTGCAGCGACGCATGTTGCGCTCACACCAGCGACAGGTCGACGGCGCGGTGGCACCGCTGATGAACCTCTCGCTGTTCGCCGACCGCCGGTTTGCCATGGGCAGCATCGTGGCCTTCATCTATGGGATTGCGCTGTTTGGCTCGACCTACCTGCTGCCGGTCTACATGCAGATGGGTCTGGGTCTGTCGGCGTCGTATGTGGGCGGCATCCTGCTGCCGGCTGGCCTGGTGCTGGCGGTCACGATCGCCATCGTCGGCCGCCTGACCGACCGGCAACCCACGCACCGGCTGGTGAGCATTGGCCTGGCGCTGCTGGCGGCCTCGTTTGCGCTCATGGTCACGATCGACCTCAACCGGCCCGGCGCCATCATTCCGCTGCTGGTGAGCTGGGCCATTCTCGGCCGCGTCGGCCTGGGCTTTATCCTGCCTTCGCTCAACATCGGCGCCATGCGGGGTCTGCAACACACGCACATCCCGCAAGGCTCCAGCGCCATCAATTTCCTGCGCATGTTGGGCGGCGCCGCCGGCGTGAGCCTGTGCGGCATCGTCCTCGAATGGCGCATCAGCGCCCACGGCTTCCGCCTCGACACCGCCAGCACCAACCCGGCCCGCCTGATCGCGTTCAACGAAACCTTTCTGATGCTCGCCGCGGTGTGCGCGCTGGCGCTGGTGGCGGCTTGGCGGTTGCGCGAACAGAAGTCTGCAGCAAACTGACAAAGACTTCTCTGCTCGGCCGACACACAATACGCAACACGACAACAACCAACCCCTTCCGCCGAAACGCAAAATCGCTGGAACGAGATGCCTCTTCCAGCACACGCCGTGGAACCGGCTCAGCCGGGCCACAGGCGTGGTCCCCCCTTCCAAGGGGGGAAGCCGCAAAGCGGCGCAGGGGGGATTTCGAAAATGTGCCAACTGCTAGGCCTCAACTGCGCTACGCCCACCGACGCCTCGTTCAGCTTCACCGGCTTTTGCCAGCGAGGCGGCGGAACCGACCACCACGCTGATGGCTGGGGCATCGCCTTCTTTGAAGGCAAAGGCATGCGGCTGTTCGTGGATCACCAGAGCGCCGCGGCCTCGCCGATCGCCCAGTTCCTGCAGCAGTACCCACTCAAAAGCCGCAACATCATTGCCCATGTGCGCAAGGCCACGATCGGGGAGGTCAGCCTGGAAAATGCGCACCCGTTCACCCGTTCGCTGTGGGGTCGGCACTGGGTGTTTGCGCACAACGGCGATCTGAAGGACTACGAACCCCAGCTGCACGGCCGCTTCCAGCCGGTGGGCACCACCGACAGCGAGCGCGCGTTTTGCTGGCTGATGCAGGAACTGACCCAGTCGCACGCCAGCCTGCCCAGCATCGAGGAGCTCACGCTCACCTTGCGCGAACTGGTGCCAAAGGTGGCGGCTTTCGGCAGCTTCAACTTCCTGCTCTCCAACGGCGACGCCATGTGGGCTCACTGCAGCACCCAGCTGCACTACCTGATCCGCCAACACCCGTTCTCCCAAGCCACGCTGATGGACCGGGACTGGACGGTGAACTTCGCTGAGCTCAACCAGCCTGGTGACCGCGCCGCCGTGATCGTCACCACGCCACTGACCTCCAACGAGGCCTGGACGGCGTTTGCACCGGGCGAACTGCGGGTGTTCGTCGACGGTCTGCACGTGGCCTGAGCAGGCACCTTCGCGACTCGGTACTAGGGATGCCCCCGGGGACGGGCGCCAGGGGTTGCCGGTTAGGATGCAACGCTCAGGCTGCGCGCGCGGCCCTTGTATCCAACCAGAAGGAGACTCTCATGCAAAGACGCCACCTGATTGCCGGCGCCATCGCCGCCACCGCCCTGCCCCGCCTGGTACTGGCGCAAGCCATCGAAAAGCCCAAGGTCACCATCGCCGTGGGTGGCAAGAACCTGTTTTATTACCTGCCTCTCACCATCGCCGAGCAGCTTGGCTATTTCAAAGACGAAGGCCTGGACCTCACCATCGTCGACTTCGCAGGCGGCTCACGCGCACTGGCCGCCGTGGTCGGCGGCAGTGCCGACGTGGTCTCGGGCGCGTTTGAGCACACGGTCAACATGCAGTTCAAGGGCCAGCCCATGCGCGCCTTCGTGCTGCAGGGCGCTTCACCTCAGATCGTGCTGGGCATCAACCCCAAGACCATGCCCAATTTCAAGTCCGTCGCCGACCTCAAAGGCAAGAAGATCGGCGTGACAGCGCCGGGCAGCTCGACCAACGTGATGGCCAACTTCGTGCTGGCCAAGGCAGGCCTCAAGCCCAGCGATGTGAGCTTCATCGGCGTGGGAGCCAGCAGCGGTGCTGTCGCCGCGATGCGCTCGGGTCAAATCGACGCCATGAGCAACCTCGATCCAGTGATCACCCTGTTGCAGCGCTCGGGTGACCTGAAGATCGTGGCCGACACCCGCATCGTGGCCGAGTCGGAAAAAATCTTCGGCGGCCCCATGCCCGGCGGCTGCCTCTACACGCCGCAGCCCTTCGTCGACAAGAACCCGAACACCGTGCAGGCCATGACCAACGCCATGGTGCGTGCCAACAAATGGATCCAGCGCGCTGGTCCGGGCGACATCATCAAGGTGGTGCCCGAGAGCTACCTGCTGGGTGACCGCGCGATCTACATCGACGGCTTCCTGGCGGCGCAAAAGGCCTTGTCGCCCGACGGCACATTCCCCACTCGCGGCCCGGACACCGCGTTCCGCGCGCTGGGCAGCGTGGACGCCAAACTGGCCGCAGCCAAGCTGGACCTGGCGGCGGTATTCACCAACGATTTTGCGAAGATCGCGAACGCAAAATACCGCTGATCCCGGCGCCGCGTCTGTGGCGCGTCACCCCCCTTTAAGGGGGCAAAACCTGCGGCCCGGCAATGCCGGTTCCGCGCTGTTCTGGGTTTTGGATACGCGCGCCGCATTCGCTTTGTTCAACGGCCCTTGTCTGGCTTTGATTCACCTTTCCCCATGACACCCGCCATCGAACTCAAAGACGTCGCCTGCACCTTCATCAGCAAGGACGCACCCGGCCAACGCTACACCGCGGTCGAACACGTGGACCTGACGGTTGGCGCTGGCGAGTTTGTGAGCGTGGTGGGGCCAACCGGCTGCGGCAAGAGCACCTTGCTCAATGTGGCGGCCGGACTTCTGGCGCCGAGCCAGGGCACGGCCCACATTTTTGGTGAGCCGCTGCGCGATGTGAACACACGCGCCGGCTACATGTTCCAGACCGAGAGCCTGATGCCCTGGCGAACTGCGTCACAAAACGTGATGGCGGGCCTGGAGTTCCGCGGCGTGGCCGATGCCGAGGCGCGCGAGCAGGCTGAAGACTGGTTGCGCCGTGTTGGCCTGGGGGGCTTTGGCGACCGCTACCCGCACCAGCTCAGCGGTGGCATGCGCAAGCGCACCAGCCTGGCGCAGACCCTGGTGCTGGACCCGGACATCATCCTCATGGATGAGCCCTTCTCCGCACTCGACATCCAGACCCGCCAGCTGATGGAAAACGAAGTGCTCGAACTCTGGAGCTCCAAGAAAAAGGCGGTGCTGTTCATCACCCACGACCTCGACGAGGCCATCGCCATGAGCGACCGCGTCGTGATCCTGAGCGCCGGACCTGCCGCGCGCCCAATCGGCGAGTTCACCATCGACATTCCGCGCCCGCGCGACGTGGCGGAGGTGAAGATGACGCCCCGTTTCCTGGAGCTGCACGCAGCCATCTGGTCTGTCCTGCGCGAAGAGGTGCTCAAGGGATACCAGCAGCAATTGCAGAAGGCGGCCTGAGCATGTGGAACCTCATCAAACCGCGCCCTGCCACGCTGCGCCTCTGGCAGATCGGCATCCTGGTGCTGCTGTTCGTGTTCTGGCATGTCATGACCAAGCCCGGTCTGGTGCCAACGTTCATGTTCGACAACGACCGCCAGGCCGCATTTTTCTTCGGTGAACCGCTGAAGATCTTTGAGCGCATCTGGGTCTGGTTCGTCACCGATGCCGACATCTACATCCACCTGTACGTGACGCTGGCCGAAACCGTGATGGCCTTTGGCATCGGCGCCGGCAGCGGCCTGGCGGCAGGCCTCTGGCTGGCGCTCAGTCCCATGGCCTCGGCCATCCTGGAGCCCTACATCAAGGCGCTGAACTCCATGCCGCGCATCATCCTGGCGCCCATCTTCGCAGTGTGGTTCGGCCTGGGCATGGCGTCCAAAGTGGCGCTGGGCGTGACCCTGGTGTTCTTCATCGTGTTCTTCAACGTTTACCAAGGCGTGAAAGAAGTGAGCCCGGTGGTGCTGGCCAATGCGCGCATGCTGGGAGCCAACAAAAAACAGCTGCTGCGCCATGTCTATCTGCCCAGCGCCACCAGCTGGGTGTTCAGCTCGCTGCACACCTCGGTCGGACTGGCTTTTGTGGGCGCGGTGGTGGGCGAATACCTGGGCTCCAGCCGCGGCGTGGGTTACCTGATCTTGCAGGCGGAAGGCCAGTTCGACATCAACACCGTGATGGCCGGCATCCTGGTGCTGACCTGCTTTGCGCTGGTGCTGGACGCGGCGGTGGGTCGCATCGAGAAACGGCTGATGAAGTGGCAGCCCAAAGCCGGTGAAACCGAGAAGCTGTGACATGAACGCCTGGCTGCTGCTTGCGCTGGCCATCGTGGCTGAGGTCATTGGCACCAGCGCGCTCAAGGCCAGTGAAGGCTTCACCCGGCTGGCCCCCTCGGGACTCGTGGTGGTGGGCTATGCGGTGTCGTTTTACTGTCTGTCGCTGGTGCTGCGCAGCATTCCGGTGGGGGTGGCGTACGCGATCTGGTCGGGCCTGGGCATCGTGCTCATCACGCTGGTGGCCTGGGTGGTGTACGACCAGACGGTGGATCTCGCCGGGATGCTGGGCATGGGCTTGATCTTGGCGGGCGTGCTGGTGCTCAACCTGTTCTCCAAGACCTCCGCCCACTGAGCGGAGCAGGGCCTGGACGGGGCCTGACGCTCAAAGTACCTTGAAAAGCTTTTCCTTGAGCTCGGGCAAGCGCTTCTTGCCTATGCCGTGGTCGGCCATGCTGGCCTCCCAGTCCCGGTACACCGCTCGCAGCGCATCGGTGGTCTTGGCGTCGGAGATGTTCTGGATCAGCGTGATGCGCATCTGTTGCCCGATGATGGCGTTGATCGAGTTGATCATGAAGTTGCGCGCCATCTCGTTGTCTTTGACCGTGCGCTTCGCTGCGGGCACCAGGCCCGGAATATCGCCAGTGGCCGCCACCTCGCCTTCCACGGGTGTCGCGGTGGCCGAAGCATCGGCGTTGCGAGAAACCGCTGCGCTGGCGGGCTTGTTGCCGGCCTGGGCTTCGAGGCAGCCGTGATTGAGCAGTTGCTGCAGCACGGACTGGATGTCGTCGGCACTGGGCAGAAAAGCCGCCAGCTCGCCGCCACTCTTTTTCCCGTCGGCGAGCACGAGAATGCGCCGCACCAGGGGCGCGAGACCCAGAGCGCGCGATTGGATTTCCTGTTGACCCAGCTCGGTCTTGGTGAAGACGGCAGAAGTCAGGTCGAGCGTGTCGGACATATGGCGGATGAAAGATTCGAAATTTGCTCCCTGAGTCCAACGTTGTACCGTAGGCACCTTTCTCAGACAAGACGGGAATGCCATGAAACGGGATGGACGTAGTCCATGGACAGGGTCAACGGAGTCCACCGCGGCAAATGACACGCTTGAGCCGTGGCGCGCTGACCGCAACCCCACTTTTCTTGTGGAGACTTTTGAACTACTTTCGAGTCGATGTGCGCCGCTGCGCGCGCAAGGTCGCGAGATAAAGCCCCTCGACCTTCTCACGCGCCCAGGGGGTCTTGCGCAAGAAGCGCAAGCTGGATGACACGCTGGGATCGATGTTGAAACAGCGCACCGGAATGCGCTCACCCAGGCCGGCCCAGCCATGGTGCTCCACCAGTGCAGCGACCATGGCTTCTAGTGTCACGCCATGAAGCGGATTGCGAGGTTGGGGGGGGTTATCGCCCCCACGCTCCACCGCTTCGCGGGTCGCTGCCCCCCAAGGGGGCTGACCTTGCTCGGGGCTGCCCTTCGCCGCGGTCGTGTCGCCCCCACGCTCCGCCGCTGCGCGGGTCGCTGCCCCCCGAGGGGGCTGGGCCTGCCTTGGGGGCGGCCCGGCGACAGGACCGTTGCCTCCACGCTCCACCCCTGCGCGGGTCGCTGCCCCCCGAGGGGGCTGGGCCTGCCTTGGGGGCGGCCCGGCGGCTGGCCCGTTGCCTCCCTCCACAGACACCTTCGAGTTCTGTGTATCTGCGCTCATGCGAGCGCCGCTTCCAGTGCATCCACAAACATCGCAGGCACATCGAAGCCAGTCTGGTCGTGGATCTCCTGGAAGCACGTCGGGCTGGTGACATTGATTTCGGTCACGCGGTTGCCAATCATGTCCAGCCCCACCAACAGCAGGCCGCGCTCGGCCAGGGTGGGTGCGATGGCTTCGGCCACCCGGCGATCGGCGTCGGTCAGCGGCTGAGCCACACCCTTGCCACCCGCAGCCAGATTGCCGCGCACTTCACCCCCTTGCGGAATGCGCGCCAGCACAAACGGCGCCACTTGCCCACCAATCAGCAGCAGGCGCTTATCGCCCGCTGCGATCTCAGGCAAGTAACGCTGCACCATCACGCTGGTGGCGCCGCCCTGGTTGAGCGTCTCGATGATGGCGCCCAAGTTCATGCCGTCTGGCCCGACGCGGAAGATGCCAGTGCCCCCCATCCCGTCCAACGGTTTGAGGATGATGTCTTGCTGCTCGGTGTGGAAATGCCGGATCGCCTCGGGCGAGCGCGTCACCAGTGTGGGGGGTGCGTACTGCGCAAATTCCATCAGCGCCAGCTTTTCCGGGTGGTCGCGCAGCGCACGCGGGCTGTTGAAAACCCGAGCCCCCTCGCGCTCGGCCTGTTCCAGCAAGTGGGTGGCGTAGAAAAACTCGCTGTCAAACGGCGGGTCTTTGCGCATGAGCACCGCGTCGAAATCGCGCAGGGCTTCGCGCCCCTGGTGCTCCACGTGGTACCAGTCGCTGGCGTCGCCCGTCAGCGTGATGCGGCGCACCAGTGCCGACACCGGCTGACCGGACTGCCACTGCATGTGTTGCGGCTCGCAGGCGGCCACCGCATGGCCGCGGCGCTGAAGCTCGCGCATCATGGCGAAGGTGGTGTCCTTGTAGATCTTGAAGGTGGCGAGAGGGTCGGCGACGAAGAGGATGTTCATGGGCTTGGCTTTCTGGACCCGTACTGTTGCACAAACAGCGCCACGGCGCCGGCGACCACGCCCCAGAAGGCCGATCCGATGCCTGCGAGCGTGAGGCCACTGAGCGTGACCAGGAAGGTGATGAGGGCGGCCTCGCGGTGGGGTTCGTCCTTGAGCGCGGCGTGCAGTCCACCGCCGATACTTCCCAGCAAAGCGATGCCAGCGATGGCCAGCACCAGCTCGCGCGGGAAAGCCAGCAGCAGCCCGGTGACCGCGGCGCCAAACAGGCCGATCAGCACATACAGCGCGCCGCAGGCCACGGCCGCGGTGTAACGCTTGTCCCGATCTGCATGGGCTTCCTCGCCCATGCAGATGGCGGCGGTGATGGCGCTGAGGTTGAGCGCAAAGGCGCCAAAAGGAGCCAGCACCAGCGTGACCACGCCGGTCAGGGTGATGATCCTGGAAATGGGCATGGGGTACCCGGCAGCACGGATCGCAGCCACACCCGGCAGGTTTTGCGACGCCATGGTGACCACAAAGAGCGGCAGGGCAAGACTGACCAGCGCCGACAGGCTGAACTCAGGCGCCGTGAAAATCGGGCGCGCCAGCTCCAGCACCACCGTGCCTTGTTTGAACTGGCCATCCAGCACCACGTAGACCACCGCCACCAACAGCGTGAGCGGTACCGCGTAGCGCGCAAGCACTCGGCGCACCAGCAGATAGCTCAGCAGCATGAGCCCCACCATCGGCAGCGCGGTCTGCGCCGCTTCAAATGCCTGCAGGCCGAAGCGCGCGAGCACGCCAGCCAGCAGCGCGGAAGCAATCGCCACCGGTATGCGGTTCATCACCCGCTCGAACCAGCCCGTGGCACCCACCAGAATAATCAGCAGCGCGCAGGCCAGGAACGCACCCACGGCCTGCGCCATGGAGAAGCCGCCAGCCAGCCCGGCGGTGGCCAGCACCGCGGCACCGGGCGTGCTCCAGGCCACCATCACCGGCTGCCTCAGGATCAGCGAAGGAATTGCGGAACACAAGCCCATGCCCAGGCCCAGCGCCCACATCCAAGAGGTGATGAGCTCGGGCGTGGCGCCAAACGCCAGCGCCGCCTGGAACACAATCGCCACCGAGCTGGTGAAACCCACCAGCACCGCCACAAAACCGGCGGTGGCCGCAGACAGGCTGAGATCGCGGAAAAAGGACATCGGGCGATTGTGCCGCCGAGCAAGCGCATCGCAGAGCACGGCGTTGAGCGGGTCCGCAGGCCGCTCAACCCCAGGGCACCGCGGATCTGGCTCCGCCAGTCCGCCAGTCCGCCCCCGAGGGTGGTGACGGCGAAACCTGCGCGGGGGGAGCCTATATCTCGATTTTTGAGCCCAGCTCGATCACCGCATTGCTCGGCAGGTTCAGGAACTCGGCCGCAGCGCCGGCGTTGTGGTGCATCTGGACAAACAGCTTTTCGCGCCAGGGGGCCATGCCCTGGTGCATAGTCGGCACCACCACGTCGCGCGAGAGAAAGTAGCTGGTGGTCATGGGCTCCAGGTCACAACCGCGTCCGCGAAGGGTCGCCAAATCCCGCGGCACGTCGGGGTCGTTCTTGAAGCCGTAATGGATCACCACCTGCCAGCAGTCGCGGCCCAGCGCCTCGATGGCCAGGCGCTTGTCCAGGCCAATCCACGGCACCTCGTGGTGGCGCACGGTGACAAACAGGTTTTGCTCGTGCAGCACCTTGTTGTGTTTGAGGTTGTGCAGCATCGCGTTGGGCACGGTACCGGTTTCGGCGGTGAGAAACACCGCCGTTCCCGCTACCCGCAACGGTGGCGAGACGAACACCGCATCGAGGAAACTGTTGAGATCCATCGCCTCGGCCTGTTGTTTGCTGGCCATCAGCTGGCGCCCCTGCTTCCAGGTCATCATCAATGTGAAGACCACCCCGCCGATCATCAGAGGGAACCAGCCACCATCCAGAAGCTTGAGCAGGTTGGAGCTGAAGAAGGCAAAGTCGATGACAAAGAAAAATCCGGTCGGCAGCAGGCTCAGCCACAGTGGGTACTTCCAGCCATAGCGCAGCACGAAGAAGGTGAGCACGGTGGTGATCAGCATGTCCAGCGTGACGGCGATGCCATAGGCCGCCGCCAGGTTGCTGGAGGATCGGAACATCACCACCGCCAGCACGATGGCCACAAACAGGCTCCAGTTGACCAGCGGCAGGTAGATCTGGCCGGTGTCGCGCACGCTGGTGTGGCGCACGTTGAGCCGAGGCAGGTAGCCCAGCTGCATGACCTGCTTGGTGACGCTGAAGGCGCCGGTGATCAGCGCCTGCGAGGCGATCACCGTGGCCATGGTCGCCAGCCCCACCAGCGGCACGAGCAACCAATCTGGCGCCATCCTGAAGAAGGGGTTTTCGACCGCCTCCGGGCTTTCGAGCAGCAAGGCGCCCTGGCCAAAGTAGTTCAGCGTCAGGCAAGGCATGACGATCGAAAACCAGGCCAGCCGGATCGGCCTTTTGCCGAAATGGCCGAGGTCGGCATAGAGCGCCTCGCCACCGGTCACGCACAGCACCACGGCCCCCAGGATGATGAAGGTTGTGCCTGGCTGCTCCCAGATGAAACGCAGCGCGTGGTGCGGGCTGATGGCGCCCAGGATCTCGGGGTGACCAACGATGTGCGACACGCCCAGAGCGGCGATCGAAACAAACCACAACAGGGTGATAGGGCCAAAGAAGCGACCGATGCCACCGGTGCCGCGTTTTTGCACCGCAAACAGGGCAAACAGCACCACCAGGGTGATGGGCACCACGTAGCGCTTGAACGCAGGCGATATCACCTCCAGGCCTTCAACCGCCGAGAGCACCGAAATCGCGGGCGTGATCACACCATCGCCATAAAAGAGCGAGGTGCCAAAGATGCCGATGACCAGCAGCACGCGGCGCAATTCGGGTTTGTGTTTAACCGCCTGCGAGGCCAGCGCCAGCATGGCGACGAGCCCGCCTTCACCCGCGTTGTCGGCGCGCAGCACCAGCGCCACGTACTTCAGCGAGACGATCAGCGTCAGCGTCCAGAAAACGATGGACAGCACACCGTAGACATTGGCGTGGGTGAACGGGACGTGGCCCGACCCGAAGATTTCCTTGATGGCGTACAGCACACTGGTGCCGATATCGCCATAAACCACTCCGATGGCGCCCAGAGTGAGCGCTGCGAGCGACGATTTGGAAGCTGCCACACAACAACCCCGGCCTGACGGCCCGAGGCTTCAATGATCCGAAGGGGTGAATTCTGCTCTCACGCCCTGATTACCAGCAACTGGGCAACCGTTCTAAATCGGCTCGCCGTGAGATATGTTGCACCGCAGCAACTGCGACCTGTCGACGCGGGAGGCGTAGGGCTACTCGTACACCTCGGCGTCCGGATCGGTGGCTTCAAGCTCGTAGCTGGCCGCCAGCATGGCCAGGCGACCGATCACGCCGTACATGTAGAAGCGGTTGGGCAGGCTGGCACCGGGCTTGACGCCCGGTTGCGGCAGTTGCGCGCTTTGCTCAAACGCCAGCGGCACAAAACGCGCGCCCGGCGCGTTGAGGTTTTCGTCCACGCCGCGCTCGGCGTGCACGCGGTAAAAACCACCGACCACGTAGCGGTCCATCATGTAGACCACCGGCTCGGCCACGGCCGCGTTGATGCGCTCGTTGGTCATCACGCCCTCCTGGATGATGACCTCGCCTGCACCCAGCCCGGTCTGAAGACCGGCCATGGCCTTGCGGTCGGCCGGCGTGAGGGCATCGATTTCCTTCGCGTCGCGCACGGTCATGATGCCCATGCCGCCGGTGCCGTTGTCGGCCTTGATCACGACAAACGGCTTCTCGTTGATGCCGTATTCCTTGTACTTGCGCCGGATCTTGCCAAGCAGGGCGTCGGTGTTGGTGCGCAGACAGTCCAGCCCGGCATCGGCGGTGAAGTCCACTTCGCCACACTGCGCAAACAGCGGGTTGATCAGCCAATGGTCCATGCCGAGCAGTTTTCCAAAGCGCTTGGCCACCTCTTCATAGGCCTTGAAGTGGCGGCTTTTGCGGCGCGTGCCCCAGCCGGCGTGCAACGGAGGCAGCAGGTACTGCTCGTGCAAGTCTTCCAGAATGCCCGGCACGCCGGCACTCAAGTCGTTGTTGAGCAGGATGGTGCAAGGGTCGAAGTCCTTTAAGCCCAGGCGGCGCTTGCTGCGCACCAGCGGCTCCAGCGTGACCGACTCGCCGCCTGGCAGTTCTATCGTCTTTGGCGCGGTGATGTCGTTGGACAGCGAGCCCAGGCGCACATTCAGCCCAGCCTGGAAAAAGATGCGCTGCAATTGCGCCAGATTGCTGAGGTAGAAGACGTCGCTCGTGTTTTCGGGCACGAGCAGCAGGTTCTTCGCTTCCGGGCAGATCTTCTCGATCGCCGCCATCGCCGCCTGCACGGCCAGCGGCATCATTTCGGGCGTGAGGTGATTCCAGCCGCCGGGGTAGAGGTTGGTGTCCACCGGCGCGAGCTTGAAGCCGGCGTTGCGCACGTCGACCGAGCAGTAAAAGGGCGGCGTGTGCTCCATCCACTCCAGTCGGAACCAGCGTTCGATCACCGGCGTGGATTCCAGGATCCGCTGCTCGAGTTCGTTGATGGGGCCGGTCAAGGCGGTGACGAGATGCGGAACCATGTAGGCCTTTTGATGAGAATTTCCCAACCCATTGTAGGGAGCGAAAATTGCATTTTCGTCATCCAAATGGGGACGAACGCGGCGACCGCAAGGCGCGCGCCGCGGATGGCCAAAATGAGCTTGGCGCTCAAGCGCAGCCTACCCCCGGGAGCCCATGCACCGGCGGTCGGACCGCCAGCGCTGCGCGGCAACGTGCCCAGGAATGGTGGTCAGCCCCGGATTTCGCCTTCGCCCAGCACCACGTATTTCAGCGAGGTCAGACCTTCCACACCCACTGGCCCGCGCGCGTGGAACTTGTCGGTGGAAATGCCGATTTCAGCGCCCAGTCCAAACTCGAAGCCGTCTGCGAAGCGGGTACTCGCATTCACCATGACGCTCGCCGAGTCGACCTCACGCAGAAAGCGCTGGGCGTGCCGGTGATCGGTGGTAAGGATGGCGTCGGTGTGGTGGCTGCTGTAGCGGTTGATGTGGTCAATGGCTTCATCCAGGCCGGACACCAGCTTGATGCTGATGATGGGAGCCAGGTATTCCTCGCTCCAGTCGGCCTCGGTCGCGGCGCTCAGGCGGGCGCCGGGCACCGTGGCCAGCAAGGCCATTGATTCGGGGCAGGCGCGCATCTCCACACCCTTGGCGGCGTAGATCGCGCCAATGCGGGGCAAGAATTCGGCCGCCACCGCCCGCGCCACCAACAGGCTTTCGGTGGCATTGCAAGGGCTGTATTTCTGGGTCTTGGCGTTGTCAGCCACGGTCACCGCCATCGCGATGTCACACGGGTCGTCCACGTACGTGTGGCAGTTGCCGTCCAGGTGCTTGATCACCGGCACTTTGGCCTCGGCACTGATGCGTTCGATGAGTCCCTTGCCGCCGCGCGGGATGATGACGTCCACATACTGCGGCATGGTGATGAGCTGGCCCACGGCGGCGCGGTCGGTGGTGGGTACCAACTGCACCGCATCGGGCGGCAAACCGGCCGAGCTCAGGGCCTGCTGCACCAGGGCGGCCAGGGCACAGTTGGAGTCGATGGCCTCAGAGCCACCGCGCAGGATGGCCGCATTGCCGCTCTTGATCGCCAGCGACGCCGCCTCGATTGTCACGTTGGGTCGGCTCTCGTAGATCATGCCGAAGACGCCAAGGGGGACACGCATCTGACCCACGCGGATGCCGCTGGGCATCTGGCGCAGGCCGATCACTTCACCGATCATGTCGGCCATGGCTGCGAGCTGTTCGCAGCCCTGCGCACAGGTCTCGATGGCGCCCGGCGCAAGTTTGAGCCGGTCGACCAGCGGCTCGGCCAGTCCGGCGGCGCGTGCACGGTCAAGATCCTTGGCGTTTTCCACCTGCAGCCCGTCCACGTTGGCGCGCAACAGGGCGGCCAGACTGAGCAGGGCATGGCGCTTGGTGGCAGCGCTGGCACGTGCCATGAGCGCCGATGCAGCCTTGGCCTGGCCGCCTAGGGCATTCATGAGTTCGGTGGTGTTACTCGCGTTCATCAGCACATTTTCGCACCGGAGCCCGTTTCGCGCGACCGCGACGGGGATGCACACCCGATACTGCCGGGTGTACAGTTGCATGACCATCGCGAGCAACCCTCGCTGGCCTGATTCACTCGACCCCACGCCACCATGCGCCGTACCCGCCTGATTCGCTCCCTGTTGCTGTTCTCCAGCGCGTTCTCTTTCCTGGCGCATGCGGTCGAAGTCCGATTCGAGCCTGTCGTTGCAGGCGTCTACGCATTCATCGGCGAGAAGGTGGGGCGCACCTACACCAACGAAGGACTGAACGCCAACATCGGCCTCGTGGTCACGCCCGCTGGTGCGCTGCTGATCGACAGTGGCGCGAGTTTTCAAGGCGCCCGGCAGATCCATGATGCGGTCAGGAAGGTCACCTCCCAACCGGTGAAATGGGTGATCAACACCGGGGGGCAGGACCACCGCTGGCTCGGCAACGGCTACTTCATCGCACAGGGCGCCGAGGTCATCGCCCATGCGAACGCCCGGGCCGACATGCAGAGCCGGGGCAACGACCACTTGCAGGCGCTGCGCAACGAGCTGAAGGAGAAGCTCGATGGCACGGTCCCGACCCTGCCCACACGCTACCTGACGGGCAGCGACGAGCGCTTGCAGCTGGGCGGCGTGAGCGTCGAAGTGAAGCACCGTGGCGGCGCCCACACCCCGGGCGATGTCATCGTCTGGCTGCCGCAACAGGACGTGGTCTTCAGTGGCGACGTGGTCTACACCGACCGATTGCTGGGCGTGCTCCCGGTCAGCCATACCGGGCGGTGGCTGGACAGCTTTGCAGTGATCGAGTCCCTCAAACCACAGCGCATCGTGCCCGGTCACGGCGCTGTGAGCGACCTGGGCCGCGCACAGCGCGACACGCAAGACTACCTGCGGGCCTTGCGGGCACACATGAAGAAAGCCGTTGAAGACGGCACAGACATCAGCGCTACGATCAAGGCGTTTGACCTCCAGCCCTACCTGCGCTTGCTCAACGCGGCCGAACTGCATCCAGGCAATGCCAGCCGCACCTACCTGGAGCTTGAGCGCGAATGAGTGCCTCGCTGCCGACATCCACCCCGACCTATTGAAGGAACCGATGATGAAAAACGCCATGGACCTGGTGAGCGCAGCCAAAGCACGTGTCGCCGAAATCCCCGTCAGCGAAGCCGACGCCGCGATCCGCGAAGCGGATGTGCTGATCGATGTGCGCGAGGAAAGCGAATTCGCGAACGGCCACCTGCCGGGCGCCATCCACGCCTCACGCGGCATGCTGGAATTCAAGCTCAGCAGCACACCGGCACTCGCCTCGCGCGACCTCAAGGTGGTGCTCTATTGCAAGACCAGTGGCCGCGCCGCCCTGGCCGCCGCCGCCATGCAGGAGATGGGCTACCTCAACGTCAAATCGATCGCTGGTGGGTTTGACGGCTGGGTGGCTGCCGGCAAGCCGGTCGCTAAACCCGAGCTGCCCAGCTTCGGCTGACGCAGCGACCCCGCAAGCAGTTCTGGCAACGCCCCAGCGGGGCACCGAGCCCGGCACACTCCGTGACACCGGCCCAGCGGGCCACAGGCGCAGTGCCTCGGGAAGAAGCCGCGTCAGCGGCGCAGGGGGGTCAACTCGCGCGCCACCTTCATCGCCAGCTGCTGCAAGGCCTGCCAGGGGTCGGCCGGCCAGCTCGGCGCTTTGAGGCCTTTGACGATGCCGTCCACCGTGTGGGCATCGTCCAGCCAGCGCACCAGGGTGGATGCCGTCAGCAGCGGCAACGCGCGCTCCATCAGCTTTTCCTTCAGGCCCCAGACGCGGTTTTCACGCAAGGCCATGGGCAGAGGGCGGCCCGCATCCATCGAAATGCGGATGCGGTGCAGGGTGCGGATGTCTTCGGACAGCGCCCAATGCACCAGCACCGCCGCTTCACCCTCGGCCTGCAAGCCGTCGAGCATGCGCTGCACCCGAGCCACCTGCCCGCCCAGCACCGCCTCGGCCAGCTTGAACGGCGTGTAGCGCGCCACATTGAACACCGCGTTCTCCACCTGCTCAAAGCTCAGCTCGCCGGCTGGGAAGAGCAGGCCCAGCTTCTGGATTTCCTGGTGCGCCGCCAGCAGGTTGCCTTCCACCCGATCGGCAAAAAACTGCAGTGTGCGCTGACCTTCTTCACCGGCGGCAACGCGCTGGCCCTGCTGCTGCAGCCTCTGGGCGATCCACTGCGGCAGGGCCTGGCGCTCCACCGGATCGACCTTGATCGTCACACCAAAGCTGTCGAGCGCGCCGAACCAGGCCCCTTTGAGCGTGGCGCTGTCCAGGCGCGGCAGCAACACCAGGGTCAGTGTGCTGTCGTTACCCTGGGCGGCCTGAGCGAGCTGCTGCAGGATCTGCGAGCCGTCCTTGCCGGGTTTGCCTGAGGGCACGCGCACCTCGATCAGCTGCTTGTCGGCAAACAGGCTGAGCGAGCCGCCACTGGCCAGCACAGCGCTCCAGTCGAAGTGCGCGCCAGCGGCGGTGTGAACGGTGCGCTCGGTGTAGCCCTGCTCGCGCGCCGCCTGCCGGATCGCATCACCCACCTCCTGCACCAGCAGCGACTCATCCCCGTGCACCGTGTACAGGCTTTTCAGCCCGCGCTGCAGGTGCTCCCGAATTTGCGCCGTACCCACCTGCATGTGGCGCTCAGGCCTGCACCGCCACCAGGCGGCGCATGACCTGCTGCACGATGTCGCTCTGCATGTCCCGGAACAGCAGCGCCTCCTCGGCCTCCTTGGCCAGCACAGCGGTCTCGGTGAAGCTGATATCTCGCTCCAGCAGCAGCTCGGTGTTGTCCAGCAACAGCTTGCCGGCGGCGTTGGCCAGGCGGAAACGAAAACGGGTGCGCAGCTGCAGCTCGCGCACCTGGCCGGCCGCGGTCTGGCCCACCACCGCGCGCTCACGCTGGTCAGTGAGCACGGTGAGCACCACCTGACCGGTATCGCCCTCGGGGCTGGGCGGGGTGCTCGACTTGAACACCAGCACGCCAGCACCCGCCAGCGCACGAGCCAGCTCCACCGACACCGGTGTGGTCTCGCTGCCCGCCAGGCGCAGCGATTCGAAGCCAAATTTGGGCGCACCCCGAAGGGCAAAACCACAACCCCCGAGGCCAGTTGCAAGCAGCAGGCCCGCGCCTCGCAGCAGCGCGCGGCGTTGGAATGGGACTGATGGCAACGCTGCGCTCAAGCTCACACCACCACGTTGACCAGACGACCTGGCACCACCACCACCTTTTTCGGTGGGACACCATCGGCCTGCTTGAGGAAAGCCTCACTGGTGAGCGCCGCAGCCTCGATGGCCGCTTTGTCGGCGCCAGCCGGCACGGTGATGCTGCCGCGCAGCTTGCCATTGATCTGCAGCACCAGCTCGATCTGGTCGCGCTTCAGCGCGTCTTCGTCCACTTGCGGCCACGGCGCGTCGAGCAACTCGCCCCAGAGCTGGGCGTAGCCGAGTTCGGTCCACAGCGCATGGGTCAGGTGCGGCGTCGCGGGATAGAGACAACGCAGCAGGATGCCGAAACCCTCACCCAGCGCGGCGGCGTCGCCTTCGCTGCCCTCGCCCTTGAAATCTTCGAGGGCGTTGAGCATCTTCATCGCACCCGAGACCACGGTGTTGTATTGCATGCGCTGGTAGTCGTAGTCCACCTGCTTGAGCACGGTGTGAAGCTCCAGACGCAAGGCCTTGGCCGCTTTGCCGAGCTTTTGCGGGCTCAGGCTTTGTGCGGACTCCACCAGACCAGCCTGCGCCGACAGCTTGGCGCCAAAACTCCAGACGCGCTTGAGGAAACGGTAGCTGCCTTCCACCGCGGCGTCGTTCCACTCCAGCGTGGCCTCGGGCGGCGCGGTGAACATGGTGTAAAGGCGGGCGGTGTCGGCGCCGTGTTTTTCGATCAGATCCTGCGGGTCGACGCCGTTGTTCTTGGACTTGGACATGGTGCCCACGCCCTCGTAGTCGATCACCGTGCCCGCTGGCAACGCTCCAACCGCCTTGTTCAGCTTCGCGCCGACGATCTTGCCGCCGTCATCGAGCACATGGTCGACATCGGCCGGCCAGAAGTAGTCCTTGCCACCTTTCTCGGTGCGGCGCGAATAGATGTGATTGAGCACCATGCCCTGCGTCAGCAGCTTGCTGAAGGGTTCGTCCACCTTCACCAGGCCGAGATCTCGCATGACCTTGGTCCAGAAGCGCGCGTAGAGCAGGTGCAGGATCGCGTGTTCGATGCCACCGATGTACTGGTCCATCGGCATCCAGTAGTCGGCGCCTTCAGCCACCATCTGCTCGCTGTCGCTTGGGTCGCAATAGCGCATGAAGTACCAGGACGAATCCACGAAGGTGTCCATGGTGTCGGTCTCGCGCCGGGCGGGCTTGCCACACACCGGGCAGACCACGCCGGCGTGAAAGCCTTCGTGTTTGTGCAGCGGGTTGCCCGAACCATCGGGAATGCAGTCCTGCGGCAGCACCACCGGCAAGTCGTTCTCCGGCACTGGCACCGCGCCATGTTCCTCGCAGTGGATCATGGGAATCGGCGTGCCCCAGTACCGCTGGCGGCTGACGCCCCAGTCGCGCAGGCGGAAGGTGGTTTTCTTCTCGGCCAGGCCTTTGGCAGCCAGCAACTCAGCAACCGTGTCTACCGCAGCCTTCTGGTTCAGGCCATCCAGCGCGCCGGAGTTGACACACACGCCGCGCTGCTTGTCGCCGTACCACTCGGCCCATGCCGAAGCAGAGAACGTCTCCCCCTCCACCGCCACCACCTGCTGGATCTTCAAGCCGTACTTCAGCGCAAAAGCAAAATCGCGCTCGTCGTGCGCGGGCACACCCATCACGGCGCCGTCCCCGTAGCTCATGAGCACGTAGTTGCCGACCCAGACCTCCACCTGCGCGCCGGTCAGTGGGTGGGTGACGAACAGGCCGGTGGCCATGCCCTTCTTTTCCTGCGTGGCGAGTTCGGCTTCGGTGGTGCCACCGGTCTTGCACTCTTCGATGAACGCCGCCAGCGCGGGGTTGCTCAACGCGGCATGGTGGGCCAGCGGGT
The DNA here is from genome assembly GCF_030373245.1 of Hydrogenophaga sp. GTDB lineage: Bacteria > Pseudomonadota > Gammaproteobacteria > Burkholderiales > Burkholderiaceae_C > Hydrogenophaga. The sequence continues at coordinate 76,769 of NZ_JAUCZF010000008.1, forward strand.
GCTCCGCGGCCACGGCGCAGAAGGTCACACCCATGATGGTGTCAGCGCGCGTGGTGAACACGTACATCTTGCCGTCGCCGATCAATGCGCCGTCAGCGTCCTGGATGCTGTGAGGGAAGGCAAATCGCACGCCCTCGCTCTTGCCGATCCAGTTCTCCTGCATCAGGCGCACCTTGTCGGGCCAGCCGTTCAGCGTGGCCTTCGGGTTGCCCAGCTGCACATGGTCAAGCAGCTCCTCGGCGTAGGCGGTGATGTTCAGGTAGTAGCCGGGAATCTCGCGCTTCTCGACCGTGGCGCCGGTGCGCCAGCCCTTGCCGTCGATCACCTGCTCGTTGGCCAGCACGGTCTGGTCCACCGGATCCCAGTTGACGACCTGGGTCTTGCGGTAGGCGATGCCCTTCTCCAGCATCTTCAAGAACAACCACTGGTTCCACTTGTAGTACGTCGGATCGCAGGTCGCCACCTCGCGGCTCCAGTCGATGGCCAGCCCCATCGCCTGCATCTGCTGCTTCATGTAGGCGATGTTCTCGTAGGTCCACTTCGAGGGCGGGACACCATTCTTCAGCGCGGCGTTTTCCGCCGGCAGGCCAAACGCATCCCAGCCCATGGGCATGAGCACGTTGAAGCCCTTCATGCGCAGGTGGCGCGTGAGCATGTCGTTGATGGTGTAGTTGCGCACATGGCCCATGTGCAGCTTGCCGCTGGGGTAGGGCAGCATGGAGCAGGCGTAGTACTTCGGCTTGCTCGCGTCCTCGGTCACCCGGTAGGCGTCGGTGGCATTCCAGTGGGCGTGCGCAGCGCGCTCGACGGACTGGTGGGCGTATTTTTCTTGCATAGCGCGGGAAGGTCCGGGCGTCCGGGTGGGTTGGAGGCGGGCCGGTCACGCCCAGCACTGGCGCCGGGCAGCCGAAACCCTGGATTTTAGGCCGGGCGGCGCTTGCGCACCTCAGCGCGCAGGGGCGGATGGCGTGAGCGCGGCGGGATCGGCCACAAAGCCGATGCGAGTGAGCCCGGCCGCCTGGGCCAGCCCGATCACCTGCACCACCCGGCCGTAGGGAACAGCGGTGTCGGCGCGCAGCTGAACCTCGGTGGCCGGATCGCGTCGGGCGGCATCGGCCAGGCGCTGTGCCAGCTGCTCGCCATCCACCGGCTGATCGTCCCAGAACGCCTGGCCGGCTGCATCGAGCCCGATCGACACCCTGGCCGCCACGCCGGTATCGGAAGCCATGGCGGCCGGGCTGCTTTGCGGAAGCTCCAAGGCCAGACGGCTGGCCATGATCGGCGCGGCGACGATGAAGATCACCAGCAGAACCAGCAGCACGTCGACCAAGGGCGTGACGTTGATCTCACTCATGGGCCGGTGGGCGGTGGGTTTTTCAAGCCGTCCGAAAGCCATGTGCTCAGTCTTTCGTCGGGTCAGGCCCTGCCGGATGCACCAGCAGTTCGCGCAGATCGCGCGCAAAGCCTTCCAGATCGGCCTCGATGCGCACGATCTGCCGACCCAGCACGTTGTAGGCCAGCACCGCGGGAATGGCCACCGCCAGGCCGGCAGCGGTCATGACCAAGGCCTCGCCCACCGGGCCTGACACCTGTTCGATGCGGAAACTCCCGTCCATGCCGATGGCGGTGAGTGCGTGGTAGATGCCCCAGACCGTGCCAAGAAGGCCCACAAAGGGGGCGGTAGAGCCCACGGTGGCCAGCAACACCTGGCCAAACTGCAGCCGGTGCAGCACACCATGCAAGGCATCGCGCAGCACGCGCGTGAGTTGCTGCGAGCGGTCGCCTGCGGCGGCCAGGGTGTGGGGGGCAGTTTGCTCCAGTGTGCGGGCTGCGTGCACCAGCGGCACCAACAGGGCCTGGCTGTCGAAGCCTCCCAGGCGGCGCTGCGCGTCGTCCAGATCCACCGCCTGCCAGAACGCTGCAGCGCTGCGCTGCACGTCTGCCAGTGCCCGCCTGAGCATCCAGCCCTTCCAGAGAATGACCACCCAGCTCGCCACCGACATGGCCAGCAGCAGCAAGGCGACGCTTCGGCTCAGCGCATCACCACTCCAGAAAGTTTCCCAGACACCCACGTGGCCGACCTTGCAACCTTGGCTCAGCTCAAACCGAGTACGTCGAACATGTCGTACAGGCCGCGCGTCTTGCCGGCCAGGAAACGCACCGCGCGCAGGCTGCCCTGCGCATAACCCGCGCGGTTGCTGGCCTTGTGCGAGATCTCGATGCGCTCGCCAGTCCCGGCAAACAGCACCGTGTGGTCGCCCACGATGTCGCCCCCGCGGATGGTGGCAAAACCGATGCTCGACGGATCGCGCTCGCCGGTCACGCCTTCGCGGGCGTAGACGGCGCAATCCTTCAGGTCGCGCCCAAGCGCGCTGGCCACAACCTCGCCCATCTTGAGCGCGGTGCCGCTGGGCGCGTCCACCTTGTGGCGGTGGTGCGCCTCGATGATCTCGATGTCGTAACCGGTAGAGAGGGCGCGCGCAGCCATGTCCAGCAGCTTGAGTGTGACGTTCACGCCCACGCTCATGTTGGGTGCCATCACGATGGCGATGCGCTTGGCGGCCTGAGCAATCTCGGCTTTCTGTTCGTCCGAGAATCCGGTGGTGCCGATCACCAGATTCACGCCCTGCGCCTCGCAAGCCCGCAAATGGTCCATCGTGCCCTCGGGGCGAGTGAAATCGATCAGGCACTGGCTGTGGGTCAGACCAGCCGCCACATCCGCCGTGATGTGCACACCGGTGTTCAGGCCCGCGTAGGCGCCGGCATCCAGGCCGATGGCCGGGCTACCAAACACGTCCAGCGCACCCGCGATGACGCAATCTTCACTGAGTCGTACCGCATCGATCAGCATTCGACCCATGCGGCCGCTGGCGCCGGCCACACACACGCGGTGCGGAACTGCAGGCTCCACACTCATCGCGCAGACTCCAGCGGCGGGTAGCTGGTGGTCGGCGGAAGCGTTCGCGGCGCCTGCGGCGCCACGACCTTGTTGCGCTCCTGGAAAGCCTTGAGCTGCTCTTCGGTGGCCACAAGCGGAGGCACCTTCTCGAACTGACGGCGGTTGTCGAGCGAAGCGACGAACTCGATTTCGCTGGGCAGCTCGTCGGATTCGATGCGTTCCAACACCTCGCCCTTGAAGAAGATCGCGAGCTTGCGCTGCTGCAGGGGCTGACCCTGGCGGCGGAAGGTGAAGACGTAGTCCCAACGATCGGCGTGGAACACGCTGGTGAGCAATGGCGAGCCGAGGATGTCGCGCACCTGCAGCCGCGACATGCCAGGCTGCAGGGCCTGCGCCTGCTCGCGCGTGACCACATTGCCTTGCTGGATGTCGATCTTGTACGGCGTCACCAGGCTGCCGACGCTGGGCATGCTTGGCAGCCTGTCGCGCAAGCCAGCACAGCCGGACAGGCTGACCAGCGCCATGGCCACGATCAAGGCGCTGGCCAGGCGGCGCGCAGGTGGCACTTGACGCGGAAAATCACAGCCATCAGATAAGGAGTGCATGGGGTCAAACGCGTAGGGGCTGGCGCACGGCGGCAGCAGGGAAATCGGCCCGCCGGCACAGCCCGACGATATGATGCGAACATTGTAGCCCCGGGGTGCCAGCAAGGCCTATGCGGGCGCGCCCCCCCACCGCCGCCTGAGACATGTCCAATATTGAAGAACTCAAGAGCACGGGCCTGAAGGCCACGCTGCCGCGGCTGAAGATCCTTGAGGTTTTCCAGAGCGCCAAACAACGCCACATGACCGCCGAGGATGTGTACCGGGTGCTGCTCGACGAGCGCTCGGACATCGGCCTGGCCACGGTGTACCGGGTGCTGATGCAGTTCGAGCAGGCCGGTCTGCTTTCGCGCAGCAACTTTGAGTCCGGCAAGGCGGTCTACGAGCTCGACGAAGGTCAGCACCACGACCACCTGGTGTGCCTGGACTGCGGGCGGGTTGAGGAGTTCTTTGACGCCGAGATCGAAAAACGCCAGCAGATGGTGGCGCAGTCGCGGGGCTTTGTGCTGCAAGAGCACGCGCTTTCGCTCTACGCGAACTGCAGCAAGACCGACTGCCCGCACCGGGCCAAGTCGAACGGCTGAGCACCCTCTCCCGACACACTGTCAAAGCAGCCCGGTCACTCAACGGCATGCCCAGCCCCGTGAAGGGCAGCGACCCGCTCCAGCAGCGCAGCGTGGCGGGAACGACCCGCGAAGCGTAGGAACGTGGGGGTCACTCACTCCCCGCGCGACATCGCCGCCCGGTGCCGGGACACAAATTCCTGATAGGTGTCGATGCCGCGCAACTGCAGGATGGTGTTGCGCACCGCGGCCTCGACCAGCACGGCGATGTTGCGCCCAGCCACCACTTGAATCACCGCCTTGCGCACCGGCACGCCCAGCACGTCCTGGTACAGCGGCTCGTGCGGCATGCGGTCGTAGTCGCGCTCCATGGTTTCCTTGCGCACTAGGTGCACGATCAGCGCCAGACGCATCTTGCGCCGGACAGCCGTCTCGCCAAAGATGGCCTTGATGTCGAGCAGCCCAATACCCCGCACCTCCAGCAGGTTTTGCAGCAGCTCAGGGCAACGGCCTTCGATGCTGGTCTGGTTGATGCGAAAGAGGTCGACGGCGTCGTCGGCCACCAGGCCATGGCCGCGCGAGATGAGTTCCAGGCCGAGCTCGCTCTTGCCCAGACCCGACTCGCCGGTAATCATCACGCCCATGCCCAGGATGTCCATGAACACACCATGCATGGACGCCCGGTCAGCGAAGTGGCGAGACAAATAGGCGCGCAGCACATCGATCACGAAGGCCGCAGGCTGCGGCGTGGCGAACATCGGAATCTGCGCGCGCTCACACAAGGCCAGCAGGTCGTCGGGCGCTGTGCGGCCGTCGGCCACCACGAGCACAGGCGGCTCCAGCGTCACGATGCGCGCGACGCGCCGGCGGTTGTCTTCACCATCGGCGCTGGTGAGGTAGTTGACCTCGCGCTCGCCGCAAACCTGGACCCGATAGGGGTGGATGTAGTTGAGGTAGCCGACCAGATCGGCGCCAGAGCGCGCTTCGCGCACCGCCACTTCGTCAAACCGGCGCTCTGACGCGCCCAGACCAGCCACCCACTGCCACTTCAGGGCTTCCCGGTGGTCTTCAAACAGGACGTCTGAGCTGACGACGGTCGGCTTCATGCTGGAAATACCATCGGATTCACCAGGGTTGTACCGCCCCAGGCGAGCTCACCCGCGATGGCTGAAGACAGGCGGCGGGGTCGAATCAACGGATCAGGCAGCGGCGTGGGCCGACTGCCAGCCGCTGATCAGGCCGTGCAGGCTCGCCGCCTGCGGGGCCTGCTTCATCTGTTCGCGCAAAGCGCTGTCGCTCAGCAGCTCGGCGATTTCAGACAGGATTTCAAGATGCTTCTGCGTGGCGGCTTCAGGCACGAGCAGGAAGATCAGGAGTTGCACCGGTTGCTCGTCCGGCGCGTCAAAGCCGATCGGGCTGGCAAGCTGAAACACCGCAGCCAGGGGCTGCTTGAGCCCTTTGATCCGGCCATGCGGAATGGCCACGCCGTGGCCAAGACCGGTGGAGCCCAGGCGTTCACGAGCGAACAGGCTGTCCGTGATGAGGGCGCGGTTGAGGCCATGAAGGGTTTCAAACAGCAGGCCCGCCTCTTCAAAAGCGCGCTTTTTGCTCGTGGCGTCCACGCTGACGAGCACTTGCGCCGAGGGCAGAATGGCAGATAGTCGGTTCATGTGGTCCTCTTGGACCGCAAATTATGACGACTTGAGTGAGCTTGGCTAGAGCGCAGAGACAAAAAAGCCGCTTGACATGCCAAGCGGCTTGTTGCAATGCAGCAATTTTACGGACCGCAGATCAGCGGCCCGTGAAATACCTCACATCAGGCGTTTGGCCGACTCGTGGTGGTGGTCCTGGGCCTTGTCCTTGTGACGCAAAACCTGACGATCAAGCTTGTCGGCCAGCTCATCCACCGCGGCATAGAGATCGGCATGGGCGCTTTCGGCGAACAAATCCTTGCCTTTGACATGGATGTTGCACTCCGCTCGCTGGCGCAGGTCCTTCTCCTTCAGGTTGTCCACCGTCAGCAGCACCTTGACGTCGACCACCTGGTCGAAGTGTCGGGATATGCGTTCGAGCTTGCTGGTGACGTAGCCGCGCAGGGCGGGGGTGACCTCGAGGTGGTGACCGCTGATCGTCAAGTTCATACATGAGCCTCCTGTTGCTCCGGGTTGACACAAGCCGCCGGGCGTTGGGGCTTCCCGGCAGCCACGGGGAAGTCTTGAAACCACTATGCCCACGAAACACCGCAGGCGCAAGCCCGCACTGCAACAAAGGGTGCTATCCCGGCCGACCAGCGGCGGCGCCGTGCAGCACCAGCCGACGCGCCACCCAGATTGAGGCCAGGCTGGCCAGCGCGCCCACCAGACCCGAGACCCAGTAGTGCTGGACCAAGCCCGCCGCGTCGCGGCTGATGATGAGCCCGCCCAGGAACGCGGCCAGACCCATCGCTGCCGACTGCACCGCTGCGTTGAGCACCATGAAGGTTCCGCGCAGCGCGGGCTGAGCGGCCGAGGTGATGAGCGCCATGCCCGGAATCATGCGGCCGCTCAGAAACACGAACAGCAGAGTGGAGACCACCAGAACCACCGGCAGCGGCGCCGACGGCAGCAAGGTGGTGGCCATCAGCGGCAGATTGACGGCGACCGCCAGCATGCTGAAGGTGCGGACCTTGCCCAACCGGTCAGACAGACGACCAAACAAGCGTGCCGTGAACAGGGTCGCCAGGCCGCCGACCAGGTACAGCATGGGGATCTGTGCGTCGGTCAGACCGACATTCGTCTGCATGTAGATGGTGATGAAGGGAATCACCAGAAAACCGGCGAACATGAGCAGGGCGGAAAAACCGAAGGCTTCGAGGTGGTTGCGCTCGCTGAGCACCAGCGCTATGCCGCGAAAGGCTGAGGGCCGGTCAGCCACACGCAGGTGGTGGTCGAGCCTGGGCAGGGTCAGCGCCGCACCCACCGCCAGCAGCGCGCTCACCGCGGCGATGGCGAAAAAGGCCGCCTGCCAGCCCAGGTGATTGGCCAGGTAAAGACCCATGGGTACACCGGCCACGGTGGAAAAAGAAAACGACGACATGACGATGCCCATGGCACGACCGCGGCGTTCGAACGGCACCACGTCGGCCACGATGGTTTGAGAGAGCGCAGACAGCACGCCACCGAACATGCCTGCAGCCACCCGCGCGGCCATGAGAAATCCGTAGTCGGTAGCCAGGCCACAGGCCAGCGTAGCGAGGGCGAACAAGGCGTACAGCACGAGCAGAAGGCGTTTGCGGTCGAAGCGATCGACATAGGTGGCCGCGGCCAAGCCAGACACGCCAGCCGACACCGTGTACGCCGACACCAGCAAGCCAAACTGCGCGTCGCTGATGGCAAACAGGCGCGTGAACTGCGGCCCCAGCGGCATCATGATCATGAAATCCAGGATGTGCGTGAACTGGATCCCGGCAATGGTGAGCAGCAGCCAGCGCTCGCGCCGCGCAGATAGGGTGGGATGTGTCATGATTTTGAGCCGCCTTGCACTGTACCCCCGCGCTGGCAGCGCCTCTGTCACAAGGTCTCAGCCCCGTGTCTCTCGATACCCTGATCTCGCGCAACCTGCTCGACACGGGGGCACCAGCCCCGCCCGACGGCGCCTGCGCCCTGGTGCTGATGGGGGGTGGTGCGCGCACCGCCTACCAGGCTGGCGTGCTCAAGGCGCTGGCCACGATGCTCGCCGCCCAAAGCCCGGGTGTGCAGGCCCCGCCGCCGTTTCCCTTTCGCTGGCTGTTTGGCACCTCGGCCGGCGCCCTCAACGCAAGTTACCTCGCGGGCTGCAGCGCCGCGGGCCTGCAAGCCCTGCCGCAGCTCGCCACGTTCTGGTCCGCGCTGCGCTCCGAGCGGGTATACCAGCTCGACGCGCCAAGCTGGGTGCGTGCCCATCGGCTGGTCGCCGGCCTGACGCTGGCGCGCCAGGTACGCCGCCACCGCGCGCTGCTCGACACCCTGCCGCTGGTGGACACGCTGCACCGCGCAATCAACCTGCCGGCTGTGGAGCAAGCTCTGACGCAGCAGCACATCGAGGTGCTCGGGGTCACGGCGTCAAGCTACACCACGGGAGAACACTGGACCTTTTGCCAGACCCGCACGGACCATCCCGTCAAACCCTGGCAACGTCCCGGCCGCCGCGCGGCCTACCAGCCCATCACCATCGAGCACCTCATGGCCTCCAGCGCCATCCCGTTCCTGTTTCCGGCCGTGCCGCTCTGGGTCGACGGCCACAAGGAATATTTTGGCGACGGCTCGATGCGCCAGCTCTCACCGCTGTCGCCAGCCATTCATTTCGGCGCGCGGCGCATTCTGGTGATCGGCGTGGCACAGCCCCAGCGCGCCGGCATGGGCGTGCGTACCAACAACGAACCGACCGCCGGCACCATCGCTGGCCATGCCATGGCCAGCGTGTTCCACGACACCCTGCAATCCGACGTGGAGCAGGCGCAGCGTGTGAGCCAGACCCTGGCCAAGCTGCCGGCGGCCCTGGCTGCTGCCCTGCCCTACCACCCGGTGAACGTGATGGCCATCCAGCCCAGCTTCTCGCTTGACGAGCTGGCGCACAAACACATTGGCAGCTTACCCGCCGCCACCCGCAACACCCTCACCGGCCTGGGCGCGCTCGACCCGAGTCGCGGTGCCGCCGGTAGCGCCGCGTCGCTGGCCAGCTACCTGCTGTTCGAGTCCGATTTCATCCAGGCGCTGATCGAACTCGGTGAGGGTGACGCCTGGCGCCGCAAGGACGAACTGATGGCGTTTTTCGAGCCGTCCCCTCGCCTGGCCACCCACCCTGCGGTGACATAATCTTCCTCTATCTTCCCCACGGAGCCCCCATGGACAGCACGCCTCCCAGTTGCGTGCTTTCAGCCCCTGTGCCATCGGCTTGAACGCCGCCTTTGCGGCGACACCTGCACCGGTGTCATGTCCGGCTGAAAGCGCACCATTCCGCTCAACGCTGGGCCGCAGAGCCCAGCCCCTTTCAGACCACCGCCTCCGGGAGCGCTACCATGCTCAACGTGTTCACCCTGGCCAATGGCCGCCTGTTCCAGGAAGAGATCGAATCGCTGGAAGCGCTGGCACGCGTCAAGCCGATCTGGGTTGACCTCGAGTCGCCCTCGCTGGAGGAACGGCGCTGGGTGAAGCAGCATTTTGGGCTGTCCATCCCCGAAGACGCGATGGACGACGATATCGAGGAGTCGGCCCGCTTCTTCGAAGAAGACAACGGCGAGCTGCACGTGCGCAGCGACTTCCTGATCGACGACCCCGATGACCCGCGCGCCATCCGCGTGGCGTTCATCCTCAACGAGCACAACGACAAGCTCAAGAGCCAGGGCGTGCTGTTCTCTATACACGATGAAGACGTGCCGGTCTTTCGCCTGCTGCGCATGCGGGCGAGGCGCATGCCTGGCCTGATCGAAGACGCCAAAGACGTGCTGCTGATGCTTTTCGACGCCGATGCCGAGTACTGCGCCGATACGCTCGAGGACATCTACGACGACCTCGAAACCGTGAGCCGCCAGGTGCTGGCTGGTGACGTGACCGACAACAAGGCCGGCGAGGTGCTGGCCGCCATCGCGCGGCACGAGGACATGTCGGGCCGCATTCGCCGCAACGTGATGGACACGCGCCGCGCGGTCAGCTTCATGATGCGCAGCCGGCTGCTGAACACCGAGCAGTTCGAAGACGCGCGACAGATTCTTCGCGACCTCGATTCGCTCGATGGCCATACCGCCTTTCTGTTCGACAAGATCAACTTCCTGATGGACGCCACGGTGGGTTTCATCAACATCAACCAGAACAAGATCATCAAGATCTTCTCGGTGGCCAGCGTCGCACTGCTGCCCCCCACCCTGGTGGCCAGCCTGTACGGCATGAATTTCCGCTTCATGCCCGAACTCGAATGGCGGATGGGCTACCCGTTCGCGCTCGGGTTGATGGTGCTCTCCGCGCTGATCCCGGTGCTGTATTTCCGCAAGCGGGGATGGTTGAAGTAGGTTCATCCCCGCGTTGCCTGCAGCGTCACCCCCTCAAGGGAGCGATGCGTGTGGACCGGCAGAGCCGGATCCACCGCGTCCTGAACCGAAGACACTTCACACTCCCGCGCATGCGGGCCAGAGAAGCAGGATCCGCTGCGTTCTCGAATTAGCCCGTTCGCGCCGGAGCGGTCAATGGTTGAACAGTGCTTCGACGATGGCGCCGCTGTAGCGACTGGCGACTTCGCGCAGGAACTTCGGGAAGTCCACGTGCGCGGCATCATCGGCACGGTCGGAGATGGTGCGCACCACCGCCAGCGGCACGCCGAAGTCGTGACAGACCTGAGCAAACGCGGCGCCTTCCATCTCCACGGCCAGCGCGTCGGGCAGCTCGCGCTGCAGCGCCTGGCTCTCGTCAGTGGTGGCGACGAAACGGTCGCCGCTGATCAGCAGCCCCTGGTGCAGGCGGGGTGACAACAGACCAAAAGCGGCGACGGTGTCGGTGCCCAGTTGCTGCGGCAGGCGATGCAGCATGCGTTCGCAGGCCAGCTCCAGCGCATCGGTCAGGGCAGCGTCGGCCTCAAAACGGGCGCGGCCATACAGCGGCACTTCATGGCGAGGGAACAGTGGCGACGCATCCATGTCGTGCTGCAGAAAGCTGCGCGCCAGCACCACATCACCCACCTTCACGTCGGGGCTCAGGCCGCCGGCGACGCCGGTGAAGACGATGCGCTGCACCTTGAAGTGGTCGATCAGGAGCGCGGCCGTGGTGGCGGCTGCCACCTTGCCGATGCCCGAGAGCACGGCCACCACGTCTTGCCCGTGCAGATGCCCGACCCAGAACTCGCGCCCACCGACCACCTCCTTGTGCTCGTCGGGCATCAGCGCCAGCACGCTGGCGAGTTCGTCGTGCAGCGCGGCCACAACAGCGACGCGAAAGATCGTTTTCATGCCCCGCATTGGACCAGAAGCCAGCGCCTGATCGAAGCGCATGTCTGGTTCGAGAACGCGGCGGAACCGGCTCCGCCGGGCCGCATCCCGTTGTCCCCTGGCGGGGGTGATGCAGCAGGCGGCGCAGGGGCCTACTTTTTATCGCGAAGCTCTCGGCGCAAAATCTTGCCCACCGGCGTCTTGGGCAGCTCGGTGCGGAACTCGATCAGCTTGGGCTGCTTGTAACCGGTGAGGTGGCGTTTGCAATGCTCACGCACCTGTTTCTCCGACAGCGCCTCGTCTTTTTTCACGATCACCAGCTTGAGCGCTTCGCCGGATTTCTCGTCGGGCACGCCAATCACCGCGCACTCCAGCACACCAGGGAGCTGGGCCACCACGTCTTCGACCTCGTTCGGGAAGACGTTGAAGCCGCTCACCAGCACCATGTCCTTCTTGCGATCGACAACACGAAAATAACCGCGCTCGTCCTCGATCCCGATGTCGCCCGTCTTGAAGTAGCCGTCGGCCGTCATGACCTTGGCCGTCTCGTCCGGTCGCTGCCAGTAGCCTGCCATCACCTGCGGCCCGTGGATGGCGATCTCGCCCGGTTGGCCCAGCGGTACCTGCACCCCGGCATCATCCAGGCACTTGAGCCAGGTTCCAGGCAAAGGTACGCCGATGGTGCCGGTGTACTCGGCGTTGGTCACCGGGTTGCACGTGGCCGATGGGCTGGTCTCCGACAGGCCATAGCCCTCGCAAATCGGGCAGCCGGTTTTCTCCAGCCAGAGCTGGGCCACAGCGCCCTGTACCGCCATACCGCCGCCCACCGACACCTTGAGGTGGCTCCAGTCCACCGTGTGGAAATCGGGGTGATTGGCCAGCGCATTGAACAGCGTGTTGACCGCCGGGAGGCTGTGAAAGCGGTGCCGGCGCAGCTCCTTGAGCATCGCGGGAATGTCGCGCGGGTTCGGGATCAGGATCACCTGGCTGCCGGTTCGCAGGCCCAGCATCATGTTTACCGTGAACGCGAAGATATGGTACAGCGGTAAAGCGCACACACTGGTGGGCTGCTCGCCCGGCGGCACCTGCTGCATCACCGGCGCGTTCCAGGCCTCGGACTGGAGCACGTTGGCGATCACATTGCGGTGCAGGAGCACCGCACCCTTGCTCACGCCAGTGGTACCGCCGGTGTACTGCAACACAGCCACATCGTCGGGGCCTAGGCTCGGGCGCTGGAGGGTAGCGCGCGTGCCGCGCGCAATGGCCTCGTTGAACCGCACCGCCTGCGGCAGCTTGAAGGGCGGCACCAGCTTCTTCACGTTGCGCACCACGTGATTGACCAGCCCACCCTTGAACAGGCCAAGGCGGTCTCCCATGGCGGCGAGGATGACGTGGCGCACGGGGGTATTCGACAGGCACTGCTCGAGCGTGCTGGCGAAGTTCTCCATGATGACGATGGCCTTGGCGCCCGAGTCCCGCAGCTGGTGCTCCAGCTCGCTGGCGGTGTAGAGCGGGTTGACGTTCACCACCACCAACCCGGCGCGCAGGATGGCCGCCACCGCCACCGGGTACTGCGGCACGTTGGGCATCATGAGCGCCACCCGCTCGCCGCGTGCCAGCCCCACGCCCTGCAGGTAGGCCGCCAGAGCCTCGGACAGACTGTCGACTTCAGCGTAGCGCACCGCCTTGCCCATGAAGCTGTAGGCCACCTGCTGGCGGTACCGCTGGAAGCTCTCTTCCATGAGGTGCACCAGCGAACGATAGGGGCTCAAGTCCACGTCGGCGGGCACACCTGGCGGGTAAGCGCTGAGCCAGGGGCGGTGATTCATGTCAGGCACCTCCAGCCGCGCGGATCGTCACATGCTGTGCCGATTCAGGCCTTGAGCGCTGTCAGCACCTCGTCCAGCATCTTCTTGGCATCACCGAACAGCATGCGGTTGTTGTCCTTGTAGAAGAGCGGGTTGTCCACGCCCGCGTAGCCGCTGGCCATGCTGCGCTTCATCACGATGGAGGTGCGTGCCTTCCACACTTCCAGCACCGGCATGCCGGCAATCGGGCTGGTCGGGTCGTCCTGAGCAGCCGGGTTCACGATGTCGTTAGCGCCGATCACCATGGCCACGTCGGTGTCGGGAAAGTCGTCGTTGAGTTCATCCATCTCGAACACGATGTCGTACGGCACCTTGGCCTCGGCCAGCAGCACGTTCATGTGGCCGGGCATGCGGCCGGCCACCGGGTGGATGCCGAAGCGCACGTTCACGCCCTTCTCACGCAGGAAGCGCGTGATCTCGAACACCGTGTGCTGCGCCTGCGCCACCGCCATGCCATAACCAGGCACGATGATCACGTTCTTGGCTTCGCGCAGCATCTCGGCGGTCTCGGCGGCGAGGATGGGGCTCACTTCGCCAGCGGGCTCGGCAACACCGCCGGCCGGCTTGGGCGCGGCACTGGTGGTACCAAAGCCGCCTGCGATCACGCTGATGAAGCTGCGGTTCATCGCGTTGCACATGATGTAGGACAGGATGGCGCCACTCGATCCGACCAGCGCACCGACCACGATGAGCAAGTCGTTGGACAGCATGAAGCCGGTGGCCGCTGCCGCCCACCCCGAGTAGCTGTTGAGCATGGACACCACCACCGGCATGTCCGCGCCACCAATGGCCATCACCATGTGGATGCCGAACAGCAGGGCGATGACGGTCATCACGAACAGCGGGAACATGCCGTCGGCAATGGTTTCGGCCTGCAGGAACATGCGGCCAAAGAAGATCACCGCCAACAGACCCGCCAGGTTCAGCCAGTGCCGGCCGGGCAGCAGCATCGGGTTGCCACCGATGCGTGCCGACAGCTTGCCAAAGGCAATCACCGAGCCCGAGAACGTGATGGCGCCGATAAAGATGCCGACGTAGATCTCCATCGCGTGGATGGTGTGGGCAGCGCCCTCGAAGCCTTTGGTGGCCTCGGGATCGACGTAGGTGGCGTAACCCACCAGCACGGCCGCCATGCCGACCATGCTGTGCATCAGCGCCACCAGCTCGGGCATTTGCGTCATCTGCACCGTGCGCGCTGCATACAGGCCAATCACCGCGCCGATCAGCATGGCGCCGACGATCCACGGAACGCCTGCTGAGGTGACCTGGGGACCGAACACCGTGGCCAACACGGCCAGCGCCATGCCGACCATGCCGTACAGGTTGCCGCGCCGCGCGGTTTCCTGGTTGGACAAGCCCCCCAGGCTGAGGATGAAAAGAATGATGGCTCCGATGTAGGAGACCGTGGCCAGACTGGAAGACATGTTGCTCTTGCCTCTTTCTTATTTGCGGAACATCGCCAGCATGCGCTGGGTGACGGCAAAGCCGCCAAACATGTTGATGGCGGTGAGCACCAGTGCCACCGCAGCCAGCACGCCGATCAGGGTGTTGGGCCGCTCGGCGGCGTCGGCGAGCGGCGATATCTGCACCAGCGCACCGATGGCGATGATGGAACTGATGGCATTGGTCACGCTCATGAGCGGCGTGTGCAGCGCCGGCTTCACGTTCCACACCACCATGTAGCCGACGAAGCAGGCCAGCACGAACACCGTGAAGTGCGAGAGAAATTCGGCGGGCGCGTAAGCACCCACGAGCAGGAACAACACCGCAGTGATCCCCGCCACGATGGCCAACTTGCCCGCCGGCATCGGGCCCGAGGCCTCGCCGTGGCCATGGGCCTTCTTCGCAGCGGGTGCGGCAGCTGGCTTGGCCGGTGGCTTCGGAGGTGCGGCCAGCGCAGGGGCCGGCCAGGTGACTTCGCCGTCCTTCACCACTGTCAGGCCGCGGATCGCATCGTCTTCCATGTTGACATGGATGACGCCGTCTTTGGTCTTGCACAGTTCCTCGCTCAGGCGGAACAGGTTGTTCGCGTACAGCGTGGACGATTGCTGTGCCATGCGCGAGGCCAGATCGGTGTAGCCGACGATGGTCACGCCGTGCTTCACCACCGCCTGTCCCGGCTCGGTGAGCTCGCAGTTCCCGCCTTGCTCGGCCGCCATGTCAACGATCACGCTGCCCGGCTTCATGCTTTTCACCATGTCGGCGGTGATGAGCTTGGGCGCCGGCTTGCCAGGAATCAGCGCGGTGGTGATGATGATGTCGACCTCGCGCGCCTGTTGCGCGTACATCTCGCGCTGCGCGGCCTGGAAGCCTTCGCTCATCACCTTGGCGTAGCCACCGCCGCCCGAGCCTTCTTCCTCGTAGTCCACTTTGACGAATTCACCGCCCAGCGAAACCACCTGGTCGGCCACCTCGGCGCGCGTGTCGTTGGCACGCACGATGGCACCCAGGCTGGAAGCTGCGCCCACCGCAGCCAGACCCGCCACGCCCGCACCGGCGATGAACACCTTGGCCGGCGGCACCTTGCCCGCGGCCGTGATCTGGCCATTGAAAAAGCGGCCAAACGCATTCGCCGCCTCGACCACCGCGCGGTAGCCGCTGACGCCAGCCATGGAAGTGAGTGCATCCATCTTCTGCGCGCGGCTGAGCGTGCGCGGCAGCGCATCGATGGAGAGCGCCGTGACCTTCTTTTCGGCCAGCTGCTGCATGAGTTCGGGGTTCTGGGCTGGCCAGATGAATCCGATCAGCGTCTGACCTTCGTGCATCAGGGCCACCTCGTCGCGCGTGGGCGCCCGCACCTTGAAGACGATGTCGCTGCCACTCCACAGCTCAGCCGCCGAGCTGGCGATGCTGGCGCCGGCAGCCGTGTACGCCTCATCGCTGAGGTTGGCCAGTTCGCCCGCTCCGCGCTCCACCAGCACGGCAAAGCCCAGCTTCACCAACTTGGCCACGGCCTCGGGCACACTGGCCACCCGCTTCTCGCCGGGAAAAATCTCGCGCGGTATGCCGATGCGCTGCGGTGTCGGTGCGGCTGTTTCGTGAGGTGCGCCAGAAGTCATGGGAGAAGTCCTCGATGCAGAAATGGAAAAAAGGCGAAGGTCCGGACGGCGCATCGGCGCCGCGAAGATCACGACCACGCACCCACGGGGCGCTTGCACCACGGCGGGCTTGCGGGGCCAGAGCACCCTGGGATTGTGCGGGATTGTGCCGCAGCTGCTCATCAGGGTCTGCCCCGTGAGAGACCGCCCGTCTTTGCCGCTAGGGTCGAAGCGCCTGCCGGCACGCCTGGATAATGCCTGCATGCACACCCGATGGAAACCCAGCGTCACCGTGGCCGCCATCATCGAGCAAGGAGGTCGCTACCTGCTGGTGGAAGAGCACACGCCCGAAGGACTGCGCCTGAACAACCCGGCCGGTCACCTCGATCCGGGCGAGAGCCCGGTGCAGGGCGTGGCGCGCGAAGCGCTGGAGGAAACCGCCCACCTATTCACGCCCAGCGAGCTGGTGGGCGTCTACGTGTCGCGCTTTCAGCGCGAAGCCACAGGCGAAGACATCACCTACCTGCGGTTTGCGTACTCGGGCGAGCTGGGTGCCCGGGAAGAGGGGCGCGCTCTGGACGACGGCATCGTGCGCACGCTGTGGATGACGCTGGACGAGGTGCGTGCCAGCAGCGCACGCCACCGAAGCCCGCTGGTTCTGCGCTGCATTGAAGACCACGCTGCCGGCCAGCGCTACCCGATGGCGTTGGTGTTCACCGATGCATCGGTGATGGCTGGGCCGCGCTGAACCGGCTCAGTCGGTCCCCGACACTCGGGCACGCAGCGTCTTGACCTGGCCGCGGCTGACCTTGCCCTCGACTCGGCGGCGCTGAGAGCCCAACGTGGGGCGCGTGGGCTTGCGCGGCTTGGGTACGACGGCCACGCTGTCAATGAGCGCCTGCAACCGCGCCAGCGCATCGGCCTTGTTTTGCTCCAGGCTGCGACTGGTCTGGGCCTTAATCACCACCACGCCTTCGGTGGTGATGCGGTGGTCGCTCAGTGCCAGCAGGCGCTGCTGAACCGCCTCGGGCAGGGACGAGCCATGGATGGCAAAGCGCAGGTGCACCGCGTTCGACACCTTGTTCACGTTCTGCCCGCCCGCGCCCTGAGCCCGGATCGCGGTGAACTGGACCTGATCTTCGGTGATGCGGGGCAATGGCGGGGTCATGGTCACCAGTCTGGCACAAGACAAGCGTCAAAGGCCTTGCGCTCAGTAGCGCTCTTTCACACCCGTGACCATGGCCCTGACGAGCCGCGTGCGTTCGATACGCCCCATCACCAGCGCCGCTGCCGCGTGCAGCCCGGCGGAGGCGATCAGTGCATTGGCCAGGAATTCATGCAGGTCCTGCAACCATTCCTCGCCAAAGTAGGTGTCCGTACCTTGCATCCAGCCCGTCAAGCCGAGGGCGAGCACGAGAGCCATCATCAGCAGCATCATGACAGCGCCCAGCGGGTTGTGTCCCCAGTGGAGTACCGCTCGGCCTTGTCGCATTGCGCGCAGATGCTCCATCAAGCGCGAGGGTGTAGGGAAAAAATCCGAAAACCGTGCGTGGCGCGAACCGATGAACCCCCACGCGATGCGGGCCACCACCATGGCCGAGGCCAGGTAGCCGGTCCATTCGTGCGGCCACTCACCTTTCTCCAGGGCGAAGTAGTTCAACAACACGCAGCTCACCAGGGTCCAGTGAAACACGCGCACAAAGCGGTCCCACACGAGGCGACTGCAATCACCGGCTTGCGTGGGCCTCATCGGACCAACGCGATGGCTCACTTCTCGACGCGAGCGCCGGTTTCCGGATTGAACCAGTGCTCAACGTTCTTGCCATCCTTCTTGCCATAAACCTCGTAGCACTGGCCTTTGTTGACCTTGAAGGTCTTGATGGCATAGCCCTGCCCCTCGACCATCTTCTTGAAGGCTGCTTCAGGCATCCACTTGTCCTTGGGCACCTGGCACGAGGGTTCGGCAAGCGCAAAGCCGGCAACAGCGATCAGACTGGCGGCAACAATCCATTTTTACATCACACATCCTTTGAAATGACTTCCAGCACATGCTGGCGAACGTATTTCATCGGCCCAACTTGAAGTCAGCCTTAAGCGCTGGTGTCACCGCGGTAACCAGATGGGTGGTGGCGTGTCAAATTGCAGCGGCCACCCCCCCGAACACGTAGCCATCCATGGACAGCACGCCGTGGCGAATACCGCCATCGATGCGCTCGGCAGCGACCTGCTGGCCGGCTGCGCCGGCAGCCACCAGCAGCGGCCAGAGGTGTTCGGCCGTGGGATGGGCACGCTGCGCATGCGGTGCAATCGCCACGAGCTGCCGAAGACGGTCGTGGTCGCCAGCGGTCACGACCTGCTGGATCCAGCCCGCGAACTCGGCCACGTAGGTCTCACCTGGCGCGTCGGGTGCATCGAAACGCACCTCGTGCAGGTTGTGCGTCAGGCTGCCCGATCCCACGATCAGCACGCCCTCGGCGGCCAGCGGTGCCAGCGCCTGGCCGAAGGCGTAGGCGCGTTCGCCGTCCAGCCGCGCCGGCAACGACACCTGAAAGACCGGCACGTCGGCCTGGGGATACAGGTAGAGCATCGGTACCCAGGCGCCATGGTCCAGTCCCCATTCGGCGTCGGCCTCGGCGGGGTAACCCGCTTCGCGCAGCAGCGACACGGCGCGCACCGCCACGTCCGGCGCACCCGGTGCGGGGTATTGCAGCTCGTAGAGCGCGGGCGGAAAACCGCCGAAATCGTGGATGGTCTGTGGCCGCGACGTGATGGCCACGCGAGGCTCCCGCGTCATCCAGTGCGGCGATACGATCAGGATCGCCTTCGGGCGCGGCAGCGACTGGCCGAGCGCGGTGAGTGCCAGGCCCGCTTTGCCGGGATCAATGGCGAAGGTGGGGGACCCGTGGGAAATGAACAGGGTGGGCAGGCGCGACACGATGACTCCATCGTTGAGAACGAACAGACACTGTAGGCTTCACGGCAGCGCGCCGGATTCAGTCGTTTGCCACGCCGTATTCAATCCAGTTGAAGTCCACCTTTCGTGAGGTCGGGTAACCGCCGAGCAGCCAACCGGAGCAGGCGGGATAATCGCACGATGACAGGCAAACAGCGCGTGGTGGTGGGATTGAGCGGCGGAGTGGACTCTGCAGTGAGCGCGCACCTGCTCAAATCTCAGGGCTACGAGGTCATCGGCATCTTCATGAAGAACTGGGAGGATGACGACAACAGCGAGTACTGCTCGTCCAACGTCGACTTCGTGGACGCCGCGGCCGTGGCCGATGTGATCGGCATCGAGATCGAACACGTCAACTTCGCCGCCGAGTACAAGGACCGCGTATTTGCCGAATTCCTGCGTGAGTACCAGGCCGGGCGCACGCCCAACCCCGACATCCTGTGCAACGCCGAGATCAAGTTCAAGGCCTTCCTCGACCACGCGATGCGCCTGGGCGCCGAGAAGATTGCCACCGGACACTACGCCCGCGTTCGCGAACGAAATGGCGCGTTTGAGCTGCTCAAGGGACTGGACCCGCTGAAGGACCAGAGCTACTTTTTGCACCGGCTCAACCAGACGCAGCTGTCCAAGACGCTGTTTCCGGTGGGTGAACTGCCCAAGACTGAGGTGCGCCGCATCGCCGCCGAGATCGGCATGCCGAACGCGAAGAAAAAAGACAGCACCGGCATCTGCTTCATCGGCGAGCGCCCGTTCCGCGATTTCCTGAATCGTTACATCGCCAAGGAGCCGGGCCCGATCAAAGACCCCAATGGCCGCACCATTGGGCAACATGTGGGCCTGAGCTTCTACACCCTGGGTCAGCGCCAGGGCCTGGGCATCGGGGGGGTCAAAGCCAAGGGCGCGCAAAAAGGTGGCAACGAACATGCACCCTGGTTCGTCGCGCGCAAAGACATCGAACACAACACCTTGTGGGTCGTTCAAGGCCACGACCACCCCTGGCTGCTCGCAGCCGCGCTGCGCGCGCAGGACGCCAGCTGGGTGGCAGGTCACGCGCCGGCCGGCGGCGACTTGGCCGCCAAGACGCGATACCGCCAGGCCGATGCACCCTGCACGATGGAAGCGGCCGACGACCACCATTTCACCCTGAGATTCAGCGATCCGCAATGGGCTGTGACACCCGGGCAAAGCGCGGTGGTCTACGACGGCGAGGTCTGCCTAGGCGGTGGTGTGATCACCAGCGACGCGGCCAGTGTGGCCTCGCTGGGCACAGCTTCGAGCGAGTCCAGCCGCACGGCCATGGCCTGATCCCTGGCGAACCGGCCCGCAGTGCGTCAGGTCTGGTCAGGTCCGCGCAGCTTCTCGTGAATGCGCCGGGTGGTGCGCCAGGCACCCCAGAGAACCAGCGGAATGAACGATCCAGCCAGGATTTCCGGGTTGATGGGTAAGCCCGCAGCCTTGCC
Source organism: Hydrogenophaga sp. (assembly GCF_030373245.1). GTDB lineage: Bacteria > Pseudomonadota > Gammaproteobacteria > Burkholderiales > Burkholderiaceae_C > Hydrogenophaga. Next base: position 97,083 of record NZ_JAUCZF010000008.1, read on the forward strand.
CGCCTTGCCCAGGTAAAGCAACAGGCTGACCACGTAGTACGAAATGGCCGCGATCGACAGGCCTTCCACCGTGGTCTGCAGGCGCAGCTGCAGTTCCTGCCCGCGGGTCAGCTTCTCCAGCAGCTGCTGGTTCTGTACTTCGGTGGCGATATCGACCCGTGTGCGCAAGAGGGCGCTGGCGCGGCTGACACGTTCAGACAGCGAGGCCAGCCGCTGCGCCGTGGCCGCCACCGTGCCCATGGCCGGCGAGAGCCGGCGCTGCATGAATTCGCCGATGGTCTGGGTGCCAGGGATCGGCTGCTCGCGCAGCTCGGCGATGCGCTGGGTCACCAGGGCATCGTAGGCGCGGGTAGCCGAGAAACGGTAGGCGTGTTCGGCTGTGGCTCGCTCCACGCCGGCGGCCAGCGACACAAGCGTGTCCAGCAGCGCCTGGTCGGTCGCGCCTTTGTTTTCCAGCTGGGCGGTGATGTCGGCCAGCTGCCGCTCGCTCTCGGCCAGCAACGGGCCCAGCTGCTTGGCCACCGGCAGGCCGCGCAAGGCCATCAGTCGGTAAGTCTCCACCTCCAGCAGGCGTTGGGAGATGCGGCCAGCACGGGTCTCGGTGGTCTCCGGCGGCGCCACCACCAGCATGCGCTCAAAGCCGGTGTCGCGCAGCATGAAATCGGTGGCCACGATGGAGTGGCCGTTGTTGCCCATCTGTGAAGCTACCACGGTGTGCTCGCCAAGCCAGGTGCGCGCCTGGGCCAGGGTCTGCTGCGGATCGCTCAGGTCGCCGTGCAACATGATGAGTTTGATGGCCACAAAGGTGCGCCCTGGGATGTTCGCCAGCCAGTCGACCGGCAACACCAGGTGCGACAGCAGCTCGGGGTCGCGGGTGCCCAGGTGGGCCTCGTCGGGCAGGGGCTGCACGAGCGAGTAGCGGCTGAATTCGGTGTGGCGCTCCCACTTGAGCGTGTAGCCCGGCAATCGCAGCCGCAGGAAGTGGCCTTGCAGATCAGCCGGCGTCAGCCCGTCCTGGCCCGGCAGGCCACGCAGGTGCTCACACTCCTGCTCGCGGCTGACACCGTCGTTGAACACCGCGACAAACACCACCAGCGCTGGCAGACGGATACGCGCCGGCGGGCGAGCGTGCACCTCGTTGTGCAGTTCGGTGCGCAGGCCGTCATCGGCCGGCAAGGGGCGGTAGGTCGTGGCGGAGGCGGACATGCGCCACATTGTGCCGCCACTTGCCCGGCCCGGGCCCATCTGCATCCGGCCGCCCACAAGAAAAGACCCGCCGGGCCGAAGCCGGGCGGGTCAAGGGCCACGTCCAGGGAGGACGGGCGTGGCCATCATGCGGATTTGTATCAGAAGGGAATGTCGTCGTCCATGTCGTCAAAGCCGCTGGACTGGCGCGCGGGCGCAGCGGCGGGGGCTTGGCGCGGCGCGGGAGCCGGTGCGCGAGCTGCCGAGGCAGGGCGCGAGTAGCCACCGCCACTTTCTTCGCCGCCACCACCACCCATGCCCTCTCGGCCACCGAGCAGCTGCATTTCGGTGGCGATGATATCCACCGTGTTCTTTTCCACCCCGGTGGCCTTGTCCACGTAGGTTCCGTACTTGAGGCGACCTTCCACGTAGATCGGGCGACCCTTTTTCACATATTCGCCAGCGATCTCGGCCAGGCGGTCGTAAAAGGTGACGCGGTGCCACTGCGTGTCTTCGATCATTTCGCCGCTGTTCTTGTCCTTGCGGCGGCTTGATGTGGCGACGGATACATTGGCCACCGCCTGACCTGAAGGCAGGTAACGGATTTCGGGATCGCGGCCGCAGTTGCCGACGAGGATGACTTTGTTGACGGAGGCCATGGAGGTTCCTTGGAGGGACTTGAATGAGAGGCAGCGGCGCCACCGCCGCCCGACTTGGCATTGTGCCGCAAGCCCGCGGCCAGAGGTCAAGTGCGCGGGATGCCACAATGGACCGCTGCGCCATGAATCGCGAACCCGATTTTTTCCAGAACCTGCAGGACGAACTGTCCGACGGTCGCGCGTGGCTGGACCGCAGCATCGTGCTCGGCTACGCGGTGCTGGCGGGCCTGTTCGTGGTGGCATTCACCTACATGAGCGAGCACGCGTTCGAGTGGTTCAAACACCTGCACGCCTCCTCGCCCTGGGTGGTGCTGATCTGGACGCCGGCCCTCACCGCCGGCATCGTCTGGTGCACTCGGCGCTACTTCCCGGGTGCCTCCGGCTCGGGCATTCCCCAGGTGATCTCGGCACTGGACCCGCAAGTGAGCTCCAGCGCACGGCGCCATTTTGTTTCGCTGCGCCTGACCCTGGCCAAGATGGTGCTGGGTGCTGCGGGCCTGCTGGCCGGGCTCTCGGCTGGGCGCGAAGGCCCATCGGTGCAGGTCGCCGCCGGTGTGATGCACGACGCGCGGCGCTGGCTGCGTCCGGGCTCGGCGATGAACGATCAGGCGCTGCTGGTGGCCGGCGGCGCGGCAGGTATCGCCGCCGCCTTCAACGCACCACTGGCCGGCGTGGTGTTCGCCATCGAGGAGCTGTCCAAGCGCATGGACTCGCGCACCAACGGCGTGATCATCTCGGCCATCGTGCTCGCCGGCCTGGTGTCCATTTCCTTTTTCGGCAACCTGACCTATTTCGGCTCCATCGCCGTGCCAGGCCTGAGCTGGCAGGTGTTTTTCCCTGGCCTGGCCGTGGTGCTGCTGTGCGGCGTGCTGGGTGGCCTCTTCTCGCGCCTGCTGGTTGCCTCCATTGAAGGCATGCCCGACCGATGGAGCCGCTACCGCCGAGCCAAGCCGGTGCGGTTTGCGGCGGGCGCCGGGCTGGCGATTGCGGTCATCGGCCTGGTCAGCGGCGGCGCCACCTTCGGCGCCGGCGCCGAAGAGGTGCGCAGCATGCTCGCTGGCGAGAGCGATGTCACGCGCCTGTATGTGCTGCTCAAGCTGGTGGCGACCTGGCTCACCGCCTGGAGCGGCGTGCCAGGTGGCATTTTTGCGCCCTCTTTGTCGATCGGTGCCGGCGTGGGCAACGACATGGCGCAGCTGTTTCTAGGCAGCGATGCGCGCATGCTCGCGCCGATCCTGATTGCCCTGGGCATGACGGCCTTTCTTGCCGCCACCACCCAGGCCCCGCTGACCTCGTTCATCATCGTGATGGAAATGATCGACGGCCGGGCCATGGTGCTCAGCCTGATGGCCGCAGCCATGCTGGCCAACCTCATCGCGCGCCTCATCAGTCGCCCGCTCTACTCCACGCTTTCCTCGCTGATGATCCAGGCCGCGATCAAGACCGGCGAGCCCGCGCAACGGATGGAGACGACCGCTGGCGACACGGCCGTGGCCGAGCCCCCTGAAGCGGGTTCAGACCCCGCGACACCCCCGTCCCCTGAAACACCTCCAGCGTCGGGCTCGCCGCGCTGACTCCGGGCGAAAAACTCAGAGCGACTTGCCCGAAGCCTTCATGGGCCAGGCGAGCAGCAGCCACAGCAGCATGAGCGCAGCGCTCAGTCCAAAAATGCCGCTGTTGCCCCAGGCCTTGAGCACCAGGCCGCCCAGGCTGCCGCCCGCGAAAATGCCGAGCGACATCAGCGTGTTGTAGACACCGAGTGCAGCGCCACGCTGGTGCGGCCTGGCAAGTCGTGACACCAGGCTGGGCTGGCTCGCCTCCTGGGTGTTGAAACCCAGGAAATACAGGCCCAGCAACAGGCCCACGCCCCAGGCCGATGGCGTGTCCAGGCTGAACAGTAGGCCGATCTGCACCAAGGCAATGAGTGCAATGGCGCCCAGATACACCGCTCGGAAATACCCCTGCCGCTCCAGACGGAACAGCAGCCCACCCATGACCAGCAACGAGCCCAGCACCGCGGGCAGGTAAATGTGCCATTGCTCGGCAGTCGCCACGCCCGCTTCGCGCAGCAGCGCGGGCACCGACATCCACATCGCGATCTGCACGGCGTGCAGCACAAACACGCCCAGGTCCACGCGCAGCAGCTCCGTGTCCCGCAGCACCTCGCGCAAGCCGCCGCGCTCGACCGCCTGGTGCTGCGCCGGCTCAGGCGGCACCACCCAGGCCACCACCGCCATGCCCACCAACGCCAACACACCGGTGAGGGCGAACAGGCCAGCCAGCCCGATGTGGGGCACGAGGGCCGGCGCCATCACCAGCGAGAGCGCGAACATCAGCGCGATGCTGATACCGATCAAGGCCATCGATTTGGTGCGCACCTGGTCGCGCGTGAGGTCCGCCAGCAGCGCCGTGACCGCGGCCGAAATGGCGCCGGCACCTTGCAAGGCCCGGCCCACGACCAGCCACATCAGGTTGGGAGCCCAGGCGGCGATGAAGCTGCCCAGCACGAACACCACCAGCCCAGCCAGGATCACCGGCTTGCGGCCAAAGCGGTCCGAGGCGATGCCCATCGGCATTTGCAGCAGCGCCTGGGTCAGGCCATAAATGCCCATGGCCAGACCCACCAGCGCGGGGTCGTCACCACCGGGATAGTTGTGGGCCTCCAGCACGAACACCGGCAGCACCAGAAAGAGGCCCAGCATGCGCAGCGCGTAGATCGACGCCAGCGACGCGCTGGCGCGCCGCTCGCCGGCCGTCATGCGCGTGGCGGTGCTGGTGTCTGCAGCGCGGGCAGAGGGGGCTGGGTTCAGGGCGGACACGTCGGCTGTAGGCAAAGCCGGTATTGTGGCCGAACCCTGGGTTGCACACGGGCGTTACGCCTGCAGCGCCAGCCCGCTCGGCTTATCATGCTCGGTTGCCTTTCTTTCGGCGGTTGCACCCGTCCTTCCCCTTGAACACCCCCCTGCCAGCCCACGCCTTCCCTGTTGATCCCGATGACGCCGGACAGCGGCGGGACCGCGCCCTGGAAGCGCGTGTGCGCGGTGCGGCCACGCTGTCGGTGCGCGGCGCCCGCACCCACAACCTCAAGAACATCGACCTCGACATCCCCAAACATGCCCTGGTGGTGATCACCGGTCTGTCGGGGTCGGGCAAGTCGAGTCTGGCGTTCGACACGCTGTATGCCGAAGGCCAGCGCCGCTACGTGGAGAGCCTGTCGGCCTACGCGCGCCAGTTCCTGCAGCTGATGGACAAACCCGACGTGGATCTGATCGAGGGCCTGTCGCCGGCGATTGCCATCGAGCAGAAGGCCACCAGCCACAATCCGCGCTCCACGGTCGGCACCGTCACCGAGATCCACGACTACCTGCGCCTGCTCTACGCCCGCGCCGGCACGCCGCATTGCCCGGAGCACGATCTGCCGCTGGCAGCGCAGAGCGTGGCGCAGATGGTGGACACGGTACTGGCCATGCCCGAAGGCACCAGGCTGCTGATCATTGCGCCCGTGGCTCGCGAAAAAAAGGGCGAATTCCACGACCTGTTCGCCGACATGCAGGCCCAGGGTTATGTGCGTTTCCGGCTCAATGGGGAAGTGGTCGAGGCCGAAGATCTGCCCGCCCTGAAAAAGACCGAAAAGCACAACATCGACGTGGTGGTCGACCGCATCAAGGTGCGTGGTCACGAAACATCTGAAACAGCGCCGGACAACGAAACCAGCCTGGACGCCGGGCCTCCCCAAGGCCAGGCGTTACCCCTCGGGGGGCAGCGACCCCTGGAAGGGCGGAGCGTGGTGGCAGACAATCCCTTGCGTCAACGGCTCGCTGAAAGCTTCGAAGCCGCCCTGCGCCTGGCCGAGGGTCGCGCCCTGGCGGTCAACATGGACACTGGCGTTGAACAAGGTTTCTCCGCCAAGTTCGCCTGCCCCGTGTGCAGCCACAGCGTGGGGGAACTGGAGCCGCGGCTGTTTTCCTTCAACTCGCCCATGGGCGCCTGCCCGAGCTGCGACGGCTTGGGCCACACCGAGGTGTTCGACGCGGCGCGCGTGGTCGCCTTCCCCACGCTCAGCCTAGCCAGCGGCGCCATCAAGGGCTGGGACCGGCGCAACGGCTACTACTTCGCCATGATCGAAAGCCTGGCGGCGCACTACAAGTTCGACGCTGAAGCCCCCTGGGAGTCGCTGCCCGAGGCGGTGCGACAGGTGTTGCTCTATGGCTCAGGCGAGGAAGACATCAAGTTCAGCTACGCGCTGGAATCAGGCGAACGCGCCGGCAAGAAGATCAGCAAGAAGCACCCGTTCGAAGGCATCATCCGCAACTTCGAGCGCCGCTACCGCGAGACAGACAGCGCCCACGTGCGCGAAGAGCTCGCGCGCTACCGCGCCACCCAGCCCTGCCCTGATTGCCACGGCACACGGCTGCGCAAGGAGGCGCGCCATGTGTTCGTAGGCGAGGGCGAGCAACGCCGCCCGATCTACAAGGTCAGCCATGTGACACTGGGCGAATCGCTGGCCTATTTCCAGAACCTGCAACTGCCGGGTGCCAAGGGCGACATCGCCGCGCGCGTGATCAATGAGATCCGCCAGCGCCTGAAGTTTTTGAACGACGTCGGTCTCAACTACCTGAGCCTGGACCGCAGCGCCGACACCCTGAGCGGCGGCGAGGCCCAGCGCATCCGGCTGGCGAGCCAGATCGGCAGTGGCCTGACCGGTGTGATGTATGTGCTCGACGAGCCCAGCATCGGCCTGCATCAGCGCGACAACGATCGCCTGATCGCCACGCTCCAGCACCTGCGCAATCTGGGCAACACGGTGCTGGTGGTCGAGCACGACGAGGACATGATCCGTTGCGCCGACCACGTGATCGACATGGGCCCGGGCGCGGGTGTGCACGGCGGCCATGTGATGGCACAGGGCAGCTGCGCCGAGGTGATGGCCACGCCCGGCTCGTTGACCGGCCAGTACCTGAGTGGCGCACGAGCCATCGCCGTACCCTCGCGACGTACGCCCTGGCTGCCGGTGAACAAAGCCGCTGCGGCGACCAAGGCCGCCCCGATCAAATCGCGTTTCCCCATGAGCCCGGCAGCCGAGCGCCGCAGTGCGCGCGAAGCACAACACATCGCCACGCTGGGCGAGCTGCAAGAGATCCGCGTGGTCAATGCCACCGGCCACAACCTGAAGGGCGTGAGCGTAGCCTTCCCGGTCGGGCTGCTCACCTGCGTGACTGGTGTCTCAGGCTCGGGCAAATCGACCCTGGTGAACGACACGCTGTACGCGGCGGTGTCGCGCACCCTCTACCGATCGCACGACGAGCCCGCCGAGCACGAAGCCATCGAAGGCATCGAGCATTTCGACAAGGTCATCAACGTCGATCAATCGCCGATTGGCCGCACGCCGCGCAGCAACCCGGCCACCTACACCGGCCTGTTCACCGGCATCCGAGAACTGATGGCCGAAATGCCCACCGCGAAAGAACGCGGCTACGGCCCGGGCCGCTTCAGCTTCAACGTCGCCGGTGGTCGCTGCGAGGCCTGCCAGGGCGATGGCGTGGTCAAGGTCGAGATGCACTTCCTGCCCGATGTGTACGTGCCCTGCGAGGTCTGCCACGGCCAGCGCTACAACCGCGAAACGCTGGACGTGCAATACAAGGGCAAGAACATCGCGCAGATCCTGGACATGACGGTCGAGCAGGCCCATGGCTTCTTCGGCGCCGTGCCCACGCTGCACCGCAAGCTGCAAACGCTGATGGACGTGGGCCTGACCTACATCCAGCTTGGCCAGAGTGCGACCACCCTCTCGGGTGGCGAGGCACAGCGCGTCAAGCTGGCGCTGGAGCTGAGCAAGCGCGACACCGGCCGAACGCTCTACATCCTGGACGAGCCCACCACCGGCCTTCACTTCGCCGACATCGAACTGCTGCTGCAAGTGCTGCACCAGCTGCGCGACGCGGGCAACACCATCGTGGTGATCGAGCACAACCTCGACGTCATCAAGACCGCCGACTGGCTCATCGACATGGGTCCGGAGGGTGGCGCAGGCGGCGGTACCGTGGTCGGCGTGGGCACACCCGAAGCCCTGTCGGCCAACCCGGCCAGCCACACCGGCCAGTACCTGGCGCGGCTGCTCCGGCGCTGAGACCGGGGCTCAGAGCCGACCAAGGTCCTCGATCGCATCCACCACCAGGCTGGTGCCGATGGCGATCAACAGGATGTCAGAGGCCACACGCACGAACTTGTGGCCCTCCGGTGGTACGCCCAGACGAACCTGCACCGCAGCGGGGACAGGGTAGTACACCACCGCCGTCGGCAAGGGCTCGCCACGGCTCCACCCCTTGGCCTGGCCAGGGGGCTGACAGCCGTTGCCCTTCTTCTTCAATCCGGGAGGACACTTGCCCGCCTTCATGCGGGGTTCGTAGTAGTCCCTCACGACAACGCGCTGCGAATCACGGAAATAGCCACCGATCTGGATGCTGACCGACACGTTTCCCTCCGCCTGGCGCACCGCGGGGGACGCCACTTCTCGGCCACCTGAACGGTCGCTTTCCCGGCGGTCGTCGCGGTCGTGCTTCTGCTGCTTGGCCGGCTTGCCGGACTTACCCTCGTCCACCCACTCAGGCTTTTCGGCGAGGCTGGGCAAACTCGACAGCGCCAGGCAGGCGGCCAGCAACAGGGATTGAGATCGAAGGCAAGACGAGTCGGCCATGGCGTGGTTTCGAAGATTGGGAACAAAGAAAAGGAAACGTGATGCTGACAGCAACGCCAGCAGTATGCCCCCACGCGCCAAAGGATTCGTTACGACATGTCCATGTGGGAGCGCCTTGCTCGGCGAGACTTTCGCTGTCCTACTGCCACGGTGGCAACCTATCGAAGTCGATGGCAGACTGCGCAATCTGTTTCGAATTGCCCGCACATGTCAGAGGAAACCGAACTCAAGCTCAGCCTGCGCCGCCAGGACGTCCGCCGGTTGCTGGCCCATCCGCTGTTGCGCCAGCAAAAGCCGGCGCGCCAGCGCCTGGTCAACACCTATTTCGACACGCCCCAGCTCACACTCATGGGTCAGCGCATCGCTGTGCGCGAACGCCGCATCGGGCGCCGCACCTTGCTCACGGTGAAAACCGCCGGCAGCACCCAGGGCGGCGTCTCGCGCCGCGGCGAATGGGAAGGCCCGACCCGACCGGGTGAGATGGACTTTGCCAAGCTGGTGGACGATACCCAGCTGGCCCGGACACTGTCCAGCCTAACTGGGCAGTTGGTGCCCCTTTTTCGCAACGACTTTGTCCGGCTGAGCTGGGAGCTGGAGTACGCAGGCGCTCACATCGAAGTCGCGCTCGACCGGGGCCAGATCACTGCCGGACACGCCTCCAGCCTGTCCCCTGACGCCGCTCAACGAGACATCCTGGAACTGGAACTGGAGCTGCAATCCGGGCCGGTGGAGGCGCTGCTGGATCTGGCCCAAGCCCTGACCCAGGGACCCGACGGCAAGGCGAAGCGCGGTCTGTGGCTGTACCCGAGTGCGCGCAGCAAGGCCGAGCGGGGAATGGCCTTGTTTCTGGGCCAGCAGCCCGTGCCGATGAAGGCCGAGCCGGTGCCTCTTTGCGATCGGCTGTCTCGTACAGAGGCTTTCCGCACCATTGCCCTGGCCTGCCTGGTGCAGTGGCAGGCTCATGTTGCGCCCTGGCTGGAAGTCGAGGGAGACGCGCCAATAGACCCCGAGTTCGTGCACCAGGCCCGCGTGGCGCTTCGTCAGCTTCGCGCTGGTCTGCACCTGTTTGCGCCGGCCCTTCCTGCCCGTTTTGCCAGCCACTGGAATGCACGCTGGCAGCACGCTGCCAGGGCGCTCGGTGAGGCGCGCAACTGGGATGTGCTGGCCACCGAGGGCTGGGTCGACTGGCTGGGACCGATGGCAGATGACCCGGCGCTGCAACCTGTGCTCGCCTGGATTCAAGCGCAACGACAGCAGGCCAACCAGCGGGCTCGCGCCTGTCTGCACGAACCTGCCCATGCGCTGGACCTGCTCGCCTTCAGCCGGGCGGTGCTCGCGTGGCCCACCGCGAAACGCCCACCGCGTTCCAAGTCGTTGTCCCGCTGGGCTTTGCGCCGGCTGCAACACCAGCATCGCCGGTTGCTGTTGAAGACCCGCAAGGCCTCCGGCAAAGGGACCAAAAGCCGCCATGCCCTGCGCGTGGCGCTCAAGAAGCAGCGTTACGCGCAAGAACTTCTCGGTGGCCTGCTGCCCAAGCGCTCTCGGCGCGACACTGCCCGCCTGGTCCAGGCGCAATCGCTGCTGGGCGAACTCAACGACCTGAGCACCGCACAGGCTTTGCTGGCCGACTGCCCGCTCGAGGAGGCAGCCGTGGTGCTCGCCAAGATCGATGCGCGACTGACGAGCCGGCTGCAGGGACTGAGAGCCGTGGAGCGGGCGCTGCTGAAGTCCCGTGCGCCAGGCGCCTGAGCGTGTCGCGTCGCATTGCGGCAACCGCTCTTTGCCAAGTCGGGTTCGGGGCGCCACAATCGCCGATATCCTGTCACCCAAGGGAAGTCGTCATGTCATCGGTCACCTTGCGTTTTTTGGTCGAATCCAGCCACCTGGGGCACGGTGAACGGGTTCACGGCGGCACCGTGCTGCAGTGGATCGGGGAGGCCGGTTATGCGTGTGCCACCCGCTGGGCGGAACGGCCATGCCAGCTGGTCTACATCAGCAGCGTGCGCTTCCGTCGCTCGGTACGGGCCCATGCCTTGGTCGAGGTCCAGGCCCGGCTGGCGTTCACTGGCGACACCAACATGAACATCGCAGTGGAGTTGCGCAGCGGCGACCTCACCGGCAGCCGCCAGGATCCGGTGGCCGAATGCCTGGCGGTCTATGTCGCGCTCGGCGACGACGGGCGACCGCTGCCCATCACCAGCTGGACACCTGAAACTCCGGGCGAAATGGCCCTGGCCAGCACGGCACGCTCACACTTCGAAAACACGGCAGCGTCACCGCTGGAATAGCGCGCCTCAGGCCGCTGCGCTGGGGCGCTGCGCCACCCGATCACGCCAGGCCTGCAGGGCGTGCAAGCCCGCATCGGCTGGCCTGAGCTTGAGCAGCCGCGCAAATTCGAGCGTGCAGAACGCGGTGATGTCGGCAATGGTGAAGCGGTCGCCGGCCACCCAGGGCTGCGCCTGCAACAACCGATCCAGCCAGGCGGCGGTGTCCAGACCCTTGGCCTGCTGGGATGCTCCGAAGTCGGGGAACTGCGGCTGCTCCAGCAACGCCAGGCCCGGGTGCTGGTGGCGAATGGCATTGGCCAGCGGCAGCATCAGGTACCACTCCACGCGGCGGTCGGCCATTTCGATGAAGGCGCGCTCCTCCGAAGTAGCGCCCATGAGATTGGGCGCTGGGTACAGGCCTTCAAGGTAGGTGCAGATGGCACGGGTTTCGCTGAGCATGCGGCCATCGTCCAGCTCCAGGACCGGAATGCGAGCCAGCGGGTTGCGCTCGCGAAACGCGGCGCTGCGGTGTTCGTGGGCATTGATGTCCACCAGCACGGAATCGATACCGGTGATCTCCTTTTCGGCGATGAACATCTGGACCCTTCGCGGGTTGGGTGCGCGCTGCGACACGTAAAGCTTCATTTCCGAGAGACCTCTCAAGCGCCCGCCACGGTCATCCATGCGTGATGCATGCTCAGACCCCGCCAGGCGACTTAGTGTTTGAGCCCACGATCTGGGCCTTAGGCCCATGGTAGCCATCAGGCCCGCGCTTGTCGCGCCAAGCCTGTCCCGCACGGAACCGGTGGACTGGCGAGCCGTCAGAGCATAAAGCCGAGGTTGGTCGGGTAAGCGCCGCCGAAGTTGCCCAGATTCGGTGCGATCGCAGACATCTCGTTGCCTTCGACACCAAACCAGGTGGCCAAGGTGGCAGCGTACTGGTCGACCGAGGTGCTGGGCAGCAAGCGGCCCTGGCCCACATGCCATTGGTCGTTGGAATCGGTGCTGCTGTTGGTCACGCTCACGGGTGGCGCACTGCCGTAAAAGGCCTTGCCGCGCACCGCGCCACCCACCATCAGGTGGTGTGAGCCCCAGCCGTGGTCGGAGCCGTCACCGTTGCTCTGCAGGGTGCGACCAAAGTCGGAGGCGGTGAAGGCCGTGACCTTGTCGGCCACACCCAAAGCCACCGTGGACTGGTAGAAAGCGGTCATACCAGCGCTCAACTGACCCATCAGATTCGTCTGGTTATTGATCAGGTTGTCGTGCAGGTCGAAGCCGCCCATGGAAACAAAAAACACCTGGCGTTTGGTACCCAACGTGTCGCGCGCCGCGATCATGCGCGCCACCAGCTTGAGCTGATCGGCCAGGCGGTTGCCCGCCGGGAAGGCGGCAAAGTCAGTCCCGCTCGCAGGGAATGCGTTCAAGGCATTGGTGACTGCGCTTTCGGTCGAGAAGGAGCGCGCGGTGACCAGGTTGTATTCCCTCTCCAGCAGCTGGCTGCGCTCTTGCAAGGCCAGCGCCGTCATGGCGGCGCGCACCTCGGCTGAGTTGTACACGTTGCCGTTGAGACTGTTGATTTTGACCGCACCACCGGTGCCGACCTGGTACGACAAGGCCTGGTCACCCGAGAGGAATACCGTGTTACCCGACACCGATATGCAGCTGAGCACGGGGTTGACGCCATTGGACGACAGCGCGAGATCGCCCATCTGGCCACCCCAGCCGGTGCGTGCGCCTTCCGCGCGGGAGCTCTGCCATACCGACTGCTGATCGTTGTGCGAAAACAGCTTGGGCGGGCGCGGCACGCTGCCGTTGCTGTATTGGGTTCGCGTCATCGGTGCGATGAGGGGGCCGACGTTCAGTTGCACCGCAGCCGAGCCGCTGTTGAACAGGCCTGCCAGGCCAGTCATGGCCGGGTGCAATGCGTATTGCACGCCACCGGGAAGTGCCGTGGTCGGGCTAAGCAGCGTCGAAGCCAGCTCGGCACGCGGGATCGCGATGCCGCCACCGCTGAAGTCGGTGCGGCCGCCGCGGATGGTGTTGTACCGCTCGTAGCTGGTGGTGTCGTAATTGACCACCGTATTGGCGTAGTCGTTGCCACCAAAAAGGAAAACGCAAACCAGCGCTTTGTAATCGTTTGCGTTGAAGGCAGCGGCCTCGCCCATGGCAACCAGGTTCAGCGCGGTGGGCAGGGCGGCGCCGGTGAAGGCGAGCTGGCCAGCGCGGCGCAGAAAGGCACGGCGGCTGTGTTGGTCAGGCTGGATGAAATGCATGATAAGGCTCCGCTTATTTCTGGACCAGATACTCTGGACAACCCATGACCATCAGGACGGCCGCCCAGACCCGTCGGTTCCTGTCGGTCGCGGAACTGTTGGCCGTGATGGCCCTGGCGTTGAGCGCGTTGACCATGATGGTCCGGCTCGCGTCCGACACCTGGCCCGCCGCCAGCGTCAGGCACAGGTGATCCACCAGCGCTCTCGCGTCCGTCACCAGGGCCAGCTCCCGGCTGTAGTTGGCCGTGACGTTGTTGGATGTGCCCAAACCCCGCTCGATCGTGCTCTGCATGAAGTTCAGGTAAGCCCCCACCGTGGTTTCGTTGACGATTTGAAACTCGGGCGCTGTGGCGCCTGCCTGAGCGAGCGAGGTGGAGGGGGGCACGTAACCCGGCCGGAAAAAATTGAACACCGACGGGGAGCGCAACGGACTTTGCCCGAGCGACCCGCTGAGGTCATCCAGAAGCCAGCGGCCGTTGGACGAACTCGCGCTGAAGGTTCGCGCCCATTGGATGAATCGAACCATGGGCTCGCGCAACTTGCCCGCTGAGGGAGCGCTCAAGTTGTCAGGGCCGCGGGCCTCGTCATCGAGCAAGATCGCGGTCCAGACCGCTTGCAGATCTCCGCGAATACCGGCTCCGTTGTCGTTGAAGCGCCTCGCCACCCGAGCCACATAGGCAGGGCTGGGGTTGCTGGTCACCAGGCGCTGGATCATCTGGCGGGCAAAGAATGGGCCTACATTGGGATGGTTGAACAGCGTATCCATCGCGATGCGCAGGGCTTCAGGAGCAGGCGTGTTGGCTGGCACCACGGCGCCGAGGAAGCGCGCTTCAAGCGTGGAGTGGTCGCTGGCCTTGAGCGACATGGGCTTGCGTGCGAAGTCCTTGGTCTCAATGGTGCCACCATTGGGCCGATTGAGGCGCACACCGTCGGAGCGGTCGAAATCGTAGCCCGTGAACACGCGCGCCAGGTTGCTCACGTCGTCCTCGGTATAGCTGGGAGTGCCCTGGCTGGTGCCATCCAGGTTGAGATTCACCAGGCCGATGGTGAACAGCTGCATGACCTCGCGCGAGTAGTTCTCGTCAGGCACGCGTCCGGTTCGCGTGTCTTCCTTGCGGTTGCCCTTGGTGTTGAGAAAGTACCCCATGGCCGGATGCAGGGTCACGTCTTCCAGCAACTGACGGTAGTTGCCAAACGCGTTGCGCACCAGCATGTCCCACCAGGACGCATAGGCGTGGCTGCGCCAGGTGAACTCGGCTGAACTCATGGAGCTCACGAAAAACTCCGACAAGGCCAGCGCCATGCGCTTGCGCATCGGGTCTGGGCCGCTGAGCAGCTGGCTCCACAACATGTTGCCCGCGGGCTGGGTCCTGAAGTACCACTCGTTGCTGTCCACGATCCCGTAGCCTTGCGACTCCAGCCAGCTCCATCCAGTGGGGCCTTGAGGTGTCTGATACTGCCGCGCCAGCCACATGGCGTAGCTGTCGCCCCGCACCGCGTTGATCTCGTCGCGGGTCGAGGAAAACTGTGCCTGCTGCAGGAATCTGGCGGCGTCTTCGTCGGAACTGGCGCGAGCAAAACGGACTGCGCCAACCTGCTCGGCGGGCAGCGGGACCACCACCAGCGGTGGCGGGTCAATGCTGCCGGTGCCGCCTCCGCATGCCGCCAGCAAAGCAGCTGCTGACGCGGCGGCGGCCACCGCAGTCGTGCCAGCGCCAGCCTGTTGCACGTCCTCGCGTGCGGTGGCCGGTGGTTGAGGCAAGGTGTCGAGAACTTCGGAATCCCTCATCGCACTTCTCCTGATTGGAAGTAGCGAGTGTAGAAAGTCACGACCGCGTTCGGGACTCCTGGTTGCAGGCTGTTACCGGCGAAGCGATGGAAGGCGAGCTTTGTGGCACCAGCGGCAACGCGATGCCGCTCATCGGCTTCAGGCCAGACGGGCGGCGGCCAACAAGTCGCGAGTGCGCAAAGCCTCGCGGCGGGCGGCGGCCGCGAAGTCTTCACCGGCCGACGCGTACAGGATGGCGCGCGACGAATTGACGATGACCGCCCCCGTCGTGCGCCCAGCCGCATCAGCGCGATGCCCCGCGCGCACCGTGGCCAGCGCATCACCACCCTGCGCACCCACACCAGGAATGAGCAGCGGCAAGGTGGGCGCCAGCTCACGGACACGGGCAATTTCGTTGGGGTAAGTGGCACCCACCACCAGGCCGAGTTGTCCGTTCAGATTCCAGGGCCCCTGTGCCAGCTGGGCCACGTGTTCGTACAGCAGGGGCTGCCCAGCGACAGAGGCCAAGCGCTGGTTCTGCAAATCGTCACCGCCGGGATTCGAGGTGCGGCACAGCAAAAAGGCGCCCTTGCCGTGGTGTTTCAGATAGGGCTGCACCGAATCGAAACCCATGAACGGAGAGAGCGTGACAGCGTCGGCGCCATAGCGCTCGAAGGCTTCGATGGCGTACTGCTCGGCGGTGCTGCCGATGTCGCCGCGCTTGGCATCCAGGATCACCGGCACCTGCGACGCCACGCGCTTCATGTGCGCCATCAGCCGCTCCAGCTGGTCCTCAGCGCGGTGCGCCGCGAAGTAGGCGATCTGGGGTTTGAATGCGATGACCGCGTCGGCTGTGGCCTCCACGATGGCAGCACAAAAATCGTAAATGCGACTGGCGTCGCCCTTGAGCGCACCTGGAAAACGGGCCGGGTCCGGGTCCAGGCCGACACACAGCAGGGACCGGTTGCGCACCTCGGCAGCGCCGAGCATCTCGATGAACGTCATGGGGCTGGATTTTACGGTTGCGCCCTGAGCGTCAGCGCCGAGACCACGCGAACCAAGACACACCACTACCATCGCGGCATGCAAGCCCTCACCCGTCAGCAACTCACGTTGCTCGTTCTCATCACGCTGTTGTGGGGCGTCAACTGGCCGATCCTCAAGCTCGGCGTCTCCAGCTTCCCACCGCTGAGCTTTCGCGGTCTGAGCATCTGGATGGGCTTACCGGTGATCGCCATGGTGCTGGTCTGGCGTCGCGTGCCGTTCACCGTGGGTCGGGCGCACTGGCGCCAGCTGGCGCTGCTCACCTTGTTCAACATGTTCTTCTGGCACACGCTGGCCATCCTCGCGGTGCAGTCCCTCTCCAGTGGGCGCGCGGCGATCCTGGGCTACACCATGCCGGTGTTCTCTGCCGTCTTCGGGGCGCTCTGGTTCGGCCAGCGCCTGATCCCACGCGCCTGGGTAGGCGTGGCCGCCGCCGCGCTGGGGGTGGTGCTACTGCTGTGGCATGAGATCACCCAGTTTTCAGGGCGCCCGCAAGGCGTGGCCATGATGCTGATGGCCGCCGCCGGCTGGGCCGTGGGCACGCAGCTGATGCGGCGCACGACCATTCCAGCGCCGACGCTGACGCTCGCTTTCTGGATGACGCTGTTCACCGCAATCTGGATGACACTGCTGGCCGTGCTGTTTGAACGCAACGCCTGGAGTTGGCCCGCGCCACCGGTCTGGGGCGCGGTGATCTACAACGCGCTGGCGATTTTTGCGTTTGCCCAGGTCGCCTGGCTGATGCTGGCGCGCGACCTGCCACCGATCGCCTCCACCCTCTCGGTGATGTTCATTCCAGTGCTGGGCGTGTTCAGCGGTGCCTGGTGGCTGGGCGAAACCCTGCACTGGCAGGACTGGGCGGCAGTGGCACTGGTGGTCCTGGCGATCGGCACGGTGTTGTTGCCCTCCCCGCGCCGGCTTCGCCGTCACCCCCCAGGGGGCGGCACTGGCGGACCGGCATAGTTGGTTCCGCGGTGCCCTGGGGCGCGCGGCCTACGGACCGCTCGACGGGTTTGCGTGGCGCCTTGGCGGGGAGTGTCTTCCGAGCGGTCCGAAGGCCGCTCGGTCCCAGGACGCCGTCGGTCCGGCTCCGCCGGCCGACCAGCGTCGCCCCCTGGGGGGTGACGGCGAAGCCGGCGCGGGGGGGACCTACTGGTCCATCGCCAGGCACAGGTCGGCCCAGGCCTTGGCCTTGTCGGTGGGTGTGCGCAACAGGTAGGCCGGGTGGTAGGTCACGATCACCGGCACCCCTTGGTACCGATGCACCTGGCCGCGCAGCTTGCCGATGGGCTCGTTGGTCTGGAGCAGGGCCTGCACCGCGAAGCGACCCATGGCGAGGATGAGGCGCGGCTGGAGCAGCGCGACCTGGCGGGCCAGGTAGGGTTCGCACTGCGTCACCTCGGCGGGCAGGGGGTTGCGGTTGGCTGGCGGGCGGCACTTGAGCACATTGGCGATGTAAGCACCCTGATCGCCGGCCTCGCTGCGGCTGCGGCCCACCGCGCGCAGCATGTTGTCGAGCAGTTGGCCCGCGGCGCCGACGAAAGGCTCGCCCTGGCGGTCCTCGTTTTCGCCTGGCGCTTCGCCGACCACCATCCAGTCGGCCTGGGTGTCGCCGACACCAAACACGGTGTTCTGTCGACTCTCGCAGAGCCCACACGCACGGCAGCTGGCCACGGTGGCCCGCAAGGTGGCCCAGTCCATCTGTTCCACGCCTTCGGGCAAGGAGAATCTGGGTCGGTCGGCTGAGGGTGCGGCGACCGGCGCCACCAGAGGCGCTGAAGCTTCTGCACGCTGACGCTGGGGCGCAGGTGCTGCAGTTTCGCGAACCGGCAGCACCGGTTCGGTGGTCTGCCGTGCGGGTGAGTCGTCGCGCGGCGCCCACACGCGCACCCCCATCTCGGCCAGCATGGCGCGCTGGCGCGCGTCGAGTGCGGGCACGAACGAGGTGTCGGGCGTCTCGTCCTGAGCCTCGGGTCGTTGTTTGCTCATGCCGCGGCTTCCTTGTCCGAAACGGATGCCAGCGGCAGGCTCATCACCACCGCATCTTCGCGCTGAAACTGGCCAGCCGGGTAGTAGCCACGGCGCAAACCGACCTGGGTGAAGCCGTATCGCTCATAGACCCGGCGCGCCACGGTGTTGCTGAGCCTCACCTCCAGCCACAGGCACTGCGCCCCGCCCGCCCGCGACCACAGCACCAGCGCGTCCAGCAGGCAGCGCGCCCAGCCCTGGCGCTGGTGAGTGGGCGCGACGGTGATGTTGAGCAAATGCATCTCGTCCACGCCGGGCATGGCCACCAGGTAGCCCAGCAGCACCCGGCCATCGGCGCGCACCGGGTGCACCACCTCACCGGGCAACGACTCGCCCAGCAGCAAGATGGCGGCATAGCCCGAGGCCAGCGAGTCGGCAAAGTGCTTGAGCGACCAGGGATGGGCGTAGGCAGCCACCTCGACCGCGCGCACCGTATCCAAATCGTGTTCGGTCATCGGGGCAAAGCAGGCGCGACGCTCGCCGGACGACGGAGCGTCGGACGGCCAGGGCAGCCCTGGCGGCGTCAGCGAAGCACATGGTTGGGCTGGCGCCTGCATCGTCCGCACCTCAGACATCGAGCGGTGCCACCGGCGCGGGCGCGGCCAGCCGAGCGAGTTGTTCGCGGCGCAACTGCTCACGTTCGGCGCTGGTCTGGGCCACTTTGTCCCGCACATACAAGGGCAGCGCCAGGTGCGCTGGCACTGCTTTGCCCTCGGCCAAGGCAGCGGGGGCCAGCTGCAACAGCGCACGCGCGGTGGGAAAGGCCTGCTGGCGCTGGCCCGGTACCTCGCTGAACTCGGCGCCATGGCCAACAAACACATTGCCCGCGAGCAGATCGGTACGGGCATCATGCGCGGCGTCGGCGGGCCAGGCGTTGCGCCACCAGTCCGCGACATCGCCGGGGGCACACAGCCGCGGCGGAGACTGCTCCACCAGACCGGCATCGCTCAGGCAATACGCCGCCACGTACAGCTCGCCCATGCGCGCGTCCAGCAGCGCAGCGATCCGCCTTGGCGCAGGACCGCCAGCTTCAGCCTGCAAGGAGAGCGACTCGCGCGCCAACGCCTGCAGCGTGTCGACCGGCAGCACCTGCAGGCCGTCGGGCCGCTGCGGGCCACGTGCGCCATAGGCCAACCCCTGCACCACGGCGCAGGCCGTGCGCAGGCCGGTGAAAGAACCAGGGCCACGCGCAAATACCAGCGCGTCCAGCTCCTGCAGTGTCCAGCCAGCCTCAGCCAGCAGCGACTGGATCACCGGCAGCAAGGTCAGCGAGGCCTGAGCGGCACCGGGTCCGGTGTGCTGCCACATCGGCTGGCCCGGCGCGCCACTGCCCAGCGCGACCGACAAGGTGTCGGTGCTGGTCTCGATGGCGAGCAGTTTCAGGGTCGGCGCAGGCATGAGCCGATTATCGGACACCCCTTCTGAGGCGGACTGGGCCTGAGCAATGAACGCTTCCGGGCCACAAACCCGACCGGTCAGGTCGATGGCACCTTGCCGCTGCCAGCACCACCGCATAATGGAATTTCCATGGTTACATCCGGTATCACCCTGCACCCGCTCGCGGCTCGCCTGGCGCGTTGCTGGGTCGGTCGCGTGCTCGCAGCGGTGCTGGCCGGCCTGGCCTTGCCTGCCTGCGCCCAGCTACCGCCCGCAATGAGCGCGGCACTGCAGCGCGCGCAGGTGCCGCAGAGCGCGGTCTCGGCCCTGGTGGTACCGGTCGATCCGCCGCTGGCCGAGCGCTTGCGGCACCGGGCCGACGCATCGGTGAATCCCGCCTCGGTGATGAAGCTGGTGACCACCTACGCGGCGCTCGACCTGCTGGGCGCCGACTTCACCTGGGACACCCAGTTCCTCACCGACGGCACGGTGGACCAGGGCGCGCTGCGCGGCAACCTCTATGTGCGCGGCGGCGGTGACCCCAAGCTCGTGCTGGAGCGACTGACTGCCGCCTTCATGGCGCTGCAAGACAAGGGCGTGCGCGTGATCCTGGGCGACATGGTGCTGGACCAGAGCGCCTTCGACCTGCCCGAGCACGACCCTGGCGCGTTCGATGGCGAATCCCTGCGGCCCTACAACGCCAGCCCCGAGGCCTTGCTGGTCAACTTCAAATCGGTGGTGCTCACCTTCCAGCCCGATCGCGCTGCCGGCGTGGCCCACGTGCTGAGCGAACCGCCGCTGGCCGGTCTGGCGATCGACGCCACCGTGCCTCTGGGGCGCGGCGGCTGTGGTGACTGGCGCGAAACGCTGCAGGCCCGGTTCGACAGCGCCGAAGCCATCCGGTTCGTGGGCAGCTACCCGGCCAGCTGCGGTGAAAAGGTCTGGCCCGTGGCCTACCAGGACCCGGCCAGCTACGCCGTGCGCTCCATGGAGGGCCTTTGGCGCGCCAGCGGCGGCATGCTCACCGGTCAGGTGCGCGCCGGCCTCACCCCGCCGGGCGCCCGCCTGCTGCATAGCGCCGAGTCGCTCCCACTGTCCGCGATCATCGACGACGTCAACCAGTGGAGCAACAACGTGATGGCGCAGCAGGTCTTCCTCACGCTGGGCCGCCTGTCCCCGGCGCGAGTCGATGCCATGACCGAGCCGCGCGGACGCCTGCAGCCGATGCGCACCGGTCGCTTCGAGCGCTCGCGCGAAGTGGTCAGCCGCTGGTGGGCCTCCACCTTTGGCATCCGATCTGCACCGCCCACCATGGACAACGGTGCTGGCCTCTCGCGAACCGAACGCATCACACCCGAAGCCCTGGCCGAGCTGCTCAAGCGTGCCGCGCGCCACCCCCAGGGTGCACAGTTCGTGCAAAGCCTCTCGGTGGCCGGCGTCAGCGGCACGGCCGCGCGCATGGCTCGCGGCAACGACAGCGCCGCCCGCGGCAACGCCTGGCTCAAGACCGGCACCCTGCGCGACGTGACCGGCATCGCCGGCTACGTCAACGCCCGCAACGGCGCCCGCTACGTGGTGATTGGCTTCGTCAACCACCCCAACGCGCCAGCGGCCAGACCGGCACTGGATGCCCTGGTGGAGTGGGCGGCAGGATTGCCGGACTGAAGGCGGCTGGCAAAGGATCGCCGACACTGCGGTCCTCGCATCCTCCTTTTTGCACCCATGTCGCTCGGTGACCTGGTCGGCTACGCCGCCGCTTTTCTGACCACCGTGAGTTTTGTGCCCCAGGTCTGGCACACCCTTCGTTCGCGCGACGTGAGCGGCATCTCGCTGGGCATGTACGCCTGCTTCACCCTCGGGGTGTTTCTGTGGCTGATCTATGGTCTGGTGCTGGAAGCCTGGCCGGTGGTCATCGCCAACACCATCACGCTGGCCCTGGCGCTGGCCATTCTGACCATGAAGCTGCGGTTCGGACGGCGCTGAGTAATGGGTAAGGCGCAGTAAGTGCGTTCGGTGCCTCGGAGACACGTCCACTCGTTTACCCGCAAAGCAATTTCCAAAAACCAGTTTACGATTCTGGAATCGCACGGTCGTTCTTTTTTCAGATGGTGCGCCACCTCAATCATTCCTTTCGCTGGAGTCCTTTATGTTGATCAGAGCCTCGTTGAGTTCCGCAATTCTGGTCATGACATTGACCCTTTCCGCCTGCGGCGGCGGCGATGACTACGACAAACTGGTGTCATTCGGAGACAGCCTGAGCGACGTTGGAACCCACCAAGTCGGTACCGTGGCAGCGGCGGGCGGAGGCAGGTGGACCGTCAATTCGGCCGCGGGTGGCGAAATCTGGACCGAACGCCTCGCTGTCAGGCTCGGCGTGGCGAGGCCCTGCGCGGCCGAGACCGGACTTTCGCCTAATCTGCCGGGCATCTCCGGAGCGCCGATCGTCTCCAAGCCTGGTTGTTTTGGCTACGCACAGGGCAGCGCACGCATTACCGACCCCAGGGGCCCGAATTCGATTGCGTTGCAGGCCTTGGGGCAGCAGAACTTAGGCCTCATCGCCAAACCCATGGCCGACCAGATGGCTGCACATTTGGCGGCCACTGGGGGTCGCTACAACGGCAAGGAACTCGTCACTGTGCTGGCGGGCGCCAACGACGTGTTCATGGAATTGGCTTTCCTCGGCAATGCTGCGGCTGGTGGCGCTGCAGACGGCCCAACTGCTGTGGCTCGCCTCGGAGCAGCCGGTGCGAGACTCGGGCAGCTGGTCAAGTCCGAAATAGTCGCCAAAGGGGCGTCCCGAGTCTTGGTCCTCAATGTCCCCAACGTGGCAGGCACTCCGTTTGCGCGCGGCCTCGACATGAGCAACCCCGGCACAGCAGCCTTGATTGATGCCATGGTGGGCGCATTCAATACCGCCTTGAGGTCAGAGCTCACTGGGGTGACCGGTGTGCTGCTCGCCGACGCCTACACCCAGAGTCAAGACACAAGCCCTTACACCAACACCACAGACGTTGCTTGCGGAGCCAATGCGCTAGGTGGAACATCTCTGGTGTGCAACGCGGGTAACCTCAATAGTGGAGATGTTTCCCGTTACCAGTTCGCTGATGATGTGCATCCGAGCCCGTATGGCCAGCAAGTCCTGGCGGACTTCGCTGCACGCGAGATGGTTCGTGCGGGCTGGCTCTGACGTGAATCAGTAGCCAACAAAAAAGCCGACCCCGGGGTCGGCTTTTTCTTGGGTGAGGCAGCGCCTTCACCAGCGCCGGATGATCTGGTCGTAGGCGTAGTCACCAAACAGGCGGTGGGCTTCGGGGGTGAGATGGCGACCATCAGCGAACAAATAATCGACGTAATTGGCGTCGATCAGCGTGGTGGTGTCGCAAGCCGTTGCCACGGGCGGGACACAGACGGCGCTGGTCGCGTTGGTCAGGCCGTAGGCGCCGGGGATGCGCACCAGATCGTTGACGTAGAAGGCCAGGTCGATGAACAGCAGGTTGGCGCCCAGGTCCTCGGCGTTGACTTTGAAGCTATTGTTGAACGCCAGGGCCGCGTCAGAAAAGGCCACGGTCTGGCCCAAGGCGATCACCTCGGGCGCCTTGCCCAGGTCGTACATGCCCGCCACCGCGACGAACTTGGCGCCTGAAGCAATCAGAGCGCGCACCGAGTCCGCCAGGGTCCTACCGGCGGTAGATGCGGAAGCGGTGGACACAAAAATGTCCTGCATCGGGGCGTTGATCAGAAACAGGTCATTCGCCCCCGGTGCGCCCGCAGCGGTGATCTGGCCAGCGATGTCTGCAACCGTCGCGTTGCCGGCGGCAAAACCGTCGGCGGCGGTGAGCGTGAGCCCATAGCGCGTCGCGATCTGGTCCACCCACAGCCTGGCCGAGCCGTCGTTGACGGTGAAGCGCGGGCTGCCCAGGAAGCTCAGGCCATCACCCAGCACGCGGATGCGCGAAGGCCGCAGGGCCGAGACGATGTCGCCATCGCCGCAAGCGCTGAGCAGCGCCGGGCCCGCCAACGCAGCGGCGCCCGTGAGCAGGCTGCCTTGAAGGAAGCGGCGGCGCGAGTTCTGCGCGGGAATGGTGCGAGGGGAATCGGATTTCATGAAAGCTTTCTCTGGACACTCCGGGTCGGGACGATCCGGGGCGTTGAGGGGGAAGCTTAGTTTATCGGCTTGCCACCGATGGCTGGCAGGTGGTGGTGATTGGGCTTCAGGCCGCAGCCCGATGCAGGCGATCACTCACCCCTGCCCAGGCCGAATCAGCTGGCGGCGTTTCAACCCAGATCAGCGGCACGCCGGTGGCGTCGAGCTCGCGCATCACCGCAAACAGCTCGTGAGCGGCGCGCTGCGCGTCGTCGGGCATGCGCCGCAGCACCACGCCGCGCCCGGCGCGCAGGGCGGTGCGGGCATAGACCGCGATGTTTTTGGCGTCGGCACCCAGCACATCAAGAGCGGCCTGCAGTTGCTGGGCCGGCATGAGTCGCACCTTGGCCCGGGGTGCGTAATGGGAAGCCAGCGTGCCGGAGGCGCGGGGCGAGGCTTCATCGCGCAGCTTCAGACTCAGGCCGGTGATGGCCTCGATCTGCGCAGCGGTGATGGCTCCCGGGCGCAGCAGCACCGGCGCGCCCCGCGTGGCGTCGACGATGGTGGACTCGATACCAACCGGGCAGGCGCCGCCGTCGAGAATGAGCAACTCGTCATAGCCCAGATCGGCAAACTCTTCGCTCACATGCTGTGCCGTCGTCGGGCTCACGCGGCCGAAGCGGTTGGCACTGGGTGCCGCCACGCCGGCCACACCCGCGGCCTGCGCGGCGATCAGGAGCGACTGCGCCACCGGGTGCGCCGGACAGCGCAAACCGATCGAATCCTGCCCACCGGCGGCCGCAGCAGCCACCTCGGGCCGCCGCGGCAGGATCAGGGTCAACGGGCCAGGCCAGCAGGCCTGCATGAGCGCCACGGCGAACTCGGGCACCTGGGAGGCAAACGGTGCCACCGCGTCGCGCCAGCCGGGCGCGCCGGCGATGGTCGCGGGCGCGAGGTGCACGATGAGTGGATGGTCAGCGGGTCTGCCTTTGGCCGCAAAAATGCGCCGCACGGCCTGGGCGTCGTCTGCCCGCGCGGCCAGACCATAAACAGTTTCTGTCGGCATGCCGACCAGCCCACCGGCAGCCAGGCGCTGTGCCGCGGCCTCGATGGCGCCAGCCGCGCCAGACTGCAGGCGCAGTGGCATGGTCAGAGTGCGGGCAGGCCCAGCAGCGCCAGCACCTGACGCGCGGTGGCGCGCACCTGTTCCACGTTAGGGGCGGTGATGTTGAGGTGGCCCATCTTGCGCCCGGGTCGCGGGCTCAGCTTGCCGTACTGGTGCAGATGCGTGCCTGGCAAGGCAAGCACCTGGTCCCAGGGGGGCGACACAGGGCGCTCGCTCTGCTGGCTGCGCACGCCATTGGGCTCAAACCAAAGATCGCCAAGCAGGTTGATCATGATGGCCGGACTGTGCTGGCGCGGCGTGGGCAGGGGCAGACCCGCCAGCGTGCGCACCTGGGCCTCGAACTGCGAAAGGTCGCAGGCGTTCTGGGTGTAGTGGCCGCTGTTGTGCGGGCGCGGCGCCATTTCGTTGACGACCAGGTCGGGCTCTCCCGCTGAGTTCTTCACGATGAAGTACTCAACACACAACACGCCCACGTAGTTCAACTCATCGGCAATCGCAAGCGTGCTGGCAACTGCCCGCTCGGCCAGCGCGGGCGGCACTGCGCCTTCATAGGCCTCGGTCAACGCCAGAATGCCGTCGCGGTGGGTGTTGGCCTGCACCGGGAAGCTCACCCGCTGGCCATTGGCGCCGCGCGCCACGATCACCGAGCACTCGGCCTGCAACGGCAGCAGCTTTTCGATCACACACGTCACGCGCCCCAGATCAGCCCAGGCCTGGGCCAGCGCCTCGCGCGTCGACACGCGCACCTGACCTTTGCCGTCGTAACCCAGTCGAGCGGTCTTGAGGATGCCAGGCAACAAATCATCCGGGACCGCGGCCAGTGAGTCCACACTGTCGACCACGGCGTGAGGGGCGGGCGACACACCACTCACCGGCGCACACTTCACGAAACGCGCCTTCTCCAGCACCCGGTCCTGCGCCACAGCCACACACACGGCCGACGGCGCAACCGGGCGATGTGCGCCCAGCGTGACCAGCGCGGGCGCCGGTACGTTTTCGAACTCGGTGGTGATGGCCTCGCAGCGTTGCATCAGCTGGGCCAGACCTTGCTCGTCGTCGAAAGGCGTCTGGATGTGGAAGTGGCTGATCAGGCCGGCCGGGCTGGCAGGGTCCGGATCGAGCACCGCGGTGAAATAGCCCATGGCCTGCGCCGCCTGCACAAACATGCGGCCGAGCTGTCCGCCGCCCATCACACCCAGCGTCATCTGCTGACCAGTGGCCGACGTGCTGCCGGGAAGAATGGGTTTGAGGCTCATGGCAAGGTCATAGCTCTGGCGGCTGCAGTCTGTTCGGCGCGATAGGTGACGAGTTTTTCGCGCAAAGCCGCATCGTGGCTGGCAAGCAAGGCCACGGCAAACAACGCTGCATTGGCGGCACCCGCCTGCCCGATCGCAAAAGTGGCCACCGGCACACCCTTGGGCATTTGCACGATGCTGTGCAATGAATCCACGCCGCTGAGGTGTTTGCTCGCCACCGGCACACCCAGCACCGGCACCACCGTCTTGGCCGCCAGCATGCCCGGCAAATGGGCAGCGCCACCGGCACCAGCGATGATGGCCTGCAAGCCTCGGCCCGCTGCCGCTTCGGCGTAGGCAAACATGTCATCCGGCATGCGGTGCGCCGAGACGACACGCGCCTCATGCGCGATGTCGAAGTCCTTGAGGATCTGCACCGCGTGCTGCATGGTGTCCCAGTCACTGCTGGAGCCCATCACCACGCCGACTTGAATGGGATTCATCGGGTTGCCTTGTGCACGCCACCGGCGAGCGGGGCGGGAAAGCAGAGACCGACCCGCTGGCCTGCCTCCGGTAAAGTACCGATTTTACGTTTGCGCCCACGTCGGCCTGCAAACCGCCACCTCAAAACAAGCACCCATGATCAACGCCACCATCGCCAACTTTGAAACCGAGGTCATCGAAGCCTCGATGCAGACCCCCGTGCTGGTCGACTTCTGGGCTCCCTGGTGCGGCCCTTGCAAAGTGATCGGCCCGATTCTGGAGAAGATCGAGACCGCCTACGCCGGCCGCTTCAAGCTGGTCAAGATCGACTCCGACCAGGAACAGCAGCTGGCCCAGGCCTTTGGCGTGCGCAGCATTCCCACCTGCGTGCTGCTCATGAACGGCCAACCCGTTGACGGCTTCATGGGTGCGCTGCCCGAGGGCCAGGTCAAAGCCTTCCTGGACAAGCACCTGCCCGCGGCCGAAGAACTGGCCGCAATCGAAGAGGAGGCCGAGGCGCTGGACGCACTCGCCGCCGGCGACACCGAGGGCGCCCTGGAAAAGCTGCAACTCGCAGTGAATACGGACCCCAACAACAACGACGCCCGCTTCGACCTCGTCAAGCTGCTGCTGCAACTGGATCGGGATGACGATGCCAAAGTGGCGTTTGCGCCGGTGATCGCCAAGGCGCTCGCGGTGCGCCGGCTCGATTCGCTGCAACGCTGGATGGCGGCACGCGACGCGCAAATCGATGTGACCGATGCGGCCGCCCACACCGCTGCGTTGCAGGCGAGGATCTCCACCAACAAGCGCGACTTCGAAGCCCGCTTCGCGCTCGCCCAGCAACACATGGCGCAGGGCCGCTGGACCGACGCCATGGACGAGCTGCTCGACATCCTGATGCGCGACAAATCGTGGAACGACGACCTCGCACGCAAAACCTACATCGCCATCCTCGACATCATCGAGCCACCCAAGCCCAAAGTGGCCGAGGGCCAGGTGCCGCCGGAAGACCCGACCGTGGCCACCTACCGGCGGCGCCTCTCGAGCGTGGTGTTGAGCTGATCGGCTCGCGCAGCGCTGGCGGGGCTCAGCCCACCAGGCGAGTGAGCGCTTCCTGGTACTTGGCCGCGGTCTTGTCGATCACCTCTTTGGGAAGGCGCGGCGCCGGCGGCGACTTGTCCCAGGGCTTGCCGTTGATGCGCACGGCCTCCAGCCAGTCGCGCAGGAACTGCTTGTCGTAGCTGGGTGGGTTCTCGCCCACCACATAGCTTTCCAGCGGCCAGTAGCGCGAGCTGTCGGGCGTGAGCACCTCGTCCATCAGCACCACCCGGCCCTCGCGGTCCAGACCAAATTCAAACTTGGTGTCGGCAATGATGATGCCCTTGGCGAGCGCAATTTCGGCCGCGGCTCTGTAGAGCTTGAGCGCATACTCGCGGATCTGCGCCGCCACATCGGCACCCACCATCGCTACCGTCTGTTCGTAGGTGATGTTTTCGTCGTGCTCGCCCATCTCGGCTTTGGCCGCGGGCGTGTAGATCGGCTCGGGCAGCTTGGAAGCGTTCTGCAAGCCCTCGGGCAGCGGGACACCACACACCGAGCGGCTGTCCTGATACTCCTTCCAGCCGCTGCCGGCCAGGTAACCGCGCACCACCGCTTCCACCGGAATCGGTTTCAGGCGCTGCACCAGCATCGACCGGTCGCGCACCTGCGGCGCTTCCAACTCACTCACCACGCTCTCGGGCACCTCGCCGGTGAGGTGGATCGGGCAGATGTTCAGGCCATTCGGGCCGAGCTTGTCGAACCAGAACAGCGAGAGCTGGGTGAGCAAGGCGCCCTTGCCCGGAATCGGCTCGCCCATGATCACGTCGAAGGCGCTGATGCGGTCGCTGGCCACCATCAGGATGCGGTCGTCCCCCACAGCGTAGTTGTCGCGCACCTTGCCGCGCGCCAGCAGCGGCAGGGAGTTCAGGGCGGAGGTGTGAAGAGCGGAAGTCATGATCGATCGCCGGAAAGGAAACGGCCAAGAAAAAAGCCCGTTGAACAGTCAACGGGCTGGCGGCTATTCACGCCGATTATCGCAACTTCGCGTGGCCCCCATTCGAAGGCATGGGATGCCGCTCAAACCACCTGCTGCGCCAGCTCACCCTTGGTATAGCGCGTGGCCATCACGCTCAGGCTGTCGCCCTTGATCCTGGCACCCTGGCCTTCGCAGCCAAATTGCAGGTAGCGCTGTTTGGCGACCTGCTTGGCGGCCTCGCGCGCGGGCTTGAGCCACTCGCGGGCGTCGAACTTGTCGGGGTTCTCGGCCAGGAACTTGCGCACCGCGCCGGTCATGGCCAGACGCACGTCGGTATCGATGTTGATCTTGCGCACACCGTGCTTGATGGCTTCCTGGATTTCTTCCACTGGCACGCCGTAGGTCTGCTTCATCTTGCCGCCGTACTGGTTGATGATGTCCAGCAGGTCTTGCGGCACGCTGCTGGAGCCGTGCATCACCAGGTGGGTATTGGGGATGCGGGCGTGGATTTCCTTCACGCGGCCGATCGCCAGGATGTCGCCCGTGGGTTTGCGGCTGAACTTGTAGGCGCCGTGGCTGGTGCCGATGGCAATGGCCAGCGCATCAAGCTGCGTGGCCTTGACGAATACGGCGGCTTCTTCCGGGTCGGTCAGCATCTGGCTGTGGTCCAGTTTGCCTTCGGCGCCGATGCCGTCTTCTTCACCGGCTTCACCGGTTTCCAGGTTGCCCAGGCAGCCGAGTTCACCTTCGACGGTGACACCCGACCGGTGCGCCATGTCGACGACTTTGCGCGTCACGTCCACGTTGTAGTCGAACGAAGCTGGCGTCTTGCCGTCTTCCATCAGCGAACCGTCCATCATCACCGAGCCAAAGCCCAGCGCGATAGCACCTTCGCAGACCTTGACGCTGGTGCCATGGTCCTGGTGCATCACCAGCGGAATGTGCGGATACATCTCGGCAGCGGCCTGAATCAAGTGCTTGATGAAAGGCTCGCCCGCGTACTTGCGGGCGCCAGCGCTGGCCTGCAAGATCACCGGTGCACCGACCTCGTCGGCCGCGGCCATCACCGCCTGCACCTGTTCCAGGTTGTTGACGTTGAACGCGGGAATGCCGTAGCCGTTGGCCGCGGCGTGGTCGAGCAGTTCGCGCATGGAAACGAGCGCCATGAAAATCCCCTTTGAAGACGGTTGGTAACCGGTTGGTAACTCCGGGAATTTTAAGGCTTAAGACGAGCAGCCAGCAGTCTGCCAAGGCCATGTCGGCTGCATCGAAATCTGCCGAGGCGAGGAGAGCCCAAACGGGGCGACCATGGACTGGCTCCGCGGGGCCGTGCCAAGTGGATCAGCGCCTTCGCGGGAGGCGACCCTCGCAGTGGCAGGGCCGCACCGCGCGTCCGATGGACGAAAAATGCAAAGACCTATCTACCCCGCTCGGCAAAGCTTGAGCGTGTTGGTGCCGCCGGGCGACCCCATGGGTTCGCCCACCGTGATGGCGTAAATGTCGCCTGGCTGAACGATGCCGCGTGCCTTGAGGTGAGCCTCGGCGTCGGCCAGCGCGGTGTCTCGGTCGGCGCTGGTATCCATGAGCAGCGGACGCACGTTGCGGTACAGCGTCATGCGGCGCTGGGCAGCCTGGTTGGAGGTCACGGCATAAATCGGCATACGCACGTTGTGCCGGCTCATCCACAGCGCCGTCGAACCCGACTCGGTCAGCGCCACGATGGCCTTGGCGCCCAGGTGATGGGCGGTGAACAGGGCGCCCATGGCGATGGTCTGGTCGATGCGCTTGAAGGTCTTGCCCTTGAAATCGGCGCCCAGCTCGGCGTATTCGGCTTTTTCGGCTTCCTGGCAGATGTTGGCCATTTCCACCACCGTCTCCAGCGGGTACTTGCCGGCAGCGGTCTCGGCGCTGAGCATCACCGCGTCGGTGCCGTCGAGCACGGCGTTGGCCACGTCGCTGACCTCGGCGCGCGTGGGCACCGGGGCCAGGATCATGCTCTCCATCATCTGAGTGGCGGTGATGGCCAGCTTGTCCATCTCGCGCGCGAGCCGGATCATGTGTTTCTGCAGGCCAGGCACCGCCGCGTTGCCCACTTCCACCGCCAGGTCACCCCGCGCAACCATGATGCCGTCGGACACCTTGAGGATGTTGGCCAGCTCGGGAATCGCCTCGGCGCGCTCGATCTTGGCGATCAGGCCCGGCTTGTGGCCGGTGGCCGCCCCCGCCACGTTGCACAGCTGGCGCGCCAGCTCCATGTCGGTGGCGTTCTTGGGAAAGCTGACTGCCACGTAATCGGCCTTGAGGCCCATGGCGGTCTTGATGTCGTCCATGTCCTTGGCGGTGAGCGCAGGCGCCGTCAGGCCGCCGCCCTGCTTGTTGATGCCCTTGTTGTTGGACAACTCGCCGCCCAGCTTCACCGTGGTGTGCACCGCCGGTCCTGCGACCTTGTCCACCGTGAGCACGATCAGGCCGTCGTTGAGCAGCAGCGTGTCACCGGCCTTCACATCGCGCGGCAATTCCTTGTAGTCCAGGCCCACGCCGCCCAGGTCACCGGGCTCGCTGCGCGAGGCATCGAGCACGAATTTTTCTCCCGGCTGCAGCATCACCTTGCCATCGGCGAACTTGCCGACGCGGATCTTCGGACCTTGCAGGTCGGCCATGATGCCGACCTCGCGACCGGCGCGCTGCGCCGCTTCGCGCACCAGCGCTGCGCGGTCGATGTGGTCTTGCGCCGCACCGTGAGAGAAGTTGAGCCGCACCAGGTTCACACCGGCGCGGATCATGGCTTCGAGCATCTCGGGCGAACTGGAGGCAGGGCCAAGGGTGGCGACGATCTTGGTGGCGCGCTGGGGCATGAAATCAGTCTCCGAAAGGTGGGCAATCACCGGGGGTTTGTAATTTGGTTTCAATTATCGGCGAAACCAGTTACCGTCGGGTTACCACACCCCGCCCCTCAAAGCCTCACAAGGGAACAACACCGCTTGAACGCAAACACAAAACGTTCGAAAGGAGTGCGTTGCGCAGTCGCATGCGCTCTAGTGAACAGATTGCTGGAGCTGGCTTTCGCGTTTCTGCGCCTGCTCAGAACTTCTTCCAGACCGAGGGCGGTCTACGCCGTCGCTGGTGGACTGAAGGAGCCGGCCGCTCGCGATGCTGAGGTTGCAGGTTGGAAGAACCCGTGGATGCCGCACAGGTCTTCAAAGACCCATGTGAATCATTGATTTTGGTGCGGCTGGCGGGGATCGAACCCACGACCCTTGGCTTCGGAGGCCAATACTCTATCCACTGAGCTACAGCCGCATGCTGTCTGGAGACCCATAGTCTATCTGGAGGTCGCCTGGCCAATGACGACAACCTTCGGAGGCCAATACACCGCCACTGAACCGCTGGCGCACCGTGAATGGCGCCATCGTAAAAAATGGCGCAGTGCCTCGGGCAACCGCATCCTCAGAGACTCCTGCGCTGCGCACCTGAGCCTGAACGCAGTGGACCAAATTCTAACAGTCAGGGGGAATGCAAGCCGGCTGCAAGAGGGCGCTCGGTATAATCGCAGGCTGCCCGTCGCCTACGTGAATTCGCGGCCGGCCACTGTGGCCCCGAGGGCCCCATTCCGCTTTCTTTGAGGAAACCATGAGCGACCACGCGCACGAAGACCACACCGGCCCCATCAAGACGCCCGCCCAGTTGCTCTGGACGTCGTTCTTTTTCTTTGTGGCACCGATTTTCATCATCATTGGCCTGGTGTATTTCGTGACTTCGGGCAACAAGCCAGCCGCTGGCGCGGTGGATGTCGAGCTGGCCACGGCGCAGCGCATCCAGCGCATCGGCTCGGTGGAGCTACGCGACGCCAACCGGCCGCTGGCTTCTGGCGAAGCCGTCTACGCCGCTCAATGCACGGCCTGCCACGCGGCCGGGCTGGTGGGCGCGCCCAAATCGGGAGACGTCGCCGCCTGGGCGCCTCGCATCGCCACCGGGTACGAAGCCCTGCTGAACTCTGCCCTCAAGGGCAAGGGTGCCATGGGCGCTCAAGCTGGTGGCGCCTACAGCGACTTGGAGATCGGTCGCGCGGTGGTGCACATGGCCAATGCCGCCGGTGGTAAGTTTGAAATGCCGGCTGCGCCTGCAGCCGGCGGCGCTGCCGCGCCGGCTCCTGCCGCCGAAGCGCCCGCCGCACCCGCTGCGGCACCTGCTGCCGAGGTGGTGGCTGCGGCTCCCGCTGCGGCCGCCGCACCAGCTGCAGCGCCCATGGCCGTTGCCGCTGGCGCGGGTGAGGCGGTGTACAAGCAGGCTTGTACGGTGTGCCATGCTGCGGGCATTGCCGGCGCACCGAAGTCGGGCGACAAGGCCGCCTGGGGAGCGCGGGTGGGCAGCGGTGTGGATGCGCTGACCGCCAGCGTGCTCAAAGGTAAGGGCGCGATGCCGCCCCGCGGTGGCTCGGCCGCCTCGGACGCCGAGATCAAGGCTGCGGTGGAATACATGCTGGCGCAGCTCAAATAAGCCATCCGCTTCGTGCAAAAAAGAGAGCCCGTCACCGACGGGCTCTCTTTTTTTGCCTGCGCATGCAGGAGATGCGATCAGCGAGGTTTTGCTGACTGGCTGGGCGGCTGCGCTGCATGTCGGCGCTGAGGGCTGCGGACAAAGCCGAACTCGGCCGGCAGCTGCTGCGAACACACGTCTTGCGGCACCCATTCACCGCGCTCAACCGCATCGGCTGCGAGCACCATGTCGCTGGTGTGCACCAGTCCCAGCCCGAGCGCAGTCACCAGATACAGCCGCCCCTGTTCGTCGAGCAGGCAGCGCTGTACTGCACCCGCGTCCGCGCCGGTGTGGGCGAGCACCCGCCCATCGGGCTGCAGCCGCCAGACGAAGGGCGCGGCCTCCAGTTCCAGGTAAACCCGCTGCGGCCCATTCTGGAAAAACCATTGGCCTTGGTCATCGGCGGCGCAGTTACGGTGGATGAAGTCAATCAGCTTGTCGTGTCGAAGCAGCGAGCCTTTGATGGTCTGGCCGGTCTCGCCTGGCTCCAGTGCAAAGGGGCCGGCGGCCTGGGCGCCGTCATCGCGCATGTACCAGTTGCCGCGCGCATCTAGCCCGAGCCAGCCGAAGCAGTGCGGTACGTTGGGCCATTTGGCTAGTGCGGCTATGACCAGATCGTCCATGGGATTTTGTCCTTGCGATCAAGCACGCGCCAGCAGCCATTGCCCCACGGCTTCAGGCATGGTGCGCACATGGACTGGCCAACCGAGCACACCGTCGCTGGCGGTGGGAAAGCCCACATGGCCGCCTTGCGCAGGCTGCCAGAGGGTGACGCTTGCACTCACCTCGCGGTCCGTCGGCAGAGAAGCCGCGGGCACGAACGGATCGTTGAGGGCATTGAGCGCCAGCGCCGGCACCCGGATGCCGCCCAGCACCGGCTTGGCGGAGGCGCGCGCCCAGTAGTCGTCGGTATCGCGAAAGCCGTGCAGGGGCGCGGTGAACAGGTTGTCAAACGCGTAGAGGTCGCGCGCGGCAAGCAGCGCTTCGCGGTCGAACAGGCCGGGATGTTGGTCCAGTTTTCGCAGCGCCTTGGGCACCATGGTGGCGAGAAACATGCGCGTGTACACCAGCCGGTTGAAGCCGCGTCCGATGGCATGACCACCAGCCGCGAGGTCCAGCGGCGAACACACAGCTGCCACCGCGCGCACCGTGTCAGCGGCCCTGGCTCCCATTTCGCCGGCCCAGCGCAGCAGCGCATTGCCGCCCAGCGAGACACCGACCACGATCAGCGGGCGGCCCGCGTGTTCGACGGCAAAGCGACGCAGCACCCAGTCAATCTCGTGGAAATCACCTGAGTGGTAGGCGCGCGGCGCGTGGTTGAGTTCACCCGAGCAGCCGCGGAAATGCGGCACGGCAAACGCCAGCCCCTGGGCCGCAGCAAAGTCGGCAAATGCCATGGCGTAGTGGCTGGCTGACGAACCCTCCAGGCCGTGGAACAGCACCAGCAGCGGAGCCTTTGCATCGCTTGGGTGCCGGGCCTGATCCACATCGATGAAGTCGCCATCGGGCGTGGTCCAGCGGCTGCGCTGCCAGCTCGGCGGCGCACCGAAATAGCGGCGCGCGGCCAGCGCGGCCCAGATGGTCTGGGCGTTGCCACCGGGCAGCCAGCGCGGCGCGCGGTAGTCGATGCCAGGCGACACCCGGTCCAGTACGGACAACACCGCCGAGCCGGCCATCAATGCAGCACTGGGCGCGACGACGGCGCATCGGCCGGCTCGCCGGGCAGCCCGGGACTGGCGTGGTGCGCCACCATGCGCCAGCCTTGCGGTGTCTTGGCGTAGACATTGGTCGCCACCACCCACGCATGCTGCATACCGTCATCCCCCAGCACTTCGACCCGTTCAACCACGCTGTGGACGCTGCTGGCCCCGGCGTCAAGCCGCCGCACCTTGTCCGGAAACGCCCGCACGCTGCCGTTGGCGAACAGGGCCTCGAAGGCGGAACGTATGGCTGCGTGGCCCAGCAGGCGCGGCCCACCCGGATGGACGCAGAGCACATCGTCTTCGTCGGCCCAGCAGGCCATGAGCCGATCGATGTCGGCTTGCTGCAAGGCGTCGTAGAAGGCGGCTTCGGTGTCGTCGGGTGACCCCGGCGGGATCTTGGGTTTTCGCATGCCTGCTATTTTGCCCCGCGACGCATCCGGCCGCGCGATGCGCCCGGCCAGGCGACAACGGTGACGGGTATAGTCCGAAAGACTTGCTTTCTCACCCGGTTTGAACCGATAGATCGGCCCCCAAGGCCGCGGAGGATTCCCCATGCGCTACTCCCTTCCCCGCTTGCTCACCTGGGCCAGCACTCTGTTGCTTCTCACCAGCCTCAGCGGCTGCGGCTACAACGATTTCCAGCGTCTGGACGAGCAGAGCAAATCGGCCTGGTCAGAAGTGCTCAACCAGTACCAGCGCCGTGCCGACCTGATCCCCAACATCGTCGCCACCGTCAAGGGTGAAGCGAATTTTGAGCAGGAGACGCTCACCAAGGTGATCGAGGCGCGCTCCAAGGCGACCTCCATCCAGATGACCCCGGAGATGGTCAACGATCCGGCCGCGATGCAGCGGTTTCAGGCTGCGCAAGGCGAAGTGAGCAGCGCGCTGAGCCGTCTGATGGTGGTGGTGGAGCAGTACCCCAACCTGAAGGCCAACCAGGGCTTCAGCGATCTGCGGGTGCAGCTCGAAGGCACGGAGAACCGCATCACGGTGGCGCGCAACCGCTACATCCAGACCATCCAGGAGTACAACGTGCTGCAGCGCAGCTTCCCGACCAACCTGACAGCCATGGTGTTCAGCTATCCGCCCAAGGCGAATTTCCAGGTTGAGAACGAGGCTGCGATCTCGACGCCGCCCACTGTGGACTTCAACAAGCAATGACCCAAAGGGTGCGCAGCGGCATCGGCCGACGCGCTGCTCACGCCTCGCGCGCTGTGCGCTTCTGTGCTGCCGCCTGCCTCGGGCTGGTGCTCTTCCTGGCCACAGCGCTTTCCTTTGCCCAAGGGGTTCAGCCGTTGCCCGAATTGCGGGCCCGCGTCATAGACCAGACGGGCACGCTGGACGCCGGCGCCCTGGCGGCGCTGGAAGCAAAGCTGGCTGCCTTCGAGCAGGAGCGCGGTTCTCAGGTGGTGGTGCTGATGGTGGCCACCACCGCGCCCGAGGACATTGCCGACTACACCCAACGCCTGGGTGACGCCTGGAAGATCGGACGCCAGGACGTCGGCGACGGCGTGCTGTTCGTGATCGCCAAGGACGACCGGCGCTTGCGCATTGCCACCGCCAAGACGCTGGAAGGCGCGATTCCCGACCTCCTGGCGCGCCGCATCCTCGACCAGGCGGTGACACCGGCTTTTCGCCAGGGCGATTACGCCGGCGGCATCGCGGCCGGGGTGGACCAGATCCTGGCGCGAATCCGGGGTGAAGAACTTCCCTTGCCAGGAGAGCGCTCGCAGAACGTGGCCGGTGATCTGGGGTGGGTCGACCTGCTGATCTTCCTGGCCTTTGCCGTGCCCATGATCGCCGCGGTGCTGCGCAGTATCTTTGGCAACAAGCTGGGCACGCTGCTCACCGGCGTGGGCGCGGGTGGTCTCGCGTTCGCGCTCACTGCAGTGCTGTGGATCGCGATCGGTGCCGGGCTGCTGGGCATGCTCGCTGCGCTGTTCATGCAGCACATGCCGGTGCAGTCGGGCGGCGGGCGCGGTCGACGCGGCGGGGGGCATTGGGGCGGCACTGGGGGTTTCGGTGGCCGGGGTGGTGGCTTCGGCGGAGGCGGTGGCTTCAGCTCGGGCGGTGGCGGCAATTTCGGAGGCGGTGGTGCCTCGGGTGGATGGTGAGGAGACCCGCATCATGTTGAACCTCTCGCGCTGGCTTCGCCACCTCTGGCTGGACCTGAGCGACACCCGCCGCGCGGTACCTGACGACCTGGCCGAACGCCTGGCACGACGCATCGCTGCCAGCGAGGGGCGCCACACGGGTGAGGTGCGTCTTTGCGTGGAGGCGAGCCTGCCGCCAGGCGAGCTGTGGGGCGTGGGCCCCGAGCGCCCGCTGGCTCAGGTGGTGCGGGAACGCGCGCTGGGCTGGTTCGGTCGGCTGGGCGTTTGGGACACCGAGCACAACAACGGCGTACTCATTTACCTGTTGCTGGCCGAGCACGCGATTGAGTTTGTGGCTGACCGGGCGCTTGCCGAACGCGTACCGCAAGACCAATGGCAGGCCATCGTGGACCGCCTCAGCCACCGGTTGCGAGCGGGGGCGTTTGAAGACGGTTTGACCCAGGCGCTTGAAGAAGTCTCATTGCTGCTGGTGTCGCATTTCCCCGCTGAGCCGGGCGCAGCAAGAGCCAACGAGCTG
This sequence comes from Hydrogenophaga sp., assembly GCF_030373245.1. Classification (GTDB taxonomy): domain Bacteria; phylum Pseudomonadota; class Gammaproteobacteria; order Burkholderiales; family Burkholderiaceae_C; genus Hydrogenophaga. The sequence goes on from NZ_JAUCZF010000008.1 coordinate 134,196, forward strand.
CCCGACTGCGTGGCGAGAGCCTGAAGCGGCGCCACCTCACCACACCGAAACTCCTGCTCGACTCCACCGGGCGCGGTCATCCCGATTTGCGTGTGCTCTTGGTCAGCGGGGTGCGGTTGTTCATGACCACCTGCAGCTCCTCTTGAAGCGCCTTGTTCATCTGCGCAAAGCTCTTGAGTTTGCGCGTGGTGTCGCGCAGGCGGTCTGCCATTCGCTTGGAAATCGCCAGCAACAGGCGCGAGCCGACGCGCGGCTCGTCTTTGAGCAGCCGCATCAACGCGGTGCGCGAGAGCACAGCGGCGTAGATCTGGGTCGTAGCGGTGCAGGTGGCAGACCGCGGAGAGCCGTCGAGCACACCCATTTCACCGATCAGGTGGCCTGGCCCGATGATGTTGACCACCATGCTTTCCTGGTAGCCGTGCAGCTCGTTCTCCACCGCGATGTCGCCTTCGAGCACCAGCAGCATGTAGTCGTTCTGCCTGACCTCACCCTCCTGAATGAAGACAGTGCCTGCCGCGATGCGCTTGGGTCGCATGTAGGCCACCACCTTGAAAGCATCGGCCAGGGTGAGGTCGTCGAGCGCGCTGGGCGTGACCAGCAGGCGAGCGGCCACCTCTTCAGGCGCCAGATCGGGGCTTTCAAATATGGACGACATGGCAGCGGGTCAGCAAGAACGTTCAAGCATGGCGCACCATTTTGCGCGCAGCGTTCGTTCCGCTACAACGAAAAAAGCCGGCACGTGGCCGGACTTTCTCTTGGCAGTGCGCCCAACCGTCATTTTTTCTGACGGTACTTGCGCAGGGCAGCGATTTGTGCCGCCATGACGGCCAGCTCGGACGTCGCCTTGGCCAGGTCGATGTCACTGGCGGCGTTCTTCACGGCTTCTTCAGCTTGGCGGCGGGCTTCGGTGGCCTTGGCTTCGTCGAGGTCGTGGCCACGGATAGCGGTGTCAGACAAGACGGTGATGTGATTGGGCTGCACTTCCAGAATACCACCAGCCACAAACACGAACTCTTCGCCGCCATCTGCCTTTTCGATGCGCACCGCACCCGGCTTGATGCGGGTGATGAGCGGAATGTGGCCTGGCAAGATGCCCAGCTCACCCGCCTCGCCCGGCAGTGCAACAAACTTGGCATCGCCAGAGAAGATGGACGCTTCGGCGCTGACCACATCGACGCGGATGGTGCTCATAGGTACTCCTGTAAAAAGTCGAAGGGAAGCAGGTGATCGGGAGTCTGGCTGGGCGATGCGCGGGACAGTGCTTTTGCACAGGGAGCACACCCACCAAGCCGGGCACCTGAGTACACCGCTTTATGCGACTTTCTTGGCCTTTTCGAAGGCTTCGTCGATGGTGCCGACCATGTAGAACGCCTGCTCGGGCAGGTGATCGCATTCGCCGCTGGTGATCATCTTGAAGCCACGGATGGTTTCAGCCAATGGCACGTACTTGCCCGGTGAACCGGTGAAGACCTCGGCCACGTGGAAAGGCTGGCTGAGGAAACGCTGGATCTTGCGGGCGCGGGCCACGGCCAGCTTGTCTTCAGGCGCCAGTTCGTCCATGCCCAGAATGGCGATGATGTCGCGCAGTTCCTTGTAGCGCTGCAGCGTGTTCTGCACGGTGCGAGCCGTTTCGTAGTGCTCCTGGCCCACGACCAGCGGGTCGAGCTGGCGGCTGGTGGAGTCCAGTGGGTCCACGGCAGGATAGATACCGAGTGAGGCGATGTCGCGCGACAACACCACGGTGGAATCCAGGTGAGCGAAGGTGGTGGCAGGCGACGGATCGGTCAAGTCATCAGCCGGCACGTAAACGGCCTGGATCGAGGTGATCGAGCCCACCTTGGTGGAGGTGATGCGTTCCTGCAGGCGACCCATTTCTTCGGCCAGCGTGGGCTGGTAACCCACGGCGGAAGGCATGCGGCCCAGCAGCGCGGACACTTCGGTACCGGCCAGCGTGAAGCGGTAGATGTTGTCCACGAAGAACAGCACGTCCTTGCCTTCGTCGCGGAACGACTCGGCGATGGTCAGGCCCGTCAGCGCAACGCGCAGGCGGTTGCCTGGAGGCTCGTTCATCTGGCCGTAGACCATGGCCACTTTGGACTCTTCAAGCTTCTCCAGATTCACGACGCCGGAGTCGGCCATCTCGTGATAGAAGTCGTTGCCCTCACGGGTGCGCTCACCCACACCGGCGAACACGGACAGACCCGAGTGCGCCTTGGCGATGTTGTTGATGAGTTCCATCATGTTCACGGTCTTGCCCACACCGGCACCACCGAAAAGACCCACTTTGCCGCCCTTGGCAAACGGGCACACCAGGTCAATCACCTTGATGCCGGTTTCCAGCAACTCCTGGGAAGGGCTCAGCTCGTCGTAGGCCGGGGCCTTGCGGTGGATGGACGAGGTCAGCGCCTGATCGACCGGGCCACGTTCGTCGATGGGCGTGCCGAGCACGTCCATGATGCGGCCCAGCGTGGCCTTGCCCACGGGCACCATGATGGGGTTGTGGGTGTTGGAGACCACCATACCGCGGCGCAGGCCGTCGGACGAGCCCAGTGCAATCGTGCGCACCACGCCGTCGCCGAGCTGCTGCTGGACTTCCAGCGTCAGCGCGGAACCTTCCATTTTCAGCGCATCGTAAATGTGCGGCATGTTGTCACGCGGAAATTCCACGTCCACCACAGCGCCGATGCACTGAACAATCTTGCCTTGAATCTGAGCCATGATTGAAACCTTCTCTTTTCTCTAAATACGGTTGATCGACAACGTCAAACGGCTGCGGCGCCCGCCACGATTTCCGAAAGCTCTTTCGTGATCGCGGCCTGACGGGTCTTGTTGTAGACCAGCTTGAGTTCACTGATGACGCTGCCGGCGTTGTCGGTGGCAGCCTTCATGGCCACCATGCGCGCCGACTGCTCGGACGCCATGTTTTCTGCCACGGCCTGATAAACCTGGGCCTCGACGTAACGCAGCAGCAACTCATCGATGACTGCGGCAGCGTCGGGCTCGTAGATGTAGTCCCAGTCACGACCACCTGCGTTGTCCTGCAGTTCGCCAGCGTTGAGCGGGAGCAGCTGCTCAATGACGGCTTCCTGCTTCATCGTGTTGATGAATCGGGTGTAGCAGACATAAACCGCGTTCACCCGACCCTCGGTGTAGGCGTCTAGCAGGGTCTTGACCGGGCCGATCAGCTTGTCGAGATGAGGCGTATCGCCCAGGCCGGTGGCGCTGGAGAGCACCTTGGCACCAATGCGGTTGAGGAAGCCCAGGCCTTTGTTGCCAATGGCCACGGCTTCGGCCTTTTGCCCTTGGGCCTGCAGGTCCTTGAGCTGGGTGGTGAGTGCACGCAACACATTGGTGTTCATGCCGCCACACAGACCCTTGTCGGTCGTCACCAGGACAAAGCCAGCGGCCTTGGCTTCGTTCTTCAGCATGAACGGGTGCGTGTACTCCGGGTTCGCACGGCTGAGGTTGCCGGTGATCTGGCGCACCTTCTCCGCGTAAGGCCGGGCCGCACGCATGCGATCCTGCGCCTTGCGCATTTTGGAGGCGGCGACCATTTCCATCGCTTTGGTGATCTTCTTGGTGTTTTCCACCGATTTGATCTTGCCGCGTATTTCCTTGCCTGCTGCCATAGCTGCTCCTTGTGAAGGTCAGTGGCTCAGTACGTGCCGGTTTTCTTGAATTCGGCGATCGCAGCCGCCAACTGGGCTTCTGCGTCCTTGTCCATGGCGCGGTCGTTTTCCAGCTTGGTCAACAGGGCTGCGTGCTTGTCTTTCAGGTGGGCGTGCATGCCGGCTTCGAAAGGCAGCACCTGCTTGATTTCGATGTCATCCAGGTAACCTTTGTTCACAGCGAACAGCGTGGATGCCATCAGCGCAATCGATTGGGGGCTGTACTGGGCCTGCTTCAGCAATTCGGTCACGCGAGCACCACGGTCGAGCTGCTTGCGGGTGGCTTCGTCCAGGTCGGAGGCGAACTGCGCGAAGGCGGCCAGTTCACGGTACTGGGCCAGGTCGGTACGGATACCACCGGAGAGGTTCTTGATCAGCTTGGTCTGGGCCGAGCTACCCACCCGCGACACCGAAATACCGGCGTTGATGGCGGGACGGATACCGGCGTTGAACAGGCTGGTTTCCAGGAAGATCTGGCCGTCGGTGATCGAGATCACGTTGGTGGGCACAAAAGCAGACACGTCACCGGCCTGCGTTTCGATGATGGGCAGAGCGGTCAGCGAACCGGTCTTTCCCTTGACTTCACCCTTGGTGAAGGCTTCGACGTAGTCGGCGTTCACGCGGGCTGCGCGCTCCAGCAAGCGGCTGTGGAGATAGAACACGTCACCGGGGTAGGCTTCGCGGCCTGGCGGACGGCGCAGCAGCAGCGACACCTGGCGGTACGCCACGGCCTGCTTGGAGAGGTCGTCGTACACGATCAGGGCGTCTTGTCCGCGGTCGCGGAAGTACTCGCCCATGGTGCAGCCGGAGTAAGCTGACAGGTACTGCATAGCAGCGGATTCAGAGGCCGAAGCGGCCACGACGATGGTGTAGTCCATCGCGCCGGCTTGCTCCAGGGCACGCACCACGTTCTTGATCGACGAGGCCTTCTGGCCAATCGCGACGTAGACGCAGGTCATGTTCTGACCCTTCTGGTTGATGATCGCGTCAATGGCCACCGCCGTCTTGCCGGTCTGGCGGTCACCGATGATCAGCTCGCGCTGGCCACGGCCGACAGGCACCATCGAGTCAATCGACTTCAGGCCGGTCTGCACCGGCTGGTCCACCGATTTGCGGGCGATCACGCCGGGCGCGACTTTCTCGATCACGTCGGTCATCTTGGCGTTGACCGGGCCTTTGCCGTCGATGGGCTGGCCCAGCGCGTTCACGACACGGCCGATCAGCTCAGGGCCGACCGGCACTTCCAGAATTCGGCCCGTGCACTTGACGGTATCGCCTTCGGAGATGTGCTCATATTCACCCAGAATCACCGAGCCCACCGAGTCGCGCTCGAGGTTCAGCGCCAGACCGAAGGAAGGCACGCCATCCTTGTTGGCCGGAAATTCCAGCATTTCACCCTGCATCACATCGGACAGGCCGTGCACGCGGACGATGCCGTCGGTCACCGACACCACGGTACCTTGGTTGCGCACATCGCTCGATGCACCCAGCCCCTCGATGCGGGACTTGATCAGTTCAGAGATTTCGGCGGGATTGAGTTGCATGACTCTTTCCTTCTTTCGTTAAATGGGATGAGGGCGCGCCCGTGATTGGCAGACCGGCTGTCAGGCCGTGAGGGCCACTTTCATTTGATCCAGGCGGGCCTTGACCGAGGTGTCGAGCACCTCGTCGCCCACCACCACGCGGATTCCACCGATGAGCTCGGGCTGCAGCTTGACCTGCAGGTTGAGCTTGCGGCCAAACCGTTTCTCCAGCACACCCGAGAGGCCTGCCAGTGCGGCGCTGTCCATCTCGAACGCGCTGTACACGATGGCATCCGAAGCGCCCAGCTGCGCGTTCTTGAGCGCGCGGAACTGCTGAGCAATCTCAGGCAGGGCCACCAGGCGACCGTTGTCGATCACGGTGCGCAGGAAGTTCTCCGCCATGGGCGGCAACTTGCTTTTCAGCACGCCAGCCATCACGCCCATCACCTGCTCGGGCGTGGACTTCGGGTTGTCGGCGAACTGACGCAGCTGCTCGTTGGACGCCACAGCGGCCAGCTCGTCCAGCCAGGACGAAGCCGCGGCCACGTCGGCGCGGGCGGCCTGGTAGAGCGCTTCAGCGTACGGTCGGGCGATGGTTGCAATTTCGGCCATGGTCTACCTGTGAATGCCTGGAGGGTTCAATCAAAACAAGGTGGAATCAGAGCTCGGTCTTCAAGCGACCGAGCAACTCGGCATGAACACCCGGATTGATTTCGCGCTTGAGGATTTGCTCGGCACCCTTGACCGCCAGCGCCGCCACTTCTTCTCGCAGTGACTCACGCGCCTTGACGATCTGTTGCTCCGCTTCCTGGCGAGCGTTGGCCATGATCTTGGCTGCCTCTTCGGTGGCGCGGGCCTTGGCCTCTTCGATCACGGTCTGTGCACGGCGCTCGGCATCGGCCAGTCGGGTGGCGGATTCGTTGCGCGATTTGCTCAACTCTTCTTCCACGCGCTTGTTGGCCACGGCCAGCTCGGTCTTGGCTTTCTCGGCGGATGCCAGACCTTCGGAAATCTTCAGCGCACGCTCGTCAAGCGCCTTGGCGATGGGTGGCCACACGAATTTCATCGTGAACCACACCAGGATCGCAAAGACGATGGCCTGCGCGAAGAGGGTTGCATTGATGTTCATCGCAACGCCTTTCTGTGTGTTGACAAGACTGGGAACGCACCTGCTGGAACGAGCGACCCACCCGCCGTCTCACCAAGGTCGAGAGACCCTGGCGAGCAAGCAAACGGACAGGTCAGCACGACAGCAGACCCGATTACAGCGTGAAGGGGTTGGCGAAGGCGAACAACAGCGCGATCGCCACGCCGATCAGGAAGGCGGCGTCGATCAGGCCAGCCAAGACGAACATCTTGGTCTGCAGATCGTTCATCAGCTCAGGCTGACGAGCCGAAGCTTCGAGGAACTTGCCGCCCATCAAAGCAATGCCAATCGAGGCGCCGATGGCACCGAGGCCCACGATAAGACCGCAAGCCAGTGCGACAAGACCCAGAACGTTTTCCATGATGACTCCTTAATTGGTCAAAGTTGAGAAAGAAACAGTGAGAACGAGAACCGAAAACTCAGGACTGGAGGAACTCCAGCTCACTCAGTGAGCGTCATGCGCCTGCCCCAGATAAATCAGGGCCAACATCATGAAGATGAACGCTTGGAGCGTAATGACGAGGATGTGGAAAATGGCCCACACCGTGCCGGCAATCAGGTGGCCGACAAAAAACAGACTACCGCTCAAGGAAAGGGCAGCAAAACCACCGAGCAGTGCAATCAGCATGAACACCAGTTCACCAGCAAACATGTTGCCGAACAACCGCATGCCGTGGGACACCGTCTTGGCCACGAATTCGATCATCTGCATCGCGAAGTTGATAACCCCGAGCAGCACGGCGTAAAGTGGGTTCTTGCTGGTGCCGAAAGGCGCGCTCACGAGTTCGTGCGCCCAGCCGCCCAGGCCTTTGATTTTCACGTTGTAGTACAGACACATCAGCAGCACGGACACCGACAGACCCAGCGTGGTCGACAGATCGGCAGTGGGCACCACGCGCAAATAGTCCTTGAAGCCGAGCGCGGGACCGACCACGTGCCACGTGGCGGGCAACAGGTCCACCGGGATCAGATCCATGAAGTTCATCATGAAAATCCAGATAAACACCGTCAATGCCATGGGCGCCACCAGCTTGCGGCTGTTGGCGTTGTGGATCAGTGCCTTGGCCTGGGTATCCACCATCTCGACCAGCAGTTCCACCGCCGCCTGAAAGCGACCTGGCACGCCTGCATGCGCCTGGCGCGCTGCGCGCCACAACACGAAGCTGATCAACATGCCGAGCAGCACCGTCACCACCACCGAATCGATGTTGATGACCGAGAAGTCCACGATGGACTCCTGCTTCTTGTTCGTCATGTGAACCAGGTGGTGACGGATGTACTCCCCTGGGGTGGGTCCTTGACCTTCAGCAGACATGTTTGTTCGCACCAATCAAACGTTTTTAACCGAGCGCCGAGACTGGATCCAGAATCCAGCCCAGTACACCTTGAGCGTAACCACCAGCCCCAGCAACAGCCCCAGCCAACTCAGCCCGGGCACCACCTGAGGCGCCAGCCACAGCATCGCCACAGCCAGCAAAACCTTCACCCCCTCCCAAAAGAGGAGGCCCACAAAAGCAGCTTGCGCCACGCCTGACATCAACCGAGACCAGGCACTGGCCGTGAGCCCGTACGCCATCAGCGCTGACGGAACCACCACCGCGGCCGATCCGTAGAGTACGGACCAGACCACTTGAGCACGCTGCGTCAGCAGCCAGCTCAAACCACCCAGCAACAGCCCGACCAGCAACTGCACGCCGACCAGACGCCAAACCGACAAAACCGGTTGACGCGCTCGCCACTGAGCTGCCTCTTCGGGCGTCAGCGGCTTGAAATCGGGCTCGTTCGCCTCAACATCTCGACTGCCTGAGGCCTGATCTGTCGACTCGACCGTAGGCATTGTCGACATGAGAAATTACAAATGGTTTACAGATGCTTGGGTTTCAGTGCAGCCGACGATTATACGTAGAAACCCCAGCTCTCCGTCAAGGAGCCCTCGTCGGGAGAGGTCTTTGGGCCCGCCGTCGGATAATCCTGCCATGAACACTCCTCTGGACACAGCGCTGGCCCACCTGCCAGGCACCCCCTGCTACCTCAACGGCCAGTACGGCCCGGTTCGTGATGCCAAAGTCAGTGTGCTGGACCGTGGCTTTATCTTTGGCGACGGGGTGTACGAGGTGCTGCCGGTGTACGACGGCAAGATTTTCCGGTTTGAACAGCACATGGCGCGACTGCATCGTTCGCTCGGCGAGCTGCGCATCGACAACCCGCTGGCCAGTTCCGAGTGGCTGGCGATCGCACGGCGCCTGATCCAGTCGCAGATCGAGGGCGGCGGCTCGGTCAATCAGCTGGTCTACATCCAGATCACGCGCGGCGTGGCGGTGCGTGACCACGTCATGCCCCGCGGGCTGACGCCCACCGTGTTCGTCATGGTCAGCGACATGAAGTTGCCTGCGCCTGCGCAACGCGAGCAAGGTGTGACCTGCGTCAGCGCAGACGACTTCCGCTGGAAGAAAGCCCACATCAAGAGCACCAGCCTGCTGGGCGCGGTGTTCTCGCGCCAGATCAGCGCCGACGCCGGCGCGCTGGAGACGGTGATGTTTCGCGACGGCATGCTGAGCGAGGGCGCGGCCAGCAACGTTTGGGTGGTGAAGAACGGTCAACTCATGGGTCCGCCCAACGATCACCTGGTGCTCGAAGGCATCCGCTTCAGCCTGCTGGAAGACATTTGCCGCGAACGGGGCATTCCCTTTGAGCTGCGCCGCATCACCCGCGCCGAGGTGCTGGACGCCGACGAATTGCTGCTGTCTTCCGCCACCAAGGAAGTTCTGCCCATCACCCAGCTGGATGGTGTGTCGGTGGGCACGGGCCAACCGGGACCGGTGTACGCGAGCCTCTATGCCGGCTACCAGCAAGCCAAAACCACACAGTCGATCTGAGGTCCACCGTGATCACGCCACCGGAGATTCCACCCGAGCGCTCGCTGATCGAGTACCCCTGTCATTTCCCGATCAAGGTGATGGGCGCGCAGGTGGACGGTTTTCTGAGCGCCATGGTGCACATCGCGCGCTCGTTCGACGCGAACTTTGACGAGGACACCATCGAGCGACGCCCAAGCAAGGCCGGCAATTACCTGGGCCTCACGCTGTCGGTTTACGTGACCAGCCGAGAACAGCTCGACGAGCTGTACCGCACGCTGACGACACACCCAATGGTGCGGGTGGTGTTGTGACTCCCCGCCGGGATGAATCCATCCTGCGCCGCAGGCATCGCTCAGCCCATTGCCTCCTGCTGCGCAAGAAGCGCTTCTCTGGAGCCGGATGCTGACCGTGCGTGACCTGGGATTGGTCGACTATCTGCCCACCTACCAGGCGATGCAGACCTTCACCGCCGAGCGCGGCGTCGACACAACAGATCAGCTCTGGATTTGTGAGCATCCTCCCGTGTTCACGCAGGGTCTGGCAGGACGGGAAGACCATTTGCTGGCGCCAGGCGAGGTTCCGGTGGTGCAGACGAATCGGGGTGGTCAGGTCACGTACCACGGGCCAGGCCAGGTGGTGGCCTATCCGCTGATCGATCTGCAGCGCGCGGGCTACTACGTGAAGGAGTACGTCTACCGCATCGAAGAAGCGGTGATCCGTACGCTGGCCGGCTTCGGCGTCACCGGCCACCGGGTCGCCGGTGCACCGGGCATTTACGTGCGGCTGGACGATCCGGGCAGCCACGCGCTGCTGCCGCAGCGGCCGCAGAAGCGCGAAGTGGGGCAACCGATGCCCGACCCGGACTTCGCTGGGCTGGGCAAGATCGCCGCGCTCGGCATCAAGGTCAGCCGCCACTGCACCTACCACGGTGTATCGCTCAACGTGGCCATGGACCTGCAACCCTTCCAGCGCATCAACCCCTGCGGCTACGCCGGCTTGCAGACGGTGGACCTTTCTACAATCGGGGTGTCCGTGCCCCTTGATGATGCGGCTCAGGCCCTGGGTCACCAGCTCGCGGCCACCCTCGCCCCCTGAATCCAACCGCGCCATCCGCGCCAAAGCCATGTCCCGCTCCGACACCCCAACAGCACCGGCCGACAACACCGTTCGTCAGGCCCAGCCGGCCGCCTCCTACGACGCCACGGCCAAGCAGAAGAGCCAGGCCAAGACCGCCCGCATCCCGATCAAGATCGCGCCAGCCGAGGTGCTGAAAAAACCGGAATGGATTCGTGTGAAAGCTGGTTCGCCCACCACGCGCTTCTATGAAATCAAGGACGTGCTGCGCGCCAACAAGCTGGTCACCGTGTGCGAAGAGGCAAGCTGCCCCAACATCGGCGAGTGCTTCGGCAAGGGCACCGCCACCTTCATGATCATGGGCGACAAGTGCACACGGCGCTGCCCGTTCTGCGACGTCGGCCACGGCCGGCCCGACCCGCTGGACACCGACGAACCGCTCAATCTGGCCAAGACCATCGCTCAGCTCAAGCTGAAGTACGTGGTGATCACCAGCGTCGACCGCGATGATTTGCGCGACGGCGGCGCCGGCCATTTTGTCGATTGCATTCGCCAGGTCCGAGAGCTGTCACCGGGCACGCAGATCGAGGTGCTGGTGCCCGACTTCCGCGGCCGCGACGACCGCGCGCTGGAGATCCTGAAGGCAGCGCCACCCGATGTGATGAACCACAACCTGGAAACCGTGCCCCGCCTGTACAAGGAAGCGCGACCAGGTTCGGACTATCTCTTCAGCCTGAACCTGCTCAAGAAGTTCAAGGCGCTGTTCCCGAACGTGCCCACCAAGAGCGGCCTGATGGTCGGTCTGGGCGAAACCGACGAGGAAATCCTTCAGGTCATGCGCGACATGCGCGCGCATGGCATCAACATGCTGACCATCGGCCAGTACCTGGCGCCCAGCGGCCACCACCTGCCAGTGCGCCGCTACGTGCATCCCGACACCTTCAAGATGTTTGAGGCCGAGGCCTACAACATGGGCTTCACCCACGCTGCCGTGGGCGCCATGGTGCGCTCCAGCTACCACGCCGACCAGCAGGCACACGGCGTGCTCAACGTCAGTGTGAGCGATCAGTATTGAATGCGAAAATTTAAAATAGAACGCGATAATTCAGTTCGCCAGTGTCTCGTTTCTTTCAATGACTCGAAGTGATTGAGAAACCATCGAAGTCGTTGAGACACTATCGAAGTTCAGAGTCCGACTGAACAAGATAACTTAGGCGGTTTGTTTGCGCTTCTCCTCTCGCGATGCGATTCACATCCGTCCACTCTCCGAACCTGACCTTCTTCCCCAAAGACGGCAACACCTGGAGGGTCGACTGGTATGGCGACGTATCGTTTCCAGACAGGCGTCAAAGCTACAAGCAGCCCTCCGTAACGGACCAACACATCAGGAACATACCCACGTGCCACGCCCGGCACAGGGATACGAACGGGCTGAACTTCGAACGAGTGGACGGATACGTCGAAGTCGAGCAGGAGTAGGTAGTCCTTCTCGAGCAAAGACTCGAACGCATCAATCTCGGTATTCCTACTACTTGAGTAGCCGCCCGTCACTACCAAGTGGTTCTTCGGGATTCTGCGAACCGGCATCCAGAACACCTCCAAGACAACAAGATCGTCGCATTAGCTTTCAGACTTTGTCGCACTCAATTATGAACAAAAATCTTAGAAACCCCTCGATTGTCGCTTGTGGATGTGATTCCTCTCAGTCAGCGTTCAACCCTGAGCCACCCGCTGCCGTTCAGTCTCGGTAGGGCCCGCACTTGAGTTCGGGGCTGGGAATCTCGTTGCAGTGATCAAAGGCCTCTGGCTTGAGCCCGCCGCCCAAGGTATGAAACGGCCCAAAGCATTCCTGACTCTCGCGGTACAGGCGCCACCAGGTGGCGCAATCGGTTGACTCCGTCAGCTGCTCCACGGGGCGCTTGACCACCGGCGGAGCTGGCGATTGGGGCGCAGCGCCCGATGGCGCTGCCGCCGCTGGCGGCTCAGGCAATGCGGGTGTGTGCGCCCGCTCGCGTGCCGAGCGCTCTGCGGCTTCGCGTTGCTGATCCGGGGTCAGCTCATACTGGCGGGTATCGACGCGGGTGGCACTGTCGCGGTACTTCTCAGGCACCGAATCCGACCAAAAGGTGCGGCCCTTGTCATCTACCCAGCGGTAGATATCGCCAGCCTGCAACCCCGCCTGGGTGCAGAGCAGCAGCGTCGCAAGACACATTCGATGAACCGCGAACATGCACGCCTCCTAAGTGAATCGGCGTCTGCGGGTCGCCAAGCGGGACATGCGGCCACGCGTTGCGCGTACATTCATGCCTGCGCCACGGGGTGCAGCTTCTCCCAAGCCGTGATCGCCTCGGCAGCGTACATCAGAGCCGGCCCGCCGCCCATGTAGACGCATACCGCCAGCATTTCCTCCAGCTCGGCCCGGGTGCACTGCAGGCGGTGCAGGGCCTTGATGTGAAAGCCGATGCAGCCTGAGCAACGCTGGGTGACACCGATGGCCAGCGCAATCAGCTCTTTCTGCTTGGCGCTGAGCACGCCATCGGTGATCGCCGCTTTCGCCAGCGCACCAAAGCCGGCCATGGCCTCGGGCTGAGATTTTCGAAACGGGGCCAGACTCTCGTTGATGTCCTGCATCAAACCACTGTGATCAAACGTTGCCATCGCATCCTGTCCTGCATGAAAAAAAATCGAAACACGCCCACTGCACGCACCACACACGGGGCCATGCCTTCATGAGCGCCAACTTGCTCGCCTTGGGCGCGATCATGCTTTGGGCCTCGCTCGCGGCGCTGGGTGTGGCACTGACGCATGTGCCGCCCCTGCTGTTGACCGGTTTGGCGCTGCTGATAGGCAGTCTGATCGCCTTGCCGCTGTCGCGCTTTGACTTCCGTCAGTGGCGCGTACCGCTGTCGACCTTGGCGGTGGGGGTGTACGGCCTGTTCGGCTTTCACTTTCTGCTCTTCATGGCGCTCCAGAACGCGCCGCCGGTTCAGGCCAACCTGGTGAACTACCTCTGGCCGCTGGGCATCGTGTTGATGGCGCCGCTGTTCCTGCCCGGCGTTTCATTGACCGCGCGCCACGTGCTGGCGGGGCTGCTGGGTTTTGCCGGCGCGGCGCTGGCCATCCTGGGTGGCCGCCCGATAGAGCCTGGCGCCTCGCTGTGGGCCTGGGGCTACATCCCGGCCTTGATGTCGGCCTTCATCTGGGCCAGCTATTCGCTCCTTACCAAACGCATGCGTGCGTTCCCGACTGCTGCCATCGGCACGTTTGCGCTGGTCTCCGGCGTGCTGGCCCTGCTGTGCCATGCCTGGCTGGAGCCCTCGATGGCGCTGACCGCAAAAGACCTGGCGCTGATCGTGCTGCTGGGCATTGGGCCGCTGGGCGGCTCCTTTTTCCTGTGGGATGCGGCGCTCAAGCGCGGCGACGCACGCCAGATCGGCGTGCTAAGTTTTCTCACACCCCTGCTGTCCACGCTGGTGCTGCTGGCAATGCGCGGCGAAGTCCCTAGCCTCTCGGTGGGACTGGCCGCCGCCATGATCGTGGGCGCAGCGGTCATCGCCACACGCGCTGCCTGAAGATCCGGCGTCGGGCCGCCGCAAATCGCAACAGCCTCCTCAGGGGCGGAAGTCCCCGGCTCACACCCTGCCTGTCCAGGGCGCGAAGGACCAGCAGTTCAATCCGACATCAAGGCAGCCGGGTCTTCGGCAGACAACACGCTTTGTGCCCAGGCGCCGAGCTTGCTGGTGTCGCAGCGCAGGATCTGCTGCTTGACCGCCAGGATCTGCGCTGGGTGCATGGAGAAACTGCGCAGGCCCAGACCAATCAGCAAGCGCGTCATGGCGACGTCGCCTGCCATTTCCCCGCACACGCTCACACCTTTGCCTTGCGCACGGCATTGCGCGATGGTGCTGGCCAACAGGTGCAGCACCGCAGGGTGCACCGGGTTGTACAGGTGGGCCACGGCCTCGTCGGCGCGATCAATCGCCAGCGTGTACTGAATCAGGTCGTTGGTGCCGATGGACAGAAAATCGAAATGCCGCAGAAACATCGGGATGGTGAGCGCGGCTGCCGGGATCTCGATCATGGCGCCCAGGCGCACCGGACCGTACTCGGTGGCGCTGGCGGTCAGCTGCTCACGTGCCCGGTCGATCAATGCCAGGGTCTGGCGAATTTCACTGGCGTGCGCCAGCATGGGGATCAGCAGGTGGATCGGGCCGAAGGCCGCGGCACGCAAGATGGCGCGCAGCTGCGCCAGAAACATGGCGGGTTCTGAAAGACTCCAGCGGATGGCGCGCAGACCCAGCGCCGGGTTGAGGTGGTCTTCGCCCGCGCGCGCCGCTGTGCGGTCCAGCGGTTTGTCAGCGCCGACATCCACCGTGCGGATCGTCACCGGCAGGCCTTGCATGCCCTCAACGGCGCGCCGGTAGGCTTGGAACTGCTCCTCTTCGTCGGGCAACTTGCCGCTGCGACCCATGAACAGGAACTCGGTGCGAAACAGGCCCACGCCGACAGCGCCCGCGTTGAGCGCAGCGGCCGTGTCCTGAGGCTGCTCGATGTTGGCCAGCAACTCGATGCGCTGGCCGTCGAGTGTCACGGCTGGCGTGTTCTTCAGCCGCGACAGTCGCTCCCGCTCCAGTTCGCCCAGACGCTGCTTGGCTCCGTATTCGGCCAGCAACACCGGCGAGGGGTCGATCACCACCACACCCTGATCGCCGTCGATGATGACCCAGTCATCCTGGATGATGAGATGGCTGGCCGTGCGCGCACCGACCACGGCGGGAATGTCCATGCTGCGCGCCACGATGGCGGTGTGGCTGGTCTTGCCACCGACATCGGTGACGAACCCAGCGAACACGCTTTGCTTGAACTGCAGCATGTCGGCCGGCGAGAGGTCGTGTGCGATCAAGACCAGAGGCACATCCACTGTGGGGTCGAGCAGCGCTTTGTCCTGCTTTTTGGCCGGACCCGATGGCGGCGCAGCCACTGGTGAGCCCGCGCCGCGCATCACCCGCAGCATGCGCTCGACCACCTGCTCCAGATCGGCCTTGCGCTCGCGCAGGTAAGGGTCTTCCATCTCATCGAACTGCCGCGCGATGACTTCCAGCTGCGTCGTGAGCGCCCACTCGGCGTTGTAATGCCGGTCCACGATCCAGGTCTTGACACCGCTGCGCAGCTGCTCGTCTTGCAGCAGCATGAGGTGCACGTCGAGCAGCGCGCTGAGTTCGGGGTGGGCATCGGCGGGATCGAGCTCGTGCAGGTTCTTCTGTACCTTGTGCACCTCCTCCACCACCGCCTTGCGCGCATCGCGCAGCCGCGTGATCTCGCCTTCGACCTGTTCCGGCTTCACAAAGTAGTGCGCCACGTCGATGCGGCTGGACGCCACGATCACTGCCCGCCCGATGGCAATGCCACGAGAGACAGCGAGGCCGTGTACCGTGAACGTCATGCGCAAACCACCGCACACCGCCGCTGGCACGGGTCGTTCATGCCCAGGAGGGGCGTTTCGCCTTGACGCGGCCCGGCGGCGAAACGGCCTTCCAGCGCGAGGCAGTGCCTGGGCAGCATCATTCGCCTTCCCCAAACTTGTCGTGGATCAGCGCCACGATGGCATCCATCGCCTGCTGTTCGTCGGCGCCACTGGTCTCGATCTCGACCTCGCTGCCGATGCCAGCGGCCAGCATCATCACGCCCATGATGCTCTTGGCATTGATGCGGCGCTCGCCGCGCGACATCCAGACCTCGCAGCTGTGATTGCCCGCGATCTTGGTGAGCTTGGCCGAAGCGCGCGCATGAAGACCCAGCTTATTGCTGATGGTCACGGTGGTCTTGATCATGGAGGGCTCGTTTGGCCTGGTTCTGAGGTGCGGTGATCGCCACCTGGATCACACCCTGGGTGCCGCCGATCATGGCGCGCGATACCAGGGCGTCAAGCGACTCGTGGCGGTAAGACACCGTGCGCAACAACATGGGCAGGTTGACGCCGGTGATGAGCTTGGCATTGCCGTCGTTCATCAGCTTTTGCGCCACGTTGCACGGCGTGGCGCCAAACACATCGGTGAGCACCAGTGTGTTGGGCAAAGCAGCCTGGCGCAGGATGGCACTGGCCTGGGCCAGCGTTTCTTCCGGCGGCATGTTGGGCTGCACATCCAGCGCCGTCACCGCCGCCGCACTGTCCGGGAACACATGCAGCACGCACTGGCGCAAGGCCGAGGCCAGAGGGGCGTGGGCGATGATGAAGATGCCATTCATGCCTGGAGTTTAGTCCTGCGCCCTGTGTGAAGGCTGACGGTAGCGCTGCAAGAAAGTGCCGTACGCCCACAAACAGCACAGACCAAACAGCCCCACCGAGCCACGAAAGCTCGCTTCCGTATCCCAGCCCAGCAGCCCAAAGCCATCCACTGCGAGCCCGATCGCCCACTGCACACAGAACACGCCGGCAAAAATCACCAAGTTGTAGGCCGAGAGCGCGCGACCGGCCGCCTGCGGCGGCAGTGCCTGCGCCACCGCCGGTTGCGACAGCGACACAAAGGTGCTGCTGACACAGAACAGCGCCCACATGCCCCAGCCTGCGAGCGGGCCGAGCAGCACGATCGCCAGCAAGACCAGCAGGCTGACCGGCAGCCCCCAGGCGATCAGTCGCTCGGGCATCAGGCCACGGTGCACCAGATGCGGGTTCACCAGCCCCCACAACCAGAAGGCGGTGAGCATGCAAAGATTGATCGCGAACAGGCCAAACGCCGATTGTTCCGCGCTGTAGCCCGCCACCCGCACCATCCAGGGGCCAGCCCACAGCGTCTGCACCGCCACCATGCCGCCGTAGTTGATGAAACCGATCGGCGCCATCTGGCGAAAGAACGGGTGACGCACGATCTGGCCGTAGCCAATGGCGGGCGCCGCGGCACCTGAAGCGCTCTCGCTTGGCCAGCCTGGCACCAGCTGCCAGAGCACCGCCATGGAGAGGATCAGCAGGAGCGCCAGCAACCAGAACAGGCCACGCCATCCGGTCAGCGGCAGCAGCCACTGCACCGGCAGGGTCGCGGCCACCATGCCCAGCGAGCCGGTCATCAGCATCCACGAGTTCACTCTGAGCAGCGTGGCCGGCGAGAGCCAGCGGCGAAAACCGGTGAGCGGCGCCATCAGGCAGGCACTCACGCCCATGCCGGTGAGCACGCGGGCGGCCAGCAGGCCGGAAAAACTGGTGGCCAGCGCAAACGCGGCACAGCCCAGCACCGCCAGCGTCAGAAAGCCCACAATCACGCGCCGCGGACCATAGCGGTCCAGCCAGTTGCCCAGCGGCAGCTGGGTGGTTGCGAAACCCAGGAAATAGCCACCCGCCAGCAGGCCCAGGTCGCTGGCGCTGAGGGTCAGCTCGGCGCTCAGCGTGGGTGCCAGGGTGGCGGTGACCGCGCGCACCAGGGCGGACAGGAAGTACGCCAGCGCAAACGCGAGAAACACCCAGACCGCTGTGCGAGGGCTCAGCCAGTCGGGGTTGGGCGCAACCCTGCCACCGGCGCTCATGGAGTCGGCAGCCTCAGGCCGCCGAAAAACGTGTCCAATGCTTCGGCGGGCAGGCGCTCGCCGTAGACCGCAGCCTGAAACACTTGCTGACCTTGAGCGAAATAGGCGGCGCGGATCTGCACCGCGGCTCCACTCGGGTCCTGCCCCTGAGCACTCACTCCCAGCACCTGCGCCGCGCCCGCCACCTTCACCGGCCACGCGGTGGAGGCCTCGTCATCAGGCGGCGAGCTCACGCGGATCGCCATCAGGCTGGCGCTGCGCCAAGCCAATGTGGCGGGTCGCAACTGGTCGGCATCAGGAACTTCGGCCCAGGCCAGCGCAAAACGCAGCCCGCCGGCTTCACAGCTGAGCAAGTGCAGTTCGGTGGGTGTGCCAAGCAGCGGCACGCTGCGCTGCGCCGCATCGGGCTTGCAGGGCATGAGGGCCTGAAGCGGCGTGCCTTCAACACGCGTTTCGCGCCAATTGAAGGTGGGGCTGCAGGCGGTCAAGCCCAGCGCACACAGCAACAGGGCAGCGCCGGCACGGTGAAAAGAAACCGGCACACAAAGCTCCAAAGGGATTCGAGATGATCGGGCGACAGGCGTCTAGCCAAGCGTCGCGCACAATCTCGATATGAACGCTCTGGATGGTATCCGCATACTTGACTTGTCGCGCGTGCTCGCCGGCCCCTGGTGCACCCAGACCCTTGCCGATCTGGGCGCCGACGTGGTGAAGGTGGAGCGGCCGCCCAGCCCCCACCACCCCGGTGGCGACGACACCCGCGGCTGGGGTCCACCGTTCCTGCGCGGGCGCGACGGAATCGACTCCGCCGAAGCCGCCTACTACCTGGGCGCCAATCGAAACAAGCGCTCCATCACCTGCGACATCGCCACGCCCGAGGGTCAGTCACTGATCCGCGAGCTGGCCCTGAAAGCCCATGTGTTCGTCGAGAACTACAAGGTAGGCGACATGGCCCGCTATGGTCTGGACTTCGCCAGTCTGCACGCCCTCAATCCCAAGCTGGTCTACTGCTCCATCACCGGCTTCGGCCAGACCGGGCCCTACAAGGACCGCGCAGGCTACGACTACGCCATCCAGGGCATGGGTGGCCTGATGAGCGTGACCGGCGAGCGCGATGACCTGCCCGGTGGCGGACCGCAAAAGGTGGGTGTGGCGGTGGCTGACCTGTTCACCGGCCTGTACGCCACCGTCGCGATTCAGGCCGCGCTGCGTCACGCCGAGCACACCGGCGAAGGCCAGCACATCGACATGGCGCTTCTGGACACCCAGGTGGCGATGCTGGCCAACCTCGGCGCCAACTACCTGGTGCGCGGCCGCGAAGAAGGCAAGGTACCCGGGCGCGCTGGCAACGCCCATGTGAATATCGTGCCTTATCAGGTGTTCGAGGTCGCGCCCGATGCCAGCGGCCACCCGCAGCACATCATCCTCGCGGTGGGCAACGACAGCCAGTTCGCCAAGTTCTGCGAGGTGGCAGGCCGCCCCGAGATCGCGGCCGATGAGCGTTTCGCACGCAACCAGAACCGGGTGCGCCACAGGGCCACGCTGGTGCCAATGCTTGAAGCCATTTTCAAGACCCGCAGCAAGGCCGACTGGCTGGCCGCACTGGAGGCGGCCAAGGTACCGGGCGGGCCGATCAACAACCTGGCCGAGGTATTTGCCGACCCTCACGTGCAGCAGCGCGGCATGGTGCAGCGCTGGCAACACCCGCTGGCCGATGCGGTCGATCTGGTCGCCAGCCCCCTCAAGCTCAGCGCCACCCCGGTGCGCAACGACTTGCCGCCACCGCTGCTGGGCGAACACACGGCGGCCGTGCTGAACGACTGGCTGGCCATGCCGGCTGAGCGCTTGTCTGATTTGAAGCGCCGCAGTATTGTCTGAACATACGAATACCAACATGGCCACCGCCACCGAATCCGCCCCCGGCCACCTGCCTACCCCAGCGTCTTTGCGTGGCGCGGCGCAGGCTGCTGCGGCGCGCGGCGAGCCGCTGGTGGTCATGACCACGCTGGTCGGCTGCCCCTATTGCGATCTGGTGCGCAACCACCATTTGCTGCCGATGCGGCGCGATGGCCTGGTGCACGCGGTCGAACTCGACATTCGCGACCGCCGCTCCAACCTCCAGAGCTTTACCGGCGAAAACACCACGCCAGCGGCGCAGGTGACGGCCTGGAAGGCGCGCTTTGCGCCTACGGTGCTGTTCTTTGGCCCCCAGGGTCAGGAATTGGCCGAGCGCCTGGTGGGCATGGCAGTACCGGATTTTTACGGCGAGTACCTGGACGCGCGACTCGGAGAAGCGCGCAGCAAGCTGAAGTAAATCGTTCGGATTTACAAGGCTTCGAGAATAAGCGCTTGCTTACTTCATCGCGCCAAACACCTTCTTGAGGATGGCACTGCCGGTTCCTACCGGATCTTGCCGAATCTTGCGCTCTTCTTCACCGATGATGGTGTAGAGCCCATCGAGCGACTTTCCAGTCACGTACTGCTGGATGTTGGCGTCTTCCTTTTTGACCAGACCCAAGTTGGCTACCTTTCCAGCGACGCGGTTGTATTTGTCAGCCAGACCCACTTTTTCCGTGGCCTTGGTCACCACCGGCAAGAATTTCTCGCCTAACGGCGCGCGCGTCTTCTCCGCAAAAAACTGCGTCACCGAGTTGTCGCCGCCCTTGAGGATGTTCTTGGCGTCGGTCACCGTCATGCTTTTGACGGCGCCCACCAGCAAGTCCTTGCCCATCGGTACCGCGGTTTCAGCCGCGCGGTTCATGCTGGTGACCAGTTCGTCAATGCGTTTGCCTTGGCCCGTCATCTTCAGCAGCTTGGATGCATCCTCCAGAAAGCCAGGCAGGGGGATGCGTACCTTGGGATTGCCGAGAAACCCATCTGGCTTGCCCAGCAGCGCCACCGCCGCCAGCGCGCCTTTTTCCAGCGCCGTTTTCAGGCCACGGCTGGCATCTTGGTCGGTCAGATCTGAAAGCGACAGGGCCAACGCCTGCTGATGGGCGGCGAGCACGAACAAGGCCGCTGCGCTGGTGAGGGATTGATTAAACTGGCGTCGTTGCATGGTGAACTCCTGGGCATTCGATGGGTCGGACAGATTTGCCCCCGCATCGCCCACTGTAGAGCCGACCCCGAGAAATCACAATGACACCCTCCGTTCTCCGCACTTCGCCCCCCCGGCGCGTGCTCTTTTCCACGCTGGCAGCACTGGGTGTCGCACTCTCGCTCACACTGACCGGGTGTGGCGCCCGGGAAGCCGCACCGGAGTCCACCTTTGTGCTCATCGATGGCAGCAAGGCCACGACCGCCGACCTGAAAGGCAAGGTCACATTGGTCAATTTCTGGGCAACGACCTGCGTGTCCTGCGTGAAAGAGATGCCGGCCCTTGTAGCGACGTACAAGAAGTACCAGCCTCAGGGGTTCGAGACCCTGGCGGTCGCCATGGAGTACGACCCACCAGCCTGGGTACTGAATTTTGCGCAAACGCGCCAGTTGCCGTTCAAGGTGGCGCTGGACAACACGGGCGAAATCGCCAAAGCATGGGGCGACGTGAAGCTCACGCCGACCACCTACCTGGTGGACAAACAGGGCCGCATCGTCAAACGCTATGTGGGTGAGCCCGACATGTCGGCGCTGCACAAGCTGATCGAAGAACTGCTCGCCCAAGCCTGACCCGGGACCTCGGCTACCGGGGGGCCAAAGGGATCAGGGCTAGAGGTTCGCACCAGCCAGCCCTTTCGATTGGTTCTCGGGCCACCGCGCGGGCGGCAATCCCTCACTCTTTGCGGTAAGCGTCGTGGCAGGCCTTGCAAGTCTGCCCCACAGCGCCAAAGGCGGCCTTGACGTTGTCGAGGTTGCCGGTCTTGGCAGCAGCGGAAAGCTTCACGACCTCGGCCTGCATCTTGTCGGCGCCGTCCTTGAACTTGGCCTGCTCGGTCCAGATCTCGGGCTTGGCGCGCGTCTCGCCCTTGTCGGTGCCTTCGCCAAAGCCGGCCCAGGGCAGTTTGCTCATGGTTTCCACGATGGCAGCATTCTCCGCCACCATCTTGGCGTCAAACGGCACGCGGCCGTTGGCCATGGCCCCGATTCGGCCAAAGTGCGTGCCCATCACGGAAAACGCGGCTTTGCGGTACTTGACCGCATCTTCCGGCTTCTGAAACTGGGCCAAAGCGGGGATGGACACGGCGGTAAAGGCGGTGGCAAAAGCAAGCGATGCGATCAGCTTCATAGGGACTCCTCAGAAGATTAACGGGTTGGGGCAGGCTCGGCGCGCTTCCAGTGACCTCTCAGTCACTTCCGCGGGAGTGTATTCCTACTGGGTGAGTTCCGCTGGCCACGCCACGCGAAAGACTGATACATTTTGTTCTATCCGCCGCCTGCCGCACTGAGCCATGCACACTGTCCGCGTCTGGGATCTGCCCACCCGCTTGTTCCATTGGGCGCTCGCTGCCTGCATCGTTGGGCTGGTCGTCACTGGCAACATCGGTGGCAACTGGATGAACTGGCACCTTCGCCTGGGCTACGCCGTGCTCACGTTGCTGCTGTTTCGCCTGGTCTGGGGCTTGGTCGGAGGTCGCTGGTCGCGCTTCAGCAGCTTTCTCTACTCGCCCGGGTCGCTGCTGCGCTATCTGCGGGGCCAGGGCGACATCAGCCACAGCGTGGGCCACAGCCCGCTGGGCGCTCTGTCGGTGTTTGCGTTGCTGGCAGTGCTGCTGCTGCAGGTGGGCACCGGCCTGGTCAGCGACGACGAAATTGCATTCAGTGGCCCGCTGGTGCGCTTCGTATCGGGCGACACCATTGCGTCCGCCACCGGGTACCACAAGAACATCGGCAAGTTCATCGTGATGGGGCTGGTGGTGCTGCACCTGCTGGCGATTCTGTTTTACAAGCTGGTTCAAAAGCAGAGCCTCGTGCGGCCCATGGTGGTGGGCGACAAGCAGCTGGGCGTGGCGGCTCCGGACGCTCGGGACAGTGCAGGTTCGCGGCTGCTGGCGCTGGTCGTGTTGGGTATTTGCGCCGGGATTGTTCGCTGGGTGGTGAACCTGGGCGCCTTTGCAGGCTATTAGGCACTTGTGTCGTTGCGCACCGCCCCGCCCCGGATCCAGCTGCTGCCCGCGCGCAATCCCGACGCGCTGGCTCAGGTGCGAAGCCTGTTCCTGGACTATCAAGCCAGCCTGACGGTCGATCTTTGCTTTCAGGGCTTTGCTGACGAACTGACTCGATTGCCTGGGGACTACGCCGAGCCAGAGGGAGATCTCCTGCTGGCGCTGGTGGATGGTGCACCGGCTGGTTGCGGTGCTTTTCGGGCCCTGCCGCACAGCGACCACCTCAACGCCTGCGAGATGAAGCGGCTGTTTGTTAGGCCTCCTTATCGGGGCATGGGACTGGGGCGCATGATGGTCGAGCACCTCATGGGTGGCGCGCGGCTGGCGGGGTACTCCACCATGTTGCTGGATACCCTGAGCGACATGGAGACGGCGCGCACTTTGTACCAGGAGCTGGGCTTCACCGAGGTGGCACCTTATTATCTCAACCCGATTCCCGGGGCCCACTACCTCAAGGCCGATCTCTGAACCCAGGTCCATCGCGACCGCAGCAGAAGTGAAAAAGCCGCTGTGCCCATGCGCAGCGGCTTGAGCTTTGGCCAAATGGCCGTGGAGCTTCAGGCGGCTTTCTGAGCCTGTGCCAGCAGCGTGGCGGCGTCGCTGACTTCGAACTTGCCGGGACCTTCGATGTTCAGCGTCTTGACCACGCCGTCCTGAACCAGCATCGAATAGCGGTTGCTGCGCAGGCCCATGCCGCGGGCGGTGAGGTCCAGAGTCAGACCGGTGGCCTGGGCAAAATCGGCGCTGCCGTCGGCCAGCATGCGCACCTTGCTCCCGGTTTTCTGGTCACGCGCCCAGGCACCCATCACAAACGCGTCGTTCACGCTCAGGCACCAAATCTCGTCCACACCGGCCGCCTTGAAGGCTTCGGCGTGCTCCACAAAACCGGGGACATGCTTGGCCGAGCAGGTCGGGGTGAACGCACCGGGCAGGGCAAAAATGGCGACCGTCTTGCCGGCACTGGCTTTTTGCGTATCGACCGGGTTGGGGCCGATGCTGCAACCGTTGCCCTCGACTTCGCTGTACTCCATCAGGGTGGTTGCCGGAATTTTGTCGCCGATCTGGATCATGGTTCTTGCTCCTCGCGTGAGTTGGCCCGCAGGCCTTGGATGGGCCCCGGCATCACCGGGGAAGAAAAAACAAAAAGCGACCGAATTGTCGGTCGCTTTTTGTTGTCGCGCAGAATAACGCGCTCATAGAACTCAGGCCAGTGCGGCCTTTGATGGCATCAGACCAGCGCAGCCTTTTGCACCAGGCGCGTGGCGACCCAGTTCTTGGTCTTGGAGAGCGGTCGGCTTTCGGTGATCTCGATCACGTCGCCCGTCTTGTACTCGCCCTTTTCGTCATGGGCGTGGTACTTGCTGGACTTGGCCACGATCTTGTCGTAGAGCTCGTGCTTGACACGGCGCTCGACCAACACGGTCACGGTCTTGGCGCGCTTGTCGCTGACGACCTTGCCGACCAGGGTGCGCTTGAGGGATGTTTTGGCTTCCGTCATGGGGTCGCTCCTTATTTGGCCGCAGCCGCAGCGCGCTGCTTCTCGGCCAAGATGGTCTTGGCGCGGGCAATGGCGCGACGGGTGTCACCCAGCGTGGCGTTGTTGTTGAGTTGTTGCGTGGCTTTTTGCATGCGCAGGCCAAAGTGGGCCTTTTGCAGCGACTTCACTTCGGCTTCGAGACCAGCCACATCCTTCTGGCGCAATTCAGCAGTTTTCATCTTGTGTTCTCCTGAATCACTGACCCAGCATGCGCGTCACGAACGTGGTGCGCAGGGGAAGTTTGGCGGCGGCCAGGGTGAACGCCTCGCGAGCGAGCTGTTCAGGCACGCCTACGATTTCGTACAGCACTTTGCCGGGCTGAATTTCAGCCACGTAGTACTCGACCGAGCCTTTGCCGTTGCCCATGCGGACCTCGGCAGGCTTGTTGGAGATCGGCTTGTCGGGGAACACGCGGATCCAGATGCGGCCGCCGCGCTTGACGTGACGGGAGATCGCACGGCGTGCGGCCTCGATCTGGCGCGCGGTCAGACGACCGCGATCGGTGGACTTGAGACCGAAGTCGCCAAAGGCCACGGTGGCGCCACTGGTGGCGACTCCCGTGTTGCGGCCTTTTTGCTCCTTGCGGTACTTGCGGCGTGCAGGTTGCAGCATGTTTATTCTCCTTTGCCGTCCGCAGGTGCCCCTGCGGGTGCGTCTTTGCGAACGCGCTTAACGGCGGGTTTGGGTTCGGTCGCTGCAGCAGTGGCTTCGGCAGGCTTGTCGCTGCCATCGGCCGGTGCGGCATTGGCGCCAGGGCGTCGCACAGCGGCGCGCGCAGGCGGGCCAGCGGGACGCTCACGGCGCGGACCGCGGGGGCGGCGCTCTTCTTCTGGACGCGGCGTCTCGGCGACGGGCGCATCGTTGCGGCCCAGCGTGTCGCCTTTGTAGACCCAGACCTTGACGCCGATTACGCCGTAGGTGGTCTTGGCTTCGGACGTGCCGTAGTCGATGTCGGCGCGCAGGGTGTGAAGCGGCACGCGACCTTCGCGGTACCACTCACAACGGGCGATCTCGATACCGTTCAGGCGACCCGACGACATGATCTTGATGCCCTGTGCACCCAAGCGCATGGCGTTCTGCATCGCGCGCTTCATCGCGCGGCGGAACATGATGCGCTTTTCAAGCTGCTGCGTGATGCTGTCCGCGATCAGCTTGGCATCAATTTCGGGCTTGCGCACTTCTTCGATGTTGACCGCGACCGGCACGCCAAGCTTGGTGGCCAGCTCGCGCTTGAGGCGCTCGATGTCCTCGCCCTTCTTGCCGATCACCACGCCCGGACGTGCCGAGTAGATGGTGATGCGAGCGTTCTTGGCGGGGCGCTCGATCACGACGCGCGACACGGCAGCGTTCTTCAGCTTGCCTTTGAGGTACTCACGCACCTTGATGTCTTCGGCGAGCATGCCGGCGAAATCGCGATTGCTGGCGTACCAGCGGCTGGCCCAATTGCGCGAAATGGCAAGGCGGAACCCGGTAGGGTTGATTTTTTGTCCCATAGTCCTAGCCTTCTTCAGTTGCCAACCGTCACATAGATGTGACAAGTGGGTTTGCTGATGCGGTTACCGCGGCCTTTGGCGCGGGCGGCGAATCGCTTCAGCGTGGTGCCTTGTTCGACGTAGATGGTCTTGACCTTCAGCTCGTCGATGTCGGCGCCATCGTTGTGCTCAGCGTTGGCAATGGCCGACTCCAGGCACTTCTTGACTATGCCGGCAGCTTTCTTCTGGGTGAACGCCAGGATGTTGAGCGCCTGGTCGACCTTCTTGCCGCGAATCAGGTCGGCCACGAGGCGGCCCTTGTCGACCGACAGGCGCACGCCACGGACGACCGCACGGGTTTCTGTACTCATGGTGGGTCCTTACTTCTTCGCTTTTTTGTCGGCCGGGTGGCCTTTGAACGTGCGCGTCAGCGAAAACTCGCCGAGCTTGTGTCCCACCATCTGGTCGGTGATGTAGACAGGCACGTGCTGCTTGCCGTTGTGCACGGCGATCGTCAGTCCGATGAATTCGGGCAGGATCATGGAGCGGCGCGACCAAGTCTTGACCGGCTTCTTGTCCTTGTTGGCCTGCGCCTTCTCCACCTTGGCCATCAGGTGATGGTCAATGAAAGGGCCTTTTTTGAGGGAACGAGTCATGTTGTCAACCCTTTACTTCTTGCGACGCGAGACGATCATCGACTGCGTGCGGCGGTTGTTGCGGGTCCGATAGCCCTTGGTCAGGTTGCCCCACGGATCCACCGGAGCGCGGCCTTCGCCGGTCTTGCCTTCACCACCACCGTGCGGGTGATCGATCGGGTTCATCGCGGTACCGCGAACGGTCGGGCGAATGCCCATGTGACGCTTCACACCGGCCTTGCCGAGCTGGCGCAGGCTGTGTTCCTGGTTGGACACTTCACCAATGGTGGCACGGCAGTCGACGTGGACCTTGCGCACTTCGCCCGAGCGCATGCGCACTTGGGCATAGATGCCTTCACGTGCCAGCAACACAGCGGAGGCGCCAGCGGAGCGGGCGATTTGCGCGCCTTTGCCGACCTGCAACTCGATGCAGTGGATGGTCGAGCCAACCGGGATGTTGCGGATCGGCAGGGTGTTGCCGATGCGGATCGGGGACTCCGAACCCGACAACAGCGTGGCGCCCACTTCCACATTGCGCGGTGCGATGATGTAGCGGCGCTCGCCATCGGCGTAGCAAAGCAGCGCGATGTGCGCGGTGCGGTTCGGGTCGTACTCGATGCGCTCAACCTTGGCCGGGATGTTGTCCTTGGTGCGACGGAAGTCGACCACGCGGTAGTGGTGCTTGTGACCACCGCCCTTGTGGCGGGTGGTGATGTGGCCGTTGTTGTTGCGGCCGGCTTTCTGGAATTGCGGCTCCAGCAGCGGCGCATACCCTTCACCTTTGTGCAGGTGATCGCGCGTGACTTTCACCATGCCGCGACGGCCTGGTGAAGTGGGTTTCATCTTGATGACTGCCATGATTACGCCTCCCCGCCAAAGTTCAGTTCCTGACCGGGCATCAGCGTCACGTACGCTTTGCGCACGTGGTCGCGGCGACCCATGGTCTTGCCAAAGCGCTTAGCCTTGCCCTTCTGGTTGAGCACGGAAACGCCTTTGACCTGGACCTTGAACATCAGCTCCACTGCAGCCTTGATCTCGGGCTTGGACGCATCGCGCAGCACCTTGAACAGCACCGCGTTGCTTTGCTCGGCAGCCTGGGTGGCCTTCTCGGACACGATCGGTGCCACGAGGACCTGCATCAGGCGACCTTCGTCGTATTTTGTGACGCTCATGCGAACATCTCCTTCAACTGGTCGATGGCCGCCTTGGTGACGATCACCTTCTTGTAGTGCACCAGCGACAGCGGATCGGCGTAACGCGGCTCGACCACCAGCACGTTGGGCAGGTTGCGCGAAGCCAGGTACAGGTTCTCGTCCACTTCCTCGGCGATCACCAGCACCGACTGCAGGTTCATGGCCTTGAACTTGTCGGCCAACTGCTTGGTCTTGGGCGAGTCGACTTTGATCGAATCGACCACGGCCAAGCGGCCTTCACGCACCAGCTGCGAGAAGATCGACGCCATGCCGGCACGGTACATCTTCTTGTTGATCTTCTGGGTGAAGTTTTCGTCCGGGCTGTTGGGGAAGGCGCGACCGCCTCCGCGCCAGATTGGGGAAGACGTCATACCGGCGCGGGCGCGGCCCGTGCCTTTTTGCTTGAACGGCTTCTTGGTCGAGTGCTTGACCATCTGACGGTCTTTTTGAGCACGCGTACCCTGGCGCGCATTGGCCTGGTAGGCCACCACCAGCTGGTGGATCAGCGCTTCGTTGTAGTCGCGACCAAACACGGTCTCCGGCACGTCAACGTTGGACGCTGCCTGACCTTGGTCGTTCAGGAGTTCAACTTGCATCAGTTTGCTCCCTGAGTGGCTGCATCGGCAGCCTTGGCCTTGACGGCGGGACGCACGGTCAGGAAACCGCCGTTGGCGCCCGGCACCGCACCGCGGATCATCAGCAGCTGACGGGCTTCGTCGATGCGGAAGACGTCGAGGTTCTGGATGGTCTTGGTCTGATCACCCATGTGGCCGGTCATTTTCTTGCCCGGAAACACGCGACCCGGATCCTGGGCCATGGAGATCGAGCCCGGCACGTTGTGCGAACGGCTGTTGCCGTGCGAGGCGCGCTGAGACTTGAAGTTGTGGCGCTTGATGGTACCGGCGAAGCCTTTACCGATCGAGGTACCTTGAACGTCCACCTTCTGACCAGCTGCGAACACCGCAGTGGCAGCCACCATCGCACCGGGCTGGTACTGGGCAGCAACGTCAGAAGCGACGCGAAATTCCTGGATGATCTCACCCGCTTCAACACCGGCCTTGGCCAGGTGGCCCGCTTGGGGCTTGGTGACGCGGGAAGCGCGACGGGCACCGAAGGTAACCTGAAGCGCGTCATAGCCATCGTTGGCTTGAGTTTTGACTTGCGTCACGCGGTTGTTGGACACGTCGACGACCGTGACAGGGACAGCGTCCCCATCTTCGGTGAACAGGCGCATCATGCCAACCTTGCGACCCAACAACCCGAGGGAGTTGCTAAGACTCATTGTTTTCTCCGTTCCCGACTTCAATTGGCCGGGGCTGATGGTGCAGCGCTTCTCCCTGGACAAGCCCAGGCATGTGCGCCGCGTTTAGGGGTACGGACACCGCTTTCGCAGGCCGCATCGGCAATGCCGAATCTCCTGATCGAGACCAGGAAAGCCCGCCAGTATAACCAGCGAGCGAACTTTCTGCAAGCACCTCGCCCGTTCAGGCGAGGCACCTGGGCCACAGCAATTTACTGAAGCTTGATTTCCACGTCCACGCCTGCAGGCAGGTCGAGCTTCATCAGGGCGTCAACCGTCTTGTCGGTCGGGTCCACGATGTCCATCAGACGCTGGTGCGTGCGGATTTCGAGCTGGTCGCGGCTGGTCTTGTTGACGTGCGGCGAACGCAGGATGTCGAAACGCTTCATGCGCGTCGGCAGGGGCACCGGGCCCTTGACGATGGCGCCAGTGCGCTTGGCGGTCTCGACAATTTCGGCAGCCGAGGTGTCGATCAGTTTGTAGTCAAACGCCTTGAGGCGGATGCGGATCTTTTGCTTGGAAGACATGGGGTTTCTCCTTACGCAATGATCTTGGCCACGACGCCGGCGCCGACGGTGCGACCGCCTTCGCGG
>NZ_JAUCZF010000009.1 GCF_030373245.1 Hydrogenophaga sp.
CAAGTTCAGCGCGGTATCTGGATCACGGCCAAAACCGAGTTTTTCAACGGAATAGACCCGTAGCGGTCGGTCACGCACAGTCCACAAACCGGTCACTCAACGCTCCAGAGCCAAGGCATCCAGTGGACTGGTCGTGCCACCCGCCGCCACCTTGAGCACATGGGTGTAGATCATGGTGGTGGACACATCCGAGTGACCCAACAGCTCCTGCACCGTGCGAATGTCGGTGCCTGCTTGCAGCAAATGCGTGGCAAACGAATGGCGCAGCGTGTGAACCGAAACCGGTTTTGCAATGCTCGCAGCCACACAGGCCTGCTTGAGTCGCTTGGAGATCCGCTCGGGAAACAGGTGGTGGCGCCGCACCACCCCGGTTTGAGGATCTACCGAGAGAGTGGGCGAGGGGAAAACCCAGTGCCAGGCCCAGCTTTGCCCGGCCCGTGGATATTTGCGCTCCAGCGCATGGGGCAGAAAGACACCCGCCACTTCCGTTGCCCGATCACGGGTCCACAGCGCCTTCGACCGAGCCAACTGTTCACGCAGTGGTGCCACCAGTGATCGGGGCAACATCACCACCCGGTCCTTGTCGCCCTTGCCGCTGCGCACCACCACCGCGTGGCGGTCGAAGTCCAGGTCTTTCACTCGCAGAGACAGGCCTTCATTCAGGCGCAAACCTGCGCCATACAACAGCCTGGCCAGCACAGCCTCCTCACCGGCCATCATGCTCAGCACCCGCTGAATCTCGTCCTGGGTCAGCACAACTGGGATGCGCTTGCGCTCCGGTGGTCGACCGATCTGTTGCATCCAGGGCAAATCCATACCCAGCACCTGGCGATACAGGAACAACAAGGCATTGAGCGCCTGTCGATGGGTGGCCGGTGACACCTGGCGTTCGTTGGCCAGCAAGGTCAGAAATGCCTCGACCTCAGCCGAGCCCAGTTCCCGGGGATGCCGCATGCCGCCTTGGGTCCCGGACCACCGCACGAAAAAGCGGACCCAATAGACATATGCCTTCTCCGTCTGAAGGCTATAGTGCAAGTACCGAATGCGCTCGCGGACCTGATCCAGCAAGCGTTGGGATACCAAAGGGACGGCCGCCAGCTCACGGACTTTGTCAGATCTGTTATACCTGTTCATGCATACAGTATCGCGAGATAACTGTATGAAATCAAACACATTTTGGGGATGTGTCGGGCCATGTTATCTCGCGGGTACTGTGGGTATTCGGTAAAACACGAACTACATCAAAGTTATGTGTTTTGATCGTTAGCCATCAATACCAGATTTTAGGTAATTAGATATGAAGTCAAAACTTTCCGGAGGCTTAGTGCATGAATTACCCATTGACTTGGCGGAAGCATTAGCCGAAGAAGACCTTTCTAATGCTTGGGAAGCCTTGTCAGCTATTGGCCGCAATGAATTCATTTGTTGGATTGAAGACGCCAAACAAGAGAAAACTAGAGTAAAACGGATCGGTAGAGCTACTGAAGAACTTTTAGAAGGAAAAAAGCGGCCTTGTTGCTGGGTTGGGTGTATACATCGCACTGATAAAAAGCCTAGTAGATGGCAACAGGATGTTTTGGTAGATAAGAAGAAAAAGCCAGTAGCAAAATGAAACCAGCACATAACAAATTGCTCCAATTGACACAGCGGTCTACGCTCCTTTTTGTGCATTCGCTTTGCTCATTGTTGCACAAAAATCCACTACAACCGCTGCGCAATTGAGCAAGACGTTGGGCGTCTTGATAGACATGCCGCAGACACCTTCGACTATTGTCGTTACTGGAGCCGTCTCGGCCCCGGGCCCTCACGTTGTCGAGACCCCGAGGACAATTCTTCGCGCGTTAGCCGCCGCCGGCGGGCTGGAACAAACACCAACACGTTGGCCCGCTGGCCCGATAGCCGTCCGCCGACCACGTGGTCCCGGAGAGGTGGACGTTTGGACGTTTAGCTTGCAATCGCCGGCAGAATGGCGCGACTTCCTTTTGGAATCCGGAGATCTAGTGGTCTTTCAATGGCACGTAGCCGAGTTGTGAGCGTCCGACCTTCAATCAAGCGGAGTTAATCGCAAACAGCATGCAAAGTAGCCGTCGACGCCCAACCCTGCAATGCACCGGACCTGCG
Source organism: Hydrogenophaga sp. (assembly GCF_030373245.1). GTDB lineage: Bacteria > Pseudomonadota > Gammaproteobacteria > Burkholderiales > Burkholderiaceae_C > Hydrogenophaga. The sequence goes on from NZ_JAUCZF010000009.1 coordinate 2,122, forward strand.
CGAAAAGCCGCGCAGGCCGTTGATTTTGAACGTTAGGGCTCATGGGTCGCCAGATTGCCATCGCTATGCAGCAGGAAGACGAAGAGTCCTTCCTCGCCTTCCTCGCCAGCACGGCCAATGTCGTGCTGTACCGCTCATGGTCACCGAGCCCAGAGCCAGTAGAAGGCTTTACGCAAGACACTTCGGCATCCCCGTTCTGGGTTCACAACCTGGCCTTCCCTTGGCAGGCATCCTTCGAGCGCGTCAACTACGAAAACAAGACTACTGGTGGTGCAGCGGGAACATACTTTCGCTTGCGCACTCTGCATGCACCGTTGCTTGAGTATTCACGCCATCCCATTTACGCCCCGAATCCGCAGGCCGGTGGGAGGCTCTATTGGGCCAAACCTGCTCTCCTTCAGTCAGAAGAAGTTACCTACGACCGCGCAGCCTTTGATGTTTGGTTCACATCCATTGCCAGGTGGGTCCGCAAGAATGGCGAGAAGGTCAGTCACGGCGGCACTGAGCCTTGGTGCCTGCCGGGCGCAAGGCGAAGCCTGCAAAATGAGCCCTAACCCTTCCATCGAGGGGGACGTCCAAGGGCTATCGCCCTCGGCCGCCCCTCATGTCAAACGTTAGGGCTCATGGGTCGCCAGATTGCCATCGCTATGCAGCAGGAAGACGAAGAGTCCTTCCTCGCCTTCCTCGCCAGCACGGCCAATGTCGTGCTGTACCGCTCATGGTCACCGAGCCCAGAGCCAGTAGAAGGCTTTACGCAAGACACTTCGGCATCCCCGTTCTGGGTTCACAACCTGGCCTTCCCTTGGCAGGCATCCTTCGAGCGCGTCAACTACGAAAACAAGACTACTGGTGGTGCAGCGGGAACATACTTTCGCTTGCGCACTCTGCATGCACCGTTGCTTGAGTATTCACGCCATCCCATTTACGCCCCGAATCCGCAGGCCGGTGGGAGGCTCTATTGGGCCAAACCTGCTCTCCTTCAGTCAGAAGAAGTTACCTACGACCGCGCAGCCTTTGATGTTTGGTTCACATCCATTGCCAGGTGGGTCCGCAAGAATGGCGAGAAGGTCAGTCACGGCGGCACTGAGCCTTGGTGCCTGCCGGGCGCAAGGCGAAGCCTGCAAAATGAGCCCTAACCCTTCCATCGAGGGGGACGTCCAAGGGCTATCGCCCTCGGCCGCCCCTCATGTCAAACGTTATGTGTTTTGATCGTTAGCCATCAATACCAGATTTTAGGTAATTAGATATGAAGTCAAAACTTTCCGGAGGCTTAGTGCATGAATTACCCATTGACTTGGCGGAAGCATTAGCCGAAGAAGACCTTTCTAATGCTTGGGAAGCCTTGTCAGCTATTGGCCGCAATGAATTCATTTGTTGGATTGAAGACGCCAAACAAGAGAAAACTAGAGTAAAACGGATCGGTAGAGCTACTGAAGAACTTTTAGAAGGAAAAAAGCGGCCTTGTTGCTGGGTTGGGTGTATACATCGCACTGATAAAAAGCCTAGTAGATGGCAACAGGATGTTTTGGTAGATAAGAAGAAAAAGCCAGTAGCAAAATGAAACCAGCACATAACAAATTGCTCCAATTGACACAGCGGTCTACGCTCCTTTTTGTGCATTCGCTTTGCTCATTGTCGCACAAAAATCCACTACAACCGCTGCGCAATTGAGCAAGACGTTAGGCGTCATAAACCCAACCTCAGCATCTCACCAATGACGAAGAAATATCTGGCACTCTTTATTGTGTTCGCAGCATTGCCTTTCACCGCATTCGCCGTAGCTTTTCCCGGCCCAACATCTTGTCTTCTTGTCGGTGCATCTAACCTAGGCAACCAGACAGCCACTCCGCTTTCAGCCGATGATTCAACAACAAGTCAATCAGGCACATCGCAGCTCGTCGACGAAGCTAGAAGACGAATTGAAGCGACCTTCGGAAAACCCGCTGCAAGACCAACAATCGTCTTTCTAGGCAGCACTAGCCGCATTGGACCCTTCAGCCTCAACGCTTACGGAAGCACGCAGTTCGTAGGACATAGGACCTGCGTAATGATCGGACCTAAGGGCAGATCCGTTGATATCGTTGCACACGAGCTCATGCATGCCGAACTGCATCATCGCGTAGGCTCGCTAAAGTACTTCCTGAAGGTGCCAACTTGGTTCGATGAAGGCGTAGCAATGCAAGTGGACTTTCGCTCACGTTACGCTCTCCGCGAAGATAAAGCCGCAGAAGCAGATCGTGTGCGTGAGTTGACCACTTCATCCAAGTTCTTTGTTTCCGATGATAAGGCGCTCACACAGAACTATTCTTTTGCCAAGTACGAGGTCTCGAAGTGGCTCTCAGTTGTTGGCAGTGATACGCTTTACTCACGCCTCGCAAGGCTTAAGTCTGGTGAGACGTTCTCAGAAATTCTCGCGCGATGACGCCTAACCATTCGCTCAACCGGACCCATTGCGGCATGCGGCTAAAGGCCCGCCATTTCATTCTGGGCCTTTAGCCACATACCGCAACGGTCCGGTTAGCTCAAACGTTAGGCGGCAAAGCCGATCTCTTCCCCCGCACCATCTCAAGATTCATCATGCTAAGTACCGGCACGGCAATCTTCATCTTTCGCGGTTTAGCCCTAGTTGCCCTTCTATGGCTTGCCTACGTGATTTTTCGTACAAGGTCAGCTCGCTCATGGCCCACCGTTGTCGGCAAGGTTCTTGAATCGAGAGTTGACACTGACGCTGACAGCAACTCTGTGCCGATCGTTCGATACAGCTACACCGTAAATGGTCACGACTATGTTGGTACTCGCATACTGCCGAGTGGTACCCTCGCCACATCTGGCAACTATGCAGCACGTAAGGTTGTCCAATATCGAGTTGGGAGCACTGTATATGTGCGTGTGAATCCGGCCTCCCCAACTGACGCAGCGCTGGAATGCGAAGTTCCGCATGTTGTGCACTTGATGCTCGCTGTCGCTATAGTCGCCTTCTGGTGGATGGCTGGTAACTTTCGTATGGACTCTACGCAGTGAACGTGGGCTGAACGCACCAGCCGCCGAGTTGCCGCCTAACTCGAACGTTGAACGACTGCTTCGCCGATGTGGCAACGGCGGTTCATGGCCGACAGCGGAAGTCCGCATCACCAACGGCGACCTACCTACCTCTTTCATCGCTCCGGTGAGCAGCGGTAGCGTCAGTCGTCACCGACCCTGCGGCGAACATGCCGCAAACCCATACCGCTCGCAGAACGGATTGCCCAGCAGGGGCAGCCAGCGCGGGATGTCGTGGAAATCCTGCGCGATCTTGGCGAGCACCTGTTCGCGGTAGGGCTCAAAGCGAAAACCTGTGCCGTCCACCATCCAGAAGTCCACGCCTTCGATCACCACCTTTTGCTTGCTGACCTGCGCAAAGAAGGGCTGGAAGTCGGCCAGGTCGGGCTCGGTGTAGTCGAAGATGCGAAGGGGCTGACCGTCGTAGGTGCGGAAGTCAACGATCTGGTCGTCTTGCCGCGCGTGGTGGCGGCCCACGCCGAACACCGGCACGTACTGGCCGTGCGGGAACGCCAGCATGGCGGCGGGGTTGTAGGTGCGTGCCATGAGGGTGGCGCCGGTGGGCAGGTCGGCCTTGAGGGCGGCAGCCAGGGCCGGCGTTTCGCGGGTGAAGACCAGGCGCTCGTAGAGCTTGGCAGGCTGCCACAGGGACAGTGGCGCCCAGGCCAGCGCTCCCACCAGCAGCAGGTGCGGGAGCGACAGCAGCAGCGTCCAGCGCAACGAGCGGTGCAGCGCTCGCGCATCGAGGAAAAGCGCGGCCCAGGCCACGAAAAATGGCACAAAGCCCAGCACCCAGTGCAGGCCGATGGTGCGGCGCAGACTGATGACCGCGAACAACAGGATGGGAAACAGCCAGAGCACGGCCAGCGCCCGCCGCGTGGCCGGCGCCACCCCTTCGGCCCGTGGCGCGCGCACGGATTGCCAGAGCAGCCAGGGCGTGAGCAGGTAAAGCGCCATGGCTGCGTAGGTGAGCGGCGTCTCCAGATTCCAGTGGCTGCCTTCGTTGCGGTTGAACACGTTGAACATCACATTGGTCCAGCCGTGCGTGGCGTTGAACACCACGTTGACCGCGACCGAAGGCAAGGCCGCGGCGAACATGAGCGCCAGCGCCCACCAGCGGTCGCGCCGCCAGCCCAGGATGTGCACCGTGTAGGCCATGCCCAGCAAAACGGCAAAGTACTTCGAGAGAAAGGCCAGACCGATGAAGCCGCCGGCCAGTGCGTACCAGCCTGCGCCGCGGTCCGCAGCCGCATTGGCCCGCACATAACACCAGGCCGATACCGCCATGAACAGCAGCAGAAGCGTGTCGGTGGTGACCAGCACGAACATCCAGGACCAGGGCAGGGCCAGGTAGACCGCGCCAGCCATCCAGGCGCTGGCCTCACGCTCAGCCGGCAGGATGCGCATCAGCGCGTCGACCAGGCCCAGCGCGATCACGCTGGTGACCAGCAGCGTCACGCTGCGCAGCACCAGCGGCGCGTCGCTGATGGCGTGCAAGACCGCCAGCAGCCAGCCCACCATGGGCGGGTGGTCCGAATAACCCCAGGCCAGGAACACGCCCCACTGGTAAAAAAACGCCTCATCGCCCGTGATGGGAAAGCCCGCCGCGATCACGATCTTGAGCAGCAGCGTGCCCGCGAAGGTGAGCCAGAACACGCGCCTGGACGCGGCGATGGAGAAATCAGGAGACTTCATGAAGCATCAAATGGTGAAAACAAAGCGGCTTGAGCTGCGCATGGTGCCCGGCGCGAAGTGCCCAGATTCTGGGCTCCGCAGGTCTGGCGCCGCCAGGCCGCCAGTGCCACCCTTTGGAGGGTGACGCCGCAGGCGCGGAGGTGGGGGCAACCGGTCAAGCTTCCAGAGCGAGCAGGCTCACCCCGATCACGATCAGTGTGCAGCCCGCCACGCGGACCCAGGAAAATGGCTCACCCAGCCAGACCACACCCACGCCCAGCGTGACCACAAAGCCCAGGCTCACCAGCGGGTAGGCCACGCTCACGTCCAGCCGCGACAACACCCACAACCACAGCACCGCACTCGCGCCATACAGCACGAGACCCAGCCACACCAGCGGGCTGGTGAGCGCGTGGCCATAGGTGGCGCCGAGGTCGCCGCCCACGGGCGCGGACATGCCGCGCTTCATCGCGATCTGCGCCGCCGAAGACAGCAGCACACAGAACAGGGCCAGGCCCAGCGCCAGCGATTTCATGCACCCACTCCGTTGATGGCCAGCAGGCCGATGCCGCCCAGCAGCCCCACGGTGAGCCAGCTGAAGCGGTCGCGGAGAGCGAACTGAAGCGGGTCTTCGCCGTGCAGCTCGCGCCGCCCGGTCTTGAGCCAGATGCGCATGATCCACAGCAACAGCAGCGGTGTGGCGGCCCAGAGCCATTCGGGCTGCGCGTATTGCTCGCGGCCATGCTGGCTGTCGATGTAGAGCGTGAGCACCATCACCGCCAGAAAGCCACTGGCCATGCCCATGGCGCGCAGCGAGGCGAGGTCGCGTGCCTGGTAGCCGCGCCCAGGCGCGGGTTTGGCGCTGTCGTCGTCCAGCTCTTCCAGCTCGGCGCAGCGCTTGACCAGGGCCAGGCTCAGGAACAGAAACATCGAGATGCCCAGCAGCCAGTTGGACAGCATGACCTGCGCCGCCACCGCGCCCGCGCCCACGCGCAGCGTGTAAAGCGAAGCCAGCACCAGCACATCCACCAGCGGCAGGCGCTTGAGCCGCAGCGAATAGGCCAGCGTGATCGCGGTGTAGAGCAGGAGCATGGCCGCAAAACCCTCCGAGACGGCGAACGCCAGCACATAGGCCAGCGCCATCATCGCAGTACCCAGTGCCACCGCGGTGGGGATGGCGATGGCGCCCGAGGCCAGCGGGCGCAGGCGCTTGAGCCGGTGCACCCGGTCGCTGGGCAGATCAAGCAGGTCGTTGAACAGGTAGGTCGCCGAGGCGCAGAGACCAAACGCCACAAACGCCAGCGCGACATCGAACCAGGCCTGGGGATTCAGCGAGTGCGCCGCCAGCAGCGGCACGAACAGCAACGCGTTTTTGGCCCACTGCTTGAGGCGGATGGCGCGAAACACGGTACCCAGGGTCAGCGGCTTGCGCTCAAAGACGCGCGCATCGGGGTGCTGTTGCTGCAGTCGATTGAGCACGGCGGGTGGTGTGTTCACCGCCACCGCCTGCGCGCTGGCCTGCCACACCGCGAGGTCGTCCTTGCTGTTGCCCGCGTAAGCCCATTGCCGGTGGCCACCCGCCTGGGCGTGGGCCTCAATGGCGTCGCGCTTGTGATCCCGGCTGAGGTTGGGGCCGCCTTCGGTGCCCAGGGTGTCGTCGAACAGGCGCAGGTAGGCGGCGACCTCGCGCACGATGCGGGCGTCGGCCGCACTGGCCAGCACCAGCGGTCGGCCCCGAGCGTGTTCGTCGCGAAGGTATTGCACAAAGCGCTCGTCGTAAGGCAAGCGAGCCGGATCGGGTCGCACCGCGCCGGCCAGTCGCTGCTTGAAACCCGCTTTGCCGAGCAGCAACCAGCCCAACAGCCTCAATAGGTTGAGGGGGCTGCGCCGGATGAACAGCATCACCGACTCGTACAGCGTGTCGCTCAGCGTGAGCGTACCGTCCAGGTCCACATACAGCGGGCAGGGACGTGGCGCGGCGGTGGCGAGGGGCGTGGTCAAGCGGTGAATGCGATCGGGGTAGGGAGTGAGAGGATTCTAGGGTCCCTGCCGTCATCGCGGCTTCGCCCTGGCACCCTCTGCCCAAAGCGCACGCCCCCTCTACCCCGCGCTGCCCTTTGCCCTGTGGTGCGTGGCCGCTCTCGTGGTGGCCAGTGCATTCGCCGGGAAGGAGGGCTTGGTGATGTTGCGGGCCGCCGCCGCAGGCTACTGCTTCGGCGTCTGCTGATCCAAGCGAGCGCCGGTGCAGCGGGTGTGCTTGGGGCGTGATCGGGGCGTGATCGGGGCGGGCCTGGAGATGACCGCGCTGTTCTTCGCCCGCAGCTCCTGCGGCCGATGCCTATTCAATCAAGCTTCAAGGCGATCGCAGCGTGGTTCGGCCTGGTGGTGCCGGAGCGCTGCCTTGCTGCTCTCGCCTTGCGCTTTATTTGAAACCGAATCGGCCCAGGCGCTTAACCCGAGACCAGCGCGCCCGCCTTCATGCGGTCGCGGGCCAGGGCTTCCCGGGTCGCCCAGCGGCGGAAGAAGAGTGTGACCACGCTGCTGCTGAGCACGATGAACAGCGAGTACAGCACCGGGATCAGCAACACCTCTTGCTGAATGGTGGTGGCGATGCTGAGCGTGACGATGAGCACCGCCAGGGGCCCGTTCTGGATACCGGTCTCCAGCGCAATCGTGCGGCTGCGGTTGTTGTCCTGGCGCAGCAGGCGCGCCATCGCATAACCCAGCGCCATGCCGATCAGGCCCAGGCCAATGGCAGCGAAGTACACCGGCCAGGGCGTGTCGGCCAGCAGCTGGTGGTTGCGTGGCACCCAGGTGGCGACCAGGAAAACGATGACGACGATGCCCATGAAGCCGCCGAGCAGCTCGATGGTGGCGCCGATGTTGGGATTGAGCTTGCGCAGCACCATGCCCAGCACCGTCGGCACCAGCAGCACCACCAGCACCTGCGCCACATTGGACGCCGGGATCTTGAACTCGCTGGAGAGGCCAGCCAGCGAGGAATAGAACTCCAGCAGCAACGGCACCATGACCAGCGCGAGCAGTGTGCAGACCGTGGTCATCAGGATGGACAACGCGAGCACGCCCTTGCTGAAGTAGCTGAAGATGTTGGAGGTGGTGCCGCCCGGCATGCAGGCCATGAGGATCAGGCCCACGGTGAGGCCGGGCGACAGGTCCAGCGCCATCGCCAGCGCAAAGCCCAGCAGCGGCATGATGCCGAACTGGCACAGCATGCCGACCAGCACGCCCTTGGGCTTGCGAAATGCGATGAGGAAATCGCGCCAGGTGAGCGAGGCGCCCATGCCCAGCATGATGACCATCATCATGATGCCGAGCAGGCGGGTTTCGAATTCGGTGATCATGGTGTTTGTCTCTTGATGTTGTTCTGGAATCAGGCCTTGGCGTTCGCTTCGGACTGCACTTCGGCCTTGAGCACCTTTCGCAGCACCTTGCCGATCGGGCTCTTGGGCAGCTCGTCGCGCAGCACCACGATTCGCGGCACCTTGTAGGCGGTGAGCTGCTGCCGACAATGGGCGATCACCTGCTCGGTCGTGAGCGCGCCGGCGTGGTCTGGGTGCGGCACCACATAGGCGCGCACCGCCTCGCCGGTCTTGTCATCCGGCACACCGATCACCGCCACTTCGAGCACCGTGTCGAGCTGCGCGATGGTGTCTTCGACTTCGTTGGGATAAACGTTGAAGCCGGAGACCAGCACCAGGTCTTTCTTGCGGTCGACGATGCGCAGAAAGCCGTCGGGCTCCATCACTGCCACGTCGCCAGTGGCCAGCCAGCCGTCGTTGAGCACTCCCGCGGACTCGGCTTCGTTGTTCCAGTAACCGCCCATCACCTGCGGACCGCGCACACAGATCTCGCCTGGCTCGCCCGGCGCCACCGGCCTGCCATCGTCTCCCATCAGGCGCAGTTCGGTGCCGGGCGCCGGGATACCGATGCTGCCTAGGCGCGGCGTACCGCGAAGCGGGTTGAAGCTGACCACCGGCGAGGTTTCGGTCAGCCCGTAGCCTTCGGCGATGGGTGTGCGCGTGACCTCGGTCCAGCGCTGCGCCACCGCACTGTGCAGGGCGGTGCCGCCAGCAATCGACGCCTTGAGCTGCTTGGGCGGGTAGGCGGTGAACCACTCTTCGTTCAGCAGGCCGTTGAACAGGGTATTGACCCCGGTCATCCAGGTGATGGGGAAGTTTTCCACTGCACGCTGCAGGTTCTGCACCGGGCGCGGGCTGGGTACCAGCACGTTGTGTGCGCCGATGGACAGGAAACCCAGCAGGTTCGCCGTGAAGGCGAAGATGTGATAAAGCGGCAAGGCGGTGAGCACACACTCACGACCAGGCGCCATGTGGGTGGCGCCCATGGCCAGCATCTGGTTGACGTTGTTGAGCAGGTTGCCGTGGCTGAGCATGGCGCCCTTGCTCACGCCGGTGGTGCCGCCGGTGTACTGCAGCGCGGCCAGGCTGTTGTGGTTGAGGCCTTGCCAGTAGGTCTTGGCCGGCGAGGTGGCCAGCGTGGCCCGGCCTTGGGCCAGCGCCTGCTTCAGGCGCACATGCGGCACCGTCACCGGTGGCAGCACTTTGCTCCAGACCTTTTGCACGCCGCGGATCACCGCGCCGGGCACGACAGGGAAAAACTCGCTCACTTTGGCCAGCACCACGTGCTCGATGCCGCTGCGCTTGAGCACGTCTGGCAACTTGTCGGCAAACATGTCCATCACCACCAGGGCGCGCGCGCCGGCGTCGTTGAACTGGTGAACCATCTCGCTCTCGGTGTAGAGCGGGTTGGTGTTGACGAGCACGCAGCCGGCCTTGAGCACGCCAAACGCCACCACCGGGTAGGCAAGGCAGTTGGGCATCTGCACCGCCACCCGGTCGCCAGCCTGCAGCTTGAGCGTTTGACGCAGGTAGCCGGCGAACGCGTCGGAGAGCTCGTTGACCTGCGCGAAGCTCAGTCGCCCATTCATGCCATTGGGCATGACGCAGCTGAAGGCCGGGTGTTTGAGGCGCTTGGCGCTCTGCTCTGCGGCAAAGTGAGTGCAGCGCTCCTGCACCAGCTCGGCGATCGAGGCATGGGCTGGCGCCGGCAGCTCGGGCGTGATGCCGACGCTGCTGTAGGTGGATATCCAGGGGCAGTGCGCGGTGTCAAACGGGATGTCGCTTTTCATGGTCTTCCTCGGGCGGTGATGAGATGTTGTTGTGGTGAACGGTGAACGCAGAGGCCTGGATCATGCCGGCAACCGGGCCCAGGCCTGCTGCGCGAGTGCAGTGAGCAGGTGGGACAGCGAGACGGCGTAGACCATGGCCGCGAAGCCGAAGGTGCCCGCCAGCAGCAAAGCCAGACCATCGCGGAACATCCAGCCCAGGCTGAGCAGCACCAGGCTGATCGCGGGCAATACGTTACCAAAAGGCAGCGGGATGAAGATGAGCAGGGCCATCAGGGCCATCCAGGCGCCCCAGAGCGGTCGCCAGCGGCGGTGCGTGCCCAGCGCCCAGCGTGGGCGCAACCAGCGCTCGGCCTGTTCGTACACCCAGGCCAGACCCCGCAGGCAGCGTCGGGTCCAGGTGGGATTGAGCGTGAGTCGGCCCAGGCGTGGGGGCAGGGGCATCTGGTCGTGACCGCGCAGCCACGTCCAGGCCAGCAAAAAAATGCCCAGGCTGAGCACCATGCCGGCGCCCGCCACGGGCAGAGTGGCCAGCACCGCCATCAGCATCAGCAGCACCGGGCCTGAGGACGCGCCATGCAGGTTCACCAGGTCGGCCACACTCAAACGCAGGTCCGCCGGCACAGAAGTACCGGCGGACCTGGGGTTGTACTGGGCGGCGTCGCGCAGGGTCTGCGCCAGCGCCCTGTTCATGCGGACACGCGTTTCAAACCACTTGGCCTGGAAAATTTGCCAATCAGAAAGTGACCTGCCACGGTAGCTGCCAGCATGACCAGCAAGACCACGGCCCAGACCACCCACATCAACGGGATCAGCCAGCTCACCACGCTGCCCAGCGCTGGGCCAGTCTGCCCCAGCCAGTTCATCACCTGCACCCAGGCAGCCTGCAGACCTTGAATCCAGACCGGATCGATCCACAGCGCCAACCAGGCCGGCACCGGCCACTGCCCTATGTTGGTGATGACATCGCCGGCCTGGCCGGAGGCCACCGTTGTGGCCAGCCAGCCGGTGAGCTCGACCGACACCAGCACGGTACCGGTCCACAGCGCAGCGACCAGCGCGAAAACGATCCAGAGCGCGATCTTCATGGGGTGTTCCAGAGTCGGATAGGGAAATGGAAGGCCTTGTCAGGCCGCCAGCTGTTCCATGGAGCTGGTGCGGTGGGTCGGATTGAGGGGCATCGGCCAGGCGCGCGCCATGTCGTCCAGCAGTTCCGTTTCGCCGTCGGCCAGGTGGCTGTCGCACAGCATCACCGCTTCGCACAGCGCCCGCACTTCAGCGCCCAGCGCCGGGTCTTGCACCTCGGCAAACAGGCGGCGCCGGGTGGCGCTGTCGATCGCAGCCGAGCCCATCCATTCACCGTGCGAGGCGAGCAGCAGGTCTTCGCAGAAGTGGTCCATGACCAACTTGAAGGCCTCGGGTGCAAGCCCCAGGCGCGACGGTGCGCTGAGGCGGTCGAGGGCGCGGATTTCGGCGGTGGCGTAGTGACCGTCGGCGACCAGGGCCATCGCCACGAGTCGGGCCGCTGCTTCCGGGCTGTTGATGGGATAGCTGCGCATGGAGATCTCCTGAAAAAGTGGGGCTGTGCTCTGGGCGCAGCGTTATTCGTCGCCACCCATGCCGAGCAGGCTCAGCAAGCTGGTGAACAGGTTGAATACCGAGACGAAAAGGCCGACGGTCGCCAGCACGTAGTTGGTCTCGCCGCCGCTGACGATGCGGCTGGTTTCGAACAGGATCAGACCCACCGACAGCAGCGCCACCAGTCCGGACACCGCCAGTGCCAGCGCGGGCATCTGGAAGAAGTACGCGGCCAGCATCAACATCAGCGCGACCACGATGCCGGCAAACAGGAAGCCACCCATGAAGCTGAAGTCGCGGCGCGTGGTCAGCACGTACGCAGACAGCGCCACAAAGGTCGCGCCGGTGGCCGCGAGCGCGATCACGATGGTTTGCGCACCGCCGGGCAGGGCCAAGGTGTGGCTCAGCAACGGGCCCAGGGTGTAGCCCATGAAGCCCGTGAGGGCGAACACCAGTGGCAGCGCCCAGGCGCTGTTCTGGAACTTGTGCACGGCGAACAGCAGGCCGAAGAAGCCCACCAGCGTGAGCACCAGCCCGGGTGCAGGCCACTGGAAGGCCACACCGGCCGCGGCCACACCCGCGCTGAACAGCAGGGTGAGCGAGAGCAGGGCGTAGGTGTTTTTCAGGACTCGCGCAACCTCTGGGCGGTCGGTTTCGAGTGAGCCGCCGCCCGTGCCGGGCAGGCGCTGGTCGCGCGGGATGGCGATGACGCGGGGGGTGTCGTTCATGGGGTGCTCCGGAAAAGAGGAACTGAAAAGAGTCAGAGGGATGCAGCGGTGGTGACTGCGCGCAGCGGCTGCCGCGCGGGCCGGCGCTGCTTCTGCCAGAGGCGGACCAGGGCATGGGCCGCGCGTTTGAGCGCGGCGTCCAGCGCCTGCGTGGCGTGGCGGCGGGTGGCGTGCACCACCACCGTGCCCAGACCGTCGGTGGTCAGGTGGATCTGGCAGCGCTGATCGATGCCGCCGCGCGGTCCGTTCACGTCTTCCAGCCGCACCTGCGCCTGCAGCAGCTCGCCGCGCAGGCGGCGCATCACGAAGCGCAGCCGGCGTTCCGCGACAGCGCGCCACTGGGCGATGTCGGCAGAAGCTTCTGGTCCGCGGGGGGATTCGATCAGGATTTGCATGGGAGAACTCCTTGTGAGACAAAGGGGCGGCACCGGGAGGGAAACGCAACGATAGGGTGCGGAAGCATCCCGTGAAAGCAGATAATCAAAGACGTTTCATCCTTAAAAAGTGGAATATGAATCAGGAACTCAACTACAAGCACCTCTATTACTTCTGGGTCACGGCCAAGGAGGGCGGCATGTCGCACGCCGCCGCGCGCCTGGGCATGGCGGTGCAGACCGTGAGTGCCCAGGTGCGTTTGCTGGAGCAGTCGCTGGGCCATGCGCTGTTCAAGCCCGCTGGGCGTGGTCTGGCGCTGACCGAAGCCGGTCAGGCCGCACTCCAGGTGGCCGAGCAGATTTTTCACCTGGGCGAACACCTGCACACTGCCGTGCGTGACGCCACCAGTCAGACCGGTGTGCGTTTGGTGGTGGGCATCTCCGATGGCCTGGCCAAGCTGGCGGTGCGTGACCTGCTCGCGCCGGCGCTGGCTGAGCCGCGGCTGCGGCTGGTGTGCCACGAGGACGACTTTGAAGACCTGCTGGCCGACCTGGCGCTGCATCGGCTCGACGTGGTGCTGTCCGACCGGCCTGCGCCCGCCAACCCCAACCTCAAGCTCTACAGCCACGCGCTGGGTTCGTCACCGCTGGGTTGGTACGCGCCCAAGGCGCTGCTGGCCGATGTGCGGCGCGATTTCCCGCACAGTCTGGCGCGGGTACCGGTGCTGCTGCCCAGTGCGCAGGCCTCGGTGCGGCTGTCCATCGACCAGTGGTTCGAGCAGCACGGTGTGTTGCCCAACCTGGTGGGTGAGTTCGAAGACAGCGCGCTGCTCGCCACCTTTGGTTCGTCGGGCATGGGGGTGTTTCCCGCCTCGGAGCTGATGCGCGAAAAGCTGTCGCAAGGTTATGGCCTGCGCTGGGTCGCGCCGTGTGACGGTGTGCAGGAGCACTACTACGCCATCGGCACTGCGCGAAAGGTGCAGCACCCGCTGGTGCAAAGCCTGCTGAAAGCCACGCCCGCCTGAGCCGCATGGCCACCGAGCACACCTGCACGCCAGTGGCAGCGATGCCCTGGCCGGTGAGCAGCCCGTTTCGCATGCGCCCGGGTCTGACCCGACTGGAAGCGGCCCAGACCCCAACCTTGTTTCTGCGCGATGGCCTCGCGCCTGCGTATGCAGCCCAGAAGCAGGCAGTGCTGCGCGGGCACCGAGAGATTGCCCAGGTCGGCGAGGCCGATCCGACGGTGCTTGCTGCGATCGCCGAAGCCTATGCGGCCCAAACGGGTGTGCGGCTGGCGCCCGAGGCCGACGCACTGGCGCTGGGCATGCAGGAAGATTTTGTGATCCTGCACGACGAGCCAGGGCAGGCCGGTCCCGATTTGTGCACCCGCTTTCTCTCGGTGTGTTTTCCTTCCAACTGGGCGCCGGTCGAGAAGCTCGGCCTGGACTTCACCGCCATCCATGTCCCGGTGGCCGACAACGTGCTGCTGCAAGCCGGTGCGCGCGGCATTGTGCACTTGGCCTTTCGCCAGGCGCCGATGCTGCGTCATGTCTGGCTGCTCACCCCCAGCGGCGACCTGGCACAGCATCCCCAGACCCGCCGCTTGCGCTGGGACGACGCGTTGCGGCAGGCCGACGCAAGAGGCGGTGACCTGATTGACCAGGTGTTCTTCCGCGTGGAGCGCCACACCACGCTGCCGCTGCCCCAGTATCAGCGCGCGGTTTTCCTGATCCGGGTGATGGTGGCGCCGCTGACCGAAACGCTGAGGGTGACGCCAGACCGTGCCTCCGAAATGCTGGCCGCGCTCGAATCCATGAGCGAGGCCGTGGTGGCCTACCGGGGCATGACAGCGGTTCGATCGCGCCTGCTCGCCGAACTCGCGCGCCTGTCATTCGCCTGATGCAGTGCCTACCCAGCCGGGCTGTTGGGGGCAGCTCCCTAGATTTGTTGCACCGCAACAAAAAGCCTTGCCAAGTTGGCGATTACCCGTAGAATCCAACCATGCTGCACTGCAACATAGATCATCGATCTGATGCTTGTTGCCCGGGCAGTTCTTCTGTCCCCACCCTTCTGCAAACCCTTTAAGGAAACCGAAATGAAAAACCCCGCTGAACAATTCGTCGCCACCAACAAGGCCAACATGGAAGCCTTTGAAGGCGCCCTCGGTCAGGCATACGCTGGCATGGAAAAGCTGGTCGAGCTCAACATGGCCGCCACCAAGGCTGCCCTGGGCGAGTCCTTTGGCCACGCCAAGGCCGTGATGTCGGTCAAGACACCCCAGGAATTCATGACGCTGCAAACCGGCTTCTTCCAGCCACTGGCTGAAAAGTCGGTCGCCTACTTCCAGCACGTGCAGAGCATCGCCACCGAGGGCAGCGCCGGCTTCACGCAGCAGGTCGAAGCCAACCTGGCAGAAGCCCAGAAGGCGTTTGGCGCTTCTGTGGACCAGATGGCCAAAAACGCACCGGCTGGCTCCGAAGCCGCTGTGGCCGCTTTCCAGAGCGCGCTGAGCAACAGCCAGAAGGCGATCGAGTCGGCCCAGGCCACGATCAAGAAGGCCGCCGAGTCGGCACAAGCCAATTTCGCGGCAGCGTCCAAGCAGGCCGCCGCCATGGGCAAGAAGGCCGCCAAGGTCTGATGCTTCGCCTGCCCGTCTGGCAGGCACAAGAAAAAAGGCGCCCTTGGGCGCCTTTTTTGTTGGCTGCTGGCCGCATCGGCCGTGAGCCACCGATCAGAACTCGATCTTGTCGGCAATCGCTTTGATGCCAGCTCGGGCACAGGCATCGTCGGCCTCGCCACCCGGTGCGCCTGAAACGCCAATCGCACCAAAAATGGAGCCGCCGCCCTCGATCACCACCCCACCGCCGATGGCCAGCATGCGCGGCGTGTTGCGGATGCCGCTCATGGGCTTGCCAGCCTGGGTTTCGTTGGCCAGGTCCAGGGTCGAGGTGCGAAAGCTCGCGGCGGTCCAGGCTTTGTCGGTGGCCACCTGCAATGTGTGTGCGCCAGCGAACCGGTCGCGCAGGAACACCTGGGTCAGGCCGGAGCGATCAACCACCGCCACGCCGATCTG
Source organism: Hydrogenophaga sp. (assembly GCF_030373245.1). Lineage (GTDB taxonomy): Bacteria > Pseudomonadota > Gammaproteobacteria > Burkholderiales > Burkholderiaceae_C > Hydrogenophaga. The sequence continues at coordinate 17,755 of NZ_JAUCZF010000009.1, forward strand.
AAAACCCTGGGCGCGGCAGCTTGCCAGCGCGGCCTGGGCAGCGATCAGCGCGGTCTCTGGCGTGAGGGTCTTGATCTGGAAGGTCGGAGCCTGGGTCTGGGCCATCACAGGCAGGGCGGTGGCCAGGGCGAGGGTGAGCAAAGCTTGGCGCATGGGGATCTCCTTTGGTTTGGACAACGGCGGCCCGCCAATCAGGGGCCACCTCAATCCATGCTATTGCGCGAACGGGAAAAGGCACTGATGCAGGTCAAGTCCGCCAACTTGCTCACGCCAGGCGCAGCCGCAATCCCAGCGAAATCCCCCCAGGCGGGGAATTCCCCACTATGCTCAAAAACCCATGGCCTGCGCCGCAGGCCCAGCCCCTTCACCACCCCACCTGCAGACACCCGAATTCATGGCGAGCGATCTGGACACGGTGCGCACTTTGCGTGCCCTTTTTGGCGACCTGCCGCGCCCACCGCAGGGGCTCTCCAGTGAAGAGTCCGTGGCCTGGCTCGAGCGCGCCATGGCCGACTTCGAAGGCGGCGACCTCGCCTACAGCATCGAGCACACCTCGCGCAGTGCCATGCTCGACCTCATCCTGCGCTTGCGGGAAGATGGATACCTACAAGAAGACGCTGCGTTCGACAAACTGCTGATCCAGGTGGCCACGCCAGAGGGCCGCCAGCTGTTCATGGACTGGTGCATCCACGCGCAGAAAAGCGCGGACGCCACCGCCCGGTTGCTCAACCGCGTCAAGCCTGCCTGGCGCGAGCCCGCGCCGCTGTACCAGGCCGACGTTGTCGACATCCGCCGCTTTGTCGACGGCGTCCCCAGCGGCCCGGGGCCGCTTTACGCGGAGTACGCAGCACGCCAGGACGTGCAGGCGATCGGGGTGTTCGCCGACCCGCCCGACACTGTTTACGAGTTTCCCTGGGGCTTTGTCACCGAGTCCGACGACGGGTGGTCCGTGTATGTGGCCGAAGTCTGGCGTGAGGGCACGGTGGGTTCCTTCGAACGGTTTCTGAGCGCCTGGCAACTGGAGACCGCGGTGCGTGCCGATGGTCTGCAGGCCACGGCGTTTGTGCCTGAGGGCCTGAGCGCTGACGCCGGCATCACCCATTTCAGCAGCCTCAATCTCAACGCCACCGATCCCGCTGCATTGCGCCAGTGGGTGGGCGAAGTCTTTCTGGCCCATATGCTGCCCACCATGGCTGCGCGCGTACTGGACCCGAACTACGATTTTCCCGACGCCTGGTGAGCGGTCGGCGTGAGCCGACTCAGTGGCGGCGGCTCAGCCGCTGCTGCACGTGCTGCAGGAGCCCTGCACAGCCGTCTTCCACCAGGTCCAGCACCACTTCGAACCCGCTCGCGCCGCCCTGGTAGGGATCGGGTACCACGGGGCTGTCGTGCTGCTGGAAAAACTCGGCCAGGCGGCGCAGCTTGCGCTGGTGAGGTGGTGGGCACAGCTGCCCGGCCAGGGCGAGGTTGTCCCAATCCATCGCCAGCACGAGGTCGAAGTCGGCAAAGTCCTGCGCGGTGAGCTGGCGTGAGCGCTGAGCCGAGAGGTCGTAGCCGCGTTGCAGCGCGTGGGCCTGGGTGCGCGTGTCGGGCGGGTGGCCGACATGAAAGCCGTGGGTGCCAGCCGAGTCCACCTGCACCAGCTCGCTCAACCCCGCCGCGCGCACCTGCGCTTCGAACACGCCTTGCGCGGTCGGGCTGCGACAGATGTTTCCCATGCAGACAAAAAGCACACGGTAGGGGACGCTGGCGCTCACGGGGGCCTTTCGGTGAAATTCCAAGCCAATCATTCTGCCCAACTGAACAGACTGGGCGGAGCCTCGGGTTTCTCTCGAAACAGCGCGCTGGCGGGCGAGGTATCAGCCCCACACGGCATCGAGCGCGTCCCAGGCGCGAGCCACCACCGGCTCTTCGGCGCGTGAGGCGAGACAGACGAAGCTCAAGTCGCACTCCAGCGCCACCTGATCGGCAATCACCAGCCCGCGGGCCTGCGCTTCTCGGATCGCGATCGAATCGCGCACCAGCGACAGGCCCACGCCGCTTCGCACCAGGTCGAGCATCGAAGCTTCCTGGTCGACCAGCGCCACCCGCCGCGGCTCGACCCCGGTGAGCGAGCCCGGTCCGAACAGCCGCCGCTGCAGGCGATGGTGCGCACTGGCTGCCGGCGTGGCCAGCCAGGGCAGCGCGGCCAGCGCTTTCCAGTCCTTGCCTCTCACCTGCGGACCCCAGCCTGCCGGGGCGAGCACGCGGTAGGTGAAACGGGTGAGTGGGCGCAGCCGGTGCGTGGCTCCCGGCGCGGCGTGGATCGGGTCTTGCGGCAGGTCGAGGAAAAAGCCCACGTCCAGGTCTCCGCGGTCAATTTGCGCCAGCACGTTGCCGCTCATGCCCTGGCGCAGTTCAGTGCCCACCTGCGGGCTGGTCTCGACCAGCTGCTTGAGAAATGCGCCCAGGCGGATGAACTCGGGGTCGAGGATGGTGCCGATGCGCAGCGTGCCGCGAACCGTGGTGTGCAGGCCCGCAGCGGCGTGGCCAAAGTCGGCGAGGGCACTGAGCGCCTTGTCGGCCAGTGGCAGCAGGGCTGCACCATCGGCGGTGAGCGCCATGCCTTGTGGGGTGCGCGTGAAGAGCGGCAGACCGGTGGCTTCAGCCAGGGTCTTGAGCTGCAGGCTGACCGCAGGCTGGCTCAGGTGCAGCCGGGCTGCAGCCCGTGACACGCTGCCTTCGCGCGCCACCGCCGCGAAGGCGCGCAGGGTTTGCGGATCGATGCGGGCGGGCAAGGTGGTGAGGACGGCAGGTTTCATATTTGCGCAGCTTATACGGCGTTTTGCAGCATTTGATTGGATTTCTGCTCAAAATTTGCGCACACTGGCGGTTAGTACGGAGATTCCTCATGAGCGTTTCAAATATTCACCACTTCATCAACGGCCAGACCGCGGCGGGCAGCGCCCAGCGCGCCCAGGACGTTTTCAACCCCGCCACCGGGGCCGTCAGCGCGCGCGTGGCGCTGGCCAACGCCGCCGATGTCGACGCGGCGGTGGCCGCTGCGCAGGCGGCGTTTCCCGCCTGGGCCGACACGCCACCCATCCGCCGTGCGCGGGTCATGTTCAAGTTTCTCGAACTGGTCAACCAGCACAAGGACGAGCTGGCGCGCCTGATCACGCTGGAGCACGGCAAGGTGTTCACCGATGCGCAGGGAGAGGTGGCGCGCGGCATCGACATCATCGAATTCGCCTGCGGCATCCCACAGCTTCTCAAGGGCGACTTCACCGACCAGGTCTCCACCGGCATGGACAACTGGACCATCCGCCAGCCGCTGGGCGTGGTGGCCGGCATCACGCCGTTCAACTTTCCGGTGATGGTGCCCATGTGGATGTTCCCGGTGGCGATCGCTGCGGGCAACAGCTTTGTGCTGAAACCCAGCCCGATCGATCCTTCACCCTCGCTCTTCATGGGCGAGCTGCTGAAGCAGGCCGGGCTGCCCGATGGCGTCTACAACGTGGTGCAGGGCGACAAGGAAGCGGTGGACGCGCTGCTGGTGCACCCCGATGTGAAGGCCATCAGCTTCGTCGGCTCCACGCCGATTGCCAACTACATCTACGAGACCGGCGCCCACCATGGCAAGCGCGTGCAGGCGCTGGGCGGCGCCAAGAACCACATGGTCGTGATGCCCGATGCCGACCTCGACCAGGCCGTGGACGCACTGATCGGCGCGGCCTACGGCTCGGCCGGCGAGCGCTGCATGGCGATCTCGGTGGCGGTGCTGGTGGGCGACGTGGGCGACAAGATCATGCCGATGCTCAAGAAGCGGGCCGAGGCGCTCAAGATCAAGAATGGTCTGGAGCTCGACGCCGAGATGGGCCCCATCGTGACCCGTGTGGCTTACGAGCGCATCACTGGCTACATCGAAGCCGGGGAGAAGGAAGGGGCGAAGCTGCTGGTCGATGGCCGGAGCTTCCAGGGCAAGGCCGCCGGTGCGGGATGTGAGGCCGGCTTCTGGATGGGCGGCACGCTGTTCGACCACGTGACGGCCGACATGAAAATCTACAAGGAAGAAATCTTTGGCCCTGTGCTGAGCTGCGTGCGAGCCAAAGACTTTGCTGAAGCGGTGCAGCTCATCAACGACCACGAGTTCGGCAACGGCACCAGCTGCTTCACCCGCGACGGCAACGTGGCGCGCGAGTTCGCCCGCCGCATCCAGGTGGGCATGGTCGGCATCAACGTGCCCATCCCCGTGCCCATGGCCTGGCAGGGTTTTGGTGGCTGGAAGAAGAGCCTGTTCGGCGACATGCACGCCTATGGCGAAGAGGGTGTGCGCTTCTACACCAAGCAGAAATCGATCATGCAGCGCTGGCCGGAATCGATCGCGAAGGGCGCCGAGTTCGTGATGCCGACGGCGAAGTGATCATGTTTGCCAATTTGTTTTGGGGCGGGCTGGGTGCCCTGTTGGTCTGGATCGGCTGGGATACCTTTCGAGGAGGCAACTGGTGGAAGCGTCTCCCCGTGGATCAGCAGGACGCTGTGATCGGACTGCCATCTGCCCTACCTAATGAGGCAAATCAGGACGGGCGGGTGTATCTGCGCAACCGATTCGGAGGCTTCTTGTCGGCCTCCCCGCTGATGGGCTTGGCAGCAGCGCTGGCGGGTGCCTTCATGCTGGCGTTCAGCGTTGGGCTGATTGAGTAGCGCCGTGACCGATGGCAACAGCGCGTATGACCCTGATTTGGGTGACTGGAAAACGCTGATCACTGTGTTCAGCCCCACCGAGGCCTACCTGTTGCGCGGGGTGCTGCAAGCGGCTGGTGTGCCGGCTTCGGTGGCCGATGCGCACCTGGTGCAAGCCCATGGCCTGCTCGCGCCGGCGATTCCGGTGCGGGTCCAGGTGCCGGAGCAGCGCATGGACCAGGGCAAGCAGGTGCTGGCGGCTTTCGAGCGCGGCGACTATGGGCTGAGCGAAGACGAGGTGCATGAATGACCACCGCCACGAACGACCTCACGTTTGACTTCATCGTGGTCGGCGCTGGCACCGCAGGCTGCCTGCTGGCCAACCGGCTCAGCGCCAACCCCAGCCAACGCGTGTTGCTGATCGAGGCCGGCCGCCGGGACGACTACCACTGGATCCACATCCCCGTGGGCTATCTGTATTGCATCGGCAACCCGCGCACCGACTGGCTCTACCAGACCGAGCCCGATGCCGGGCTCAACGGTCGGCGCCTGCGCTACCCGCGAGGCCTGGGGCTGGGCGGCTGCTCCAGCATCAACGGCATGATTTACATGCGCGGCCAGGCGCGCGACTACGACGGCTGGGCACAGCTCACCGGCGACGAAGCCTGGACCTGGGCCAACGCATTGCCCGACTTCAAAGCCCACGAAGACCACCACCGGCTCGATGCCCAGGCCGATCCAGCTTTCGCCGCGCTGCACGGTAACGGCCGACGCGGCAGCACAGGTGAATGGCGCATCGAAAAGCAGCGCCTGCGCTGGGACGTGCTCGAGGCTTTTGCACAGGCCGCGCAGCAAGCCGGCTTGCCCGCGAGCAGCGACTTCAACACCGGCGACAACGAAGGTGTGGGCTACTTCGAAGTGAACCAGAAGTCAGGCTGGCGCTGGAACGCAAGCAAGGCGTTTCTGCGCCCGATTGCGCAGCGGTCCAACCTGACGGTGTGGACACAGACTCGCGTGAAGCGGCTGACGCTGGCGCGCGATGGCGCGGGTGCGCTGCGCTGCACCGGGGCCGAGCTGGTGCGCGGCGGGCAAAACGTCACTGTATCCTGTGCGCGCGAGCTGGTGTTGAGCGCGGGCAGCGTGAACTCGCCGCAGATTCTGCAGCTCTCGGGCATTGGCCCGGCGAGCCTGCTGCGCCAACACGGTGTCGACGTTCAGCACGATCTGCCGGGCGTGGGTGAAAACCTGCAAGACCATTTGCAGATCCGCACCGTGTTCAAGGTGACCGGGGCCAAGACGCTCAACACGCTGGCGAACTCGCTTTGGGGCAAGGCGATGATCGGGCTGGAGTACGCACTCAAGCGGACCGGCCCCATGAGCATGGCGCCCAGCCAGCTCGGCGCGTTCACTCGCAGCAGCCCGGACCAGCCGCATCCGAACATCGAATACCACGTGCAGCCGCTGAGCCTGGATGCGTTTGGCGAGCCGCTGCACAGCTTCCCCGCCTTCACTGCCAGCGTGTGCAACCTCAATCCGACCAGCCGCGGCCATGTGCGCATCCAGAGCCCGAGTTTTGAACATCCGCCTGCGATCGCGCCGCAGTACCTGAGCACGCCGGAGGATCGGCAGGTCGCGGCCGACAGCCTGCGCGTGACGCGGCGCATCGTGGCCCAGCCGGCGCTGGCGAAATACCAACCGGAAGAATTCAAACCTGGCGTGCAGTTCCAGACCGACGAGGAACTGGCCCGTCTGGCGGGTGACATCGCCAGCACCATCTTCCACCCGGTGGGCACCACAAAAATGGGCCGTGCGGATGACCCGATGGCCGTGGTGGACAGCCACCTGAAGGTCCGCGGCGTGGCGGGGCTGCGCGTGGTCGATGCCGGCGTCATGCCCACCATCACCAGCGGCAACACCAACAGCCCCACGTTGATGATTGCGGAGAAGGCGGCGCGCTGGATGGTGGAAGGCCGCTGACAGGCGCCCCCTCGAACCCGCCGCTCATCGCTGGCGAACCACCGTTCACCAAGGGAAAGCCCGGGTGCACAAGCCTGGTGCGCGCCGTTACATTGAGCAGGACTCGCACCAGCGCACCGCGCTGACGACCGCGGGAGGACCGAGGAGACAACCCTGTCCAGGCGCCACCCCAGCCGCCGCGTCCCAAGAGATGCAAACCACCACGACCGACCCCACAAGGGTCGGTTTTGTTTTGGGCGGTACGCCCGGGGGTGACAGTCACGCCGGTTGCGAGCCTATTGCGCGGCGACAATTCAACGCATGGAATTGCTGCTGGTCTCCACCGCCTCGTTTTTTGCCGGCTTTGTCGATTCCATCGTCGGCGGTGGCGGGCTCATTCTGGTGCCCGCGCTGTTCGCGGTCTTTCCCAATGCGCACCCGGCCACGCTGTTCGGCGTGAACAAGAGCGCCTCCATCTGGGGCACTGCAGCCGCCACAGTGCAATATGCCCGCCGGGTGCAAATGCCTTGGCGCGCGCTGTGGCCTGCGGCGATCGTGTGTTTTGCCGGCTCCATGTTCGGCGCCTGGACGGTCACCCAGATTTCGCCCGATTTCCTGCGCCGCCTGCTGCCGCTGATCCTGCTCGGCGTGTTGATCTACACGCTGGCGCGCAAAGACATGGGGCGCAACCACGCGCCGCGCTTCGCCGGGCGCCGCGAGGCCATGGCGGCTGCCACGCTGGGTGTGACCATCGGGTTTTACGACGGCTTTTTCGGCCCTGGCACCGGCAGCTTTTTCGTCTTCCTGTTCGTGCGCTGGCTGGGCTACGACTTTCTGCACGCCAGTGCCAGCGCCAAGCTGCTCAACACCACGTCCAACCTGGCAGCCTTGCTGCTGTTCGCCGCCAAGGGCCATGTGTGGTGGCACCTGGCGCTGGCGATGGCGGTGGCCAACGTGGTGGGCAGCCTGATTGGCACGCGGCTGGCGCTCAAGCATGGCAGCGGCTTCGTGCGTGGGGCCTTCATCATCGTGGTCGGCGCGTTGATTCTGAAGACGGGTTACGACGCCTGGGTGTGATGTTCTCCCCCCGCGCCGCCTGCGGCGTCACCCCCCCAGGGGGCGATGCCTGCGGCCTGGCAAAGCCAGTTCCGCGGTATCCTGAGTGAAGGCATTGCACGCCGGAGGGGAAGTCGTTCCAGGGCACCGCGGGACCGGCTTTGCCGGGCCGCCAGTGCCGCCCCCTGGGGGTGACGCCGCAGGCGGCGCGGGGGGGTGCCGTCAAGGCGCTGCGCGCAGCGCGGCGGGGATCGCCGGCTCCTCTGGCGGCCAGGGCATCTCGCTGGCTTTGAGCGGTGTCCCGATGGGTGCTGCTGCCTCGCCCTTTTGCACCGCGGCCAGGTCTTGTGCGTTGGGGTACTGATCCATCAGCAGGAAGTCGAACACTCGGCGCGCGATGGGCGCGGCGTGGGCGGAGCCGAAGCCGGCGTTTTCCACCACCACCGCCAGCGCCACGCGCGGCTGGTCCAGCGGTGCGAAGGCCACGTAAAGCGAATGGTCGCGCTGGTGTTCCTCGAGCTTGCGGGCATCGTACTTGTCTTTCTGGCCGATGGTCACCGCCTGGGCGGTGCCGGTCTTGCCGCCGCTGAGGTAGCCCGCGCCCGAAAACACGCGCGCCGCCGTGCCCTCGGTGGTCACGCCGTGCATCGCCTGCAAAATGGTTTTCACATGCTCGGGCTTGTAGCCCAGATTCACCGGCGTCTGGTCGACTTGCAGCGTGCGTTCGCGTGTCAACACATTTTCCGTGGCCAGCGTGAGTTGTGGCGTGTACTTGTAGCCACCATTGGCCAGGGTGGCCATGGCGTGGGCCACTTGCAGCATGGTGAAGGTGTTGTAGCCCTGGCCGATGCCCAGCGAAATGGTTTCACCGGCGTACCACTTCTTCTGCTCGGGGCGTTTGAAGGCGTTGCGCTTCCATTCCTGGTTGGGCAGCACGCCGCGCAACTCGCCGCGTAGGTCGATACCGGTGATCTGTCCGAAGCCCAGCGGCGCCATGAAGTCGTGCATGGCTTCCACGCCCATCTCGTTGGCCAGCGAGTAGTAGTACACGTTGCTTGACTTGATGATGCTGCGCGCCATGTCGACTGGCCCCAGCCCGCCGTCGCCGTGGCTGCGGAAACGGTGGTTGCCGAACATCCAGAACCCCGGGTCGTTGATGACGGTGCTGGCGGTGCGGGTGCCGGTTTCCAGTGCGGCCAGCGCCATGAACGGCTTGTAGGTCGAGCCCGGCGGGTAGGTGCCACGCAGCGCGCGGTTGAGCAGTGGCTTATCCAGCGACTCGTTGAGCGCTTTCCAGTTTTCCACGTCGATGCCTTCGACGAACAGGTTGGGGTCGAAGGTGGGCTTGCTCACAAAAGCCAGCACCTCGCCGCTGCGTGGATCGATCGCCACCAGTGCGCCCCGGCGCTGGCCAAACATGTCCTCGACGAGCTTTTGCAGCTGGACATCGATGGCCAGCACCACCGTGTTGCCGGGCGAGGCCGGTGTGTTGGCCAGCGAGCGCACCGCACGACCACCGGCTGACGTCTCGACCTGCTCGAAGCCGGTCACACCGTGCAGCTCCCGCTCGTACTGCTGCTCTGCGCCGAGCTTGCCGATGTGGTCGGTGCCGCGGTAGTTGGCCTGCTCTTCTTCGGGCCAGTCTTCGATGGCCTCTTTCTCGCGCTGGTTGATGCGGCCAATGTAGCCCACCACGTGGCTGGCAACATCGCCGTTGGGGTAGTGGCGGATCAGGCGGGCACGCACGTCGACTCCGGGGAATCGGTAGCGCTGCGCAGCAAAACGCGCCACTTCGTCGTCACTGAGCCGGGTGCGGATGGGCAGCGAGTCGAAGCTGCGCGACTCTTCCAGCAGCTTGCGAAAACGGCGCTTGTCACGCGGGTGGATTTCCACCACCTGGGTCAGCTCGTCGATAGTGGTGTCGAGATCGTCCACCTGGGAGGGCGTGATTTCGAGTGTGTAAGCGGAGAAGTTGGTGGCCAGCACCCGGCCCTTGCGGTCCAGGATCTGACCTCGGTTGGGCACCACCGGCAGCACCGCCGTGCGATTGCTCTCTGCCTGAGCCAGCAGATCGTCATGCCGCAGCACCTGCAGGTACACCATGCGCGCCGCCACCAGCCCAAACGCAATGAGCACCAGCAGCCCCGCCACCAGCACGCGGGTGCGGAAATGGCTCAGCTCGGCTTCGACGTTGCGAATTTCGGTCATGATCTTGCCCCTCCCCCGCGCAGCCTGCGCGGGGGGGCATATCTAGAGCGGTCTGTTGTCATCCGGATTGGGTGCACGGCGTTGCGGGGCGAGCAGCAGCACGCTGACCACCGGCCACAGCATGGCCTCGATCACCGGTGAGAGCAAGTAAGACCATCCCGGCAGCGTGCCGCCCGCAATCATGCGCACCGCGAGCTGCAGCAGGTGCATGGCCAGCAGCAGCGGGAAGATCTGCACCGCCTGGGTCGGTACCGGAAACCAGAGCAGTCGCCGGTGCATGGAGACCGCAAAAAAGCCCAACATGGTGTACGCCATCGCATGCTGGCCAAGCAGGGCGCCCTGGTGCAGGTCCATCATGAGACCAAAGAAGAACGCCACGCCCACGCCGACGCGCAGAGGCTGGTGCACGCCCCAGAACACCAGCACCACCGCCAGCAGATCGGGCACCCAGGCCGATCGACCCCACAGGCCCATGTTCATGGTCATGTTGATCACCAGCGCCGCCATCAGGCTGAACCAGATGAAGGCCGGGTTGGCAGGCAGCAGCAGCTGCTGACCAGGGCGCATGATCATGGCGCGCTCCTGGGGCCAGCGGGCGCATCGGAGGCGGACCGCTGTCCGCGCGCTGGTGTTGTGGGCAGCGGTGAGGGCGGCAGTGTCGCCCCAACGGGCGCCAGCACGAGCACGTGCAGCGCACCCTGGACGCGAGCCAGCGGCGCGCAGCCAATGCGGTTGAATGACGACTCGGCGCGGCGCTCGACCTCGCGCACCTGGGCCACCGGCAGGCCCGGCGGGTACACGCCATCCACGCCACTGGTGGTCAGCAGATCGCCTGGGTTGATGTCGGCATTGGCCAGCGTGTAGCGCAGCTCCAGGCCGTCGCCGCTGGCCGATGGCTGTCCGTAGGCCACGCCGCGCACGCCCGTGCGTGCGTTGAGCACCGGAATCGCCTGGTCGCGGTCGATCAGCAGCGTGACTTCGGATAACAGCGGGTAGACCCGCGTCACCTGGCCCAGCACACCGCTTTCATCGATCACGGGAGAGCCTGGCACGATGCCGTGGGTCTGGCCGCGGTCGATCACCACCTTGCGCGAATAGGGATCAGCCGAGTCGTAGAGCACTTGCGCGCCGGTGGCGGGCGTGGTGATGCGCTCTCGCATGGCCAGCAGCTCGCGCAGGCGCCGGTTTTCGAGGTCCAGCTGTTCCACTTGCAGGCTGCGCTCAGCCTGCACCGCGAGCCGCCGCAAGGCCTCGGCCTCGCCGGTCTGGGCAGCGTGCAGCGAGTGGAAGTAGTGGCCGACCTCGCCAGCAGCGTTCACCGGCTGCAGGACCAGCCACTGGACCGGATACAGCACCGTGGCAATGGCTGCGCGGATCGGCGCGGTGAGCTTGAAGCGCACGTCGGCCACCATCAGGAGCAGCGCCAGGGCGCTGAACACCACCAGTTTCGACAGGGCCGACGGACCCTGCTTGAAGAAGGGAGGCGGTGTCCGGTCGAGGGTGCCCAGTGGCATGTCGGGGTGGGCGCGTGCGCTGGTCGGGAGCGGGCTGGCAAACGCCCGCAGCGCTTATTCGCTGGTGAAGATGGTGCCCAGGCGCTCCATGCGCTCCAGGGCCATGCCACAACCGCGCACCACGCAGGTCAGCGGCTCTTCGGCCACCAGCACCGGCAGGCCGGTTTCTTCGGCCAGCAGGCGGTCCAGGTCTCGCAGCAGCGCGCCACCGCCGGTCAGCATCATGCCGCGCTCGGCAATGTCTGCACCCAGCTCGGGCGGCGTGTGCTCCAGTCCCATCTTGACCGCCGAGACTATGTTGTTCAGCGGATCGGTCAGGGCTTCGAGGATCTCGTTGCTGGAGATGGTGAAGCTGCGCGGAACGCCTTCGGACAGGTTGCGACCTTTGACTTCCATCTCTTTGACTTCGCTGCCCGGGAAGGCCGAGCCGATGTGCTTCTTGATCGCCTCGGCCGTGGGTTCTCCGATCAGCATGCCGTAGTTGCGGCGGATGTAGGCAATGATGGCGTCGTCGAAGCGGTCACCGCCCACACGCACACTGCCCTTGTAGACCATGCCGCCGAGCGAAATCACGCCGACCTCGGTGGTGCCGCCGCCAATGTCCACCACCATGGAGCCGGATGCGTCGGACACCGGCAGTCCGGCTCCGATGGCTGCGGCCATCGGTTCTTCGATCAGGTACACCTCGGAGGCGCCAGCGCCCAGGGCCGACTCGCGGATGGCCCGGCGCTCGACCTGGGTCGAACCGCAGGGCACGCAGATGATGATGCGCGGGCTCGGCTTGAACATCGAGCGCGGGTGCACCATCTTGATGAACTGCTTGAGCATCTGCTCGGTGACAGTGAAGTCGGCGATCACGCCGTCTTTCATCGGGCGGATCGCCTCGATGTTGCCAGGCACTTTGCCCAGCATGGCCTTGGCTTCGTGGCCCACCGCCTGGATGGTCTTTTTGCCCTGGGGACCGCCTTCGTGGCGGATCGACACCACCGAGGGTTCGTCGAGCACAATCCCCTTGCCGCGCACATAGATCAGTGTGTTGGCCGTACCCAGGTCGATGGCCAGGTCGGTCGAGAATTGCCGACGGAACGCTTCAAACATACGCAAAAGTCCTGTGGGGCACGCGCGCAGCCGTTTGCGCCCATCGCCCGGGTGTGGGCCGGCAAGCAGGCCGGCAGTCGGTTCTAAGTGTTTGATTCCATGGCAAAAAGCGCAGCATGCCGAGTTTTGCCACCAAACCTTGGATAATACCGTATCCCCTGTGCACAACCGCTGCGTTCCGAGGGGGTCAGCCGCCCAGTTACAACCCGTTTCAGGGGTGTTTTCGCACCCCGGGCCGGTGTCTTTTGTTTTTTTCAATCCGTCATGTCCCTGACCCTTACCGATATCGGGCGCATCGCCAAGCTGGCGCGCCTGGAGCTCGATGGCCAGCACAGCGAACGCTTGCTGGGCCAACTCAACGGCTTTTTCGACATCGTCGAGCAGATGAATGCAGTCGATACCACCGGCGTCGAGCCCCTGGCCCACCCCACGGCCGTGATCGACCACGTGAGCCTGCGGCTGCGTCCCGATGTCGCCAGCGAACCGAATAACCGCGAGGCGAACCAGAAGAGTGCACCCGCGGTCGAGCGAGGCCTGTTCCTTGTGCCCAGGGTGATCGAATGAGGGATCTTCACGACATGGGCGTGACCGAGCTGGCTGCCGCCATCGCCGCCAGGCAGACCTCCGCCGTGGAAGCCGCGCAGCATCTCCTGGTCCGCGCCCGGCAGCACGAAGGACTCGGCGCATACCTCGCGTTCAACAAAGACGCGACCCTGGCGCAGGCGCGTGCGGCCGATGCGCGACTCGCTGCTGGCGAGCGCGGCCCGCTGCTGGGCGTACCGCTGGCGCACAAAGACATCTTCGTCACCACCGATTTCCCCACCACCGCCGGCTCGAAGATGCTGCAGGGTTACCAGAGCCCGTTCAACGCCACCGTGGTGCAGCGCCTGGCCGATGCCGGTGCGGTGAGCCTGGGCAAGCTCAATTGCGACGAGTTCGCCATGGGCTCGGGCAACGACAACTCGGCCTACGCGCCTGCTCACAATCCTTGGGACGTGAGCCGAGTGCCTGGCGGCTCCTCGGGTGGCAGCGCGGCCGCCGTGGCCGCGCGCCTGGTGCCGGCAGCCACCGGCACCGACACCGGCGGGTCGATCCGCCAGCCCGCGAGCTTCACCGGCATCACCGGCATCAAGCCGACCTACGGACGCTGTTCGCGTTACGGCATGGTGGCCTTCGCCTCCAGCCTCGACCAGGCTGGCCCCATGGCTCGCAGCGCAGCCGACTGCGCTGTCCTGCTCTCCACCATGGCTGGGCCGGACATCGACCGCGATTCCACCAGCCTGGACCACCCGGCAGAAGACTACACCGCTGCGCTGAACCAGCCGCGCGAAGGCGCCACCGCCAGCCAGCCGCTCAAGGGTTTGCGCATCGGCTTGCCGACTGAGTTTTTTGGCGCCGGCTGCGCGCCGGACGTGATCAATGCTGTGCGCGCCGCGCTTGCCGAATACCAGAAACTTGGCGCCACCTTGGTCGACATCTCGCTGCCGAGAACCGAGCTGTCCATTCCTGTCTACTACATCATCGCGCCGGCCGAAGCCTCAAGCAACCTCAGCCGCTTTGATGGCGTGAAGTTTGGTCACCGTGCTGCGCAGTACACGGATCTGGCCGACATGTACCAGAAAACGCGCAGCGAGGGCTTTGGCCCCGAGGTGCAGCGCCGCATCATGATCGGTACCTATGTGCTGAGCCACGGCTACTACGACGCGTATTACCTCAAGGCGCAGCAGATCCGCCGCCTGATCGCGCAAGATTTCCAGCAGGCCTTCACGCAATGCGATGTGATCGCTGGTCCGGTGGCGCCGACCGTGGCGTGGAAAATCGGCGAAAAGAGCGAAGACCCGCTGGCCAACTACCTGGCTGATATCTACACCCTCTCCACCTCGCTGGCGGGCCTGCCCGGCATGAGCGTGCCGGCCGGGTTCGGCGCGGGCGGCATGCCCGTGGGTCTGCAGCTCGTGGGCAATTACTTCAAGGAGGGTGAGCTGTTGCAGACCGCATACGCCTTCCAGCAGGCCACCGACTGGCACTTGCGCACCGCGCAGGGCTTCTGACCATGAGTTCCTCAAACCCGCTCCTCGTGCGTGGCTATGAAGTCGTGATCGGCTTCGAGACGCACGCCCAGCTCGCCACGCAATCCAAGATCTTCAGCCGCGCGCCGATCGCCTTTGGTGCTGAGCCCAACACGCAGGCCTGCGCGGTGGACCTGGCCCTGCCGGGCACGCTGCCGGTGATGAACCGCGAAGCGGTGGCGCATGCGATTCGCCTGGGTCTGGCGCTGGGCTCACACATCGCCGAGCAGAGCGTCTTTGCGCGCAAAAACTACTTCTACCCAGACCTTCCCAAGGGCTACCAGATCAGCCAGTTCGAGATCCCGGTGGTGCAGGGCGGCGAAGTGTCGTTCCTGCTGGGTGACGAGAAGAAGACGGTGCGCCTGGTGCGCGCCCACCTGGAAGAGGACGCAGGCAAATCGCTGCACGAAGAATTCCACGGCATGAGCGGCATCGACCTCAACCGCGCGGGTACGCCATTGTTGGAAATCGTGACCGAACCCGACATGCGCTCGACCGCTGAGGCTGTGGCCTACGCGAAGGAGCTGCACAAGATCGTGACCTGGATTGGCGTCTGCGACGGCAACATGCAGGAAGGTTCGTTCCGCTGCGACGCCAACGTGTCGGTGCGCAAGCCGGGTGCGCCGCTGGGCACGCGCCGCGAAATCAAGAATTTGAACAGCTTCAAGTTCATGCAGCAGGCGATCGACTACGAGATTCGCTGGCAGATCGAGCAGATCGAAGACGGCCACGACATCCAGCAGGCCACGGTGCTGTTCGACCCCGACACGGGCGAGACGCGCGCCATGCGCACCAAGGAAGACGCGGCCGACTACCGCTACTTCCCCGACCCGGATCTGCCGCCGCTGGTGGTTTCGCGCAGCTGGGTGGAAGAGGTGAAGGCGACGATGCCGGTTCTTCCTCGCGTGCTAGCGGACACCTTCGTTAACCAATATGGGCTCCCTGAGTACGACGCATCGCAACTCACCCAGAGCCAGGCGGTTTCCAAGTACTTCTTGGACGTCACACGCCTCAGTGAGCAGCCCAAGATGGCCAGCAACTGGATCATGGGCGAGGTATCGCGCCGCCTGAACAACGAAGACAAGGACATCACACAGGTGCCTGTGAGTGCCGACACGCTCGCTGCGCTGCTCCGGCGCATCGCCGACGGTACGTTGTCCAACAACGCCGCTAAGCAGGTGATGGATGCGCTTTGGGCGGGCGAGGGTCATGAGGTCGACGCCATCATCGAGGCCAAAGGCCTCAAGCAGATGAACGACAGCGGCGCGCTGGAGAAAATCATCGACAAGGTGATGGCGGACAACGTACCCATGGTCGAGCAGTACCGCGCCGGCAAGGACAAGGCCTTCAACGCCCTGGTGGGCCTGGTCATGAAAGCCAGCAAAGGCAAGGCGAACCCGCAGCAGGTCAATGACGTGCTGAAGCAGAAACTTCAGTGAAGGTGTGCAGCGCTCGTGCGCTGCGGGGCCAGCTCAGCGAGTGGTGATGGCCGAGCCGCCAGTGGTCAGGCCGCGCCAGAGCTGGCGCAGCTTGACCAGTTCTTCGTCAAAGCGGGCGTTGATGCGGGCCTTTTCCAGCGCCTGCTCGTCGAGAAATCGCTTCTGCACCAAGGCCTGGCTTTCGTTGTCTTCCAGCTTGCGCTTGAGCCAGCTCGGCGCCTTGTTGATGTCGCCCTGGTAAAACTCCAGCTCGGTGTCGACTTCCTTGCGCTGTTTGGCCAGCGAGTCCACCCGCCGCTTCACCGCGTTGACCACCTCGTCGATCTGCACCAAGGCCTCGGCGCGCTCCTTGTCGTGCACGCTCTGATTGGGGTAACGGATCAGCAGCGCCCGGTCGCGGCGCTTTTCTTCAGCGATGCGCGCCTGCACCTCTTCTTCGGCGCGGCGCTGGGCGTCCAGCTTGGCGCGCTCGTCGGCCGTGTAGCTCGGTGGCAGTACCCGCTTGGTGACGCCGGTGCGGCCCAACTCGCGCTGTTCGCGGTCCAGGCACTCCATGATGGGGCGATCCGACGTGATGCGCCGGCCCTTGCTGTCGATGCAGGTGTAGATGCCTTGTCCGGCCTGAGCCCAGGCGCCGCCAGCGAGGGCACAAGCCATCAAGGCTCCGAGCGCCGCGCAAGGGGTGGATCGTGAAACCGGAAAAACTCTCAGCACAGACAATTCCTCATGCCACACCGTAGCGCAGGCGGTAGGCCAGCACCCGGTCTCGCTCGCTTTGGAGCGCCTGGTTGGCGTGTAAGTTCAGATACTGCAGCAAATCGTCCAGCGTCGCAATGGCACAGACCTGCAGACCCAGCTCGCGTTTCACGTACTGCACCGCACTGTGATCCACATCCCGCATCACGCCATCGGGGCCGGCCTCGGTGGCCTTTTCCTGGCGGTCCAGCGCAATTGCCACCGCGTGGGGCGTCGCACCGGCGGCCCGGATCAGCGCGATCGACTCGCGCACCGCGGTACCGGCCGACATCACATCGTCCACGATCAGCACGCGGCCCCGGAGCGGCGCACCGACCAGCGAGCCGCCCTCGCCGTGGTCCTTCGCCTCCTTGCGGTTGTAGGCAAACGGCACATTGCGGCCCAGCCGCGCGAGCTCGATCACCACCGCAGCGCCCAGCGGAATGCCCTTGTAGGCCGGGCCGAAGACCATGTCGAACTGGACCCCGTGGGCGATGAGGGCCTGTGCATAAAATTGGGCAAGGCGCCCGAGCTTGGCGCCGTCGTCGAACAGGCCGGCGTTGAAGAAATACGGCGACAGCCGCCCGGCCTTGGTCTTGAATTCGCCAAAGCGCAACACGCCGGCGTCCACGCAGAACTGCACAAAGTCCTGCGCCAGCACGCCGCCTTCGGCACCGCCTTGGGCCGTGCCCGTCTCCAACACCATGGGAAATTCCTTGTTCAAACTGACCAGCCTCAACCTCAACGGCATCCGCTCCGCCACCAGCAAGGGGCTGGAGGGCTGGCTGGCCACACACCGGCCCGATTGTATTTGCGTGCAGGAGGTCAAGGCCCAGGCTCCCGATGTGAGCGGCCGCTTCGAGGCGCTGGCCGGTCTTCAGGGGCACTTCCACTTTGCTGAGAAGAAAGGCTACTCGGGTGTGGGCGTCTACACCCGCCACGAGCCGAGCGAGGTGGTCGCCGGTTTTGACGGGGGCGAGTTCGATGCCGAAGGCCGTTGGGTTGAACTGCGTTTTGACACGCCCCAGCGAAAGCTCTCGCTCATCAGCGCCTACTTTCCCAGCGGTTCGTCGGGCGAAGAGCGCCAGCTCGCCAAGTACC
Organism: Hydrogenophaga sp.; assembly: GCF_030373245.1. Taxonomy (GTDB): domain Bacteria; phylum Pseudomonadota; class Gammaproteobacteria; order Burkholderiales; family Burkholderiaceae_C; genus Hydrogenophaga. Next base: position 35,593 of record NZ_JAUCZF010000009.1, read on the forward strand.
GATTCCTGGACCTGATGGCCCCACACCTCAAGGCCTTGAGGCAGCAGCGCGAATTCATCCTGTGTGGCGACATCAATATCGCTCACCAGAACATCGACCTGAAAAACTGGCGCAGCAACCAGAAGAACAGCGGCTTCCTGCCCGAAGAGCGAGCCTGGATGACCACGCTGCTGACCGATGGCGGCCTGGTCGACGTGTACCGCCAGCTGCAGCCCGAGGCCACCGAGACTGCCTACACCTGGTGGAGCAACCGCGGCCAGGCCTACGCCAACAACGTGGGGTGGCGGCTGGATTACCACCTGGCCACGCCAACGCTGGCCGCACAGGCGAAGCGCGAAGCGGTCTACAAGGAAGAAAAGTTCAGCGACCATGCGCCGCTGACGATCGAATACAGCTTCAAACTCTGAACACTGGCCGGTCATGCCGGGGCTGGCATCGATTTGCTTCGGCAGGCATCGCACGGCCTGGCCCAGCAGACAGCCGCTACCGCGTCGCGCCTGGGGTCAAGCCGCGAGCCGCACCTCCAGCGCCCCGAAAGGTCCGAAATCCGCGCAGACCCGGTCACCTGGCTCGACCGAAAGCGGCACCATGCAGGTGCCGGTTGACACATACTGGCCCGCCTGCAGCGCGACGCCGCGCGACGACAGCTCGTTGACCAGCCAGGTCAGTGCCGTGTAGGGGTCGCCCAGCGCGGCCCGCCCGTCGCCGACGCGCTTGAAGCGCGGTTCGCCAGCCGCATCGAAGACGGTGGCGTGTACCTGGGTCTGGCGCAGGTCGTGCTCGCGCCAGCCAACGGCCGCCGCCGCGCCGAATACGAATGGGCCGCAGCAGGCGTTGTCGGCCAGCAGCTGCGCTTCGCCCGCCGCGGTGAAGTCGGTGTAGCGCGAATCGGGCACCTCAAAGGCGGGGTGCAGTGATGCCAGCGCGGCCAGTACCTCGGGCTGGCTGCGCGGTGTGGCGCGCGGCGCGAGATCGGCCCCGAGCCGGAACGCGAATTCGGGCTCGACCACCCGCATGCGATTGCCCGTCAAAGACACGGTATCTCCGGTTGCATGCACATAGCTCGCCAGGATGCGCCCCGGCAAAGGACCGCCGACGTTGATGTGCGCCTGCCCGGCGGCGCTGGTCGCAGCGATCTTCCAGCCGACCACCGCCTGCCCGCTGACTACTGGCCACGCGGCCTGGACCGCATGACCTTGCGCCGCATGCTCGGGTCGCAGGACTTCGGGCAGGCTGCCCACCGTGGTACCGGCGCAGCGGTGTTGCCACAGCAACTGTGCAGCGCGATGAGCAGGGGTGTCCATGGTGGCGTGCGCGGCGCGGTTGTCGACCACTCAGGCCGTTTGCAGCACCGAAGCCGACTTGTAGATCGACTGCTTGGGACTTGCCATCACGCGGCGCAGCAGGGGCTCAAACTCGGCCAGCGGCAGTGTCTCGCCCTTCGGGTCAAACGCCGGGTTGTCGTACAGCGCGCAGAACTCGGCGGTGCGCTCGTAGGCCAGATGGGCCTTGAAGTTGTCGCGCAGGTCTCGGTTCAGGCCGATGTGCTGGAAGAAGTAATAGCCTTGAAAGATCGCGTGGTGCTTGACCATCCAGTGGTTTTCCTCGCTCACAAAAGGCTGGAGGATGGCGGCACCGATGTCGGCGTGGTTGTGGCTGCCCAGGGTGTCGCCGATGTCGTGCAGCAGTGCGCAAACCACGTACTCCTCGTCACGGCCGTCCTTGAGCGCGCGCGTGGCGGTCTGCAGGCAGTGGGTGTAGCGGTCCACCGGAAAGCCGCCGTAGTCGTTTTCCAGCAGGCGCAGGTGGGTGATGATGCGGTCGGGCAGCTGGGCTGCGAACCGCATGAACTCTCCGCCAATGGTTTGCCAGTCGGCGGCGGTGCTGTCTTCCATGCGGGTGAAGGTGGCGCGGTGTTCCATGGCTAGTCTCCGAGTTCTGGGCATATTTTCGGCGCCGCAGTCGGCGGCACTTGAAACATTCTGAACGCCCTGGACTCTCTCGGCTCGTGCATGGGTGACAGCGGCAAGGTGCGCCGCTGCCTCACCGATCAGTGCACCGCTTGCCAGCCGCCGCCAGCGCGACGCTCCACCGCAGGCTGCTCGCCATCGAGCCGAAACAGGTGCAGCCAGCCGTTGCCGACCAGATCGCGCACCACCGCGTGCTGCTCGATGATGGCGTCGATGGCGGCGCGCGGCGCTTCAATGAAGACCGAGAGGCGCAGCGGTGTGTGGCGCAGGCGGTCGCCGTCGTGCAGCGATTGCAGGGGCAGGCCGATGCGCAGGTCCCCGCCGTTGCCCTCGAACACGCCCAGGCGAGCGCCCACCACGTTGTGCAGCAACTTGTTGCCGCTGCCGTAACGCCGCTGGTCCAGCGCGCTGGCGTGGTACTGCAGGTTGATCCAGTTGGTGACCACCATGGGTGCGGTCATGATCAGCGTGAGCACGCCAAAGCCCTTGTCCTGCCGCCAGTCGTAGTCGTGCAGAAAACTGCGGCCACCCAGGTTCATGCCCTTCGTGCGTGCGCGCGGCGCTACGATGAAGGCGGCGTTGTCGGCCAGGCCCCACTCGGGTCGCACCTGGGCCCAGTCGTTGGCGCGTTCGCGCAGCGAGCGTTCCAGACCCGGCGCGTCGCCGGCCAGATGCGCCAGGCCGAGCGCGGGCGCACGTTCGGCGCGGGCGCGCTGACCAGCGGTTTGCAATGCGGTGCGCAACGCGGCGAGCGCGTTGTGCAGGCCGGGCGGCACGGCGTCGGTGTCGAAAAGCTGCACCTCGTCGGTCGTGGTGTTGTGCAGCGCGGGCAGGAAGTGGGTCGCCTCGGGAATGAACACGCCCAGCGCGGCGAGCTCGGCGCGCACTGCCGGTGTGTTGAGCAGATCGGCCAGCGCGCGGGCGTTGACTTCGCCGGTCTGGCCACCGCAGGCGCCGCAGTCCAGACTCGCGGCGTGCGGGTTGTTGGTGGTCTGGCTGCCGTGGCCGACCAGCATCACCAGCGGAGCAAAGTCTTTCACGATGCCCATGGCATTGAGGATGCCGGCCGCCAGGCTGGCGGCGGCGGCCGGGTCGGTGCAGGCCTGCGGCAGGCGTGGGCGGTGAGCAGATTCGGTGGTGTCGAGACCTGCGTCTTCCCAGCGGGCGGGCTGGCCTTCGCTGGGCAAGGTGTCTTTCAGCAGCTTGGGGCCGTAGGCGAGGCCGCAGGTCTCCACGAAACTGAAGCCCGAAGCAGCGGCTGCGCGCAGATCGGCCCAGCGCTGGCGCCAGGCGAGCGCGCCCTGGCGCCGCTCGGTCAGCGCCTGCCCGAGGCCTTTTTCTTCGGTGAGGTGCTCGCTGACCGTGATGGCGGGCGCGAGCAGACCAGGCAGCTGAGGCCGGGTCAGCGCGCTGCCGGCCGGGCGGTAGGCGATGGGCAGACCAAAGAAGCCTGCGAAACCGCGCGTGTCGATGCCAGGAGAGGCAGATTCGAGGGCGCGGCGAAACACCTCGGAGCGCACGTCGATGCAGAAGACCGCCTGCACCTCGGGCTTGGGCGCTGCCGGCGCTGGCCGCTGCAGAGCGGCCAGCAGGCCATCGCTCAGCGGCTGCTGATAGGCGATTTCCAGCGCGGTTTGCAGCAGCCAGTCGGTGCTTTGCTCTGCGTGGTGTCGGGCGATTTCGGCGTCGGCATGTGCCCATTGTTTGACCCAGCCGTCGCCTGTGGGTGCGGGCACGCCCGCCACCGCGGCGTCGTCGCGCAGCAGCAGTTCCCACGCCAGCCGGATGGCCAGCAGGTGCACGATCTGGTCATCATCACGGCCACCCAGACGCGCCTGCCAGCGCTCGAAGGCGCACCAGGCGGCCCAGCCGTTGATGCTCAGCAGCAACGCGCTGAGGTAGTGGACGTGGGCGCTCGCGGGCACCTCCAGGGCGTCAAGTGCATGGGTGATCAGTGCCAGCGGATTGCTGGGCAGGGCCCTGATGTGCACGGCTGCGTCGCGATGCGCCTGGTGCCAGGGCAGACCGCGGTCGGCGGCGATCTGCCGCTGCCAGGTGGCGAGCAGGCCGGCGCGCCGGTCCATTCCCCAGCGGGCCTGGCCGGCATCGAAAAACGCGGCGCAGTGCTGGCTGATCTGTTGGGTCACGAGGTCGCGCCAGGGCAGTGGCGAGGCGGGCAGCAGCGACTGCATGCGCTCGGTGAGCAGTGGCAGCGCGCGCAGAGACGGCTCGGGCGATTGCATGGCACGGATGAGTTCGTCGGCTGTGGCCTGGCTACCCTGGCGAGTGATCGCGGCATGCAGGTGGTCAACGGTCAGATGGCCGGCGGCCCAGTACCGCTTGAAGTCGGCGCGTGAGTGCGTGAGGCGGGTGCCGGCGAGGGCGCCGAGCGCTGCCGCTGCCTGGGGCGCGGGGCTGCTGAGCCAGCCCCAGTAGGGGTTGACCGCAATGAACTGGTCGAGCGGCCAGGTGGGTGCGATGCGGTCGCAGGCCTGGGCGATGGCGTTGGAGACCGAGATGGTGTTCAGGGGAAGGTCCACGGGGGCATTCATGATGAGATTCGAGATGGGGTTTCAGGAGCGGGCGGTGGCAAGCGGCGGGGACGTGGGCGATGGTCGAGTCTCGGCAGGGCGCAGCGGCCAGAGGCGGAACACGGCGCGGCTGAACCGTTCGTCCAGGAAAAGGCCGCCATAAAACGCCGGGTAGAGCCGCGTAGCGAGCGCACCCTGGGGCTGCGTGGTCAGCGCACATTGCAGTCCGAACAGCGCGGCGAACGCGGTGGCCACGAAAACCGCGCCGATCGGGCCAGGCGCTTGCGCGGGGGGACTGGCCCAGGTGACCAGCCAGGCGTGCAGACCGAAGTAGATGACTGCGAGTGCGAACGCGCCGCCAGCCACCTTCAACACACCTGCGGTACCCTGGGCGGTGGATTGCAGCAGCGGCACCAGCGCCAGCGTGAGGATGCCGCCCATCACCCAGAGGGCAGGAGTTTCGGTGCCTTGCACGCCCCCGGCCTGCAAGGCGAGCGCCGCAGCTCCTGTCATCACGAAGCTGGCGAATGCGCCCAACAACAAGTTTGAGGCGCTGGGCGGTACGCCGGCGGGCGCCAGCTGGCGCACCTGGTTCTGGCGCACGGTGCCACCCGCAGCCAGGAAGCAGTGGGCTTTGTAGAGCGAGTGCGCGACCAGGTGCAGCAGCGCCATCTCCCACAGTCCCAGACCACACTGCATCACCATGAACCCCATTTGCGCAGTGGTGGACCAGGCCAGCATCACCTTGATGCTGATGCGCGTGGTCATCACCAGCGCGGCGACTACCGCGGTGAGCGTGCCAGCGAGCACCATCAAGCCCATGGCCAGCGGCATCTCGGCGACCAGCGGCGAGAGCCGGATCAGCACATAGCCGCCCAGGTTGACCACGCCAGCGTGCAGCAGGGCGGACACCGGTGTCGGTGCCTCCATCACCTGGATCAACCAGCCGTGAAACGGCAGCTGGGCGGTCTTGAGCAGCACCGCGACCACCACCAACAGCGTGGCGATCTGCGCGGTCACCGGCAGTGTCGGGGCCTGGGTGGCGGCTCGCAGCAACTGGTCGATCTGCAGGGTGCCAAAGGCGGCATACAGCAGGCCGGCGGCGGCCAACATGCACGCATCGGCCGCCCGACCAACGATGAACTTCTTGTGGGCCGCCACCTGGGCAGCGGGCCGTGCTGCAAAAAAGGTGAGCAGGCGGTGCAGGGCGAAGCTGGTTGCCAGCCAGGCCAGGGCCAGCAGCAGATGGTTGCTGGTGACGACCACCTGCACCGCGGCCAGCGTGGCCAGCAGCCAGGCCACGTAACGCGCTTCGCCGCGCTCGGCGTTCAGGTAGGTCTGCGAGTAGCGCACGATGCACCAGCCGACAAAGCTCACGAGCAGCAGCACGGTGGCACCGATAGCGTCGATGCGCAGGCCCCAGGCCTGCCCGGCTGGTGCAAACAGCAACATCAGCGCATTGGCCAGGCTGAGCAGCAGCGCGGCCGAGCTGGCGCCGCGCGCCAGGCTCCAGGCGGGTGACGCACGGCGGTTCGCTACAAGGGCCGCCAGCATCAGCGTGGCAATCGGGGCCAGCAGCAGAAAAGCCTGTGAGATGGGCAGCGTCGGCAGAATATCTGAGGTCATGGTGGGCAGCTTGGTGGTGGATGCCTGCAGGCGGGGCAGTCGGCCCACTGGGCAGGCAAGAAAACGCAACAGCCAGACTGTGCCCAGGTTCTTGCTTTCCGTAAAATTCATTGTTGTTGACAAAATGTTCTTTAATAAAGAACGATCAAGCCGTGCAACGCCTCAACTACCACCACCTTCACTACTTCTGGGCGGTTGCCAAGGAAGGCAACCTCACCCGCGCCGCCGCGCGCCTTCACGTGTCGCAATCGGCGCTCTCGACCCAGATCAAGCAGCTCGAAGATCAGCTCGGCCAGGCGCTGTTCGAACGCCATGGTCGTGCACTCGTGCTGACCGCTGCTGGCCAGCTTGCACTGAGCTACGCCGAATCCATCTTCACCTCTGGCACCGAGCTCATGGCGCTGCTTCGCGACGGACGCCGCCTGGAGCGCGAGGTGATGCGCATCGGCGCGGTCGCCACGCTGTCGCGCAACTTCCAGGAGAACTTTCTGACACCTCTCCTGGCTCGCAGCGATGTCGAGCTGGTGCTGCAGTCAGGCAGCCTCTCCGAACTGCTGTCGCGCTTGCGGGTGCACACGCTGGATATCGTGCTGTCCAACCAGCGGGTGCACAGCAGCGCCGACGACCCCTGGCGCTGCCGACGCATCGCGCGTCAGCCCATCAGCCTGGTCGGGCCGCCGCGCAAGAGCCGCCGCGCCTTCCGGTTTCCCGCCGACCTGGCATCGGTTCCGCTGCTGTTGCCCGGCCCAGCGAGCGACATCCGAGCCAGCTTTGATCTGTTGTGTGATCAGCTTGGTATTCGCTACACGCTGCGCGCAGAGGTGGATGACATGGCGCTGTTGCGCCTGCTGGCACGGGACTCGGGTGGTGTGGCCCTGTTGCCCACGGTGGTGGTTCAGGACGAACTGAAGAGCGGGGCGCTGGTCGAATACGCGGTGGTGCCCGACCTTCAAGAGAGTTTTTATGCCATCACGGTGCAGCGCCATTTCGAGCCGCCCTGGCTCAAGGCGTTGCTGCAGCGGCCCGAGGCTGAGGTGTTGCGGCGCGGTTGATGTCTCGACGTGGGCGCGCCCCGGCGAAGAAAGCGCTCAGCAGTTCAGACCAGGTACGCCACGCCAAACACCAGCACCATGGACAGACCGATCCCGAGCTTCACCACCGCCGCGATCAGGAAGCCCAGGCCGGCCGCGAGACCCGCGCGGGCGGCTTGAGCACGGTCGCGCTTGGCCACCCATTCGCCGGTCATGGCGCCCGCAATCGGCCCCAGCAGCAGGCCGGGGAGCCCCCCGAACAGACCCAGCACCGCCCCGGCGCCCGCGCCAGCCACAGCCTGCCCGCTCGCGCCTGCGCGCCTCACCCCGATCAACGCCGCGAGGTAGTCCACTGGCCAGGCCAGTGCCGCCATCAGCGCCAGCACCAGCAAAACCGAGACGCTCACCTGCGTGTAGTCACCCAGCCAGGCGGCCAGCCACAAACCACCCAGCAGCAATGGCGTACCCGGCAGCAGCGGCAGCACCAGCCCGGCCAGGCCGAGCAGAACGCTGGCACCCGCAAGCATCCAGAGAGCGATATCCATGGCGAAGCGCTGCCGTTTCCGACGCGATCAGCCTGCTGGCTGAAGGTGCAACGGTGCGCGTTTGGCCCTGTCTGAGCGTTGACGCGCCGTGATGGGTGAAGTGTTCTCCGCCCGTGCGCTGCGACTGATCAGGCGCTGGCGCAGCACCGTGGCAGCGGCTTCGATGGAGGCCTGCCACGAACGCGCGGTGGCTGTCACGGCCACTGGCTCTTGACCAGGCACCGCGACTTCGACCCGGCAGCGTTTGTCCACGCCGCCATCGGGCCCGTTGATGTCCTCCAGCTGAACGCGCACCTGCGCCACAGAGCCGTGCAAACGGCGAAGCGCCCGGCGCATGCGCGCCAGGGAGCGCTGATGCCAGAGTGCGCCTTCAGGATCGGGGGAGCGGAAATGCATGTCCATGTGAACTCCAGGTTGTGTCTCGGAAGATGCAATGTGCGCGACACCATGTTCTTTAAAAAGCAGCCAATTGCGAATTTACACATCGAAAAAGACTGCATAAATATTTCGTCAATCTCTTGTTTTCCAGGGCGATGAAAGCACATCGATCCCGGTTTTTCGATGTCACTTTTCGCGTCTGCCTGCTTGGCTGGCTCCTGGGGGGCACCTAAGGTGCAAAGCGCTAAGCGATCCGCGGCGCAGCGAGCAAACATGGCCCGCCTCGTCATGTGCAGACCGTCCTCCCTGGTGAGGACTTTTCAGGAGACATTCATGCAGAGCTTTGAGATCAACAGCCCGCAAGCTGCCGCGCAGGTGGTGGCATTGGCTCTGGTGGCAGACGGCGAGATCGGTCACGATGAACTCGCGCTGCTCGACAGCATGAACGTGCACGAACAGCTCGACCTCGCGCGCGACGAGATGTTCGATGTGATGCGCGATTTCTGCCGTGAAGCACTCAGCAGCCCGCCCTCTGCCTGGTCTCACGACTGTCCGCTGGACGAGCGTGAGGTGACTCAGCTCATGGCGCAGATCACCCAGCCTGTCTTGCGCCAGCGCGTGCTGCAGATCTGCGTGCAGATCGCCGAGGCCGATGGCGAGGTGGCGGACGGTGAGTCCCTGGTGCTCAACGCCGTTGTAGAACATTGGGGATTGCAGCGTCAGATGCTGCGCCCGATGAACGACTGGCCGATGGCGCGCGCCGCCTGAGGCGCTCGGTGGCCGGGAAGGCCGGTGGCTGGGTTACAGTTCGGCGGTCCGGATGCCTGTTTCTTGCTAACAAAGACTGAACGATCGACGTCGGCAGACGTGGCTTTCGGTGCTGTTGGTTGATCGTTCGTTCGCTGCAAAGATTCAACGAAGCTCGGATGTTTTCAAGCTCTCTAACAAAGATTGAACAGGTGTTTTGAGCTTTCAAGCTGTGCTTGCGGGGCTGAAGACCGCGTAGTAGCCTTTACCTGAGAACATCAGCTTCGATGGGTACTGTCGCGTTAGCACCGATTGGCAGGCAGCATGTCTGCGATCAGATTCAGAGCACGGTAATGACGCCACCATTGCCCAGGTGCTGCCAGGGCAGGCCCAGCACCAGTGCATCGAACTGTGGGCGACTGAGCCAGCCGAGGCGACGCCCTCACGCGGCCAGACGAACTTGCCGCTGTTCAGGCGGCGCGCCGCCAGCCACACCCCAATGCCGTCGTGCACCAGCACCTTCATGCGGTTGGCCCGCCGGTTGGCAAACAGGTAGGCGTGTGCGGGCGTGCAGCACCGAAGACGGCCACCACGCGGGCCAGCGCGGTGTCTGTGCCGGCACGCATGTCCAGCGGCTCGGTAGCCAGCCACAGGGCGTCGATGCGGATCACTTGAGCAAGTCCCGCATCCAGGCCGCGCAGTGCTCGGCGGCCGAAACCGGCCAGGTCAGCGACACGCTGGTGGCGCCACGGCGAAGCTCTATGCGGATGTCTGGGGCCGGTACGCAGTTGGGTGCAGGCAGCGCCACAGGCACGAAGGTCGGGACTTGCACATCTGTGCTGGGGGCATGGGCCAGGCGGCGGCACTTATGCACGACGTTGGCGTTGATGCCGTGCGAGAGCGCCACGCTGGCCACCGAGGCGTCGGGCTGGTGCACTCGGCCAGGATCTGCTGCTCACGCTCGGCGCTGTGCCGCCGACGGGTCTTGGTCTTGGCTTCGGTCATGGTGTCCACCTATCTCGTTTGGTGGACACCATCGTTGCCGCTTACGCCGCCGCCCTCAAGGGTGGGATGACCGCACGCTTACGAACGAACGCCTGCGACGAGGGTAGATTTGTATCGAACCACTTCCGGTCGTTCTTCAACATCCAGTAGTACAGACCCCAGTGGGCTTTTGCAAAATCTCCGCGACTTCGAATGCCCTGTTCAATGTAGTGGATGACGGCATCACGCTTCTCCCGAGTCTTTTGATCTTGCTTCTGCTCCTCAATATGTCGTGTCTGTTCTCTCAACCATGCTCGGTCGTTAAGCCTAAGCCAAGCATGTGCAGCTGGTGCGCGTAAAGAAAGCGCGGTTGACGCTAGAGAGGGATCGTGCACAGCTGCAAGAAACTCGGTACGTCGTTGTGATACGTTATTGAGACGCCTTTTCGTACCGTTAGTCTGGTTGAATGTCTCCTTCTGGGTCTTAAGCCATGCAGGATCGTGGCGCTCTAGGAAGGCATGAAGCTGCACGTTTGAACGAATCAAGTCCATGAGGCCCGCACTCGGGCAGCGAGCCAAAAGTGCATCGATGGTCGACAAGAACTCCGCCCGGGCTACCTCTTTGTCTTTCCAAAGATGCGGGCGGAACAGTCGATCAGGAAGATGTGCTTGTAGCCAGGTCCTGTCATGGCGAGTGACCCAAGTCATCAATGAACCATGATTTCGCCACAGCTCATTTCTTGTCATTGAACCCGAGCTAAGCAGATCTAGAACAGCGGCACGACGGTGTTTCACTAGTGTCCATCTGTCTGCATCGAACTCCCCAGGCACTGAGCTTTTCCGTTTTGCTCGTGCAAGCGCGTGTCGCTCGGCAACCGCTTCGCGCAACGCTTGCGGAAGGGAGTCAAGGAAGCGCCGTATGTCAATACCTTCAGCTCGGCGTATCCCTTGCACCCTGATAGCATTTCCGGCGGCAATTTGTAGGGCTTGCCACTCGGGGATGCCGGCCACCGTTGCACGCTCCAAAAGCTGCGACTCAACGTCGGTATCAAGGCCTGATTCCCCGCAGAGGGTTGCCGCTGAAAATTGCAGCGGTTCTTGAACTTCAGTGTTCCTCTGACGCAACCACTCTTGTGCGAACGAAATCACTGCAATCACGGCAAAGGGCGGATCAACCCATCTGCGCCCGAGAAGAATTTCGCTCAGGATCTCTTGCGTAACCGAAGCTCCAAACCAGCTACGCAGCTCTTCTGGTCGGTCGACGTCCCACCACCTGCAGAACAGATCGATTAGTTGGGCGATTGAGCCATCGGAGGATTTGACGGCCGCCGTTATGATCGCGAGCCGATTGGGTGGTCGCAGCTCTTGTGTTTCACCGCGCAGAGACCTTTCCACAAGAGACTCGAAGGATTGATATGCCGCAGGCCGCTTCTTTGACCAATCGGGTGGGGCCATACCTGTGGAAGATCCGCAACGACTACAGCGCACGAGCGACGTTCGGGCAGCAGTCGATCGCACGGCGTATGGCATACCGCAGTTGCCACACATCTCTTCCAGGATGACGTGGTGCTTGGAGCAGTAGTGGATGGGGAAAAGTTGATGCGCAACGCGCCAAAACGCGACTCCGTACTTGGCCTCATCCTCCACCACACAAATAGGACAGCGTCGGATGCACCGCGCAACTATGGTGCCTCTGCCGACGTACTTCTTAAGATTTTCGTATGGAGCACCGGAACGAATTCGCGTGGACAGATCGGACACCGTCTCATGATCAAGCAGAGCGCAAATCAAGGGCGCTACTGAATGATCCTTCAGAATTGCATCTACGGGAAAGCAAGCTCTAACGCTCGCTGCCACACGGGTCGCATGTTGACCGAGCGCCATGCGCACAGACGTGTCGCGTCGTACTTGCTCAGAGTATCGGCCGACACTTAGCAGGCGCATGATGTGACTGATGGAGCCTATGCAAACTCCCGGTGGGGCGAAGGGAACCATGCTGGTGCGCGTACTGCTAGGTCGGAGATGCAGGAGAGATGCAAGACATTTGCGAGCGGTCACCTGGTGTCTCGAGCGCTTTGACTATTTGCGCCGGTGGCGTTGAGGAGGCACGAGTCCAGCTCTTGCAAAGTAACGCTAGAGCCGGCCTTCTTCGTTTCCACCGCCGCACAGTTATGGCAGCAACTCCGAGTCGATGCGCGACCTCGATGCAGCTTCCGGAACAAACAAACGCTTGGACCACCTTTGGGGGGATTTGCTCGATGTCGTCCCAGAAGTCCATCTGTCCTGCGAGTTCCTCGGGAGGTGAGAACAAAGTGTCGGGGGCCGCAAAGCCGAGCTCTTTCAAGTAGCCAGCCAGGAGAGCCCAGCGCATCGGGTTGCTGACAGAGCTTCGTCCTCGCAGCATGTCCAATATCCATCCACGGGCACAGCAAATCAAGCGTGGCGCCTCTCTGTTTAGCCAACCCGCTAAATTCGATGACTCCCAGTCCTTCTGCACTCTGACAGGATCTAGGTGCTTCGCATCAATGGCTCCATACACATCACACAAGACGGCCGTGGCGCGCACCTTGAGAAACTCGACGTCGAGGTGGGCACTTTGGAAAATCAATGTCGCTGCGGTTGCCACTCCCGTCAGTACTTCCAGCTCTCGTGATTTCGTGACATGCAAACCTGTGTCAGGGCAGTCGCCAGGAAGTACCCAAGTCTGGCCATGATGCGTCACTTCACGCAAGCCGACAAAGTGCTCTCCGCAGACAGCTACACCGGGTAGTTGATGCGCCATACGCCAAAGGCCCGTGCCAAACATGCTTCTGTGTTGGCGATGACAGGCCTCGCAGTATCTGAGCGAGCAAAGCGCCCCAATCTTCATCCCGGCCCATCTTGAAAAGGGCAGCCTACCCGACTCGCGCCAATTTGACGATCGCTCAATCAGCGACATATACGCCCCCATCGGTGTCCGGGTGCGCAATATCTCGTGACTGGTTCCAAGTCGGCCGTCCGTCACTTTCTCAAAGTAAGGGAGGTTTGCGATGGTGTACTTGCTCTTTGCGGCACTAGGCACTCCGAACAGTGCCATCCCTGTCGATCTCGTCACATGTGGTGTCAACCTATGGTGTCTACTACACCATGAATATAGGGACTCGTCTTCCAGCCAAGCGTCAACAAACGGCAAGCGGCATGGGCGTTGGATCTGACGGACGCCGCTCATTGTCTTGCCCTTATGGTGTTTGATTTCTTTTTTGATCGGCTGTAGCGACCCTTCTCGCTCGTTCACGAGCCCACATGTCTGCCAGATAGCCAACTGGTTGATCGCTGATCGAGCTGAGCAAAGCGTCGTCCTTGTTGACGTAGCAAGCAATGAGCTTGTGCAGGCCAATCATTGAGGGGGAATAGAAGGCTGCGTTCATGTGAGCCAGTGAAACGCTGTCAGCGCCAGACCGGTGCGCCTCGATGAGACTCTCTCTTCTGTACTTAACGAGAAAGTCATGAGCACCGCCTGTGCGCTGATAGAGAAGACTCTCCAAGTCGGGGATGTATTCATCCTCCTTTGGAAGCAAGGTCCAGCTCCATATTCCTGGCACAAGGTCGCTCTTCCACTCAGGATCTTCTTCATCGAAAACGGGACCGAAGTTGAACATGCCAGCCGATGTCAGTCGACGCAGGTCCTGCGAGAAATCAAGTACGTGCCCAAAGGCGATAGGGTTTCCAACCAGAACCAACGGGATGCCGCAGTTCAAGATGCGCAGAAAAAGTGCGACGAAATCCGAGCCCAGAACAACAGGTGCCACGTTGCGAACCTGGACCTCCTCCAGGATGAGCATTCCACACCGGTGGACCATGAGAATCTGGAGCACGTCAACTATCTTTTCCCCCACAGTTTTTCTTTTGGCGACGTCAGCTGCATAGCTTGTCTCTAGCAAGCGATCAATCTCCTTGACCATCGTGTATAGCAAGGTGCTGCGACTCGCATCAGGCGGCATTGGAATCTTCAGATAGACGAGCTGTTTGAGCGCCATCCATCCACAGTCCGGGTTGGGCCCGTGTTCAACGACTTGTGGAAGTAAGCGAAGAAATGCATCGAGCGAGTGAGACTTCGAGCAGCCTGTTGGCCCTTGAAGGATCAGGCCCGTCGCGCCATCCGAAAACCACACCATCGACTCCAACTCTTTTCCAAGCCTCTCCCGGTTCAACTCTGCAAGCTCGTAAATGCGCCGTCGGTTCTGTGGCAGCCTGGGATCTCGGCGACGCAGCGAAACCAAGAGCATGGAATAGGCCGATAGTGAGAATCTGATCGAGCGTTCAGTGGGTATGTTTACTTCCTCAATGGTGTGGAAATGACTCTCTCTGGGAACCTGGCGGCTTCTTCGCCACTTCTCTCTGGGGTCGTAGCGAAGGCTGGCTCCCCATTCCAGAAAGCTCTTCTCCTCAGGTAATTTGACAAGGAGAGGATTACCTACATCCCAAGCGAAAAGGTCCATCGTTTCGTTCATTGAGCCTCCCTGGCTTGCCGAAGCTTTTGCATCAGCGCTTCAGTCGCTGTGAGGGAAGGTGACGCGCATGGAGCCGCCATTTCACTTGCGATAATCTTGTCGCTGTGTTGCAGCTCTCGTTCGAGAGGCAAGCCCAGTTTCCTGAGTTGTTCTATCTTGAGCTCGTCCCGTTTGTTTTGCCGTTTGCCGTAGCCCTTCTTGTTCGCTTCTGAGGAGCAATTCTTTTCAGAGGCCTGTTCTGCCCGCTTGGCAGCACGCGCCTCCTTGTTCATCTTTCTGTTGGCTACCAAAGTGGCAGCATCATTGGATTCACAGTCTGCGCGAGTAGACTCCGCCCTCTCCTTGTCGTCGTAAGTCATCTCAAGGTGCTCGCACAGCGAGATTTCGTTGGCAAGGGGGTCTGATGTTTTTCGCTCAAGCCGCTTGAGGCCGTCATACAGAAAATAGCAGTGGCTAAGGTCGTTTGGATCCAGCTGAACTTCGCAATCGATACTGGACCGACCGGCCTTCTCGCACAGACCGGACTCAAACAACCAATCACTCGCGTACCTAAGATTGGGTATCAGTCGGGTCGCATCAAGCGGATCAAATATGTGGATCCCATCTCTGTGGATCTTGGCTGCAAGACGGGGAAGACATTGCGCGCGCAGCAAGTCGAGGTTCCACGGTTCGCTGGCAACGTAGCCGTTTTTCAGGTACCACTCATAGACTTCCTTGCGCGTTGGCTTGACCCCATCTCTCCGCATGTCCAATGTGAGCAGGTCTTCTACCGGCTCTTCGTTGTTGTGTCGGAGGATGGCTTTTATGACGAACTTCATGTTCTCCCCGAGCGTTCTACAGGCGTCATCTTCTCGACGCACTTCGCCACGCTTTCGCTGCTCCCCTTTGGTCGAACCTGCGCTCTTGTGATCGGCTCTACGATGCACGCTGTGATGGCTCCCTTCGACCTGTCCCTTGAGGTCTCCCCGGTAGGAGCGAACAAACTCCAAGGAGACTTCCGAGGCGCACATGGTTTTAAGGTTTAGTTCGTTCTTGGTCTCTCCGTTGTCCCCGCGGATGCGTTTGCACATGCGGTGGTGCCATTCATCTTCTTCAATGACGACTCCATATCGCGCGCACAGCTCGACCTTTGATGAGGCACTGCTGAGAATGCAGAGCAAGGAAGTGAGGGCGCTTGGACACTCGAATCCGCAATGAAGGCCCAGGATGTATCCCGTTTTCACTTCCAGGAGCACAGAGCGCCACGACGAGGGCAGGACCTTCAATCTGGATATGGATGAAACCGGCGTCTGATCCTCGCTCGTGCTGTCTATCAGTCCCAGCTGACCGACTGCTACGACGCCATCGGTGGCGAGTCCTCGCAAGGCGCGCCTGCTCAATTCGTGGACGCGTTCGCCCATGTTCACCCTGGACGCCGACAGGGCGGACACCTTGGCGGCCCACTTAAACTGCGCGAGCGTAGGTCTCTCATTCGGAGGAAGGAGAGTTGCGACGACTCCGGATTTCGATTTGACCCTGCATTCACCAGGCCAGTACTCGTTGCAAGTAAGTAGGTAGGCGTCGTACACCGAGTCTCGTCGCTTCTTGTACTTGCGCCAACCGTCAGTGAGCTTTTGTCGATCTTCTTTTGTGCAGATGAAACCCGTATCGAGCGAATTTCCTCGCGCCACTTCTCGACGCGGGCGCCCTGCCTTTTTGGAGGCGAACTTCGACTGTCCTCTTGCGCCGCTGTTCCCCCACGCGGGCAACAGCGCGTTGGGATTTCCACATCCCAACAAGTAAAGGCGCATGGCACGGGCAACCTTCTGATTTCCCTTGTGGCCAAGGGCCTTGGCTCGCGCACGCACCAATTCATTGAGACGGCCGCATTCCAGGAGCTCGCGTGGGCCAACCTCATCCAGGATGGGTTCAATCCATGACTTCTGCTCTTCTCGTTGCTGGAACCAACGCGCCAGGTTCTTGCGTACTGTTCGGCCCAGGTCTGAGGCTGTAGCGCCTTCTTCGAGCTCATGATCGGGGAGAAGCCAAGATGTTGGTGGCACGAACTCCACCAGCGAGAGCGTGCACCTATCTTCCTGATCTTCGATCTCAGCGGTTACACGGCGGCGCGGTGCTTTGATGTGAAACACCTTGCCGCCTTTGCCTTTTGGATTGTCACCAGGCAACGGGACGATCCATACGTAGTGGCCGTCACGACTTTGATGCACGATACGGGCACTATCGACGTAGCCTTGCACGGTGTGATAACGCAGCACCTTTCCTACCAGCTGTTTGGTCATCTCGGTTCTCCAAGTAGCTCTCTTTGTAAGCGCAGCCTTAGTCCTGCGGAGTCCCTTTTGAGCGGCTTGCTCATCACGATATGACTGGATGGATCGATGTCAATGATCCCGAGCCAAGCCGCTGCGCGAAAGTGGCGGTTCGCGCCATCTGAATTCAATCGGACCAAGCGACCAGCGTGATCCACTGCATGACCGAGTGAATCGGTCTCTGCCTCCTCCATCAGATATCCCCCAAAGTCCTGTAGGCGTGCTCTGCTCAAGGTCTGTAGCTCGCTACGCAAGGGTCGGAGCCAGTCGAGGTTCGATACGAGCAGTGAGGTGAACTGCGTGCCGTCGATAAGCACATGGGACGCGCCGACGGCCGCACTGTATAGGCGTTCCATTTGAATGCGCTCTTGCATGCGCGAGCGGTTGTGTGCTGAGTCCAGAAGCGCCCTTGGTTTACAGCTCCAGTGAACCAAAGGGGCGCGATGCCAAGGTGGGATGCTTAGAGTGAAGTCGATCGTCGCCACGAAGGGAATCTGCGTCCCGGGGTAGACCCCATGATCTATCCCGCCGTGTTTGGCAATCTCAAGCAACCCTGGCGCCCGCCCAAGGCTGCGATCAAGATCAGGGTGTCGGCCTTTTGCGGGGTGGTCGTGTGTAAAAGGCCATAGTGGGTGCTGTTCCCGAATCTCGGCAGCGCCGAGCCAAAGCGCGACATTGGCGGCACCGAACTCCAAGCCCGATAGCAGCTGCAAGGGACGATGGTACAAAGGTACACAAAGCGAATGCAGGTTGGAGACCGGTGAATGCAAGTTCCTGCGTATTCGAATCCACGATTGGTAGCGCTCGTCGCGCCCTGATCCGTATCCCTCCGCGATCGCCTTGGCCAGCTTCTTCTCCGTCATCACTCCCGCCATGCAAATCTCCCATGACGAGATGTCGGGAGGACCTCTTGAGGACCGTGTGTAGTTGGCCGATAGTTCGGGGTGCAATGTGCCGCTGTCGCGATCCAGCAAACACTGCAACCCCGGCGAGAGCAAAGCGGTCGTCTCCACCAAGGCCCGATTGTTGTCGTGTTTTCGAAGCGCGAGGGTGATCGAAAGAGTGAGTCGGCAAGTTGAGAAACGTAGACTGAATTCACATCGGGCGAATCACCACGACGACAGAAGTACTCCGGGTCGGACATGGGGTCCCCTGTGCATTGCGTGATCTGCACGGCTTGGCAGATCTACGCTGTTGAGTTGTCTACAAGAATGCACAGAGCAAGCCTTGACCCATCTCCCATGGAGATAGGAACATCGCGCTTGTGATACCGAAACTTGCTCAATGCAGGCAGAGAGACAAAGCCGCGCGATTGCAGTCGTTGCGGCTTCTGTTCTTGTGGGCCACGTGCACCCACCAGACGGCATGAAGGTATCGGGGTACTTCATACCTAGGGCTTTTGCAATCTCAAAGGACTCGCCGCGTAGGCATATCCAGTTTCTAGTCAACACCTGATAAACGAGGCGCGGGTTGAAGCCTCTGGAGCGCGCCGATCTTGAGATCACTTGGCCATTGCTTCTGAAGTCAGCAAGCGCCTGGGATCCCGTGCGAAGGACCGTATGGGTGCTTTCATGGCGGCTGGGAGGCATGGACTGATTTTATTCAGTCACGCATCGATTGGTGACAGATCGGGAGGTAATTTCAAAGGAAAAACCCTAATTTAGTTTGCTCAAGTATGCAATCGCAAATTGCGGTTGCAACCCGCGCGCAGATCCGCTCCAGGTCGAGCCGGTGAAGCGGTCGCTCAACGTTCGAGGTGATGCGGGGCGAGAGGGCGCACTGGCGATGAGTCGCTCAGTCTTCGTAGAACCATCCATCTTCATCTGAGCGGTGAGTGATAGTCGTCTTGATCACTTGAGAACTCTGATGTCAATGTCTCGAGGTCCGGCACATAGGGTGCTGGCAAGTCTGTTGATGCTGCTATTCGACTAAGTTCATAGCGTCCACCGGGAGGAAGCAACACCAGCCATCCGTGAGCCGAAGGCTTGACCGCCACTTCTTCGCAAAGCGCAGCTGACGCCTGCTTGGCGGCTTCAGCAGCCTCAGAGAACGTGGATAGCTCCTTGTAGTCCTCAGCAGGCCGGAGCACGCTCATTCCTTCTTGTCGAGTTCATCCACCAGCGCCATGAGTACTGCGCCTGCTCCAGCGCCAAGAAGGATGACTGGTACGGCAATAGCTCCGCCGAAAGCTGCAACACCCGCCATCGGCGAAGCTACCGACGCGAGCAAACCGATACCCGCTCCTCCGATCACACCGCGCATAGGCTTGCTGCGCTCGGTCCAACCGACCCTCTTGATCTCGGCCGCAACGTGTGTGACCAGGGACTTGCTGATTCCTAGTTCTTTGGTAATGCGCGCTATGCGCAGCAACTTTCGTGAGACTGAAATAGGAAGAGTCCGCACGGCCAACACCTGCTGTGCCCAGTACAGGAGCAGATGCCTGTCGGTATCGGGGTAGGCAGCGATGATTGCCAGCGCTGTCTTTCGCGGTCCATCTTGGTCAGCCACTTTTCGCCTCCTTAGTTCGTGTGCCCGTGTGTAGATCCATTGTGCGACCCAACTTGTCATTTATCCCGCAAAGCGGCGGATAACACTTCCTCCATTCGTTAAAGAGTCTACGTTGGCCTTCCCGGCTGGCACCAACCAGCCTACCGACTAGTACAACTGCGATGGCCGCTATCAACCCACATGGCCTGATGTCTGCAACGGGTCGCGAAGAGCCGGTCGCCTTGGCGTGTAGGAGAAGCTCGGCACCTCGCGTGGCCCATCGCTGTTGAGTGGCCGCTGCTGAAGGTACAGCGGTCGGCCGCCTCGCAGGCTGACGAATGGGAGGTTCCGGCGGCGGCTGTCATTGGGCTGCAAAACCTGACCGGCTGCAGTCAGCCTGAAGCGACCTTCAAGTTTCCGATTTCGCCTTTGCAGCGACAGCCGTCGGTGGACGCAGCCAAGGAGGCTCACGCTGGTTCACACGAAGCGGCTGTACAGTTTGGCGAAGTACGTTGGGCCAAGTGGCAGCTGTGAGAGGTACTCCAGTCAATAGGACCTCCGCAACATGGCTTGCGCAGCTTTACCGACCGCTTCTGTTTCACTTGGACTGGCGGTTCCGACCCGTAGCGGTCCTACACGGACCCAAGGCAAAGCGGTCACTGGGTAGCAGTGGGTGCCGGGTTTCGTGGTTTACTTATACCTGTATAAAAATCAGGTCTTGGTCGTCCAACCCTTTGATCTGATTGCATTTTTGGGAGATTGACGTGTCCAGAATATCCCTCACCGTCCAGAATATCCTGCAGGTTCTGCGGGATACATTACGTTAGCCATCGGATGAACCGCCTCTGCATACTCGCTGACATTTCCGGAAGAGCAATGCTGTCAACGACAGGAAGCCCAAGAACCGTAGGCGGAGCGGTAACCGTCGATTCAACCCAACTAAACGGGGTTCGTCTCGAAATGCGAGGACTACCGAAATGGGGGTCTTGTGACTACGATACGGCTGAACACGTAGTAGATATTTTGGGATCGCAAGCAATTGCAGTGGCAGTAGTAAGCGTCGATCGTGACACCGATTTTTGGAGACGTTTCGAAAAAGACGCACTTGTATTTCACGAAGCAATTATTAAAACATCAAGGAAAATCGCGGGTTGGGCAAAGCCGGCGAATATCCTGAAGTTTCTTCTGCTTAGCTCAGCATGCGCAGCGGCAACTGGCCATGCACTTGGCAGTGATAGACGAAGGCGAATAGTAAGTGCGAAAGGGCTTCAATTGATCGAGACCAATGTCATTTGCGATCAGGAAGTTGAAGGTGAGGAGAACCTTGAAGTTTTCACTTCATTTTGGAGTGAACAAAATATTCCGAAGAGGCGCTTGGCTGCGTTCGGATTTGAAATGGTCACTGAGTCGGTCGTCGTTACCACTGACATTGCAGAGCCAGCACTGATATTGCCAGACTATGTTGCAGGGTTAGGTTTGGCGGCGACATTAGATGATGCTGGTCGTCTACCTTTACCGCTATCACAAGAGCTGGCAGTAAAGCTGCTAAACAGACTAAAGGCTAAAGGCAAATTGATTGTACAAGATCAAATATTTGATGTCTCATACGACGATATCTTTAAAGATGTCATGACTCGGGCACGACAAATAGCCGATGGCTAACTATCAGCTCAATTGGACACATTGCGGCGTACCGTTATTTGCCCCGCCATTTCATTCTGGGTCAAATGCCGTCTCACCACAATGTGCCGGTTAGCTCAAACGGTAGGTCTTGCGAAGCAATCACCCGATCTTATGCTCAGGAGTAAATATGCTGACTAGACTAATCGTCTCATCTTATGTCTGGCTCGTTGAGGCCGCTCTATGGATCACGATTGTCGCGTCAGCGGTTGTGGGGTATTTGGTCACGATTCCAGCCATAAGTGCAGCCGGTGCAGTTGCCACCCCCGAACTCGGATGGCGGCTACTGGGAGCCCTAGTTTTTTCAGTTTTCACTTTCTTGGTCTTGGCCATGTTCACAGGTCCAGCTTTGATCTTGGTTGACCTTAGGCAAGCAGTAAGGAACATCGAGGCAAAGCTAAATCAAGGCTCAGTTGCCGGTCGCACGAAAGCTTCCGACCGCGTCGAACCTACTATTTGAAATCCATACGAGCCATTTCCAAGATTTGGGTCCAGTACCCGTTGATAGGCCTGGTAGGTTTGAGCTGTTATCCGAACTTGCGAGTCATCAATACCGAGTGGGGCCTTCGTTCGAGCGACAGCGGTACCTGCTGAGCAAGGGCAGCTCCTGGCCGACAGAGTGAGCTCGTGTGCCTTCTAGGCGCGGACCATCGACACGATGACCCTCCCGGCCAACGTCGGCTTGCGGCTTCCCCTTGCACATCCGGACTCGGCCAGAAGCGGCTGTTGGCGGAGACATTGCGGAATGGCGGCTCGAGATTGGCACGTAACGTCCGGCTTCGCCCCATGTATGGCTCTGGATTTGTGCTGTGTAGCGCGACACGCTACGCTATCCAAATGAGGAAGCCATCTCGCACCGAGTTCGACGCCGCCGGTAGGCATGAACCATCGCCCATTCACCCCGGCGAGTTCGTACGTACAGAAGTACTGAAGCCCAGAGGCTTGAGCGTCGTCCGTGCAGCAAAGCTCGTGGGGATCGGTCGCCCAGCGCTGAACAACTTCCTCAATGGGCATGTTGCGACTACGTCCGAAATGGCAACTCGCATCGAAGCGGCGTTCGGGCTCCCTGCGGCTAGGCTCCTGGACATGCAAGCCGTATTTGATGCGGCGACCACAAGTACCGCGAACGTCGCGGCGGGGGTGACTCCGTACGCAGTTCCGTTCCTCGGTATCAAAGCGCGAGACATCGAAGCATGGGCTTCTAGAAACATCCCAGCGCGAAGCCGCTTTGCAGTCCTTCTTCGGACACTGGTGAACTCAACCGGACGTGGCATCACGAGCATTGATTTCCCGGGTAATGACGATGCTGAGCGCCCTGGGTGGGATGGCCGGCTTGAGGCCAATGAGGCGACACCGTGGATTCCAGCCGGCTTATCGGGCTGGGAGTTCGGAACAAACGAAGACCCGAAGGCGAAGGCGGGGGGCGACTATGCGAAGAGCACGAAGGCGACAAGCAAGGAGGATCGCGCTGCACTCACGTTCGTGTTCGTGACGCCCCGAGCTTGGCCGGGCAAGAACGAGTGGTCTGTCCTGAAGCGAGGCAAACGCGAGTGGCGCGACGTTCGAGCCTACGACTCAAGCGACCTGGAGCAGTGGATCGAACAGTCGATCGCTGCGCAGGTGTGGTTTGCGCACGAAGTGGGGCTCCATACCCAAGGTGTCCGAACACTGCCGCAATGCTGGACCGACTGGGCCAACGTCGCGGAGCCCCCATTGCCGGGTTCCCTTTTTTCGCACGCAATCGAAGGAGCAAAGAAGAATCTGCTGGCACGCCTTGCGCAAGACTCTGGTGACCCGGTCGTGGTAATGGCCGATTCGACCGACGAAGCACTCGCCTTCGTTGCGCACTTCTTCGAGACAGTAGATGACCCAAGGGTCGTCAAGCTCCGTGACCGCGTGCTAGTGTTCGACGAGCCCGGCACCGCGAAGAAACTGGCACAGGGCACCTCGCAATTTGTCGCTGTCGTGCACAGTCGAGCCGTCGAGCGCGACCTCGCATCGCTAACGCAGACGGTTAGGTGCATCGTTGTGCACCCTCGGAATGCGGCGAACATCGAGCCTCATGTCGTACTTGAACCATTGAATTCCGAGCATTTCAAGGCTCCGCTCGAAGCGGTTGGGTACACGCGAGATGAAGTAAATCGGCTCGACAACGAATCCGGACGCTCACTCACGGTCCTCCGGCGTCGACTTGCGAGGACGCCCGGCGTTAGGCTACCAGAATGGGCATCAGATGCGCAGACCGCGTCATCGCTCGTCCCCTTTCTTCTTGTCGGCGCATGGAACGCGACCCGCCCCCCCGATCAGACAGTACTCTCGCTTCTCGCCGGCGATGTACCGTATGAGCCCCTTGAGCGGACATGTCAGCGGCTCGCGCAGGGCAATGACCCTGCGATGTGGTCGGCAGGCCACTACCGCGGCGTTGCATCAAAGATTGACACGCTGTTCGCGATCGCAGGGGCAGTGACACGAGCAGACCTAGAGCGATTCTTCACCGTCGCACACATTGTGCTCGGTGAAGATGATCCGAAACTCGATCTGCCTGACGAAGAGCAGTGGGCAGCCGCGATTCACGGAAAGTCGCGAGAGTTCTCGGGAACGCTCAGGGGAAGCATTGCTGAGACGCTAGTGCTGCTCTCAATTCACGGACACCACCTGTTCTTCGATCGTCTTGGCTTTGACTGTGAGGTCGCGGTGCGAAAGCTCGTCCGAGATCTCCTCACACCGCTCAACACTCGCCTGCTGGAGGCGAACGACAACGATCTCACGGCGTACGCCGAGGCTGCCCCGGAGGAGTTCCTAGACATCATCGAGGCTGACCTACGGCAAGCTCGCCCGGAAACATACGGGCTTATGCGCCCGGCAGGCGCGGGCTTGTTCGGAGGCAGGTGTCCGCGTACGGGTCTTCTTTGGGCTCTTGAAGGGCTATCGTGGAGCCCAGCGACGATGCCGCGAGCAGCTTTCATCCTTGCTCAGCTCTCACAGATTGAGATCGATGACAACTGGGTGAACCGACCCATCAACTCGCTCGAAGCAATCTTTCGGTCTTGGATGCCGCAGACGGCAGCCAGCCATGACGTACGCCTCAGAGTTATGCAGCGACTTGCAGTTCGTTTCCCAGAGGTCGCTTGGAAGTTGTGCGTCAATCAAGTAGGTACACGGACTCAGCACGGTAGCTATAGCCACAAGCCCAAGTGGCGGAACGATGGTCACGGGTACGGCGAACCCTTGCCTACTTGGGGCCCGATCATCAAGTTCGTGCGCGAAATGGTCGAGTTGGTACTCGGCTGGAAACATAGTTACACCACCAGCATGGCCTGTGACCTGGTGAACTGCCTTCCTAGCTTGGCAACCGCAGATCGTGAGCGCGTCTGGACGATCATTGATGGGTGGAGCGCGAGTGCGTCGGACAGTGACAAGGCAATCGTCCGCGAACAGCTTCGCAAGCGGCTGCTCACCCGACGCGCAAAGCAACAAGCAAACAATGACGACTTAGTAGTCCTCACAGCCTCGGCAAAGCGAGCCCGAGAAGCACTCGAACCCACCGATCTTCTGCAGAAGCACGAGTGGTTGTTTCGAAGTCACTGGGTTGAAGAGTCCGCCGAGGAACTCGCGGATGACAGGTATGACTACCAGAAGCGCGATGAAAGGGTGGCTGCACTAAGGACCGACGCGCTTCGCGAGGTGCATCACGCGCGTGGACCTTACGGCGTCGCCGAACTTGCAGATCTCGGGGACGCGCACTATGTCGTTGGCTACCTGTATGCGGAGCGTGTTCTAGAGCAGCAAGCTGTTAGTGACGCGATCCGCGCCGCACTGGCGCACGAGCGCCCGAGCATGGCGAACGCTCGGCGCTTGCTCATTGCCGGTCTCATCAACGGCTGCAGCGATCCACTTGGGCGCGAGGTCCTTCTAGATCGACTCTCATCCGATCTTTCCGAAGAGGATTTCGTGCGCGTCCTACTCAGTGCGCCGTTCCGGCGTTCAACGTGGCTCCGCGTCGATGCACTGCGAGAGCAAACTCAGCGGACATACTGGACTGAGGTGTTTCCTGATTGGGTTCGCGAGAACGCAGAAGAGGCTGCGGAGGCGCTTGACCGCTTGATTGCGGCGAAGCGACCGCGGGCCGCCTTTCACGCTGCCCATTTCAACCTTGAAAAGTTCGATCCTGAGTTGCTCTTTAACCTCATGACCGCGATTGCGAAAGACAGTGAGGAGCCCGAAGGTCAGTTCCGTCTCCAACAGCACTACATCGAAGAAACGTTTGAGCGGATCAACGAAAGTACGGCGTTAACACTCGACCAGAAAGCCGGGCTGGAGTACTTGTATATCGATGCTCTTGCGAAGCCGCACGTGCGTGGTGGCAAGTACGGCATACCCAATCTAGCGATGTACGTTGCAGCCCATCCCGAGCTCTATGTGCAGGCGATCGTGTATGTATACAAGAGAAAGGACGGCGGCTCAGACCCGGCTGAGTTCTCGGTGCCCGATGAACAGATCCCTAAGTTCGCTGAGCAGGGATACAAGCTCTTGAGTGGCATTGAAACACTCCCGGGGCGCGATGAACAAGGACATCTAGCGACAGAACGCCTGCGTGCTTGGGTAAAGGCCGTGCGAGACGCCTGTGAGGGACTGGGGCGTCTCGAAGTCGCGGACGTCAGCATTGGGGAACTCCTCGCTCATGCGCCAACGGGCACAGACGGAGTGTGGCCCTGCGAGCCCGTTCGGGATGTGCTCGACGAAATCCATTCCGAGGCAATGATGCGAGGCGTCCACACTGGCCAGTTCAACGCTCGCGGCGCCCACTGGAGAGGAGAAGGCGGTGCGCAAGAGCGCGAACTTGCCGACAAGTACCGAGGCTGGGCAGAGGCACTCCAGTACTCCCACCCTTACGTCGCGTCAAAGTTACTCATGGGCTTGGTGAGGACGTATGAGCACGATGCCCGGCGCGAGGATACGGAGGCGATAGTGAAACGGCGGCTCCGCTAAGGGCGATCCCGCTTGTCAGGGCTGCGAAGCAGTCAATCGAACGGCATACGCAAATGACCGGATAGGGCCGCGAAGAGCCGGTCGCCTTGGCTAGTAGCAGTCGCTCGACCGACATGGAAAGCCTCATCGCTGTTGAGCGGCCGCTGCTGGGGGTCAAGCTGTCGTTCGCCAGTCCGGCAAGGAATGGCAGGTCACGGGCGTCGGCTTTGACTGCGCCCTAAAAATCCCACCGGCTGCAGTCAGCCTTGATGCGACCTTGGTCGCGACTGACAGATCAGGATTTCTTGGCCGATACCAGTTGGAAACGACTGGCGCATGCCCACCAGATAGCGACATTCGAGCAAATTTTTCGCCCAGCATTTGATGTTGGTCCTCCGGGGTGGACCAGCCTCCCAACAAAGCGGCTGTTGGAACTTGAGCCCACACTCCTCCTTGATAATCAGAGCGACTCAGTACCGAGACGTACGGCGATGCCCTGTCTGTTGAACACGGCGAAATTTTCTGGCCGGCCGAGGCGTATGGCCTCGATCATGTTTTCGAGAGGCTTTGTCGCTTCCTCGCTGGTCGGTTCGCGGTCTGCACTACCCGACAGGGCGGCCGCAAAAAGCATACCCCACTCTTTTCCCATTTCGCGAGCTTCATCCGTGAACTGCTGAAAACTTCCAACTTCATCAAGGCTCTTGTCCACGCACATTTGTGGAACTAGCGCCCCGCCCTCGCCGCAGGTGAATCCGGCACGCTCAGCAGGGCTGGCGTCATCCGGCAACTCAATCGCGGCAAAGACAAACATCAGACGTTGACGTTGTGTTTGAGCGCGCGCAACGCTCAAGAGGTCATCAAAGCTGGAAATATTCATGGGATTTCGTTCCTCGTGGTTAGTTTGGACAACAGCGTCTCAGTGGTGTCCACAGCTTTGCCAAGCACACTGACATAGTCGATCAAACTTGGGCGGCGGCGCCTGACGGTGGGCGATGTAACCGTTCCGATATTGATAAAGCACAGGGCATGCTCACCATCTTGAAGCCCAAACAATTCTCTAAGTGCTTCTGCTTTCAACGCCTTACCGCTGGTGAGAGCCGACCCAAACCCCAAGGCGGTCGCCATTAGCAGCATGTTTTGCACCGCGCAGCCCGCAGAAAGCGTACGTTCAAAAAGGTCAATCTCACTATCGCCACGCTGAACATCCACCACCACCAATATCAGCAATGGTGATCGGTACGCCTTCTCGCGTGCACGGGTCACATGTTCATTTGTGGCCGAATGATCCCGTTCGATCAAAGATTGCACAAACGTATCTGCAAGTTCTGCTCGCTGCGATTCTGGAACGATGACAAATCGCCACGGCAGCAATTGACCATGGTCGGGCGCGGCTCCTGCTGCAGTCAAAATGTTGTGAAGTTGGATTGCATCCGGAGCAGGTCTTGCCAAACGTTTGGGTCGCACGGTCTGACGCGTCTGAATGACATCGCCAACCACCCGCGAACGATCAATGAACGCTTCATCAATTTCAAAGGATGAAGGACGCTGATGCAAAGCCACGTTCGACTCACTCGACATTGAGTCTTCCATCGTGCTCAACATACGGCTGATAGGGACCAGTGCCACTGTGCGAAGCCAACGATGCAGACACGAATGTGCCATCTTTTGAATCGAAGACGTGAACCTCTCCATCATCGATAACATGGTGCCAATCGTGCAGCGACAGCAGGCCTGCCTCAACAGAGCGTCTCACAAATGGATAGTCCATCAGCCGTTCAAGTTGCAAAACCACAGCACGCTGCTCTGTACGCCTCAATACTTCTGCCCCGGGTTGCATTGGCAGCAACGCCTCGTCCACCAGTTTGAGCCAAGACCTTAGCGCCACAGCCTCCTCCGGGGCTCCGTCATAGGCGGTCATGATGGCGTCACAATGGCTGTGACCACAAATAATGATGCGCTCTACCTTGAGGCTCAGCGCGCCGAACTCGATCGCCGCTATGGTGCCATGCAGGCCATGGGACCCGTCGTAGGGAGGAACAAACGCGCCCACATTGCGGACCAAGAACAGCTCACCAGGTGCAGAACCGATTAACAAGTAGGGCACTAGACGTGAATCGGAGCAGCCGATGAACAGTGTTTTAGGGTGCTGCCGATGAGCGACTGAATCCTCGAAGCGCTGCTGGTGAAGAGGGAAATAGTCCGAATGGAAATCGCGCAATCGAAGCAAGAGCTCGTCTTTTTTCGGAAGTGTGTCCATGTCTAGTCTTTCGATTCAAATAGGTGCAGCATGAAATGATTGCGCCAAACACAGAGCGCCAAAGATCTGGCTCCATCTTTCCGCCGGTGCTACCCGCTTTGGGGGGGGTGACGCGCTGAAGGTGCGGTGCGGGGGTGGGCCTACTGCACCAGCGGCGTGTCGGCTCCCTCCAGCTCCACACCCTCCACCAGCGCCTGCCCCACAAGCAGCTGCATGTACTGCCGCATCGCGGTACTTCTGGACTGCAGCGTCAGGCGAGCCGCGATCTGCTCGCGCACCTGCTCATAAGGCGGCAAAGTGCCCTTTTTCCGGCCCAGCACCTCGATGATGTGCAGGCCGAAGCGGGTGTGCACCAGGCGCGGGTGAACCCCCATGCCCCAGCGCGAATCGCTCTGGAAAAACAGCTCGTTGGCCAGCTCGGGGGCGCAGTCTTCCGGCGC
Organism: Hydrogenophaga sp.; assembly: GCF_030373245.1. Taxonomy (GTDB): domain Bacteria; phylum Pseudomonadota; class Gammaproteobacteria; order Burkholderiales; family Burkholderiaceae_C; genus Hydrogenophaga. The sequence goes on from NZ_JAUCZF010000009.1 coordinate 64,032, forward strand.
CAGCCAGCCCAGATCACCACCCTGGGCGCTGGACGGGCAGTTGGACAGCTCGGAGGCCAGCTGCTCGAAGCGCCCAGGCGCCACGTCCTTGCGCGAGAGCTCCAGCAGTGCGGCCTCGGCGTGCTGCGAGAGCGCATGCACGTTGACACCAGGCGTCACCGCAAACAGGATGTGCCGCACCTGAAGCGCCTGGCCGACGATCAGCCGGTTTTTCTGCGCCTCGTAGTGGCGCCGGCACTCGTCTTCGGTCGGGGCGGGCGAAGTCACGGCCTCGTCCACCATGACCTCGATGATCTGGCGATGGGCGTCATCGGGTTCGCGGTAGGTCAGACCAGCAAAGCGCGGCAAGCGCCCTGTTTTCAACGCCTCCTGGCGCAGCAGTTCGGTGAAAGCGCGCTCGCGCAGGGTCTGCTCATCGAGTTCCTCACCGGGCTCGTGCAGGGTGATGCCGTTGACGCTGGCCAGCTTGGGGCTGGTCAGGCCTGCGCAGGCGCAGGTGCTGCTGCCGCAGCCCATGGTTGAAGCGGTGTTCATGAGGTGAGTCCTTGGGTGGTCCAGTGATCAGGCGCCGGGCTGGCGCGGCTCGTTGGGTGTGAGGCCGAGCTTGCGGCTGCGCACCACCTGGTAAGGGCGAAACACATAGGCCAGGGTGCCGAAACCGCTCCAGACATGGACCAGGCGCGAGAAGGGGAAGAGCAGGAAGATGGTCATGCCCAGCACCAGGTGCACCTTGTAGGGCCAGTCGATCGCGACCAGGCCGGCGGCATCGGGCCGGAATGTCACGATGCGCTGCGCCCAGTCAGACAGGGCCAGCATCACGCTCGCATCCTGATGGCCGTAGGAGTAGGGCAAGGTGACCAGGCCCAGCACCAGCTGCACCCACAGGATGATCAGGATGCCCAGATCGGTGCGGTGGCTGGTGAGGCGGATGCGCTCATCAAAGATGCGCCGGTGCAGCAGCAGCGACAGGCCAATGAAACACACCACCCCGGCGATGCCGCCGGCGGTCACCGCCACCAGCTGCTTGGTTTCCGCGGTGATGAATGCTTCATAGACGAAATGCGGCGTGAGCAGACCCACCGAGTGGCCACCCAGCAGAAACAGGATGCCGATGTGGAACAGGTTGCTGCCCCAGCGCTGCTGGCCTTTGCGAAGCAGCTGCGACGAGTCGCTTTTCCACGTGTACTGATCGCGGTCGAAGCGCGCCAGACTGCCCATGAAAAAGACCGCCAGGCAGATGTAGGGATAGACGTTGAAGAAAAAGTTGTGCAGCGTGGTCATGCCTGCGCTCCTTGGGTGGGGTGGTTGATCTTTCTGACGATCTGGATGGATTGCGGCTGGCCGGGCCTGGCCTGGCCCTCGGTGGAGCAGCCACCGAAGACCTCGGGCTCGGCCCAGCTCTCGTCCATAGTTGGCTCAGGCGCGACCGCCACCGTGGCGGCCTTTTCGCCTGCCAGCTCCAGCACGGCGGCCAGCACACTGGCGTAGGGGCTGTTGCGACCCTGCAGGGCGCTGAAGATGTTGCGCACGATGTGGGCGACCTCGCCCAGAAAATCACGCGTCTCGCGAGCTGGCTGGGTCGAGGCGAATTCCAGCAGCACCGGCAGGTGATCCGGCAGCTCTTCGGGGCCGAGGAACAGGCCGCCCTTCTCAAAGGTCTGGATCAGGTCGATCATGGCCGGGCCGCGGTCGCGCGAATCGCCGTGCACATGTTCGAACAGGTGCAGCGCGGTGCGCCGCCCGCGGTCGAACAGTTCGACGTACTCGCTCTCGACCTCCAGCGCAGGCGATTTGGCCAGGTGTTGCAGCAGGGCCTGCAGCTCGGCCTGCCGCATGGGTGCCAGCACGGCCTCGGCTTTGAGCGCGGCCTGCATCTCGGGAATATGGGCACGGAACGCGGCATCGGGATAACGCAGCAGGTGGGCCAACACGCGCAGCGTGTATCGCGCCTCTGGGGGAGTGGTGGTGAACAGGCTCATGTCATGACTCCACTTTGATAGGGATGGTGCGCTTCTTTTCGCTGCCGAACAGGCTGGTTTCGGTCTGTCCTTCCGAGCAGCCGTTGCCAAATGTGAAGCCGCAACCGCCGCGCACGTTGAAGGTGTTTTCCGCGTATTCACGGTGGGTCGTGGGGACCACGAAACGGTCTTCGTAGTTGGCGATCGCCATGTAGCGGTACATGTCCTCGACCTCGGCCGCGGAGAGACCCACTTGCTCCAGCACGTTCTGGTTGATCACTCCGTCCACATGCTTGGCACGCTGGTAGGCGCGCATGGCCAGCATGCGTTCGAGTGCGCGCACGACCGGACCGGTGTCGCCGGCGGTCAGCAGGTTGGCCAGGTACTTCACGGGGATACGCAGCTGCGACACGTCCGGGATTTCGCCGTTGCTGCTCAGCGCACCGGTGTTGGCCACCGCCGTGATAGGCGAAAGGGGTGGCACGTACCAGACCATGGGCAGGGTGCGGTACTCGGGGTGCAGGGGCAGCGCCACCTTCCACTCCACCGCCATCTTGTAGACCGGGCTCTGGCGAGCGGCCACCATCCAGGCATCGGGGATGCCGTCGATGCGCGCCTGCTCGATCACTTTGGGGTCGTTGGGGTCGAGGAAGATGTCGAGCTGCGCCTGGTAGAGGTCGATCTCGTTGGGTGTGCTGGCGGCTTCCGCAATGCGATCGGCGTCGTACAACAGCACGCCGAGGTAGCGGATGCGACCGACGCAGGTCTCCGAGCACACGGTCGGCTGGCCGGCCTCGATGCGCGGATAGCAGAAGGTGCACTTCTCGGCCTTACCGCTCTTCCAGTTGTAGTAGATCTTCTTGTAGGGGCAGCCGCTCACGCACATGCGCCAGCCGCGGCACTTGTCCTGATCGATCAGCACGATGCCGTCTTCTTCGCGCTTGTAGATCGAGCCCGACGGGCAAGAGGCGACACAGGCCGGATTCAGGCAGTGCTCGCACAGGCGAGGCAGGTACATCATGAAGGTGTTTTCGAACTGACCCATCATGTCTTTCTGGGCCTGCTCGAAACCGTCCAGGTTGGCGTCCTTGCTGCGCTTGCTGAACTCGCCGCCCAGGATCTCTTCCCAGTTCGGACCCCATTCGATCTTCTCCATGCGCTTGCCGGTAATCAGCGAGCGTGGGCGCGCGGTGGGCGCGTGCTTCATTTCGGGCGCCGACTGCAGGTGGTCGTAGTCGAAGGTGAAGGGCTCGTAGTAGTCGTCGATCTGCGGCAGGTTGGGGTTGCTGAAGATCTTCATCAGCAGCGACCATTTACCACCCTGCTTGGGCACGATGGAGCCGTCGGCCTTGCGAATCCAGCCGCCCTTCCACTTGTCCTGGTTCTCCCATTCCTTGGGGTAACCGATGCCAGGCTTGGACTCGACGTTGTTGAACCAGGCGTATTCCACGCCGGGCCGGCTGGTCCAGACATTCTTGCAAGTGACCGAACACGTGTGGCAACCGATGCACTTGTCCAGGTTGAGCACCATGCCGATTTGTGCGCGTATTTTCATGATGATGTGTCCTAATCAGCCGACGTTTCGGCGCGAAGGGTTTGACTCAGCGAAAACCACGGAACCGGCTTGGCCGGGCCGATGGTGTTGCACCCTTGAGTGGGTCGCGCAAAGCGCGGCGGGGCTGGGTAACGGGCTCATGGGTTCTCGCCCTGTGCCTGATAGGCCCGGATCAGATGGTCATCAGCTGGTGTGTCGAGCCAGTCCACCTTGTCCATCTTGCGAACCACCACGAACTCGTCGCGGTTGGTGCCGATCGTCCCGTAGTAGTTGAAGCCATAGGACAGCTGCGCGTAGCCGCCGATCATGTGGGTCGGTTTGGTGACGATGCGGGTCACCGAGTTGTGGATACCGCCGCGCACGCCGGTGATCTCCGAGCCCGGGGTGTTGATGATCTTCTCCTGAGAGTGGTACATCATCACCATGCCGTTTTTCACGCGCTGGCTCACCACCGCGCGCGCCGCCACCGCGCCGTTGATGTTGAACAGCTCGACCCAGTCGTTGTCTTGAATGTCCGCCGACTTCGCGTCGTCTTCGCTGAGCCAGACCACCGTGCCGCCCCGGTTCAGCGTGAGCATCATCAGGTTGTCGCTGTAAGTGGAGTGAATGCCCCACTTCTGGTGCGGCGTGATGAAGTTCAGCTGGATCTCTTTGTTGCCGTTGGGCTTGATGTTGTGAATGCCCGACGTGGCCTTCAGGTCCACCGGCGGGCGGTAGCTGCTGAAGCCCTCACCATAAGCGCGCATCCATGGGTGATCCTGATAGAACTGCTGGCGACCGGTGAGGGTGCGCCATGGGATCAGCTCATGCACATTGGTGTAGCCGGCGTTGTAGCTCACCGTCTCAGACTCGATACCGCTCCACGTGGGCGAGCTGATGATCTTGCGCGGCTGTGCCTGAATATCGCGGAAGCGGATCTTTTCATCTTCGCGGTGTATCGCCAGGTGCGTGTGGTCGCGCCCGGTCTGTTTGCTCAAGGCCTCCCAGGCCTTGACGGCCACATGACCGTTGGTCTCGGGGGCGAGCTGCAGGATGACTTCGCAGGCATCGATGTCAGTCACGATCCTCGGCATGCCCTGCGTGACACCAGCTTCCAGCGTCTTACCGTTGAGCTGGCCGAGCTGTTCGACTTCGGTGCCGGTTTTCCAGCCAATGCCTTTGCCGCCGTTGCCGATTTTGTCCATCAGCGGGCCGAGCGCGGTGAAGCGCTTGAACACGTTCGGGTAGTCGCGCTCGACCACCGCGATCTGTGGCGCTGTCTTGCCCGGAATCAGTTCGCACTGGCCCTTTTTCCACTCTTGCACGTCGAAGGGCTGGGCCAGTTCGGCCGGTGAGTCGTGCATCAGCGGGGTCAGCACCACTTCCTTTTCCACACCCAAGTGGCCAACACAGACCTCGCTGAAGGCCTTGGCAAAGCCTTTGTAGATCTCCCAGTCGGAGCGGCTCTGCCACACCGGGTCCACCGCCGCAGACAGCGGGTGGATGAAGGGATGCATGTCGCTGGTGTTGAGGTCGTTCTTCTCGTACCAGCTGGCTGTGGGTAACACGATGTCGGAGTACATGCAGGTGGTGCTCATGCGAAAGTCGAGCGTGACCAGCAGGTCGAGCTTGCCTTGCGGCGCGCTCTTGTGCCACACCACTTCGGTCGGCTTGGCGTCGTCTTTGCCGAGGTCCTTGCCCTGGACACCGTTTTCGGTGCCCAGCAAGTGCTTGCAGAAATACTCGTGTCCCTTGCCGCTGGAGCCCAGAAGGTTGGAGCGCCACACGAACATGTTGCGCGGCCAATTCTGCGGCGCATCCGGGTCTTCGCAACTCATCGACAGCGTTCCGTCTTTCAACGCCTTGACCACGTAGTCCTTGGGCTCCATGCCAGCCGCTGCGGCGTCCTTCACCACCTGCATCGGGTTGGTCTTGAGCTGCGGCGCGCTGGGCAACCAACCCATGCGTTCAGCGCGCACGTTGAAGTCGATCATGTGGCCGCCGAAGGCCGCCTTGTCGGCTTCGCTCAAGGTAGGCGACACGATTTCGGACATACCCAGCTTTTCGTAGCGCCACTGGTCGGTGTGGGCGTAAAAGAAGCTGGTGCTGTTCATCTGACGCGGTGGGCGGATCCAGTCCAGCGCGAAGGCCAGCGCGGTCCAGCCGGTCTGCGGACGCAGTTTTTCCTGACCCACGTAGTGCGCCCAGCCACCGCCGCTCTGGCCGATGCAACCGCACATCATCAACAGGTTGATCACGCCGCGGTAGTTCATGTCGGCGTGGTACCAGTGGTTCATCGCCGCGCCGATGATGATCATGGACTTGCCATGGGTCTTGTCGGCGTTGTCGGCAAACTGGCGCGCCACGGTGATGACCTGGTCGCGCGGCACACCCGTGATGCTTTCCTGCCAGGCCGGGGTGTAGGCGGCGTTGTCGTCGAAGTTCTTGGCACCACTGCCCAGACCGCGGTCGATACCGTATTGCGCCACCTGCAGGTCAAACACGGTGGCCACCATGGCGTACCGCTCATCGCCGGCCTTGCCCAGGCGCAGCTTCACGGCTGGCACCTTCACGTGGTTGATGTCGCCGGTCTGGGCGTTGGCTGGGAAGTGGGGCGCTTCGACACCACCGAAATACGGCAGCGCCACATCGACCACCTCATGCTCCTGCTCGCCGTCTTCGATCACCGATAGCTTGAGCTTGACTTCTTCGTTGCTGCGCGCCTCTTTGGCTTCCAGGTTCCACTTGCCTTCGTCTTCGCGACCGGCCTCGCCCCAGCGGAAACCGATGGAGCCATTGGGCAGAACCGCCTTGCCATCGGTGTCGAACGCAATGGTCTTCCACTCGGGGTTGCTCTTCTGACCCATCTTGCCGTTGAAGTCGCTGGCGCGCAGGTAGCGGTCAGGCACCAGGGTAGTGGTGCCGTCGGGCAGCTGGTGCTCCTTGAGCATCACCAGCAACGGCAGGTCGGTGTAGCGACGCGCATAGTTGTCGAAGTAGCTGCTGCGCGGCTTGTCACCGTCGGGGAAATAGAACTCCTTGAGCGCCACATGGCCCATGGCCATGGCCAGCGCGGCATCGGTGCCCTGCTTGGGGTGCAGCCAGAGATCGGAGAGCTTGGCCACCTCGGAGTAGTCGGGCGTGACGGCCACCGTCTTGGCGCCCTTGTAGCGCACCTCGGTGAAGAAGTGGGCGTCGGGGGTGCGCGTCTGTGGCACGTTGGAGCCCCAGGCGATGATGAACGAGCTGTTGTACCAGTCGGCCGACTCGGGCACGTCGGTCTGCTCGCCCCAGATTTGCGGGCTGGCCGGTGGCAGGTCGCAGTACCAGTCGTAAAAGCTCATGCACACGCCGCCAATCAGCGACAGGTAGCGGCTGCCCGCAGCGTAGCTGACCATGGACATGGCCGGGATGGGGGAGAAGCCGATCACGCGGTCGGCGCCGTGCTGCTTGATGGTGTAGACGTTGGCCGCAGCAATCAGCTGGTTGACCTCGTCCCAGTTGGAGCGCACAAAACCGCCCATGCCGCGCACTTGCTGGTAGTCACGGCGGGCTGCCTCGTCCTGCTGGATCAGCGCCCAGGCGTCCACCGGTGTCTTGCTGACCTTGAGCGCCGCGCGCCAGCGCTCCAGGAGGCGACCCCGCACCATGGGGTACTTGACCCGGTTGGCGCTGTAGAGGTACCAGCTGTAGGAGGCGCCGCGGGCACAGCCGCGCGGCTCGTGGTTGGGCATGTCCCAACGGGTACGCGGGTAGTCGGTCTGCTGAGTTTCCCAGGTCACGATGCCGCCCTTGACGTAGATCTTCCAGGAGCAGCTGCCCGTGCAGTTCACACCGTGGGTGGAGCGCACGATCTTGTCGTGGGCCCAGCGGTTGCGGTAGGCGTCTTCCCAGGTGCGATCTTCGTTGGTCGTCAGGCCATGGTTGCCCGAGAAGGCCTCTTTTGGGAGGCTGAAGTGAGTGAGGCGGTCAAGAAAGTGGCTCATGAGTGGGCTCCAGAGATAGGGGTTCGCAGGCGTCGGCGGTCAGGGGTTCTTGATCTCGGCGTCAGCCCGCAGGTAGAACCACCAGTTGATGACCAGGCACACGGCGTAGAAGATGGCAAAGCCGTACATGGCGTACTGCGGTGTGCCGGCCTTGATCTGCTGGCCGATCACCACGGGGGCGATGAAGGCGCCGTATGCGGCCACCGCAGCGGTCCAGCCCAACACGGGGCCGGCTTGCAGACGGTCGAAGATGATGCCGACGGTGCGGAAGGTCGAGCCATTGCCAATGCCGCTGGCGGCGAACAGTAAGATGAAGAGCAGCATGAAGGGCATGAAGTACTGCTCCGGCGTGGCCGAGCCGTAGGCCAGCAACATCACGTAGCCGACCGCAGCAGAGGCCACCACCATCACCGCAGAAATCCACTGCGTGACGATAGAGCCACCGACCTTGTCGGAAATCCAGCCGCCCACGGGGCGGATCAGGGCGCCAACGAAGGGGCCGATCCAGGCGTAGGTCAGGGCCGATGGTGCGTTCGGGTTCTTCAGGGTGTGACCCATCAGGCCAGTGGCCGGATCGATCACGTGCTGGAAGCCGAAGATGACGGTGATCGACAGCGGCAGCGCCATCGAAAAGCCAATGAACGAGCCGAAGGTGACGATGTACAGCGCGGTCATGGACCACGTGTGCTTGTTCTTGAAGATCGCAAACTGCGCAGCGATGTTGCCCTTCATCTCACCGAAGGCGGCGACTTTGATCAGCAGCACGCACAGCACGATGATCAGCGGCAGGGCCACCCACATGTTGAGCAGGCCCAGGCCCACCGGCGCAGGCAGATAGAGGTAGAGGCCGAGCAGACCGACACCGCCGGCAATCGCCCAGAGATAAAGAATCTTGCCGAAGGCCGCGAGCGTGCCGCCGTAGGTGGGCGAGATGGTCATGAGGTTGTTCATGCGGAACCAGGCCAGCACGACCAGCGGAATCAGCACCGCGGCCCAGATGAAGCCGGCGTTCTGGATGTAGGTCGGGGTGCCGGCGACGATCTTGCCGAACAGCCAGCCCGAGTCTTTGGTCAGCGTCATTGCATCGCCGCCGAAGGCACCGAACATGCCCACGGTCATCACCAGCGGGATCACGACCTGCATGGTGGTGACGCCGAAGTTGCCCAGACCGGCGTTCAGGCCCAGGGCCAGGCCTTGCTGTTTCTTCGGGAAGAAGGTGTTGATGTTGCTCATGGAGGCGGAGAAGTTGCCGCCGCCGATGCCGGAGAGAAACGCGCAGGCCTGGAACACCCACAGCGGCGTGGTCTTGTCCTGCAGCGCAATGCCGGTCCACACCGCGGGGATGATGAGCAGTGCGCTGGTCAGGAAGACCGTGTTGCGGCCACCCGCCAGGCGGATGAAGAACGAAGCCGGGATGCGGAAGGTGGCACCCATCAGGCCGGCGATGGCGGTCAGCGTGAACAGCTCGGCCGGCTTGAAGGGAAAGCCCAGATTGAGCATCTGCACCGTGATCATTCCCCACATCAGCCAGACCGCGAAGGCGACCAGCAGGTTGGGGATCGAGATCCAGAGGTTGCGGTTGGCGATGCCCTTGCCGGTGGAAGCCCAGAAGGCTTCGTCTTCGGGGCGCCAGTCCGTGATGTCGGCGCTCGAGTGCGTCTGCACAGCTGGTGCCGGGGATTTGTCCGGGCGGTGGTGGGTGGTGGTGGCCATAACAGGATCTCCTGTGAAAAAAACGGATTCAGAAACGGGGGCTGGCAGAGCCGAGCACCGGCGAGCGGCGCACTTCGGTCCAGTACATCCAGATCAGCGAGACCCAGACCACGCCGTACATCAACATGAAGGCGCTGGATCGCACGCCGGTGAGGTCCATCAGCACGCCGAACAGGATCGGCAGCACGAAGCCGCCCAGGCCGCCGGCCAGACCGACGATGCCGCTGACGGTGCCGATGTGCTGGGGGTAGTCGTTGGCGATGTACTTGAAGACGCTGGCCTTGCCGAACGCCATCGCGATGCCCAGGGTGAACATCAGCACCGTGAAGGCGTAGACGTTCAGGCCGATGTGAAAGGTGGAGGAGCCGTCGACCGTCATCACGGTGAACTGCGTCTGCGGGTAGGACAGCAGGAACAGGCAGATCCAGCAGACCCACATCACCCACCAGGTCACGCTGTGGGCGCCCCACTTGTCGGACATGATTCCGCCGGCTGCGCGCAACACGCCGCCTGGCAAGGAAAAGCAGGCTGCGAGCAGCGCGGCGATGCGGATGTCGAGCCCGTACTCGCCCACGTAGTACTGCACCATCCAGAGCGACAGCGCCACATAGCCGCCGAACACGATGCTGTAGTACTGGCAGTACCTGAGCACCTTCGGGTCCTTCAGCATCTTGAGCTGGTCGACGAAACGGGTGCTGGACGGCACCAGGTGCTTGGGGTCAGAGGCGCTGCCAAACCAGAAAAGCACCAGCGTGCCGAGCATGATGGCCGCGTAGACCTTGGGGACCATGGTCCAGCCGAAGGCCACCAGCAAGGCAGGCGCGACAAGCTTGTTGACCGCAGCGCCCGCGTTGCCCGCGCCAAACACGCCCATGGCCATGCCCTGGCGGTGTTGGGGGAACCAGCGCGCCACATATGGTGTGCCGACCGAAAACGAGCCACCGGCCAGGCCCAGCACCAGACCGATTGTGAGGAAATGCCAGTAGGCCGTGGCGTAGGCCATGAGCCAGATGGCCGGCACGGTGGTGGCCAGCAGCAGGGCCATCACGATGCGGCCACCGTACTTGTCGGTCCAGATGCCCAGCGGCACCCGCACCAGCGAGCCGGAGAGCACCGGCATGGCGGTCAGCAGACCAAACTCGGTGGCGTTCAGGCCCAGGGTCTGCTTCAGCGGGACGCCGATGACGGCAAACATCATCCACACCATGAAGCACACGGTGAAGGCCAGCGTGGTCACGATCAGCGTGGACCAAGCCTGGCGTTGGTGATGGAGGGTTTCGGACATCGTCAGGGATTGCGGAGCAGTGCCTTGACTTTGCGCGGTGCCCGGCGAGCTGAACATCCTTCAGAGGAACGCGGCTGAGGCGCTGAACGACCGATGCCCCACGCGCCGGCCATCATCCGAAAGTACTAGGCATGTGTTTATCCCGAGGCGCGCACCAGACGAGAAAAAGGCCGCAACGGGTGCGGCCTTGGGGGAGCGGCGTGCGGCTTCAGCTCGGCTTGTTGATCAGCCCTTGCTGCTCGAAACGTTGGACCAGCTGCTTGAGTTCATCCAGGCTGCCGAAGTTGGCGGTGAGCGTGAGCCCGTCACCACGCTCGGCCAGCTCCACCCGCCCGCTGCCCTTGAACACCAGGGCCAGCTGGGCCTGGGCTTCACGGCGCTCGTGCGTTTCGCGGGCAATCGCCTCGTCCACCGAGGACACCAAGTACTCGTCACCGAAGCCGCCTTCGGGCTCCTTGAGCCAGGCGAAGCAGGCGACCCAGCTCAGCAAGGCACCTGCAGCAATGATCAGGAAGAACTGCGACGAGTCGACGTACATGAAGAGGAACAGGTAGAACACCGCGCCCACGTTGCCGTAGGCCCCGGCCATGCCGGAGATCTGCCCAGTCAGGCGGCGCTTGATCGACGGGATGATGCCGAAGGTGGCGCCCTCGGCACCCTGCACGAAGAAAGAGCAGCCAATGGTGATGGCCACCGCGATCACCAGCGGCCACCTGCTGTTCATCAGCCCCATGAGCGCAAAGCCGATGGCAATGCCCAGCATGTAGGCCAGCATCACGAAGCGGCGGTTGCCGAAACGGTCTGACACCAGACCGCCCATGGGGCGGGCAAACAGGTTCACGATCGCGAACGAGGCGGCGATCATGCCCGCCACCGCGGCAGACAGGCCCCAGGTTTCTTCGAAAAACATGGGCAGCATCGACACCACTGCCAGCTCGGCGCCGAAGTTGGCGAAGTAGGTGGTGTTGAGCGCCGCCACCGACTTGAAGGGGTAGCGGTCGTCTTCAGGCACGCCGCGCTTCAAGATGGGCAGGTTGACCCGCAGCACCTGCACCAGCTGGTAGGCGATCACCACACCGATCGAGCCGTAGCAGATCCAGGCGGTGAGCGGGTCTATGAAGCCCGTTCGCTCAACACGCCACACCAGCACCGAAAGAATGCCCACCAGCGGCACCGTGAACAGCAGCAGCAGAATCAGGTCGCCATAGCTCGACACTTCGAGCGCAGACGACTTGCGGGGCTTCTTGTGGGTGTCAGCGGTGGGGCCGTCGGTGATGGCGAACCAATAGAAGACGCCATAGAGGCCCATGATCACGCCCGACAGGGCGACCGCATAGCGCCAGCCGTTGTCGCCGCCGAAGATCGTCAGCGCGATGGTGGGAATGGTCATGGCGGCAGCGGCCGAACCGAAGTTGCCCCAGCCGGCGTAGAAGCCCTCGGCAAATCCGATGTCGCGTGGCTTGAACCACAGTGCGGTCATGTGGATGCCGACCACAAAGCTGGCGCCCACGGAACTGAGCACCAGGCGCGAGACGAACAGTTGTTCCTTGGTGTCGCCAAAGGCGAAGAACAGCGTCGGCACTGCCATGGTGACCATCAGCAGGGAGAACACCCGACGTGGTCCGAAACGGTCCAGCGCCATGCCCACCAGGATGCGGGCCGGGATGGTGAGCGCCACGTTGGCGATGGCGAACAGCCGCAGGTCGTCCTTGGTCAGCCAATCTGCGCTGCGCAGAATGGACGACGCCAGCGGCGCCATGTTGAACCAGACGTAGAAGCAGATGAAGAAAGCGATCCACGTGAGGTGAAGCGCCTTGATTTCCCGGTTTTTGAACCGGAACAGGTCACTGACTTGCATGTTGTACCTCGGTCGAAAAAGGGAGCCGTGTCATTCCGAATGGGTCGGCACGATGAGCAGGGGGCACATGACGCGGCGGGCGAGAAAGGCGCTGACCGAACCGAAGGTCATGTGGTCGAACTCTTCCACCAGGGCATCGAGCCGGCGGGTGATGAAGTTGCCGTCGGGCTTGTAGGAGTGGCGCGCCATGACAAGCACGTCGGGTCGGCGCTCTTCGGTGGCTCGCAGAATCATCTTGCGGGCGTCGCCCTCGGCCACGAGGACCTTGGCGGTGAAGCCATCTGCCACCAGCTCGGCGGCGGCCGCCTCGACGCCGGCCTTTTGCTGGTCGTACTGCTCCTGGAACATCTCGTCGCCAGCGCTGGTCGCGCTGCCTGGCTCCTCGATGACCGAAATCAGAATGACAGTGGGTTTTTCATGACCAAACAGCCGTTTGACGGCTTCAAGCGCAATGCGAGAATTGCGGGAGTGGTCGTAGGCAAGCATGATTTCCATGGGAGGACTCCATTCGCCCTGGCCAGACAACGGCCAAGGTCACCCATGCACTGTGAGTCAGCCCGGCCCTGGTGCCCATCCTTCCGAGGAACGCAGGAGCTGCGCCGAAAGAACGATGACGGCGGCGGCGAACTTCGGCAAAAGAACTATATGGGGCAAGCGAGCTGGAGCCCGCCAGCGCCAGACCGGCCTGCGCCGCCCTGGCGCTCAGCGGGTGCCGTTCATGAGTCCGTTATGGACGGCGTACACGGCCGCCTGCACCCGAGAGCTCAACTCCAGCTTGCGCAGGATGTGCTGCACATGGATCTTCACCGTGGTCTCGGCAATGTCCAGCGTGCGCGCGATCAGCTTGTTGCTGTCGCCTCGCGCGATCAGCGCGAGGATCTCGCGTTCTCGCGGAGAAAGCGTCTGCAGCGATTCACCACCGCGCGACTCCGCGCTCGCAGCGCGGGAAACCTGGCTCGCCGGGGCCAGGGGCGCGGGCGCGCTCTCGGTTGCGGGCAGGGTGCGAAAGGCCGAGACCAGCTTGGTCATCATCTCGGGGCTGACCACCGAATCGCCGTCCAGCACCTTGACAATGGCGTCGCACAGCTGGTCCGATTCCACCGTCTTGAGCAGGTAGCCGTCGGCACCGGCCTGCAGCGCCGCAGCCAGATCCTGCGCGTCTTCGCTCACGGTCAGCATCAGCACGCGCGCACGCGGGGCGGCGTCTTTCACACTGGGCAGGGCGTCCACCCCGCGCACGCCCGGCAGATGGTTGTCAAGCAGGATCACGTCGGGCGACAACCGGTCCAGTTCGCGCAAGGCCTCGCCCACGTCACCCGCCTCGCCGCAGACCTCGAAGCGATCGTCCTGCTCCAGCAGGGCACGCAGACCGCGGCGAAACAGACTGTGGTCGTCCACCAGCAGCAGCTGGACGCGGGGAGAGGGGACAGGACTCATGGGGTGTCGGCGGTGGAGAGAGCGACTGGCAGGCTCAAATCGGCTGCCTGAGCCAAGCCGGTCGGGATGCCCGCCACCGGGTGAGGTGGCAGTTCGAGGGTGACGGTGGTGCCCTGCTGAGGGGCAGACCTCAGGGTGACGGTGCCGCCGATGCTCTCGGCGCGCTCGCGCATGATCTTCATGCCGACATGAGTTTCGCCATGGCGCGCCTGGGTGTCGAAACCCACGCCGTTGTCGCGCACGGTGAAACGCCAGCGCTTGCCGCGCTCCACCTCCAGGCTGACATGGCTGGCCTGCGCGTGTTTGCGCACGTTGGACAAGGCTTCCTGCACCACGTGCAACACCTGCACCTGCACGTCGGCCGGCAGTGGCAAGCCTTCGCCGTGCAGCTGCAGGCGGGCGGGCACGCCTGACTGGTGCTGGAACTTCTGGAGCGTTTCCTGCAGCGCGTCGTCAATGGCCTCGCCATTGGCCCGGGTGCGGAAATGCACCAGCAGCTCGCGCACATCACCAATACTTTCGCGCAAGCCCTCATCCAGCTCATCCAGTGTGCTCTGCACCTTGTCGGGCTGCTGGCGCTGGACGGCGGTGCGCAGCAGCTGCGCCTGAATTTTAAGGAACGACAGCGACTGGGCGATGGAATCGTGCAGCTCACGCGCCAGCAGGGCGCGCTCCTCACCCACTGCCGCCTCGCGCTCCAGCGCCTCCGCGCGCAGCCCTTCCAGCGAACTGGCCAAGTGGCTGGCCAGGGCATCGAGCAGCTCTGTTTCATCGGCGCTCAGATGCACGTCGATGCGGAAAAACAGATCGATCTCGCCGATCAGCCGCTGCTGCAGGCGAACCGGCACGCTCACCAGGCTCTGATAGCCCACGCGCGCGCAGTGCTTCATGGGCGCGGCATCGATGCTGTGGATGGGGATGACTCGGGTGCGCGCATCGGGTTGCAGGTTGCCGCAGGCGCAGGCACCCGCGATCAGGCTGCGTTCGTCTTCCTGCATGTCATGCGGAAAGCAGTCGGAAGCGAGCATCAGGTAGCGCTGGTTGGCTTCGTCGGACCAGCGCACCGCCACCGCGTCGGCCTTCATCACCGCGCGCACCCGCTGGGAGAAGCCGCTCGACAGTTCTTCGATGGTGTTGGCGCGAGCCAGAAAAGCGCTCACCTCGTACAGCGCCTCAAGCCGCGCGCGCTGGGCCTCGATGCGCTGCGTCTTGGCCTTCACCTTTGCTTCCAGCCCGGTGTAGAGCGACTGCAGGGTGGCGGCCATGCGGTTGAAGCCCGCGGCCACCTGGCCGAACTCGTCCTGTGTGTCGACCTCCACCCGGGTACCGAACTCGCCCGCCTCGACGCGCTCCAGACCACGCCGCAGGAGGCCCAGCGGATTGATCACGTACATGTAGCCGGTGTAGAGCATGATCACCGCCCCCAGGATGGCCAGTGCCATCATCACGAACTGGAACAGGTTGAGGACGGCGGTGTAGCCGGCCAGCTGTCTTTCGATCGACAGCACGAATCGATTCGTGGCATCAACGAACTCGCCCGCCATGCGCTGCGTTTCGACCGGGTCGAGCCGACCGCCTTGCATCCACTGGCTGCGCTCCTGCTGCCATAGGGTATCCACCGCCACAAATTCGCTACGTACCTGGTCGTCCCAGGGCACGAAGAGCGGTCGGCTCGGGTCGCCGCTGCGGAGCAGGCCCAGGCTCTGGTCGAACTGGTTGACCAGCGCGGCGATGTGCTCCGGCGGCAGCTGCGCCTGCACCGCGCTGGTCAGGCGCCAGGTCTGCATGCGCATGCGCCCAGCCTCGTTGACCGCCGCCGCGCCGCCTTCGAGCTGCCAGGTCACCCACAGCGTGAGCCCGATGGATGCGAGCGCCAGCAGTAGCAGCCCCGCGCCGATGCGCATGAGCTTGGTGGAGAGGGAGGCGGTGCTTGGCATGGCGATAGCGTAGTGTTTTTTTCACCGAGCTGGAAATGCACCACTTGGTCGTCTGAGTGGGTGACCCTCGGGCACCTTCAATAAGTGACACCGCTGCAGAGACAGCTGCAGACTTAGATCTGGAATTTTCAAGGGGACTTGGAAGTCTGCTACCCGAGAGAAGCGGCCTTCAGCGGTTGAAGACCGACCGGCTGCAACGGGTCGAGAGCACCAGTTCGTCCGCAACGTGACCGGCTATTCCCGAGCTTTGCACCTGTCGTCCCTGCCGAACGACCGGTCCAGGTGGTCGAGCGGTCGTTTGAGATCCTGTCCGGTGAACGACTGGTTGCAGTGCCGCCTTTAGACTCCGCCGTCGAAATTGAGTGACCGCAACCAGCCTTCAGCGGTCAGTGCGCCCTCGTGACCTGCATCGAAATCAGCTACCCGTGGAGATCGCAACGGCCCTCGTACCCCAATCACTCCTGCGCATCTGCCGCGCTCGGCCCATCAAATCCGATGCGGTCTGAGGATTGAGCGTATCGGCTCAAAATCTCGTCCAGGGTCTGCCCTAAGCCCAGCGCCCAAAGAACCGTGAAATATGCTCCTACTGGGGTACTCGAGCGACCGAGCTCGATGGCCTTGAGTGCACCGCGGCTAACCCCTGACCTAGTCTCCAAGTCAGCGAGCGAAATGTTTTTGTCTGTTCGCACTGTCCGAATGTGCTGGCCAAGAACGACCAGGCGATCAGCGACAAGCGCAGAGGGTACAAAGGCACTCACGGCATTGGCCTCTCATCTCTGTAGAAGAGTTTCGACGGATGATATCTTGCGCCGTACCTAGACCTTCTGCGCCCCATGCCATTCACCAAAACTGCTCTGCTTGGAATCGTTTTCCTGCTTCTTTCCTTGCCTTCCCTCGCGGCGGATGTTTTCGGCAAGGTTGTGTCCGTGGCCGATGGAGACACGATCACCGTGCTCGACGACTCCAAGGTCCAGCACAAGATCCGCCTCGCTGGCATCGATGCACCCGAGCGAAAGCAGCCATTTGGCCAGCGCGCCAAAGAGCAGCTTTCAGATCTGGTGTTCGGCAAGACCGTCCAGGTCGAAACCGAGAAGGTCGACCGGTACGGACGCCAGATCGGCAAGGTGCTGATCGACGGCCGAGATGCCAACCTGGCCATGGTCACCTCCGGCATGGCCTGGCACTACAAGAAGTACCAGACAGAGCAGGCGCCCTCAGACAGGCTCCTGTACGCAAGCGCCGAAGAAGACGCGCGCGCAGGCCGGGTAGGTCTTTGGCGAGAGCCAGCGCCGGTCGCGCCGTGGGACTGGAGACGAGGGGAACGGCAGGCAGGTCAGTAGGCGCTGGACTCCCTGCCACCGGGCGTGACCTGCCGTCGATCCTTCGTCCAGACACTCAAAGCTCATCCTCCTCAAACCAGACCGAACCCAGCGTGTCATCCAGCCGCTCTCGGTGGTGCTTGTCACACAGCGCGAGCATGTAGCCCGCTCGATGGTCAATCCGTCCGGGACGGCCGCATGCCGCGCACACGTCCTGACTGGCCGCCTCGGCCGCAAACTTGAGGTCCATCAGCCGCTTCATGAGATCTGGCTCCTGTTCGTAAACGCCCTCATGCAGCCGGAAGTACATCCGGGCGGCGCCGAACTTCTCCTTGACCTGGAGCCAGTGAAACCCGCGCTTGTCTTCACCCAGTGCCTGGTCGATGTCAGAGCAGAGCCGAGAGAAGAGCCGGAACCAGCCGCGCGAGTGGCTCATGCTGATGGCCTCGATTTCGAACTGGTAAGGGAAGCGGGACTTGAGTTCTTTGGGGTTGTTCATGATGAAAGTCTTTCGAGAATGGAATGAAAGTGGGCCGCGTTCGCTGGTGCGAAGCCAACGCGGTGATGGGTCAGCAGCAGGTTCGGACAGCCCGGGCTGAAGAGCCAGGGCACGTCATCGATCGCTATCCAGGGTTGGTCGGGACGGTTCGCCGCGAGCCAGGTCCGACACTCGATCTCCCGCAAGCCCGCTGACGCAGGCAGGTCCGGATGGTGGTGGACCACTGGCGTGCAGCCCACCATCCGGGGTGCGATGTCCTCCGAGAAAAACTCGCGCAGCTCTTTGAAGGGATGGTGCTCGCGCCAGGAACTGCTGATCACGACCTCAGCTGGCGCATGGCAGCGCAGCACCGACTCGATCAGCGGCAGACAGGTGAACAGCTGATCCGTCCTGCACAGCTCGGGGTGGGTCACCCCGTCGAAGTCCAGGAACACGATCGGTGCGGGCTTCATCGCGATTGCCTCCCGGTCAGTGCAGACAGCGGTCATCGGACGTCTCGCCAGGATCTCCGCCCAGCACGTCCATTGGCAGGTCCTGGCGGGTCAGATGCCTGCGCCCATTCACCAGTGCTCTTGCATAAGCCTGCTCCAGCGCCTGGATCTGCTCCCGGGGCGTGGCATGGGCCAGCAGCACGAAGAGGCGCCGGGGCGGGGCCTCGAATCCTGGATAACGGCGGTGAACGGAACTGGCCACGTTCTGCGCCAGCACGATCGCCTGTTCCGCCGAGGGAGATTGGATGTGGAAGATCCGGAACCGTGACTGAATGGGCTCGGGCACCCCGGCCAGGTCGTTGGCCGTGGCCACCCACAGCACATGGCTGGCGTCGAACTGAATGCCGGAGGAGATGTCCACCACCGCGCAGGCCGTGACCGGCTCCAGCAAGCTGTGCAGCGGCGCCAGCGGGTTGGTGCTGCGGTAGTTGCTGGTCTTGTCGATCTCGTCCATCAGGATGACGGGATCGGCGCGCTTGCCCAGGCAGACACCCCTGAAGACCAGACCCACTTCCGTGTTGGCCCAGTGCCTGTCCGAGCCCGTCAGGGCATCGCTCGTGTGGGCGGCATCGAAGCTGTGCCGGTGGATGGGTCGCGCCAGACAACGGGCCAGTTCCAGCGTGAAGTGGGTCTTGCCGACACCGGGTGCCCCGGCGATCAGGATGGGCGGGATGCGCAACGGATGACCCAGCTCCAACGCCAGGTGGACCTGGCCCTCGATCAGGTCGATCACTTCGCCAAAGTGCGGCTGCGTGTCCCGCAGGGCCTTGAGACTATCCCGCGCGAGTTGCAGATCCTGAGATCGGCTCACCTGCCGGAAGGCCCCCAGCGCCTTCAGCTGATCAAACAGGACACGGTCACGGTCACGAAGCTGTCGATCGGGGTTTGAACTCGCCTGCGCCAGAAGCTTGACCGGCTCGTCCCACGCATAGACCTGTACCTTGCCGCTTCCGCCCTGTTCGGCGTCGGCAGCCTGCTCACGCTGGAAGTCGAACTGAAGCCTCAGCTCGGCGCGGGCATCAATGACGCCGTACTGGTCAGCGTCCTTCTTGCGGGGGGAGATGAACGGTGAGGGTTCTGGCTTGCTCGCGTGTCTGGCCGCCCGTTCCTCGTCGATCTTCCGAGCCCGTTCCTCAGCGAATTCGGCCTCCCGGTTGCGTGCATCCGAAGCGCATTGAAGCAGCAGTTGGTCCACCTGCTCGGTGGCAGGCAGGAGGAGCTTGAAGCTGCGTGCGGCGCCATCGTTGAAATACTCGACGTCCCGGAGGGCGAAGTCAGGAAACTTCTTGTCGTAAGAGGGCGGGACGCGGGGAATGTACTTGCGCATGTCGGACTCCTTGGCGGAGCCCGGCCGGTGCTGTGTGTTCTGCCCTGGCTCCTTGTTGATTCACTGGGTGAGTGACAAGGTGGGCCGAACGCAAGACCGCTAGAGGCGCGGTCGCAGAGGCACACCCCAGCGGGTGCATATGCACGCGGTGGGACGGGTGGCCTTCAGGGAGAAGTGCTGCGACATAAGTGAAATGATGCAGCAGGAAACAGGAGGAGGCAAGTGATCGAGGCCGCAGGTGTTGCGCGAAAAATAAACGACGTCGTTTATTCGACCTGGGACAGTCGACGTGTCCTTGGACCGTTGTGGGAGGCTGGTGCACCCCGAAGGACCAACATCAAATGCTGGGCGACGAGTTTGTCCGAATGCAGCGACCTGGTAGGCATTCGCCGGTCGTATCCAACTGGTGTCGGCCAAGGGCTTTAGATCACTCAGTCGCGCCCAAGGTCAGCTCAAGGCTGTTAAGAGACATTCCTTGCGCTCCAAAGCGGTCGCTCACGGGGATAGCAGGAAAGGGCTGTAAGCGGTATTACATATTTTTCGAGAGCAGTCAGTCAAAATGTGTGGCAGTTAACGTTTGAGTTAGTAAGCCTAGTTCAGGAGCCGAGGCCCTTGGGAAAAACAATGTCAAACAAGGCCTTCGCGGTTGGGGTGAGGTTCGCTGCGTCGGGTTGCAGTAGCGCGTCAGGTGGCACGAGCACCTTTCCGTAAACGGCTTCACACACGCGTTTGATGTTCCCGGGAGACACCTCTTCCCGGTCATATCCGGGAACAAACCCGAGCAAACGGTAACCTAAGCGCTCAAATGTCATTTGGACGTGCGGAATCTTCAGCGTTGCCATTGCATAAACGAACTCCAGCCCCATGGACTTGGCCATCGGTTCGAGAAGTTTGGATGTTGGCACCATGATTCCTGCGCCACGATGCTCAGGCGATACGACAGCCAGCCGCGCATAGAGTGACAGGGTGTCGGGGTCACACTCTGCCGAGAACATTCCTGCGAGGTCGGAGTCCTTGCGGATGAGTATCACAACAATGTTCTTCTGCTCGGATCCTCCGAGATAAGCGTTCTCACGGTAAAAGCTCTCCCGCAGATATGCACTTGCGGCTCCGACAGAAAAGGACTGATGCCATGCGGTCATCGCTTGGGTCAACTCGGAGATAGAACTTTCAGTAAGAAGCTCGTAGCTATACCCCGTCGGAAGAGGGGAGAGCGCAGACAGCTGCATTTGCGTAGGCCAGTTCATTTTTGTCTCCTGATCAGTTCCGGGTGGTGCCTAGAGAACGCAGGAGCATCTGTCATGCGGCCTAACGATAGTGTTTATCTGCCGCGTTGGAAAGCTCCTCGAAACCATAAACGCCCCCCAGCAGCTGATAAACGTCGCTAATTAGCATAGCGCACTTTGGCTTGACAACTCTCAATTTCAACGACCAACGCGAAAGACTGCTTCCGCTGCTTTGCAGCAGCAAGTCGGTCCAAATTCGCGACCGCAAAAAATCGACTTAGGGCGCTCATCTGCAACCCATTCCAGCAACTGTGCACTGTTACGTGCGGCGATCAACACAATCGTCCCGCAAGACATTTGTACAGAGCAAACGGCGTCTTGGGCGGCCGCTCAATCTGGTGCCTCAATCCAACTCCGACGTGACCTGTTGTCTACGCAGGTTTCCCCATTCTCGCGCGAGAATACCGTTCAATCCTTGTTAGCACTTGCTCATTCTTTGTTAGCCAATTTCAATCTTTGTTAGCAACAAACAATGCCCGCCATGCTGCAGTACCTCACCGTTCCCGTCACCGCCTTCGCTCAGAACTGTTCCATCGTCTGGTGCGACGAGACCCTCGACGCCGCCATCATCGACCCCGGCGGCGATCTGGACCGGCTGCTCGCCGAGGTGAAACAACTGGGGTTGAACCTCAAGGCCATCTGGCTCACCCACGCTCACATCGACCACGCGGGTGGCACGGCAGAGCTGGCCGAGAAATTGAGCTTGCCCATCATCGGCCCGCACCCGGGCGACCAGTTCTGGATCGATGGCCTGCCGCAGCAAAGCGCCATGTTCGGCTTCCCGCCCGCCGGCCATTTCACGCCCACGCGCTGGCTCGCTGATGGTGACACGGTGAGAATCGGACACTGCACGCTGCAGGTGCGCCACTGCCCAGGACACACGCCCGGCCATGTGGTGTTCCATTCACCGCAAGCCAAGCGCGCGTTTGTGGGCGACGTGCTGTTCGCCGGCAGCATCGGCCGCACCGACTTCCCGCAAGGCAACCACGCGCAGCTCATCAGCAGCATCAAGGAACGCCTGTGGCCCATGGGCGACGACACCGTGTTCATTCCCGGGCATGGGCCGGAGAGCACGTTTGGCGAAGAGCGGCGGAGCAATCCGTACGTGCGCGGGACCTGAGGCCCAACCGAGCCTTAGCCGCGTCGAGCTTGCTCGTACAAACCCTGCACCTTGGGCACATTCGCCTGCAGCTGGCGGATGCGGTCTGGGCCGGTGGGGTGGGTGGAGAGAAAGCTGGGCCCGCGACCACCACCGGCCTGGGCCATTTTTTGCCAGAGGCTCACGCTGGCGGCCGGCCGGTAGGCTGCGCGCGCGGCGAGTTCCAGCCCTACCAAGTCGGCTTCGGTTTCGTCCTCGCGGCTGAAGCGCAGGCTCAGCAGCTGGGTGCCTAGGTTGGCGGCCACGTTGCCCAGATCGCCCAGGCCCAGCAACTGCGAGAGGATGCCCAGCCCCATGCCGGTGGCCTGGGTTTTGGCCAGCCGCTCGCGGGCGTGTTCGCGCAGCGCGTGGGCCATCTCATGGCCCATGATCATGCCGGCCTCATCGTCGTCGAGCTGGAGCTTGTCGAGAATGCCGGTGTAGAAGGCAATCTTGCCGCCCGGCATGCAGAAGGCGTTGATTTGCGGGCTGTTGATCAGGTTGACCTCCCAGCGCCAGCCGCGCGCGCGGTCGTTCCACGGCGTGGTGTGGGGGATCAGCTTATTGGCCATGGCGCGCAAGCGGCGCACCTGCGGGTGACCGTCGGCCATGAGCACACGCTGCTGGCGCGCCTCGGCCATCATCTGATCGTATTGCTGGGCGGCGGCACCCTCCAGCTCGCTTGCAGGTACCAGTCTGCGCAGCGATGACGAGTTGCCCACGTCGACCTGAGCCGTGGCGGGCAGTGCGGCAACACCCGCCGTGGCGGCGCCGGCCAGTACAAACGCACGCCGCGCTTGCCACACACCTTCGCGGGGCGCGGGCGCGAACACCGCGGAGGCTTTGAAATCGCAGAGCAGACACATGCGGGAATAATAGACAAAGCCGCCGTGCGCTGCACGCCTCGGCGCAAACCACCACCGCCATGCCGCCTGATACTTCCGCCGCGACTCCGCATCCAGAAACCTCTTCCCAGCGTCCGAGCTGGGGGGAAACGCTGCGGGTGTACCTGGAGCCAGCCAGTCTGCGCATGCTGGCGCTGGGCTTTTCGGCCGGCTTGCCGCTGCTGCTGGTGCTGGGCACGCTGAGTTTCCGGCTGCGCGAAGCGGGGCTGGACCGCGCGACCATCGGCTATCTGAGCTGGGTCGGGCTGGCTTATGGCTTCAAATGGTGCTGGGCGCCGCTGGTGGACCGTTTGCCCATTCCGCTGCTGACCCGCGCACTCGGGCGGCGGCGCAGCTGGTTGCTGATGTCGCAGTTCGCCATCATGGCGGCGTTGGTCGGCATGGCGTTGGCCGATCCGCGCACCGAGCTGACCCTGGTGGTGTGGTGTGCGCTGGCGGTGGCGTTTGCGTCGGCCACGCAAGACATCGCGCTGGACGCTTTTCGCATCGAGTCGGCCGACGTGCGACACCAGGGTGCACTGGCCGCAACCTACCAGACCGGCTACCGCGTGGCCATGATCTGGGCTGGCGCAGGCGTACTCTGGATCGCGGCGCGGGCCGAGATCGGGCCTGTGGTGCCTGCCAGCGGCGCGGCGCCGGGCGCGCTGTACCAGCAGGCGGCGTGGACCACGGCCTACCTGGTGATGGCGGCGAGCATGCTGGTGGGTGTGCTCACGGTGCTGTTCACGCGCGAGCCGGCCCGGGTGGAGCTGCCACCCGCTCGCGATGCCGCTGAGTGGCTGAAGAGCGCACTGGTCGAACCCTTCGCCGATTTTCTGAAGCGCTATGGCAAACAGGCGCTGCTGATCCTTGCGCTCATCGGCGTGTACCGCATCAGCGACGTGGTGATGGGCATCATGGCCAACCCGTTTTATGTGGACATGGGCTATACCAAAGATGAAGTGGCCGCAGTGACCAAGGTTTACGGCATCGTGATGACCCTGGTGGGCGCTTTTCTGGGCGGTGCCCTGTCGCTGCGCTGGGGCGTGATGCGGGTGCTGATGCTGGGCGCGGTGTTGTCGGCTGGGAGCAACCTGCTGTTTGCGTGGCTGGCCGGGCATGGCCACGATGTGACCGCGCTGATCGCGGTGATTTCCGCCGACAACCTCAGCGCGGGTGTGGCGTCGGCCGCGTTCATCGCCTACCTCTCCAGCCTGACCAACGTGAAGTACTCGGCCACCCAGTACGCGCTGTTCAGCTCCATGATGCTGCTGGCACCCAAGTGGCTGGCGGGTTTCTCGGGCGCATTTGTTGACGCTTACGATTACGCCACCTTCTTCACCGTCACCGCATTCCTCGGACTGCCCGTGTTGCTGCTGGTGTGGCTTGCGACCCGGCTCACGCCCGAGGCAAATCGTCCGGCGGGATCGGCGGCGGCCCAGCCGCCAGCTGAGTCTTGAGCGCGGCTTTCTGCACCTTGCCCAGCGCGGTGCGGGGCAGGCTGTGCAGCCGCTGCCAGCGCCGTGGCCATTTGTAGCGCGCGAGGCGGTCTTGCAAATGGGCTTGCAGCGTTTGCTCCCAGGCATCGCCAGCCGCGGCATCCAGCACCACCACGGCCACCGCCACCTCACCCCAGCGCGAATCGTCCTGAGCGATCACGGCGCACTCTCGAACCCAGGGGTGTTGGAGCAGCGTGTTTTCAATTTCGGCGGGGTAGATGTTCTCGCCGCCGGAGATGATCATGTCTTTGGCGCGTCCGACGATGGTGAAACTGCCGTCGGCCGCCTGGCGAGCAAGGTCCCCCGAATGAAAGAAGCCGTCGGCGTCCACCGCTGACCGGTCTGGCCAGTAGCGTTGCACCACATTGGGCGCGCGAACACAGAGCTCGCCCACCTGGCCCGATGCCACCACGTCGCCGAGCGCATCGCAAAGCCTCACGCTGACGCCCGGCGCTGGCCAGCCGCACGAGCCCAGGTGGCTGCGTGCATGCTCTGGCGACAAGGCGATGGAAAACGGACCCGTCTCGGTGCTGCCATACACGTTGCACACCGGCACGCCGCGCGCATGCACCGCCTCCAGCAGGGGCGCGGGCAGCAGGCTGGAGCCGGCCCAGATGGCGCGCAGGCTGGACAGATCGGCGCGCGGCCAGTCGGCATGTTGCGTCAGCGCCTGCAGCGTGGTCGGCACCTGCAGGGTGAGGGTGATGCGCTCGCGGGCGATGCTGGCCAGCGTGGCGCTGGCATCGAACCGGCTGCACAGAAGCACCGTTGCTCCCACGCCGAGGGCGGGCAGCGTCTGGATGCACAGGCCCCCCACATGGAACAGCGGCAATACGGTGAGCACGCGATCCTCCGGCCCCAGCCGCTGCGCGGCCGCGGCGATCGCCATGTTGGCCAGCAGATGGGCCTGGGTGTGTACCGCGCCCTTGGGCTCGCCGGTGGTGCCGGAGGTGTAGACCAGCAGCAGCGGCGTGTCGGGGCTGGTGTTGACGATGGGGTGCTCGGCCGACCAGCCTGGCGCAGGCTTGTCGAGCAGGGCACTGACCGAACAGACCCGAAGTTTCAGGTCGGCTTCCTGATCCAACGTCCGCGCCAAGGCTTGGCTTTGTTCGCCAAAATGCGCGTCGTGAAGCAAGGTCTTCGGGCTGCAGTCGCGCAGCACGCTGGCCCATTCGGCGGGCGAGAGCCGATGGTTCAGCGGCACCAGCATGGCGCCCAGCCTCGCGAGTGCCAACAACAGCACGACCTGCGCCGGGTGGTTCAAGCCCAGCCACGCCACCCGTGCGCCGGGCACCACACCCGCGCTGTGTGCCAGCCAGTGCTGCACCTGGCTCACACGCTGCTGCAGGTTGGTGCCGGTGAGCGCCGCCCAGTCAGACGGCGTGGCTGGCGCGTCCGCCCAGCACAGCAGGGGCTTGTCAGGGTGCACCGCAGCCAGATGGGTTAGCACAGCGTCGAAACTGATGGCAGTGGGAGGTGCGGCGCGCATGGTCATGAAACAGGTGAGGTGAGCACTTCACCCAACTTTACGTGCAACACAAGCCCGGTTCATCGGCGACTGTCACGATGGGCCGCTTGTCCACAGACCGCTACACTGAAACCATGAGCTCTGCCCCATCACCCCTGCTGATGATCGAAGACGACAGCCGCCTGGCCCAGATGGTGGTCGAGTACCTGGGGCAATCTGGTTTTGCGGTGACGCACGCAGCAGACGGCGAGCAAGGGCTGGAACAGCTGCAGCTGGTGATGCCCGAGCTGGTGGTGCTGGACCTGATGATGCCTGGCATCGACGGGCTGGAGGTGTGCCGGCGCATCCGCGCGCTGCCGGGCAGCCTGGGCCGCGTGCCGGTCATCATGCTCACCGCCAAGGGCGACCCGATGGATCGCATCATCGGCCTTGAATTGGGCGCCGATGATTACCTGCCCAAACCGTTTGAACCACGAGAATTGCTGGCGCGCGTTCGCGCTGTTTTGCGCCGCCGCGGCGAGATCAGCTCGACCTCGGTGAGCCGCAGCACGCCGGTGCTGCGTTTTGGCTCGCTGGAAATCGACCGCGATGCCCGCACGGTGCAGGTGGGCGAGCAGGCCTGTGAGCTCACGTCCTACCAATTTGATTTGCTGGTGGCCATGGCCGAGCGCGCCGGGCGCGTCCTCACGCGCGACCAGATCATGGAGGCGGTGCGCGGGCGCGAGCTGGAGGCGTTTGACCGCAGCATCGACGTGCACATCGGTCGCATCCGCAACGCCATTGAGGCCGACAGCAAGGAACCCAAGCGCATCCTCACGGTGCGTGGGGTGGGGTATGTGTTTGCGAAACAGCAGGATTGACGGCTCCCTCCCGCGCCGCGCTTTCAGCGCGTCACCTCCCCGGGGGTGCGGCACCGGCGGCCCGGCAAAGCCGGTTCCGCGGCGCCCTGGGGTGAGACACCTCGCGCGGGACGATGCCTCGCGAGGGACATTCCTGGGGGACCTGCTTTTTTCGACGTGTTGTGGTGCCGAGGTGCCCGCATGAAAAGCCTGCTCGGTCAGCGCCTGTACCTGCGCATCTGGCTGGCGATCGTGGCGGCTGTGGGTTTGCTGGCGCTGGTGGTGGGATGGTTGTGGCAGGTGGCGCTGGACACGCAGCGCGAGCAGGCCAACAACCGCACCGAACGCGAAATCGTGCTGCGCAACAGCGCAGGCGAGGTGGTGGGCCAGGCCCCAGCCCGAGCCGTGCGGCTGCCGGGTGAGGGGCTGGAGTTTCAGGTGACGATGAAAGACGGGCAGACGCTCTACATCAACCTGCCACGTCGCAATCGCCCGTCCTCGGACACACTCCCGACGCGCCGAACGCAATCCTGGCTGCAGTCGCCGATGGGTTTTGCCTGGTTGCTTGGCCTGGTGGCCCTGGCGGTGGCGCTGGGCGCCTACCCCATCGTGCGCCGACTCACCAAACGGCTGGAGGGCTTGCAAAAAGGCGTGGAGCGCTGGGGCGAGGGTGACCTCTCGGCGCGTTTGCCGGTGCAGGGTGAAGACGAAGTGGCGTTCCTCGCGACCCGCTTCAACACCGCCGCCGAACGGGTGCAGAGCCTGGTGCTGTCGCACAAGGCTCTGCTGGCCAACGCTTCTCACGAGCTGCGTTCACCGTTGGCCCGTATCCGCATGGGGCTGGAGTTGATCGGCCGCGACGGCGCGAGCGGTGCGCAGCGTCAGGAGATGGCTCGAAGCATCGATGAGCTGGACCAGCTCATCGACGAAATTCTGCTGGCGAGCCGGCTCGACGCACGCGACGCCAACGATGTCTCCGTGCTCGGTCCGACCGAAGAGGTGGACCTGATCGGGCTCGCCGCTGAAGAATGCGCCCGCACCGGCGCTGACCTGGATGTGCTGCCCGGTGCCTCGCCGTTGATGGCTCAAGGGCACGCCAAGCTGCTGCGTCGCGTGGTGCGCAACCTGCTTGAGAACGCACGGCGGTACGGCAAGCCTGTGGCGCCGGCCGGTTCAGATGGGCCTGCCGTGCCGGAGGTGCAACTGACGCTCGGCCTGCGTCAGAGCCCCACCGCGCGATCTGGCCCGTTCACGTCGACCACAGCCTTGATCACGGTGGAAGACCGGGGGCCCGGCGTACCTCACGAGCTGCGTGATCGCATCTTCGAACCCTTTTACCGGCTACCAGGCGCCAGCGAGCGCGAAGGCGGTGTGGGGCTGGGCCTGTCGCTGGTGCGCAGCATCGTCGAGCGACACGGTGGTTCGGTGCGCTGCGAATCTCGCGAGGGCGGCGGCGCCCGCTTCGTGGTGGAACTTCCGATTTGACTGTCGATAAGGCGGGCATCCTGTCCGTTGCCTGACGGTGACGCAGGTGTTTTGGGGCTTATTACCCAAGCTCACATCGCAATTCCCCCAAACAGGGGATGGTGCAACTTTGTGCGGCAGCGCACAATTTCGCTGTTGCTGTCACAACACCACGAAGAAAAGTACAGAGCCCTCATTGGCAGGCGCCGAAAGCGGCGCTCACAACCGGTCTCCCAACGACGTCCTTTCGAGGACTTTTACAAAGCCACCGCAAGGTGGCTTTTTTTTGGTCGGCGAGGCATCAGTGCCCTGATGCTGCAGCGATATCCGACCAGGAAGCGCCAGCCTGGTCCTTGGCCGACAGGGTCGGGGGCATGCCGATGTCGGGCCACTCGATACCGAGCTGCGGGTCGTTCCAGGCAATGCAGCGCTCGTGCTCGGGCGCGTAATAGTCGGTGGTCTTGTAGAGGAAGTCGGCGGTGTCGCTGAGCACCAGAAAGCCGTGGGCAAGCCCGGCGGGCACCCACAGCTGGCGGTGGTTGTCCTCGGTGAGCTCAACGCCAACCCAGTGCCCCAGCGTGGGCGAGCCCGGCCGGATGTCCACCGCCACGTCGAACACGGCCCCACGCACGACCCGAACCAGCTTGCCCTGGGGCTGCTGCACCTGGTAGTGCAGGCCGCGCAGCACGCCCTTGGCACTGCGGCTGTGGTTGTCCTGCACAAAGTTCAGGTCCAGCCCGGTGGCGTCGTTGAAGGCTTTCTGGTTGAAGCTCTCGAAGAAGAAGCCACGCGCATCGCCGAACACCTTGGGTTCGATGACCATCACGTCGGGGATGCCGGTCGGGGTCACCTTCACGGAAACACCTTCTCGCTCAGGATGCGCTTGAGGTACTGGCCGTAGCCATTCTTGAGCAGGGGCTGGGCCAGCTTGTCCAGCGCGGCGCTGTCGATCCAGCCGTGGCGCCAGGCGATTTCTTCCGGGCAGGCGATCTTCAGGCCCTGGCGGTGTTCCAGCGTGGCGATGAATTGGCTGGCTTCGAGCAGGCTTTCGTGGGTGCCGGTGTCGAGCCACGCGTAGCCGCGCTGCATGATCTGCACGTTGAGTGCGCCTCGGTCCAGGTAGGCCTGATTGACTGCGGTGATCTCCAGTTCGCCGCGGGCGCTGGGCTTAACGGCGCGCGCGATGTCCACCACCTGGTTGTCGTAGAAGTACAGGCCAGTCACCGCGTAGTTGCTCTTGGGTTTGAGCGGCTTTTCTTCGATGCTGCTGGCCTTGCCCGTTGTGTCAAAAGCCACCACACCGTAGCGCTCGGGGTCGTGCACGTGGTAGGCGAACACGGTGGCGCCGCCGGTCTGGGCATCGGCGTCGGACAGCAGGGTGGTGAAGTCGTGGCCGTAGTAGATGTTGTCGCCCAACACCAGGGCGCTGGGCTGGTTGCCCACAAAGTCGGCGCCGATGAGGAAGGCTTGCGCCAGGCCGTCCGGGCTGGGTTGCACCGCGTACTGCAGGTTCATGCCCCAGGCGCTGCCGTCGCCCAGCAGCTGCTGGAAGCGCGGCGTGTCCTGCGGCGTGCTGATGATCAGCACATCGCGAATGCCCGCCAGCATCAGCGTGCTCAGCGGGTAGTAGATCATCGGCTTGTCGTACACCGGCAGCAGCTGTTTGCTGATCGCCAGCGTGGCGGGGTGCAGCCGGGTGCCGGAGCCGCCTGCGAGGATGATGCCTTTGCGTTGGGTCATGGAAGTTCCCTGTGGATTAAAGCGTTTCGCTCAGCATGCGGCGCACGCCCAGCTGCCAAGGCGGCAGGGTGAGGCCGAAGGTCTGGCGCAGGCGCGCCGTGTCCAGGCGAGAGTTCAGCGGGCGGCGTGCGGGGGTGGGGAAGGCGCTGGTGGGCACGGGCGCCACCTCTTTGCAAGCGAGTACCAGCTCGGGGCGGAGTTCGCGCGCGGTCTCGATGACGAATCGGGCGTAGCTGTTCCAGGTGGCTTCGCCTGCGGCGGCCAGGTGGTACACACCTGCATCCTGTGGCTGGCGAAGCACCTGCCGGATGGTGTGGGCGCTGACGTCGGCGATCAGCTCGGCGCCTGTCGGTGCCCCGTGCTGGTCGTTGATCACGGTCAGGCGTTCGCGTTCGGCAGCCAGGCGCAGCATGGTCTTGGCGAAGTTGCCGCCGCGTGCGGCATAGACCCAGCTGGTGCGAAAAATCAGGTGGCGCGCGCCGCTGGCGGCGATGCGCTGCTCGCCCTCCAGCTTGGTCTGCCCATACACGTTCAGGGGCCCGGTGGCTGCGTCTTCACGCCACGGCTGATTGCCCTGGCCGTCAAACACGTAGTCGGTGGAGTAGTGAACGAGCAACGCACCCAGGGTGTGAGCGGCTTCGGCCAGTGCGCCAGGCGCCTCCGCATTGATGGTGCGCGCCAGTTCAGGTTCGCTTTCGGCCTTGTCGACGGCCGTGTAGGCTGCTGCGTTCACGATCACATCCGGGCGCACGCGCATCACGGTCTGGCGCAGTGCTTCAGGCTGGGTCAGGTCACCGCATCCGCCGTCGGCCTCGGTGCTGCGTCGATCCAGTGCCATCAGCTCGCCGAGCGGGCTCAGGCTGCGCTGCAGCTCCCAGCCGACCTGCCCGTTCTTGCCCAGCAGCAGGATTTTCATGCGCTCGGGCTGGCGTATTGCAGACCGACCCATTCCCGGTAGGCCCCGCTTTGCACATGCTCGACCCAGTCGGCATGATCGAGGTACCACATCACGGTCTTGCGGATACCGCTCTCAAAGGTCTCGGCTGGCTTCCAGCCCAGTTCGGCTTCCAGCTTTCTCGCATCGATGGCGTAGCGCCGGTCGTGGCCCGGACGGTCTTTCACGTAGCTGATCTGACTCGCATAAGGCTGACCATCGGCGCGAGGTCGCAGTTCGTCGAGCAGTGCACAGACGGTGTTGACGATTTCGATGTTGGGCTTTTCATTCCAGCCGCCTACGTTGTAGATCTCACCCAGCCGACCGCCTTCGAGCACGCGGCGGATCGCGCTGCAGTGGTCTTTCACGTACAGCCAGTCGCGGATCTGCATGCCGTCGCCGTACACCGGCAGCGGCTTGCCGGCCAGCGCGTTGACGATCATCAGCGGAATCAGCTTCTCGGGAAAGTGGAACGGGCCGTAGTTGTTGCTGCAGTTGGTGGTGAGCACCGGCAGGCCGTAGGTGTGGTGGTAGGCGCGCACCAGGTGGTCGCTGGCGGCCTTGCTCGCCGAATACGGGCTGTTGGGTTCGACGCGGTGGGTTTCGGTGAACGCCGCATCGCCCGGGCCGAGACTGCCGTAGACCTCATCCGTGGACACATGCAGCAGGCGAAAAGCATCTTTCTGTGCGCCTTGCAGACCGCCCCAGTAGGCGCGCACAGCTTCGAGCAGGTGGAAGGTGCCGACGATATTGGTCTGGATGAAGTCTCCCGGGCCGTGGATGGAGCGGTCCACATGGCTCTCGGCGGCGAAATTGATCACCGCGCGTGGGCGGTGCTGCGTCAGCAACTGCGCGACCAGTGAGGCGTCGCCAATGTCGCCTTGCACGAACACATGGCGTGCATCCCCTTGCAGGCTGGTCAGGTTCTCCAGATTGCCCGCGTAGGTGAGCTTGTCCAGGTTGACCACAGGCTCGTCGCACTGGGCCAGCCAGTCGAGTACAAAATTCGCACCGATGAAGCCGGCGCCGCCTGTGACCAAAATCATGTGAATTCCTGTGCTGAAGTCTGCCGGACCGCTCTGGTGGGCGTCATTGCGCCGATTGTCGTGTTGGCTGCGGCCGCATGTGGTCCGAAACTGAGTACATCAATGACTGTGTGAAACCGTCTCGCCCGCCTTCAGCCGGTACACCGTGCCGCAATACGGGCAGCGCACTTCACCTGTCTTCGCCACGTCCAGGTACACTTTGGGGTGGCTGTTCCAGAGTTTCATGTGCGCTTTGGGGCTGGGGCAGAAGACGCCGCCGTGGGCGTTGAGGTCTTTGGCAGCGAGTTCGATGACGGCGTTGCTCATGATCGCCTCAGACCTTCGAGAGCCAGTGTGCATATTGGGGGTTCTTGCCGCCCACAATGTCGAAGAACGCGCTCTGGATTTTTTCGGTGATTGGGCCGCGGCTGCCAGCGCCCAGTTCGATGCGGTCGAGTTCGCGGATGGGGGTCACCTCGGCCGCGGTGCCGGTGAAGAAGGCTTCGTCGGCGATGTAGACCTCGTCGCGGGTGATGCGCTTTTGCACGATCTCCAGCCCCAGGTCCTTGGCAATGTGGAACACGGTGTTGCGCGTGATGCCGTTGAGTGCACCGGCCGACAGGTCGGGGGTGTAGATCACGCCGTTCTTGATGACAAAGATGTTTTCGCCCGCGCCTTCGCTCACGAAGCCCGAGCTGTCGAGCAGCAAGGCTTCGTCGTAGCCTTCGTCGGTCACTTCCATGTTGGCCAGGATGGAATTGGTGTAGTTGCTCACCGCCTTGGCCTGCGTCATGGTGATGTTCACATGGTGGCGGGTGTAGCTGCTGGTCTTGACGCGGATGCCGCGCTTCAGGCCCTCTTCCCCCAGATAGGCGCCCCAGGACCACGCTGCCACCATCAAATGGATGGTGTTGCCTTTGGGAGAAACGCCCAGCTTCTTGTCGCCGATCCAGGTCAGCGGTCGGATGTAGGCGCTCTCCAGCTTGTTTTCGCGCACAGCGGCCTTCTGCGCTTCCATCACCTCGGCCTTGGAAAACGGGATCGTCATTCGCAGGATCTTGGCGCTGTTGAACAGGCGCTCGGTGTGTTCTTCCAGGCGGAAGATGCTGGTTCCGCCATCGGCGGTCTTGTAGGCGCGCACACCCTCGAAAGCGCCGCACCCGTAGTGCAGCGTGTGCGTGAGCACGTGGATCTTGGCGTCGCGCCAGTCCACCAGCTGGCCGTCCATCCAGATCTTGCCGTCGCGGTCGGACATTGAAGGAATCGGTGCCATGCGCTGTACCTCGTGGGGATGTTTGGTGAAGTCTGAGCCTGATCGCCTGGCGACCCAGCCGTGAACAAACCGCGATTTTACGGTGCCAGGTCCGGTGTGTCGGGCGGCTCGAGCTGGGGTGTTGCCTCCACGCGGAAAGACACCAGGCGGCCCTGCTCAAAACTGCAGATGGCGGTGTGTCCTGTGTCATCTGACCAGGTGCGCACTTCTGGATCGGCGTCCGGGACGCTGCGCAGCGCGCCAATGCTCAGCGTCAGGCGCATCACATCGACCAGTGGCATGCCGGGTTTGAGGCGTTGCGCCAACGCACCGGCGTCGCGCACCCGACCCAAAGGTCGGTTGGCCACGGTGCGCAGCAAGCGCATGAGCTTGGTGAAGTGCAGCAGCAGCCAGAAGCTGAGCATGAGCAGCGCCAGGATCAGGCCAGGCCAGCTGTAGCTGCGCCAGGCGGCATAAGCCAGGGCAGCGGCCATGGCCGGGAACAGCAGGCGGCGCACCATCGGCGGCAGTTGGAACATGCTCAAAGCCCCCGCACCAGGTTCATGGCTTCTTCAATGCGCTCCACCGGGTGGATGGTGAGCCCCTCAAAAGCCTTGTCGTTTTTCTTCGGCGCGTTGGCCTTGGGCACCACCGCCACGCTGAAGCCCAGCTTGGCCGCCTCTTTCAGCCGCTCCTGCCCACGTGGTGCTGGGCGCACCTCGCCTGCCAGGCCCACCTCGCCAAAGGCGATGAAGCCCTTGGGCAGCGCCTTGCCGCGAAGACTTGAAGTGATCGCCAACATCACCGCCAGATCTGCCGCCGGCTCACTGATGCGAACGCCGCCCACCGCGTTGACGAACACATCCTGGTCCATGCAGGCCACGCCGGCGTGGCGGTGCAGCACCGCCAGCAGCATGGCCAGCCGGTCGCGGTCCAGGCCGACCGACAGGCGCCGCGGCGACGGTCCGCCGCTGTCCACCAGCGCCTGAATCTCCACCAGCATCGGCCGCGTGCCTTCCAGCGTGACCATGACGCAGCTGCCCGGCACCGGCTCGCTGTGTTGGCTCAGAAAGATCGCGCTCGGGTTGCTCACGCCTTTGAGGCCGCGCTCGGTCATGGCGAATACGCCGATCTCGTTGACCGCGCCAAAGCGGTTCTTGATGGCGCGGATCAGGCGAAAGCTGCTGTGTGTGTCGCCTTCGAAGTACAGCACCGTGTCCACCATGTGTTCCAGCACGCGCGGGCCGGCCAGCGCGCCTTCCTTGGTCACGTGGCCCACCAGCACGATGGCCGTACCGCTGGCCTTGGCGGCGCGCGTCAGGTGCGCCGCGCATTCGCGCACCTGCGCCACCGATCCGGGCGCGCTGGTGAGCTGCTCGGAATACACGGTCTGAATCGAGTCGATGACGGCGATGGCCGGGCGGGTCGCCTCCAGTGTGGCCAGCATTTTTTCCAGCTGGATCTCGGCCAGCACGCTGACCTGCGAGTGGTCCAGCCCCAACCTGCGCGAGCGAAGGGCCACCTGGGCGCCACTTTCTTCACCCGTTACATAGAGCGTTTTGAGTCCGGCGCGCTGCAGCGAGTCCAGCGCCTGCAGCAGCAGGGTGGATTTGCCAATGCCCGGGTCGCCACCGATCAGCACCACGCCGCCTTCCACAATGCCGCCGCCCAGCACCCGGTCCAGCTCGTCGTGGCCGGTGGGGGTGCGCTGCACGTCGGTGGCGTCGATGTCGGAGAGCACCGCCACCTCGGCGGTCTTGGCCAGCGAGGCAAAGCGGTTCTTGGCTGGGGCGGTGGACTCGGCGATCGACTCCACCAGGGTGTTCCAGGCGCCGCAATGCGGGCACTTGCCCAGCCACTTCGGGCTGGTGCCGCCGCACTCGTTGCAGGCATAGGTGGTTTTCTCTTTGGCCATCCAGGGAGAATACCGTGACCCATGAATGCTTTTGATCCTCGTTTTCGCCGCCCCTCCGATGGCGCTGGCGTGGTGGTGGTACCCCAACCCCGCGCGTCCGGCTCCAAAGCGCCGGGCGCATCGCGCGGCTACCAGCTGCAGCTCAAGCGCATCCAGAAGCTGCAGCAGCAGCTCCTGGAGCTCGACGCGCTGGCGCAGACGCACCGCCAGGCCTTGCAGCAGCAGGTCCATCCCTTGCAGATCGAACACCGCCAGCAGCTGCGCGCCATGGTGCTGCTGATCGACGAGCGCTTGCAGGGAAAAATGCTGGCGGCGCCGCAGCGTCGGGCGGCTGTGACCATCTTGTGCGGCATGGCGGCTACGCTGGCGCGCGAAGGCGACAAAGCCATGGCGGAGCTTCACGATCGCCACAGCCCGACCAGCCTGGCCGACCAGGCGCGAGCGCGCAGCGAGGCCATGCGTGCCGACATCGAGGCGGCGCTGGGCCAGCCGATGCGCGACTTGCCTCTTGAGGCCAACGCTGAGCAGATCCTGGCCGCGGGCATGGCCCGCCTGCGCGAGCAACGGGCGCAAGCGGACGAAGACAAGCGGGCGCGAGCGGAGCGCCGGCGTGCAAAAAAGCAGAAGCCGCCCAAAATCCCAGCAGGTCAGCAGGCTGGCGATCTGCCAGAGGGAAGTGCCTTGTTGCGCAGCCTCTTTCGCCGGCTCGCCAGCGCCCTGCACCCCGACCGCGAGAGCGACCCCGCGGCGCGTGAGCGCAAGACCACGCTCATGAGCGAAGCCAATGCAGCCCATGCGCGGCGCGACCTGCTGGCGCTGTTGCAGCTGCAGCAAGACGCCGAGCTGGACGACCCGCTGGACGAAAGCCTGTGGGGTGAAAGCCAGCTGGCGGCCATGACGGCGCTGCTCAAACAGCGGGTAGCCGACCTGGAACGCGAGCGAGCTGGCCGGCAAGACGCGCTGGCGCAGGAGTTTCAGGTGCCGCCGGGTATGGGCGTCACACCCGGGACGCTGCAATCGGTGTTGCTGGAACAGGTCTGGAAGCTGGCGCAAGTGCTGGAGCTGATGCGGGCAGATGCCCGCCTCGCGCAGACCGACGCCGGCTTCAAGCGCTGGCTCAGGGCGCAGGCTGCGGTGATACAACAACTCGCTGTCTAGGTCCTGTTCGCGCTCAGAGTTCGCGCTCAAAAACGGGTGTGGACAGGATCCTAGAGATCCAGTGAAAACCCTTTGACGAGTTGTCGGGTGATGTCGGCCGCTGGCAGGTTCTGGCAGCCGCGCGTGTTCTGTCCCGCCCACAACGGCGAAAAGTCGCCACTGCCCAGCGCTTCCCAGTGCGCGCGCAGCGGCGCCATGGCCGCCGTGGCGAGGGGGAACGCAGGAGCAGCCGGATTCAGCGGACCCAGTTCGCGCATCACGCGGTTGACGATGCTGCGTGCCGGCCGACCCGAAAACAGGGTGGTCAGCGCTGTGAGTTGTGCGGCCTCGCTTTGCAGGGCGGTGCGGTGCGGGGTGCTGGTGGTGGCCTCGTGGCTGCACAGGTAGGTCGTGCCCACCTGCACACCCGCAGCCCCCAGCGCCATCGCGGCGGCCACCCCCGCCGCGTCGGCGATGCCGCCAGCAGCGATGACCGGCACGTTCACCGCCGCGACCAGCTGCGGGAGCAAGGCCATCGTGCCCATCTGGCTGTTCAGGTCGTCGCTTTGGAACATGCCGCGATGGCCACCAGCCTCCAGGCCCTGGGCGATGATGGCGTCGGCCCCGTGGGCGGCCAGCCAGCGCGCCTCAGCCACCGTGGTCGCGCTGGACAGCACCACGCTGCCCCAGCGCTTCACCCGCGCCAGCAGGTCCGGCGCCGGAAGTCCAAAGTGGAAGCTCAGCACGGGTGGCCGAAACGCCTCGATCTGGTTGGCCGTGTCGTGGCTGAACGGCACCCGGCCGGCACCAGCGGGCACGGCAGCGATGTCGAGCCCGGCTTCGGCGTAGTAGGGCGCCAGCGCATGGCGCCACGCCGCCTCACGCGCTGCGTCAGGTTGCGGCGGCACATGGCAAAAAAAATTTAGGTTGACCGGGTGCGTCGTGCCCGCGTGGAGCGCCTTGAGTTCGCGCTGCAGCGCCTCGGGTGTGAGCATGGCGCAAGGAAGCGAGCCCAGCGCGCCAGCGTTGGACACAGCCACGGCCAGCGATGCGCCTTGCACACCGGCCATCGGCGCCTGGATCAAGGGGTGCTCGGTGCCGAGCAGGGTGGTCAGAGCGTTTTGCACAGGTTGATTGTGAACACGCCGTTCGATTTGCGGGAAAACCCTGGGTCGGGCGCGGGGTCAATCATTTAACATATTAAATAAATGAGCCTCGCCACCCCCTTCATCCATCGCAACCTGCCGCGCCTCTTGCTCGAAGCGCGGGAGGCGGTGATGCAGCACACCCGGCCCAGCTTGCGCGAGCACGGACTGTCTGACCAGCAGTGGCGCGTGCTGCGGGTGCTCGGCGAGCACGCAGACAACCCGGCTGGCGTGGAGACCGGCCGCGTGGCGCGCGAAGCGCTGTTGCTGGGCCCCAGCCTGACCGGCGTGCTCGGTCGAATGGAGCGAGACGGTCTGATCGCCCGCGAGCGCTGCCCGCAGGACGCGCGGCGAACGGTGGTGCGCGCCACGCGTGCCGGCCTCAAGCTGGTTGGCACCTTGTCACAAACGATCGAGGCGCATTACCAATGGCTCGAGTCCCGACTCGGTACCGCTCGATTGGCCCAGCTCTATGCCTTGCTGGATGAGGTGATCGCGCTGGAAGCGCCCGCCGGGGTGACCTCCGACGGCACCGATGCATGAGCCCCCATGCCATGAAGCACAACCCTTATCGACCTATGGGCACGGTGTACGGCACGCTGCTGAACTTCCAGCGCGAGCACACGCTGTGGGCACCGCGCATGAACGAGGCGCCCTATCAGGCGCCGCCCAAGGCGCCAGTGCTCTACATCAAGACCGCCAACACCTTCACCCCGCATGGGCATGCAATCGCGCTGCCGGATGGCGTCGAAGCGGCCGAAGTCAACGCCACGTTGGGACTGGTGGCGGGCGATGGAGGCCTGCCAGAGAGCTGCGTGCTGCTCAACGATGTCACCGTTCCCCACAAAAGCTACTACCGTCCCCCCGTGAAATTTCGCTGCGTCGACGGCTTCTTGGGCGTGGGTGATGCCCTGCGAACCTTGGCCGAGCTGGGTGGCCTGGAAGCGCTGTCTGCGCTGGTGCTGGAGTTGCGGGTCAATGGCGTGATGCGGCAGCGCAGCCCGCTTGCTGAGCTGGTGCGCGATGCGGCAGCGCTGTGGGCCGAGGTGAATGGCTTCCAGTCGCTGCAGCCGGGCGATGTGCTGATGCTGGGCACGGACTGCCTGGGGGACGGCGCCAGGGTGCTCGTGCACGCAGGCGATGCGGTGGAGATCACGACTCAAGGGCTGAGCCCGCTCGTCAACCACTTCATCCGGGAATCCGCATGAAAAGAGCGCGCATTGCCTGGGCCGGTGGGCTTCACGACGCGATCGAGGTCGATGGCCAACTGGAGCTGCTCACGCCGGCATTTCAGGGGCGCCGCGTGGGTCATGACGAGGTGGTGTGGCTACCGCCGTTTTCGTCGGCGCTGTCGCCGCAGGGACGCGCTCGCACCGTGCTGGCGCTGGGCCTGAACTATGCCGATCACGCGAAGGAACTCGCCTTCAAGGCCCCCGAAGAACCTCTGGCCTTCGTCAAGGGCCAGGCCTCGCTGATCGGTCACCGCGGTTTCACCGTGCGGCCTGACGGCGTGAACTTCATGCACTACGAATGTGAACTCGCGGTGGTGATCGGTCAGCCCGCAAAGCGAGTCAAGAAGGCTGATGCGCTGTCCTTCGTGGCGGGCTACACCGTGGCCAACGATTACGCGATTCGTGACTACCTGGAGAACTGGTACCGCCCCAACCTCAAGGTGAAGAACCGCGACACCTGCACGCCCATCGGCCCCTGGCTGGTGGACGCGGCCGACGTGCCCGACCCGCAGGCGCTGGCCTTGCGCACGACGGTCAACGGGCAACTCACCCAGCAGGGCCACACCAGCGACATGATCTTCGACGTGGCCACGCTGATCGAATACTTCAGCGCTTTCATGACGCTCATGCCTGGCGACTTGATCCTGACCGGCACGCCCGACGGCGTGGTCGACTGCCAGCCAGGTGACGTGGTCATCACCGAGATCGACGGTATCGGCGCCCTCACGAACAACATCACCGCAGAGCGAAGGGGGTCAGGTCCTGATTCAGGACAGTGACCTCCCCAGATCAAAACCACGTTGAACGACATCAGGCTCTGACGCCCTTCGCGGTCTGGCCGAAGAAGGACACTTATGAAAATCGACCACCTCATCAACGGCAAGACCGTCGCCGGCACCGACTACTTTCAAACCGTCAACCCGGCCACGCAAGGCGTCCTGGCCGAAGTTGCCTCGGGCACCGAGGCCGAAGTGAACGCTGCTGTGCAGGCAGCACAAGATGCCTTCCCCGCCTGGGCCGGCCTGCCCGCCACCGAGCGCGCGAAGAAGATCCGCGCGCTGGGCGACCTGATCGCGAAGCACGTGCCCGAGATTGCGCAGACCGAGACCAAGGACACCGGCCAGGTGATCGCGCAGACCGGCAAGCAGCTCATCCCGCGCGCGTCGGACAACTTCTATTACTTCGCCGAGATGTGCACCCGCGTGGACGGC
The DNA here is from genome assembly GCF_030373245.1 of Hydrogenophaga sp. Lineage (GTDB taxonomy): Bacteria > Pseudomonadota > Gammaproteobacteria > Burkholderiales > Burkholderiaceae_C > Hydrogenophaga. The sequence continues at coordinate 103,545 of NZ_JAUCZF010000009.1, forward strand.
CACACCTACCCCACGCCCACGCACCTGAACTACACCCTGTTTCACCCCGTCGGTGTGTGCGCGCTCATCAGCCCGTGGAACGTGCCCTTCATGACCGCCACCTGGAAGGTCGCGCCCGCGCTGGCGTTCGGCAACACCGCGGTGCTGAAGATGAGCGAACTCTCGCCCATGACCGCGGCGCGCCTGGGCGAGCTGGCGCTGGAGGCCGGTATTCCCGCCGGCGTGCTGAACGTGGTGCACGGCTTCGGCAAGGAAGCCGGCGAGCCGCTGTGCGCGCACCCCGACGTGCGCGCCATCAGCTTCACCGGCTCCACGGCCACGGGCAACCGCATCGTCAAGACCGCGGGCCTGAAGAAGTTCAGCATGGAGCTGGGCGGCAAGAGCCCGTTCGTAGTCTTCGACGACGCCGATCTGGACCGCGCGCTCGACGCCGCGATCTTCATGATCTTCAGCAACAACGGCGAGCGCTGCACCGCCGGCTCGCGCATCCTGGTGCAGCAGAGCATCTACGCCGACTTCGCCGCCAAGTTCGCCGAGCGCGCGAAGCGCATCGTGGTGGGCGACCCGCTGGACGAGAAGACCACCATCGGCCCGATGATTTCCAAGGACCATCTGGCCAAGGTGCGCAGCTACATCGACCTGGGCCCGAAGGAAGGCGCGACGATGCTGTGCGGCGGGCTGGATCGGCCTTCGTATGCAGCGGAATTGCCTTCGCACGTAGCGGCTGGAAACTACGTCTGGCCCACCGTGTTCGCCGACGTGGACAACCGTATGCGGATCGCGCAGGAAGAGATCTTCGGCCCGGTGGCCTGCCTGATTCCGTTCCGCGACGAAGCGCACGCCATCGAGCTGGCGAACGACATCGCCTACGGTCTGAGCAGCTATATCTGGTCGGAGAACATCGGCAAGGCGCACCGCGTGGCCGCTGCGGTGGAAGCGGGCATGTGTTTCGTGAACTCGCAGAACGTGCGGGATCTGCGGCAGCCGTTTGGGGGTACCAAGGCCTCGGGCACTGGGCGCGAGGGCGGGACCTGGAGTTACGAGGTGTTCCTGGAGCCCAAGAACGTCGCTGTCTCCATGGGTTCGCACCACATTCCTCACTGGGGGTTGTGATTTGCTTTCCCCTGTTTCGCTCAGACGTTTGTGCGGAATGGCGATCGCGGGGTACACGACTCCGCGAATGTCCCCCGAAATGGGCTGCGCCCATTTCTCCTCCTTTATTTCGCTGCGTCGTGCACCCCACACTCGCCATCCAGAAGCGATGGTGGCGAGCCATGTCAGAGAGCCGATGCGCAGCGAGAAGGCGGTGATACGGGTTTGCCGCAGCGAAATAAAGGAGGAGGGCTTTGCGCAGCAAAGACCGGGGGACATTCGCGGAGGCAGGCCCGCGTCGCCACCTTCTACCCAACACGTCAGCCGAGAAGAAAGCAACAGGAGACAAGACAAATGGGCAAAGTAGCACTGGTCGGCAAGATCACCCACGTCCCCTCGATGTACCTCAGCGAACTCGACGGCCCCCGCAAAGGCACTCGCCAGGACGCCATCGACGGCCACAAGGAAATCGCCCGCCGCTGCAAAGCGCTCGGCGTCGACACCATCGTCGTCTTCGACACCCACTGGCTGGTCAACGCCAACTACCACCTCAACTGCGCCCCGCATTGGAAAGGTACCTACACCAGCAACGAACTGCCACACTTCATCAGCAACATGCCCTATGCCATTCCTGGCAACTGTGAACTGGGGCAACTGCTGGCGAAGGCGGCGAACGAACACGGCGTCGAAACCCTGGCCCACCACGCCACCACGCTCGGCCCCGAGTACGGCACCCTCGTGCCCATGCGCTACATGAACGCCGACCAGCACTTCCAGGCGGTCTCGGTCTCGGCGCTCTGCACCTCGCACTACCTGAACGACAGCGCGCGCCTGGGCTGGGCCATGCGCCGTGCGGTCGAAGACCACTACGACGGTACCGTCGCCTTCCTCGCCAGCGGCTCGCTGAGCCACCGCTTCGCGCAAAACGGCCTCGCGCCCGAGTTCGCGTTCAAGGTCTGGAGTCCCTTCCTGCAGCACCTGGACGACGAGGTGGTGCGCATGTGGAAGGCCGGCGAGTGGAAGGACTTCTGCGAGATGCTGCCCGAGTACGCCGCCAAGGGCCACGGCGAAGGTTTCATGCACGACACCGCCATGATGCTCGGCGTGCTTGGCTGGAGCGAATACACCGGCCAGGCCGAGGTCATCACGCCGTATTTCGGTGCCAGCGGCACCGGCCAGATCAACGCGCTGTTCCCGGTGTTGCCGGTCAGTGGCGCGGCCGTTCCGCCGCCCGTGGCTTCCCGCGCCGACGGCTACACCTCGGTCGCCACACGCCTCTGAACGAAAGAACCTCCATGCCCCACCTCGTCGTTCTTTACACCCCCAACCTCGACAAACCCGCCGCGCAGGGCGGTGTGGACATGGCTGGCCTGTGCCGCGCCCTGTGCGACGCCATGCTCGCGGTGCGCGACGAGCAGGACAAACAGGTTTTCCCCACGGGGGGTACGCGCGTGCTGGCTTACCCCGCCGCGCACAGCGCCATCGCCGACGGCGGCGCGGCCGGCATCGCCTCGGGCTTGGGCGGTGACTGCGCCTTTGTTTACATGAACGTGCGCATGGCCAAGGGTCGCAGCGCAGTCGTGCACCAGCGCGTGGGCGAGGCGCTGAACGCCTGCGTGAAAGAGCGCTTCGCCGAGCAACTCGCGAAGCGTCCCATCGGCATCACCGTGCAGGTGGACGAGGGCCACGAGGTGTTTGACGCAAAAAACAGTTCTCTGCACCCCCTGTTTCAGAAGCCCTGAACAACCAGAAACAGACCATGTTTGAAGACGCCCTCATCCAGCAGCTCGCCGCCGAGCTGCAGCAATCCCAGCAGACCCGAACCCAGGTCGAGCATTTTTCGAAACGCCACCCCGGCATGACCGTCGAAGACGGCTACCGCATCGGCCGCGCCTGGGTGGATCTGCAGAAGGCACGCGGCCGAAAAGTGATTGGCCACAAGATTGGCCTGACCAGCCGGGCCATGCAGATCAGCAGCCAGATCGACGAGCCCGACTACGGCACGCTGCTGGACGACATGCTGTATGTCGCGAAGGCGGATGAGGTACTGGAAATTCCGGTGAAAAACTTCATCGCCCCGCGTGTGGAGGTCGAGCTGGCCTTCGTGCTCAAGGCGCCGCTGGCTGGCCCGAACGTGACGGTGGAAGACGTGCTGGCCGCCACGGAATACATCACCCCCGCCATCGAAATCATCGATGCGCGGATCGAACAGTTTGACCGCCACACCAAGGCCATGCGCAAGGTCTACGACACTATCAGCGACAACGCGGCCAACGCCGGGATCGTCATCGGCGCGGGCGACCCGGCTTTCAAAGCCGACCCGCGCGCGACCAACCGCCCTTGGTGCGGCGCCATCCTGCGGCAGAACGGCGCGGTCGAAGAGACGGGCCTGGCCGCCGGCGTGCAGGGCGATCCAGCGATCGGTATTGCCTGGCTGGCCAACAAGCTCGCGCCCTGGGGCGAGCGCCTCGAAGCGGGCGAGATCGTGCTGGCCGGATCGTTCACGCGACCCGTGGCAGCGCAGGCAGGCGACCGGTTCGAGGCCGCCTATGGTCCGCTGGGTTGTCTGAAATTCTCTTTTGTCTGAACCCACAGGTGCCCACATGAAAACACCCACCAACGCCTTCAAGCTCGCGCTTCAGAAACGCCGCCCCCAGATCGGCTTCTGGCTCGGTCTTGCCAACGCCTACAGCGCTGAAATCTGTGCCGGTGCCGGCTTCGACTGGCTGCTGCTCGACGGCGAACACTCGCCCAACGGCTTGCAGGACCTGCTGTCTCAGGCGCAGGCCATCGCCGCCTACCCAGCTTCCCATGCCATTGCGCGCGTGCCAGTGGGCGACGCCGTGCTCATCAAGCAGTACCTCGACCTGGGTTTGCAGACGCTGCTGGTTCCCATGGTTGACACGGCTGAGCAGGCGAGCGCTCTGGTGCGCGCGACCCGCTACCCGCAAGATGATGGCGATGGCGGCATTCGCGGCATGGCGGGTGCACGCGCTTCGCGCTGGGGGCGCTATCCCCAGTACGCAAAGGAAGCCAACGAGCAGGTCTGCCTGTTGGTGCAGGCCGAGACGCGCGAAGCACTGAAGAACCTCGATGCGATCGCGGCTACACCCGGCGTGCACGGCGTGTTCATCGGGCCGGCCGACTTGTCGGCTTCTCTGGGGCACGTGGGTGATCCTGCTCATCCAGACGTGCAGCGAGCGATCGAAGACGCCATCGGCCGCATCCTGCGGGCCGGCAAAGCCCCTGGAATCCTGACCACCGACGAGGCGCAGGCCAGGCACTACCTGTCTTTGGGCGCGGTGTTTGTGGCGGTAGGCCTTGACACCCAGATGCTGACTAGCCAGACCAGTGCGCTGGCCGCTCGCTTCAAAGGCGATGGGCCAGCGCCTGCGCGTTCCAAGGGCAGCGTGTACTGAACCTGATGGGAGAAAACGGCATGAATGCTCATTTGCCCGCTGCCGCGACGGCGCCACCCTCGATCCACCCTGACGAGTGGACCGCGCGCGTCGAGCTCGCGGCCTGCTACCGCATCTTCGCCATGCTTGGCTGGACCGAGATGATTTACAACCACATCACGCTGCGCCTGCCCGACAGCGTGACGGGTGGAGAGAAGCAGTTCCTGATCAACCCCTTTGGGCTGCACTACAGCGAAGTCACGGCGCGCAATCTGGTGAAGATCAATCTGCAGGGGGAGGTGCAGGGCGGATCGGTTGGCCCAGTCAACCCGGCGGGCTTTGTGGTGCACGCCGCCATCCACGCCGGCATCGAGGGCGCCCACTGCGTCATGCACACCCATACCACCGCAGGTGTGGCGGTCGCCTGTCTGAAAGGTGGTTTGCAGCAGACCAATTTCTACAGTGCGCAATTGCACGATATGGTGGCGTACCACGACTTCGAAGGCATCACCATCCACGCGGAAGAAGGGCCACGTGTGCTCGACAGCATCGGAAAAAGACAGGCGGTGATTCTGCGCAACCATGGTCTGCTGGCCTGGGGCCAGACGTTGCCGCAGACCTTTGCCGTTCTGTGGACCCTGCAGCGCGCCTGCGAAATCCAGCTGGCCACTTTTTCGATGGGTGGTGCGGACGCGGTGATTCCCGTTCCCGAGGCGATCGCGGCCAAGTGCACGCGGGATGCACTGCAGTTCAACCCAAACCACGGCGCGGGTCGCGACGTGTTCGATGCGCTGGTGCGCCAGGTGGATCGAATCGACGACGACTACCGGTGCCATGAGGGGGCAGACGCGTGAATGAAACGGTGTTGAAACGCGTGGCGATTGTGGGTGCGGGCGCCATCGGTGGCTGGCTCGGCGCCAGGCTGGCGCAAGCCGGAGGTGAGGTCAGCGTGCTGGCGCGTGGCGATACGCTGCGGGTGCTGCAGACCGATGGACTTCAGTTGCACCAGGCCGGTGAACGCCTGGTGGTGCCGGTGCGAGCCACCGCCGAAGCCTCGCAGCTCGGTGTGCAAGACCTGGTGGTGGTCGCGGTCAAGGCCCCGGCGCTGGCCGACGTGGCTCGCCAGATCGGGCCACTGATCGGACCGACCACCATCATCCTGACCGCCATGAACGGTGTGCCTTGGTGGTTCCTGGATGGGGTTGGCGGCGAGTTCGCGGGCAGTCGTTTGAAGTCGGTGGATCCGGATGGCACCGTGGCCGAGGCCATTCCGTCGCAGCAGGTGATGGGCTGTGTGGTGCACGCGAGCTGCTCGGTCGACGCGCCGGGTGTCGTGCGCCACCACTTTGGCAACGGCCTGATCATCGGCGAGCCTGCAGGCGGTATCGGGGAACGGGCGCGGGCTGTCGCCAGCCGACTGCAAAGCGCGGGGTTCGAGGCCACCGTGTCGCCGCAGATTCAGAAAGACATCTGGTACAAGCTCTGGGGCAACATGACGGTCAATCCCATCAGTGCGCTGACCGGTGCCACCACCGATCGCATCCTGGGCGATCCGCTGGTGGTGGGCTTCGTCTCCAGCGTGATGCTGGAAGCCAAGGCGATTGGCGAACGGATCGGCATCCCCATCGACCAGCAACCCGAAGACCGCCATGCGGTCACGCGCAAGCTCGGTGCCTTCAAGACCTCGATGCTGCAGGACGTGGCCGCTGGAAAACCGGTCGAGCTCGACGCACTGGTGACCTCGGTGCGCGAGCTGGGTCAGCTCACCGGCGTGGCCACGCCGTTCACCGACGCGCTGCTCGGCCTGAGCCGTTTGCAGGCGCAGACGCTGGGGCTTTACCCTGAGTGAGGCAGTTAAGCAGGGATCGAACCTGCTCAGCCCGCCAGCGCCGGAAACAGCTTCACCAGCCCAGCCGCCATGACCTCCACCGACAGGGCGGCCAGAATCAGGCCCATCAGCCGCGTCATCACGTTGATGCCTGTCTGGCCAAGGAAGCGGGCGATGGGCTTGGCGAGCGTGAAGCACACCGCAGTGGCCAGCGCGATCACCACGCCGTAGCCCACCAGCGCAGCGTGTTGGAAGAAAGTCTTGGCCTGATCGGCGTAGATCACCACAGTGGACATGGTGGCCGGGCCGGTGAGCAGGGGGATGGTCAGGGGCACGACTGCGATCGAGGCGCGTGCGGAGGTGTCATCGATCTCGTTCTGCGTGGCCTTGGCCTCGGCCGGCTGGGCGTTGAGCATCGACAGTGCCGAAGTCATCAGCAACAGGCCGCCGCCGACCTGGAAGCTGGCCAGCGAGATGTTGAAGAATTCCAGGATCTGCAAGCCAACGACAGCGCAGATGGCGATCACGGCGAACGCGCTGAACGAGGCGATCAGCACGGTGCGCTGGCGCTGTTTGCTGGTGAATCCCTGGGTGTAGTGAATGAAGAACGGCACGATGGCCAGCGGGTTGACGATGGCCAGCAGGGTCACGAGGGGTTTGAAATCCATGGCCGAGATTGTGGGGGACAGTGGCGCATTCGGCGAGCTACTGACGCATGAACTGCGCCAGTCCGACGGGGCCATAAGCCCGCCGCCGGGCTGCCCCCAAGGCGGGCTCAGCCCCCTCGGGGGGCAGCGACCCGCGCAGCGGTGGAGCGGCAGAGCACGTCTGAAGGGCGTGGGATGCAAGGGGGCAAAGGGCCTGCCGCCGGGCCGCCCCCAAGGCGGGCCCAGCCCCCTCGGGGGCAGCGACCCGCGCAGCGGCGGAGCGCGGGGGCTATCTCTCAGGGCTGCGCAGCCGGAACATACCGTAGCCCTCCATGTGCAACACCTTGTCGCCATGCTGGTTGAACATCTCCCAGATGGTGCGCACCAGGCCCACGTCGGGGCGCTTGCCCATGACCCGTTTTTCGGTGATGGTGTGCTGCAGTCGCAGGGTGTCACCCGGAAACACGGGCTTGAGCCACTTGATGTTTTCCAGGCCCGGTGAGCCCAGACTGGAAGACTCATGCAAGAAGTTCGTCACCATCAGGCGCATCGCCAGGCTGCAGGTGTGCCAGCCACTGGCGCACAGGCCGCCGAACACCGATGCCTTGGCCGCTTCGGGGTCGAGGTGAAATGGCTGGGGGTCGAACTGGCGTGCAAAGGCCACGATTTCGTCTGCGGTGGGCGACAGGCTGCCCAGGTCTTTCACCTGACCAACCGCCAGGTCTTCCCACCAGATTTTGATGTGCGGGCTTTGTTCGGGGGTGGTGGCGGTCATGGTTTCGCCGCCGGGCCGCCCCAAGGTGAAACAATCCCCCTAGGGGGGCAGCAACCCGCAAAGCGGAGGGGCGTGGGGGTCTTCATGTCAGCGCCCTCCAGAGACGTCGAGCAGGCTCATGGTGGTGTAGCTCGCAGCGTCAGACAGCAGCCAGACGATGGCCTGGGCCACTTCGTCGGCGCTGCCACCGCGCTGCATCGGCACCAGGTGCTGCAGCTGTTGCACGCGGTCGGGCAGACCGCCCGAAGCGTGGATCTCGGTGTCGATCAGGCCAGGGCGCACCGCGTTGACGCGCACACCCTCGGCCGCAACCTCCTTGGCCAGACCGATCGTGAACGCATCAATGGCGCCCTTGGAAGCGGCGTAGTCCACGTACTGCCCCGGAGCGCCCAGGCGCGCCGCCGCGCTGGAGATGTTCACGATGCTCCCGCCTGCCCCGCCGTGTCGCGTGCTCATTCGGCGCACCGCCTCGCGTGCGCACAGCATCGAGCCCATCACGTTGATGTCGAACATGCGGCGCCAGCGCGCCACGCTCATCTCGTCCACGCGCGCCGTCACGTCGACCACGCCGGCGTTGTTCACCAACCCCCGCAACGGGCCGAACTTGGCGTCGATCTGACCGACCATGGCCATCACCTGCGCCTCGTCGGCCACATCGGCCTTGACCGCCATCGCGGTACCGCCAGCCGCGCGGATGGCGCGCACCACCTCGTCGGCTGCCAGCGAGTTGGCTGCGTAGTTCACCGCCACCTGCCAGCCTTGCTGGGCGGCCAGCCGGGCGGTGGCGGCACCAATGCCCCGGCTGCCACCGGTGACCAGCAACGCACCTGCAGACGATGTGTTCATGGGCTTTCTCCTGCCAAAATGTTCGGTCCCGGGTACAACCGGTTGTCGCACCATTAGACCAACACGAGGAGACACCCATGCGTCACGCAGTCGACTACTACTTTGCGCCCAACAGCCCCTGGACCTACCTCGGCCACGCGCGGTTCGCCCGCATGGCCGAGGAGGCGGGCGCCAGCGTGCGCGTGCTGCCGATGGACCTCGGCAAGATATTTCCCATTTCGGGCGGCCTGCCGCTGCCCAAGCGCGCGCCGCAACGCCAGGCCTACAGGTTGCTGGAGCTCCAGCGTTTTGGCGAGGCCCTCGGCCTGCCCCTGGTGGTGCAGCCGCGCTTTTTCCCGGTGGCGGCCGATCTGGCCGCGCGGCTCATTGTGGCCACCGACATGGACCACGGCACCGCTGCGGCCATGCGCCTCACAGGTGCGGTGGGGGCAGCCGTCTGGACCCAGGAGCGCGACATCGCCAACGTCGATACCCTGAGCGCCGTGCTCACCGAGTGTGGTCTGGACGCGGCTCTGCTGGCGCGCGCGCAGACGCCCGAGGCTCAGGCCCAGTACGAACAGAACACCCAGGCTGCGATCGATGCCGGCGTGTTCGGCGCGCCGAGCTACGTGGTCGACGGCGAGCTGTTCTGGGGCCAGGACCGGCTGGACTTCGTCGCGCGCCGCCTGCTTGCCTGAATCGCCCCCTTTTTTTCTGACCCAACGTTCCAGGAGACTTTCCCCATGAGCCATGTCATCGAACTCACCGCCGCAGACGGCTTTGCCTGCCCGTCTTACGTGGCCCAGCCCGCGGGCAATCCCAAAGGCGGCATCGTGCTGCTGCAGGAAATCTTTGGCGTGAACAGCCACATCCGCTCGGTGGCCGACGGCTACGCCGCCGAGGGCTACCTCGTGGTCGCGCCCGCCACCTTCCATCGCGTGAAGCCTGGTGTGGAACTGGGCTACACCGAGGCCGATATGAACGAAGGTTTTGGCTACAAGACGGCGGTGGAGGCCTTGCCGGCACCCGGCGTGATGCAAGACATCCAGGCGGCGATCGAAGAAGCGGCGCAGGGCGGCAAGGTTGGCATCGTGGGCTATTGCTGGGGCGGCCTGCTGACCTGGCGTTCGGCCTGCACGCTGAGCGGTCTGTCGGCGGCCGTGCCCTACTACGGCGGCGGCATGACGGCGGGTGCCGACGCGGCACTCAAGCCCCAGGTCCCGGTGCTGGCGCATTTTGGTGATCAGGATCACTGGATCCCGCTCGACACTGTGGAGGCCTTCCGAAAGGCCCAGCTGGGCGTGGAGGTGCAGGTCTACGCCGCCAACCACGGTTTCAACTGCGATCAGCGCGGCTCCTACAACGAAGCGGCGGCCCAGCTGGCCCGCCAGCGCACGCTGGCCTTCTTCGCCCGACACCTCTGATGCGTCGGGGGCACTGCCCCTCGCCCACCCGACTCTCTGACCACCGACCCATGATGCAACTGCACCATTTCCCCAGCACCGCCAGCATGGTGCCGCACATCCTGCTGCATGAAATCGGCGCGCCTTTTGAGTTGGTGCTGGTCGACCGTACCCACGATGTGCAGAAGTCGGCGGCCTACCTGCGCCTCAACCCCAATGGGCTGATCCCGGTGCTGACCGATGGCGACCTGGTGTTGTACGAAACCGCGGCCATCGCCCTGCACCTGTGCGATACCCATCCGGGCAGTCAATTGGCGCCCGCGTTGGGTACGCCTGAGCGTGCGCACTTTTACAAGTGGCTGATCTGGCTCACCAACACGCTGCAAAGCACACTCATCGTTTACTTTTACCCCGAGCGCTGGGTCAAGGCGAGCAACGCCGCCGGTCAGGTCGAGGTGAAAAGCCATGCCGAATGGCGCATCCGCGTGCTGCTCGACCAGCTCGATACCGAGCTGGCCCGTCACGGCGGTCCCTGGCTGCTGGGTGAGTCCTACACCGCGCTCGATCCCTATATGTTCACGCTTTGCCGATGGACGCGGAGCTTTGCCCAGACGCCGCCTGCGCGCGATCGCCGCCACTTGGGGCCTTTCCTGCAGCGCATGCTGGATCGCCCCGCGGTGCAGCGCGCATTGGCGGCGGAAGGCTTGCAGGCCCCGTTCGTCTGAACAGCGCGGGCCTATCGGCCGCGTGAGCGCTCCAGGTAGCGCTTGCGCCAGAAAAACACGCTCAAGCCCGTCGCGATCAGTGCCATCGAGCCCATCGCCCACCAGAAACCGCTTTGCTGGTGGATCAGCGGGATGAAGTCGAAGTTCATGCCGAAGATGCCGGCGATCAGGTTCAGCGGCAGGAAGATGGCCGTGAGCACGGTGAGCGTGCGCATGATGTCGTTGGCCCGGTTGCCCTGCACCGAAAAGTGCATCTGCACCGCGGTCTCGGCGTTTTGCTCCAGCCGGCGCACGTGGTGCACCACGCGCTCGATGTGCTCCAGCACGTCGCGGCTGCGAACGCGCAACAGCTCCAGGCTGCGGTGGCCGCCAGTCTCATCCTCGGGCTCCCAGCTGGCTAGGGATTCGATCCAGTCCAGCACCGCCGAGCGTTGGTCTTCGCAGATGTCGTCAAGCTGGTGCAAGGCGATGCGGGCATCGAGCAGCGAACCCCAGTTGGTGAAGCGCGTCTTGGGGTGCAGCAGCTCGGCTTGCCAGTGGTCGAGCTGCCGCGTGAGCTCGCGCCGCAGCTCCAGGTAGCCATCGACCATCTGGTTGACCACGCGCAGCATCAGGTCCGCCGGGCTGCTCGGCAGGTGTGTGCCGGCGGCGCGCGAGCCGCTTGAACCTGAGGCTAGTAGCCGGCTGGCGTACTGTTCCAGCACGCTGCAGCCTGCCGGGTGCACGGTGAGCACCACGCGGTCGAACACCGCAAAACCAACGGGGCTGGTGTCGATACGCCGCAGCACCGGCGGGCCGCTGCGCTTGAGCTTTTGCGTCATCACCACGCCGGGATGGTCCAAATCGGTTTCGCTCTGTCCGGCCGCTAGCCGACGGAACACCAGGATGTCGTACAGGGATGTGTAGTCGAAATGAGAAGGCAGCTGGTTGTTCAGCAGGTCGTGCACATGCAGGTCGACCAGCGTGGTGCCGCACAGCGCCTGCAGCGCGACCTGCACCGCGCTTTGCTCCAGCTCGAATTCTCGCCGCCCGCATGCGATCCAGACAAAGCCGTGCTCGGGCAGCTCGCACGGCAGCGTGTCAGCCTCGCGCACCTCCCCCGGTTGGATGGTGAAGACACGCATGGTCCGGAGGGCGTCGCTCAGGCGCGCAGCAGCCGCGCGGCGTCGCGGGCGAAGTAGGTCAGCACGCCATCAGCCCCCGCGCGCTTGAAGGCCAGCAGGCTTTCCATCATCACCGCGTCGTGGTCCAGCCAGCCGTTTTGCGCTGCGGCTTTCAGCATCGCGTATTCGCCGCTCACCTGGTAGACGAAGGTGGGCATGCGGAATTCGTCTTTCACCCGGCGCACGATGTCCAGGTAGGGCATGCCAGGCTTGACCATCACCATGTCGGCACCCTCTGCGATATCCAGCGCCACCTCGCGCAAGGCTTCGTCGCTGTTGCCCGGGTCCATCTGGTAGACCTTTTTGTCGGCCTTGCCCAGGTTGGCGGCCGATCCTACGGCGTCGCGAAACGGGCCGTAGAAGGCGCTGGCGTACTTGGCGCTGTAGGCCATGATGCGGGTGTGCACCAAGCCTTTGGCTTCGAGCGCGCGGCGGATGGCGCCAATGCGCCCGTCCATCATGTCGCTCGGCGCCACCATGTCCACGCCCGCCTCGGCTTGCAACAGGGCCTGTTGCACCAGAATGTCCACCGTGGGGTCGTTCAGGATGTAATTGTGTTCGTCCAGCAAACCATCCTGACCGTGGCTGGTGAAGGGGTCGAGTGCCACGTCGGTCATCACGCCGAGCTGGGGGAAGCGCTTTTTGAGTTCGCGCACGACCTGGGGCACCAGGCCGTCCGGGTTGGTCGCTTCCTTCCCGTCGGGTGTCTTGAGAGAAGCGTCGATCACCGGAAACAGCGCCATTACCGGAATGCCCAGCTTGACGCAATCTTCGGCCACCGGCAGCAGCAGGTCCAGACTGAGTCGCTCCACGCCGGGCATCGAGCCTACGGCCTCGCGCCGGTTCTGGCCGTCCAGCACGAACACCGGGTAGATCAGGTCGGCCGGGCTGAGCCGGTGCTCTCGCACCAGGTCGCGGGTGAAGGCGTCTTTGCGCAGGCGGCGCGGGCGGGCGAGGGGGTAGGGCGTGGGTGCGTGCATGGCCGTATTGTGGCAAAGGCGGCGCTGGCTTGGGCCGGCCTGCTTCGGCGGACCGCCACCGCCCTCGGGCCTTCTCGCCATTGTTAAAGTGAGGTCTTTGTGTTGAACTCCACGCACCCGCTGGAATATGTTGTCGGCAAGAGGCGGTTTCGCGCGATCATGAAAAGAGCGTCCGTCATCCCGCCTGGTTCTTTCCGGTCTCTGGCCGGCTGGATCATCGCGTGTGCGACAGACCTGGCACCGATCTTTACCTTTCACCATGCTGCAAAACAAGAAAAGCCCTGTTGAAGCACCCGCGCCCCAACAGAGCGGCGCGACCGGCACGAGCTCGGACTGGTCGCTCGACGATCACTGGCCCTCGCTGATCGCGGCGTTGGCCGACCAGATCACAGAGGGTACCAGCGCTTTGCAAGGTACGGTGGACCAGCTGCTGCAGCGCGGGCGCATCTCCAAGCTGGAGCACCGGGCTTTGAGCCTGCCGGCCGAGCGCATCAAACAAGCGGGCGTGAGTGCCCAACAAGTCCACCGCTTCTACAACGGGCGCATCCGACAGTCGCACGAAAAAGTGGACATGTCCGAGCTGGTCGAAGGCGTGCTGCAGGAGCGCAAGAAAGAGCTGGGGGTCCTGGGGATCGCGCTTCGACGCAAGCTCAAGCCGGTCGAGGTGCTGATCGACCCCACGGTGGCGCACACTTTTGTCAATGCGGTGCTGGACTGGGGCCTGGCCTTTGGCAATCGCATCGACGTGCGCATGGACCTCAACCACTGGCCGCAACACGCGCGCTTCCAGGTCCGCGTGGCCAATGACGGTGTGCCGCCCTCGAGTACCCTCGAACCCGACAACCTCAACTGGATGCTGATTCGCCAGATCGCCCTGGCCACCGGAGGCGTCGAGATCACACGCGACCTGCGCGACGACGGCGTCAACTTCACCGCCATGTTCACACGCACCGTGCAGGCGGTCGATGGCATCTCGGCGGTAGATCTTTCGGATGACCAGTCGTCCATGTTCAAGTCGCTCTCAGGCACCTACGTGCTGACGATTTCCCCGAGTCTGCAGATCCGAGCCGACGTGCGCGATGCCTTGCGCGAGATTGGCATCATGTCCGACAGCGTGGTGGACTTCGCGCAGGCCGAGGACGCGGTGCGCAGCCGAATGCCCAACTTGATCGTGGTGGACGCTGAGATCAAGGGCGAGGCCTTTGAAAAATTCCGCAACGACCTGCTGCGCGAGGTGTTCGAGTTTCCGTTTGTGGAAATCTCGCCCGATGACAGTTCGTTTGATATGTCTGGCTTCGGTGAATTCGCCATGGCCAAAGTGGGCCGTGGAAATATCCGGGAGGCCCTGGGCACGGCCGTGATGTTCGAACTCGCCAAGATGATGTAGTTCTTTGGTAGTGTTATCGGTGTCTTGGTGGCCAACCCCTGTCAAAGTTACCAGGGGCGGTGCAAATTTCCAACGTATCCTGGTGTAACATGTCGCTGGGCATGCCCTTGGCGAGCCCCCCGCTTTTCCTCCCTGAGCGGGTGCCTTAGTGTGTGACAGCAAAAAGGCTTTCCAACCCGGCCCACGGCCGGGTTTTTTTTCGCCTCAACTTGCCCTGATGCAGCCAGGGCCCCGGGCGTCTGGCTGCGGTCTCGGGACTACACTGCCCCCATGCTCTGGGTCAAATCCTTTCACATCGTGTTTGTGGCCAGCTGGTTCGCAGGCCTTTTCTACTTGCCGCGCATATTCGTGAACCTGGCCATGGTGCCGCCGGACAGCGTGGCTGAGCGGGAGCGGTTGCTGCTGATGGCACGCAAGCTCATGCGCTTCACCACCTTGCTCGCGGTGCCCGCCGTGGTGCTGGGGCTCTGGCTCTGGCTGGGATACGGCATCGGCCTGGGGGCGGATCAGCGATGGATGCACGCCAAACTGGCGCTGGTGCTGCTGACCCTGGCCTATCACCACGCCTGCGGCGTGATATTGCGTCGGTTCCAGCAGGGCATGAACCAGCGTGGCCATGTTTGGTACCGCTGGTTCAATGAGGCGCCCGTGATCATGCTGGTGGCGGTGGTGGTGCTGGTGGTCGTCAAGCCCTTCTAATCCTCTTGAAACAGCGTTCGTCCGCCTGGCCCCTGACCCTGCTGCTGTCGGGGCTGGTGGTCTATGCCAGCCTGTACCCGTTCACCGGCTGGCGCTTGCAGGGCGTGGCGCCGACCGCGTTCCTCTGGGCCCCCTTGCCGCAGTACTGGACCGGGTTTGACGTCATGGCCAATCTGCTGGGTTATGCGCTGCTCGGGTTTCTGCTGGCACTGGCGCTGCTGCGTTCGGGCGGCGGACTGTGGACCTGGCCCCTGGCGCTGGGGCTTCCGCTGCTGCTGTCACTGGGGGTGGAAACCTTGCAGAATTTCTTGCCCTCGCGCATTCCGTCGAATGTCGACCTGGCCCTGAACACCCTGGGCGCCTGGCTGGGCGCGAGCGTGGCGGGTTTGATGGAGCGCCTGGGGGTGCTGCGGCGGTGGAGCCGTTTCCGCGCCAACTGGTTCGAACCCGGGGCGCATGGCAGCCTGGTCTTGCTGGCCCTATGGCCTTTTGCGTTGCTGTACCCGGTCTCGGTACCGTTTGGCCTGGGCCAGGTGGTGGAGCGGCTGGAGGCGGGACTGGTCGAGCTGCTCGAAGGCACGCCTTTCCTCCAGTGGCTGCCGGTGGGACTGGTGCCGGCAGTGCCGCTCAGCCCCCTGGCCGAAGCCTTTTGCGTTTGCCTTTGCCTGCTGACGCCGTTGCTGATGGGCTATGGCGACATGCGAACGACCGGGCGGCGGGTGGTGTTCTGGCTCATGTTTGGCGTCTGCGCGTTCGGGGCAGCCGGCTTGTCGTCGGCACTCACCTATGGTCCGAGCCATGCGTGGTCGTGGATCAGCCCGCAGGCGGCACTGGGCTTGGGGCTGGCGGCTGTGGCCGGGCTGCTGTTGCTGGCCCTGCCGCGGCGCCTGTGCCCGGTGGCGATGTTGCTGTGTCTGGCCGTGTCGCTGAGCCTGCTGAACCGCGCCCCGGCCAGCCCGTATTTCGCCCAATCGCTGGAGGTTTGGGAGCAAGGTCGCTTCATTCGGTTCCATGGTCTGTCCCAATGGCTGGGGTGGCTGTGGCCGTTTGCGGCCCTGGTGCTGGGCCTGCGCGCCGTGATGCGGCCGGCGACCCGGCGGTGAGTCCCCACTAGAATCGGGGCATGTCAGATGCCTCTACCTCTTCCGCGCCATCCGGGCAGGACACCTACTACCAGCGCCACATCTTTTTCTGCCTGAACCAGCGCGAAGGCGGCGATGCCTGCTGCGCCCAGCACCGTGCGCAGGCGTCATTTGACCGCTGCAAATCGCAGGCCAAGGCCCAGGGCTTGCTGGGTGCTGGCAAGGTGCGGGTCAACAAGGCGGGCTGTCTGGACCGATGTGCGGGCGGGCCAATTGCCGTGGTCTACCCCGAGGCCGTCTGGTACAGCTACGTGGACGAGGCCGATATCGATGAGATCGTGAGCTCTCACCTGCGCGACGGCGTGGTGGTGCAGCGCCTGCTAACGCCGCCAGACGTTGGCCGCTGAAGACCGCTGCCCGCTGGGCGGCCGGCTCGCTCCGCCGGCATTGCCGATGACACCATGAACGCCCAGACCGAGCACCTGCTGCAAGAGGGGCCTGCCGGGCCGCTGGAAGTTGCGCTCGACCGAGCGCCGGATGCCCGCGGGGTGATGGTGATCGCTCATCCGCATCCGCTGCATGGCGGAACCCTGTCCAACAAGGTGGTGCAGACCCTGGCGCGCGCCAGCGTGCTCGCCGGCTGGACCGCGGTTCGGTTCAATTTCCGGGGGGTGGGCCGCAGTGGCGGCGCATACGACGAAGGTCGCGGCGAGCTGGATGATCTGCTCGCAGTCGTGGGTGCTCAGGCGCCCGACGGACCGCTTTGCCTGGCCGGGTTTTCTTTTGGCGCATTTGTTACCACCCACGCTGTGCAGCGTTTGCACACCAGCCGCGACCTGCAGCGGCTGGTGCTGGTCGGCACGGCAGCGAGCCGGTTCGCGGTGGCCGACGTGCCTGAGGAACTCCGCCCTCGCTGCTTGGTCATCCATGGCGAGCAGGACGACACGGTGCCGCTGGAGTCGGTCATGGTCTGGGCTCGACCCCAGGTCTTGCCGGTGCTGGTGATCCCCACCGTCGGCCATTTTTTTCATGGCCAGTTGCCTTTGCTGCGCGATGTTGTGCATAGGCACCTGCGCGCCTGAATGCCTCGCCATTGCTTTTTTGATTGTCTAACCAAGGATGCTGTTTTGTTGTTTCGTCGTCTGTTTGCGCGCTTAGCGCTCGCCTGTCTTGCTGCTGCCTCTGCCTTGTCCGCGGCGGCCCAGACGCCCCAGCCACCCGAAATCGCCGCGCGTGCTTACCTGCTGCTCGATGTGACCTCGGGCCAGGTGCTCGCGTCGCGCATTCCAGACGAACCGGTGGAGCCGGCGTCTCTCACCAAGCTCATGACCGCCTATCTGGTGTTCGACGCACTGAAGGCGGGCAAACTGACCCTCACGCAGACGCTTTCGGTCAGTGAACGGGCCTGGAAGATGCCTGGTTCGCGCATGTTCATCGACCCCAAGATGCAGGTGCCGGTGGAAGACCTGATCAAAGGCATGATCGTGCAATCGGGCAACGACGCCACCGTGGCGCTGGCCGAAGGCGTGGGCGGCTCGGTGGAGCGCTTCGTGCAGATGATGAACGAGCAGGCCAAGGTGCTGGGCATGCGTTCGAGCAGTTTCAAGAACCCCGAAGGTCTGACCGAGGCCGGGCACACCACCACCGCGCGCGACCTCGCTACGCTGGCCACGCGTCTGATGCGCGATTTTCCCGACTATGTGCCCTACTACGCCATCCAGCGGTACCGCTACGCCGGCACGCCCAAAGCCAACGATGCCAATCGCAACCTGTTGCTGTTTCGCGACCCCAGTGTGGACGGGTTGAAGACCGGTCACACCAATGCTGCTGGCTATTGCCTGGTGGCCACCGCACGCCGCCAGGTGCCTGGCCTGGGTGAGGGAAAGGCGGGCGAGCGCCGGCTGCTCAGCGTGCTGCTCGGTGCCTCCAGTGAAAACGCGCGCGCCGCCGAAAGCCAGAAGCTGCTGAACTGGGGCTACACCGCGTTCGAGGCCGTGCGCCTGTTCCCCGCTGGAGAGCCTGCTGCTTCGGTCCGCATCTGGAAGGGCAAGTCCCCGGAGGTCAAGCTCGGCCTTGCCAACGGTGTGGTGGTGTCCGTGCCCGCCGGTGAGGGCCCCAGGCTCAAGACCGAAATCGCCCGGCCAGAGCCTCTGGTGGCACCGCTGACTCGCGGCCAGTTGGTCGGTACGCTGCGCGTGAGCCTGGGCAATGGAGAGCCTGTGAGCGAAATTCCGCTCACGGTGCTGGAAACTGTGGAGGAAAGCGGCGTCTTGGGTCGTGCCTGGGACGCGCTGCGCCTCTGGATCCAGTGATCGACCGCCCCTGAGCGGGGCCTCGGGCGTGCGCCGTCGACACCTTCGCAAATGGTCGCCAGTTGTCGCCAAGCCGCCCGCATGCTACAGTCGAGGGCTTTTCGGAATCTTCCGAGGAGATTTCGTTTTCGCTTTCTCAGACGTTTAGGGACGTTTCATGCCAACCATCAATCAACTCGTGCGCCACGGCCGGGAGGTCGAAAAGACCAAATCCAAGAGCCCGGCCATGGAGAACTCTCCGCAGCGTCGCGGTGTGTGCACCCGTGTGTACACCACGACCCCCAAGAAGCCCAACTCCGCTCTGCGCAAGGTCGCCAAGGTGCGCCTGACCAACGGTTTTGAGGTCATTTCCTACATCGGCGGCGAAGGCCACAACCTGCAGGAACACAGCGTGGTGCTGGTCCGTGGTGGTCGTGTCAAGGACCTGCCCGGTGTGCGTTACCACATCGTGCGCGGCTCGCTCGACCTGCAAGGCGTGAAAGACCGCAAGCAGTCGCGTTCCAAGTACGGCGCCAAGAAGCCCAAGGCGAAATAAGTTTCCTGTTTTTGGCGTTTGACCGGCCGGCAAGCCGGATTGAGCGCCCTGACCCCAAAGCGCCATGTTGGCGTCGGGTCAAGTAAGTGAGGGTCCTGATGGCTCTCGCGGTGCCCCGAAAGGGTGCCAACTGAAGCAAATCTGAGGTGAAAAAATGCCACGTCGTCGCGAAGTCCCTAAACGTGAAATCCTGCCGGATCCCAAGTTCGGCAATGTCGAGCTCTCCAAGTTCATGAACGTGATCATGGAAGGCGGCAAGAAAGCTGTCGCCGAGCGCATCATTTATGGTGCCCTGGAGCAGATCGAAAAGAAGACCGGCAAAGACCCGGTCGAAGCCTTTTCGGTGGCCATCAACAACGTCAAGCCCATGGTCGAGGTCAAGTCCCGCCGCGTGGGTGGTGCGAACTATCAGGTGCCCGTCGAAGTGCGCCCGGTCCGTCGCCTGGCCCTGTCGATGCGCTGGATCAAGGAAGCCGCGCGCAAGCGCAGCGAAAAGTCCATGGCCATGCGCCTGGCTAACGAGCTGATCGAGGCCACCGAAGGCCGCGGCGGCGCGATGAAGCGCCGTGACGAAGTGCACCGCATGGCCGAGGCCAACAAGGCCTTCAGCCACTTCCGCTTCTAAGCCCTTTACCCAACGTCAGTTCAGGCGAGCCCGCCAGCCCTCAAAAAGGGCAGCGGGCTTGCCCCATTCAGGAGTATTTCCATGGCACGCAACACGCCACTGGAGCGGTACCGCAATATCGGTATTTCCGCCCACATCGACGCCGGCAAGACCACCACCACCGAGCGCATTCTTTTCTACACCGGCGTCAACCACAAGATTGGTGAAGTGCACGACGGTGCGGCCACCATGGACTGGATGGAGCAGGAGCAGGAGCGTGGCATCACGATCACCTCCGCCGCCACCACCTGCTTCTGGAAGGGCATGGAGCTCAACTACGAAGAGCACCGCTTCAACATCATCGACACCCCCGGCCACGTGGACTTCACCATCGAGGTGGAGCGTTCCATGCGCGTGCTTGATGGCGCCTGCATGGTGTATTGCGCCGTGGGCGGCGTTCAGCCTCAGTCGGAAACCGTCTGGCGCCAGGCCAACAAGTACAAAGTGCCTCGCCTGGCGTTTGTGAACAAGATGGACCGCACCGGCGCCAACTTCTTCAAGGTCTACGACCAAATGAAGCTGCGCCTGAAGGCCAACCCGGTGGCGATCGTGATCCCCATCGGTGCCGAAGAAAACTTCACTGGCGTCGTGGACCTGATCAAGATGAAGGCCATCATCTGGGACGAAGCATCCCAGGGCATGAAGTTCGAATACCGCGAAATCCCGGCCGAACTGCAGGCGCAAGCCAAAGAGTGGCGCGAGAAGATGGTGGAGGCAGCCGCCGAGGCCAGCGAAGAGTACATGAACAAGTACCTGGAAGAGGGTGACTTGACCGAAGACGAAATCAAGCTTGGTATTCGCACGCGCACGCTGGCTGCTGAAATCCAACCGATGTTGTGTGGCTCGGCCTTCAAGAACAAGGGCGTGCAGCGCATGCTGGATGCCGTGGTCGACTTCCTGCCCTCGCCGGTGGACATTCCGCCCGTTGCAGGTACGGACGAAGACGAGGCGCCGGTGGTACGTCGTCCTGCCGACGACGAAAAGCTGTCGGCCCTGGCTTTCAAGCTGATGACCGACCCGTATGTGGGCCAGCTGACCTTTGTGCGTGTGTACTCTGGTGTGCTGAAAAAGGGCGACTCGGTGTTCAACCCCGTCAAGGGCAAGAAAGAGCGCATTGGCCGTATCGTGCAGATGCATGCCAACAACCGCCTGGAAGTCGAAGAAATTCGCTCGGGTGATATCGCTGCCTGCGTGGGCCTGAAAGACGTGACTACGGGCGAAACCCTGTGCGATCCAGACGACATCATCATGCTCGAGCGCATGGTGTTCCCTGAGCCTGTGATTGCGCAGGCCGTGGAACCGAAGACCAAGGCCGACCAGGAAAAAATGGGCATTGCCTTGCAACGCCTGGCAGCAGAAGACCCTTCCTTCCGCGTCAAGACCGACGAAGAGTCGGGCCAGACCATCATCGCCGGCATGGGCGAACTGCACCTGGAGATCATTGTCGACCGCATGAAGCGCGAATTCGGCGTGGAAGCCAACGTGGGCAAGCCCCAGGTCGCTTACCGCGAGACCATCCGCAAGACGGTCGAGGACTCTGAAGGCAAGTTCGTCCGACAGTCGGGCGGTAAGGGCCAATACGGACACGTGGTGTTCAAGATCGAACCCAACGAAGCCGGCAAAGGCTTCGAGTTCGTCGACGCGATCAAAGGCGGCGTGGTGCCTCGCGAGTACATCCCTGCTGTGGAAAAAGGCGTGATCGAAGCGCTGACCACGGGCGTGCTGGCCGGATACCCGGTGGTGGACGTCAAGGTGACGCTGCACTTCGGTTCGTACCACGACGTGGACTCGTCCGAAATGGCGTTCAAGATGGCGGCCATTTTTGGCTTCAAGGAGGGCTGCAAGAAAGCCAGTCCCGTCATCCTCGAGCCGATGATGGCCGTGGAAGTGGAGACGCCAGAGGACTACGCCGGCAACGTGATGGGCGATCTGTCCAGCCGTCGCGGCATGGTGCAGGGCATGGAGGACATGGTCGGTGGCGGCAAAGCCATCAAGGCCGAGGTGCCCCTGTCGGAAATGTTTGGCTACTCGACCACGCTGCGTTCCGCAACGCAAGGCCGTGCCACCTACTCCATGGAGTTCAAGCACTACGCCGAAGCGCCGCGCAACGTCGCCGAGGCGATCGTCGCTTCAAGAGCGAAGTAAAGGTTCCCACCCAGGTCGCCGCAGATCCGGCTTTGCCGGTCTGCCAGCGACGCCCCCTTGAGGGGGTGACGCGCGAAGCGCAGCGCAGGGGTGGGCCAGATTCTTTGTCTTCGGCGCCGCGCAAGCGGTGGGTTTGCTGCCCGTGGCAGCCCGCGCCGGAAACGTTAAACCCACACGGGCCTTGTTCTTTTTGAGGTATTTCAAATGGCAAAAGAGAAATTTGAGCGGACCAAGCCGCACGTGAACGTGGGCACGATTGGTCACGTGGACCATGGCAAGACGACGCTGACGGCGGCGATCACCACCGTGCTGTCGGCCAAATACGGCGGCTCGGCCAAGGCCTACGACCAGATCGACGCGGCTCCCGAAGAGAAGGCGCGCGGCATCACCATCAACACCGCCCACGTGGAATACGAGACGGCCAACCGCCACTACGCCCACGTGGACTGCCCCGGCCACGCCGACTATGTGAAGAACATGATCACCGGTGCGGCGCAGATGGACGGCGCCATTCTGGTGTGCTCGGCCGCTGACGGCCCCATGCCCCAGACCCGCGAGCACATCCTGCTGGCCCGCCAGGTCGGCGTGCCTTACATCATCGTGTTCCTGAACAAGTGCGACATGGTCGACGACGCCGAGCTGCTCGAGCTGGTCGAGATGGAAGTGCGCGAGTTGCTCGACAAGTACGAATTCCCGGGTGACGACACCCCCATCATCCACGGCTCGGCCAAGCTCGCCCTCGAAGGCGACAAGGGCAGGCTGGGTGAAGAGGCCATCATGAAGCTGGCCGATGCTCTGGACACCTACATCCCCACGCCCGATCGCGCTGTGGATGGTGCCTTCCTGATGCCGGTGGAAGACGTGTTCTCCATCTCTGGTCGCGGCACTGTGGTGACCGGGCGCATCGAGCGCGGCATCATCAAGGTCGGCGAGGAAATCGAGATCGTCGGCATCGCCGACACCCAGAAGACCACCTGCACCGGCGTGGAAATGTTCAGGAAGCTGCTGGACCAGGGCCAGGCTGGCGACAACGTCGGTATTTTGCTGCGCGGCACCAAGCGCGAAGACGTGCAGCGCGGCCAGGTGCTGTGCAAGCCCGGCTCCATCAAGCCGCACACGCACTTCACCGGCGAGATCTACGTCTTGTCCAAGGACGAGGGCGGCCGTCACACGCCGTTCTTCAACAACTACCGCCCGCAGTTCTACTTCCGCACGACGGACGTGACGGGCTCCATCGAGCTGCCAGAAGGCAAGGAGATGGTGATGCCGGGTGACAACGTGTCGATCACGGTCAAGCTGATCAACCCGATCGCCATGGAAGAAGGTCTGCGCTTTGCCATCCGCGAAGGCGGTCGCACCGTCGGCGCCGGCGTCGTGGCCAAGATCATTGCGTAATCGCCGCCCGCTGGGGGGCATAAGCCAGTAGGGGTATAGCTCAATTGGCAGAGCGTCGGTCTCCAAAACCGAAGGTTGTAGGTTCGATTCCTACTGCCCCTGCCACCTGATGGAAATCGTTGGGATCTGATCCCCGCCTCAGGTGGTTTTCAAGCCCGCCGAAGTCGTCAAGACCTCTGGTGGGCTTGCGTGTCTCAAGCAGCAGCGCTTCGAGTGCGCGTTTTTGTTAAGCATTGTCTGGAAATTCATGGCCACCTCCGAAGTACAAACCGTCAACAGCAGCGCCGACAAGGCCAAGCTGGCTGCCGCCGTGCTGCTGCTGGTCGCGGGTTTTGTCGGCTATTACCTGCTCGCGGGCCAGGGTTCGTTGGTGCGCGTGGGTGTGCTGCTGGGCGCCATCGTGGCCGCCATCGTGGCCTTTGCCGTGTCCGAACCAGGCCGTCAGCTGATCGCCTTTGCTCGCGATTCCTGGCGCGAAACCAAGAAGGTGGTCTGGCCGGCTCGCAAAGAAGCGATGCAGATGACCGCTTATGTGTTCGCCTTCGTGTTCGTGATGGCGTTGTTTTTGTGGTTGACTGACAAGACCCTGGAATGGGTGCTGTTCGACCTTGTCCTGGGCTGGAGAAATTAATGAGTGACCATCAAAGCCCAGTGACCGACGGCGTGGCTGCCGAAGGCATGCGCTGGTATGTCGTGCACGCCTACTCCGGCATGGAGAAGGCGGCCGAACGCAATATCGTCGAGCGCATCAACCGGGCCGGCATGCAAGACAAGTTTGGCCGCATCCTGGTGCCGACCGAAGAGGTGGTCGAGGTCAAGAACGGCCAGAAGCGAACCACCGAGCGCAAGTTCTTCCCTGGCTACGTGCTGGTGGAAATGGTGATGGATGACGACACCTGGCACCTGGTCAAGCATACCAACAAGGTCACCGGCTTTGTTGGTGGCGCCAAGAACCGCCCGGCGCCGATCTCCGAGGAAGACGTTCAGAAGATCGTCAACCAAATGCAGGAAGGCACGGACAAACCGCGTCACAAGGTCGAGTTTGTCGTGGGCGAGTATGTCCGCGTCAAGGAAGGTCCGTTCACCGACTTCAACGGCACGGTCGAAGAAGTCAATTACGAGAAAAGCAAGATGCGGGTGTCGGTGACCATTTTTGGTCGTGCCACGCCGGTTGAGCTCGAGTTTGGTCAGGTCGAAAAAGCCTGATCTTTATCGTGACGCAGGCAGGTCGGCCCGCTGCCTGTGGCATTTGTTTCTGAACCGGGTCCCCAATCGCGAGGAGGTTGTCCCTGTGGCAACCGTCTGCACTCGCAGGAGCTAACTCATGGCGAAAAAAATCGTCGGCTTCATCAAGCTGCAAGTGCCAGCTGGTAAAGCCAATCCCTCTCCCCCGATCGGCCCGGCGCTGGGTCAGCGCGGCTTGAACATCATGGAGTTCTGCAAGGCGTTCAACGCACAGACCCAGGGTCTCGAGCCCGGTATGCCGATCCCGGTGACCATCACCGCCTTCGCGGACAAGAGCTTCACCTTCAAGATGGGGACGCCTCCGGCGACCTACATGATCAAGAAGGCGATCAAGCTCGACAAGGGCTCTTCGGTGCCCAACAAGAACAAGGTCGGCAAGATCACCCGCGCTCAGCTCGAGGAAATCTGCAAGACCAAGATGAAAGACATGACCGCTGCCGACCTGGACGCCGCTGTGCGCACCATCGCCGGCTCGGCCCGCTCGATGGGCGTGATTGTGGAGGGCGTGTGAGATGGCCAAACTGACCAAAAAACAGAAAGCCTTCGAAGGCAAGGTCGACAGCAACAAGCTGTACCCACTGGCTGAGGCGCTGGCCATCATCAAAGAGTGCGCCAACGCCAAATTCGATGAGTCCATCGACGTGGCGGTTCAGCTCGGTGTGGACGCCAAGAAATCCGATCAGGTGGTGCGCGGCGCCGTCGTGATGCCCAATGGGACCGGCAAGACCAAGCGCGTGGCCGTGTTCGCCCAAGGTGCCAAAGCCGAAGAAGCCAAGGCCGCTGGGGCCGACGTGGTCGGCATGGACGACCTGGCTGCCGACGTCAAAGCCGGCAAGATGGACTTCGATGTCGTGATCGCCTCGCCCGATGCCATGCGCGTCGTCGGCACGCTGGGTCAAATCCTGGGTCCGCGCGGCTTGATGCCCAACCCCAAGGTCGGCACCGTGACGCCCGATGTGGCCCAGGCTGTGCGCAACGCCAAGGCTGGTCAGGTGCAGTTCCGCGTCGACAAGGCCGGCATCGTGCACGGCACCATTGGCCGCCGCTCGTTCGACAGCGACAAGCTCCAAGGCAACCTGGTGGCGCTTCTCGATGCATTGAACAAGGCCAAGCCGGCCACCAGCAAAGGTGTTTACCTGCGCAAGGTGGCGGTGTCGTCGACCATGGGTGTGGGCGTTCGCGTCGACACGCAGAGCATCTCGGCCTGATGGCCTGAAAGAATTCGGGAGTCGCATCGTCAGGTGCGACGCCCGGGTGTGGTGGGTCCGAAGGGCTGGTGTTGTCACCCGACCTGAGGAGCCATCCAAGACCGCTGGTGTCCAAGGGCCTCAAAGCCCAGCGACTTAATGGTGACAAGCCAGCGCAGATGGCGATCCCGCTGCAGAAGAAACAAGGGTTTCGAAACAGTTGGTCGCTGCAATGAAGCGTGCCCCAGGCCTCAGGCCGAGGGCACTTTGAAGGAGTAGACCTTGAGTCTGAATCGCAGTGAGAAAGAAGCGGTCATTTCCGAAGTGACCAGCCTCGCCGCTAAAGCTCAAACGCTCGTGATGGCGGAGTACCGTGGCATCACGGTCGCGAACATGGACAAATTGCGCGTGGCAGCACGCAGCAGCGGTGTGAGCCTGAGTGTGTTGAAAAACACCCTGGCACGCCGCGCTGTGGCTGGCAGCTCGTTTGAAGTGGGCGCCGACCAGATGACCGGTCCGCTGATCTATGGCTTCTCCGAAGACGCCGTGGCTGCCGCGAAAGTGGTGGCCGAATTCGCGAAAACCAACGACAAGCTGGTGATTCGCGGTGGTGTCTACGGTGGCAAAGTCCTGGACGTCGAGGGCGTGAAGCAGCTGGCCAGCATTCCATCCAAGGAAGTGCTGCTGGCCCAGCTGTGTGGCTTGCTGATGTCGCCCATGTCCCGCACCGCCGTGGTGCTGGGTGCGCTGGCGGCGAAAAAAGGCGAAGGCGCTGCCCCCGCGGCAGCCGAGGAGCCCGCTGCCGCCTGAAGGCGCAGCGAGCTTGTTTCAACCAATTGTTAGGAAATCAAAATGGCATTCGATAAAGACGCATTTCTGACCTCGCTGGACAGCATGACGGTCATGGAACTCAACGACCTGGTGAAAGCCATCGAAGAGAAGTTTGGTGTGAGCGCAGCTGCGATGGCAGCACCCGCAGCGGGTGGCGGCGGTGGCGCAGCCGCTGCGGCCGAAGAGAAGACCGAGTTCAACGTCGTGCTGCTGGAAGCCGGCGCCAACAAGGTCTCGGTCATCAAGGCTGTGCGCGAAATCACCGGTCTGGGCCTGAAAGAAGCCAAGGACCTGGTCGATGGCGCACCGAAGAACGTGAAAGAAGCCGTGGCCAAGGCCGACGCCGACGCCGCTGTGAAGAAGCTGCTCGACGCTGGCGCGAAGGCCGAGCTGAAGTAATTCGCCCGGTTTCAGGGGCTGGAGCGCTCGTGCAGAGCCTCCAGCCTTTGGTGCTTTCAGAGCACACCCAGCAGCGTGGTCCGCGGACCGCTCTGCTGAGTGTCTTCTGACCCCGACTGCAGAAGACGACTTGGTTCGGGCCTGTGTGCAATGCACAGGCCGTCCGCCAAGGTTGGTAGAGGCCAACCCACCAAGCATGTCACCGGGTGCGCCCACCCGATTGGCCAGACAGTCGCCGCAGACCTCAAGCCGGAGATCTCATGGCATCAGCATCCCAGTATTCCTACACCGAGCGCAAGCGCATCCGCAAGAGTTTTGGCACGCGTGAAAACGTGCTCACGATTCCCTACCTGCTGCAAATGCAGAAGGACGCGTACACCGCCTTCCTGCAGGCCGACCTGCCACCCAAAAAGCGCGGCAACGAAGGCCTGCAGGCCGCGTTCGAAGCCGCATTCCCGATCGTCTCGCACAACGGTTTTGTGGAGATGAAGTTCGTCGAGTACAACCTCGCCAAGCCGGCGTTTGACGTGCGGGAATGCCAGACCCGGGGCCTGACGTTTGCCTCGGCCGTGCGTGCGCGTGTGCAGCTCATCATTTACGACCGCGAGTCCTCGACCAACCAGTCCAAGGTGGTCAAGGAAGTGAAGGAGCAAGAGGTCTACATGGGCGAAGTGCCGCTCATGACCGACAAGGGTTCGTTCATCATCAACGGCACCGAGCGCGTCATCGTGTCTCAGTTGCACCGTTCGCCCGGCGTGTTCTTCGAGCACGACAAGGGCAAGACCCACAGTTCCGGCAAGCTGCTGTTTTCCGCCCGCATCATCCCCTACCGCGGTTCCTGGCTCGATTTCGAGTTCGACCCCAAGGATGTGCTGTTCTTCCGTGTCGACCGCCGTCGCAAGATGCCGGTCACCATCCTGCTCAAGGCCATCGGCCTGACGCCGGAAACCATCCTGGCCAACTTCTTCGTCAACGACCACTTCCGCCTGATGGACAGCGGCGCACAGATGGCCTTCGTGCCCGAGCGCCTGCGGGGCGAAGTCGCCCGTTTCGACATCACCGACAAGTCGGGCAAGGTCGTGGTCGCCAAGGACAAGCGCATCACCGTGCGGCACACCCGCGAGATGGAGCAGTCCGGCACCTCGCACATCAGCGTGCCCGAAGACTTCATGATCGGCCGCGTGGTGGCGCGCAACATCGTCGATGAAGAAACTGGCGAAATCATCGCCAAGGCCAACGACGAGCTGACCGAAGTGCTGCTGAAGAAGCTGCGCACTGCCGGTGTTCAGGACCTCCAGTGCCTCTACACCAACGAACTCGACCAGGGCGCCTACATCTCGCAGACGCTGCGCGCGGATGAAACGGCCGACGAGTTTGCAGCCCGTGTCGCCATCTACCGCATGATGCGTCCTGGCGAGCCGCCAACCGAAGACGCAGTGCAGGCCTTGTTCCATCGCCTGTTCTACAACCCGGACACCTACGACCTGTCGCGCGTGGGCCGCATGAAGTTCAACGCCCGCGTGGGCCGCGACGAATCCACCGGCGCCATGGTGCTGTCCAACGAAGACATCCTGGCCGTGGTCAAGATCCTGGTGGACCTGCGCAACGGTCGCGGTGAAGTCGACGACATCGATCACCTGGGCAACCGCCGCGTGCGTTGCGTGGGCGAACTCGCCGAAAACCAGTACCGCACCGGTCTGGCGCGTATCGAAAAGGCCGTGAAGGAACGTCTGGGTCAGGCCGAGCAAGAGCCGCTGATGCCGCACGACCTGATCAACTCCAAGCCGATTTCCGCGGCCCTGAAGGAGTTCTTTGGTGCCTCCCAGCTGTCGCAGTTCATGGACCAGACCAACCCGTTGGCAGAGATCACCCACAAGCGCCGCGTGTCGGCTCTTGGCCCGGGTGGTCTGACCCGCGAACGCGCCGGCTTCGAGGTGCGAGACGTGCACGTGACCCACTACGGCCGCGTCTGCCCCATCGAAACCCCTGAAGGCCCGAACATCGGCCTGATCAACTCGCTGGCCTTGTACGCCCGCCTGAACGAGTACGGTTTCATCGAGACCCCGTACCGCCGCGTGATTGATGGCAAGGTGACGAACCAGATCGACTACCTCTCGGCCATTGAAGAGGGCAAGTACGTGATCGCGCAGGCCAACGCCATGCTCGACGCCGAAGGCCGCCTCACGGGCGACCTGATCTCGGCGCGGGAAAAGGGTGAATCCATCCTGACCCCGGCCGACACCATCCAGTACATGGACGTGTCGCCAGCACAGATTGTCTCGGTGGCGGCTTCGCTGGTGCCATTCCTGGAGCACGACGACGCCAACCGCGCGCTGATGGGTGCCAACATGTCGCGCCAGGCCGTGCCTGTGCTGCGGCCTGAAAAGCCACTGGTGGGCACCGGTATCGAGCGCGTTGCCGCGATCGACTCCGGGACCGTGGTGACCGCCAAGCGCGGCGGCGTGGTGGACTACGTCGATGCCACCCGCATCGTGATCCGCGTCAATGACGCGGAAGCCCTGGCGGGCGAGGTGGGTGTGGACATCTACAACCTCATCAAGTACCAGCGTTCCAACCAGAACACCAACATCCACCAGCGTCCCATCGTCAAGAAGGGCGATCTGCTGGCCAAGGGCGACGTGATCGCCGACGGCGCGTCAACCGACCTGGGTGAGATCTCGATCGGGCAGAACATGCTGATCGCCTTCATGCCCTGGAACGGCTACAACTTCGAAGACTCGATTCTGATCAGCGAGCGCGTGGTTGCTGACGACCGCTACACCTCGATCCACATCGAAGAGCTCGTGGTCATGGCGCGCGACACCAAGCTGGGCGCCGAAGAAATCACACGCGATATCCCCAACCTGGCCGAGCAGCAGCTCAACCGCCTGGACGACTCCGGCATCATTTACGTGGGCGCCGAAGTGCTGCCCGGCGATGTGCTGGTCGGCAAGGTCACGCCCAAGGGCGAGACCACGTTGACGCCGGAAGAAAAACTGCTCCGCGCCATCTTCGGCGAGAAGGCAAGCGATGTGAAGGACACCTCGCTTCGCGTGGACCAGGGCTCACAGGGCACCGTGATCGACGTGCAGGTGTTCACCCGCGAGGGCATCACCCGTGACAAGCGCGCCCAGCAGATCATCGACGACGAGCTCAAGCGTTTCCGCCTGGACCTCAACGATCAGCTCCGCATCGTGGAGGCCGACGCCTTTGACCGTATCGAGAAGCTGTTGACCGGCAAGGTCGCCAACGGTGGACCGAAGAAGCTGGCCAAAGGCACCAAGATCGACAAGGCCTACTTGGCCGAAGTCGAGAAGTACCACTGGTTCGACATCCGCCCGGCCGACGACGACGTGGCTGCCCAGCTGGAGTCGATCAAGAACTCCATGGAGCAGACCCGCCACAGCTTCGATCTCGCCTTTGAAGAAAAGCGCAAGAAGCTCACGCAAGGCGACGAGCTGCCCGCTGGCGTGCTCAAGATGGTCAAGGTTTACCTGGCCGTCAAGCGCCGCCTGCAGCCTGGTGACAAGATGGCAGGTCGTCACGGCAACAAGGGCGTCGTGTCCAAGATTGTTCCGGTCGAAGACATGCCCTACATGGCCGACGGCACCCCCGCCGACATCGTGCTGAACCCGCTGGGCGTGCCTTCGCGCATGAACGTGGGCCAGGTGCTGGAAGTGCACCTGGGCTGGGCCGCCAAAGGCATTGGTCAGCGCATCGGCGACATGCTGCAGGCTGAAGCCAAGGCGAGCGAATTCCGCGAGCTGCTGGAGACCGTCTACAACCAGGCCGGCAAAAAGGAGACGCTGAGCGCGCTGTCCGATGCCGAGGTGCTGGAGATGGCCGACAACCTGCAGCATGGTGTGCCGTTTGCCACGCCGGTGTTTGATGGTGCCTCGGAAGACGAAATCCGCACCATGCTCAAGCTGGCCTACCCGGACGACATCGCGGCCCGCAAAGGCCTCACCGCCACCCGTACCCAGGCGCAGCTGTACGACGGCCGCACCGGCGAAGCGTTTGAACGCGTGACCACTGTGGGCTACATGCACTTCCTGAAGCTGCACCACCTGGTCGACGACAAGATGCACGCCCGATCCACCGGCCCGTACTCCCTGGTTACCCAGCAGCCGCTGGGCGGCAAAGCGCAGTTCGGTGGTCAGCGTTTCGGCGAGATGGAGGTCTGGGCGCTGGAAGCCTATGGCGCCTCGTACATCCTGCAGGAAATGCTCACTGTGAAATCGGACGACGTGCAGGGCCGCACCAAGGTGTACGAAAGCATCGTCAAGGGCGAGCACTCGATCGAAGCGGGCATGCCCGAGTCGTTCAACGTGCTGGTCAAGGAAATTCGCTCACTCGGTATCGACATCGAGTTGGAACGCTCCTAATTCGCCGGCTAGACAAGGATTGAACCCATGAAATCATTACTCGACCTGTTCAAGCAGTTCACGCCCGACGAGCACTTCGATGCCATCCGCATCGGCCTGGCTTCGCCGGAAAAAATCCGCTCGTGGTCTTTTGGCGAAGTCAAGAAGCCCGAGACCATCAACTACCGCACCTTCAAGCCCGAGCGTGACGGCCTGTTTTGCGCCAAGATTTTTGGTCCCATCAAGGACTACGAATGCCTGTGCGGAAAATACAAGCGCCTGAAGCACCGCGGCGTGATTTGTGAGAAGTGCGGCGTTGAAGTCACGCAGACCAAGGTGCGCCGCGAGCGCATGGGTCACATCGACCTGGCCGCGCCCTGCGCCCACATCTGGTTCCTGAAATCGCTGCCGTCGCGTCTGGGCCTGATCCTGGACATGA
The DNA here is from genome assembly GCF_030373245.1 of Hydrogenophaga sp. Taxonomy (GTDB): domain Bacteria; phylum Pseudomonadota; class Gammaproteobacteria; order Burkholderiales; family Burkholderiaceae_C; genus Hydrogenophaga. The sequence goes on from NZ_JAUCZF010000009.1 coordinate 135,065, forward strand.
CGCTGCGCGACATCGAGCGTGTGCTGTACTTCGAAGCCTATGTGATCGTTGATCCGGGCATGACCCCGCTGAAGAAATTCGCGATCATGACCGAGGACGACTACGACGCCAAGCGCAAGGAATTCGGTGACGAATTCATCGCCAAGATGGGCGCCGAGGGCATCAAGGAGCTGCTGCAGGCGATCGACCTCGACATCGAGATCGAGAAGCTGCGCAACGACCTGACTGGCTCGGAGCTCAAGATCAAGAAGAACGCCAAACGCCTCAAGGTGTTGGAAGCCTTCAAGAAGTCGGGCATCAAGCCCGAGTGGATGGTGCTGGACGTCCTTCCCGTGCTGCCGCCGGACCTGCGTCCGCTCGTCCCGCTGGATGGCGGCCGCTTTGCGACCTCCGACCTGAACGACCTGTACCGCCGGGTCATCAACCGCAACAGCCGCCTGCGTCGCCTGCTCGAACTCAAAGCGCCCGAAATCATCGCGCGCAACGAGAAGCGCATGCTGCAGGAAGCTGTGGACTCGCTGCTGGACAACGGCCGCCGTGGCAAGGCCATGACGGGTGCCAACAAGCGCGCCCTGAAGTCGCTGGCCGACATGATCAAAGGCAAGAGCGGCCGTTTCCGCCAGAACCTGCTGGGCAAGCGCGTCGATTACTCGGGCCGCTCGGTCATCGTGGTCGGCCCCACGCTCAAGCTGCACCAGTGCGGCCTGCCCAAGCTGATGGCCCTGGAGCTGTTCAAGCCTTTCATCTTTTCGCGTCTGGAAGCCATGGGCATCGCGACCACTATCAAGGCCGCGAAGAAAGAAGTGGAAGCCGGTACGCCGGTGGTGTGGGACATCCTGGAAGAGGTCATCAAAGAGCATCCGGTGCTGCTGAACCGCGCTCCCACGCTGCACCGCCTGGGTATTCAGGCGTTCGAGCCCATCCTGATCGAAGGCAAGGCAATCCAGCTTCACCCGCTGGTGTGCGCGGCGTTCAACGCCGACTTTGACGGCGACCAGATGGCGGTTCACGTGCCGCTGTCGGTGGAAGCGCAGATCGAAGCGCGCACCCTGATGCTGGCCTCGAACAACATCCTGTTCCCGGCTTCTGGCGAGCCGTCGATCGTGCCGTCGCAAGACGTGGTGCTGGGTTTGTACTCAGCCACCCGAGAGAAGATCAACGGCAAAGGCGAAGGCATGATCTTCGCTGACGTGCTTGAGGTGCAGCGCGCGCTGGACAACGGCGTGGTCGAGATCAGCTCCAAGATCAGCGTTCGCCTCACGCAGTGGGCCAAACAAAAGGAAACCGGCGAGTTCACCTCGTCAACCTCCTTGCTGGAAACCACGGTGGGCCGAGCCTTGCTGTCCGAGATCCTGCCCAAGGGACTGCCTTTCGAGGTGATGAACAAGGCGCTGAAGAAGAAGGAAATCTCGCGCCTGATCAACGCCTCGTTCCGCAAGTGCGGTCTCAAAGAGACCGTCGTCTTTGCGGACAAGCTGCTTCAGTACGGCTTCCGTCTGGCCACGCGCTCGGGCATCTCGATCGCCGTCGACGACATGCTGGTGCCGAAAGAGAAGGCGGCCGTCATTGGTCGTGCCGAGGCCGAGGTGAAGGAAATCGCCCAGCAGTACGCCTCCGGTCTGGTGACCTCTGGCGAGCGCTACAACAAGGTGGTGGACATCTGGGGCAAGGCGGGAGACGAGATCTCCAAGGTCATGATGGCCCAGCTGGCCAAGCAAAAGACCATCGACGCCAACGGCAAGGAAGTCGACCAGGAGTCGTTCAACTCCATCTACATGATGGCCGACTCGGGTGCTCGCGGTTCCGCTGCGCAGATTCGCCAGCTCGCCGGCATGCGTGGCCTGATGGCCAAGCCCGATGGCTCCATCATCGAGACCCCGATCACGGCGAACTTCCGTGAAGGTCTCAACGTGTTGCAGTACTTCATCTCCACCCACGGCGCCCGAAAGGGTCTGGCCGACACGGCGCTGAAGACCGCAAACTCGGGCTACCTGACTCGCCGCCTGGTGGATGTGACGCAAGACCTGGTGGTGAACCAGCAAGACTGCGGTACCACCAACGGCACGGTGATGCGCGCGATTGTCGAAGGTGGCGAGGTGATCGAATCGCTGCGCGACCGCGTGCTGGGCCGTGTGACAGCCGAGGAAGTCACCCACCCCGAGACGCGCGCCGTCATGGTGCCCGCGGGTGAGATGATGGATGAGGACATCCTCGACGAGCTGGAAGCCGCTGGTGTGGACGAGGTGAAAGTGCGCACCGCACTGACCTGCGAAACCCGCTTTGGCATCTGCGCCAAGTGCTATGGCCGCGACCTCGGTCGAGGTGGCATGGTGAACATCGGTGAAGCGGTTGGCGTGATCGCCGCCCAGTCCATCGGCGAACCCGGCACGCAGCTGACCATGCGCACCTTCCACATTGGTGGTGCGGCATCGCGTGCGGCAGTGGCCTCCAGCGTGGAATCCAAGTCGGCTGGTACCGTGGGCTTCAACGCCACCATGCGCTACGTGACCAACAGCAAGAACGAGCTGGTGGTGATTGCGCGTTCGGGCGAAATCATCATCCACGACGAAATCGGTCGCGAGCGCGAGCGCCACAAGGTGCCCTACGGTGCGATCCTGGCGGTCAAGGTTGACCAGGCCGTCAAGGCCGGCGCCGTGCTGGCCAACTGGGATCCGCTGACCCGACCCATCATCACGGAATTCGCCGGTCAGGTGAAGTTCGAGAACGTGGAAGAGGGTCTGACGGTGGCCAAGCAGGTCAACGACGTGACCGGCCTGAGCTCGCTGGTGGTGATCGACCCCAAGCACCGTGGTTCGGCCAAAGTGGTGCGTCCGCTGGTCAAGCTGCTCGATGCCACTGGCAACGAGGTGAAGATCCCCGGTACCGATCACTCGGTGACGGTGGGTTTCCAGATTGGCGCGCTGCTGGAAGTGCGCGACGGGCAGGACGTGGGCCCAGGCCATGTGCTCGCCCGCATCCCGGTCGAAGGCCAGAAGACGCGCGACATCACCGGCGGTCTGCCGCGGGTGGCCGAGCTGTTCGAAGCCCGTTCGCCGAAAGATGCCGGCAAGCTGGCCGAGATGACCGGTACCGTGTCGTTCGGCAAAGAGACCAAAGGCAAGGTGCGCCTGCAGATCACCGACCCTGAAGGCCAGATCTGGGACGACCTCATACCCAAGGAGAAGAACATCCTGGTCCACGAAGGCCAGGTGGTCAACAAGGGCGAAGGTGTGGTGGACGGCCCGGCTGATCCACAGGACATCTTGCGCCTGCTGGGTATCGAGGCCCTGTCGCGCTACATCGTGGATGAGGTGCAGGACGTCTACCGCCTGCAGGGCGTGAAGATCAACGACAAGCACATCGAGGTGATCGTGCGCCAGATGCTGCGCCGCGTGGTCGTCGAGTCGGTGGGGGATTCGTCCTACATCAAGGGTGAGCAGGTCGAGCGTTCGGAAATCCTGAACACCATCGACGCGTTGCGCACTGAGGGCAAGATTCCGCCGACCTACACCAACGTGCTGCTGGGCATCACCAAGGCCTCGCTGTCGACCGACTCCTTCATCTCTGCGGCTTCCTTCCAGGAAACCACCCGCGTGCTCACCGAGGCTGCCATCATGGGCAAGCGCGACGAGCTGCGTGGCCTGAAGGAAAACGTGATCGTGGGTCGCCTGATCCCGGCCGGTACCGGCATGGCGTACCACGAGGCGCGCAAGGTCAAGGAAAAAATGGACGACGAAGAGCGCCGTGCCATCGCCGAAGCCGACGCAATGTCGCTGGCGGCCGATCAGGCGGACCAAGCGGATCAGGCCGACGCCAGCCCGAGCGAGGCGGCGGAGTAGGTTTCGCCCCCGCGCTTCACCGCGGCACGGGGCATTGTTCACCCAAGGGGCTGATGCCCCCTGGGCGGACGGACAGGCAATCGGGCGGCTCCCACGCTTCGATGCCTCTTAACGCTTAGGCCCTTCGCGTTGTGGCGCTTCAGCGTGCCGCTCATTGCAAAAAAGCCCCCGATCGTCTGATCGGGGGCTTTTTCATGTGGTGCTGAGCCCTATCTCACGGCGCGAATGCCCCTGGCTGGGCTAGAGTCGCAAGATCGAGGACCGAGAAGGAGAAAACCATGTCTGTGACCCTGTGGGTGATGCTGGCCGTGTGCCTGGCGGTATTTTTCTGGGCGGTGGGTGCCTACAACCGCCTGGTGCGGCTGAAGAATGCGATTGCAAATGCGTTTGGCCAGATCGACGTGCAGCTCAAGCGGCGCTACGACCTGATCCCCAACCTCGTCGAGGTGGCGCGAAAGTACCTGGCGCACGAATCTGAAACGCTGGAGGCGGTGATCGCTGCGCGCAACCAGGCGCGCACTGCCGAACAGGCTGCAGCCGCCAGTCCACTCAACGCGGGTGCGCTTGGCGCGCTGGCCGGTGCGGAGCAGTTGCTCGGTGGCGCCCTGGGGCGGTTGTTTGCGGTGGCCGAGGCCTACCCCGATCTCAAGGCCGACCAGACCATGCGCGAGCTCAGCGAAGAGCTGGCCAGCACGGAAAACCGCATCGGGTTTGCGCGCCAGGCCTACAACGACCACGTGCTGGAGTTCAACGACGCGGCGGCGCAGTTCCCCACGCTGATCGTTGCGCGCCTGTTCACCTTCCTGCCGCAGGACATGCTCGCTTCCACCACCAGCGAGGTCGAACGCGCGCCGGTCAAGGTGGCGTTCTGAGCGCGTGACCTTTCGGCCCACCCTGTTCGTCCGCGCAGGCTGACGGGATTTCGATGCTGATCTTCGAGTCCCAGCGCGACGCCCGTGGCGAGACGCGCAAGTTGCTGCTGGCGTTTGCACTGACCGTGCTCCTGCTGGTGCTGCTGGTCAACGCGGCGCTGGCGTTGGCCTGGGGCCTCACCTGGGGTTTCTGGATGCCGGGGGAGCTGTCCTTGCCCAGGCATTTCATTGCGGTGAACACGATGGTGGTGCTGCTGTTCGTGCTGGGAGGCTGGTGGGTCGAAACCTCTCGCCTGGCCAGCGGAGGGGGCCAGCGCCTGGCCGAGCAACTGGGCGCGCGCCCGGCTCAGCCCTCTGGCCATTTCGACGAGCAGCGCTTTGCGAACATCGTCGACGAGATGGCCGTCTCGTCTGGCCTGAGGCGACCAAAGGCCATGGTGATGGCACGCGACGCCGGTATCAACGCCTTTGCTGCGGGCTGGAGCGCCGACGATTCGGTGGTGACCGTCACTCAGGGCGCGCTCGACCACCTCACGCGCGACGAACTGCAAGGCCTCGTGGCGCACGAGTTCAGCCACATCGTCGAGGGCGACACCCGGCTCAACATGCGGCTGATCGGTATGGTGTTTGGACTGGAAATGCTTTACCGCATGGGTCAGCACATGGCCCAGCCCGGCACCCACGACCGACGCATGGCCGCCGCGCTGCTCGGCTTCGCGCTCATGGGTGCGGGCTGGCTGGGCTGGCTGGCTGGCCACGCGCTGCAGGCGGCGGTGTCGCGCCAGCGCGAGTACCTCGCCGATGCGCGAGCGGTGCAATGGACGCGCAACCGCGATGGCCTGGGCGGCGTGCTGCGCAAGGTGCTGAGCCAGCGGAGCGATGGCCTGGTGTCAAGGCGCATCGGATCGCATGTGCAGCACATGCTGCTGATTTCTGATCACGAAGACCCCGTGGCCGACTGGCTCGACTCCCACCCCACGCTGGAGCAGCGCATTCGCCGCATCTACGGCCGCGCGATGGGGCCGCTGCCGCTGGCCAAAGAGACGCCAGAAGCGCCGCAGCCGCCGGTCAACCCGCGAGACGCCGACGGGCCAGGCTGGACGCTGGTCTGAATTGAGCGCCTCCTGAGCGACACTCGCAGGCTTGCGCACTCGATCAACCCGCCTGCTTTGAATACCCCTGTCCCCTCCGATACCGCCGTCTCCCGGCTGACCCCCAGTCTTGCTACCCAGCTTCACCACACCGCGCGCTGCGTGCTGGCGGTGGAGCAAGGCCATTCGCTGAGCGAAATCCTGCCCCAGGTGGCCGCTGACCTGCGCCCTGGCGTGCAGGCCCTTACTTTCCATGTATTGCGCAGACTCGGCACCTGCCGGGCACTGGTGGCTCGCCTGGCCCCGCGCAAGCCCGATCCTGCCGTACGTGCCATGCTGTGTTGCGCGGTGGCGCTGCTCGTCGATGAGCCCGGGGTCGAGCCCGCAACCACTGCCGCGCTGTACCCGCCTCACACGGTGGTCAACCAGGCGGTGGAGGCGGTGCGGCAGCAGCGCAGCACCCAGCGCGCGGCGGCGTTTGTGAACGCTTGCCTGCGCCGCCTGCTGCGCGAGCGCGACGCACTGATGCAGGCAGTGAGCGCCGACGTCGAGGCGCGGTGGAACCACCCGAGCTGGTGGGTGGAGCTGCTGCAGCGCGACCACCCGGACCACTGGCAGGCGATTTTGCAGGCCAACAACCTGCCCGGCCCCATGACGCTGCGCGTCAACCGGCGCCTGACCGATGTGGCGAGCTACCAGCAAGCCTTGCTGGCCCTGGGCATGCCCGCGCGCCGGGTGGGCGACGATGGACTGGAGCTGGAGGCGCCGCAACCCGTGGACCGCCTGCCGGGATTTGCCGATGGACTTTGCTCGGTGCAGGACGCCGCCGCCCAGCTGGCTGCGCCCCTGCTGCTGGCCGGGCGCGAGGGGCTGGCCGGTGCGCGTGTGCTCGATGCCTGCGCGGCGCCTGGTGGCAAGACCGCGCACCTGCTGGAGCGCGCCGATCTGGACCTGCTCGCGCTGGACCTGGACCCGAAGCGCTGTAACCGCGTGACCGACACCTTGAAGCGCCTGCGGTTGCACGCCGAGGTGCGCACGGCCGACGCCGCTCACCCCGCTGGCTGGTGGGATGGTCGCCCCTTCGATGCCATCTTGCTCGATGCGCCGTGCACCGCTTCGGGCATCGTGCGTCGCCACCCCGACGTGCGCTGGCTGCGCCGCGCGAGCGATGTGGCCCAGCTCGCCGCGGTGCAGCAGCAGCTGCTCGAGGCCCTTTGGCCGCTGGTCAAACCGGGTGGTAGGCTGGTCTACGCCACCTGCTCGGTCTTCCGCACCGAGGGTTCAGGTCAGGTCACGTCGTTCCTTGAGCGCCACACCGAGGCGGTTTTGTGGCCCTCGCCCGGGCATTTGCTGCCGGGAAATGTCGGCGACCCGGCAGGGTTCCACGACAATGAACCAGGTGGACCCGACGGCTTTTTTTACGCCCGCATCGACAAGGCTCTGGCCTGAGGTGATCGTGCGCGCTGCCGCTCGGTGGCCGGCCAGGTGGCTGCGAGCCAGCCTGGCGCTGTGGCTGTGTCTGGGCGCCTGGCTGCCGGCACACGCCACCGACCCCACCGTCGAGCAAATCGGCCTGCAGCGCTCGGCCGACGGGCTGTACCTCTCGGCCCGCTTGCAGCTCGCCCCCAGCGCCCCGGTGGAAGACGCGCTGCTGCGCGGTGTGCCGCTGTACTTCGTCTGGCAGGTCGACGTCCTGCGCGACCGCTGGTATTGGACCGACAAGCGGGTGGCCAGCACACAGCGCACCCTGCGCCTGATCTACCAGCCGCTGACCCGGCGCTGGCGGGTCAGCGTGTCCAACGATCCCGAGGCCGCACGCGGTGGCGCCGGGCTGCAGTACGCGCTGCACCAGAATTTCGACAGCCTGCCCGATGCCCTGGCCGGCGTGAGTCGCGTCTCACGCTGGCGCATCTCGGATGCGTCGAGTCTGGCCGCTGGCGGCGACCAGCGGGTCGAGGTGGCTTTCCGGCTCGACCTCACCTTGCTGCCGCGCCCGTTCCAGATCGGCATGGCCAATCAGCCCGAGTGGCTGGTCGAATTCAGCCGCCGGCTCGACGTGCCTGCCACCATCGAACCCGAGGCGCCGCCAGCGCCTCCAACGCCGCCGGACGAGGTCAAGCTTCAAGAATCGGCCAGCGAGAGTGGGCGCTGACATCGACGTGAGCCCCGCCGACACCACCAACGCCCGCAAAAAGGCCGCATCCACGCGCTGGGCCGTGGTGGCGGCCTTGGTCTTCATGACCGGCCTGGGCATGGTGCTGCTCTTCCTGCTCACCCTGGCCACGCGCAACCGCGCCCTCTACGAACAGAACTTCGCCTGGCTGGTGGGCGTGAACGTGGGTGTGGCGGTGGTGCTGGGGCTGGTCATCCTGTGGCTGGCGGTGCGGCTGGTGTTGCGCTTTCGGCGCGGCAAGTTCGGCAGCCGCCTGCTGCTCAAGCTGGCCGGCATCATCGTGCTGGTGGGTATCCTGCCTGGCGCGCTGATCTACACCGTGTCTTACCAGTTTGTCTCGCGCTCGATCGAGAGCTGGTTCGACGTGCGCGTCGAGTCGGCACTCACCGCCGGCCTCAACCTGGGCCGCACCACACTCGACACACTCAGCGCCGACCTCAGCAGCAAGACCCGCCTGGCCGCCGAGTCGCTGGCGCGCGAGCCCAGCGCGACGGCGGTGCTGGCGCTGGAGCGCCTGCGCGAACAGCTCTCGGCCAGCGACATCGTGCTGTGGAACGCCGCGGGCCAGTCCCTGGCCAGCGCTGGCGAATCGCGTTTCGACATCAGCCCCGACCGGCCCAGCCTGGCGCAGCTGCGCCGGGTTCGCGCCGCGCGCGTGGTTGCCGACATCGACGGCCTGGACGAAGCCGATTCGCAGGAAGCGCAGGCGGCGCTGGACGCCGGGCGCGCCCGCATCAAGGTGATTGCGCTCGTTACCGCCACCGGTTTCGGCTTCAACGCCGAGCCGCGTTACCTGCAGGTCACCACCCGCCTGCCACCGGCCTTGGTGGCCGACGCCCTGGCCGTGCAAGTGGCCAACCGCGAGTACCAGGAGCGCGCGCTGGCGCGCGAAGGCCTGCAGCGCATGTACATCGGCACGCTCACGCTGGCGCTGTTCCTTGCCGTCTTCGGTGCGGTGCTGCTGGCGGTGCTGCTGGGCAACCAGCTGGTGCGCCCGTTGCTGGTGCTGGCCGAGGGCATGCGCGAAGTGGCTGCCGGCGACCTCTCGCCCAAACCGGCGCTGGCCGCGCGCGACGAGCTCGCCGGCCTGACCCGGACCTTTGCCCACATGACGCAAGACCTGGCCGACGCCCGCAGCGCCGTGCAGCGCAGCATGGCGCAGGTGGACGCGGCGCGCGACAACCTGCAGACCATCCTGGACAACCTCACGGCCGGTGTGGTGGTGCTGGATGCTGATGGCCGCATCGAGAGCGTGAACCCCGGCGCGGCGCGCATCCTGCGCCTGCCGCTGGGGCTTCACATCGGCAAACCCCTGACCGAGGTGCCGGGCCTGGAGCCTTTCGCGCACGGCGTGGCGCAGCAGTTTGAGCGTTTTCTGGGTGACGGTACCCAGCATGGTGGTGGCCACTGGCAGCAGTCGTTTGAGCTCGGCGCCCCTGGCAACACGCCGTTTGACGAAGGCCTCACGCTGATCGCGCGCGGGGCGCTGCTGCCCAACAACGAGCGCCTGCTGGTATTTGACGACGTGTCAGACATGGTGGCCGCCCAACGCGCTCAGGCCTGGGGCGAAGTGGCGCGCCGCCTGGCGCACGAGATCAAGAACCCACTCACCCCCATCCAGCTCTCGGCCGAGCGTCTGGCCATGAAGCTCGAAGGCAAGGTGCAGCCGGCCGAGCAGGCGGTGCTGACCAAGTCCGTGCGCACCATCGTCGACCAGGTGGACGCCATGAAACGGCTGGTCAACGAATTCCGCGACTACGCGCGCCTGCCCGCTGCCCAGCTCGCACCCACCGACATCAACGCCCTGGTGCGCGACGTGCTCAGCCTGTACGACAACGCCAGCGTGCCGGTGCGCCATGAGCTGGACGACAGCTGCCCGCGCGCCATGGCCGATCCGCAGCAGGTGCGCCAGATTCTGCACAACCTGGTGCAGAACGCACAAGACGCCATGGCCGGCCAGCCCAATGCCGCCGTGCTGCTGCGCACGCGGCGTTCTGACTCGGGGCAATGGGTGCGGCTCTCGGTGTGCGACGAAGGCCCCGGCTTTGCCGAGCACATCCTCAAGCGCGCCTTCGAGCCCTACGTGACCACCAAGGCCAAAGGCACCGGCCTGGGCCTGGCGGTGGTGAAGAAAATCATGGACGAACACGGCGGCCGCGTTGACCTCAGCAACCGCGTGCAAGACGGGAAAGTGGTGGGCGCCCAAGTGTCGTTATCATTCGCAGTTGCGAATTGACAACAAGCACCAAGGGGACGAACGAACGCCATGGCAACCATTCTGGTCGTAGACGACGAACTGGGCATCCGAGATCTGCTCTCGGACATCTTGAACGATGAGGGTCACACCGTCGAGCTGGCCGAAAACGCGGCGCAAGCCCGAGCGGCTCGCAGCATGCTGCGCCCCGACCTGGTGTTGCTCGACATCTGGATGCCCGACACCGATGGCGTCACCTTGCTCAAAGAGTGGTCCAGCACCGGTTTGCTCACCATGCCGGTGATCATGATGAGTGGCCACGCCACCATCGACACCGCGGTCGAGGCCACCCGCATCGGCGCCACCGCCTTCCTCGAAAAGCCCATCACCCTGGCCAAGCTGCTCAAAGCCGTCGACCAGGGATTGAACAAGGCAATGGCCAAACCCGGCATGGTCGCGCCCGTGCTCAGGTCCTCCGGGCCGCCTGCGGCCGACCTCACGGTCGAAGTCGCCATGACCGGCGGCACCGCTCTGCCAGTGCCCGTGATGGACATCGGCCCGCAGCCACTGCAGTCCTTCAACCTTGAAGGCCCGCTGCGCCAGTCGCGCGACGAGTTCGAAAAAGCCTACTTCGAATACCACCTGGCCAAGGAGTCCGGCTCTATGACCCGTGTGGCGGAAAAGACCGGTCTCGAGCGAACCCACCTCTACCGCAAGCTCAAGCAGCTCGGTGTCGACCTGGCTCGCAGCAAGCGCAACGGCATCTGAACCTCACGCGCTGGCGGTGGCTGAACCGCCCGGCGAAACTGCTATACTTTCGCCTCTGTTGGCCCGGTAGCTCAGTTGGTAGAGCAGCGGATTGAAAATCCGCGTGTCGATGGTTCGATTCCGTCCCAGGCCACCACAATCTCAGAAGCCCATCCTCGCGATGGGCTTCGTCGTTTGGAGCGCTGAATGAAGTCAGTGCGCAGCGGTTTGGCCTGCTTCGTCAGCCCCGTCGTCTTGCCGCAAACTCCCCCCGCTCCACCCGCGCACACCAGTCGCGAATCTCGGCCCCCAGCGTGTTGTGCGCGGTGTTGAACTGGGCCATCACGCTGTAGTGGTTGTGGTCGGGCAGTTGCAGCACGCGGGGCATGGGGCCGCCGTGGGTGTCGTGGATCTGCGCTAGGTGGTGGGCGAGTTCCAGCGCATAGACGTCGATCAGCGGGTTCTCGTACTGGGCCAGCGCCACGAAGGTGGGTGGGGCGTCGGGCCGGGCGTGCATCAACGGCGCGCGGTCGTCGAACTGGGCGGGGTCGTTGCCGAAGTAGGCGGCGACACCAGCGGCGTTGATGTTTTCTGGACGTAGGTCGGCTCGCACGCGTGGGCTGGCGAGGATGAGACCGGCCAGAGGGAGCCCCTGGTGGTCGGGGCGCAGGCGCTCGTCCCAGACGGCGCTGGCGCAGTGGGCGCAGGCGGCGGAGTGGGAAAAGAGAAAGATGCGCTGCGGGTCGCCGCCGTGTTCTGCTGCGTGGGCGTGCACCCACTGCAGGGCGTCGCGCACGTCCTCAGCACCCGCTGGCCATGCGGCCTGAGGGGCGAGCCGGTATTCAACGTTGATGCCCAGCCAGCCAAGGGCAGCGAACTCGTGCAGCACGTTGGCAAACAGGCCGCCGCCCTGGTCCTTGTCGCCGCGCACAAAGCCGCCGCCGTGAACAAACACCATGACCGGCCTGGCCTGTGCCGAGTCCGAGGGTGCATAGACATCGAGCACCTGCCTCGGATCGGCGCCATAAGGCAGGTCCATGTGCACCTGCACGCCAGGAGGCGCAGAGGGGGGTAGCAGGGCGGCGTAAGCGGCGAACATGGCGTCGCGCGCGGCGGGCAGTTCGCTTTGCCAGCGAGGGCCCCAGTGGCGCAGCAATTCGAGCAGCGGCGAGGGCATGGCGTGGAGATGGTTCATGATGTGCGAGCAGGCAGTTGGGCGAGGTGGCTCGAGATTACAGACAATGGGGGCCATGCGCACACCTGCTCCTCTGCCCGTCGCCACCGGCTTGATGGCTCCCGCCACCCGCTTGTCCGAGCGGGTAGCGTCCCAACTCTCTGACGAAATCCGCTCGGGCCGCATCGCGCCGGGTGGTCGCCTGCCGACCGAAGCCGCGCTGGCAGCGGCTTACGGCGTGAGCCGCACCGTGGTGCGCGAGGCGGTCACGCGGCTCAAATCGCAGGGGCTGGTGACGTCGCGCCAGGGCAGTGGGGTGTTCGTGGTGGATGCGGCCTGTGTGCCGCTGAGCTTCGATGCACGCTCGGCGCAGTCGCTGCAGGCGGTGGTGCAGATGGTGGAGGTGCGCCGCGGTCTGGAGGCGGAGGTGGCGGCGCTGGCGGCGCAGCGGCGCAGCGAGGCCGACCTCAAGGGCATTCGTCAGGCCATGCTGGCGCTGGACGAGGCGGTGCGAGAAGGTGGCGACGGTGCCGAGCAGGACGTGGCCTACCACCGCGCGATCGCGCTGGCCGCGCAGAACCCGTTTCTGATCAGCACGCTGGATTACCTGCGGCAGTTTCTGCGCGGCGTGACGCGGGTGACGCGCGCCAACGAGGCCCGGCGGCGCGATTTTGCGCGCCAGGTGCACGCCGAGCACGAAGCCATTGCCCAGGCCATCGAGGCTGGCGACGCGGCCCGCGCGCGCCGCGCAGCCACCCGCCACATGGACAACGCCATCGCCCGCATCCAGCAGGCCGACCCGGCGTTCTGGCAACAAGAGGGCGATCGCCTGGCCAGCGCACTCACCGCAGCAGCCGGCAGCGGTCCGGCCAGCTAGGGCCTGCCCCGGCGCTGATCGCTCTCTGGGAAAAGGCATGAACAAACCTCATCCGCCTCCGCCAGACCGCGTCATTTAGGCGAGGGCAATGCCCCTTTGCACGGGGAAAACCCGGTCTTGCTAGGCGTGCTTAACTTGTATGATGACTGCACAACTTGCCCGCTGGTGTGCCGTTTTCTACAGCGCCTGTCAGTCGCTCCGGTGGCGCATTCCATGGGCTGTCGCCAGTTCACCCATCCATCACTTTCGAGGTTCCCCATGAAGCTGTCTTTGAACGCCTTGTCCCGCCGCCAGGCGCTGCTGATCGGTGGCGCGGCCCTGGCCGCTCCCGGCCTGGCGCTGGCCCAGGCCTGGCCGGCACGCCCGATTCGCCTCGTGGTGCCGTTCCCGCCCGGCGGCCTGATCGACAACATGGCCCGCCTGATCGCGCCCAAGCTGGCCCAAGAGCTGGGCCAGCCGGTGGTGATCGACAACAAGCCAGGTTCGGGCGGCAACATCGGCGCCGCCGAAGCGGCGCGCGCCCAGCCCGATGGCTACACCTTCCTCATGGCCTCGCCGCCGCTCACCATCAGCCCGGCGCTGTACAAATCGCTGCCCTACAAGCCCGAGCAGATCGTGCCGGTGGGCCTTCTCGGCCGCGTGCCCAACGTGATGCTGGTCAACCCGAAGTCCGGTATCAACAGCGTGGCCGACGTGATGGCCCGCGCCAAGCAGGCCCCGGGCAAGATGAACTACGCCTCCAACGGCAACGGCACCTCGCTGCACCTGAGCGCTGAGCTGTTCAAGAGCAGCACCGGTTCGTTCATCACGCACATCCCCTACCGCGGCGCGGCGGCGGCCATCATCGGCCTGATCGCGGGTGAGGTCGACATGATGTTTGAAAACCTGCCCTCGGCCCTGGGCCAGATCCAGGGCAACACCGTCAAGGCCCTGGCCGTGACCACGCGCCAGCGCAGCAAGGCGCTGCCCAATGTGCCCACGATGATCGAGGCGGGCGTGGCCGATTTTGATGTGAGCTCGTTCTATGGCGTGGCAGCGCCCGCGGGCACGCCGGCCGAGGTGATCGCGCGCATGGAAGTGGCCTTGCAGAAGGTGCTGACGATGGCCGATGTGAGCCAGGCCATGGAGTCGCGCGGTGCCGATGTGGGCTTTCTGAACGCCAAGGCCATGGGCGACTTCATGGCGGCCGACGCCGCCAAGTGGAAGCGCGTGGCCAACTTCGCCAAGATCACGCTGGGCTGATCAGCCCGGTTGGACGAAGCGCTGCACCGCGGCGATCAGCGCCTCGGGCTGATCGCGGTGCGGTGAATGACCGCAATGGGCCAGCTCCAGCAGCCGGGTCTGCGGTGCAGCCTCGGCGATGCCGTGGATCTGTGCCAGCGTGCCGTACTCGTCGTCTTCGCCCTGCACCGCCAGCAGCGGGCAGTTGAGCCGTGGCAACTCGGCCGCCAGCGACCAGCTGCGAAACTCGGGCGAGAGCCAGGCGCCGTTCCAGCCCCCAAAGGCTGAGTCAGGGTCGTCGTGATGGCGCGCCAGGCGCGCGCGCAGATCACCTTGCTCGAAGGCCTGGCGCGCGGCTTCGATGCTGCGCACCGAGATGTCTTCCACAAAAATGTGCGGGGCCACCACGATGCTGCCGGCCACGCGGTCGGGGAAGTGCGCGGCGTGGATGAGTGCAATCGAGCCACCGTCGCTGTGACCAAAGAGCCAGGGTGGGTTTCGCAAGCAGTCGATGCCGAGCGCATCGAACAGCGCGGGCAAGACCTCCAGCGCTTGCCGGTGCATGAAGTCGGGTGTCCAGTGTTCGTCGGTTGCGCGCGGCGTGGAACGGCCATAACCCGGACGCGAATAGACCAGGCCGCGCCAGCCGAGTGCCTCACACAGCCGAGTCGGGAAGTCGCGCCACATCGAGACCGAGCCCAGGCCTTCGTGCAGAAACACCATCAGCGGTGTGCCGCTGCGTTCGGGCGCGATCCACTGGTATTCGATCTGGACCGTGCGCTCGCGCCAGGCCACGGCGCAGCAGTGCGGCGCGGCACCAGCGCTCATGCGGATCCAGCTTCCTGCTCGCGCAGCTTGAAGCGCTGGATCTTGCCGGTGGCGGTCTTGGGCAAGTCTTTCACAAAGGCGATCTGTCGCGGGTACTTGTAGGGCGCGAGCTTGTCCTTGACAAAGTTCTTCAGCGTCGCTTCGTCGGCGCTCTGGCCGTTGATCAGAACGACAAAGGCCTTGGTTTTGGTCAGGCCGTCGGCGTCGGTGACACCGATCACCGCCGCTTCGAGCACCGCTGGGTGCTGCACCAGGGTGGCCTCGACCTCGAACGGGCTCACGTAGATGCCGCTGACCTTGAGCATGTCGTCGCTGCGTCCGCCGTAGGTGTAGCTGCCGTCGCTGTTGCGGATGTACTTGTCGCCGCTCTTGGTCCAGCCGCCCTGGAAGGTGTCGCGGGTCTTTTCGCGGTTGCCCCAGTACATCATGGCGGCCGACGGGCCGTGGATGTAGAGGTCGCCCGGCTCACCGTCGGGCACCGCTTGGCCTTCGTCGCCACGCAGCTCGATGTCGTAGCCTGGCACCGGCCAGCCCGTGGTGCCGTAGCGCACGCGCTCGGGCCGGTTCGAGAGAAAGATGTGAAGCATTTCGGTGGAGCCGATGCCGTCCACGATGTCCACGCCAAACTGCGCCTTGAATCGCTCGCCCAGCTCGGCCGGCAAGGCCTCGCCGGCGGATGACACCAGGCGCAACGCCAGTGCGTCGCGCGCGGGCAGTGCCGGATGGGCCAGCATCCCGGCAAAGCCGGTCGGTGCGCCATAGAACACGGTCGGCTTCAGGCCGGCAACGCTACCGGTCCAGCGCTTGAACGTGGCCTCGGGCGTGGGTCGTTCGGCCATGAGCAGGGTGGTGGCACCCACGGCCATCGGGAAGCTGAGCGCATTGCCCAGGCCGTAGGCGAAGAAGAGTTTTGCCGCGGAAAAACACACGTCGTCCTCGCGCAGGCCCAGCACCCGCTTGCCGTAGAGCTCGGCCGTCCAGTAAGGGTTGCCGTGCGAATGCACGGTGCCCTTGGGGCGGCCGGTGGAGCCCGACGAATAAAGCCAGAAACCGGGGTGATCGGGGCTGGTGGCGGCGGGTTTGGCGGCCGCTGCGTGAGGCTGCAAAAAGGCGTCGAACGCGAGCTCGGCCGGGTGCAATGGCGCTTGCGGGTGCGAGACGATGACCTTCTTCACCTCGTGGTCCGACTTCACGAGCGCCGCGGTCAGGGTCGGCAACAAGGCCCCCGAGACCAGCACCGCCTGCGCACGCGAATGTTCCAGCATGTACGCGTAGTCGTCGGCGGTGAGTAAGGTGTTCACCGCCACCGGCACGATGCCGGCGTACATCGCGCCCAGAAAGCTCACTGGCCAGTGGTTGTTGTCGTGCATGAGCAGGAGCACACGCTCTTCGCGCTTGACCCCCTGCGCCAGCAAGGCGCTGGCCATCTGCCGAACCTGCACAGCG
Organism: Hydrogenophaga sp.; assembly: GCF_030373245.1. Taxonomy (GTDB): domain Bacteria; phylum Pseudomonadota; class Gammaproteobacteria; order Burkholderiales; family Burkholderiaceae_C; genus Hydrogenophaga. The sequence goes on from NZ_JAUCZF010000009.1 coordinate 151,527, forward strand.
AGCTCGCCGTAGCTCAGGCTGCCATGGTCATCGACGAAGGCCGCCTTGTCTGGACGTGCAGCGTTGGCTTCCAGCAGGTGGTGGGCGAAATTGAAGGTGTCGCCTGGTGCGGGCACTTCTGTGTGGTCTGTCATGGGTGTCTCCTCGGGTGGGGCTTGGTGAGCTTGTGGGTGGCGTTGCGTGCCGGTGCATTGCCGGCAGGCGCGTGGCCATCATCCGGATGTTCAGGTCACTGGTGTGGTCTGCGTCAGCACAGCGGTGCTCGCCTGCAGCGCGCTGCGGCGGTGGTAGAAGCCGAGGGCGCGCGCGCCACCCAGCTCCTCGCCCCCACCGGCGCGGCCTGGCCCGCCGTGCAGCGACTGCGGCATCACATTGCCATGGCCGGTGTGCAGCGCGGCCACGTCGGGCGAAATCACGTGCACTCGGCCGTGGCTGTCGGCCAGTTCCAGCGCGGCGCTGGCCAGCGCTGCGGCGTCGCTGCCGTAGAGTGAGGCCACCAGCGAGCCCTGGCCTTGGCGGATGAGTTGCAGCGCTTGAGGCATGTCGCGGTAAGGCATGAGGGTGGCCACCGGGCCGAACACCTCCACGTCGTGTACCACGGCGTTGGCGTCCGGCTCGCGCGTGCCCAGCAGCACCGGGGCGGCAAAGCAGCCCACTGCCGAGTCGGCGCCGACCAGTGCAGCGCTGCGGCCGTCGTGCAGCACCTCGGTGTGGGCCATCAGCTGCGCCAGGCCTTGATCGACAGCGTTTTTCTGCGCGCGGCTGACCAGCGAGCCCATGCGCACACCTTCGTTGCGCGGGTTGCCCACCGTGGTCTTGGCCAGGCGTGCGCTGATCGCGCTGGCGGCCGCGTCGTAGAGCGCCTCGGGTACCAGCACGCGTCGGATCGCGGTGCATTTCTGTCCGGACTTGACGGTCATCTCACGCGCCACTTCCTTGGCCAGCAACTCCAGGGTCGCGGCGGCATCTTCGGCGCTGCTGGCGGGCAACAGCAGGGCCGAGTTCACACTGTCGGCTTCGATGTTCACGCGCACCGAACGCTGCACCACGGCCGGGTGCGAACGGATCACTGCCGCCGTGTCGGCCGATCCGGTGAACGAGACCACATCGAACGGTTGCAGCTGGTCCAGCAGGCCAGCCGAGCTGCCGCAGACGATGGACAGCGCGCCCGATGGCAGGATGCCGGCGTTCACCACGTCCTGCACCATGCGCTGCGTCAGCCAGGCGGTGGCGGTGGCCGGCTTCACGATCACCGGTACACCCGAGAGCAGGGCTGGCGCAGCTTTCTCCCACAGGCCCCAGGATGGAAAATTGAAGGCATTGATGAAGAGCGCCACGCCGCGCGTGGGCACCAGCACGTGCTGCGACTGGAACAGCGGGTCCTTGCCCAGCCGCGCAGCCTCACCGTCGAGCAGGTGGCGCTGATCCCCGAGAGTCTCGCCCATGCGGGCGAAGTGACCCAGGGTGAACAGTCCGCCGTCCACATCCACCGCGGTGTCGTTTTTCACCGTGCCGCAGTTGGCGGTGCTGATCTCGTAGTACGCGTCGCGGTTCGCCTGCAAAACTTTGCCCACGGCGGTCAGCAGCGCGCCGCGTTCGCGGTAGGTCAGGGCTCGCAGCGCTGAGCCGCCTTGTTCGCGGGCGAAGCGAAACGCCTCGGGCAGGTCCAGGCCGGTGGCGTCCACCCGCACCAGCTCGGTGCCGAGTACCGGGTCGAACAGGGGTGTGCCAGCGCCCTGGCCGGTCACCCACTGACCAGCGATGTAATTGGGGAGCAGGGATGCGGTCATGAAAGGTCTCCTCGAAAAGCTTGATGTTTGGGTCGACATGAAATATCGTGCATGCCGTGGAGATTACCAAGAAGACAGACGATGTCAAGCAATATATTGCATGTTTCTGAGCCCGCCAAGGCGGCGAGCCCGGGTCCGGAGAAGCACCCTTTCCTGGTCGCGCTGGGGGAGCGCGTGCGCAAGCTTCGCGCTCGCCGGGGCATGACGCGCAAGGCCGTCGCCGTCGCGGCCGATGTGTCCGAACGCCATTTGGCGAACCTGGAGTATGGCGAGGGCAATGTGTCCATCCTGCTGCTGCTGCAGGTGGCGCAGGCGCTGCAAAGCCCGCTGGCCGAGCTGCTGGGTGACGTGACCACCCAGTCCCCCGAATGGATGCTCATCCGTGAGTTGTTGCAGGGTCGCGATGAAGCCACGCTGCGCCAGGCGCGCACGGCGTTGGCCGATCTGCTGGGCACCGGGTTGTCCACCGGGCCGCGCAGCCATTGCGTGGCGCTGATCGGACTGCGCGGTGCCGGGAAGTCGACCCTGGGCCAGATGCTGGCCGACGACCTGGGCTTCCCATTCCTGGAGTTGAGCCGCGAAATCGAGAAATTCGCTGGCTGCAGCGTGTCGGAAATCCAGGGCCTGTACGGGCAGAACGCCTACCGGCGCTATGAGCGGCGCGCGGTGGAGGAGGCGATCCAGATTTATCCCGAGGCGGTGATCGCCACGCCCGGCGGCATCGTGTCGGACGTAGCCACTTTCAACCTGTTGCTCGGCCACTGCACCACCGTCTGGCTGAAGGCCGATCCCGAAGACCACATGCAGCGGGTGCGCGCCCAGGGCGACATGCGGCCCATGGCCGCGAGCCAGGAGGCCATGGAAGACCTGAAGGCGATCCTGCTGGGCCGCTCGGCGTTTTACGGCAAGGCCCACGTGCAGGTAAATACCAGTGCGCAGCCCCTGGCCGAGACCTTCGATCTGTTGCGGGCGGCGGTGCGAGCCCAGCTGACGCTGCCTGCCTGATTCTGAAACATGCATAATAATGCTTGACTTCTTCGGAAGTTGCACTATTATTCATGTCGTTGGTCGCGATTCGGCGCAGCCCACACCCAGGAGACAAGTCATGAATGCACCCGCCCCACTGCGCGCCGTCCTGCCCGAGCAGGTCGACTACCGCACCCATCCCGACCAATACCACCACTGGACCCTGAGCGTGGATGGCCCGGTCGCCACGCTGGCCGCCGACTTCGACGAGAACGCCGGCCTGCGCCCGGGCTACAAGCTCAAGCTCAACAGCTACGACCTGGGTGTGGACATTGAGCTGAACGACGCCATCCAGCGCATCCGCTTCGAGCACCCGGCCGTGCGCACCGTGGTGATCACCAGCGCCAAGGACAAGGTGTTCTGTTCCGGAGCCAACATCTTCATGCTCGGCGTCAGCAGCCACGCCTGGAAGGTGAACTTCTGCAAGTTCACCAACGAGACGCGCAACGGCCTGGAAGATTCTTCGAAGCACAGCGGACTGAAGTTTCTGGCAGCGGTCAACGGCGCCTGCGCCGGCGGCGGCTACGAACTGGCCCTGGCCTGCGACGAAATCATCCTGGTAGACGACCGCAGCAGCGCCGTCAGCCTGCCTGAAGTGCCGCTGCTCGGCGTCTTGCCCGGTACTGGCGGCCTGACCCGCGTGACCGACAAGCGCAAGGTGCGCCACGACCTGGCCGACATCTTCTGTACCACCAACGAAGGCGTGCGCGGCCAGAAGGCCAAAGACTGGCGTCTGGTGGACGACATCGCCAAGCCGGCTGTTTTCGCCGAAAGAATCCAGGCGCGCGCGCTGAAGCTGGCCGAGCTGAGCGACCGCCCGGCCAGCGCTCAGGGCGTCAAGCTCACCCCGCTGGCGCGCCAGATCCACAGCGACTCGATCGCCTACCAACACGTCTCCGTGGAGATCGACCGCGCCAAACGCACCGCCACTTGGACTGTGAAGGCACCCACCGGCGCGCAGCCCGCCGACGTGGCCGCGATCGAGGCCGCCGGCGCTGCCTGGTACCCGCTGCAGATGGCGCGCGAACTGGAAGACGCCATCCTGCACATGCGCACCAACGAACTGGAGATCGGCACCTGGCTGATCAAGACCCAGGGTGACGCCGCTGCCGTGCTCGCCATGGATGCGACGCTGCTGGCTCACCAGGACCACTGGCTGGTCCGCGAGACCATGGGGCTGCTGCGCCGCACATTCAGCCGCCTGGACGTGTCCTCGCGCAGCCTGTTCGCACTGATCGAAGCCGGTTCCTGTTTTGTCGGCAGCTTTCTGGAACTGGCCCTGGCCTGTGACCGCAGCTACCACCTGGCCCTGCCCGACGACGAGGCCAGCGCACCCAGGATCGCGGTGGGCGAGGTCAACTTCGGCGCCTACCCCATGGCCACCGACCAGAGCCGCCTGGCGCGCCGCTTCTATGGCGACGAAGCGCACCTGGCTGCCGTGCGCGCCCAGATCGGTCAGCTGCTGGACGCCGACGCCGCGTTTGCCCTGGGCCTGGTCACCGCCAATCCCGACGACATCGACTGGGCCGACGAGGTCCGCCTCGCCATCGAGGAGCGGGTGGCCATGAACCCCGATGCACTGACGGGCATGGAAGCCAACCTGCGCTTCAACGGTGTGGAAACCATGGCGACCCGTGTCTTCGGCCGCCTCACTGCCTGGCAGAACTGGATCTTCCAGCGGCCCAATGCGGTGGGTGACAAAGGCGCGCTCAAGGTCTACGGCAAAGGCGACAAGGCGGTCTTCGACTGGACCCGTGTCTGAACCCCGTCTCAATTTGACGTTGTGCAGCACGGTCCGGGCGGGGTGCTGCAACCGAACAACTTCCCCCGAGCTTTCTGATCCGGAGATTCCCCATGTCCACCATCGACTACAGCGACAAGATCCCCAACAACGTCAATCTCAGCGAAGACCGCACCCTGCAGCGCGCACTCGAGCAGTGGCAGCCCAACTACCTCAAGTGGTGGGATGACATGGGTCCGGACGGATCACAGAACTTCGATGTGTACCTGCGTACCGCCACCAGCGTGGACCCGCAGGGCTGGGCACAGTTTGGTCATGTGAAGATGCCCGACTACCGCTGGGGCATCTTCCTCAACCCGGCCGAACAAGACCGCAAGATCCACTTCGGCGACCACAAGGGCGAGGCCGCCTGGCAAGACATCCCTGGCGAATACCGCGCCAACCTGCGCCGCATCATCGTCACGCAAGGTGACACCGAGCCAGCGTCTGTCGAGCAGCAGCGCCACCTCGGCCTGACCGCGCCCAGCATGTACGACCTGCGCAACCTGTTCCAGATCAACGTGGAAGAAGGCCGCCACCTCTGGGCCATGGTCTACCTGCTGCACAAGTACTTCGGCAAAGACGGCCGGGAAGAGGGCGAGGCCTTGCTGGAGCGCAACAGCGGCAACGCCGATAACCCGCGAATCCTGGAGGCGTTCAACGAAGAGACGCCCGACTGGCTGAGCTTCTTCATGTTCACCTACTTCACCGACCGCGACGGCAAGTTCCAGCTCTGCGCACTGGCCGAATCCAGTTTCGACCCGCTGGCGCGCACCACCAAGTTCATGCTGACCGAAGAGGCGCATCACATGTTCGTGGGTGAGTCGGGCGTGAGCCGCGTCATCAACCGCACCTGCCAGAAGATGAACGAGCTCAAGACCGACGATCCGAAAAAGTTGCGCGAAGCGGGCGTGATCGACTTGCCCACCATCCAGCGTTACCTGAACTTCCACTTCTCGGTCACCATCGACCTGTTCGGCGCCGACGAATCCAGCAACGCTGCCACCTTCTACAGCACCGGCCTCAAGGGCCGTTACGAGGAAGGCAAGCGCGCCGATGACCACCAGCTGCGCGGTCAGTTCTACAAAGTGCTCAACGTGCAGAACGGCCAGCTGGTCGAAAAAGAAGTGCCCATGCTCAACGCCTTGAACGAGGTGCTGCGCGACGACTACATCAAAGACAGCGTGGCCGGCGTGGAGCGCTGGAACAAGGTGATCGAGAAAGCGGGCATCCCGGTGCGCCTGAGCGTTCCGCACAAGGCTTTCCACCGCAACATCGGTCTGCTCAAAGGCGTGAAGGTCGCACCGGATGGCCACGTCGTCTCCGAAGCCGAATGGGCCGCCAAGCGAGACAGCTGGCTGCCCAGCGAGTCGGACCGCGCGTTCGTGGCCAGCCTCATGGGCCGCGTGGTTGAGCCGGGCAAGTTCGCCAACTGGATCGCGCCACCTGCCATGGGCATCAACCGGCAGCCGGTGGACTTCGAGTACGTGAGGTTCGCATGACCCCCCGCGCCGCCTTCGGCGTCACCCCCCAGGGGGCAATGCCTGCGGGCCGGGAGACCCGGACCCGCGGCATTCTGGGTTGAAGTCACGCGATGCGGATCGGGACAGGGAAGCAAAGGTGTTTCTCTTGCCTTTCCTCGCCAACAAGCATGGGCTGGGCCGGCAGACGCAGTGAAGTAAGGGAGGAGCCGGCCGAAGGTCGGCGGGGGACATGAACGAAGTGTGCCGACCCAGCTCGTGCGCTGCCACCACGAAGTCAACCGAACAGAAGCCGAAGAGAAACCAAGATGAACGCACCCGCCGAAGCCGCCGTCATCCAGCAGCACCTGATCGATCCCGAGATCTGCATCCGCTGCAATACCTGCGAAGCCACCTGCCCGGTGGGCGCGATCACGCACGACTCGCGCAACTACGTGGTCGATGCCGAGAAGTGCAACCTGTGCATGGCCTGCGTGCCACCCTGCCCGACCGGCTCCATCGACAACTGGCGCACCATGCCACGCATTCGCGCCTACTCGGTCGAAGAGCAGCTGACCTGGGACGAGCTGCCCGCTGAATTGCCGACCGAGGCGCTGGCCGAGGCGGATGAGCCGGATGCCAAGCCTGCTGCTGCCGCGCCAGCGCGCTCCACTGCCGCGGATGCCGAGCCTGTGTTCCACAGCGGGCAATACGGAGCGACGTTGCCGCCCTGGTCGGCCGCACATCCCTACACCAACCTCTATGGTCCCAAAGCCGCCGACAAACACATCACGGCGAAAGTCACCGGCAACTTCCGCGTGACCGAAGTCGGCAGCGACTACGACACGCACCACATCGTGCTTGACTTCGGCGCTATCCCCTTTCCCGTGCTCGAAGGCCAGTCCATCGGCATCGTGCCGCCGGGCACCGACAGCCAGGGCAAGCCACATCATGCGCGACAGTATACGGTGGCCAGCGCCCGCAACGGCGAACGTCCCGGCTACAACAACGTGTCGCTCACCATCAAGCGCGTGCTGCAGGACCACCAGGGCCGCCCGGTTCGCGGGGTGGCCAGCAACTTCATGTGCGATCTCAAGGTGGGCGACCATGTGCAGGTGATCGGACCGTTTGGTGCCAGTTTCCTCATGCCCAACCACCCGCGCTCCAACATCGTCATGATCTGCACCGGCACCGGAAGCGCGCCGATGCGCGCCATGACCGAGTGGCGTCGCCGGCTGAGAGCCACAGGCAAATTCGAGGGCGGCAAGCTGCTGCTGTTCTTTGGCGCCCGCACCCAGGAAGAGCTGCCGTATTTTGGTCCGCTGCAAAGCCTGCCCAAGGATTTCATCGACAGCCATTTCGCCTTCAGCCGCACCCTGGGACAACCCAAGAGGTATGTGCAGGACGCGATGCGTGAGCGCGCAGCAGACCTCGCGCGCTTGCTCACCGATGCCAACAGCTACTTTTTCGTCTGTGGCCTCAAGGCCATGGAAGAGGGTGTGGTGCTGGCGCTCAAGGACATCGCCACAGGCGCGGGACTTGACTGGGACGAAGTGGGTGCGTCGCTCAAGCGCGATGGCCGCCTGCACCTGGAAACCTATTAAGGCTCGTCCACCCGGTCTTCGTGGGTGCATTGCAAAAAAATGTGACCATGTGCAAGGTGCGAAACGCGGGTGGACCATTTCTTCGGCAAGGTGTTTGCAACGCCGTGTGTGGACTCTTTGGCCGCACCTCGTTCGCACTTAAAAGAAAAGTGTGCACACGCCCTGGTCGTTTGCTGCAACAGCAAACCGCTTGCGGCGCGGTCGGTGCGATGAATTTCTTCGGCGCCCCGCGGGTGCCCAACAGCCATCCGCGTGCGTCGAGTCGTATGCTCATGGTGGTGAGCATCCAGCCTCCCTGTCTGCGCCCAGCGCTTCAACGCCTTTCATCATTCAAGACATGACCCAAGCCTTCATCTGCGACACCATCCGTACCCCCTTCGGTCGCTACGGCGGCGCGCTCTCCAGCGTGCGCACCGATGACCTGGGCGCCATTCCGATCCGAGCGCTGATGGCACGCAACCCGGGCGTTGACTGGGAAGCGGTCACCGACGTGCTCTACGGCTGCGCCAACCAGGCCGGCGAGGACAACCGCAACGTGGCCCACATGAGCAGCTTGCTCGCGGGTCTGCCGCTGGGTGTGCCCGGTGCCACCATCAACCGCCTGTGCGGCTCTGGCCTGGATGCCGTGGGCACGGCAGCGCGCGCCATTCGCGCGGGAGAGGCCGGGCTGATGATCGCTGGGGGGGTGGAGAGCATGAGCCGCGCGCCGTTTGTGATGCCCAAGGCCGAGAGCGCCTTCTCGCGTGCGAACGCGGTTTACGACACCACCATCGGCTGGCGTTTCATCAACAAGCTCATGAAGGCGCAGTATGGCGTGGACTCCATGCCCGAGACGGCCGAGAACGTGGCAACCGATTACAGGATTGAGCGCGAGGCTCAGGACCGCATGGCGCTGGCCAGCCAGACGCGTGCGCTGGCCGCGATACAGGCAGGTCATCTGGCGCGCGAGATCACACCCGTGAACATTGCGCAGAAAAAGGGCGATGCCATCGTGGTCGACACCGACGAACACCCGCGAGCGACTTCGCTGGAGTCGCTCGCAAAGCTCAAGGGCGTGGTCCGACCCGACGGCAGCGTGACCGCCGGCAATGCCAGCGGCGTGAACGACGGAGCCTGCGCTCTGCTGCTGGCCGACGAAACCAGCGCGTCGAAGAACGGTCTCACGCCCAAGGCGCGCGTGGTCGGCATGGCCACCGCGGGCGTGCCGCCTCGCATCATGGGCATCGGCCCCGCCCCCGCCACGCAAAAAGTGCTGGCACTTACCGGCCTGAAGCTGGATCAGCTCGACGTGATCGAACTCAACGAGGCTTTTGCGGCGCAAGGGCTGGCGGTATTGCGGGAGCTCGGCCTGAAGGACGACGATGCACGCGTCAATGCCTGGGGTGGCGCGATCGCGCTCGGCCACCCGCTGGGTGCCAGTGGCGCACGCCTGGTGACCACAGCGGTCAACCGCCTGCACGCCACCGGTGGTCGCTACGCCCTTTGCACCATGTGCATCGGGGTGGGCCAGGGCATTGCCCTCATCGTCGAGCGAGTCTGACGATGGCGGGTGCCGCCGTCCTGGGCAGCCCCGAGGCCTTGCGCGCGACCGCTCGCGTGCCGCGTTCTCGACCCAAGGGCCGGGCTGTCGATGCCGCTGCGCTGGCGTTGGTGAACCGGCTCATCGGTCCCGCAGCGCCCGACGGCCATCCGCGCGACCAGCTCATCGAGCATCTGCACCGCATCAACGATCACTGCAACGGCCTGCCCGATACCCATCTGGTGGCGCTGGCGCAGGTGATGCGCCTGTCGGTGGCCGAGGTGTTCGAGGTCGCGAGCTTCTATCACCACTTCGAGATCCTGCGCGACGGCGCTGTTGCGCCTGGCCTCACGGTGCGCGTATGTGATGGCCTGTCGTGCCAGCTTGCAGGTGCTGCGCCGCTGCTGGCGGACCTGCAAGCCCGATTGCCGCTTTTGCTTGGCCGCGACGATATGCGCGTCATCCCGGCGCCCTGTGTGGGCCGCTGCGAGCAGGCGCCGGCCGTGCAGGTCGGGCAATGGCCGCTGGGTGATGCCACCACCGATACCGTGGTGGCCATGGCCGCTGCGGCTCCATTGCGGTTTGAAGACGCCACCTGGGCGCTGCCCGATGCCGCAAAAGCTTGCGTCGCGCCCGAGCCCATGGACTTCGCTGCCTACCGCGCACAGGGCGGCTACGCCCTGGCCGCTGCGCTGGCGAGCGGTGAGCGCAGCGCCGACGCGGTGATCGAAGCGCTGGAGCACGCCAGCCTGCGAGGCCTGGGCGGCGCGGGTTTTCCGGCGGGTCGCAAATGGCGCATCGTGCGCGACCAACCCGCGCCGCGCCTGATGGCAGTGAACATCGACGAGGGCGAACCCGGCACCTTCAAGGACCGCTGGTACCTGGAGCGCGATCCCCATCGTTTTCTCGAAGGCGTGTTGATCGCCGCCCATGTGGTGGGTTGCGACGCCGTGTATCTCTACCTGCGCGACGAGTACCACCACGCGCGCCGCCTGCTGCAGCAGGCACTGGCCGACCTGCAGGCCAAGTCGCCTTGCGCCCAGCCGCACATCGAGCTGCGGCGCGGCGCGGGCGCCTACATCTGTGGCGAAGAGTCGGCCATGATCGAAAGCATCGAAGGCAAGCGCGGCGAGCCTCGGCTGAGACCTCCCTACATCGCGCAGAAAGGTTTGTTTGGGCGACCGACGCTGGAGCACAACTTCGAAACCCTTTACTGGGTGCGCGAGATAGTGGAGCGCGGCGGCGAATGGTTTGCCGCCCAGGGTCGCCACGGCCGCAAAGGGCTGCGCAGCTTCAGCGTGAGCGGGCGCGTGAAGTCGCCGGGTGTGAAGCTCGCCCCGGCCGGCATCACGCTGCGCGAACTGATTGATGAACACTGCGGCGGCATGGCCGATGGCCATACCCTGTACGCCTATCTGCCCGGTGGCGCCAGTGGCGGCATCTTGCCGGCGCGACTGGCTGATGTGCCGCTGGACTTCGACACCTTGCAGCCGCATGGCTGCTTCATCGGCTCGGCGGCGGTGGTGGTGCTCAGTCAGCACGACAGCGCGCGCGAGGCGGCGCTGAACCAGATGCGCTTCTTTGCGCATGAGAGCTGCGGCCAGTGCACGCCTTGCCGCACCGGCACCGACAAGGCCTCGCGGCTGATGGAACTCGCGAAATGGGACGTGGCCACTTTGCAGGACCTGGCCACGGTGATGGCAGATGCCTCCATTTGCGGTCTAGGCCAGGCCGCGCCCAACCCGTTGCGCTGCGTGATCGAGTTCTTTCCGCACGAGATCGGCTTGGCCCCATCGGGAAATGTCGCATGAACGCCCGACTGCCCCCCATCGCCTGGCCCGAGGGTGTGCGCCGCCACGGCACGCACACGCCTGCTCAGGGCGATGCCACCGTGGCCTTCACGCTCGACGGCCAGCCCGCGCTGGCGCGCGAGGGCGAATCCATCCTGCACGCGGCACAGCGCCATGGCGTGGCCATTCCCCACCTGTGCCACAGCAACGGCCTGCGCCCCGATGGCAACTGCCGTGCCTGCGTGGTCGAGGTGGCGGGCGAGCGCGTGCTGGCTGCGAGCTGCTGCCGGACGGTGACGCCCGGCATGGACGTGAAGGCCCAGAGCGAGCGTGCGTTGAAAAGTCAGCGACTCGTGCTGGAGTTGCTGGCGGCCGACATGCCGCATCCCGAGCAGGCCGGCGAACTGAGCGACTGGCTTTCGCAAACGGGCGTGAGGGTGCGCCCGGCGCTCGCCGCCCTGCAACGCGAACAACCCGCGCCCGACCTCAGCCACCCCGCGATGGCGGTGAACCTGGACGCCTGCATCCAGTGCACCCGCTGCGTGCGCGCCTGCCGCGAAGAGCAGGTGAACGACGTGATCGGCATGGCGCAGCGTGGCGCCCACACCCAGGTGGTGTTCGACCTCGCCGACCCCATGGGCGCAAGCAGTTGCGTGGCCTGCGGCGAGTGTGTGCAGGCCTGTCCTACCGGCGCGCTGAGTGTGAAAGCGCCGGGCGCCGCCGTCTTGCCCAACGGCCAGCTCAAGGTCGACCGCGAGGTGGACAGCGTCTGCCCCTTCTGCGGCGTGGGTTGTCTGCTCACCTACCAGGTGCAGGACGCCACCATCGAAACCCCCGAGCGCATCGTGGCGGTGCAAGGCCGCGACGGGCCGGCCAACGGCGGGCGGCTCTGCGTCAAAGGCCGCTTTGGTTTTGATTACGTGCACCATCCCGAGCGACTCACGCGCCCGCTGGTGCGCATCGCCGGCGTGGCCAAAGACCCGGCCCACATCACCCACAAGCCCGACTGGCGCAGCGTGTTCCGCGAAGCCAGCTGGTACGAAGCCCTCACCCTGGCCGCTGGCGGACTCAAAGCGCTCCGCGAAACGCACGGCCCCGCGTCGCTCGCCGGCTTCGGCTCGGCCAAGGGCAGCAACGAAGAGGCCTACCTGTTTCAGAAACTGGTGCGCACCGCCTTTGGCAACCACAACGTCGACCACTGCACCCGCCTGTGCCACGCCTCCAGCGTGGCCGCGCTGCTCGAAGGCGTGGGCTCGGGCGCGGTCAGCAACCCCGTGAGCGATGTCGAGCAGGCCGATTTCATTCTGCTCATCGGCGCCAACCCCACCAGCAACCACCCGGTGGCTGCGAGCTGGATGAAAAACGCGGCCCAGCGCGGCGCGCGCATCGTGCTGGCCGACCCGCGCCGCACCGACATCGCCCGCCACGCCTGGCGCACGCTGCAGTTCCGCCCCGATACCGATGTGGCCCTGCTCAACGCGCTGCTGCACGTGATCTTTGAAGAGAACCTGGTCGACGCCGCGTTCGTGGCCGAGCGGGTCGATCATGTGCAGGCGGTGCGCCAAGCGGTGCAGGCGTTCAGCCCCGAAGCCATGGCGCCGGTCTGCGGCATCGACGCCGCCACCCTGCGCGAAGTGGCGCGTGCCTACGCCACCAGCGAGCGCGCCATGATCCTCTGGGGCATGGGCGTGAGCCAGCACATCCACGGCACCGACAACGTGCGCTGCCTGATCGCGCTGGCCAGCCTCACCGGGCAGATCGGCCGTCCCGGCACCGGCCTTCATCCGCTGCGAGGGCAGAACAACGTGCAGGGAGCGAGCGATGCCGGCCTCATCCCCTTCATGCTGCCCAACTACCAGCCAGTGAACCAGGCCGAGGTGAAGCGCTGGTTTGAACACTTCTGGGGCGCGCCGCTGTCCGCTGTGCCTGGCCTCACCGTGGTGGAAATCCTGCGCGCGGCCGAGCGGCCGGCTGACGATCCTGCGCGCATTCGCGGCCTCTATGTGATGGGCGAAAACCCCGCCATGAGCGACCCCGACCTGAACCACGCGCGCCACGCCCTGGCCAGCCTCGATCACCTGGTGGTGCAAGACATCTTCCTCACCGAAACCGCCTGGCTGGCTGACGTGGTCCTGCCCGCCAGCGCCTGGCCCGAGAAAACCGGCACCGTGAGCAACACCGACCGCATGGTGCAGCTCGGCCGTCAGGCCATTGACCCTCCCGGCGAAGCGCGCGCCGATCTTTGGATCATCCAGCAGCTGGCCGAGCGCATCGGTCGCGCCGACGGGAAGGCCATGGGCTGGGCCTATGAGCAGCCTGGTGCCGAGCACCACGGCGTGGCCGCTGTGTACGAAGAAATGCGACAGGCCATGCACGCAGCCATTGGCGGCATCACCTGGACGCGCCTGGAGCGCGAGGGCAGCGTGACCTACCCCTGCCTGACCGAGGACGATCCCGGCCAACCCGTGGTGTTTGCTGACCACTTCCCCACCGCCGACGGCCGCGTGCAGCTCAAGCCCACCACACTCATCACCGCCGACGAGCAGCCCGATGCCGACTACCCCCTGGTGCTCATCACCGGCCGCCAGCTCGAACACTGGCACACCGGCAGCATGACGCGCCGCGCCAGCATGCTCGACGCCATCGAACCCGCGCCCACCGCCTCCATGCACAGCGCCGACCTCGCCGCGCTCGGCGTGCAGGCCGGCGATCGCCTGCGCGTGCGCTCCCGACGCGGCAAGGTCGAGCTCACCGCCCGCGCCGACGATGGCATCCAGCGTGGCGTGGTCTTCATCCCGTTTGCCTATGTGGAAGCCGCGGCCAACCTGCTGACCAACGCCGCGCTCGACCCGATGGGCAAGATCCCGGAGTTCAAGTACTGCGCCGTGCGGGTGGAAAAAGTGGGGAGTCCGGCCTAGGGTGGGTGCGGTCTGGCTCCCGCTCGTGCCTTCGGCAGGCGCCTTGTGTGGCGAGCATGTCGCGCCTACGCACGACAGGAACTGACAGAAGCGCCCACACAGCGTAAATTCGAGTGCACTGCATCTTTCGCAGACAACCGTTGACGTTCAAAGGAAGCACATGGCCACCCGCAAAACCACCAAGAAAAAATCTGAGCTCGCCACCGCAGGCGCAAACCTGAAGACCGCCGTCAAGGAAGTGGGCACCGCCGTGTCGCACAAGATCAGCAGCATCGTGAAGTCTGCCGAGAAGCAGCTCGCGAAGGCACAAGCAGAGTTGTCCAAAGCGGGTGCGTCCGCCGAGAAGTCGGTCAAGGCCGCCGAGAAGAAGCTCGAAGCCACCAAGCGCAGCACCAGCAAGCGACTGGCTGCGCTGCAAGTTGGCGCCGAACGCAAAGCCAAGGCGCTGCAAAAGGCGGTTGAGAAAGAAGCCACTTTGCTGAAGAAGGCCGTCGCTGCGAAGACCAAGACGGCCGCGCCGAAGAAGGCTGCTGTGAAACCCGCGGCCAAAGGAGCCGCCGCCAAGAAGACCACGGCCAAAAAGCCTGCAGCCAAGAAGGCAGCTGCCAAGAAGGCCGGCAACTAAGGCGATCTGCCGATGGGCCGGTGCCTCGGCATCGGCCTGAATCCTGCTCAGCCTGCTTCGGCCGTTATCGCCAGCGCCGACGGGGTGCTGTGCAAGCTTCTCTCCGGCCTGTGCCGCTTTGGCAATGCGCTCGCCTCAACTTGAAGGCGGCGATTTCAAGCGACCGATCGCGTTGCTGGCTTGGAAACGCCCTTCAGCGTTTACCAGACGGCTCGCTCAGAGCGGGTCGCCCAGCAGCTTGGAGATGGCGGCGATGTTGGCCGGGCTGGGCACCTGTGGCTTCATCTCGTCTTCGGCGGCGGTCGCATTCTCGTGGGCCTGGATGGCTGCGACCATGGCGTACTGGTTGTCCCAGCTGAGGGTTTTGCCCGCTGGGCAGAGGTCGCGCAAGGTGCCGTACCAGTAGTAGCCATCCTTGCCGCCAAAGAGCTGGTCAATGCCACCCGCGTCGCCGGGGGAAAGACCCTGGGCAGCGAGGATGAGCTTGAGTTTCTGGTGGGAGATGGAGTAGCGCATGGAGTTCCTGTGAGGTGTTGTGCAGGTGTTCGCAGGAGCAGATTGTCCAGTGAATGGGTCGCCGGCTGCTGGGTGAAGAATCAGTTCCAGCCCGGGGCCTTGCGCAGCAGGAAGTTCATCGCTGGCTCGGTGGCCGCGCTGCCTTCGGCCGGGCGGCGCAGGCCGCGGATTTCGCGGCCGCAGTCGCCAGGCGCGCCTTCCCACACCGCGTCCATGCGCAGGCCATCAGCCGATTCGTCGAGGTTGAAGGCACCGCTGATCACATCGCCGGACACCAGCGCTTCGCGCTCAGCGCCGGGCGTGCTGCGCCTGAGGCTGCCCCGCACGCTGCCTGCGTACTCCGGATGGCGCTCGAACCGCACCACGCCGCGTGAGGCGGGCGCCTGAGCGGTGCCGTTTTCGGGCCACAGGCTGAGCTGCCACTCGCCGTAGAGCTGTGGGCTGATGAAGTCGCTCGCTGCGGTGCAGACGCCTGCAGGCGCCGTTGAGGAGGCGGGGGCGGAGCCTTGTGCGGCCGCCATGACGGCTGTCATCGCGAGCGGTAGCCACAGCAGGGGGAGGAACAGGTGACGCGCATTCATGGGGTTTCGGCCGCCTTGGCAGCGGCCTGTTCGGTGGCGCGCTGGGCAAATTCGGCGCGCAGCGCACGCAGCTTTTCGCGCGGATCTTCTTTCACCGTGGCCTGGTCCAGCGCCATCTCCTTGATGAAGCGGCTGGGCAGGCCTGCGACGGTGTCGCGGCCCTTTTTGCGGCGCTTGAGCCAGCTCACGGCCAGTGTGTAGCGCGCGCGGGTGATGCCCACGTACATCAGGCGGCGCTCTTCCTGCAGCCGCTGCGCCAGCGCCTCGGCGGGCAGGTCCATGGCGGCCTCATCCATCTTGAAGGGCAGCAGACCTTCGTTGACGCCGACCAGCGTCACGTGCGGCCACTCCAGCCCTTTGGCGGCGTGCAGGGTCGAGAGGGTGACCACGTTCTGGTCCTGCTCGCGTTCACTCAGCGTGGAGAGCAGCGCAATCGTCTGCACCACCTCCAGCAAGGACTTGCGTTCGGTTTCCATCTGCACACTCGCGCCATCTTCGATCTGGCCACCGCAGCGCCCGGCCACCCAGTCGCAGAAGTCGGTGACGTTGGTCCAGCGTGAAGCCGCGAGCTTTTCGCTTTCTTCGCTGTCGTACAGGTGTATTTCGTAGCCGATGTCGGTGAGCCAGTCGGTGAGGAAGCTGCGGGCCGCTTCGGCGCCCACGGTGTGGCGCGCGCGGTATTCGAGGTCGTTCACCGAGCGGCCAAATTCGTGCAGCGTGGTCACGGCGCGTGCCGGCAGTGCGGCGCTCAGCGAGTGGGCGAACAGCGCTTCGAACAGGCTGAGCTTGTACTGGGTGGCGAAGTTGCCGAGCTGCTGCAGCGTGGTGTGGCCGATGCCGCGCTTCGGTGTGGTGGCGGCGCGCAGAAAGGCCGGGTCGTCGTTGTTGTTGACCAAAAGGCGCAGCCAGGCGCAGAGGTCGCGGATCTCGGCGCGGTCGAAAAAGCTCTGGCCGCCCGAGACCTTGTAGGGAACCTGCGCGCGCCGAAGCGATTGCTCGAAGGCGCGCGCCATGTGGTTGGCGCGGTAGAGGATGGCGAAGTCGCGCCACTCCTTGTATTGTGAATTCGCGCGCAGGCTCTGGATGCGCGCGACCGCGCGATCGGCCTCGTGGTCCTCGTTGTCGGCGTCGACCACGCGCACCGGTTCACCTTCGCCCAGATCGCTCCACAGCGTCTTGGGGAACAGCTTGGGGTTGGGGCCGATCACCGCGTTGGCCGCGCGCAGGATGCCGCCGGTGGAGCGGTAGTTCTGCTCCAGCGTAATCACGCGCAGGTCAGGGTAGTCCTGCGGCAGCTTCTTGAGGTTGTCCAGCGTGGCGCCGCGCCAGCCGTAGATGGACTGGTCGTCGTCGCCCACGGCGGTGAAGCGGGCGCGCTCGCCCACCAGCAGTTTCAGCAACTCGTATTGCGTGGCGTTGGTGTCCTGGTACTCATCCACCAGCACATGGCCCATCTTTTGCTGCCAGCGATCGCGCACATCGGCGTGGTCGCGCAGCAGCTTGAGCGGCAGGCCGATCAGGTCGTCGAAGTCCACGCTCTGGTAGGCGGTGAGGCGCTCTTCATAGCGCGCCATGATGGTGGCGGTGGTGCGCTCGCTGTCGTCCTTGGCCTGGGCCAGGGCCAGGGCGGCGGTCATGCCTGCGCTCTTCCAGGCGCTGATGGCCCACTGCCAGGCGCGCGCGGTGTTGGCGTCGGTGGTGCCACCGCAGTCTTTCAAGAGGCTGGTGATGTCGTCGGTGTCGAGGATGCTGAAGTTTTTCTTCAGGCCCAGGGTGTCCCCGTCTTCGCGCAGCAGGCGCACGCCCAGTGCGTGAAAGGTGCAGATCAGCACCTTGCGCGCATCGCGCCCGACCAGCTGCTTGGCGCGTTCGCGCATCTCGGCCGCGGCCTTGTTGGTGAAGGTGATGGCGGCGATGCGGTCGGCCGCCAGGCCGGCCTGGATGAGACGGCCGATCTTGTGCGTGATCACGCGCGTCTTGCCCGAGCCTGCGCCCGCGAGCACGAGGCAGGGGCCGCCGAGGTGGTTCACGGCGTCTTGCTGGGCCTGGTTGAGACCGGGGCCGGTTGGGGCTGACATGGTGGGGAAAGGTGACCGAAGGGGGCGAAGCCGGCTCAGCAGCGGGCCGGTTGCCCGGAAGCAAACGCAGGGTTTTGATCATACCGGGCGGGCGAAAGCCGGCAGTGCCTGTGTCTGTCCTTGCAAAGAGGGTAAGCAGACGTTGCGAGGTCGTGATGGGGTTCACAAACGCCAACATTTGGGCCGGGCGACCTTGATTTTTGTCATGCGGTCCAGCCAGCCGGGCTCCTATCTTCAGCAGACAAGCGGTGCCCCTGCACCGCGATTTGAGGACGATGAATGAGAAGAGACCTGTTTTTGCGCTGCGCCGGGGCGGCGCTGGGAGGCCTGGTGATCGGGCCGGTGTTGAGTGGCTGTGGCGGAGGCGACGAGGAGCTGGCGGATGCGGCTTTGCCAGCCGACCGCACCGCGGTGACCACTGACCCTGCGACGAGTTCGGCGCCTGCGGTGCCCGAGGACCTGTCCGCCGAAGAGATCGCCGGCCTGCTGTTCATGCGCGAGGAAGAAAAGCTGGCGTACGACGTGTATGTCGCCCTGTTCAACCGTTGGGGTCACAACGTGTTCAACCAGATCGCCCAGAGCGAGGCACAGCACGCCGAGACCATGCGCCTGCTGGTGCTTGCCCATGGGCTGGTCGATCCGGCGGCCGGCAACCCTCCCGGCGTGTTCGTGAACACGGACCTCCAGGCGATGTACGACACCCTGGTGGCGCGCGGGCAGACCAGCCTGATCGACGCCCTCAAGGTGGGCTGCCTGATCGAGGAAAAGGACATCCAGGACATCAACGACAAAAAGGCCGAGGTGCTGGACGAGCCCGATATCGTGCAGGTCTACGACAACCTGCTCTGTGGTTCTCGCAACCACCTGCGCGCCTTCAACCGCACGCTGGTCAGCCAGGGCGGGGTGTACGTGCCCGAGGTGATCACCCAGGCCGAGTGGGACGCCATTGCAAATTCGCCCAACGAGACCTGTGGCGGATAAGCTGGGAGCCGGTATGCCGCTCAGAAGAAGCCGGGTTGTCCCTGGCTTCTTTGTTGGCGTGGCCTCATGCGAGCACCAGCCAGGCAGTGAGGCCGAAGCCCGCGTTGTAGAACGCGTGCACGCCCACCGCCGGCCATACGCTGCTGAACCGCTCACGCAGGTGGCCAAACACGAGTGAGGGCACGGCCACCGCCAGCGCCCAGGCCAGCGGTTGCGCGCGCAGGTGCAGGGCCACGAAGGCAACGGTGACCAGCGCGTTGGCGAGCGTCAGCGGTCCCAGACGCATCGGCCGCCCGCCGCGCTGCAACCAGACCAGCGCCTGGCCTTGCAGCAGACCGCGAAACACCAGCTCTTCCAGCAGCGGCTGCACCAGCACCAGTGACACCCAGGCCCACGCGCCAGGCGGCGCGCGCAGGTGCGGCCCCAACAGCAGGCCCAGTGCCAGCCAGACGGGCAGGGCGGCCATCATCGCCAGCGCCAGATGGGTATCCGGCGGCCAGGTGAACAGGGGCGGGTGCGGTCGGGTGACGCCCAAGGCCTCGGCCAGCGTGGGCGACGCGGGCGCGCTGGGCGGATAGCTCGGGTCTGGTGGTTGAGGAGAGGTCACAAAAGCGATCTTCCCATGTTGTCGTTGCCTTGCATCCCGAGGGCTTGCGTGGCCAGGGGCCGCTGAGCATTCGCCCAGAAAAAAGGCGCCGCCTGTTGCCATCGGCGCCTGCGGATCACCCTGCCTGCCGGAGCAGGCGGGGTTTGGCCAGTGCTTACTTCAGGACGCTGAGGCCGCCGGCTCCAGCCGCGACATAGACACGCCCGTTGTTGATGGCGGTTGCCGCTGCGCCACCGACCACGCCCTTGATCGCCATCACGGATGGTGCCGCCACGTTGCTCCAGTCGAGCTTGACCACACCGGCTGGGCCGTAGGCCACGTAGAACAGCAGCCTGGGCGAGGTCAGCGTGTAGGTCCTGCTGC
The DNA here is from genome assembly GCF_030373245.1 of Hydrogenophaga sp. GTDB lineage: Bacteria > Pseudomonadota > Gammaproteobacteria > Burkholderiales > Burkholderiaceae_C > Hydrogenophaga. The sequence continues at coordinate 171,165 of NZ_JAUCZF010000009.1, forward strand.
CGTCGCTCAGCAACTGGTCGGCCGGGAAGTATTGCGACGTCATGTAGAGCGCGCCACCGTCCACGTCCGCATAGGGCGACGGCGTGGTCACCACACCCATGGCGTCCTGGACCTCGCCGTACTTCTGCAGCTTGAAGTAACCGGCAGCGGTCGGGCGACACTCAGCCACGCCACCCTGCTTGGCGCTCAGCTTCGTCACGTCTGTCACGGCCAAGCAAGCATCCGGTGCCTGACCGACGGGCACCACGGCCGGACGCTCCTCGGTGGCGGGACGGATCAGATCGGCCATGCGGTAGGCCACCAGACCAAAGCTGTCGTAGCTGAAGTAGGCAACGTTACCGACGATATGCACATCGACACTCTTGCCGTCGGCCGAGCCAAACGCATTGTCATCGTCGGACTTCACGGGCTCGAAGGTCTTGATCAGCTTGTCGATGCCGAGATCAGCAGGTTGACCGCTGGCCAGGAAGGCGGTCATGTCGACCACTGAGATGCCGTAGGCACCGGCGGCCACCACCGCGTAGGTCTTGCCCGTCATGGTGTCGTTCCACAGTTTCACCGTGGCTGCGCGACCCAGTGGGGGCTTGCCCTGGTTGCCTGCGCCGTCGGAGTCACCGAGGTTGGCGACCACGCTGGCGTCTGTGCCACCTGCTGCCGTGGTGTCGTAGATGGTCAGCCCGTTGTCACCGTCCGCCACGATGGCGTATTTGCCGTGGAAGGTCACGCCGTAGGCATGGTCCTGCCCTTCGACTCTGACCAGGCCAATGCTGCCGGCCTCGGTGTTGTGCTCGTAGATGCCACCCGCTGCGTCCAGGATGGCGGGAGAACCAACCTGCGCGCTGCCCCCCGTGACGGCCGACACATCCACTCGGCGCATGCCCAGGCTCTGGCTCATCACATAGGCCTTGTTCGGGTCGCTGCCGAAGCCCACCTTGAAGGCGTGGGGCGTGGGCTGCACGCCGGTTGGCGAAGTCGCGTACTCATCCTGCAAGGTATTGGCCACCAGTTTCAGGGTGTCGATCGGTGTGAAGCCATCGGCAATGGTCCACACGCTCACGCCGTGCGGGCCGTCGGCCAGGTACAGGTGGTTGCCCGAAACGGTCACGCCTTCAGCATGGCCGATGGCAATCGGCTGGGTCGCTGACCCGTCTTCTGCTGCGCCCACTTCGTTGGTGCTCACCAGGTTCACCGGCACATCGAAGCGGCTGGCCACCGCCGTTCCCGAGCTCTGGCCCAGGTCAATGAAGTCGATGAAACTCACGCCACCGGCTCCGGATGACTGCACTGCGTCAACCGTGCCTGCGCCCGCCGTGTTCATGGTGGGCATCAGGAAAAGCGAGCCGCCATGGCCGTTGATCTCCCCCGTCACCAGCCTGACGGGTGCCGTGTAGTTGTTGCCCGCAGCGGTCAGGAACTTGGGTAGCGATTCGTCGCCCACCGGAACGGGCGTCATGTCGTACGACGTGACGAACTCGTAGTCGGGCCAGAACACCTTGGTGTCCGTATCGTTGTCGAACGATGATGGGGGTGCCGGATTCTTCCAGGAGGTGGCTGGATCCTCGGCGCCGCTCACCACCACCAGACCCGCAAAGTGGTCGGTGTAGTAGGCCATGTAACCGCTGGCACCATCCGGCACCACGCGCACATCCATCACGCCGGCTTCCTTCAGCATGCCGGAGCCGAAGTGCGACAGGATGCCCTTCTTGTCCACGTTGATGGGTGGTTCGTCCGGGCCATGCGCCGGGGCTGCCGGCACATAGCCCGCGTACACAGGGGCGGCGGGCGCCGTGACATCCACAGCAACCAGACCTCCCAGCCCATAAGCGATGTAGGCCATGGTCTTGCCACCGATGACCTGCACGTCCATGGTGCGGGCGTTGTAGTAGTACTTGCCGTAGCGGTCGAACTCGGCCCAGGGATTCCAGCTCAGGCCGCCGGTGCTGCTCTTGTTGTCCAGTTCGGCCGCTGCTTGCAAGTAGGTCGGCATACCCTCAGCAAGATCAACCGCGTTGATGTCGATGGGGGTGAAGCCGCCAGCGACAGCGGTTCCCACCGTTGCGCCGGGACACGCGATCTTGCGCTGCGGATAACCAAACCAGTCTTCCTGAGCGTTGTTGGTGCAATCGGCGTACAGGTTGTAGGCACCCACTGCGGTCAGATCGACGGGATCGAAGATGCCCATGCCCAGGAAGCCCAGCGCCGCGTAAAGCCTGCCGTCCGCCATCCTCAGGCTCATGGGTCCGCCCCAAGGGTTTTCGCCCGCGTAGGTCAGCGTGTAGGCCTGTACCGTCGGGCTGTCGATGGTGAGCGCGCCGTCGCCGGTGGCACCGATCAGGTTGGCCAGGCTGGTCTTCTGGATGCCATAGGCCTCGTTGGCGATGAACAGCTGGTCGTCTGTGGTGTCGGGCGTGCCCCTGTCGTCCACCAGAAGGTCATTCACCACACCGTCGGTGTGTACCGTCTCGGGCTCGGAAAATTCGTTGCCTCCGCCGTCCACGGTGGTGAATGCGGGCGCCGTGTAGCCCACGCTCATGGTTCGCAGGTAGCTCATGGCCACAGGGTTGGTGATGTCCACCACCCCGATGCCCTTGTCACCCATGGACAGGAGCGCGTAGCTTGCCCCTGCGTAGTCTTTCACCACGGTGATGTGCTGGATGTAGCCAGGCACGGTGATTTCGGTTGTAGCGCCCTTGTTCATGCCGACGGGCGTTGCCGCAAAGCGGTTGGCCATGGTGTACAGCGTCCACTGGGTAGTGCCGTCGTCGTACAGCGCCACATCCTGCGTGCCACCCCCAATCTGAGCGGCCAGGGTGTCGATGTTGGCCTCGATGATGGTGACGGGTGTGGGCGTGGTCGACGACCCGCTTCCGCAGCCGCTCACGAGCAAAGCCACCGCGGCCGCCATCGCGATGCCAGCCTGAGCCATAGGTTGCATATGCCGCTTGAACCGCGCTGGGTTCGCGGCCTCATGGGGCTTGCTCAAGGGCAATTTGACGCTGACGGACATGGAAGTCTCCTGTAAAAACCGAACGGAAAACGCACTACCCAGTTCAGTATTTCTCTTCCATCGGCTGGCGCATTGACTGGCGTCAATCGGCTCCAGATTCGTGCTGGGCCTCTACACCGGGGAACCTGGTGCGCGTTGTTCTTTGGACGCACGGTCGCGACGGCGATGCAGTGCAAAGCCGCCGACCAAGAAAAAAACGCCGGGCGTTGCCGCGCGGCGTTTTGGAAAAAGTCCCGAGGCGCATGGGCCCCGGGGAATGGCAGGTTTCAGCTGTGGCGCGAGCGGCGGCGCAGTCCCCAGCCAGCAAGTCCCAGCGCGGCCAGCAGCGGCAGCATCGGGTCGATCGGCGGGTTGCCCGGGACGGCGGTGCAGCCACCACCCTGGTCAACCGTCGCAGGCGGCGTCACTGGCGGTGTCACCGGTGGAACCAGGGGTGCTGGTTCTGCAGCGAGGAAGGTCGGCGCCACCTGCGAGTCGGCCACCACCGGGATGATGCGGATGGTGAACGTCGATCGGGAGGTCATGGCGTCGTTGTCCAGGTCATCACCGACTTTCACGATGTAGTTGATACCCAGGTTCAGCACGTCTTCGATGTGAGACACCGCGTAGAGTGGGTCATTGCCCCAGGCCTCAAGCGTGGCCGCCGGGATGGGGGTGAACCCGCCGTCGTTGTTGCTCACCCACTGGCTGCCGTTCCACCAGGCTTGCAGCACCGCGTCGGTGTTTGGGTCGTTGTCGTCGTCGAAGAAGACACCGCTCGGCTGCCAGGTGCTGGGCAGCCAGTCGCCGAACAGGGTGGTGTAGTTGCTTGGCAAGACGGTGGTCGATTCGATCGTGTCGGAGTTGATCAGGTCGGGGCCACCAACGAACGGGTTGGGCGTGGTGCTGCATGGCGGGACTGCGCAGCTTTGCGTCACGTCGAATCCTGCCGTCCGCGTGTCGAAGAAGCCATTCGCGGGGAAGTTGGCGTCGATGGCGCCAAACAGTCCGTGGGAGAAGGTGGCCAGCCCGTCGCCGTCAAACAGGTCGGATCCGTTCGGTGCTCCCATGGATCCGGACGACCAGCCCTCGCCCCTGCCCAGTGAAATGTGCAGCTTGTCGGCGATACCCAGGGCACTGGCCGACTGAAAGCCGGTGCCCGTGCCGACGCCCACCACGATCCTGTACCCCTTGAGCCGCTTGCCGGTGTAGTTGTTGATCTTGCTGAACACTTGGTAAGGTGTGAGGCCGCCACCGTCGCTCACGTTGAACACCATGTCGATGGGCTTGTCGCTGGCAGCGCCGTCGGCCACTCCTTCCACCGTGGCAGGCTGCATCGCAATCTTGAACCGCTTGTGCGACTGAAAGCCGCTGGAGCAGATGACGGGCTCGGGTGCGGTGCTGTTGAGGTAGGCTCCAGGCCGCTGGTGCTGACGTCAAATCCCAGGTACGAAGAGTTGATCAGGCAGTTTTGCGGCTTGCCGTTCTTGGTCTGGGTGTCGCCGTTGACTGCCTTGATGCCGCTCGGCTCACCGACCGGCCAGACCTTGCCGGTGACCTTGGCCATGACGCTGCCCATCGCATCCTTCACCGAGCTGATGAAGCTCTCGCCGCTGGCCATGGCGGCGTAGGCGCCGGTCGACTTCTCGAACGAGCCGAAAGTGGTTGTGCCGTCGGCTCGAACCTGTTGCACGTCGACGTTGTCGAGGTTCCAGGCGCCGACGCAGGCTTCGGCTGCACCCGATGTGCCGCACGACCCTAGGAAGGTGGGTGCAACGGTGGGGTTGCTGTCGGCAATCACACCCGCCTGGGCGCTGGTTGCGAGCAACATGGCCGCGACCGCAAGGCTGACGGGGTTGGTTTTGCGGGAGAGTGGGGATGCATATTCCATGGGGCTGTTGTCCTGCTCAAAGAAAACGGAAATGAAGAAAAGGGCTCACTTCCCATGTGCGCAAATACCAGTTGGGGGTATGTGGGAACCCAGGCTGCGGTTGAGACATGTCAACTGCACTGCGCCATTGGGGTGACGTGATCCGATGCGGGGGAAGAAAAATGGCCACCGCCGAGGCAGTGGCCATTTCAGGTACTGGGGCAATGCGCCCCAGGCCATGGGGCATCAGCTGCGACGTGCGCGGCGCAGGCCCCAGCCGGCCAGGCCAAGTGCGGCCAGCAGCGGCAGCATCGGGTCGATCGGCGCGTTGCCCGAAGCGGTTGTGCAGCCACCACCACCGTCGGTGGTGCCAGGCGTGATGCCAGGCACGGTGCCATCGTCAACTTCCACGATGTCGGCGCTGCGGAAGGCCGCAGCGGAGCCCGTGGTGTTTTCGGTGTTGAAAGTGCCATAGACACGGCCGCCGTCGGGACGGGCCACCACTTGAGCCTCGAAGGCATAGTCTTCGTCGTCAAACAGGCTGCCGCGCTCGTTCGAGTACTCGACCGCCGGTATGAAGGTCTGGCCGCCATCCTTGCTCACCGTGAGGTAGATGCCAAGGTCATCGCCCCCGTTCGGGTCGAACGGCGACACGTTGGTCTGCGAGCCGTAGGCCACGAAGATCACGTTCTTGGCCTGACACAGCGTCGCATCCAGCGTCGTCGGATCTGCCGGGTTACCGGTTGGGCAGCCGACCGGCTGGCTTGGCGGTGTCCCGAAGAAGCGCGGCTCACGCACGTTGATGCGCGTGTCGGTGATGTTGGTGATGTTGTACGGCAAAGCCCAGCTACCGGTGCTGGTCGCAGGGTCAAACGTGTACTTGCGCACCCAGAAGTTGTAGTTGTCTTGCTGTGCCCACATCTTCACCAGGTCGTTGGTGTAGTTGTAGCCAATCCACAGCTCGTCACCCCGCAACACCCCGCGGTGGGCCAGGGCGTTTTCGGCGAAGTTCACTTCCGTGCCGTCGCCCAGGCCGCTGTCAGTCGCGGTCAGGAACGGCGCGCGGCTGCTGATGTTTTCTGGCAGCGCGTTGGCGAGACCAATGGCGGTGGTGTAGTCCGAAGTCGCGCAGTTGGGATCGACGGCTGGGACCATGTTGGTGCTGGCCAGCCCACCCATACCGCGGCGCACCACGATGTCGGACGGGCCGCCTTTGTCAAACAGGCCTTCCTTCCAGAAGATTGCAATGTTGACGCCACCGGGTGAAGCCACGCTGCCGTCCTGCGTCAGGAAACGCACGCGACGGGCATTTTTCAGCGGGTTGCTGATGACGCAGCCTGGTGTAGCGGCTGGGGGTGTGTTGTATGGGAAGTTCAGGTAACGAACAAACTTGCCTGAGTCCAGACCCTGCGAACCCTTGGTTTCCTCCCAGGCCAGCACCGAGGTCGGGCCCACCATGAAGATGTTGGGCCGCGAAGCACCCGCATTGCCTTTTTCGACCTCCTGACCCGCAGCCTTGCCGTCCAGATTGGTGCCGTCGGCGCCGAACACATTGGAGATCTGGCCGGTTAAGCCATACGTGCTGCCATCCCAGTTGTCGGTCACACGGTAAGCCTTGCTTCTGGCAGTACGGGGAGTACCTTCACCCGGCGCAAGGGTGATCACCCCGCCGGCCAGGTCCGCGTAGGTGTACCAGACATCGGTGCCGCCGGTGACGTTGGCGCCGGAAGCGCCATCACCCGGGCCGTCGGCGTCGCCAGGCTGCAGGCCTTCTGGATCCTCTTGCCACGAGATGTTGAAGCGACCCGTGGAGGTGGTCGAGTTGTAATTGCCACTGCTGGCATCTTGCTTGGCATCGCGCTCGCCGTTGCTCAATTGAACGGCTGAGCGCCATGTCACGCCGTTGTTGGTCGAGGCAGCCATCCAGGTGCAAGAAAACGGAATGATGCGGTTCTCGCGGTCCAGGTAGCGGATGGCGCGCTGGTTCGCATTGGGGAAGAAATTCGGGTCGGTGCCGTCCGCGACGGGCGCGTTGGCATCGCTCAAGTCATTGTCCGGGCAGTACTTGCTGGTCCAGGTCAGCACCATCACGGGACCGCTGGTCTTGATGTTGGGCTTGTCGATGTCACCATAGAAAGGGAGACGCCCGGTCACCGGATCGCCGCCTTGCCATGCGGTCTGAATACTGTATTTGTCAGCCGACTTCGAGACGTTGACAGCAGCGCTCCAGTCGCTGTCCACATCGCAGGTTTTGCGTGGTGTGGTTGTGGTGTCTGTCTCGGGCGTTGGGGTGCAGTAGCGAACGAAGATATCGCGTGCTTTGCGTTCTTCCTGCGCCTTGGTGTCATAGATTGTGGGCGCCGCGTCAAAGGTATCGCCATACGCCATGACCAAGTTGCCGTTGGAGCCAGCGCGCTGGATTTTGGGCTTGTGGCCGCTGCCACCCGTGCTGATGCTGATCTCGGGCTTGAGCTGGATCTGCGTGACGATCGCGGCGTAGGCCATGCCGGCCACCGCCACGGTACCCAGCAGAGCCAGCTTCTTGCGCTTGAATTTCATGAAATGCCTCCAGTCGATGAAAGGGAAACGTGCGGAGATAACTCCTACACGTACCAGTATCCAATCGTTACGGAAGGTGACCATTGACACAAATCAAGGCCGCAAAAAGCCAGAGTTCGAGGCCTACATCGGGGAACTGTTTCTGCGCGAAACGCGCGGCGATCGTGCAGCCGCGACAGCCCGCCTGGGGTCGGCGCGATCAAGCTGCGAGAATCCGCCGGTGCTCAACGTCCTCATCGTCACCTTCCCGTTCTTCGCGCTTGTGCTGGCGGGCTTCGTGGCGGCGCGCCGGCGCATGCTGCCGCTGGAGGCGATTCCGGGGCTGAACGGCTTTGTGCTGTTTTTCGCCCTGCCGGCCATGCTCTACCGCTTCGGCTCAACGACGCCGATCGCCGACCTGCTGGACGGTTCGGTGGCCGGCGTCTACCTGCTGTGTGCGCTGGTGATGGTGGCGTTCTGCATTGCGCTGACGATGAACGACCGCATCCGCTGGAAAGACGCCTCTCTGGGTGCGCTGGTGGCGGCGTTTCCCAACACCGGTTTCATGGGCGTGCCGCTGCTGGCCGCACTGCTTGGGCCGCAGAGCGTGGGTCCGGTGATCGTGCTCATCATGGTCGACATGATCGTCATCAGCTCGCTGTGCATCGCGCTCTCGCAGCTCGACAGCGACGGCAGCGAGGGCGAAGGCGGTACGCGCGCCATGCTGGTGGCTGGGCGCAAGGCGTTGCGTGGCGTGGTCAGCAACCCCATGCCCTGGGCCATCCTGCTGGGCGCGGCGGCCTCGGCGGCGCAGTTCACTTTGCCGGGGCCAGTGGAGAAAACCGTTTGGCTGCTGGCCGATTCCGCTTCGCCGGTGGCGCTGTTCACCATCGGCGCGGTCTTGGCGCGCTCGCAGATCCAGGCCAACCACCCCATGCCGCTCTCGGACTACCTGCCAGTGGCCCTGATGAAGCTGCTGCTGCACCCGCTGCTGGTGCTGGCCGTGGGTGTGGCGGCGATTCAGCTCGGGGTGCCGCTGGATCCGTTTGCGCTCACGGTGATGGTGCTGGTGGCGGCCCTGCCCAGCGCCAGCAACGTCTCGCTGCTGGCCGAGCGCCTGGGCGCGGACAACGGGCGCATCGCCCGCATCATCCTGGTGTCGACCGCCGCCGCGTTTTTCACCTTCTCGGGTGCAGTGGCGCTGCTGACCTGACACGCCGGCTTGGCCGCGGTGGGTGGGCCTGGCCTGATCAATCAATAATTGCTATTGATTGGATGATGTGAATCAAGTACTCATATCGACCGATGCTGCGTAGAGTCAATCCATCGCAACCAACACGACGCACCATGATCCATTCAACACCGCACCCGATCACCGGCCCGTCCTGGCTTGACCGCCTGGCTTGGCTGGCGCTGACCCACTGACACCCCGATCCACCCGTCATCATCCGCAGGAGATCCCCATGAGCACCCCATCCCCTTCCGAAGCGAAATGCCCCGTCATGCACGGTGCCCGCACCACCCACGGCACCCAGTCCAACCGCGACTGGTGGCCCAACCAGCTGAACCTGGGCATCCTGCACCAGCACGCCCCGGCGTCCAGCCCCATGGACGCTGGCTTTGACTACGCGGAAGCCTTCAAGCAGCTCGACTTCGCCGCCCTGAAGAAAGACATGGCCGCGCTCATGACCGACTCACAGGACTGGTGGCCGGCCGACTGGGGTCACTACGGTGGCCTGTTCATCCGCATGGCCTGGCACAGCGCCGGCACCTACCGCACAGCCGACGGCCGCGGCGGCGCCAGCACCGGCAACCAGCGCTTCGCCCCCATCAACAGCTGGCCCGACAACGGCAACCTCGACAAAGCGCGCCGCCTGCTGTGGCCCATCAAACAGAAATACGGCAACTCCATTTCCTGGGCCGACCTGTTCATCCTGGCCGGCAACGTGGCCATGGAGACCATGGGCTTCAAGACCTTTGGCTTCGGCGGCGGCCGCGCCGACATCTGGCAGCCTGAAGAAGACATCTACTGGGGTGCCGAAAAAGAATGGCTGGCCACCAGCGACAAGCCCAACAGCCGCTACAGCGGCGAACGCGTGCTGGAAAACCCGCTGGCGGCGGTGCAGATGGGCCTGATCTACGTGAACCCGGAAGGCCCGGACGGCAACCCCGACCCGGTGGCCTCGGGCCGCGACGTGCGCGAAACCTTCGCCCGCATGGCCATGAACGACGTTGAGACCGTGGCCCTGGTGGCCGGCGGCCACACCTTCGGCAAGGCGCACGGCGCAGGCGACCCCGCCAAGGTCGGCCCTGAGCCCGAGGCCGCTCCCATCGAGCAGATGGGCTTTGGCTGGATCAACACACACGGCAGCGGCAAGGGCGGTGACACCACCACCAGTGGCATCGAAGGCGCCTGGAAACCCAATCCCACCACCTGGGACATGGGCTACTTCAAGGTCTTGTTCAAGTACGAGTGGGAACTCGTCAAGAGCCCGGCCGGGGCTCACCAGTGGCTGGCCAAAGACGTGCAAGACGAAGACATGGTGGTGGATGCCCACGACCCGTCCAAAAAACACCGCCCGATGATGACCACGGCCGACCTCTCGCTGCGCTTCGACCCGGCTTACGAAAAGATCTCGCGCCACTTCGCCGCCAACCCCGACGAGTTTGCCGACGCCTATGCCCGCGCCTGGTTCAAGCTGACCCACCGCGACATGGGTCCCAAGAGCCTGTACCTCGGCCCGGAAGTGCCGGCTGAAGACCTGGTCTGGCAAGACCCGGTGCCCGCCGCCAACCACCCGCTGATCGATACCCGGGACGCCACCGCGCTCAAGGCGCAGGTGCTGGCCTCGGGGCTGTCGGTGAGTGAGCTGGTGTCCACTGCCTGGGCTTCGGCCTCTACCTTCCGCGGCTCGGACAAGCGCGGCGGCGCCAACGGCGCGCGCATCCGCCTGGCGCCCCAGAACAACTGGGAAGTCAACCAGCCGGCGCAACTGGCCAAGGTGCTGACCACGCTGGAAAGCATCCAGCAAGCCTTCAACAGCGCGCAAAAAGGCGGCAAGCAGGTGTCGTTGGCCGATCTGATCGTGCTCGCAGGCAACGCGGCGGTGGAAGCCGCGGCCAAGGCGGCGGGTCAGGCGCTGGAGCTGCCGTTCACGCCGGGCCGCACCGATGCGTCGCAAGCGCAGACCGATGTGGAATCCTTCGAGCCGCTGGAGCCACAGGCCGATGGCTTCCGCAACTTCCAGAAGAAAAACTACTCGGTACCACCTGAAGAAATGCTGCTCGACCGGGCGCAGTTGCTCACGCTGAGCGCGCCCGAGATGACGGTGCTCGTCGGTGGCCTGCGCGTGCTCGGCGCCAACGTGGGCGGCTCCAGGCATGGCGTGTTCACGCAGAAGCCCGGCGCCCTGACGAACGACTTCTTCGTCAATCTGGTCGACATGGGCACCACCTGGAAGCCCACCGGTGCGAACAGCTACGAAGGCAGCGACCGCAAGTCCGGCAAGGCGAAATGGACGGCGACCCGCGTCGACCTGGCGTTTGGTTCCAATTCGCAGCTGCGTGCATTGGCCGAGGTGTATGCGCAGAACGACGGCGCAGCCAAGTTCACCCGCGATTTCGCTGCCGCCTGGACCAAGGTGATGAACCTGGACCGCCTTGACCTGAAGTGATCTGAAGCCCAGCGCAAAAGAGCCCCGCAGGGCATGCCCTGCGGGGCTCTTTTCTTGGCAGGTGATCCAGGGAGGCTCAGCGCTTCTTCTCCAGCGCCTCTTCCTCCATCAGCAAATAGGTGTTGTAGGCGTTCATGCGGTTGGCAAAGCCGAACATGGGCGTGGCTTCGAACGCGCTCCAGTCGGTGGCCTTGTAGGCCTCTTCAAACGGCACGAAGTCTTGCACCGCCTGGCCCATGGTGGCACGCAGGTACTTGAGGTAGTCGCGCGTCATACCGATGTCTTTTTTCGGGTCGCGGGATGCCGGGCCGTGACCGGGCACCACAGAGGTGGCGTCGTGCTTGAGCATTTGATCAAGCGACAGAATCCACTGGCTGCTGTTGGCCTTGCCCACGAAGGGCAGGCGGCCGTTGAAGAACAGGTCGCCGGCGAACAGCACCTTCTCTTCGGCCACGAACACGGTGAGATCTTCTGGCGTGTGCGATGGACCGACGTGGTCGATCTCGAACACCCAGCCGCCGATCTTCATCGCTGTCGGTCCATCGATCCAGGTGTCGGCCTCGACCAGCCGTGTCTGCTCGTCGATCCATGGCGCGAGGTCGGTGCGTGAGGCCTGCAGCCGCAGGCGCGCGGTGTCGGACTGGATGTATTCCTTGGCCGCCGCGTGCGCGGTCACTTTGGCTCCCAGCTGCTTGAAGTGCTGCAGGCCGTAAATGTGGTCGGCGTGGTAGTGGGTGAGGATCACATCGGAGATCGGCAACGGGGTGAGCTTGCGGATCTCGGCGGTGAGCCGCTCGGCCAGTCGCGGGGAGCCCAGCGCGTCGATCACGACCACGCTTTGCGGCGTGATCACGAACCCGGCGTTGGAGATGAAGTTCTGATTTTTCGTCGAACCCAGCTGCGACAGGCCTTGTACGTAGTAGCTGTGCGGCCCGACCTGTTCCACCTTCATGGCCGGCTCCGGGTCAGCGGCGAGCGAGAGGCCGGCCGCGGCCCACAGCAGCAGGCCGAGGCTGGCGCGCTTGAAGAGTGAAGGGGCGGGATGAAGTGCCTGTGGCATGGGAGTCTCCTCTGGGGTCGTGAATCACCCTGCTTATATCGCAGTTCACTTATGTTTGGATGCGACGAGTGGCCTTTGCTGCGGCCAGGCAGGCCAGAGTCGTTGCCGCAAGAGGCCTTGAACCATGTCGATTTCAGCGCGCTGGTCCACGAATGACGCCACCCGCTGCGGTCTCTCGCGTGTGTGCCGCTGAGCCCCAGCAGCCTGCAGCACCCAGTTGGGGGCTTGCTGGGCCGCAGCGCCTGGCGGGCGCTGATGCTGGCCGAGCGCTCCCACCGCCCAATAGCTCGCCGCGATCGTGACCAGCATCAAGTCGAGCCACCCGGCCCAGCTCGGTGCGCTGCAGACCCAGCCCAGCCCGACGGGCCAGGCGGGACGGGGTCCGCCAGATGCTCACGCGATCGACCAGAAGCTGGAGCCAGGCTGGAGGGGCGGGTGTTCTGGGCGAGAGCGAAGCCGCCGATGCACAGCGGTTGCCGTGGTTGATCGCTGGCGAGGTGCACCTGCCCAACCCTGGATGGGCCAGCGCCTGGCTCGTTGCCGGCGTCGAGGCAATCGGCCTGCGGCCGATCAGCTTCGCCGTCGACTTCCGCCGCTTCGGGTTGAGCGGCCTCCTGCGGCTGGGTGTTCAGCCGGGGTGGCCCGCGCTCTCAGATCACCTGCGGGTCCACGTCCACCGCCCAGCGCACCAGCCCTCTGGCCTCGGGGGCGCTGCGGCAGTCGTGCAGCACCGGACCCCAGGCCGACAAAAAGCGCTGCAAGGCGCCGCGTGAAGCGCTTTCCACCAGCAGCTGCGCACGCTCTACGTTGGCCACGCGCTGAATGGTCAAAGGCACGGCGGGGTAGAGCGTGATCGCGTCCCGGTGCGGCAGGCCCAGCGCTTGTGCAGCCGCCAGATTCAGGAAAGCCTGCGCTGCGGCCTGGGTGCGCGCGTCGGCGCGCAGCAGAGCCTGGGCACCAAACGGCGGCATGCCGGCGATCTCGCGCTCAGCCAGCTGCTCGGCGGCAAAGGCCGGGAAGTCGTGGGTCTTGAGCGCGGCAAAGAGCGGGTGCTCGGGTGTCCAGGTCTGCACCCACATCTCGCTGGCAGCGCTGTGTGCGGCGTCGCGCCCGGCGCGCCCGCCGGCCTGCATGAGCAAGGCAAACAGTCGCTCGGGCGCGCGGTGGTCGCTGGCAAACAGGGCAGCGTCCACGTTGATACCGGCCACCAGGGTGATGCGTCGGAAGTCGTGGCCCTTGGCGATCATCTGGGTGCCCACCAGCACATCCACCTCGCCGCTGTGCAGCGCGGCGAGCTGCGTTTCCAGGCTGCCCTTGAGCCGGGTCGAGTCGGCGTCCATCCGCGCCACGCGTGGCGGCTGGCCGTCGGGCCGGCGCGCGTCGGCCAGCAGGGCGGCAAGCTGTTCCTCCACCTGCTCGGTGCCGCGGCCCACGGGCGCGATGTCGAGGTTGCCGCAGTCGGGACAGGCGCGCGGCACTCGCTCGGTGAATCCGCAGTGGTGGCAGCGCAGCGTGCGGTCGAGCTTGTGGAACACACGGTAGGCGCTGCAGTGCGGGCAGCCGCTTTTCCAGCCGCAGTCGTGGCAGGCCAGCACCGGCGCGTAACCCCGGCGGTTGAGCAGCACCAGGCACTGCTCGCCGCGCGCAATGCGCTCGCCCATGGCAGCCAGCAACGGCGGCGCGATCACTGCGCCTTTGGGCTGGTGGTTCATGTCGACCAGACGCAGCCTGGGCAATGAACCTCCGCCAATGCGCGCTGGCATGGCCAGTCGCAGGTAGCGCCCCTGGTCGGCGGCGTGCCAGCTCTCCAGCGAGGGCGTGGCCGAGCCGAGGATGACCTGGCAGCGAGTGCCTGCTTCCCCGCCTGCTGTCGACAGCGCCCCGCTTTCGATCTTGGCGCGGTACACCGCCAGGTCGCGTGCCGAGTAGCGCGCGCCTTCCTGGCTTTTGTAGCTCGGGTCGTGCTCTTCATCCACCACGATCAGACGCAGCCCGGGCAGGCTGGCAAAGATGGCCATGCGCGTACCGAGCACGATGCGGGCCACGCCGGTGTGGGCGGAAAGCCAGCTCGCCAGTCGCTGTGCAGGCGTCATGCCGCTGTGCAGGCAGACCACCGCGCCGGCGCCGTACAGCGGCTCGAAGCGCTCGCGAAAACGCGCTTCGAGCTGCGGCGTGAGGTTGATCTCGGGCACCATCACCAGCACCTGGGTTGGCGTGCCGCCGGTGCCTTGAGCGTCGAGTACACGTTGCGTGGCGCGCAGGTAAACCTCGGTCTTGCCGCTGCCGGTGGCGCCAAACAGCAACACCGGGACGCTCGCCGTGTCCAGCGCAGACAACGCCTCGGCTTGTTCAGTACTCAGCGCGGGCTGCGTTTGCTGGTCCAGCTTTGATTCGACGGGCTGGGCGGCAGCCTGGGTGCGGCGCTTCAGGCGCCGGGCCAACTGGGTGTTGTCGAGTTCGCGCAGCTGGGGCGGCAGCGCAGCCAGCGCCACCTCGCCCAGGCTGCGCTGGTAGTACTGACCGGCAAACTTCACCAGCTGGCGCCAGCGCGCGTTGAGTGGCGGCAGTCCGTCCAGCGTGCCGGTGACCTCGCGCGTCTGGCTATCGGTGAGTCCCTCTGGCGGCTCGGTCGGGCAGTCCCACACCACGCCCAGCACCTCGCGCTTGCCCAGCGGCACACGCACCAGTGTCCCCGGCGCAAGCAACAGCTCACTTCGGTAGCTCAGGCTGGCACTCACCCCGCTGTGGGCAGGGGTGGCCACGATGACGCTCGGCCAGCAGGTCATGTTTAGCGTGTTTTCCTCAGCCCAACTGTCGAAAGATGATGTAAGTCATTGATTTGTCTTTGCTTCTCGACCTGTCCCAAGCTTCTGTGGATAACTTTGTTGATAGGTCTGGTTGGCGGGTCGCGAAGCCTTAAGAATCAAGGCTTTTCTTAAGTTGCCCAGAAAAACGGCAACCTTCAATCGCTATATGAATCAACAGCTTACAGCGGCGTTGTCGACAGAGGCTGGCGTGGACCGCCTATTTGGCGCTTGTCGCACCGCAGCACAAAAAATGTGCATAAGTGAGACGTGTCAAGCCCTTTATTTTGCGAATTTCTGTGTCAGCGGGTTGACAGGCCCGCCATCACGCGCTCAGCCAGCGCTGCCGCGGGCTGCAGCCGCATGAGCGGTTTCAGGCGGCGGTGCGCAGGCGACGTGAATGCGCGTGAACCGCGTTCACCAGCGCCGTCACATGCTCGGGCGGGGTGAACTGGCTGATGCCGTGGCCCAGGTTGAAGATGTGGGTGGGTCCGGTGCCCGCACCCTGGTGGGGCTTGCCAAAGCTCTCCAGGACTGCCGCCACCTCGGCGTCAATGCGTTCGGGTGGTGCAAACAGCACGTTGGGGTCGATGTTGCCCTGCAGCGCCTTGGTGTCGCCCACCAGCGTGCGCGCCTTGCCCAGGTTGACCGTCCAGTCCAGGCCCAGCGCTTCGCAGTCCAGGTCCTTCATGTCGTCCAGCCAGAGGCCACCGCCCTTGGTGAACACGATGCGCGGGATCTTCACGCCGTCCTTTTCGGTCTTCAGCTGAGCCAGCACGCGCCGTGTGTAGGCCAGGCTGAATTCCTGGAACTTGCCGTCGGCCAGTACGCCGCCCCAGCTGTCGAACACCATCACCGCCTGCGCACCGGCGTCGATCTGGGCATTGAGGTAGCTGGCCACGCTGTCGGCGTTGATGGCCAGGATCTGATGCATGAGGTCCGGGCGGCTGTACATCAGCGACTTCACTGCGCGGTAGTCGTCCGAGCCGCCGCCTTCGACCATGTAGCAGGCCAGCGTCCAGGGGCTGCCCGAAAAGCCGATCAGCGGCACGCGGCCGTTGAGTGCCTTGCGGATGGAGGTCACGGCGTCGAACACGTAGCGCAGCTTGTCCATGTCGGGTACGGCCAGCGTGGCCACATCGGCTTCGGTGCGCACTGTCTTGGCAAACTTCGGTCCTTCGCCGATCTGGAACGACAGGCCCAGGCCCATGGCGTCGGGCACGGTCAGGATGTCCGAAAACAGGATGGCTGCATCCAGTGCATAGCGCTCCAGCGGCTGCAGCGTCACTTCGGTGGCGTAGTCCACATTGGTCGCCAGCCCCATGAAGCTGCCCGCCTTGGCGCGCGTGGCGCAGTACTCGGGCAAGTACCGCCCCGCCTGGCGCATCAGCCACACGGGCGTGTGGTCGGTGGACTGGCGCAGGCAGGCGCGAAGAAAAGAGTCGTTTTGCAGGGGAGCGAAGGGCATGGCGGTTCCGGTTGCGGTCTAGAGTAATCGCAGATTATCCCGCGAGGGGCCGGGGCCTTCGATTTGATGTGAAGCAGGGCCAACGGCGGTGCACGGCCGGTGGCCGGAGCGTCAGCAGGCGCCGTGCGGTTGGTCAGTCAGCACGCTCAAGACTTCGGCAGCCCAAACGGCTTGACCATGGGCCAGCCTTTCCGAGCCCAGTCGCTCATGCCCCCTTGCACGTAGCGCACGTTGGTCCAGCCGGCATCCTTCATGGCCTGCACCACTTTGCTGGAGCGGTTCTGCGTGTTGCAGATGATGAGCACCGGCTGCGCCGGGTCTCTGGGGATTTCACCTGCGCGCTGGTTGAGTTGCGACATGGGCAACAGCAGGGCGCCTATGGCCACGCCGGTGGCGTGCTCGTCGGGTTCGCGGATGTCGAACATGACGACCTGTCGGCTTTCAAACAGCTGGCGGCCCTCTTCCAGGCTGACGCGCAAGGGGTCTGGGGCAGTCTGGTCCGAGCAGCCGGCGGCCAGGGCCAGCACGGCTGCGCCCAGCAGGCCCAGGGTGCGGCGGGTGATGAGCGATGGGCGCCTGGTGCGTGTCACGCCGCGGCACTTTTGTACTTGATGCTGCAACCGTAGGGCTGGCTGGTGGCCGTGCTCAGGGGTTTGCCAGCGAGCAGCTCACTCAGGCCTTGGCGCACGTAGTTGGTGGCCTTGGCGATGTCGGCTTCGCGTGCCGATGGGATACTGTCGATGGCGCCGGCGTAGACCAGCACGCCCTGGGCGTTGACGATGTACATGTGAGGCGTGACGCGGGCCGAGTAGGCCTGGCCGACCTTGCCGTCTTCGTCCATCAGGGTGGCGCTGGTCGCAGCGCCTTTGTCAGTCATCCAGCGCCCGAGCTGGGCCGGGCTCAGGTAGTCAGGGCTGTCGTCGCGGGTGGAGTTGATGGCCAGCCAGACCACGCCCTTGCCCGTGAATTCCTTTTGCAGCGCTTGAAAGTTGCCGTTGTAATGCTTGCGCACAAAGGGGCAGCCAGGGTTGTTCCACTCCAGCACGACCGGTTTGCCGCGGAAGTCTGAAAGCTTGACCGCTTTGCCAGCGGTGTCGGTGAGCGTGAAGTCGGGCGCGGGCTGGCCAATGCTGGCGGTCTGGGCCGATGCGGCGGTGAACACGCCGGCGGGCAGGGCGAAGGCGCTCAGGCTGAGCGCATTGAAGTGGCGACGTTGCAGCATGGTGGGGCTCCGGTGGGTGGTCGAGGCTTTACGACACGTGGGCGTGCGTTTGGTTCAGTGCATCACAGCCCAGCCAGCGCGGCGCGAACCTCGTCCACGCTGAGCACCTCGGAGAGCAGCTGCGGCGCTTGGCCATTGCGGTAGATCGCGTACACCGGGACGCCGTTGCGGCCCAGGCGGGCGAGTTCCGCGGTGATGGTCGGGTCGCGCCGCGTCCAGTCGGCGCGCAGCAGCGCCATGTTCAGCGCAGCAATGTCGCCCAGCAGGTCGGTATCGGCCAGGGTGGTGCGCTTGTTGTACTGGCAGGTCACGCACCAGGCGGCGGTGAAGTCCACGAACACCGGGCGACCTTCGGACAGCAGCGATGCTTGTTTTTCGGCGCTCCACGGCTCCCAGCTCACACCGGCCACCGCGGTGGCCACAGGTGCGGTGGCCGCATCGGCCGCCTGCAGGCGAGTCACGTTGGGGCCGAGCGACCAACCGAGCCAGATCAGGCCCAGCGCGGCCAGACTCGCCAGCGTCGCACGCCCCTTGCCGTGCAGGCCCAGCGCCCAGATCAGCAGCGCCAGCACCACCAGGAGCATCAGCAGGGCGGCGGCGCCGTCGATGCCGCTCTGCTGGCCCAGCACCCACAGCAGCCAGACCACGGTGGCAAACATGGGAAATGCCATCAGCTGGCGGAAGGTGTTCATCCAGGCGCCGGGGCGAGGCAGGGCGCGCGCCACCCCCGGCCACCAGCTCGCGGCCAGGTAGGGCAGTGCCATGCCCAGGCCGAGCACACCAAACACCGCCAGCGCCTGCGCCGTGGGCAGGCCGATGGCCAGGCCCAGCGAGGCGCCCATGAAAGGCGCGGTGCAGGGCGAAGCGATGGCGGTGGCCAGCACGCCGGTGAGGAACGCATCAGCGGTGGGGTTCCTGGCCTGCAGGCTGGCCACCGAGCTGGGCAGCACGCTGCCAAATTCAAACAGGCCGGCCAGGTTCAGGCCGATCACGGTGAACAACACCGCCAGCGTGGCCACCACCGCCGGGCTTTGCAGCTGAAAGCCCCAGCCAATGGCCTCGCCGGCCGAGCGCAGACCCAGCAGCAAACCGCCGAGCGCCAGAAAACTCAGCACCACACCGGCGGTATACGCCAGGCCGTTGGCTCGGTGAGCACGGCGGTCGTCGGCATGTTTCGCAAACGAGAGCACCTTGATCGCCAGCACCGGGAACACGCAGGGCATGAGGTTGAGGATCATGCCGCCGATCAGTGCGCCAATCAGCGCGGCCCAGAGCGTGATGGGCGGGCTGCTGTTGACGGACGCGCTGGCGGCGCGCGCAGCGTTTTCCTGCAGCGCGGCGACGAGCGCATCGGGGGCGGCTGCCGGCAGCGGCGCTGCAGCGGGCCAGCTGCCTTGCACCGGCGCTTCCAGCCGCACACCGGGGCTGCCCGGTCCTTCGCCCGGCGGGTTGGCCAGCGCCACCACCAGCGGCACGGTGGTGGGGCTGTCGCTGCGATGCGGCGAGAGCGGCACGCCGGCGGTCCAGCGCTCGCCATCCCAGGTCTGGGTCCAGGCGGCTCCTGGCTCGATCAGGCCAGGCGTCTCGGGGAAGAACTCCAGTGGCTGACCGCGCCAGGCCACCGGCAGACCGGTAAGCGAAACCCGGAGCTGGCTGTCGACCGGCTCCAGTCGGCTGTCGCCGGCCGGCTGGTCGCTTGGCGCGGCGGCGAAGGTGGCCTCAAAGGCGCGGCCGTGCAGGGCGGTGGAGCCCTGCACCGGCAGGCGCAGGGTGAAGTTGCCCTCTTCGGGAATGCACTCCTTGCGGCACACCAGCCAGGCCGCGTAGAGCTTGACCTCGATGTCCTGGCCGGCAAAGCCGGGGGCTATCGTGAGTGGCACCGGCAGCAGCACGGTGCCGTCGTAGCCGTAGTTCGCCAGCGTGCCGAGCGGGAACTTGCGCGGCGTGGGCCAGCCGATCGGACCGGCGGTGACGCCAGGCGGCAATGTCCACTGCAGTTCGGTGGGCAGGCCCGAGTCGCCCGAGTTCTTCCAGTAGGTGTGCCACTCGGGCGCGTGCGTGATTTGCAACCCCAGCCAGACCGGCTTGCCAGGGCCAGCGCCCTCGGGCGCGTGGGCCAGCAGCTCGGCGCGCGCCTGTTCGCTTTGCACCACGGCGGTGTTGGACAGGCGTTCCAACAGATTCTGGGCTGGCGCTGACAGCGGGATCAGCAGCGCCAGCGAAACCAGCCATGGGCTGGCGAGCCGGAGAAACGAAGAGAGCCGAGGGAGGTGCATACAAGAGAAGCCAGGGGTGATGGGGCGAGCGCCGACTGCAACAGAAGCGCGGGTCAGTGAGAGGCGGGGTCGGGGCACGAGTTCCGGAGCGCAGGCGCTGCGTGCCTAGGCTTGTCAGAAATATAAGCCCCCACTGTTATTTTGTCTGTGGTGGAACGTATCTCTTACAAGATTTCTGCTTTGCTTTTCAGGCGCGGCGGAATTCGGTTCCAGGCCGGTACAAGGCGGGCAGGAACTCGTCTGGAGGACCATTCTGGGGTCGGTCGAAAGCGCACTGGTACCGCGGGCTGAGCGCATGCGCGCACAAGCGAACCCGACAGTTTGCTTGCGCTGGGGGCCAGTTGGCGCGTCGATGCTGGCGCACCTGGCGCAATTGCTCGGCCGGCTGCGCCTGAGCGGTTGAGCACGACGATCTGGCGATCTCCCAGGGGGCTGTGCCGATCGGCAGGCCTGGGCCTGCAGGGGGTTGCCGTGGTCGCGGCGTTGCGTCTGCGCCGATTGAAGAGGCCTTGGTCAGTCGGCAAAACCCAGCACCACGCGGCGCGTGGTGGCTGACTTTTTCTCGATCTTGGTGACCACCACGCGGCCGATCTCGGCGGTGTTGGCCACGTGGGTTCCGCCACAGGGCTGCAGGTCGATCGGCTCAGCGCCGCCGATGCGCACGGTTCGCACGGTGCCGCTGCCGCGCGGCGGCGAGACGCTCATGCTTTTCACCAGCGCCGGGTTGGCGTCAAGCTCGGCGTCGGTCACGCTGCCCAGCTTGACCGGGTGAGCCGCCATCACCAGCGCAGCAATGCCGGCGCTGAGCGCTTCCTTGTCCAGCGGCTCGGTCATGTGCAGGTCGAGCCGCGCGTAGTCGGGCGTGATCGAGCAGCCGTTGACCGGCATCGGAACCAGGTGACACAGCAGGTGGGTGGTGGTGTGAAAGCGCATGAGGCGGTGGCGCCGCGCCCAGTCGATCTGTGCGCTGACGGCGTCGCCCACTTGAAGCCCGGCCATCACCGACTCCTGCCCCGGCGCTGGCACGTGCACGATGTCGGCCGTGGGTAGGCCCTCGTCGTCTTTGCCCTTGCGGGTGTCGGCGATGCGGATGGTCTGACCATCGGCCAGGTGCAGCTCGCCGGTATCGCCCGCCTGCCCGCCTCCGAGCGGGTAAAAGACGGTCTGGTCGAGCACGATGCCGGCGTCGGTCAGGGCGGTGATGGTGGCCGGGCACTCGGTGCGGTAGGCGTCGGTGCGAAACAGGTCTTGGGTCATCGCCGCATCATAGGAGCGCGGCGCCTTACACTGCCAGCCATGTTGCCCAAGTCCCACTACTGGTCCGACCTGACCACCGCCGATTTCGCCTCGCTCGACACCGGTCGCGCCATCGCCGTGTTGCCGGTGGCGGCCACCGAACAACACGGGCCTCACCTGCCGCTGTCGGTGGACACCGACATCGTCAATGGCGTGATCGCCGCGGCTCTGCCGCAGCTGGCGCCCGGCCTGCCGGTGCTGTTTCTGCCCACCCAGGCGGTGGGCTTCAGCCCCGAGCACGCGCGCTTTGCTGGCACGCTCACGCTCAAGGCCGAGACACTGATGCGCGTGTGGACCGAGATCGGCGATTGCGTGGCCGCCAGCGGTGTGAACAAGCTGGTGCTTTTCAACGCCCACGGTGGGCAGGTGGGTGCGCTCGATCTGGTGGCGCGTGACCTGCGCGCGCGCCTGGGTCTGCTTGTCTACAGCGTGAACTGGTTCAACCTGCCGCTGCTCGATGCGCAGGGCCGGGATGTGAACGCGATGTTCAGCGCCGAAGAGCGCCGCTTTGGCGTGCACGCTGGCGAGATCGAGACGGCGATGATGCTGGCGCTCAAGCCTGAGCGCGTGCGCATGGATCAGGCGGGGTACTTCCGTTCGGCCTCGCAGGCGCGGGCAGCCGAGTTCCCCATTCTCGGCAACGGCAAGAGCGCCAAGCTGGGCTGGCAGATGCAGGACTACAACGCCGAAGGCGCGGTGGGCAATGCCAGTGCGGCCACTGCCGAAAAAGGCCATGCCCTGCTCGATGCAGCCGGCCGCGCGCTGGCCGCCCTGCTGGCCGAGATCGACCGCCTGCCGGCCGATACGCTGAGCGAGCACACCGCCTTCAAGCCTCGCCAGTAACGACCCGCGCAGCGGCGAAGCGTGGGGGTCATCGACCGCAGCGAAGGGCCGCCCCGAGCAAGGTCAGCCCCCTCGGGGGGCAGCGACCCGCGCAGCGGCGGAGCGTGGGGGCATTTCCCATTCAAGCGTACGTGACCCACTCCCGGTGCGCCGGGCTGTCCAGGTGGGGCAGCGTGTTGTAGGTCAGCAGGGCGTGGCGCCTGGCGCTGAATTCGAACTCGGTCACCGCGCTGTTGCGAATGCGCATGTTCAAGTCGATGGTGCGTTCCGGGCTCAGGTTCAGCACTTGGCCCACGGCGGTGCTGATCGGGCCACCGCTGGAGACGATGAGCACATTTTTTCCCACATGCTCGGCACGAACGAGGTCCAGCGCGCTGGTCACACCGCGCACGAATTCGGGGTAGCTCGGCATCCCTTGCGGGCTCACGGTGCCGGCCATCCACTGCGCCAGGCCGTCACGCAGCAGCCGGAAATGGTGGCGGTAGAGCTCGGGCGTGTCGGGCTTTTTCAGCGGTGCGGCGTGGATGGTGCGGATCACGGCCAGGCTGTCGTATTCGTCCAGACCGGGCCAGATCAGCGGCTGCAGATCCAGACCAGCGCCCGCGGCGATGCCGGCCCAGGTCTGAGCGTGGCGCTTGAGCGAGCCGGTGATCACCGCATCAAAGCGCTGGCCGCGCTTGGCCCAGTAGGCTCCCAGGCGCTCGCTCTGACGCTGGCCGAGTCCACTCAGCTGGTCGTAGTCGTCGGCGCCAAACGAGGCCTGGCCATGGCGCACAAGGTAGACAGTTCCCATAGGGCGATTCTGTGCGCCGAGGCTTGTGGCCCAGCGTCACCCAGGCGTCTGGCACGCGGTGAGGCAGACACCTGCGGGACGATCTGCGGTCGCTCTAGGGGCTTGTTCGGTGTACCGGCCTAGCCCGACTGTGTTGCAATTGGATACATGCAGCCACCGATCCCACCGCATGCCACTTGACCTGCTGACCGTCCTGGTGGTGCGTCTGTGTCTGGATGCCATGGCTTCGCTGTCATTCTGGGTGCAGTCGCGGCGCCATCCGGATGTGAAGGGGCCGAGCTGGTGGGCCGCAGCCGCCGCATGCTCGGTGCTAGCCACCCCGGCCTTGTGGGTGCGCATGGAGATGCCTGAGACCTGGATGGTCTCGTTGGTCAACCCACTGCTGATCATGACCGTGGTGCTGGCCTGGCTGGGCGTGCGTGCTCACCTGAGCCTGAAGCTGCCGACGCGACAGGTGGCCTGGGCCTTGCTGGCCTTCACCGTGGTCAATACCCTGCTGCACGAAGTCTGGGATCTGGCTCCCGTGCGGCTGGGCTTGTTTTTCAGCGCCCAGGTGCTGGTCGCTTTGCTCACCCTGCGCGATCTGCTGCAGCTCGGCGAGCGCAGGCACCAGCCGGAGATCCGGGCGCTGATCACCCTGACCTGGGTGGAGCTGCTGGCTTTGATGGGCGCAGCCTGGCTTCTGGTGGCGCTCGCAGGATCGGTGGACCCGTTGCGCGTGAGCACCATCTTGCCGTCCATCCTGGCCGCCTTTTTGCTGTCTGTGCTGGCGCGAACCCTGCTGTATTCCGGCCTGGTGTCGGCGCGACTGCAATACCAGAGCGACCGCTCGCGCCGCATCCTGCAGACCCGAGAAACCAACCAGCGCGCCCTGATCGAAAACCTGGGGGCCGGGGTGATGGTGTTCCGCCCGGACGAAACTCTGGCCAGCATCAACAACGCGGCGCGGCGTTTCCTGGGCTGGAGCGAAGGTGGAGCGAACCCGGCGCTGCCGCAACCCATCCTGCCGGGCTGGCGATTGCTGCAGGAGGATGGCCAGCCCATGACTCGCTCCGGCCTGCCGTTTCTGCGCGTGATGGCCACAGGCCAGCCCGTGAGCAATGTGGTGATGGGTATTCCGGTGGGGGATGGGCGTTACACCCGCTGGGCACTGTGCAACGCTTATCCCGAAACCTGGCCCGACGGTGGCCTGCGCCATGTGGTGGTGACCTTTGTCGACATCACCTCGCTGCGCGATGCGCAGGCCCAGCAAAAGACCTTGCAGGCGCAGCTGGCGCAGTCGCAGAAGATGGAAGCGCTGGGTACGCTGGCCGGCGGTATTGCGCACGATTTCAACAACATCCTGGCTGCCATTCTGGGCAACGCCGATCTGGCGCGGCAAGACTTGGCCAAGGACCACGCGGTGCAAGAAAGCCTGTCCGAGGTCACCACCGCCGCGCGGCGCGGCCGCGAGCTGGTGCGGCAGATCCTGGCGTTCAGCCGCCAGCAGCCGATGGAGCGGCGCCCGGTGGACGTGGCCGCCGTGCTGGGTGAGTCCTGTGCCTTGTTGCGCGCGGCGACGCCGCCGCAGGTGGAGCTGGTGCAGTCGCGCACGGTGGGGCCGCTGTTCGTCTCGGCCGACCCGACCCAGCTCGGGCAGGTGCTGCTGAACCTGGGGACCAACGCGGTGCACGCTGTTGGCTCGGCACCGGGGCGCGTCGAGTTTCGCGTCGATGTGCTGCCGCCGGGTGACCGCCGCATTCCCGCCGCGCTGACGGCCGAACACGACCTGGGCGTGGTGCGAATCGAAGTGCAGGACAACGGCTGCGGCATGGACGATGCCACCCGCGAGCGCATCTTCGAGCCGTTCTTCACCACCCGCGTCGTCGGCGCCGGCACCGGCCTGGGTCTGCCGGTGGTGCTGGGCATCGTGCAAACGCTGGATGGCGTGATCCAGGTCGACAGCCGCGTGGGCAAGGGCACCACGTTTTCACTCTTTTTCGCGGCCACGGCAGCAGGCGATGTCCACGAGACGCCGGCAACGCCGGCGGTGGCGGTTTCGGCGCCTGCCGAACGCGGCACAATGGAACCCATACCCAAGAAGCAGCCCCAGCTGCCCGACATTCCTTCAGCGGAGCACAGCACCATGGCCGACTCAGGCGATACCCCGGTAGCCCACATCCTCTACCTCGACGACGACGACACGCTGGTGTTTCTGGTGCGCCGCTTGCTCGAACGCCGGGGTTACCGCGTCACGGCGCTGGCCGACCAGCAGGCCGCGATCGATGCCGTGCGCGAACAGCCGAAAGCCTTTGACTTGCTGCTGACCGACTACAACATGCCCGGCATGTCGGGTCTGGACGTGGCCAAGGAAGTGCTCGGCATCAACCCCGCGCTGCCGGTGGCCGTGGCCTCGGGCTACATCACCGACGAACTGCAAGCCGAAGCCATGGCTGCGGGCGTGCGTGAAGTGGTGTTCAAGACCGACGCGGTGGAAGATTTTTGCGCGGTGGTGGCGCGGCTGGTCAGCGGAGCTGACCAGGCCAAGTAGGCCCACCCCCGCCGCGCTTCGCGCGACCCCCTCAAGGGGGCGGCACTGGCGGCCCGGCAAAGCCGGTTCCGCGG
>NZ_JAUCZF010000010.1 GCF_030373245.1 Hydrogenophaga sp.
GCTCGGTGCGCGCGCTCAGGTCCTGGTTGCCCGAGGCAATCTCGGCGCTGGCTGTACTGATGTTGTCGGTGGCCTGGCGGATCTGGCTCATCATCTCCACGAAGCGCTGGCGCATGGCCTCCACTTCGGACACCAGCGTGCCAATCTCGTCTTGACGACCTGCGCGAAACGGCTGTGACAGATCACCCTGGGCCACCGTGGTCACGGCGGCGGTGAGTTCAGCCAGTGGACGGCTCACCTGGCGCCGGATCAACCCGTAAAGGCCCAGGCCGATCAGAACCGCGGCGAGGCCGAGCATCGCCCAGAAGGTCCGGATGGTGGCCCAGTGGCTGGCCATGGCTTCGTGATCAGACACATCGGCGACCACCCACCAGCCACCGTCCTCGGCCGAGCGCATGACGGTCCAGGGGTCGCCCATGCCAGGTGTGTAAAGCGGACTCAACTCGTTCACGGCGCCGCTAGGCAGCGTGCGCAGTTGGTCGAGCAGCGGCTCGGCCTGCGGGAACGCTTCGAGCACCTTCTTGCCCGACGCAGTGGGATGCGACACGAACACCGCTTCGGCATTGCTCTTGCGCGGGTCGATCACGTAGGTGCCCCCTGTATCGAAAAAGCGCGCTTCCTCCACCATGTTGAGCAGCGAGGTCTGGAAGTCGGTGATGTCGAAGCCGATGAAAAGAATGGCCACGACGGTGCCCGCGCTGTCGCGCACCGGCTCGTAGTGCGTCATGTAGGGCTTGCCGAAAAGTGCGGCCCGTCCGGTGTAGGAAAGGCCTTGCAGCATCAGCGCGTAAGCCGGGTGCTCGCGGACCAGCAAGGTCCCTATGGCGCGTTGCCCGTCCTGCTTCTTTAGCGAGGTGGTGATGCGCTCGAAGTCATCGCCCTTGCGCATGAACACCGTAGCCACGCCGCCGGTGGCCTGCTCGAAAGCGTCGACCTCGGTGAAGTTGGCGTTGAGCACCTGCTCACCATTCAGAAGCGATCCGGTGACACTGTCAAGCGAAAGCGTGGCTGCAAACTGAGCACGAAACGGCTTGTAGGCGCGCTCAGTTAGCTGGCGCGCGGCGGTGTCCATGGCGTCGACCGTGTCGGCGATGGACTGCACCTTGTCGCCTGTAATCTGGACCAGGCGATCGCGGGTCCGACTCTCGGCCACCACGGCGATCACCGCGCTCACGACGAGGAGCACGCTTGCCAGCATCCCCACGGACAACAACGTCAGGCGGCGCGCGACCGACTGGGATTTCAGAACAAACAAGCTCATGGCGAATCGGATAGTGGGTTTATTGCAGGCGGGCAGAGTGGTCCATCAGGCCCATGTCGGCGCTGCTCATGAGGGCCTCGATGTCCATCAGGATGAGCATGCGTTCGCCCACGCTGGCAATGCCGGTGATGAAACTGGTGTCCACCGTGGTGTTCATGTCGGGCGCGGGCTTGATCAGCTCCTGCCCGAGCGCGAGCACATCAGACACCGAGTCCACCACCGCACCCACCACACGACCGTGCACGTTGAGCACGATCACCACGGTGAAGCCGTTGTATTCCACCTTTTCGCAGTTGAGCTTGATGCGCAGGTCCACCACCGGCACGATCACCCCGCGCAGGTTCACCACGCCTTTGATGAAGCTGGGCGCATTCGCGATGCGGGTAGGCTCTTCGTAGGAGCGGATCTCCTGTACCCGCAGGATGTCGATGCCGTATTCCTCCGCGCCGAGGCGAAAGGTGAGGAATTCGGCGCTGGCACTTTGTGTGGCGGCGGCGCTGCGTGCACCATCCTGTTGGGCCAGCTGGCGGCCTGGGTTGAACGTGTCCATGGTGTCGAGTCCGGATAGAGAGTGAAGGGATGGATGTAAGGACTATCGACCGATAAGGCCTGCCCTGAAGAGCGGAGCAGCGAGAGAAAACGGTGGCATTCACCCACCGGTTGGCCCAATGGACTACCTAAGTTCGCAGCTTGGGGGCGGTGCGCGCAGTGCACAGCGACCAGGCATCACACAGCGACGGCTGGCGGCTGCCGATTGAGCCGGAAAACCGCCACGGCTTGCGCGCTGCGCTGGGCCAGGCTGCGAACTTCGCCGGGCACCACAGCAACGCCCCGTCCCCGCTCGCTGGCGCCAGCGGCCTCCACGCCCGCATGGAGCGCGCGGATGTTGGTGCAGAGCGCTGTGCAGTCGATCACGCTCACGAAGTTGCTGACCTGATGGCTGCTGGCGTTGATGTGCTGCATGGATGCCACCACCTGCGCAACCACCTCGCCGCAAAGCCCCTTGCCGCGACGGAAGCCGTGGCTTCTTTCCGTGCCAAGGTTGGTTGCTCAGTGCACCTGCACAGGCCGTTGTGGCGCTGTGCGATCTGCGCACGCGCTGCTGTCTGCTGATCGGCGCTGTGGCGCAACCCACCCAATCGGCCAGCTTCCGACCCTCTTGTTGAACTCGTCTGCAGCGGCGACGAGCCGCTGCTGCTTGGTCACCTGGATCGCTCGTTCACCGACGACCCTGCGCCCTGTCGCCTGATGAAGACTGGGCCAGCCGGGTCTTTCTCTCGCAGGTTCCGGTTCGAAGCCCTTCGCCGCGCAGCTTCCTAGCGCGAGACGGTCCGAAAAATGGAGACCGATTCCACCAAATCATTGGCCTTGTTCTGAAGGCTGAGCGCAGCCGCTGCGCTCTCTTCAACCAGCGCCGCGTTTTGCTGCGTCACCTGATCCATCTGGTTCACCGCTGAACTGACTTGCCCAATACCGGTGCTTTGCTCGTGGCTGGCAGCGTTGATCTCGCTCATCAAGGCAGATACCCGCTGGATGGAGCCCACCACCTTGCTCATGGTGCCGCCTGCGCGATCCACCATGGCCATGCCCTGGTCCACATGGTTCGAGCTGGACGAAATCAGCGTCCTGATCTCTTTCGCCGATTCGGCACTGAGCTTGGCCAGATTGCGCACCTCGCTGGCCACCACGGCAAAGCCGCGGCCCTGCTCACCCGCGCGTGCCGCTTCCACCGCCGCGTTGAGCGCCAGGATGTTGGTCTGGAAGGCAATGCCATCAATCACGCCGATGATGTCGCTGATCTTCTTGCTGCTGTCGCCGATGATCTTCATGGTCTCCACCACTTGCGCCACCGCATCGCCCCCTTCCCGGGCCAGTGCGTTGGCGTCCTCGGCCAGGCGACTGGCCTGCGAGACGCTCTCGGCGTTGTGTTGCACGGTGGAGCCGATTTCTTCCATGGACGCGGCCGCTTCTTCAAGGGCGCTGGCCTGTTCTTCGGTACGCTGGCTCAGGTCCTGGTTGCCCTGGGCGATCTGGGCGCTGGCTGCGGCCACGCCCTCGGCATTCTCGCGCACCCCCGCCACGATCGCCTGAAGCTGAGCACTCATGCGCTTCATGGCCGCCATCACGCTCTGGTGCCGTTCGTCCACCCCACTGAAATCGCGGCTGAGGTCTCCTTGGGCCACCGCCTCGGCGGCGTCGCGCACTTCATGCGGTTCGGCACCCAGGGCCTGGGTCAGTCGTGCAATCACCCACCAAGCCACGCCCGCGCCCATGGCGATCGCCAGCAAGGTCAGCGCAGCGATGGCGATGATGACCTCCTTGATGGCCAAGACGCTCTGGTCATAGGTCTCCTTGGACACATCCAGCTGCACCTGAATCAGGCCCGCCACCACCTCCTGCAGCGGATCGAGCACCGGATACATCGCGTCGCTCGTGAATTGGCGCAAGCCATCGGAGTCGCCCGCCTTGAGCAGCTCCTCCAGCCGTTCGACCGCATCGTCCGCCGGACCGCTGAGCGTCAAGAAGGTGTCGATCAAGGCCTTTTCCTTGGGCACCAGCTCGGTGGCGGTGTAGGCGTTCCATTCGTCGGCGATGCCGCTCTTGGCCTTGGCCACTTCGGCCAGGGCCTGTTGCATCGTGAACGTGCCAGCGACGGCCTTGTGCGCGGCGTCAACGATGTTGACCGCATACAGATCCGCCACCTTCTTGAGCTGGGCCAGCGGGACGATGCGATCTTTGTAAAGCGCCTGCATGTCACGGCTTTGCTGCCGGGTGGCCAGAGCCCCCACGGTGCCGATCGCCACCAGCATGGCAACGAAGACCGAGCACAAGAGAACCAGCTGGGTGCGAACCCGCATTGGGATTTTTTTCATATATTTCTCCGCTTCCAATCTCTGTAACAAAAGGGGGTTGGTCGCCTGCTGCCCGTGTCTGGAACGAAGCGGCTCGACCCCTACTGCAGTCGATCCGGTACGGTTTCCATCAGGCCCATGTCGGCGCTGCACATGAGCGCTTCGATGTCCATCAGGATGAGCATGCGTTCGCCCACGCTGGCAATGCCGGTGATGAAACTGGTGTCCACCGTGGTGTTCATGTCGGGCGCGGGCTTGATCAGCTCCTGCCCGAGCGCGAGCACATCAGACACCGAGTCCACCACCGCACCCACCACACGACCGTGCACGTTGAGCACGATCACCACGGTGAAGCCGTTGTATTCCACCTTTTCGCAGTTGAGCTTGATGCGCAGGTCCACCACCGGCACGATCACCCCGCGCAGGTTCACCACGCCTTTGATGAAGCTGGGCGCATTCGCGATGCGGGTAGGCTCTTCGTAGGAGCGGATCTCCTGTACCCGCAGGATGTCGATGCCGTATTCCTCCGCGCCGAGGCGAAAGGTGAGGAATTCGGCGGCAAGCGCCTTCCGGGCTGCATCGCCGCGGGCGCTGTCGGAGTGGGCCAGCTGGCCGGTGTGTTGGGTGTTCATGGGGGAGTCGGGTGATAAGTCGAGGGTGATCAGAAGCTTTCCCAGTCGTCGCTGACACCACCTGCCGTGGCCGTGGCCGGCGCGGCCTTGGTCGGAGCAACAGGCTTGTTGGCCACCTGCTTGGTGGGGGGCTTGCTGGCCTGTCTGGCGGCTGGTGGGGTCACAGGCGCGGCACGTGGCGCTGACGTCTGCGTCGCGGCAGCGGGCGCGGAGGCAGAAGCACCACCCGGCAGGCGGAACACACTGACGGCTTGCACCAGTTGTTGTGCCTGGGTCTGCAGACTCGAGGCAGCGGCGGCGCTTTCCTCGACCAGCGCGGCGTTTTGCTGCGTGGTCTGGTCCATGCTGCTCACCGCTTCGCTGACCTGGTTGACCCCTGCGTTCTGCTCCTGGCTGGCGCTGCTGATCTCGCCCACGATGTCGGTCACGCGCTGGATCGACTGCACGATCTCCTGCATGGTGGAGCCGGCCTGGTCCACCAGCACGGTGCCTTGCTCCACGCGTTCCACGCTGGCACTGATCAGGCCCTTGATCTCCTTGGCGGCCTCTGCGCTGCGCTGGGCCAGGCTGCGCACCTCACCGGCCACCACCGCAAAACCCCGGCCCTGTTCACCGGCGCGGGCGGCTTCCACCGCCGCGTTGAGCGCCAGGATGTTGGTCTGGAACGCGATGCCGTCGATGGTGCCAATGATGTCGCTGATCTTTTTGCTGCTGTCGTTGATGTCTTTCATGGTCTGCACCACCCGGCTCACCACGTCGCCGCCCTGCACCGCCACGCTGCTGGCGCTGGCGGCCAGCTGGCTGGCTTGACGGGCGTTGTCGGCGTTCTGGCTGGCGGTCGAGCCCATCTCTTCCATGGACGCGCTGGTTTCCTCCAGCGCGCTGGCCTGCCGTTCGGTGCGGGACGACAGATCGTTGTTGCCCTGCGCAATCTGCACGCTGGCAATGGCCACGCTGTCGGCGCCCTGTCGCACGTTGCTCACGACACGGGTCAACGCGCTTTGCATGTCTTGCAGGGTGGCCAGCAGCGGCGTGAATTCATCGCGGCTGTCGTCCACCACCGTCACGGTCAGGTCCCCGTCGCGCACCCGCTCGGCCACGGCCTGCGACACGGCCACGCGGCGGCTCAACAAGCGACCGACATACCAGGAGAAGCCGCCCAGCAACAGCGTGATCAGTACCACCGAGCCCACCAGGAGATTGGCCGTGGTGTCGACATTGGCGTCGATCTGTTCGATGTCTCTGTCCAGACCCGTTTTCTGGATGTCGTGGCCATCAGACAGGCCTTGAAGCAGGCGGTTGCGCGCCGGTATGGTGACGTCCACCAGGAAGGCAAATGCCTCTTCTTTCCTGCCCTCCTTGATCAGATTGATGTTGTCCCCGCCCACCTTCCAGAATTCGGTCAGCAGCGGCGGCAAGGTCTTGAAGTGTTCTTTGGCCTCAGGCGTGAACAGGCGTTTTTCGTAGACGGCCAAAGCCTCGTCTATCTGCTTTTGCTTGTCGCTGATGTACTGGAAGGTGTCGTTGAGCTCCTGTTCGTTGCGCGCCAGGATCGCGTGACGAATCTGCAGAGAGACCCGGGTGACATTGATTTCCAGCTCGGAAGTCGCCTCCAGCTGGGGCACCCGCACGGACTTGGTGAAGTCCGCTTTGTCTCTGACGCTGGATAGGCTGATGTGGGCAAAGGCCGCCAACCCGGCCAGGGCCAGGGTGATGAAGGCGCTGACGGCGTAGAGCCGCCTGGCGATGCCGAAGGAAAGTCCGGATTGCATGTTCGTGGTCCTGAAACGGTCTGAGAAAACCCTCGATCCACGGCCTGAGCCAGAACTCGAGAGAAACACACACCTCCCAGGCCAGCATGGCCACACGGTTCTTGTGGTGTCCTTTGAACTATCGGACAACATGCGGAGAACTGAAGTCGCAAAAAAGAAGGCTTTCCGCCTTCAATTGCATGGGGGACTCAGTCCGTACCCGCCAGCAGGGTGCGGCAACCCGGCCCATGCCTGGAGCTCAGAACAGGCTGCCGACATTGAGCAGCGTGAGCAGCCCCAGCACGGCAAATATCAGTGCAGAGACGCCATGCACCAGCGTCATCGAGACCTTTTTTGCGATCTGGTCACCCAGGTAAACGGCCGGCACGTTGGCCAGCATCATGCCCAGGGTGGTGCCAGCCACCACGGCCACGAAAGCGTCGTAGCGAGCGGCCAGGGCCACCGTGGCGATCTGGGTCTTGTCACCCATCTCCGCCAGGAAAAAAGCCACCACCGTGGTGCCGAACACCCCCAGGCGCAGGCCTTTGGCGTCGGTTTCGCCTTCGTCGATCTTGTCCGGGATCAGCATCCACACCGCCATGGCGAGGAACGACACACCAATGATCCAGCGCAGCCACACCGGGCCGAGGGCATCGGCCACCCATTGGCCCACCGCCCCCGCCAGCGCGTGATTGGCCAGCGTGGCGACCAGGATGCCCAGCACGATGGGGACGGGTTTGCGAAAGCGCGCGGCCAGCAGCATGGCCAGCAGCTGCGTCTTGTCGCCCATTTCACCGAGCGCGACGACGCCGGTGGAGACCAAAAATGCTTCCAAGATGCTTTCCTCAGGGCCAGACCAATGAAATGACCACAACGCATCCCCGGCGCGACCGGAGGCGTTGTGGTCACAGGTCTTGCCAGACTGGGTGTGGAACCAGATTGCCCGCGCCATGGCCGTGAGGGCCAAGTGTGTTGACGCGAGCCCCTGCAGGTTGCAGGGCGGCTACTCCCCCATGACGGGTGAGCGGCGATTCTAACGGCAGCACCCCTCAGCACCACCCAGCGCGAAAGCAGTCAGGCCAGCCGCCGGGCCGCTCCAAGGCAGGCCCAGCCCCCTCGCGAGGCAGCGACCCGCGCAGCGGAGCGTGGGGGTCGTGGAGAAAAAAGGGCCCGCCGCCGGGCCGCCCCAAGGCAGGCCCAGCCCCCTCGGGGGGCAGCGAACCGCGAAGCGGCGGAGCGTGGGGGTCCTTAGTTGCTGAATTTGAAAACAGCCGTGCTCGCCAGCAGGTTCGGCCAGCTGCGTACCTCCTGCCCTTCGTGCAGCCCGAAACTGTCGGTGATGGACAGACCGCAGCTGCGCGCCAGCACCTCGAAATCAGCGTGTGTGCCCACCCGAATATTGGGCGTGTCGTACCACTGGTAGGGAAGTCGTTTGGTCACCGGCATGCGGCCCAGAAGCACCGCCAGGCGGTTGGGCCAGTGGGCAAAGTTGGGGAAGGCCACCACACCGCTTCGGCCCACGCGTGCGGTTTCGCGCAGCATGGTCTCGGCATTGCGCAGATGCTGCAGGGTGTCGATCTGCAGCACGACGTCAAACGACTCGTCTTCGAACACCGCCAACCCATCTTCCAGATTGAGCTGCAACACGCTCACCCCGCGCTTCAGGCAGGCCAGCACCTTGGCGTCGTCGATCTCCACGCCGTAGCCGGTGCAGCCGCGGGCGGACTGCAGGTGAGCCATGAGCGCGCCGTCGCCACAGCCCAGGTCGAGCACGCGCGAGCCCGGCGGCACCAGGCGGGCAATCGATTCCAGTGCTTGCGACTCAGCCATGGGTCGCCTCCCCGCTGAGTGACGCGGCTACCGTGTGTTCGAAGTAGGCGCGCACCGCCTGGTGGTAGCGCGGGTCGTCGAGCAAGAAGGCGTCGTGACCATGCGGTGCGTCGATCTCGGCATAACTGACCTCGCGCCGGTTTTCCAGCAAGGCCTTGACGATCTCGCGGCTGCGCGCGGGGGAAAAGCGCCAGTCGGTGGTGAAGCTGATGAGCAGGAACTTGGCGGTGGCCCGCGCCAGCGCGGCGCTCAGGCTGCCGCCGTGCTCCCGTGCAGGGTCGAAGTAGTCGAGCGCACGGGTGATCAGCAGGTAGGTGTTGGCGTCGAAGTACTCGCTGAACTTGTCACCCTGGTAGCGCAGGTAGCTCTCGATCTGGAATTCGACCTCCTGGGTGGTGTAGCGGTACCCCAAGGCTACCCCGTCCTCAGCCCCCCCGCCGATGGGGGCCAGATCGGCCGGCTTGAGCTGACGCCCGAATTTCTCGTTCATCACATCATCGCTCAGGTAGGTGATGTGACCGATCATGCGGGCGATGCGCAGACCGCGGCGGGGCAGGGTGCCCTCGCGCAGGTAGTGGCCACCGTGGAAATCGGGGTCGGTGACGATGGCTCGGCGTGCCACCTCGTTGAACGCAATGTTCTCCGCCGTGAGGTTGGGGGCACTGGCCACCACCACCGCGTGGCTCACGCGATCCGGGTACTGGAGCGTCCAGCTGAGGGTCTGCATGCCGCCCAGGCTGCCGCCAATCACCGCGGCCAAGTTCTGAATTCCCATGGCATCGAGCAACCGGGCCTGGGCGTTGACCCAGTCTTCAACCGTCACCACCGGGAAATCGGCGCCCCAGGGCTGGCCGGTGGCGGGATTGGTGTGGGTGGGTCCCGTGGAGCCGAAGCAGGAGCCCAGGTTGTTGACCGCAATGACAAAGAAGCGGTCCGTGTCCACCGGTTTGCCGGGCCCGATCAGGTTGTCCCACCACCCCTCGCTTCGCGGCACTGGCTGGCCCGATGCGTCGGCGTGAAGGCCGGCCACATGGTGTGAGGCGTTCAAGGCGTGGCAGACCAGCACCGCATTGGAGCGCTGTGTGTTGAGCTGACCGTAGGTCTCGACCACCAGCTCGTAAGCCGACAGCACCGCTCCGCTCTGCAGCGGCAACGGCTCGGAAAAACGGTGCGTCTGGGGCACGACGATCAAGTGCATTCACCTCGGGCCGAGCTAAGCCCAAAAACAAAAATCCCGGTGCCGCAGGGTGCGAGACCGGGAGTCCCCCCTTTAGCGGAATTTGTAGAGCGCCCGCAATCCGGACAAATCGGCGCTGGTTCCCAGTATAAAAGGAAGCGAACTGGACCCAATGTCACTCGGTGTTTGAAATGTCACCGACATAGGCTTTTTCCGGCGTTTGATCGACCCCTCAGATCAGATAATCGCTGGAAAATGCCTTCCGCCCTTCGAAGCCTATTCGTCGTTGCCCTTTGGGTCAGCCTCATGGGTTCCCCGCTGGTTCAGGCGCAGACCTGTGCCATGCCAGGGCGCGATGCCACCGCAAGCACCAGCGGCACAGTCAATACCTATTACGCGCCCGCCAATGGCACGTTCAACGCCAGCAGCGTCAGCATTGGCCTGGGCAGCTCGCGCGGATCCGCCGTCGCTCTGGCACCAGGCGACCTGGTGGTGGTGATGCAAATGCAATGCGCCAACCTCAACACCAGCAACACCGCCAACTACGGTGCGGGCGACGGCACCGGGCGCGGCTACACCGAGCCCGGCGGCTGCCAGGCCGGGCGCTACGAATACGTGCGCGCCGGCGCCGCGACCACCAACACCCTGCTGGACCTGGGCGGTTCGCCGCTGGGCGCCACCTACATCCAGGACGCCAGCAGCGCCACCAACCGGCGCAGCTTCCAGGTGATCCGCGTGCCGCAGCACGCTGCCCTCACCCTGAGCGGCGCCGTCACCGCCCCCTACTGGAATGGCGAGACCGGCGGCGTGGTGATGCTCGACGTGGCGGGCGCGCTCAACTGGAACGGCCAGACCATCGACCTGAACGGGCGCGGCTTTCGCGGCGCTGCGGCGATTTTCTGGGACAACGGCACCGGCACCGACACCGACGTCCCGCCGGACCATGTGGCCACACTCGCCAGCAACCAGCACGCCGTCAAGGGCGAAGGCATCGCGGGCACGCCCCGTTGGGTGTTGAACCAGGAAAGCGCGGTTCGGCTGGACAACGGCGCAGGCTGGGGTGGCTATGCCGACGGTGACCAGGGGCGTGGCGCCCCAGGCAATGCCGGCGGTGGCGGCGACAACCGCGACGGCGGGCGCGACAACGGCGGTGGCGGCGGCGGTGGCAATGGCGGAGTGGGCGGCTACGGGGCTTACGGCTGGAAAGGCGATGGCTGGGGCGGCGTGTTTGTCGATGGCGTTGACTTTGACCTGCGCGGCATCGGCGGCGGCGCCTTCGCATCGGCCGCACCGAACCGCGTGGTCATGGGCGGCGGCGGCGGCGCCGGGGGCAGCAACAACGACGGCCCAGACCCCGTCAACTCCAGCGGCGGTGCCGGCGGCGGCATCGCGATCGTGCGCGCCGGCAGCATGGCGGGCAGCGGCACGGTCAACGCCAATGGAGCCAGCGGTCGGACGCAACCCACAAACGACGGCGCTGGCGGTGGCGGTGCAGGCGGTTCGGTGGTGCTCATGAGCGTGGGCGGCGGCCTGGGCGCCGTCACGGTCCTTGTGCAAGGAGGCTCTGGAGGGGACTCTTTTCTGGGGGGAGACACTGCCCATGCCGGCGGCGGCGGCGGTGCCGGGGGCGTGGTCATCCGCTCCGGCGCGGCCACGGTGAACAGCAGCGGCGCCACCAACGGCCTCACCAACACCGGCGATGCGCCGGTGGGCGGCGCTTCCCATGGCGCCACGGCGGGGGCTGGCGGCAGCAACACCGCGCCGGCCGACAGCAGTTTCGGCACCCGCCCCAGCGCCCAGTGCCTGCCGCAGCTGACGGTGACCAAGTCCACCCTCACACCCACGGTCAGCACCGCCAGCGCGACCTCGGTCAGCTACACCCTGGTGGTCAGCAACAGCGGCGGCTCAGCCATCGGCGCCGATCTGGTGGACAACACCCTGCCCCCGGGCTGGACCTTCTCGCAGACCAGCGGCCTGGCGTTCGCGCCCGCGCTCTCGGGCAGCACCTGGGGGGGGTTCGTCGAGAGCGGCACACCCGGCCAGCCCGCCGTGGCGGGCAGCCCCGGCAGCGCGGCCAATCTGGTGGTGAACGGCGCCCCCGCAGCCGCGCCGGTCTGGTCCCAGCTCACCATCCCCGGCATCACCGGCGGCACACCCGGCGTGGTCACGCTCAGCTTCGTGGTCAGCGTGCCGGCCAGCGCGCCGGTGGGCTGTTTCCACAACCCGGCCGGCGTGAAATACCTCGACCCCACCCGCAGCACCGCCGGGCGCGAGATCGCCCCCGCCACGAACAACAGCGCCAACCGGGCCGGCGCCCTGGTCGGCGGCACCTCCAACAACACCTACGAAACCGATCCCGGCAGCGGCACAGCCGTGGGCGGCAGCCAGCACTCGGGCCTGGTTGCCGGACCAGCCAGCGACGACGTCTGCCTACAAGGTGATCTGTCGATCACCAAATCCGCACCGGCCAGCGTGGCCGCAGGCCAGACCATGACCTACACCCTCACGCCCCGCAACAACGGCCGAGCAATCCGCGACCTGACCTACGCAGCCGACCAAGCCACCGATGCCGCCAATGCCATCCCCGGCACCCGGGTGCTGGTCAATGGCGTGCTTCGCATCACCGACACGCTCCCCGCCGGCGTCGTCCTCAGCGGCGCCGTCGCTTCCAACGAATGGAACTGCGGCCTAAGCGGCCAAACGCTGACCTGTGACAGCACCGGCCCGCTGCCGATCGCTGCCACCACCAACCTGAATGCGATCACGGGCACCGTGCGCATTTCCAACAGTGCTTGTGCCGGCCCCATCATCAACTCGGCCACAGTTGCAGGCTTCCAGGCCCCTTACGCGGAAAGCACGACTGCCAACAACACCGCTACCGCGACCACCACCCTGGACTGCAACGCCGCCCTTACGGTCACCAAGACCAACGGGACCACAACGGTCACGGCAGGCACCACCAGCACCTACCTCGTCACCTTCGCCAACAGCGGACCCTCCAGTGCGGACGGGGCCGTCGTCTTCGACCAGCCTGGCGCCGGGCTGAGCAGTTGCACGGCCACGGGCTGCAGCGCGACGGGTGGCAGCCCGGTGCTGGCCGCCTGTCCAGCCAGCCCGTCCAGCCTGCTGGAGCCAGGCGGCGCCAGCATCCCCAGCTTTCCGACCTCAAGCAGCGTCACATTCACTGTGCAATGCGTGGTCAGCGCCAGCGGGACCTGAGTTCGCCCGGGCGTGCGACGTTGTTGCGTCCGCACCTCATCGGTCCGCAGGCCGCCCAGGCCACAAAAATACTCCCTTTTTCTGCATGATTGAGCGCATAATCAATTGGCGAGCGTTTCAAATGCTCGCATGACAAGTGATCGGCTGGTTTCGCGTGCTACAGGTTTGTTTGCTAACGGGGCTCCATCGCTATTTTTCTCAGTGTTATTAGGAGTCCCAACCATGGGCAACAAACTGTACGTGGGCAACCTGCCCTACACCGTGCGCGACGAAGATCTGCAGCAGTCTTTCAGCGAATATGGCTCTGTCAGCAGCGCCAAAGTCATGATGGAGCGCGACACCGGCCGCTCCAAAGGCTTCGGTTTCGTCGAAATGGGCAGCGATGCTGAAGCCCAGGCAGCCATCGAAGGCATGAACGGCCAGTCTCTGGGCGGTCGCAGCCTGGTGGTCAACGAAGCGCGTCCGATGGAAGCGCGTCCTCCCCGCACCGGCGGCTTCGGCGGCCCACGTGGTGGTGGCGGCGGCGGTGGCTTCGGTGGTGGCGGTGGCGGCGACGGCGGTTTCCGCAGCCCCTACGGTGGTGGCGGCGGCGGTGGCCGTCGTGAAGGTGGTGGCGGTGGCGGTGGCCGCGGCGGCTACTGATCGACGCACCTCAACCGGCTCTGCCGGTTGACACGCGAAAGCCCCTTGGCTCACGCCTCGGGGCTTTTTTGTTGCTCGCAAGCGGTTTGGCAGACGCTCAGTACTTTTCCGGACGCAAGACCTCGACGTCGGCGAAAAACAGCGTCAGGCTGTAATGCGGCGCGTAGGTGGCAAGCACGTGTTGCGCCATGGCCTCGGCGACTTCGGGCGTGCAGATCAGCTTGAGCTCAATGCTTCGGTCGGCTTCCCAGAGCGATTCGCGCGTGGACAGGCGGCTGCCGCCGCGAACGTCGTGCACCGTATAGCCATGCGCGCCCAGGCGCAGGCTGTCGGCCACCAGGCGCTTCTCCAGCGCGGCCTCGGTGATGATGACCAGCAGGGTGCGAGGGTGTTTTTCCATGGCTTTTATTGCCCTTGCAGCCAGCGCGCCATCTCAAGATAGAGCGGGACGCCCAGCACGATGTTGAACGGGAAGGTGATGCCCAGCGCCGCCGTGATGGACAGCGCGGCATTGGCTTCGGGCACCGCCATGCGCATGGCGGTGGGTGCGGCGATATAACTGGCGCTGGCCGCCAGTGTCGCCAAAATCGCGATGCCGCCGGTGGACAGTCCCAGCGCCAGCCCGGTGAGCGCGCCGCCCAGCGCGAGCACCGGCGGGATCAGCAGTGCGAAGCCAACCAGGCGCACGCCGTAGCGCTTGAGTTCACCCAGGCGCCCGCCGGCCACCAGCCCCAGCTCCAGCAGGAACAGCGCCAGCACACCCTTGAACGGCGCAGTGAAGACCGGCGCGATCGGCGCGGTGCCGGCCTCGCCCATGACGGCGCCGATCAGCAGCCCACCGGCCAGCAGCAGGACCGACTTGCCGAGAAACACGTCGTGCGCCAACTCACCCCAGGCAACACGCGGCGCGGGTCTGCCTTCTGTACCCGAGACACCGAGACGCGCGAGCAGGATGCCAGCGATGATGCCGGGCGCTTCCATGATGGCCACCCAAAGGGCGGCGTGTGACTCGGCCGGTTCGCCCTGCGCCACCAGGTAGGCGCTGGCCACCGCGAAGGTCACCACGCTGACCGAGCCGTAGTGTGCCGCCAGCGAAGCCGCATCGACCCGCGACAGGCCCAGCAGGCGCAGCAAGGGCGTGAGCACAAATGGAATGGCAAAGCCCAGGGCCATGCAGGCCAGCATTTGCGGCAGCAAGTCCATCATGGGCTGTTTGCTGAGCTCGATGCCGCCTTTCAGACCGATGGCCAGCAGCAGGTAGATCGACAGCGTTTCGTACAGCGCCTCAGGCAGGCGCAGGTCGCTTTTGACCAGACGCGCAAAAAGGCCAAGCAGGAAAAACAGAACAACGACGTCAATCATGGAAGGGCGATGATTTCAATGGCCAGCCGGCGGTGGTGTCGACTGGCGCGGCTTGCGCGCACGGCCCACCAGCAGCCGGTCGAACCAGGCGTTGGGCAACACCCGCAGCAGCTTGACGACCACACCCATTTGCCAGGGAATCACGCGGTAGCTGGTCTGGGCTCGGATGGCGTCGAAGGCGCGCGCAGCAAAGGCCTCGGCGCTCAGCAGAAACGGCATGCTGTATCGGTTCTTGCGAGTCAGCGGCGTGTCGACATAACCGGGCAGCAGGGTCACCACCGCCACGCCCGAGCCGCGCAGCTCGCCACGCAGGCTTTCGCAATACGCCACCACCGCCGCCTTGCTGGCGCAATAAGCGCCATGGCCGGGCAGGCCGCGGATGGCGGCAACGCTGGCGATGCCCACCAGCGCGCCGCTGCCGCGCTCGCGCATGGCGGACACAAAGGGGTGGAAGGTAGCAGCCAGGCCGGTGTTGTTGATGGCCAGCGTGCGCGCCATCACGTCGAGATCTTCCCGCTCGGCCGTGTCCATGCCAATGCTCACGCCCGCGTTGGCAATCACCACAGCGGGCACGCCCTGAGCCGCGATGCAAGCCTGACCGGCGGTGACGATGCTGTCGATATCAGCCACGTCGGCGCCGTACACCGCGCAGCGATCCGCGCCCAGGCCCTGCGCGTCGGCCCAGGTCTGCATTTCGGCCGTGCGCCGCGCAACCAGAGCGAGGCGATAGCCCGCCTGGGCGTACCGGGCGGCCAGCGCCTGGCCGATGCCGCTGGAAGCGCCGGTGATGAAGACCAAGGGATTCTGAGAGGAGGTCATTGGGGTCGAGATCATCGGAGAGGCATTCAGCGCCCCGAGAGCTGCACCTTCACGCGGCCGCGCAACAAGGCCAGGTTGTCATCGGCGCGGTAATCGAGCGTGTCGCCCTGCAGACGGTCTTTGCCCCGCAGCAGCGTGACGGGGCGCTCCGACACCAGGCGCTGCGGATCGGTGTAGACGCGCAGCAGCTCGCCGCGAAACTCCAGCCGCGGCACGGTGCTGCCATCCGCGGCACGGCCGGCTTCCCGAACCACCACCGCGTCGCCTTCGAGCACAAACTCGGTTTGCGCGGCATTGCTGAGCACGCGCTGGGCGGTGGCGGTGGTGAGCAGGCCGTCTTCGCCGATCGATCGGATGCGCGCATCGTCGATTTCCAGGGTTTCGCTGTCGGGGCGGTGTCGGGCCTCGCTGCCGAACACCTCGTTTTTCAGGTTGCCGCTGGGGTCGAACACCTTGACCGAAAAACGGCGCATGAAGTAGTCGGGCTCACTGGTCACGGCCGCCGGGACCACCGCTTCAGGCACGCCGGGCGTTGCACGCAGCAACCAGTAGGAAGCCAGCGCCAGCAAACCCATGAGCAGCACCGGCAGGTAGATGCTGAGCCGATCCACCAGGCGGTCGGGCCGCCAGCGGCTGCGGCGTTTGCCCGCCGGCAGGCTCGGAGGTGCGGGCAGGGCGGTGCTCACTTCGCAGCCGCCTCCAGCTCGGTCGCGTAGCGACCACACGCAACCAGCAAAAGGTCGCACAGGTCGCGCACAGCGCCGGCACCCGCCGCGTGCGGCGTCACCCAGTGCGCCAGTGCCAGCACCTCGGCATGAGCGCCGGGCGGCGCACAGAGCAAAGCGGCCCGGCGCAGCATGGGCAGATCGGGCCAGTCGTCGCCCATGGCCGCGGCGGCCGACCAGTCCAGGCCCAGCTCGGCCAGGATGGATTCGGCGGCAGGGCGCTTGTCTTCCGTTCCGAGGCGAACGCGCGACACACCCAGCGCGGCCAGGCGCACGCGCAGCGCCGCC
Source organism: Hydrogenophaga sp. (assembly GCF_030373245.1). Lineage (GTDB taxonomy): Bacteria > Pseudomonadota > Gammaproteobacteria > Burkholderiales > Burkholderiaceae_C > Hydrogenophaga. The sequence continues at coordinate 16,559 of NZ_JAUCZF010000010.1, forward strand.
GAGTCGCGACCGCTGACCACCGCAGGCGTGATGCCTGCGCGCTGCAGCAGCTTCAAACCATGACCGTCCAGCGTGTGGAAGCGCTTCGTGGTTTCGCCCGACTCGGTGAAATACAGGCCGCCATCGGTCAGCACACCGTCCACATCGAAGAACACCACGCGCACCGGCTGTGCCCGCAGCAGCAGCTCAGGATCGAAGTTCAACGTGGGGCGCAGCGGCGGCAGATCGAAAGACATAGGGCAATGCTAACCGGGGAGTACAAAAGCCACGAGCGAGGTGACTCCATCCGAGGGCGCCGCGGGACTGGCTTTGCCAGGCCGCCAGCGCCGTCCCCCTGGGGGCAAGCCACGCAGCGGCGCAGGGGGGTTAGATGACCTTGGCCCGCATCAAGTCGTTGCTGTTGAGCGCCCCCACGAGCTGCCCCGCCTCATCGACCACCAGCACACTGGTGATGCGGTTGGCTTCCATCAGGTCGGCCGCTTCGACCGCCAGCGCCTCGGCGCGCACGGTGCGCGGGTTGGCGTGCATCACATCGCGCGCACTCAGGGTGCGCAGGTCGGCACTGCTGCCGGTTTTTTCGATCAGGCGGCGCAGATCACCGTCGGTGAAGATGCCCAGCACCTGACCCACGTCGTCCACCACCGCGCTCATGCCCAGCCCTTTGGCGCTGATCTCACGCATGAGGCTCATCAGGTCGGCGCCCTGCGGCACACGAGGCACCGCGTCACCGCTGCGCATGACATCGCCTACGTGGGTGAGCAGCTTGCGCCCGAGTGCGCCACCGGGATGCGAACGCGCGAAGTCGTCAGCGCGAAAGCCGCGCGCGTCCAGCAGGGCGACAGCCAGTGCGTCGCCCATGGCGAGTTGCGCCGTGGTGCTGGCAGTGGGGGCGAGATTGTGCGGGCAGGCCTCTTTGGCGACCGACGCGTCAAGCACCACATCGGCATGGCGGCCCAGGGTGGAATCGGCGCGACCGGTGAGCGCAATCAGCGGCACACCCATGCGCTTGATCAGCGGCAACAGGGTGGTGAGTTCCTCGCTCTCGCCGCTGTTGCTGATGCCGAGCACCACGTCGGCTGGCGTGATCATGCCGAGGTCGCCATGGCTGGCCTCGGCTGGGTGCACAAACATGGCTGGGCTGCCGGTAGAGGCCAGGGTGGCCGCAATCTTGCGCCCGACGTGGCCACTCTTGCCCATGCCCATCACCACCACCCGACCCGCGCTGTCGAGCACCAGGCTCACCGCCTGGGCAAAGCGTTCGTCGAGTCGGCTCGCCATGTCGTTCACCGCCTGGGCCTCGATGCGCAGCGTGTCAACCGCCAGGCTCAGGGCGCGAGAGGGGTCAAAGGCGGGCGTCGGGGGCATGTCCGGATTATCACCGGCGCACCTCAACGCTGCCGCAGTCTGGCTCGGGCGTGTGGGCACAAAACATGCAGCTACCATCCAGACATGAGCTCGCTCGACATCACCTTGCTGTACCTGCTCGCCGCCGTGGTGGGTGTGGTGGTGTGCCGGCAATTCAAACTGCCGCCCATGCTGGGCTATCTGGTGGTTGGCGTGGTGATCGGGCCCAATGCGCTGGCACTGGCGCAGAACTCCAGCGGCGTGCGCTACCTGGCCGAATTCGGCGTGGTGTTCCTGATGTTCGTGATCGGGCTGGAGTTCAGCCTGCCCAAGCTGCGCACCATGAAACGCCATGTGTTCGGCCTGGGCCTGTCTCAGGTGGTGCTCACCGTGCTGATCACCACCGCGGCCTCGCTCCTGATGGCGCTGGTGCTGCCCACCTGGTGGAACGTGTCCTGGCAGATCGCGCTGGCGCTGGGCGGCGTGATGGCCATGAGCAGCACCGCCATCGTGATCAAGCTGCTGGCCGAGCGGCTGGAGCTGGAGAGCGAACACGGCAAGCGGGTGGTGGGCATTCTGCTGTTTCAGGATCTGGCCGTGGTGCCGCTGCTGGTGCTCATCCCGGCACTGGGCGCAGCGCCCGAAGACTTGTTGCCCGCGCTGGGTCTGGCCTTGCTCAAGGCGGTGGTGCTGCTGGGCGTGCTGCTCACCGGTGGCCAGAAGGTGATGCGCTGGTGGCTCACCCTGGTGGCGCGGCGCAAGAGCGACGAGCTGTTCATGCTCAACCTGCTGCTGATCACGCTGGGCCTGGCCTGGCTCACCGAGCACGCCGGCCTGTCGCTGGCGCTGGGCGCGTTCGTGGCCGGCATGCTGATCTCGGAGACCGAATACAAGCACCAGGTGGAGACCGACATTCGCCCGTTCCACGACGTGCTGCTGGGCCTGTTCTTCATCACCATCGGCATGATGCTGGACTGGCGGCTGGTGATCGAGCGCTGGCCGCTGGTGCTGCTGCTGCTATCGCTCTCGCTGGCGTTCAAGCTGGCCCTCATCACCAGCCTCACACGCGCCTTCGGCGCGCCCATGGGCGTGTCGTTGCGCGTGGGTCTTTACTTGGCGCAGGCGGGCGAGTTCGGTCTGGTGCTGCTGACGCTGGCCGGGCAGAACAACCTGGTGCCACCGGCGCTGTTCAACCCCATCCTGGCTTCCATGGTGATGTCGATGCTGGCCACGCCGTTTGTGATCCTTTACGCCAACGCCATCGTCAGCCGGCTGGTGGGCAGCGACTGGCTGATGCAATCGGTGCAGATGACGAGCATCGCGCGCAAAGCCATGAATGCCGACCACCACGTCATCATCTGCGGCTATGGCCGGTGTGGCCAAAACTTGGCGCGGCTGCTGGAAACCGAAGGCATTCCCTACATGGCGCTCGACCTCGATCCGGACCGGGTGCGACAAGCCGCGGCCGCCGGGCATTCGGTGGTGTTTGGCGATGCGGCTCGGCTCCAGGCGCTGATGGCCGCCGGCCTGCACCGCGCCAGCGCGGTCGTGATCACCTACCTGGACACCGCCAGTGCGCTGAAGGTGCTGCATCACACCCAGGAACAGGCGGTGAACGTGCCGGTGGTGGTGCGCACTGTGGACGATGTGGACCTGGACAAGCTGCGCGCAGCCGGCGCCACCGAGGTCGTGCCTGAGGCCATCGAAGCCAGTCTGATGCTCGCCAGCCACGCGCTGGCGCTGGTGGGCGTGCCCATGCGGCGCGTGATCCGGGTGGTACAGGAACAGCGCGACGCGCGCTACAGCCTGCTCAAGGGCTACTTCCACGGCGCCGACGACGACAGCGTGGATGAACTCGACAACGAGCGCATGGCCACCGTCACGCTGCCGCCTGCCAGCCGCACCGTGGGCAAGACGCTGGAGAGTCTGGCGCTGGAGGCGGTGGGTGTGCGCCTGGTCAGCCTGCGCCGGGCCAACGGCAAGCCAACTGCGTTTGATGACGACACAGTGTGCGCCGGTGGCGACACCCTGGTGCTCAGCGGGAAGGCGCCCGCGCTGTCGCTGGCAGAAGCCAAGTTGCTGGGCGGCTGAATTGGCATCGGGGAAACACACGCTTTTGCCCATCGCGGAATTGTGGTTTTTAAGATCGCCAGGTATGAGTTGTGACCGAGCGGTATGTAATCCACCTCCTCAACCACTTCCGGAAGGTACTTATGCAGCATCGTCGCCACTTTCTCGCCACCGGCATGGCCGGTGCAGCCGCCCTCACCTTCAGCTCGGTGTGGTCGCAGAGCACGCCCAACCTGGGCGCCCCTTCGATGCCGGCCACCGGATTCAAGCGCATGAAGCTGGGCGCCATGGAGATCATTGCGCTGCACGACGGAGCCCTGCGCCGCCCGCTGGGTGAAGAGTTCGTGCGCAACGCGCCGCTGGAACAGGTGAAGTCGCTGCTGGCCTCGCAAAACCTGCCCACCGAGTACGTGGATATCCCCTTCACCGCCTTCCTGGTGATCAGCGGAAACACCAAGTTCCTGATCGATACCGGCTTTGCCGACAACGGCCCGCCCACGACCGGGAAGTTGCGCGCCAACCTGGCCGCCGCCGGTTACAAGCCGGAGGACATCAATCACGTCATCCTCAGCCATTACCATGGCGACCACATCAACGGCGTGCGAGCCAAAGACGGCTCGCTCGTCTATCCCAACGCCAAGATCCATGTGCCGGCACCGGAACACGCGTTCTGGATGGACGACGCCCGCATGGAAGCCGCGCCACCGGCGATGAAAGGTGCGTTCCAGAACGTGCGCCGCGTGCTGAGCAGTCTGCCGGCGGACAAGCTGGTGCAGTTCCAGCCTGGTGCCGAACTGGCGCCCGGCATCATGTCCTCGGCAGCGTTTGGCCACACGCCGGGCATGGCGGTGTTCACGGTCACCTCCGAAGGCCAGAGCTTCATGTACGTGGCCGACGTGACCAACATTCCCTCGCTGTTCGCCCGCAGCCCTGAGTGGGCGGTGCAGTTCGACATGGACGCGGAAATGGCGCGCCAGACGCGCCGCCGCATCTTCGACCAGGTGGTCAAAGACAACATGGTCGCCGGCGGTTTCCACTTCCCCTTCCCGGCGTTCGGCAAACTGGAAGCCGCCGGCAAGGGCTACCAGTTCGTCCCGGTCGCCTGAGCCCAGCCCGGCCCAGGATGCGGTGGAACCGGCTCCGCCGGACCACTCGCATCGCCCCCTGGGGGAGGTGGCGCTGAAGGGGGCGAGGGCGTGTCTTCATAATGCACGCCATGGACACCTCCGCCTACCTCAAGCAACACATCCGCACCGTACCGGACTGGCCTGCGCCCGGTGTGCAGTTCCGCGACATCACGCCGCTGCTGCAAAACCCCCAGGTGTTCCGGGTGCTGATCGATGCCTTTGTGCACCGCTACATGGACCCGGCGCTGCGGCCCACCGTGGTCGCCGGCCTGGATGCACGAGGCTTCATCATCGGATCGGTACTGGCCTACGAGCTGGCGGTCGGATTCGTGCCGATCCGAAAGAAGGGCAAGCTGCCGTTCACCACGGTGGCTGAAACCTATGAGCTGGAGTACGGCAGCGCCACGGTGGAATTGCACACCGACGCAGTCAAGTCAGGCGACAGGGTGGTGTTGATCGACGACCTGATCGCCACCGGCGGCACCATGATGGCCGGTCGCAAATTGCTGGAGAAACTGGGTGCCGAGGTGATCGAAGGCGCAGCGATTGTCGACCTGCCCGAACTCGGCGGATCGTCCAAACTGCGCGCCTCAGGCCTGAAGCTGCACACCCTGGTGGACTTCGCGGGCCACTGAAGCGATCAAGGCGCAGTCAGGAGCTCGGTTCCTACAGCTTGCCGTATTGCGTTTCGCTGAGGGCAGAGAAATCGCTGTGCGATTCGGGTGTGGGGCCCATCAGGTCTTCGGTACTCGGCGGGCCGCCCCGCAGGGGCGTGGCGCCAGCGGCCAGCGCTTCACGGAACGCCGCCACCTCGTTCTCATCCACCGCTTGCACGCGGCCAGTCAATGACGACATGGGCGGCGCAGGAATAGCGGTGAGGCTTTCTGCAGGAGCGACGCGCTGGGTCTGGGCAGCGACCGCGGCACGCAACGCCAGCCCGCGCTGGTCGTGCACCGCCTTGCGGCGCCAGTAAACCGACGGAATGGTCATGCCATGGCGGGACTGTGCGCTGTTCTGCACCCAACGCTCAATTTCCAGCAGGTACTCGTCGGGCATCACGTCGGTCGGCAACGCCAGGTCGATCAGGACCAGAAAGCTGTCGCCGTTGGCATCCAGCGTCAGCACCTTGAATTCGTAGCTGGTCGACAGCACGCCGCCGCGGATCATGGACTCGCGCACCACCGAAAACAGCTGTTCGCGGCGCAGGATGCGGCGGCCACGGCGAGGCGAGATCAGGGGCAGCGTGGTCTGTCCAAACGACTTGCGCAGGCGGGGCTTGCCGTTGCGCATCGGCTGGGACTTCTTCGCCTGGAGCCAGTTCATCAATGACATGGGAGCAGTGTGCGTGTGCAAAACACCGAGATGGCGGGGAAAAGGCGAAGAAAACCACGGCTGATCGGCGATACGCCGATGTCGCCCGAGGCTTCAGGTGACGGCGACGCGCTTGGGTTTGTTGTACATGCGACGCGCCAGCACCGCGGACATCGATATCGTGAGCTCCAGCGCGATGTCGGCGTGGCGGCCGGAGAGCTCGCGAAAGCGCAACGGCGTGAGGCACCACAGGCGGCAGTCGCTGCCGGCGTTGACGGTGGCGCTGCGCGGCAGATGGCTGAAAAAAGCGCCTTCGCCGAGCAGAGAGCCGGCGCCGACCATGGCGATACGGATGCGTTCACGGTCGTCTTCAAAGTGCACCGTGAGGCTGCCGCTTTCCACGAAGTAGACGGTGCGGTCCTTCACCCCTTGCTCGATCAGCACCTGACCCTGCTGCAGGCTGACCGGCTGGAGGAAGTCGGCCAGTGAGCGCCACTGGGTGTCGCTGAGGTTCATGGGCACGGCATCAAGCGCGCTGCTCATGCGCATGGCTTGCGCAAGGTTCAGGATGTCAAAGCGCACAGGGGTGAGCGATGGAGCGTTCATCCGAGCAAGTTGAACCCGGCTGACGCGCTCGCGCAAGCTGCTTTTACGGCTGCTTACAGTTGCGCTCCCGGCGGTGCGTGACCGCTCACCAACGGTGGCCAGCAGCTCACTTGCCGATGCAAAAACGCGAAAAGATCTCGCCCAGCAGGTCGTCGGCGCTGAATTCGCCGGTGATTTCACCCAACGCCTGCTGAGCCAGGCGCAGTTCCTCGGCCAACAGATCCAGATGCTCGGCCCTGTCTGCCAGCAGCTCGGCGGCGCTCGCCAGGTGGTTGTCGACGCGCCTCAGCGCCTGCAGGTGGCGCTCACGCGCCATGAACAGGCCATCGCCCGCCTGTTGCCAACCCGCCACGGCGAGCAGGCGTTCGCGCAGGCTTTGCAGGCCTTCGCCCAGCTTGGCGGAAACGGCCAGCTCACCAGCCTGAAGTCGCGGCGCCAGCACCGCACGCGCTGGCGCCGCACACTGGTCCAACTTGTTCCACACCTGCAGCACGGTCACACCGGGGGGCAAGCTCGCGGCAATGGCAGCGTCGTCTGCCTGGTAGACCGGTTCGTCGCAGCGGGTCAGGTCATGCAGGAACAGCACCGCGTCGGCCTGGCCAATCTGACCCCAGGCCCGCTCGATGCCGATGCGCTCGACCTCGTCCACATCGGCGCCGTCGCGCAGGCCGGCGGTATCGATCACGTGCAGCGGCACGCCTTCGATCTGGATGGTCTGCTGCACCACGTCGCGCGTGGTGCCTGCGATCGGCGTCACGATGGCCAGTTCGGCGCCGGCCAGGGCATTGAGCAGCGAGCTTTTGCCTGCGTTGGGCTGACCAGCGATCACCACCTTCAGGCCATCTCGCAGCAAAGCGCCCTGGCGCGCCTGTGCGCGCACTTCCGTGAGCGTGGCCTGTAGCCGCTGCAGCTGCCCGCTGGCATCGGCTTTCTGCAAAAAATCGATCTCTTCTTCAGGAAAGTCCAGCGTGGCTTCAACCAGCATGCGCAAGCGAATCAACGCCTCGCGCAGGTCGCGCACCCGCTCGGAGAACACGCCAGCCAGCGAACGGCTGGCACTGCGCGCGGCCGCTTCGGTGCTGGCATCGATCAGGTCGGCCACCGCCTCGGCTTGGGCCAGGTCGAGCTTGTCGTTGAGGAAGGCACGCTCGGTGAACTCGCCCGCACGCGCCAGACGCAAACCGGGCAGCAGCGCCTGGCCATCGGCACCCGGCGTCTGCGCCAGCGACAGGCAGCGCGCGAGCAGCAACTGCAGCACCACCGGCCCGCCATGGCCTTGCAGCTCCAGCACGTCTTCACCGGTATAGGAATGGGGGCCGGGAAACCACAGTGCCAGGCCATGGTCAATGGCCTCGCCATCGGCATCTCGCAAGGGCAGGTAAGTGGCTTCGCGAGGCCGCAAGTCGCGTCCGAGCAGCGCCGACACCAGCGGCGAAAGCCCTTTGCCCGAAACCCGCACAATGCCCACCGCGCCGCGCCCGGGGGCGGTAGCGACAGCCAGAATCGGGTCGTGATGCTGTGAAAGCGAGGACAAGAAAGCTCCGAAAAACCAGCCGGAGCGAGTGCCCACAACCCAGGGCGCCGCGGAACCGGCTTAGCCGGGCCGCCAGCGCCGCCCCCTGGGGGTGACGCCGCAGGCGGCGCGGGGGATCTACTTCGCCGCTGGCTTCTTGTTGAAGAAATCCGGCATGCTGAACTTCAGCGGCACACCCATCTTGTTGTTGATGTAAGCCTGCTGGATGATGGTCAGGATGTTGTTCGTGATCCAGTACAGCACCAGGCCGGCCGGGAAGAAGAAGAACATGACGGAGAACACCAGCGGCATCATCCACATCAGCTTGGCCTGCAGCGGATCGGGTGGCAGCGGGTTGAGCGCGGTCTGGATCAGCGTGGTCACGGCCATCACCAGCGGCAGGATGTAGAACGGGTCGGGCGAGGACAGGTCGTGGATCCAGGCCACCCAGGGCGCGTTGCGCATCTCTACACTGGACAGCAGAACCCAGTACAGCGCAATGAACACCGGGATCTGAATCATGATGGGCAGACAGCCACCCAGCGGGTTGACCTTCTCTTCCCGGTAGATCTTCATCATCTCCTGCTGCATCTGCTGCGGGTTGCTCTTGAGGCGCTCCCGCATTTCCATGATGCGCGGGTTGATCGCCTTCATCTTGGCCATGCTGCGGTAGGCGGTGGCATTGAGCCAATAAAAGGCCGCTTTGATCAGCACCACCAGCAACACGATGGCCCATCCCCAGTTGTTCACGAAGCCATGGATCTTCTCCAGCAGCCAGTACAGCGGCTTGGCCAGGATGGTGAGCCAGCCGTAATCCTTGACCAGCTCCAGCCCGGGAGCGATGGACTCGAGCAGCTTCTCGTCCTGTGGGCCGACAAACAGGCGCGAGTCCATCCGCTGGGTCTGGCCGGCCTCGATGGCGGGCAGGGCGGTGATGGCGCCAACGGCGAACAGGTTGTTGTCGACCTTGCGCGCAAAGTTTTCCCGTGCCACTCCGTCGGCCAGCAGCCAGGCGCTGGCGAAATAATGCTGCACCATGGACACGTAGCCATCGCTGGCCGACTTCACGAACTCGGCCTTGCCTTTTTCGATGTCGGCAAACTCGACCTTCTGGTACTTCTGCTGCTCGCTGTAGACGGCCGGGCCGGTGAAGGTGGAGTAAAAGGGCGTGTCGCTGCTGAGCTTGGTGCCGTCGCGCACGAGCTGCACATAGAGCTGGGGGCTGACCGGCTGGCCGCTGTTGTTGGTCACCTCGTGCGCCACGTCGATCAGATAGCCGCCGCGCCGCAGCGTGTAGCTCTTGACCAGCCTCACACCACCGACCTCGGCCGATTCAAAGCGCACCACCAGGGTGTCCTGACCATCGGCCAGCACGGTGTCTGTCGACACCAGGGTCATGGGCGTCTTGTGGGTCGGGAAACTGCCGCCAATCAACCCGGTCTGGGCAATGTAGATGCGATCACCCGCCTGCTCCAGCAGGGTGAAGGGCTCCACCGCCTGGTCCTTGCTCGACCCGGTGGCCTGGGCGTGCTTCAGCAGCTGCGCACCGATCAGCGAGCCTCCTTCGCTGTTGAAGGTCAGGCGCATCACGTCGGTGGTGACGGTGAGGCGCACCTGCGCCGCCGTCGGTGCGCCATCGGGCGCAGCGCCTGGCGCACCAGCCGCGCCACCCGGTAAAGCCGCGGGCAGGCTGGCGCTGGCCGCGGGCGTGGCCGCAGTGCTCGCCGGCGGTGCAGTCACTGCCGAGGAGGGGAAAAAGGTCGGCGCGTTGCCGTTGTGGATCTGCCATTTGTCCCAGATCAACACCATGGAGAAACCAAAAACCACCCACAGGATGGATCGACGGATGTCATTCATGACGGGTGCTTCTTTTCTGAGGAAGGAGAAATCAGGCGGGAAAAAAACGCGGGGGACTCGGCGGGCACAGGATCGTGACCCCCTTCGCACCAGGGTCCGCAGCGGCCCAGCCGTTTGATCGTGAGGTAACTGCCCGAGAGTGCACCGTGGCGCTCCAGCGCGCCAATCGCGTAGACCGAACAAGTGGGCTCAAACCGGCAGCTGTTGCCCAGCCAGGGGCTGAGCAGCAGGCGGTACGCCTTCACCAGCCCGATCAGGCCACGGCGGGGCCAGTCAGACAACATGAAACGACTCCGGACGGGTTGCCACCGGGGTCAGCACCCGACCCAGCAACAGTTCGAGTTCGGCGCGAACCGCGCGCTTGAGGAGATCGGAAGATGCGCTCACAAACTGCTTGCGACTGAACTCGCTGCGCAGCCGCACCACCCAGGCCGCCCGCGGCAGGCGATCGGCCTGTGCCCGGGCCAGCTCGTAGATCTGGCGCCGGATGGCGTTGCGCGTCACGGCTCTGCGCGCCCAGCGCTTGGGCAACAACACACCCACCCAGGCATCGGCCACCGGAAACAGCGATACATTCCCCGAGGCTGTGTCGAGCGCGGCACGGTGCAAGGCGAAATGGGGTGTTTTGGCCACAGGGGCGCCCGACATCACGGCCTGGAACTGCTGTCGGGACTTCAGGCGCTGAACCACAACTGCCTCGCCTGCGGCATTCATCATGACGCCGGCAAAGACCGTCGGCGCTCAGTCACGCGCTGCAGTCGGTTCAGACGGCCAGGCGCTTGCGGCCTTTGGCGCGGCGGGCGTTGATCACGGCGCGGCCACCACGGGTCTTCATGCGGACGAGGAAGCCGTGGGTGCGGGCGCGTTTGATCTTGGAGGGCTGGTAAGTGCGTTTCATGGTGCTTGAAGGGGAATCGGGGAAACCCGCCATTATCGCAAACAAACGCCTGATGCGGCAAGCACTTGGCCAGATGACCTGCGAGGTCACTTCAGGCCGCCGCTCGCTCAAAGGGTCCGCAAGGGGGTCAACCCGGGTTGTGGATAAGTGACCGAGGGGCCTACAATCGCCGGCTCGCTCTAAGCCCTTTATCCACAACAACAGCCTTGCCGCCGCCTCCCGCATGATCGAGGGCTCCCTCCCCATTTCGCCGTCTGCTGACCCCAGCTCGCTGTGGTCGACCTGCGTCGACCAGCTGGCGCAGGAAATCCCGGAACAGCAATTCAACACCTGGATTCGACCGCTGTCGGCGGTGGTCGCTCCCGACCACTCCAAGGTGGTGCTGGCCGTGGCCAACCGCTTCAAGCTCGACTGGATCCGCACCCAGTACGCCGGCCGAATCGCGGCTCTGCTGGAAGCCAACCAGGGCAGCGCGGTCACTGTGGAGTTGGTGCTTGCTCCGCGTGAAGGCCCCAGCAAGACTTCACCTGCTTCGCGGTCGGTACAAGACCAGGTGCTGTCGGAGCTGCCCGATCTGGCTCCGGTGGAGCCTCTGGCACACACGGGCCCGCGTACGCGCCTGAACCCGGCGCTGACCTTCACCACGCTGGTCGAGGGCTCGGCCAACCGCATGGCACGCGCCGCCGCGATTCACGTCGCGGGCAGCCTGGGCCAGCTCTACAACCCGCTGTTCATCTACGGCGGCGTCGGCCTGGGCAAAACTCACCTGGTGCACGCCATCGGCAACCACCTGCTGGCCGACCGCCCACAGGCCAAGGTTCTCTACATCCACGCCGAGCAGTTTGTGTCGGATGTGGTCAAGGCGTATCAGCGCAAGACCTTTGACGAGTTCAAAGAGCGTTACCACTCGCTCGACCTGCTGCTGATCGACGATGTGCAGTTCTTCGCCAACAAGGAGCGCACGCAAGAGGAGTTTTTCAACGCCTTCGAAGCGCTGCTGGCCCGCAAGAGCCACATCGTGCTGACCAGCGACACCTACCCCAAGGGCCTGGCCGACATCCACGAGCGCCTGGTGTCGCGCTTCGATTCCGGCCTGACGGTGGCCATCGAGCCCCCGGAGCTGGAGATGCGGGTGGCGATTCTGATCAACAAGGCGGCGGTGGAAAACGCCGTGATGCCGGAAGAAGTGGCCTTCTTCGTGGCGAAAAACGTGCGCTCCAATGTGCGCGAGCTCGAAGGCGCGCTGCGCAAGATCCTGGCCTATTCGCGCTTCAATCAGAAGGAGATTTCGATCCAGCTGGCCCGCGATGCCCTGAAAGACCTGCTGTCGATCCAGAACCGGCAGATCGGCGTGGAGAACATCCAGAAGACGGTGGCGGACTATTACAAGATCAAGGTCGCCGACATGTATTCCAAAAAGCGCCCGGCCAGCATCGCCCGCCCGCGCCAGATCGCCATGTTTCTCGCTAAGGAGCTGACCCAGAAAAGCCTGCCCGAGATCGGCGAGCTGTTTGGCGGGCGCGACCACACCACGGTGCTGCACGCGGTGCGCAAGATCGGCGCCGAGCGGCTGCAGAACAACGAGTTGAACCAGCAGCTGCACGTGCTGGAGCAGACGCTCAAAGGATGAACACCTACCCGCACCGGTGCTTTGATCGACCCTCTGTAAAAAGAGGAAAATAGAGGAGTTTGGCCTTGGCCGGCCATCCATAACAACAGACGCGCCTCTGGCGCGCACCCAGCTCACCAGAGACGAAAGAGCCCGACATGATCGTTTTCAAATCTACCCAGGACAAGGTACTGGCCTCGCTGCAATCGGTAGCCGGCATTGTCGAGCGCCGCCACACGCTGCCGATCCTGGCCAATGTGCTGCTGCGCAAGACCGGCTCCCAGGTGCAGCTCACCACCAGCGACCTGGAAATCCAGATCCGGACCACGGCCGAGCTCGACGGCGACAGCGCCAACTTCGCCACCACCCTGGGCGCGCGCAAGCTGATCGACATCCTGCGCACCATGCCGGCCGACCAGACCGTCAGCCTGGAATCCACCGGCGGCAAGCTCATTCTCAAGGGTGGCAAAAGCCGCTTCACGCTGCAAAGCATGCCGGCTGAAGACTTTCCGCTGGTGCAGGAATCGGCCAGCTTCGGCCCCGCATTCAGCGTGCCGCAGAAAACGCTCAAGAGCCTGCTGAGCCAGGTGTCGTTTTCCATGGCAGTGCACGACATCCGCTACTACCTCAACGGCATCCTGTTCGTGGCCGAAGGCAAGCAGCTCAGCCTGGTGGCCACCGACGGCCACCGGCTGGCATTTGCCTCGTCGGCGCTGGAAGTGGAAGTGCCCAAGCAGGAGGTGATCCTGCCGCGCAAGACCGTGATCGAGCTGCAGCGCCTGCTGTCGGACAAAGAGGGCGCGATCGAGATGCAGTTCGCCGCCAACCAGGCCAAGTTCAGCTTCGACGGCATGGAATTCGTCACCAAGCTGGTCGAGGGCAAGTTCCCCGACTACAACCGCGTGATTCCGAAGAACCACAAAAACATCGTGACACTCGGCCGCGTGCCGCTGCTGGCCTCGCTGCAGCGCACCGCCATCATGACGAGCGAGAAGTTCAAGGGCGTGCGCCTGAACATCGAGCCAGGCTCACTGCGCGTGGCCTCCAGCAATGCCGAGCAGGAAGAAGCAGTGGACGAGCTCGATGTGGACTACAGCGGCGACACGATCGAGATCGGCTTCAACGTCACCTACCTGATCGACGCGCTGCAAAACATGAGCCAGGAAATGGTGCGCATCGAACTGTCCGACGGCAACAGCTCCGCCCTGGTGACCAACCCCGACGACAACGCCTTCAAGTACGTGGTCATGCCCATGCGGATCTGACGCCACAGCGTCACCTGCTCCCAAAAGCCAACCCGCTCCCCAGCGGGTTTGGCGTTTCTAGCGAACCAGAAAAGCCTCCTATGTCCGACGAAAACAAGCCCGCCGAATCCGTCAACACCGGCGAGGCGAGCAGCCAGAGCTCCAATTTCCAGCCCACCATCGACGCCCACCAGGCAGGCGCGAGCGAGGGTTATGGCGAGGGCGCGATCCAGATCCTGGAAGGCCTGGAAGCGGTGCGCAAGCGCCCGGGCATGTACATCGGCGACACGTCCGACGGCACTGGCCTGCACCACCTGGTGTTCGAGGTGGTCGACAACTCCATCGACGAAGCGCTGGCCGGCCACTGCGATGACATCGTGGTGACCATCCACACCGACAACTCGATCAGCGTCACCGACAACGGCCGCGGCATTCCCACCGGCGTGAAGATGGACGACAAGCACGAGCCCAAGCGCTCGGCGGCCGAGATCGCGCTCACCGAACTGCACGCTGGCGGCAAGTTCAACCAGAACAGCTACAAGGTCTCGGGCGGCCTGCACGGCGTGGGCGTGAGTTGCGTCAACGCGCTGTCCATCTGGCTGCGCCTGATCGTGCGGCGCGAGGGCCAGGTGCACCAGATCGAGTTTGCGCGCGGCTTCGTGCAGAACCGCATCGTCGAAACGAAAGACGGCGTGGAAATCTCACCGATGAAAATCATCGGCCCGACCGACAAACGCGGCACCGAGGTGCACTTCCTGCCCGACACCGACATCTTCAAAGAGAACAACGATTTCCATTACGAAATCCTGTCCAAGCGCCTGCGCGAACTCTCGTTCCTGAACAACGGCGTGCGCATCCGCCTGAAAGACGAGCGCAGCGGCAAGGAAGACGACTTCTCCGGCGCCGGTGGCGTCAAGGGTTTTGTGGACTTCATCAACAAGGGCAAGACCACGCTGCACCCCAACGTGTTCCACGCCATGGGCGACCGCGCCAGCGATCAGGGCACCAACATCGGCGTGGAAGTGGCCATGCAGTGGAACAGCGGCTACAACGAACAAGTGCTCTGCTTCACCAACAACATCCCGCAGCGCGATGGCGGCACCCACCTGACCGGCCTGCGCGCGGCCATGACGCGCGTGATCAACAAGTACATCGAAGAGAACGAGTTCGCCAAGAAGGCCAAGGTCGAGGTCACCGGTGACGACATGCGCGAAGGCCTGTGCTGCGTGCTGAGCGTGAAGGTGCCCGAGCCCAAGTTCAGCAGCCAGACCAAGGACAAGCTGGTCTCCAGCGAAGTGCGCGGCCCGGTGGAAGACATCGTGAGCCGCCTGCTCACCGACTACCTGCAGGAGCGGCCGAACGACGCCAAGATCATCTGCGGCAAGATCGTCGAAGCCGCTCGCGCCCGCGAAGCCGCGCGCAAGGCGCGCGAAATGACGCGCCGCAAAGGCGTGCTCGACGGCATGGGCCTGCCTGGCAAGCTGGCCGACTGCCAGGAAAAAGACCCGGCGCTGTGCGAGATCTACATCGTGGAGGGCGACTCCGCTGGTGGCTCAGCCAAGCAGGGTCGCGATCGCAAATTTCAAGCCATCCTGCCGCTGCGCGGGAAGATCCTCAACGTCGAAAAAGCGCGCTATGAAAAGCTGCTGACCAGCAATGAAATCCTGACACTGATCACCGCCCTGGGCACCGGCATCGGCAAGGCCGGCGGCGAGGGCGGCAACAGCGACGGCAAAGACGATTTCGATGTGGCCAAGCTGCGCTACCACCGCATCATCATCATGACCGACGCCGACGTGGACGGCGCCCACATCCGCACCCTGCTGCTCACCTTCTTCTACCGCCAGATGACCGAGCTGGTCGAGCGCGGCCACATCTACATCGCGCAGCCACCGCTCTACAAGGTGAAGGCCGGCAAGGAAGAGCTGTACCTGAAAGACGGGGCGGCGCTCGACGGGTTCCTCCTTCGCATCGCGCTGAAAGACGCGAAAGTGTCCACCGGCGGGGCGATCAACACCGTGCTCGAAGGCGACACGCTCGACTCGCTGGCACGCAAGCACCAGGTGGCAGAAAACGTGATCGCCCGCCTGTCCAACTTCATGGATGCCGAGGCGCTGCGCGCCATGGCCGACGGCGTGAGCATCAAGCTCGACACGGTGGAAGAGGCCGAAGCCAGCGCCATCGCGCTGCAGGCCAAGCTGCGCGAGCTCAGCACCACCGGCGTGCCCGCCGAGGTGGCGGGCGAGTTTGACGCGCGCACCGACAAACCCATTCTGCGCATCAGCCGCCGCCACCACGGCAACATCAAGAGCAGCGTCATCACGCAGGACTTCGTGCACGGCGCCGACTACGGCGCGCTCGCCACCGCCGCGGAAACCTTCCGCGGCCTGCTCGGCGAAGGCGCCAAGGTCATGCGCGGCGAAGGCGACAAACAGAAGGAAGAAAAGGTGAGCGACTTCCGAGTGGCCATGCAATGGCTGATCTCGGAAGCCGAGCGCACCACCAGCCGCCAGCGCTACAAAGGCCTGGGCGAAATGAACCCGGCCCAGCTCTGGGAAACCACCATGGACCCCACCGTGCGCCGCCTGCTGCGCGTGCAGATCGACGACGCAATCGAAGCCGACCGCGTGTTCACCATGCTCATGGGCGACGAGGTTGAACCGCGGCGCGATTTCATCGAGAGCAATGCGCTGCGGGCGGGGAATATCGACGTTTGATGAGCGTTGTAGGCGTAGGGCGCCAGAGTAAGTGCGACTCGCGCCACAGTGCTGCGACTGGCGGTCGCTAGTTAGTGCGACTGACCTACTTCGCCTAGGGAAGCACGAAAGCCCAAGGTTGGCGATGTAGGTTTGCGTTACATCTCTGGGAGGTGCTGCCCCGGCCGATTTTTTGGTCTGGCGGTCGCTAGTTAGTGCGACTGACCTACCGGGCCGGGCGTCAGCTACGAGATAGAAGCACGAAGGGAACGGTTCAGACGCGGCCGTTCGAATCACCAGGCCGGTTCCGTGGCAAGAGAATCTCGAATTCGCTGAGGATCAGAGCCAGTGAGGACGACTGCTTCAGGGTGTTGGTGCCAGGGCGGGCTGCGCGGCCTCGCTAGTTCCATCCCTTCCCTCGTCAACTACTGCTATGCAGCTATTGTGTTGAAAAACTCCGCTGAGCCTCAATTCTGGCCCGCGGTTTGCATGCC